>NZ_JBDSZG010000013.1:0-281393 GCF_039925265.1 Mucilaginibacter sp.
TCAGCTCTTCCCGTAAACCCTTCGGGAAATGAACCCCTGCGAAGAGCCGACCCGATCTTATTAAATCTTCATCCTCTATTTTCATACACCTTTTTTTAGTGTATAGTTATTTCAGGACGGGTCACAAGCCGGTCGCGGCTACCGATTTTCGTCGGTGTAACAGGGGAAGGAGTGTCCTGGAAAAATTTGGCAAAGTAATTGCATAGCCATTGGTGCTATGAAGAACATTACATTCCAAAACATATCCGATTCTTACCAGCTGGTAAGCGGCGCAAAAATAAAAAGCAAAAATTACGATGAAGTATACGAGTTGGGTGAGTATGACGGCAACAAACGCGGTTATACCCTGTTCGCTTTTGAAGATGGCCTCCGTTTTGAAGATTTCAGCGTGATCATATCCGAATACGAACTGATGAACAACTACATGATAGAGGTTGTGAAAGTAAACCGGATGGCGGCGTAATGCATACCTTTCCCGCGTCATCCCGAACTTGTTTCGAGACCCCACGAGGCAGGTAACCACAATGCATGGTGATTAGCATAGCTCGCTACTTTGCGTATGGGCGCCGAAATAAACGGTATGACGGATTGGTTGCATCCGTCATTTGAAACCGTGTATCCTTCGCCCTCTTATATTTGATATTTATCGTGTTAATCTTCAAATCCTTTAATCGTGTAAAATTGGATTTGCTTATATCCTTCATCTTCTGTACTTTCGCCACAAATAATAAAAGATGCTATTAAATAAAGTTTACTCCACCACCTATATGCGGCCCCTGGGCACGCAGCAGGAGAGCTTTGCATCAAGGATACATTTCTCTTCATAGTTATTCGGACCTACTACCGAAACAATAATTAATTTTTATCGAACACAACACCTGAAGGCCTATGCCCTCGGAATACATATTTCATTTTTATGAACACATATTATACTATCGAAGAGAAGTATTTACATGCGGTTGATAAGCTATACTTCAACACGCCGAAGGGGCTTAAGATGCTTAGCGCCATTATTGCCGACGACCCATTTTATGCACGTGCACATTACCAAATAGGTAAAATATACTATCGCGACCTAAAGGACTACCAAAGCGCAGGTTACCATTTTAAAACCTGTATGGAACTGGAGCCCTTATTCCCTGATAATTATTTTGAATACCTAAGCCTGGTGGTATTTCTTAACATGGCCATGCAGGTGGAGGTGGTTTCTGCAAAGGCATTAACAACACCCGGTGTACACATTTCGGAGATTCACGAATTATTGGGGCTCTACGCCGAAAAAAGCCGCCAGTACGCCAAAGCATTGGAAGCTTACCGTAGCGCTTATATGGAAGCAACTACAAAAGAACAGCGCGATAACAGCGAAGAAGCGGTCGACCGTGTTAAGGAGAAGATGCAACAAAGCTTCGCATATCAATATACGCTGAGCGGATAAAAGGAGAGGGGCGGACTTATTTAAGTCAGCCCCTCTTGCTTATATGGCATAGCTACTGTTATTGCAACCGTTACTTCCCTTATTTTTTATAGCTTATCTTATAAATATTTCCTTTTACATCATCCGTTACATATAGCGAGCCATCGGGGCCCTGGGCGAGGCCGCAGGGGCGATGTGTAGCGCTGCCTTTGGCGGTGTTTTCTGCCGAACCTGAAAAACCATCAGCAAATACTTCCATTGGACCATCTGCTTTGCCGTTTTTCAAGGGTTGGAAAACTACAAAATAACCTGCCTGTGGCTCCGGTGCGCGGTTCCATGAACCGTGGAAAGCGATGAATGCACCGTTCTTATATTTCTCGGGAAACTGGCTGCCGGTATAAAATAACAAGCCGTTAGGGGCAAGGTGGCCCGGGAATGCTGCAGCCGGTTCCAGGTATTTGCTGTCGCCTTCTTTCTTGCCATCTCCACCATACTCTGGCATTACAATTTTTTTCTTTTGTTCCTGGTCGTAATATACGTACGGCCATCCGGCGTTGTCTCCTTTGTTGATAGCAAACATACACTCTGCAGGTAATATGGCTGACTGTTTTTCGGTATACATATCGGGGAAAATGTCGTGCAATTGGTCGCGGCCGTGCTGCATTACAAATAGTAGGTTGCTGATTTTATTCCAGTCCATACCCACAACGTTGCGCAGGCCGGTAGCATAGCGAATGCCATCTTTATAAGTTTGGTTTAGCTTATCGGCCTTAAATTGCCATATACCGCCCGCCGAATCTAAAATAGGGCAACCGGGCTGGCCCATCGAACCCTTTTCGCGGTCTTTTACCTGGCAGGAGTTTGAGTAAGCGCCAATGTTTACGTATAAATTGCCGGCATCATCCAGTAAGATTGCCTTTGCTTCATGCTCGTTACGTGATATTAAGCCCGTTACAATTTTCTCAGGCTTATCCGGGCTTTCTACCTCGTTATTGGCATTCAGTTTAAAACGGAAAACCTCCTCATCCGAGGAAGCGTACAGGTAGCCGTTCTTTACATAGATCCCCGTACCATCAAAAGTGCCGAAAGATGTTTTTACCGTAGCGGTGCCATTAGCTTCGGTTAAATACAAAATGCCCGCGTTGCCACCAGCGCTTTTATGTTTTACATAGATGCCTCCCTGCGGCGTAATGGAAATGTGCCTAACGCTGCCCAGATCTTTAGCGATAACCGCCGCGCTGAAGCCCGCGGGAAGAGTTAAGCCTGCACCCGAAGAATCGGTAGCGGTGCTATCGGTTTGGGCCGTTTTGGTTTTATCGCTGTTGCAAGCCGTAAATAAAAAGCCAAGGCAAGCCATGGCGAGCATAGGCAAAATGTGTAGTTGTCTTATATTCTTCATGGTGAATGTGTTGATGCTCAAATTAACTGATAATACCCTACATACGGAAATCTGTTTGGCTTCAGCAGGGAATAATCACCATACTTTTACCGAATTGGGCAGAATATTTTTTATCGCGTAGAAAGAAATCTTTATTTGCTAAACCGTTATTAACTTTGATTAATAAAAATATAGTTCTTATTTTTTATTATTTAAAAGAATTATATTCTGTTTTAATATTGTGCTGTGATATTATTGCTATCGCGCATTAAACTTTCGTTTACAGAAGTCGTCATAGATGTATAAAATTTGAAACGAAATGAAAAAGATATATTTATTGTCCGCAATGGTTTTAGCCGGGTTGTTTGCTAACAAAGCCCAGGCACAAATATCGGTACATATTGGCTTTAACGTCCCCGTAAGGCATGTATATGTGCCTGCGCCACAGCCCGAAGTTATTTATAACGACGACTTCGACGACAGCGACGATTACTATTACTTACCCGAGGTAGAAGCCTACTACAGCATACCTTTACAATGCTACTTTTATAACGATGGTGGCCGCTGGATAAGGGCACAATATTTACCGGGCGCTTACCGCAACTACGACTGGCGCAATGCCCGCAGGTTTGAAGTACGTGGCCGCAGGCCGTATATGAACCACGATGTTTACCGTGGCCGTTGGGGAGGTAATGCTAACCGTGGCGACTGGAACAGAAGAGATAATACTTATGCCAACCGAGGCAATAGCAACAACGGCCAATGGGGCCGGAACAATAACCAAGGAAGCTACGGCCAACGTGATAGAGATGACCGTGGCCGTGGTGGCTATAGCCAGCCAAACAGAAACCAAGGCGGTGGCCGTGGCGGATGGGGTGGTCAAAATGGTGGCGGGCAACAACCACAGCAACCATCTAATGGCGGTAGAAACCAGGGCGGTGGCCGTGGGGGCTGGGGTGGTCAAAATGGTGGCGGGCAACAGCCACAGCAACCATCTAACAGTGGTGGAAACCAGGGAGGTGGCCGTGGTGGCTGGGGTGGTCAAAATGGTGGCGGGCAACAACCACAGCAGCCATCTAACGGTGGTGGAAACCAGGGCGGCCAACACAGCGGCTGGGGTGGACAAAACGGTGGTGGCCAGCAGCAACAGCCTTCGCAACCTACCAACAACGGTGGCCAACACGGAAACGGCGGTGGTAACCAAAATGGCGGTGGACGCGACAGAGGTAACGGTGGCGGCGGACAAGACAGGGGTAACGGTGGTAGCGGGCAGGTAGCCCAAAACAACGGTGGCCACATGGTAAGGCAAAGCGGCTTTATGCGCCCGGCCAGATTCTAAGCAATTACATCCCCAATATATATAAATGCAGAAGCCTCCCGATATCCGGGAGGCTTCTTTTTTTGTTTTATTTTTTAGTAGCTGCTGGCAGTGGTGAGCAGTTCAATCGCATCGGGGCTGAGGGTAAGTTCGGCGGCTTTCGCAATTTCCTTTAACTGCAGTATGCTGGTTGCGCTGGCAATTGGCCCGGTAATGCCCGGCCTTGCCATAACCCATGCAATTGCCACAGCAGCAGGGTTGGCGTTGTATTCGCCGGCAACTTTGTCCAGAGCAGCCAAAATCTTATAGCCCCGCCCGTTCAAATACTTTTTAATGCCGCCGCCACGCTGACTTTTATTCAGATCGGCCTCTGAGCGGTATTTGCCGGTGAGGAAGCCGCTGGCCAGCGAAAAGTAGGTGATAACACCGAGGTTGTTTTCTCTGCAAAGCGATTCGTACTGGTGTTCGTAATCTTCCCTGGCGTATAAATTATACTCTGGCTGCAGGCTTTCGTAACGGGCGAAGCCGTTTTCCTTACTCACCTGTAAGGCTTCGCGCAGGCGGACAGCGCCATAGTTAGAGGCACCTATCGCCCTTACTTTTCCCTGTTTGATCAAGTCTGTAAAGGTTGCAAGGGTTTCCTCCAATGGCGTATTGGCGTCGTCTTCGTGCGATTGGTAGAGGTCGATATAGTCGGTTTGAAGTCTCTTAAGGGAATCTTCTACCGCTTTGGTGATGTACGCTTTGGATAACCCGGTTTTACCTTCCCCCATTGGTTTACCCACTTTTGTTGCGAGGATTATCTGATCGCGCTTGCCGCCCTGTTTCAGCCAGTTGCCTATAATGGTTTCCGATTCGCCGCCGGTATGGCCGGGTGCCCATTTGGAGTAAACATCAGCAGTATCTACAAAATTAAAGCCGCTATCTACAAAGGCGTCCAGCAGGCCAAAGGAGGTTTTCTCGTCCGCCGTCCAACCGAAAACGTTACCACCGAAAACAAAAGGGTGTACAATTAACCCCGATCTTCCTAATTCTCTTTTTTCCATATTAAATATCTATAGCGGCAGGAATTTGCTCCGCAAATTCGTCTATCCATCCGCCAAAGTATGGCTCGGTACCCGCAAGGCGCTCCCATTTACCATCGGCATTACGGGCGATGATGAGTTGCAGGCTGCCATCCAGCGAATTAAATTCATAAGCGCCACTATCCAGGCGGGTTGCAATACCGTTCACTTCACTGTCCGAACCGGTAAGCATCGCGTCAAATTGTTGTTGCATAATATGTATGTTTTATTATTCAACAATGGGTAGCAGTTTGTGTTTGAATATGGATTGTGGTTTGAGCTAAGTATTTGGCGGATAGTTTAGTAGAGTTAAGCACTCCGCCGTGTTTATTCCCCCTTACTTACAATCCTTTAAGTCCTTCGCCACATCTTCGGATGTAACCGTGCCCATTTTATTACCGAATGAATTGGTAACGTAGGTGAGAACGCGGGCAATATCCACCGGCGACATATCGTTGGCGGGCATATCGCCCACAAAGCTTTTACCGTGTATCACTTGTATAGCGCCTTTAAGCCCGTTATTTACAATGCAGGCCAGTTGTTTTTTGTTTGTTTTGAGGAATGTGCTATCGGTTAGCGGCGGGATAAGGTTTGATAATCCTTCGCCGTTAGTGCCGTGGCAGTTTTGGCATCTTTGTTTGTAAAGCTGTTCGCCGCCTAAATAGTAGCGCTTAAATTCCATATCCTCCTGGCTGCCGCAAGAGGCAATAATTACCGAAAGCACTAAAACGAGACCGGCAATTATTTTAAACTTCATTGGGCAATTTGGGTGTTGGTTTCGGCACGGAGGATCTTAATATCGCCTATCATCCGGGCAACATCTTTTTCGTCGGTACCATCGTAGCTGCCGCGGATATGTTGTTGCTTGTCTATCAGCACAAAATAACCATCGTGTATAAACAACTCCTTAGCGCTTTCTTCGGGGCGGCGCACCAGGTAACTGCTGGCGAGGTTGTATGTATCGTCTTTTTTGCCTTGTAGCAGCCACCAGCTATTGCCGCTGATACCCAGGCCATCGGCATATTTTTTTAGTACGGGCACACTATCGTGCTTAGGGTCGATACTGTGTGATATGATCTTAAAGTCGCTAACGTTTTTAAACTCGTTATATACCTTCAGCATATTGCGGTGCATAATTGGGCAGATAGAAGGGCAGGTGGTGAAAAAGAAATCGGCTACATAAATATCACCCTTCAGGCTGTTTTGGGTAACGCTATCACCATACTGGTTCACAAACTTAAATGCCGGGATTGTTTGATAGATTGTATCTACCACTTGTTTGCCATCTTTGGTGATAGTTTTGGTGTCCCGGTTGCCGTAAATAGGCAGGGTTGCCTGCTTGTCGTCACTTTTACAAGCCGCATAAAGTAATATCACGCCAATCAGCGTAGCCAGTTTCCTCATTTTTTTATCAGCGATTTTTTATAGTTGTTGGTGGCGGTGATTACCGCGTCAAAATCTTTGTCGATAGCTTCTATCTGTTTTTTCTGGTCGGTCAGGTAGGCCATAATTTCATCATGAGATTTGCCTTTGTTCTCGGCATCAAACTTATGCATCCAATCCTCCATTTTTTCCATGGTTTCCTCCTGTCCTTTTATCAATTTGGTTGCAGTGCTGTCGTTATTAGCCAGGACCTCCGTTTTAAGCAGGGTATCCAATTGAATCTTCGCCCTCTCCACCTGCTCGTTTTTTGCCATTACGCTATCATGTTTGGCTATCACCTGGTCAAGCAGTTCCTTTTCTTGTTTTTGAGGATCGGCGCAGCTAAAAAATAGCATGGTTAAAATTGCTGCGGCAAATAATTTTTTCATGATGTGGTTTTTTCTAAATCTCGTACGTATAGTATATAATCGGTAGCAGGCAGGGTGGCCCCGGCTTGCTTTAGGTGTTGCCCAATTTGCGCGCGGTGATGCGTACCATGGTTAATCACATGAGCCAGTATATCGCTCAGCGTGTTTTCAAAATTATCGCCTTTTAAGGTTTTATAAGTGATAATACGGTCGAAGTCGTCGGGCTGCAAGGTTTCCAGGTAGCTGAGCCAATCAGCATGGTTGGCTGTAATAAAGCCAGCCATTTCTTCGGTGCTGTTATCTGGCCAGAGCGGGCCGCCGGGTGCGGGCAGGTTTTTACAGCGCAGAAGCCAAATTTGTTGTGCGGCTAACAAATGCGCCATCCATCCGCGGGATTTTTCCAGATCGCCAAACTGCGTTATCAGCCCGTTCATCTGCCGGTTTGCATGGGCATCGTAATTAAACAGGCGGATAAAATAGTTTTTCATCTGGGCAAAAATACATAACGGTTAGTGGAAATTTTAACAGGGGAGGGTAAATATTACAGAGAAATAAAGAAAGTAAAGGATAATAACACGTAATGTATTTTGAACGCGGGATGTAGGTTTTTAATTCCTCATTCCATAATACCCATTCGATATTGGATGTTTTGGAGTATTTGCCTCTTAACCTAATCATAACATAAACAACACCTTAAGCACACATACTCCCCATACATTAGCATAAACAATAAAACACCGCGACAATGAAAATCTTCAGCAGACTAACCGCCATCATTAACGATATACGCGAATACCTGTTTTTAAAAAGCATGCGCTCATCTTTCAAGCACTAATTTTTACGAAAGCGTTTCGTTTATACAATTATAATGTACATTTTGGGCCTCGCATTAGCTCAAATTAATGGCATCTGAACAAGCAGGACAAGAACTCGATAAAAAACTTTTTGGCAATGATTTTGCCTGGGGGGTATCTACCGCCGCCCTCCAAATAGAGGGCTCTTGCGGTGCCGACGGAAAAGGAACGTCTATCTGGGACACTTTTACCTCCAAAAAAGGTAAGATACTTAACGGTGATAAACCCACCACCGCCTGCGATTTTTATAATAACTACCGCGAGGATATCGACCTCGTAAAAAAGCTGAACATCCCAAATTTTCGTTTTTCCATCGCCTGGCCGCGCATTTTACCAAAAGGTGAGGGCGAAGTAAACCAGGCGGGGATAGATCACTATAATAAAGTAATAGATTATTGTATTTCGCAGGGTGTTGAACCCTGGCTCACCATTTATCATTGGGACCTGCCGCAGGCTTTAGAAGACAAAGGCGGCTGGACAAACCGCGATATCATTGGCTGGTTTACCAACTATGTACAAATTTGTGCCGATGCTTTTGGCGACCGCGTGAAAAACTGGATGGTGATGAACGAGCCCGCTGTTTTTACAGGTGCCGGCTACTTTTTGGGGATCCACGCCCCCGGGAGAATGGGCCTGCGGAATTTCCTGCCCGCCGTGCACCATGTGGTATTAAGCCTGGTAGCAGGCGCGAAGCTAATGCGTAAGACGCTCCCGGATGTGCATTTGGGTACTACGTTCTCCTGCTCGCATATAGAACCTTATTCGGACAGACCCAAAGATATCGCGGCTGCCAAACGTGCCGACGCGTTGATAAACAGATTATTCCTGGAGCCAATATTGGGTTTGGGCTACCCAATAGAAGTTGCTGCAATAAAGGGAATTCAGAAGTATTTTAAGCCGGGCGATGAGGATAATATGCGTTTCGATTTCGATTTTATAGGGCTGCAGAATTATACCCGCGAAATTGTTAAATACTCCTTTTTTACGCCCTACATTGGCGCGATATTGGTTAAAGCCGAAAAACGCGACGTAGAGCTCACCGATATGAAATGGGAGGTGCACCCGCCTGCCATTTACCACATGCTGAAAAAGTATGATAGCTATCCGCAGATAAAAAAGATCATCGTTACCGAAAATGGCGCGGCCTTCCCGGACGTGGTTACAGGTGACACGGTTGACGACCCCAAACGCGTAACCTACCTGCAAAACCATATCCAACAGGTTTTAAAAGCAAAACAGGAGGGCTGCAAGGTATTTGGCTATTTTGTATGGACCTTAACCGATAATTTTGAATGGGCGGAAGGCTATCACCCAAGATTTGGACTGATACATGTTGATTTCGACACGCAGAAACGCATTGTAAAAGCATCAGGTCAATGGTACGCTAACCTGCTCGGGTAGCTCATTTTTAATGCTCAGATCGGGGGCAGGAAAGCTTACAAAAAACGTAGAGCCGTTAGTTTCGTTGTTCTCAAACCAAATTTTGCCGTTGTGTTTCTCCACTATCTGGCGGCAAATTGATAAACCTAATCCGAAAGATTTTTCACCGTCGGTGCCCGGTCGTTGCGCGCTGGTGAACATATTAAACACCTGGTCTTTAAGTTTATCCGGAATGCCTATTCCGTTGTCTTTTACAGATACTATCACCTCTTCCTCAGTTGTAGCAACCTTTACGTTGATTGACTCGCCGGTTGGGCTGAATTTTATAGCGTTGCTGATAAGGTTGCTAATTACCCGCCAAATCTTCTCCCGGCTTATCACCAGTTCCTGTTGTTTGCTCAGCGTTTCTAATATGATTTTTTGGCCCTTTTCTGCCGCTTTAAACCGTAACAGTTCCACGCTGTTGCTTACCAGCGAGTTTATTTCAACCGGCTCTAAATTTAATTTTACCGAAGCGATGTTGGTAGCCTCCAAGATCTCGTTAATAAGTTCCAGCGAGTTTACCGATGTTTCCTTTACCAGGTTGATCAGCTCTTTCTGATCGTCGGTGTAATCGTCTTCGGCCATCATCGCGGTTAACGAAGCTATGCCGCCGATAGGGTTTCGCAGGTCGTGTGCTACGGTACGTAAAATACGGTCTTTCTCCTGGCTGCTGGTATTCAATTCGTTCAGCGCGTTTTCCAGCACGTGGTTCTGCTCGTTTATTTGCTGGTTGAGGATGTTTACGGTCAGCACATCTTTTTTAGAGCGCCGCCAGTTTCTAAACACCAGGAAAATGATAACGGAAGCCAATATGGCTACCAGGCCTATAACATATAGGTAGATGGCCTGTAGCTTGTTGTCATTACTCAGCGTATCTATCTCGTGCTGCTTTTCGTAATTAGCCAGCTGTTGGTTCACATCGCTTTCCATGAGCAGGCTGGCACGCGCTGTTATCGAATCTTTTAACAAGTTATAGCGCTGTATGTAGGCTATCCCCTTGCGCAGGTCGTTCTTCTTGATGTAGTAATTACCCAATAGGCGGTTGTAATCTGCCTCCGCATCCGCGTTTTTTATGGTATCCAGCTGGTTGCGTAAGTTGCCGAGCAGGATTTTAAGCGAATCCTGCTGATTCATTTTCAAGTATAAATTGCCCAGCTTTACTTCGGTTAGCTCCGCGTCTACATTATCATACCGTGGTTGCAGGTTAATGGCAATACTTTTCCGCAATAAACTCATAGCCGTAGCGGTATCGCCTTTTTGAATATAAACTTCCGCTTTGTTACCATACACCACGCCGCGTGCCATCTCAAGGTGCAGTTTCCTGTCCGGGAAGGCTGGTGCACTGCTGTTGATGAGCGCCAACGCTTTGTCGAAATAAACAATGGCGCTGTCGTTATCGGCATTGTGGCGGTAGCTCAGGCCCACATTATCTAATAATTCCTGCCTGCGGTAAAAGCTTACAAAATCTTTATTAAGGGTATAATTTTCAACTTTATTTTGCTTGTAACTATCTTTAAAATAGTTAGCCGCCAATTTATAATGCCCTTTTTTGTACATGATCATACCCATACGGTAGGTGTAATCGCCAAGGGCCGCTAAATTCAGGTAGTTTTTACCGGTGAGATAGCCCTGATAATAACTTTGATAAGCATCGTTGTATTGTTTCAGTTCAAAATATGCGTCGCCACGGGCAAAGTTAGCCTCGGCGTAGTTCATAGAATATTGCTTTGGGTTTACGCTGTTTTTGGCGATGGCAACCATACTGTCAGCATAAAGCAGGGCGGTATCGTAATTGTGTTTTAATTTTTGGTAATGCACATAATGGAATGCATAAAAGCGGAAACGATCATTATTGGTAGCGTTGGGCAGGCGTCTAAAGGCCGAATCCATAAAATGAACAGCCGCTTCGCTGTTTCTGAGGCCCCAAATTTTGTCGGCTTTGGCTTGTACCGTCAAATATTCTTCAGAATAATTCCCATCATCGACAGCCTTTTTTTCTCCGCACGATACTATCGTAAGCGTTAATAAAAAAAGCCACCAATTACCGTTTAGGAGTTTCCTTGCAGAATACTTTATTTCGTGCATCAATGTTTTTAGGGTAAGTTAAACACTCACCAACAAATATAATATTCGGCACAATATTTTAGCTATCAATCAACCTAAAATAATTAACTAAAAGCGTTTTCTCCGGTAACGTCCATGCCGGTTATCAGCAAATGAATATCATGTGTGCCCTCATACGTAATTACCGATTCTAAATTCATCATGTGGCGCATTATGGGGTACTCGCCGGTAATGCCCATACCACCAAGCATCTGGCGGGCCTCACGGGCAATATTAATGGCAATTTCCACGCTGTTACGCTTAGCCATGGATATTTGGGCGGGGGTAGCACGGTTCTCGTTCTTTAAGAGTGCCAGGCGCCAAACCAATAGTTGCCCTTTGGTTATTTCGGTTATCATTTCGGCTAATTTTTTCTGCTGCAGCTGAAAGCCTGCTATCGGCCGGCCAAATTGCACGCGCTCTTTTGAATAACGCAAAGCGGTGTCATAGCAATCCATAGCCGCGCCAAGCGCCCCCCAGGCAATACCGTAACGCGCCTGGTTAAGGCAGCCAAGCGGACCTTTTAGCCCCGTTACATTCGGTAGCAGGTTTTCCTTTGGAACTTTTACATTATCAAAAACCAGTTCACCGGTGGCTGAAGCCCTTAAACTCCATTTGTTGTGTGTTTCGGGGGTGCTGAAGCCTTCCATACCGCGCTCTACTATCAGTCCGCGGATCTTACCTTCTTCGTCCTTTGCCCATACAATGGCAATATCCGCGAAAGGGGAGTTGGAAATCCACATTTTTGCGCCGTTTAATAAATAATGGTCGCCTTTATCTTTTATATTGGTCACCATGCCACTGGGGTTGCTGCCATGGTCAGGTTCAGTCAAGCCGAAACAGCCCATCAATTCGCCCGAAGCCAGTTTGGGTAGGTACTTTTGTTTTTGTTCTTCAGAGCCATAAGCGTTTATCGGATACATCACCAATGAACCCTGTACCGAGGCCGTAGACCTGATGCCCGAGTCGCCGCGTTCTATCTCCTGCATAATAATGCCGTAGGCCATGTAATCCAGACCCATGCCGCCGTATTCCATCGGGATGGTAGGACCAAAGGCACCGATCTCCGCAAGCCCCTTCAAAAGCTGTTTCGGGAACTCGGCTTTCTGCGCGTAATCCTCAATTATGGGGCTTACTTCTTTCTTCACCCAGTCGCGTACGGTTTGGCGAATGAGTTTATGTTCTTCTGATAAAAACTCGTCAATCTGGTAGTAATCCGGTGCTTCGTACAGGTCGGTTTTGGCCATGGTAGTATGTATTGGTTGGCCAAATATAGGTTTTTGGGGAGGGTTTAAATAACGTAAAATCGTTGTTTTTAATAGGATGAAGGCACTTTATTGCAAAAAGTAGGTTTAGATGGTTTAAACATAGTTTTTGGCTGAAAAATATTTTTGGGAAGCCTCACCTAAATCCTCTCCAAAGGCGAGGACTTGAAAAAACAATGGAACCCTCTCCTTTGGAGAGGGCAGGGTGAGGCTTTACGCGCTTATTGGCGGCTCGTTTTATCAAATAATCCATTACTTTTGGCTTATGGTAAAAGTGGCTTTACAGGGCGCGGAGTTTTTTGCATACCACGGGTTTTACCCACAGGAGCAGCTTTTAGGAACCCGTTTTGTGGTGGATATTGAGGTGGTTTTTGAGAACGCCTACGATTTTAACGATGATAAAATTGCCAATACGGTGAATTACGAGGAGCTATACCTCATTGCCAAAACCGAAATGCAGCATACCCGCAAACTCATAGAAACCGTGGCACAGGGTATTATTGATGGCATAACAGGTAAGTACGACTATGTGAAAATAGCATCCGTCACCATAAAAAAGGCGAACCCGGCTTTGGGTGGCCCGGTTCAAAATTCGGTAGTGAGCATTAGTTATAATAAAGATAAAGCGAAAAATGGCCTTTAATAAGATAAACGCGGAACTGCTTGCCGCCATAACCAATATTGTTGGCGTGGATGCTGTATTAAGCACACCGGCAGCCATCGCGGATTACAGCCACGACGAGACTGAGGACCTGGTGTACTATCCCGAAGTAGTGGCCAAACCAAAGGATACCGCCGAAGTTGCCGCTTTAATGCGGTTTTGTAACCAGAACCTGATCCCGGTTACGCCGCGCGGGGCAGGTACAGGTTTGGCAGGCGGCGCACTGGCGATTCATGGTGGGCTGATGATATCTATGGAGCGTTTTAACCAGATCCTTGATATTGACGAGTTGAACCTGCAGGCAACCGTAGAGCCGGGCGTTATTACCGAGATTTTCATAAATACCGCTGCGGAAAAAGGTTTGCTTTACCCGGTAGATCCGGCCAGTAAAGGCAGCTGTTTTATTGGTGGCAACGTGGCTAATTGCAGCGGTGGCCCCAGGGTGGTGAAGTACGGCACCATCCGCGAATATGTGTTGAATATGGAAGTGGTGCTGCCCACCGGCGAGGTGATCTGGACAGGCGCCAATACGCTCAAATATGCATCGGGTTACAACCTTACCCAATTACTCATCGGCAGCGAAGGTACCTTAGGTATTGTTACTAAAATAGTGACCAAACTGATCCCCAAACCCACTTTGGATGCTTTGATGCTGGCTTCCTTTAATTCTAACGAGGACGCCTGTGCCGCTGTTTCGGCGATATTCAGGGCAGGGGTGGTGCCATCTGCGCTGGAATTTATGGAGCGAAAAGGGATAGAATGGGTGATTGAGCATGATGGACTGGCCTTCGACCTACATGATGGCGCAGAAGCTTTTCTGTTGATAGAAGCCGACGGCACTAACCAGGATGTGATATTTGCCGATTGCGAGAAGATAAACGAAGTTTTAGAGGCTCATAATTGCCGCGATGTGCTGTTTGCCGATACCTCGGCACAAAAAGAAGAGATCTGGCGGATCCGCCGCACTATGGCGGTTTCGGTAAAATCAAACTCGATATATAAGGAGGAAGATACCGTAGTGCCGCGTGCAGCCTTGCCAAAACTTATCAACGGGATTAAAGAAATAGGCAGTAAATATGGCTTTGCTTCGGTTTGCTATGGCCACTGCGGCGATGGTAACCTGCACGTGAACATTATTAAAGCCGGCATGAGTGATGAGGACTGGAATAATAAATTAAAAGACGGCATCACCGAAATATTTGAACTTACCGTTAGCCTCGGCGGCACCATCTCCGGCGAGCATGGCATCGGTGTGGTACAAAAAGAATTTATGCCGCTGAAGTACACGCCAGTACATTTCGCTATCTGGAAAGGTATTAAGTCTGTTTTTGACCCTAATGGGATATTGAACCCGGGGAAGATTTTTTAGATATGCAGATGTGCAAATTTCAGATGTGTAGATGAAGCTCAACACATCGCAGTCGCTCCGCTCCAGCCGAGTGACTGCGGAAAGATATTTTAGATTTTAAATGTGCAAATGAAGCGCATTATTTGGATGGTTTGTTTTTTTAATCAACCTTTTCCAGTTCTCCTTTTACAAAAGTGATTCTGTAAACTTGTTTGGTGTCTATCGGGATATTGTTGGATTTTAAAAATGCAATTATTTTGTTGAAAAGCGTTGGATCTTTTTGCTTTATCAATTCATTGGTAAATGAATTATTGATAATAAAAATGTCTGTTATTAAGTTATTGCCCTCATGAAAAATGTTGACATTTACCCTTACGACATCTTTTGCAGGGCCGATGGTTTTAAATTTTGGATAATAGACTTTAGAGTTTCCTGTCTGGACGATTTCTCCATTATGCCCATACGAGGTCCAGTCGCCCTCGGGAACCCCATGGTTAAAAGCGGTTTTGCCGGATAATTCGCCGGAGTCATAATAGCCTTTTGCCACACCGTCATAAAGGGCTCCGTCTTTGTCGACATATAAGTTGTTAACCAGCCGCAAATTCTCAATAAGTTCTGTGTGGCAGGAGCAAAGACTTAAAATCAAAATTGTTAGCAGCAGTTTACATTTGTTCATCAATTTATAAATCATCTGCACATCTGAAAGCTGCACATCCGCAGCTTAGTTCGTATTCAAAATCAGCCTCGGCTCATCATAATCTATCATCTTCTGCCGGCCATCCCTTGGGATAGCTATCGACTTGCCTGCCGTATAATCATAACTGATACAAACCGTTTTGCAGGTGGTGCAAATCTCTTCGCCTTTTTCGGTTTGCTTGGTTAGTACGTGCATCACATCAAAACTGCTGTTGCCTATGCGGATAACGCGTACGTAGCAGATCAGTTTATCTTCAATAGTAACGGGTTTGAGATAATTGATCTCCGAGCGGCCCACTATAATCCATGTTTCCTTTAAATTCCAATGGGCAACATCGCGCCAGTAGTTAAAACGAGCAACTTCAAAATAGGTGAGGTACACCGCGTTGTTTACGTGACCAACGCTATCGATATCCGAAAAGCGGATGGCTATATCAGTTTTATACTTGTAATCGGTTAATTTTTCAGCCATTATTAGTGGTCTCTTCTTTCTCTTTATTATTATTTATAACCTGTTGTAGTAGCCCAATCATGCGTTGCTTGTTAAAGCGTTGATCGAAGAAATAAGAAACTACAAAACCAAATACCCAAATGCTTAACGCACTAATGTCAGAAATATTTAAAAGCGCGGAAAGAAATCCACTAAGAATGAAAAAAACAAATCCCGCGAGTGAATAATAGTTCGCTTGTTTTAGCTTCAGTAAATAGCCATCCTGCCTCAAATTCATTTTGAACGCAAAGTTCAAAATCGGGAACCATAAAAAGTAAAACAGGTTCTTTTGCAAAAAGGATAGTTCATCATAAAGTATTTTCTGAACAAATATTTCTGCTTTCTCTAATTGCTCTTCCTCATAGAGTGCTTTTTCAGTATCGCCCACATTACGCTTAGTAAGTTCAGCGGTTGCAACCATAATAGCCAACTCGGTATAATTCGCCGGGCTATCCATTATTGCCAGTAATTTGTTTGTAGGCAAAGAGCTGTAAGTTGTTTCAAGCTGTTCTTTGCTAATCATTTGTCAGTACTTTACTTGGTTTTATTCCTTTATAAGACACTTTGTCTGTTAGGTTTTTATTTTACAGACATTCTGTCTTGTAAACGCTTGGTTTTTACTGTTGGTATAACAGTTGATAAATCATCAACGAAGTTAACAAAAACAAAAACTCAGGAGGATATAAAAATGACATTAGTAAAATTTAACAACGGACTAAAAGCTAACGCTACCCCATTCTTTAACGATGTATTCGATTCTATCGTAAACGATTCGTTTTTGAGCGACAAATTGGTTGCCCGCGTGCCTGCCGTTAATATAGCAGAAAACGACAGCGAGTTTCATATAGAATTAGCGATACCCGGCTTAAAGAAAGAAGATTTTAAAATTAACCTGGATAAAAATGTATTGAGCATTTCGGCAGAAAAGAAAACCGAAAACGGCCAGGAAGTAAAAAAATACAGCAAACGCGAATATAGCTACAACTCGTTTGTACGCTCGTTCACCTTGCCAGACAGCGCCGACTACGCAAAAATCGAAGCTGATTATACCGATGGGGTATTGAAATTAACCGTTGCAAAAAGAGAAGAAGCTAAATTTCAATCAAGAGAGATAGCTGTAAAATAATTGAAGAGTTAGTAGCCTCACCAGCCCTCTCCGAAGAAGAGGGAGCTAAAATTTTAAAGTCCTCTCCTTTGGAGAGGATTTAGGTGAGGCATTTTGAAGAGTGTTTTCATAAGTTTGGTTTAGTTAAAAGGCCAGTCCGCAAGGGCTGGTCTTTTTTTATTTCCAATTTCGAAATTGAACATTCGAAATCCAAACTAAGCTCTCATATTAATATACTGCATCGGCTGGCCGAAATCTTCGGTGCGGCAAAGGCTGATCACGGCTTGCAGGTCGTCTATTTTTTTGGCGGTAACACGTACCTGGTCGTTCATAATAGCAGCTTCAACCTTTAGTTTGCTGTCTTTTATCTTCTTTACAACTTTCTTGGCAACCTCTTTATCAATGCCTTCCTTTATCTTTATCTCCTTGCGGATCATATTGCCGGATGCATATTGTTCTTTCCCAAAATCGAGCGCGCTGGAATCTAAGCCTTGTTTAGACATACGGCTGATGATGGCATCCTGTATGGCTTTAACGCGCATATCATTCTCAGTAACAATGGTTATCTCGTTGGTTTTTTTGTCGAGGTCGATGGTGCTTTTGCTGCCGTTGAAATCGTAACGGTTCAGAATCTCTTTTTTTGCGGTGTTGATAGCGTTATCCAGCGTTTGGCCGTCTATCTTGCTTACAATATCAAATGAAGGCATAATTTATGGTTTTGTGTTGCAAAGCTAATGTAAGATTTGCATAAGCTATAAACTATAATACAGATATTTGGTTTACATGCTTTACATACATTACAATAATTTAATATTATCTTAACAAATAAAAAGGCAGATTTGTGCTTTATGGATACTAAAAACATTCCGTTAGTTAACAGGGAAATAAGCTGGCTATATTTTAACGACAGGGTTTTGCAGGAAGCTGCCGACCCAACCGTACCGCTTATAGAACGTGTAAAGTTTTTAGCCATCTTTAGCAGTAATCTGGATGAGTTTTACCGGGTACGCGTAGCCACCCTCAGCCGACTGGCCAACCTCAACGAAAAGGCAAAGGAAATACTGGGTTACAACCCAAAAAAGCTGCTGAGCCAGATCAAGAATATCGTAATAAAGCAGGAAAAGAAATTCCATAACCTTTACGAGAACATCCTGGTAAAGGAACTTGCCGAGGAGAAGATCTTTTTGCTGAACGATAAGCAGTTGAACGTTACCAGGGGGGCTTTTGTAAAAAGCTTTTTCAGGGAGCGGTTGCTCTCAACCCTGGTGCCCATTATGCTGGATGACGACTTGCCGTTACCGCAACTGCGCGATAGGGCCATTTACTTTTTTGTGCGGCTTACCAAAGGGAAAAAATCGCGCCTGGCGCTGATTGAGTTCCCGGATAACCTTTCGCGGTTTTTAGTGCTGCCGGATACCAATAACCTCAAGTTCATCATCCTGCTTGATGATATCATCCGCTACAACCTCGAGGATATCTTTTTCATTTTTGACCATGACAGCATCGACGCATACTCTATACAGCTCACACGTGACGCGGAACTTGATCTGGACAAGGAGGTAAGCGAGAAATTTATCGATTCGCTGGCGAAAAGCATCCAAAAGAGGAGCAAGGGTAAGCCCATGCGCCTGGTTTTTGACAGCGAAATGCCGCAGGATATGCTGCATTACCTCGTCAAAAAAATGAAACTGACCGGCGAAAACCTTATCCCCGGCAACAGGGTACAGAATTTTAAGAATTTTATCAGCTTCCCCAATGTGGGCCGGCCTGATCTGGAATATGTAAAAAACCCGGCCCTCCCGGCTCCCGGTTTATCATTCGGTAAGAGCTTAATAGAGCTGATCGCCAAGAAAGATTATCTCATCAGCACGCCATACCAATCGTTCGATTATGTGATCCATTTTTTACGTGAGGCGGCCATCGATCCGAAGGTAAAGGAGATCAGCATAACTGTTTATCGCCTGGCCGAGAACTCTAAAATTATATACGCGCTCATTAACGCCGCCAAAAACGGTAAAAAGGTGAATTGTTTGGTAGAGTTACGCGCCCGTTTTGATGAGCAGAACAATATCTATTGGAGCAACAGGCTGGAGGAAGAGGGGGTAAACGTACTTTATGGCATCGACGGCTACAAAGTGCACTCAAAAATTTGCCTCGTATCGCGTACCGAAAAAGGTAGCCTGGCTTATTATGGTTGTTTATCTACCGGTAACTTTAATGAGAAAACAGCTACCATTTACGCCGACCACACCCTGCTTACGGCAAATAAAAAAATAACGGCCGATATGGTGAGCATCTTTAAGGCGCTCAACAAGCTCACCCTGCCTAAAGATCTGAAAAGCCTGATTGTATCACCTATAGATTCGCGCCCGGCTATTTACAAGCTCATTGATAACGAGATGAGGCTGGCCAAAGCCGGTAAAAAGGCCTATATGATATTTAAAATGAACAGCCTGGCCGATGAGCAGATGATTACCAAGCTATACCAGGCAAGTAATGCCGGGGTGAAGATAAAAATGATCATCCGCGGGATGTGTTGCCTTATACCAGGCGTAAAAGGCTATAGCGAGAATATTGAGGTGATCAGCATTGTAGATAAGTATTTAGAGCACGCGCGCGTGCATATTTACGGCAACGGCGGGCAGGAGCTGATGTACCTGACCTCCGCTGATTTCATGACGCGTAACATTGATAACCGGGTGGAAGTTGGTTTCCCTATATACGATGAAGCGTTGCGTAAAGAGGTGAGGGATATTATAGATATCCAACTGCGCGATAACACCAAGGCCCGCGAAATAAGCGGCGATGCCACCAATAAATACCACAAAACAAAAGCCGATACGCTTACCCGTGCGCAGATAGATATTTATACATACCTGAAAACTAAAAACATAACAAATTGAGATACGCTGCAATTGATGTTGGCTCCAACGCCGTAAGGCTGCTGATAGCTAATATTATAGAAAATAACGGTTCGATTTCCTTTAAAAAAAATACACTGGTACGGGTACCCGTACGCCTTGGCGACGACGCGTTTCTCAACAAACATATCTCTGATAAAAAGGCCGACGACCTGGTAAAATCTATGCAGGCATTTAAAAACCTGATGGATGTTTTTAAGGTGACCGAGTATATGGCCTGCGCCACATCTGCCATGCGCGAGGCTGATAACGGGCAAGAGGTAGCCGAGCGTATCAAAACCGAAGCAGGTATAGACCTGCAAATTGTACACGGCCAAAGCGAGGCGGAGATCATTTACGCCAGCCATGCCGAGATCAATATTGACAAGGATAAGAACTACCTGTATATCGACGTAGGTGGCGGTAGTACCGAGCTTTCGCTGTTTTCGCAGGGCGAGTTGCAGGCTTCGCAGTCGTTCAATTTAGGTACCATCCGTATTTTAGACAACCAGGATAAAGAAGAAACCTGGAACGAGATGAAGGATTTTATTCGCGAACATACGCGCCATCATAAAAACATTTTCGGCATTGGTACGGGCGGTAATATCAATAAATTGTACAAGCTTTCTAACGAGAAGGATGGTGCCCCGTTGACGTACGTCAAACTAAAAGCGCTGTATAACTACCTCGATTCATTTTCGATGAAAGAACGTATCAATGTTTTGGGGTTGAACCAGGACAGGGCCGACGTAATTATACCTGCCTGCGAGATATATTTGACCGTATTAAAGTGCGCCAATATCAAAAGCATGTACGTACCAACAGTGGGTATGGTTGATGGTATCATCCAAACACTTATCGATAAAAATATTAACTTATAAGATTAAATTTATTTTAAGAAATTGTATACAAATTATAAAACTCTTGTTATATTTGTAATGCCCGTTCAAAGGGCATGTTTTTCATAGGTAGATGTAGGGTCGAGAACTTGTTTTCGACCCTTTTTTTGTGCCCTGACATTTGTTGCTTAAGTTTGTTGCCAGGATGACGAAGAGAAAAATTGTAGTGGCCGTAACCGGCGCAAGCGGAGCGATCTATGCTAAACTTTTACTGGGCAAATTGCAATCTCTGCAAACGCAGGTGGCAGAAGTTGCCGTTGTAATGTCTGATAACGCCAAAAAGGTTTGGGAATTTGAACTGGACGACACCGATCATCAAACCTATCCATTTAAATTTTACGCCAAGAACGATTTCATGGCGCCCTTTGCATCCGGCTCGGCAAAGTTCGATACCATGGTTATTGTACCCTGCTCTATGGGTACGCTGGGCAGAATAGCCTCCGGGGTGTCCGACGACCTGATAACCCGCGCCGCGGATGTGATATTAAAGGAACGCCGTAAGTTGATATTGGTAGCGCGCGATACGCCGCTCAATCTCATCCATATCCGTAATATGCAAACGGTAACCGAGGCGGGTGGCATCATTTGCCCGGCCATACCGTCGTACTACAGCAAACCAAAAACCATCGAAGAGCTGGCCATGACGGTAGTAAACCGCGTGATAGACCTTATTGGGCTGGAGGATGAAAGCTACAGGTGGGAGGGGATTTAATCAACCTATTTGCACCGTTCCATTTTATTTAAGAAATTAGTGTACTGATAAAGCATGAAAAAGATCTGCGCGCTTGTTTTAACCATCGTATTCTCAAGCTGTAAATATCACGCCCCAACCGTCAACCCCGAGGAATCACCGAATGCTAAGGCTGCTAAGGCTTTACTGGCCACTACGCAGACACCTTTGCGGATACCCGGTAAAGCTTATTTTTTTGGCGATAGTATTACACAGGGTTACGATGGGCAAATTGTGAACCCGCGTAACTGGGTTGGGCTTGTGGCTGCTTTCATAGGCTGGGATGGCTACAATTTTGGCGTAGGTGGTACCACTCTCGAAAAAAACATTAACGGTGTCAGCGCGCCGCAAAGCATGGTAAACCGTGTTGGCGAGATCCCTGTAAAAGGCGCTGCCGATAAATACCTCTTTTTTGCCTATGGCTTAAACGATGTTGGATTTAACACCACCGATTTAACCACCACCCAGTTCACGGCAGATTATCAGTACGTGCTGGGTAAGGCTTTGGCACTGGGCTGGCAAGCAAAAGATATTGTTTTGGTGAACATTTATTACTGCAACGAACAACTGCTGTTAAAAGAAACCGGCCCCGGCGGCAGCGCTACCGGCAGGCTGGCAGCGTTTAACAATGCGCTAAGTGCTATTGCCGAAAAAAACGGTACTCACTTCATAAATATCAACACCTTTATGAAAAGCAACGGCGCCGATTACCTGTTATCTAACGATGGTGTGCACCCCAACGAAACCGGCTACGCGGTAATAGCACACGGGATAGAAGAGGAGATAAGAGGCTTTCAATAATTTTCTTTTTTCTTGATGATGTATGCTCAAATAATTAAATTTGAGTTTAAACACCTACCTCATCTTATGAAAAAGATCTACTGTCTCCTTTTATTATTATCGGCACTAAACTACCGCACGGCCTTCGCGCAGATAGATACGGTTGCCAATATCTCTACCGAAGATAAGTTGTACGGGCTGAGTAAATTCTGGTCGGAAGTGAGCGCTAACTTTGCTTATTTCGACCATGCCAAGGTAAATTGGGACAGTACATACCGCGCTTATATTCCAAAAGTTATCGCCACCAAAAACACCTGGGAATATTACATGCTGATGCAACGCTTTTGCGCGCTGCTTAAGGACGGGCACACCGGCGTGGGTTTCCCCGAGAAATTGCTTACCCACAAATCGCGGTACAAGTGGATCTACATCGAAAATTTTAACAAAAAATTCATCATAACCGATATCCCGGTTCAGTATAAAGACCAGGTGCCGCTGGGCTCGGAAGTGCTGAGCGTTGACGGTGTCCCCGCAAAAGAATATGCCGAGAAGGAACTGATACCGTATATCAGCTCATCAACCGAGCATGTGCTTTGGAACAGCGCCGCCGCCATGATGTTTTATGGAACGGATTCCACCAAATTATTTCACCTCAAGCTTAAAACCCCTCAGGGCAAGGTGATCCCTTACGACTATCAGTTTCATACCTATGGTACTAAATGGGTGCGGCGCAATGGCAATACTCCTTGGAAAATGCTCGATTTTAAGGTTATTGATGGAATTGGTTACGTTAAGCTGAACAGCTTTGGCGATGAAGCAATCGACACCGCGTTTAAAAAGATAGTACCGCAACTGTATGCCTGCAAAGGTGTGATTTTAGATCTCAGGGATAACGGGGGAGGCGATACCGGCGTAGGCGCGGAGATCTTAAAGTATTTTACCGATAAAAAATTGCTGGTTGGCTCTGCCTGGAAAACCCGCGATAACCTCTCGTCGTTTAAGGCATGGGGTTATTATCAATCAAAAGATACGTCTAAAAAAGCGCTTACCGCCTGGCAAAAAAAGGCTCTGGATTCTTACAAAGGTAATTACTGGTACCAGGGCGATACCATGACGTTTAATAACGATGTAAAAGAACAGAAAATAACCACACCTTTAATTGTGCTCACCGGTAATAACACCGCCTCGGCCGCCGAAGACTTTTTAATTATTTTAGATGGCTTAAAAGGCCGGGCTACTACCATGGGGCAACGGACTTACGGCAGCACCGGGCAGCCGCTGCCCATAAGCTTACCAGGCTTAAGCGATGGGCGCATCTGCACCAAACGCGATACTTACCCCGACGGGCGCGACTTTGTTGGCATAGGCGTGATACCTGATGTTGAGATTTCGCGCAACCCAAGCGACGTAATAGCAGGTACTGATACGGTATTGCAGGCAGCACTTAAAGAGATGAGCAAGAAGGTGAAATAGAACGGAGGGAGATAGTTTTTACATTCCAATTAACAACTACTCACCACTTCCCAATCAACTAATCTCTAAAAACCTTATCTTTGCGGCTTCAAAATGAATAAAAAAGTCGCATTTTATACGCTTGGCTGTAAGCTTAATTACTCGGAAACGTCTTCGATCGGTCGCCTGTTTACACAGGCCGGTTTCAATACGGTGGAGTTTAGCGATACGCCGGATGTTTTTGTAATAAACACCTGCTCGGTAACCGAGAACGCGGATAAAAAATGCAAAAAGATAGTAAAGGAAGCGCTTAAAATTTCTCCGAACGCCTATGTGACCATCGTAGGTTGCTATGCGCAGCTGAAACCAAAAGAAATTGCCGAAATACCCGGCGTTGATATGGTTTTGGGCGCGGCAGAGAAGTTTCGGATAGTGGAGTACCTTACCGACCTGACAAAGAATCCCAAAACATTAGTATATAACCAGCCGGTATCTGAAGCTAACGAGTTTGTACCCTCATTCTCTTTTGGCGACCGTACCCGTACCTTCCTTAAAGTTCAGGATGGCTGCGATTATTCCTGCACATTTTGTACTATCCCATTGGCACGTGGCGCAAGCCGCAGCGATACTATTGAGAACGCGGTGGCACAAGCTGTACAGATAGCTGAATCGGGCGTGAAAGAAATTGTGCTGACCGGTGTGAACCTCGGCGATTTCGGCATCCGCAACGGCAACCGCGAAGATAAATTCTTCGACCTGGTAAAAGCGCTGGATGAAGTAGAAGGCATCGAACGCATCCGCATTTCATCTATCGAACCAAACCTGCTCAGCGATGAGATCATTGAATTTGTAAGCACATCCAAAAGGTTTGTGCCGCATTTCCATATTCCCTTGCAATCAGGTTCAGATAAAATATTGGGCCTGATGCGCCGCCGTTACAGGAGCGACCTGTACGCCAGCCGCGTAGCAAAAATAAAAGAGGTAATGCCCAATTGCTGCATTGGCGTGGATGTTATTGTAGGTTTTCCAGGCGAAACACGGGAGGATTTTGTGGATACCTACAATTTCTTGAATGATTTAAATGTTTCTTACCTGCATGTGTTCACTTATTCGGAAAGGGAAAATACCCCTGCTGCCGAAATGCCGGGAACTGTTCCCGGCTCTGCCCGTGCAGACAGGAGCAAGATGCTGCATATCTTATCGGACAAAAAACGCCGTGCATTTTACCAAACGCAACTGGGCAAAGCCGATGAGGTTTTGTTTGAAGGCGATATAAAAGATGGCTTTATGCACGGCTTTACCCGCAATTACGTTAAGGTAAAAGCCAAGTACGATCCTGTGCTGGTTAACGAAATAAAGACTGTGCATTTAACCGCAATTTCACCGGATGGTGATGTGGAAATAACAGAAAGCGCAGAAGTTTTGGTACATTAAACCTATATTCGCCCTCACAAATACCACCCAATGTTTCCAACTATATCCTCGCTTTTACAATATCTTTTTGGGATCAATATCCCTTTACCCATACAAACTTTTGGCTTTTTTGTAGCACTGGCTTTTATGGCCGCTTATTGGGCCTTTACAAAAGAATTTCAGCGTAAAGAGAAAGCTGGCTACATCAAATCTTTCCAAAAAGATGTGATGGTTGGCGAACCCGTTTCAACCGGAGAATTAGTGGGTAATGCTGTTTTTGGCTTTATATTCGGCTTTAAAGTGGTTGATGCGGCAATGAATTATTCCGCCTTGATCGATAGTCCGCAGGATTTTCTTTTATCGTTGCGTGGCAGCTGGGTAGGTGGCATTGTATTCGCTACCGGTTTTGCATACTGGGCATATTACGAAGCTAAAAAGCAACAATTACCAAAACCCGAAAAACGCCGGGTAACGGTACACCCTTACGAAATGATGGGCAGCATACTGCTTTGGGCAGCTATTTTCGGCTTTGCCGGTGCAAAAATATTTAACGCGCTCGAAAATTGGGGCGAGTTTATGAAAGACCCGGTAGGGATGCTCATCGGCTTTAGCGGTTTAACTTTTTATGGTGGGCTAATATGTGGTGGCGCTGCGGTGCTATACATCGCCAATAAACACGACGTGAAACCATTGGATATGCTGGATATTGGTGCAGCAGGCATGATGCTCGCTTATGCGCTGGGTAGGGTAGGCTGCCAAATGTCGGGCGATGGAGACTGGGGAATACCCAGCCTTGCTGCAAAACCGGGCTGGTTAAGCTGGGCTCCCGATTGGATGTGGAGTTTTAAATTTCCGCATAACGTGAACGAAGTAGACCCGGGCAACCGTATCGCCGATTGCGTTGGCAAGTTTTGTAATGAATTAAGGCTGCCGGTTTACCCCACATCGTTTTACGAATCGGTAATCTGTATGCTGTTGTTCGCGTTTATTTGGAGTATCCGCAAACGCGTAAAGGCGCCGGGTGTACTTTTTGGGATTTATATGATCCTTGCCGGTGTAGAGCGTTTTACTATCGAGTTGATTCGCGTAAATACCAAATACAATGTTGCGGGCATCCCTTTTACCCAAGCCGAGCTGATCTCCCTTATTATGGTTTTAGGCGGTTCTACATTGATATACGTGGGTATGGCCCGTTATAAAAAGTCGCCGGTTGCTCATGGCTAAACGGCTTTGTGCACAAAGTTTTTTCGTTCAGCTTATCATTACGCCAACACCAACCAAATGAAGCTTAATTCCATCATTAATGAGGTAACCGAGGTTGCCAAAATTGCAGGTCAGTTCATCCGCAATGAAAGAATAACTTTTGATGCCGATAAGGTGGAATACAAAGGACTTAACGACATGGTGTCCTATGTAGATAAAACCGCCGAACAAAAGATAGTTGCCGGTTTAGGAAAAATATTGCCCGAAGCTGGCTTTATCACCGAAGAAAAAACGACCACCAAAATTGGTAATACCTACAACTGGATCATCGACCCATTGGATGGTACCACTAATTTTATACACGGGCTGCCCGTGTATTCGGTAAGCATCGGTCTGCAAAAAAATGATGAACTGGTTTTAGGCGTGGTATATGAAATCTGCCAGGACGAATGCTTTTACGCTCACAGCGATTCGCCCGCGTACCTTAACGGCAAGGAAATAAAAGTAAGCAACAAGCCAACCGTTGCCGATAGTCTTATCGCCACAGGTTTCCCGTACTATGATTTTAGCAAGCAAGTAGCATATATCGAACTCTTTACCGAACTCATGCGCAATTGCCACGGTCTGCGACGCTTAGGCTCTGCCGCGGTAGATCTGGCTTACACCGCCTGTGGCCGTTTCGAAGGTTATTACGAATACAACCTTAACGCCTGGGACGTAGCCGGCGGCATCGTCATTGTTAAACAAGCCGGTGGCCATGTTGTAAACTTTAAAGGCGGTGATGAGGTATTGAATACAAGGGAGTTATTGGCAACTAACGGGGAAATAACAGAGGAGATGCTGGATTATATTCAGAAGTATTTTATTTAGTCTTCACCGATTGCACAGATTTTTTTGATTGCACCGATAATAGGAAATAAAAATGCCGATTTGAATCATCTTCAAATCGGCATCGTTTTATTTAGAAAATCACAAAATCATCTGTGAAATCGTAAAAATCTGCTTAATCCCGGTTACAACGCTTCAGAAACTACTTCGGTAACCTCGGGAACCATGCGTTTCAACAAGTTTTCTATACCTGATTTAAGCGTAACGGTTGATGATGGGCAACCACTGCAGGAGCCGCGAAGCTCAACAGTAACCACGCCTGCATCAAACGAGCGGTAGCTGATGGCGCCGCCATCCTGCTCAACAGCCGGGCGAACATAATCGTTCAGAATCTGCTGAATTTTGATCTCGGTTTCTGTTCCTTCAAATTCAACATCGGTTGCTTGTTCAACTTCCTGTACTTTCAGTTCAGATTCTACAGCGCCTTTTACAAACTCTTTCAATATAGGTTCGATATCGGGCCATTCACTACCTTCTGTTTTGGTAACGGTAACAAAGTTGCTGGCGAAAAATACGCCGTTAACAAATGAAAATTTATATAATTCTTTAGCGAAAGGAGATTTCTCCGCGCTTTCCCTGGTAGCATAATCCGTGCTTCCGTTTATCAGCAACTTGTTCACAATAAACTTCATGGTTGCCGGGTTCGGGGTAGATTCGGTATATACGTTGATATTCATGGATGTACTATTTTAATGAGATAACAAATGTAATCAGCTTTTTGATTTATGCATCAACGGCCAATTGTTTTGACGGGGGTATGACGTTGGCATTTTCCACAGCGTCATTGCGAGGCACGAAGCAATCTCCCGATAAGTAAATCGGTTATGCATAGTTCAGAGATTGCTTCGTTCCTCGCAATGACGGCCTTATTAGCCTATATCCCCGTATAGTTTTGCGGTGTTATCGCCTTTAACTCTTCTTTAACGCTTGCGCTCACGTCCAAAGTATCCACAAACTCGGCTATAGTATCGGCATTAACTGTCGTATTGGTACGGGTAAGTTCTTTCAATGCTTCATATGGGTTTGGATATCCTTCGCGGCGCAGGATGGTTTGTATAGCTTCTGCAACCACCGCCCAGTTTGCCTCAAGGTGCGCATTGATAGCGGTTTCGTTCAGCAATAACTTGTTTAAACCTTTGATGGTAGATTTAAAAGCGATGAGCGTATGCGCTACGGGTACACCAATGTTGCGAAGTACGGTAGAATCTGTCAGATCGCGCTGCAAGCGGGAGATAGGCAGCTTGGCTGCCAAATGTTCAAACATCGCGTTAGCAATACCCAGGTTACCTTCGCTGTTCTCAAAATCTATCGGGTTTACTTTATGCGGCATCGCTGAGGAACCTACTTCGCCTGCTTTAATTTTTTGCTTAAAGTAATTCATGGAGATGTAGGTCCATACGTCGCGGTCAAGGTCTATCAGGATATTGTTGATGCGTTTTAAGGCATCACACTGCGCAGCAAAATTATCGTAATGCTCTATCTGCGTGGTGAATTGCGAACGGTATAAACCCAAAACGTCGTTTACAAAATGATTACCAAAGGCTTTCCAATCGGTAGCAGGGTAGGCCACTTTATGCGCGTTGAAATTGCCGGTTGCCCCGCCAAACTTGGCCGAGTAAGGCACATCGCGCAGCAAGTGCAACTGGTTTATCAAACGCTCTACAAAAACTTCTATCTCCTTGCCTAAACGGGTTGGCGATGCAGGTTGGCCGTGCGTATGTGCCAGCATAGGAATATGCGCCCATTCGGCAGCATAGTGCCTTAAAATATCGATCAGGCTGTGCAGGGCCGGGATGTACACATCATGGATAGCTGCCTTAAATGAATAAGGAATAGCGGTGTTGTTGATGTCCTGCGAGGTGAGCCCAAAATGGATAAACTCCTTAAATTCCTGTAAGCCCAGTTCATCAAACTTTTTCTTGATGAAGTATTCAACCGCCTTTACATCGTGATTGGTGGTTTTTTCTATCTCTTTTATAGCTGCGGCATCGGCTTCGCTAAAATTACGGTAGATGTCGCGTAACTTTTCGCTTTGTGTGCCGTCAAAAAGTTCTAACTGCTTTACCGGCAGCGCGTGCAGGGCCAGGAAATATTCAATTTCTACAAGTACCCGGTATTTTATTAGGGCGAACTCTGAAAAATAAGCGGCTAATTCTGCTGTGGCATTACGGTAACGCCCGTCGATAGGGGATATGGCGGTAAGGGAATTTAATTCCATGTTGTAATTTTTTTCAAAGATAGCAATTTGAAATTTAGGTGAGAATTCAGGCTATTGTCAGGCTAACGTAATTTGAAATGGAAACTTTGAAATCTAAAAATGTTTCCATAGTTTTGACTCCGAAAGTCAATGAGTCAGGAAGAAAGAATAATAAAAGGCGCGCTCGACCTGTTTTTACAGGCTGGCATCAAGAGCGTAACCATGGATGATATAGCCCGGCATTTGGGCATGTCCAAAAAAACTATTTACCAGTATTTTGGCGACAAGAACGAACTGGTTGTTGCCCTGGTAAAAAGTAGGTTGCAGGAAGACGAGCGCGAGATGAACGCTATAATGGAGAGTTCTGCTAACGTGATAGAAGAGATGATCAAAATGATGAAATGCTCGGAGGACATCCTGTCGAGGGTGAACCCTATCGTATTTCACGATATGCAAAAATATCATCCCGAGGCCTGGCAGGAATTTCAACGGTTTAAGGCCGAGGTGATCATCAGTAAATTGGAGGAACTTTTATTAAAAGGCATAAGCCAGGGTTTCATCCGTGATGATATTGATGTGAAGATACTGGCTACGATGCGCGTAAACCAGGTAGAAATGGGTTTTAATACCCAGATATTCCCGATAGCGAATTTTAACAGCTGGAAGGTGCAGGTGCAGTTGCTGGAGCATTTTAATTATGGTATTTGTACCATAAAGGGGCACGAGCTATTGGATAATTATAAACAACAAAACGCTAACTAAATAAAAAACACTGCTGACATAGGGCTGTCAATCAAAAGAATTTCTTTGTAACGTAATAATAACAGAACATAACAAACCTATCATATATATGAATACTAAAATGAAAAGATTACTACTTATATTGCTTTGCACTGCAGCAAGCCTCAGGGGCTTTGGGCAGGCGCAACCGGCACCAAACCAAATCTATAGCTTTACCTTACAGGATGCTGTCAATTACGCTTACGAGCACCGCGATTCGGTTATAAACGCCGCGCTGGATGTTAAAAGTGCCGACTATAAGGTAAAGGAAACAATTGGTCAGGGCTTCCCGCAAATAGACGGTACCGCATCTATCCAGGATTATTTAAAAATACCTACTACGTTGTTACCCGGCGAAGTTTTTGGCGCACCTGCAGGTACATTTATTCCGGTAAAGTTTGGGGTGAAATACTCGTCAAACCTGGGCGTTACCGCCAGCCAGTTACTGTTCGATCCGAGTTACATCGTAGGCTTACAAGGCCGTAAAACTTATAAAGAGCTTTACAACAGGGCATACAACCGCAGTAAAATTGAGATGAACGTAGCGGTTACCAAGGCTTACTACCAGTTATTGGTAAGCCAGGAGCAAATAAAACTTTTGGATGCTAACATCGCCCAGCTTAAACAGCAAATGGATCAAACAGTAGCTCAAAATAAGCAGGGTTTTGTAGAGAAGATAGATGTTGACCGTATTACGGTTCAGTACAATAACCTCGTAACCACCCGCGAAAATACGGTTCGTTTACTGGCACTCAGCTACCAGGTTTTAAAGTTTCAGATAGGGATGCCTATAGAATATACTTTAACGGTAAAGAACGGCTTACAGGATGTTAAACTGGATGAGGGTGTTGCCGAGATAGTTACCGATACCGCGGCTTATAAAAACAGGGCAGAATATGGTTTATTGGAAACCAATCTGCAATTGAACAGGTTCGACCTTAAGCGTACCAGGGCACAGTTTTTACCAACTTTAACCGCTAACGCGGCTTATACTTATTCGTACCAAAATAACAGCTTTGGCGATCTTTATAGCAGTAGCTTTCCATCAAGCTATATAGGGGTTACTTTAAAGGTGCCAATTTTTAGTGGGTTTCAGCGTGTAAATCGTGTTAAACAATCGCAAATAACCGTGCAGAAAGCAGAGAACAGCCTTGTGCAGGCAAAGAACGGGTTTAACCTGCAGGCAGAAAGAGCTAAAACTACGTACTTTAACGGTTTGCAAACGCTTAATAACCAAAAACGCAGCCAGGAGCTGGCGCGCGAAGTATTGCGTGTTTCCAAAATTAAATACCAGCAAGGGGTGGGCAGCAGCATTGAAGTTACCCAGGCACAAACAGAACTGGAAAAGGCAGATAATGAATACATAAAGGGCTTGTACGATGCGCTGGTAAGCAAAGTAGACCTGGACAGAGCATACGGACGAATTCAATAACAAAACTTAAACAAACTCATATATACTCCATATAACATGAAAAAACTATTATACATACCGGCCATACTGTTTTTAGCAGCATGCTCAAACAAACCAAAAGATAAAAAGGCAGAACTGGCCGACCTGCAAAAACAACAGCAGGAGATCAACGCTAAAATAACCAAACTGCAAAGCGAAGTAGGCACCGTTGATTCAACAAAAGCCGTTGAGGTTGGGGCCATAGATGTTAAAACCGGCACGTTTGTAAACTATGTACAGATCCAGGGTAAAATTGATGCGCAGGATAATGTGACCGCTTATCCGCAATCGCCCGGTACCATCACCGCGCTTTATGTAAAACCAGGCCAGCATGTAAGCAGGGGACAGATACTTGCCCAATTGGATGCCAGTGTATTACATCAGCAAATTGCCCAAACCGAGGCAAATGTTGATCTGCAAAAAACAATATATCAGCGCCAGAAAAACCTTTGGGATCAAAAAATTGGTACCGAAGTGCAGTTTTTACAGGCACAAACAAATTACCAGGCAGGTTTAAAATCTATCGCGGCGTTGCGTTCGCAGGCTAACCTTTACCGTATTGTATCGCCAATAAGCGGCACTGTTGATCAAATGGACCTTAAACTTGGCCAGTCGCTACAGCCAGGGCAGCCCGGTAATGGAATCCGTATTGTAAATGCCGATATATTGAAGGTAAAGGCCGATGTGCCTGAGTCGTACGCCGGTAGTGTAAACACAGGTAACCGGGTACTCATATTGGTGCCTGATGCAAAGGACTCGTTAACTACTACGGTTACGTTCGCATCTAAAGCTATCGACGCAACATCACGCAGCTTTGCGGTTGAAATAAAATTACCCGAGCGTAAATCGCTTCGCCCTAACATGACGGCTCTCTTAAAAATTGCCAATTACACCAATGCAGCGGCTATTACTATCCCGGTGAAATCCATTCAAAGGTCAGAGTCGGGCGATTACGTTTACCTTAATGCAAACGGTATTGCAAAGCGTACCACTGTTAAAATTGGCGCTACTTACGGCGGGCAATCAGAAATATTATCGGGCCTCAAAGTTGGCGACCAGGTAATTACCGATGGCGTTACCGATATTGAAGATGGCGATAAAGTGAAAGTTACGCAGATAGCTAATTAATTAACCTGATCTATTACATATTATGAAAGATCTGAAAAAAGAATTTGGCCCCTCAAGTTGGGCCATTGATAACAAAACCGCCATTTATGTGCTCATATTTTTGATCACGGTAATGGGACTTATCAGCTACAACAATTTGCCGAAGGAGAATTTTCCGGATATTGATGTGCCTAAGATATTTATAACAACGCAATTTATAGGGCAATCGCCGCAAAACGTGGAGAATTTGGTTACCCGACAAATAGAAAAGCAGTTAAAATCGCTTAAAGGCTTAAAAAAGGTAACATCCAATTCGGTACAAAACGTATCCATCATTACAGCCGAGTTTAATACCAATGTAGAAATTAAGGATGCTAAAGTGGAGGTAAAGGACGCCGTTGATAAAGCAAAAAGAGATTTACCGCAAACCAGCGACCAAAATTACCATGAGCCTACCGTATCAGACGTAAACATTGCTGACCTACCTATCCTCTACGTTAACGTGTCTGGCGATTATGACCTTAAGAAGCTTAAGGAATATGCTGATATACTAAAGGATGAAATAGAAGGTTACAAACAAATATCACAAGTAGTTGAGATAGGTGCGTTAACGCCCGAGATACAAATTAATGTGGATATGAACAAAATGGCGGCGGCACAGGTAAGCCTCGCTGATATTATCCAGGCTGTTGGTAACGAAAACGTCCTTTCATCGGCAGGTAATATACCCATGGATGGCTTTAGGCGCACGGTAGATATAAAAAAGGATTTTAAAAATGCGGATGAGGTAGCCGCGATGGCCATCCGTAACCCTAAAGGGCAGGCTGTTTACCTTAGAGATATTGCCGAGATAAAAGACTCGTTTTTAGAACAGGAAAGCTTTGCGCGGTTGAAAACCCCGGCAGGCAAAGTCTTCAAAAACGTTATCACCCTGGCTATCAGCAAAAGGGCGGGCGAAAACCTGATCGAATCCTCAGACAAAATAAACGCGCTGATAAAAGAAAAGCAAAAAACAACTTTCCCTAAAGGGTTGAACATCACCGTAACCGGCGATCAAAGTAATAAAACACGTACCACGCTTAACGATTTGATAAACACCATTATTATTGGTTTTATACTGGTAACGGTTATCCTGATGTTTTTTATGGGTACCACCAACGCTATATTTGTAGCGCTCTCGGTACCGCTATCCTGCTTTGTCGCTTTCCTGATAATGCCGTGGATAGGGTTTACATTCAACATGATCGTACTGTTCTCCTTCCTGCTTGCCCTGGGTATAGTGGTGGATGATGCTATTGTGGTAATTGAGAACACGCACCGTATTTTTGCCAACGGTCGTATCCCTATTAAGGAGGCTGCTAAAATGGCTGCAGGCGAAGTGTTTTTGCCGGTATTTTCTGGCACCATGACAACCCTTGCGCCGTTTGTCCCGCTGGCGTTTTGGAATAGCATCATCGGGGAGTTTATGTTCTTTCTGCCAATAACGCTGATTATTACTTTACTGGCATCATTGGTTGTGGCCTATATCATGAACCCCGTTTTCGCGGTTGATTTTATGAAGCCTCATCATGATGGCGAACACGATAACCCTAAGTTTGATAAAGCGACCAAACGTGCCATGATCTATTTGGGTATTGCTACAGTTGTTGCTTACCTTATCAATTTCGGTTTTGGCAACTTTATGGTGGTTATCATCATACTTTACCTACTCAACCACTTCGTGTTCCTTCGTTGGATAGATAAGTTTCAGAAAAATGGCTGGCCACGGTTTCAGGATTGGTATGCCCGTGTGTTAGAGCGTGCTGTTAAACGCCCGGTTACAATGTTGATGGGTACATTTATGCTGTTTATTGTAGCTGTTGTAGCGACTGCAATGTTTGGTAAAACCCCGGAATTTTTCCCGGCGGGCGACCCTAACTTTGCCTACGTGTATGTAACCATGCCCATAGGTACCGACCAGGCCACGACAGATTCGATCACAAAAAAAATTGAGCAACGTGTTGCCAATGTGGTAGAACCCGATAAAGATATTGTTACCTCCATTATATCAAACGTAACCAAAAGTGTAACCGATCCGCAGGATGAAGACCAGGGCGATTACCCGAACAAAGGTAAAGTTACAGTTGCATTTGAAGAATTTGGAAAGCGGAACGGTAAGGATACCAAAGCCATTTTAACCAATATCCGTAACGCTGTACAGGGGTTCCCAGGGGTTAAAATAGCTGTATCTCAGGAAGCCAGTGGCCCACCCGTACAAAAAGACATCAGCCTGGAAATTGCAGGCGATAACCTGGATACACTGGTACACACGGCAACAAGGCTGAAAGCTTACCTGGCCAAGCAAAATATTGCCGGCATAGAGAATTTGGTTGCCGATGTGGAGAGCGACAAGCCCGAGATCGTGTTCGATATAGACCGCGAACGAGCGAACCGTGAAGGTGTTAGTACCAAAACCATCACAGATAATTTACAGTGGGCTATATTTGGTGCCCCGGCAGCTAACTTCAGGAACACCAAAGAAGATGATTACAAAATACAGGTTAGGGCAATGCAAAGCCAGCGCCGCGATATAGATGAGATACGCAACTTAAAAATAACCTATCGCGATATGGCAACAGGTGGTGCAATACGCCAGGTGCCTATTTCATCCTTTACAGATGTGCGGTTTACCAATACTTTCAGTAATATTAAACGTAAGCAGTCGAGGCGTGTTTTAACTCTATCATCAAGCGTAATAAAACCTTATAATGCTAATGATGTAAATGCCAACATCCTGAAATCTATAGCTAACTTTAAACACGACGACACCATTACCATTAGACAGGGTGGTGGGCAGGAAGACCAGTTGGATGCAGTGAAATTCTTAGGCAGCGCTTTATTAACCTCGTTCGGTTTGATATTGATCATCCTGATGATACAATTTAACTCGATAGGTAAAACACTTATCATCATCAGCGAGATCTTCTTTAGCATCATTGGCGTACTGCTGGGCTGCACTATCTTCGGGATGACGATGGCCATTGTTATGACCGGTGTGGGTATCATTGCCCTTGCGGGTGTGGTGGTACGTAACGGGATCTTGCTGGTAGAGTTTACCGATATGTTGATAGAGCAGGGCACCAGCCTGCACGATGCCGTAGTAGAGGCGGGGCACACACGTATGACGCCGGTATTGTTAACCGCAACAGCCGCCATCTTAGGTTTAATACCGCTGGCCGTTGGTTTCAATATCGATTTCGTGGGATTGTTCACTCATTTCGAACCGCATATCCACTTCGGTGGCGATAACGTTGCCTTCTGGGGGCCATTAGCCTGGACAATGATCTTTGGTTTGGCATTTGCAACCACCATTACATTGATCTTGGTACCATGTATGTACATCATCCGTGTAAATATGAAGAACTACTTCTTCGGTAACCAGGATGAGAAAAAAGCTAAAGAAAAACGCAAGTTAGAAGTAGCAGACGCGTCAAATTAAGCTGATTTATCTAAAATATCCAGGGCCGCGCAGATCAACTGCGCGGCCCTTTTTGCTGGCGTTCGATTGACCTGATTTGTTTGATAAATTAACTGTAAGCGCAATAGATAGGGTTGTGCATTTCGGGAATGATTATTGCAATGCATTCTGGTAAAACAAAATACTTATGGCAGCCATCCTAAAAACACCCGCCGGCAAAGCCGCGGCATTAGGCTTAATAGCAGGTATGCGCACATTTTACGCGCCGGCTGTGTTAACGCATCTTTATAGCCGTCATCCCGAGGAGCGTTTGGCGAAATCGCCGTTGGAGTTTATGCAAAGCATAACCGCATCTAAAGTTTTTAAAGTACTTGCCGCCGGTGAATTAATTGGCGATAAGTTGCCGAACACACCTAACCGTACCGCCATTCCCGGCTTACTGGGCAGGGCATTATCCGGTATATTGTGCGGCGCGGTTGTTTATAAGGCAGAAGGCAATTCTCCCTTAGTAGGTGGCGTAATTGGCGGCATTGCATCCATTGCCTCTACATTCGGTTGCTTCTTTTTGCGCAGGGGAATTGGGAAAAGTACTAAAATCCCCGACCCATTTATAGGCGCCATTGAAGATGCCCTTGTTATAGGCGCCGGGATCGCCCTCGTACGCACGGCTGATTTTAACATTTGAATATCATCTTTTAATGTCGGATGTACAGTTACCCTTGATTATTTGATACTTTTGTTAAATAAGTCAGGAAACGTACATTTAAAACACCCGGATACGACAGAAATGAGTGCAGGTATAGATCAGCAGGATATAAAACGAGAAAAAATTCTGGAGGCATCGCATCAGCGCTTTTTGCATTATGGTTACTCTAAAACCACGATGAACGAAATTGCTGGCGACCTATCCATGTCCAAGGCGTTGCTGTATTACTATTTCCCCGATAAAAGTGAGTTGTATATGGCCGTTATGCGCAAGCTGGCTAATGATTATTTGCAGCTGCTTGAAGATAAGATAGGCCATTTTACCAATCTGCGCGATGCATTCCTGTTCCAGGTGAACACTCATCACGACTTTATTGTGACCAATTACAATTTCTTTGATTTTGTAAGACTAAACGAACAAAACCTTCCCGATACCATTTGGACTATTGTAAACCAGATACGCGATGCCGAAACCAGGCTGCTTAGCCAGGCTATTCAAACAGAAGCGCAAAAAGGAACCATCCGGCCTATAGATAATCCCGCCGAAATTGTTGATGTGTTTTTAGATGCCTTACATGGTATTAAAGTAGGGGCGATGCAGAAAAAGGTAAATTTCCCCAAAAAAGAACACCTCGACGAGATCCATAACAAACGCCTGCTGCTGATAGATATTTTTGTAAAGGGGCTGAAATAGGGAGTTGTAAGTAGTGAGTTGTGAATTGACCAGTACGTTAAACCACTCAAACCTCACTACTCACTCACTCAGGTTTGTATTGATCACAATATTTCCCACCAAAATTTTATGAATAGGGCAGGCATCCGCAATGGTTATTAGCCGTTTCTTTTGCTCCGGGGTAACTTCGCCTTTAAACTTTAGCCTGCTTTCAATAAATATCCCGGTTTCGGTTCGGTACATTTCCAGGTCTACCTTTATCTCATCTATTGCCCACATTTTACGGTTGATATACATGCGCAGGGTAATAGCGGTACAGCTTGCCAAACTGGCCATCAACAGGTTATAGGGCGACATGCCTGTATCGGTGCCACCATCATCTACGGGTTCGTCTGCAATTAGGGTGTGGTTGCCACTTTTAACAACGGTTTGATATTGCGCCCGGCCAATTACCGCCGAGCCATCAATAATAAACTCTTTTTGAGTCGTGTCCATTTAGGTGGGTTAAGGGCTATTCCTGGTTCAGGTCCAGCATTTTCCAGCTTTCTTCTTTGTTTGCACTGCCCCCCATATATTTTAATGATATGGTGAATTGCGTGGTGGTGCTTTCGCCGCTGGTTTCGCGTGCGGAGTAGGAAGATTTGATAACGTATACCGAATCGGATTTTTTGGCGAATTTATAGCTGTCATCGTGAAAACTAACGTTGGTTGACCTAACCGTTGGCCTGATGTAGAGCTTAGCCATAGCGTAAGCAGCATCGCTATCCGGCAGCCGGCTAAAAACCGACATGGAATTGGAATTTGCTATTTTAACAAGTATAAACACAAACACAATACCGAAGCCCACCAGCAGCCACGCAGCTGTAACTGCCGATTGTTTCTTTATTTGTTTGTCCTTTAAGTAATTTTTTTCCATATATGTAATAAAGCACCCTTATAACGGCTTTAATTTTCAAACTTAATAAAAATCGTAACATCTGCGATTACCATTAAATTTTCTGTACTCGTTACCACTGTAGGGAAGGGTAGTTTCGTAGCCAATGCTGCCTTCTGTGGTGCCGCTGGTATTGCTGTAGTTTAAACCCCTGCCCGATGGTACATCATGGCTTACACCCAAACGCATTTTTTCGCCGCCCTCATGGTTAATAAACACATCAAATATAAACGACACCACTACAGAACTTGGCCCGTTGCTTAAGCCGCCGCTACGGTACCAAAGTCCAGCGTTTATGCTGCGCCGCTTGTATTGAAAGCCTATGCTTAACGATTGCGCCTGCGATTGCTTGTAAAATACCACTGATGGTATCACATACGATTTTTGATCTTCATCTAAATTATCGTCCTGCGTTATGTTATACCTGTAACTGGCATGAAAAACGCCGCGCATAGGTAACTTGGCGGGCACACCGGTGAACGATTCATTTGGGCGGTTTATATGCTGCATGGCACCGCCTAAGTTAAAATTACCGGCGGTGAGGTTTATTCCCGCGCCCGAATCAAAATAGAATTTGTTATTGAATAAAGCCGCATCCGCGCCGGATGTGGAGCCCGGGATATATCCCAAACGGGGATCTATCTGGTCGCTGAAGATGAGTTTAGTATAATCTACCGACCTGTTGGTAACGCCGGCCTGCAAACCAAAAGAAAGCACATAGCTATCCGAGCCAACACTGTAGGAGTATATGCCCGAGATATTGTTTTTGGTAAGATAAGCCGTCCCTTCGCTGGCACGGGTAAACATCAGCCCAAAGCCCCCGCCAAAACGCGGTACATTGTAATCTATAGATGCTGTGAGATATGATAACCCGCCACCTGCAACGGATGAGTACTGGTTACGGTAAATTAAGTTCATACGCAGGTCGCCTTCAAATTGGCCGTTCAAAGCCGGGTTTAAATAATTAGGCGAATTGAAGAACTGCGAATACATATGGTCCTGCGCTGATGCTTTTACACCGCCAAGTATAGCAATAAGCACAAAAACATAAAGTTTGATCTGTCTTTTCATCGCTATCTTATTAAATGTATTACGCCGGTACGTTTTGGTAAGGTTGCTGGCCCGTATTGCATCCCCTTCCACTCGGTACCATTGATGAATTTGGCCGTTGCCTGCCATATATATACCCCTTGCTGCGCCGGCACGCCTTTATAGGTGCCGTCCCAACTTTCAACAGGTTCGCCAGTACTGTTAAGTTTAGTGGTCTCCCAAACCAGTTGCCCCCAGTTATTAAATATCTGCATCCGCCAGTTTTCTATGCCGGAGCCCTTCATTACAAAGGTGCGCAATTCGGCTGTGCTACCGGCTGGCATAAACGCGTTTGGTATATATAGTTGCCCCGGTACGCCGGTAATTTGTACCTTGTGCACTACGGTGCTATCGCAGCCATCCCGGTTAATTACACGTAAAGTAACCTTATAAGTGCCTGTATCTGTATAAGTATGCCCGGGGTTTTGCTGGGTAGATGTGTTGTTGTCGCCAAAGTCCCAGGCCCAACTTACGGGATTGCCCGATGTTTTATCGTCGAATGCAAAGTGGTAATTAGGGATCTTGGTGATAAAACCCGGGCTGGCAGCAAAATCTACATTTGGCGCCGCGTTAACTTTAATAAAGTTAGCTTTTACAATTACATCAGTACAGCTGGTAGAAAGGTTAGTAACCTTCAAGGTAACAGTATATGGCGAATTTTTAGCGGTATACAGGTGCGGTACTGGTGTATAGCCAAAAAAGTGGGCCGTGCCATCGCCAAAATCCCATTCGTAGCTTAAGGATTGCGCGGGAGTAGCGCCGTTAGCAGCAGTAGTATTTGCAAAGTTTACCCTGATAGCTTTACAACCGCTGGTGATATCGGAAGTAAAATCGGGCAGGGGTTTTGGATATGCCTCAAATTTTATCCTTTCGGTAGATTCAAAGGTGGCGCAGTCGTTTTGTGCAACAATGCTTACAAAGTATGTACCCGGGGCTGTAAAAGTGTACGGTTGTTCGGTTTTACTGCCCTGTATCTCATCAAGCATTACTCCGGCCGGGTTGTATATGCGGTAAAAGAATTTAGTTCCACCCGATGAGATATTTACAAACGTGGCGGTAAACGGATAACAGCCTTCGCTTTTATTGTCCTTAGCAAAAAATAATGGCACAAAGGTGGCAGGATAGATATTGATAGGCGTAGGCACACTCTGGCTGGTATTGCCGCAAAGATCGGTTGCTACCATATAAATGGTATAAAACGCATCGTTAAGTGGCGGCCCTAACGGCGCGAAGGTTGCGTCCGATTTATCTGTTTTCCTTATTGTGGGTAGTACCTGTGTGTTGCCATCGAATACAAAAAAATCGTAGTATTGATTATTGCCGGGCGATGTGTTTTTTAGTCTAATAGCTAAAGAGCCGCAGGCGGAAAGCTTTTCGGGTTGCACCACTGCGGTTGGAGCCGAGGGTCTCACAAGAATATCCATCTTAAAAGGCTCGCGCGCCACGCAGTTGTTAATGATGGTTAATGATACCGTGTACACGATGTCCTGCCCGTCGGTGCCCGGCTGAAAAGTGTGCTGTGGGTTAACGGCATTGGTGTTGCCGGTTCCATCCCCAAAATCCCACAAGTAAACGGTGCTTGCAAAGTTAGGTGATGACTGATTGGTAAAGTTAACTGTAACCGGCCCGCAAACTGTGGTGTTATAATCGTTTATGAATTTTGGTGTAACGTCCGGGTTGTTTACAATAGTTATTTCGTTTTGGCTATCGGGGCAGGGGGCGGCCCCCTTTATGGTCCAGGTGAATTTGTAGGTGTTGCCGCCAATTAAGCCGGTAATTTGTGTTTTAGGATCAGTTGCATCGGCAAAAATTACGGGCGGGCCGCCTGTTTGTGTCCATATCCCGGCAAACGGTGCAGGGTCGTTACCGCTTAATGTATAGGTTGTGGCGTTACATAAAGTGGTTAATGGTATACCGCCACTTGCCGGTATTACCGGTAGATTTACGGTAATGGTAGCAATTGCCGAGTGTTCGATAGCACAGGTATTGTTTTGTACCACGGCCCTAAACTGGGTGGTTTGCGTAAGGTTGGTGTATTCGTATTGATTGGTAACATCAAGCAACGTAACCCAGTTAACGCCATCTGTCGACGATTCCCAGTTTAAAACCTTGCCCACGTTGCCCGATAGCACCAGGAAATCGTGATTAGCATCCGCGCATACTGGCATCGAACCCGCTATTACGCCGCCAATAGTAGGGGCATCTACGGTGATGGCTACCTCATCAGTACTGGGTGTACAACCCGGCGAGGTGTTTATGCTCCATACAAACTGGTAAACGTTGCCAGGTTTTAAGCCGTTAACCACCGAGGTGGGGCTTGCGCTGTTTGCAAAGGTTACGCCCGCTTGGCCCGATGTTAGCGTCCATTGCCCTGTACCGGGCGATGGGTTGTTACCCTGCAGGGTATAAGTTGGGCCGTTACAAATAGCTTCATCAGGGCCTGCCAGTGCGGCAATAGGCGGTGGTGCAATAAACACTTCAACAGGTACCGCCTGGCCTGCACACGCGCCGTGGTGTGGTGTAATCATGTACGTCACTTTACCATATACGGTGCCGGTATTGGTCAACAGATCGGGTATGGTAGTAACGGCTACGGGTGTAGCTTGTTCCGAGTTGAAGTGGATGTCGGCATCGGCCACACTGGTCCAGGTGTAGGTTGTATTTGGTATAGAATTGAATACAATGCCGGTGGGTTGCCCACTGCATATTGGCGCTGTGGCTGCCGTCGCAGTTAAAACCGGGATACGGTTTACCGTTAGAGTTAGTGGGAAAGGAACGCCCGGGCAGCCATTGGTGGTAGGGGTTATCATGTAAACGATGGTAGCATCGCCAACACCAGTATCGTTGATCACATCGTTAATGGTATTACCGCTGCCTGTTGCGCCAAAGCCGGTGGCACTGCCCGATGTTACGCTGGCCGTCCAGCTATAGGTTGATACGGGATTTGCCGAGGTGATGGTATACGTAAAATTAGAACCGGTACAAACCTCTGCGGCATTTACGCTGGTAATGTTATCCTTACGGGTAATGGTGATCACCGCAGGGATGCTGATGACATTACAAGGTGCCGCAAGGTTGGTGGTAACTTCCAGGCTGATAGTTGCCGTGCCGGCGGATATTTCGGCTGCAGACGGCGTGTAAGTAGGGTTCCTCACATTTCTGCCCGGGCTGAAAGTTCCTGTGCCGCCCACCCATCTAAAGCTGTTATAAACCCCGGTAATATTGGCTGCGGCTAAACTCACCGTGTTACCCTCGCAAACGGTTTGGTCGCCACCGGCGTTAACCAGTGGCGCTTCCTCGAAGGTGAGTACCTGCGAATCGGAAGCTACATTGCAATTATTGGTATGGGTTACGGTGATGGTGTAGGTATTATAGTCGGTGAATTTTATCTGTGGGTATTGGCTGTTGGCGGTTGTGCCATTCTCAAAACTAAAGGCACCGCCGGTAATTGTCCACACGTAGGTGGTAGGCAGGGTTTTGGCCGTTCCCGTAAGCGTCGTTTTCGTAGTAATGGCATTAGGGCCGAAGGTGAGCACCTGGTCTTTACCGCATACCAGCGCGTCTGCAGATAATTGTGCCACCGGGTTTAAGTTGATCACTACTTCCTGTGGCTCGGATGATACCAGGCCGCAGCTGAGGGTGGTGATATCTAAGGTTAAGGTATATAAACCTGGTACAGTGAAATTATACCCTGGCGCTTTGCTGTTAGCGTTTGTGCCACCTAAAAAGCCCGGTTGGGCGGGGCCCGCTACCCGCCAGGTGTAGGTAGTATTTACATCGCAGTTTTCATCAACAACCGAAGTGTTTACCGGCGTAACAGGGCCGGATGTGCATATGGTTGGATTTGCCAGTGTAAAAGAAGGCTTTGGGGGATCTTGTATGCAGATATTAACTACTACGTCCTCTACATCGCATATAGCATTCCCGTTTTGTAAGTGCAGCCCCACAAAATGCTGCCCCTTGGTGGTAAAGGTATATTCGAGTGATTTTTCGAGCGGGTAGTTTACGGCAACAACAACGCCATCTACCACCCAGGTGTATAAGGCGGCGGCATTGGAGCAATCAAACGTGGTGCTGTTAGGGTCCTGGCCGGGAATAGATGTATTGCCAAAAATTACAACCGCATTTGTACAGGCGGTGGCGTCGTTTTTGATCTTGTTTTTGGGTGCTTCTATTACCCTTGCATAGCCGGTAACAGGGGTACCCAGCTTACCACAATAAGGGCTGGTGGGTTGCAGGTCAATCTGGAAAACGTTTTGCAGCCCGTTTGCTACGTTACCGCAGGATGCCTTTTTGTAAGTATGGGTAATAACCCCGCCAGCTGCAACAATTTCGCATAGTGTATAATTGGTGCTTAAGCCATCTCCCCAGGTAACACTGTAAATTAAACCGGGATAATTTTTTTGGATACCGTTAGCCGAATTGATATCTACACTATAGGTTAGTGTACTTTGGCCGTCTAAACATACCTGATTACTGCCCGATGCGCCAAAACTATTATTCACAAGGTTATTAATAAGTGCATAAGCCTTTGTACCCACTATGCCTGCCTCGGTTGCCCTTACAATAACAGTATAGTTGGCGGCCTTGGCAATAAAGGGTGCTGCGGGGAAGGTAATGGTACCTTCATCGGTTTGCGAAAGTTCGTTAAAGAAAGTTGCAGATGCCGCCGCACCGGCCGATGAAGCGTTTACAAAAGCGTACGATGTATTATCAGAGCCTATACAGGAGCCAAATATCTCGGGGTCTGCTGTATTGATAGCCTGCGATGATGTACCTGCTGTAACCCCCGGCGAAGCACTAATGGTAAAAGGCCCGGAAGTTACCGGGAGGATGGCAGGATCGCTACATTGTATCCTGATCCTGTAATTTGGGCTGGCGGCGGTTCCGTTCGGGATAATGCCGTTTACAAAGGTGCCATAAAACCCCGTGTATTTACCAATTAATGTTTGTGTGCCAAAGTTGCCGCTGGCGTCAGAGAGATACAGGTTGAAATCATTGGTAGAGCTTGCGCACGCGGTTGATGTATTGAGGTGAAAGGGGACGGCAATAGTTGATTGCTGGCCATAGGGGCCAGGATCGATATTGCCAATAATAACTGTTTGCGCGCAGGCACCTGTTATGATGAAGCAGCAAAAAGTAAAAACAAACAGTAAACTCCTTGTAAAAATTCTCTCCATCAAATCTCTTGCATAGCTTTGCAATAACGCACGCTAAAATAACAAAATTGTTACAAATTGCACACGGTTTTTAAAACCAAAACCGCAATACATTGTGTACGAAAACCGATACCCGGGGGTTGCTAAAGATGCAAGAATTTCACATAACGTAAATTACCCATCGTTTTTTGATAAGAAATTATGAATTAGCTAATTATAGCCGCATTTTCTTATCCAAAAAACAGGTAGGATATAAAAATGGCAGCAATAACGCCGGCCAGATCGGCTATTAATCCCGCAGGGATAGCATACCTTGATCGTTTAATACCTACCGAGCCAAAATAAAGTGCCACAATGTAGAAGGTGGTATCTGCCGAGCCGTTAAAAACCGAACCGAGGCGCCCAGCAAAACTATCTGGCCCGTAAGTTTGCATAGTGCTTATCATCATCGCTTTAGAGCCGGAGCCGCTTAAGGGTTTCATATAAGCTACAGGCAGCGCGTCTACAAAGCGGGTATCTAAATTTGCCTGGCTTACCACCCAGCGTACGCCGTCGTTAAGGTAGGTAAGCGCGCCGCTGTTACGAAACACGCTGATAGCCACCAGCATGGCCACCAGATAGGGGATGATCTTTACCGATACACCAAAACCATCTTTAGCGCCATCTATAAAGGCTTCGAATACATTGATTCGTTTGCGCATGGCACCTAATATAAATACAACCGGGATACAGTAAATGAGTGTGTTGCTGATGACTTTGGATACGAGGGTGATCTGGTCATGATTTAATTGGGTGGTGAAGGTCCAAACCAGTAACGTGACAAAGGCCGTCATACCACCCAGCCAGGCGATGATAACCCTATCCCACAGGTTTATTTTTTGTTTGATGGACACTGCCAGCAACCCAACAACCGTAGCAACATAAGTGGCGATGATGCAGGGGATAAATACATCGGCTGGGTCTTTAGCGTGGAGGATATACCGCTGCGCGATAATAGTAACGGGTAGCAATTGTAAACCGGAAGTATGCAGCACCAAAAACATGATCTGCGAGTTGGAGGCGGTTTCTTTATCGGGGTTAAGTTCCTGCAAACTGCCCATTGCTTTTAAGCCAAGCGGGGTGGCGGCATTATCGAGACCCAGCAGGTTTGCCGAAAAATTCATCATCATTTGGCCGTTGGCAGGGTGGTTCTTTGGCACCTCCGGGAATAGTCTGCCCAGGAACGGGCCAACTATGCGGGCCAGAAAGTTCATGGCACCGGCGCGCTCGCCAATATTCATAATACCCAGCCATAGAACCATATTACCCGCAAGCGGAAGGGCGATATCCATTACAGATGACTTCGACATATCGAACATGCCATCTACCAATAATTTAAAGGCATCTACATCGCCCAAAAAAATGAGCTTGCAAAGCGCGATAACAAAGGCGATAAGGAAAAACGCTATCCAGATGTAGTTAAGGGCCATAAATATGTTTAAAGCCTTGAAGTTAATTTTTTTTGAATAATTTATTCAGAATACAGATATTTAAAATGAAATTTATACTTAAGCCCAACCAATAATGGACAATATAGCCCGACAATTAGATAATGCTATAAACGAATTTTTAAATAATAAGTGGGGTTATATGGATTGGGAAAACACAGCTTTGCCCGGTAAATGGAACAATAAGGAAATTATGGGCCATTTAATTGATAGCGCCCAAATCAACTTACAGCGTTTTATACGCTGCACCTACGAAGAGAACTTTAAGCTGATATACCATCAGGAAGAATGGGTGAAAGCCCAGCATTATGCAGAAGCTGGCACCGAAGAGGTACTTACGCTTTGGGAACTCTTTAACAGGCATATAGTACACGTGCTGGCCAATTACCCGGCCGACCGCTGGCAAATAACCTGCGATAACAACAGGGGCGAGCCGGTTTATAATACCGTTGAATTTATTGCCAGTGATTATATAGCACACATGGTACATCATTTAAACCAATTAAAATAAATGCAAACGGCAGGCTATTCGGTTACGCCATTGGCAAAAAAGCTGGGTATCAGATCCGGCTTTAACGTCCGGCTCATCAATCAGCCTGCGCATTATTTTGACCTGTTTGCAGACATGCCGCCGGATATTGTGTTAGTGGATGATAATGAAACTACGGTCAATCTTATTCATTTTTTCACAAAGGAATACAGCGAACTGGTTAGCATTCTGCCAATATTAAGGCAACAGATCACACAGGACGGCATCATCTGGGTATCCTGGCCAAAAAAAGCATCAAAAGTTATTACTGATGTTACCGAAGATAAGATCCGAGATCTTGCGCTGCAAACCGGGCTGGTAGATGTTAAAGTTTGCGCTGTGGATGAGGTATGGTCGGGTTTGAAACTGGTAATACGGGTGAAGGACAGGGTGTAACGACAGATCAATATCGAATGATGAATTTCGAATATCCAACATCGAAAGTTTTTTCCCTCATTATTCTACATTCGCTATTCGATATTTTCTCAATTAATTATACGCTGTTATAGCTTTATCTGATACGATCTGTATATCATACACCCGTCGTAACGGGTTGTAAGGGACAGCGTCATTCACCATCACGTAAATGCTGCCAAGGTCTTTTACGGTGTAGGCCTGCACATCGGCGGTGCTGGTGGCTTTGTTCAGGTAATCGGCAATGGAGTTATAAAGGAGGTTGTACTGCTGTAACTCGTTGGTTTCTATCTCTAAAAATAAGCGTCTGCCATCTATACGCACATTTACATTGCTGTACGTACCGCCGGGGATGGCCAGTGTATATTTCCGGGTGTTTTTCTTGATGTTCTTTTCGGCCAGCGTGTACCCTTTTGAAGTGAAAAAGGTATCAGCCTTATTAATGTTATTATGCAGCAGGTAGCTGAGGTCGTCGTACGAAATCAGCTTGCTTTGGGCAAGGCAGGCTACTCCAGAGCAGAACAGGATAGCAGTAATTAAGAGTAGTTTTTTCATAAACAGGAATTTAAAGACAAAACGAATTTCACCAATTAAAAGTGAAGTTGTCTGTTTACCACAGTAATATTACGAAGTGGCGCATATACCCACTTATTTACCTCTATTAGTGTTAATTAAGCTCATTCCGAGCATCGCGTTGAGTCAATTCGTGTCATTACCATTTCAGCTTTTTAGCAAATTTGCTAAAATTGACCAGATTGGTAGAATTAATATTATATCATTATTACCTTAGCAAAATTAATTAAACACCATGCCTACTATAAAACTTGCACGCGTAAGCGGCGAATACGGCTTTGAGGCCCACGATGAATACGGGCACACCGTACGGATGGACAGCAGCCCCGAAAGTGGCGGCGAAAACTTTGGGGTACGCCCCATGCAAATGCTTTTGATGGGTTTGGGCGGATGCTCGGCCATTGATGTGATCGCTATCCTGCGCAAGCAGCGCCAGAATGTTACCGATTATGAGATGGTGATTAGCGGCGAACGCGAAGCTGGTATAGAGCCGTCGTTATGGCAAACCATCAATTTAGAATTTCACTTATACGGAACCATCGATGAGGAAAAGGCCAATAAAGCCGTTGAACTATCGCTTGGTAAATACTGTTCGGTTGCAGCCACACTTTACAAAGCTGAAGCCGAGATAACATGGCAGGTAATATTACACCCTGCTAAATAATAATATACTACAAAAACAAAATGTCACAAGAATTAGATCCCATAACCAAGGCCATACGTATCCGCGCCCCCAAAACCCTTCAGAACGAGCACTCATCGCCCTTATATTTAACCAGCAGCTTTACCTTTGATGAGGCCGAAACCATGCGCGCCGCATTTGCTGATGAGAACGATGAAAATATTTACAGCCGTTTCAGCAACCCAACCGTTGATGAATTTGTGGCCAAAATGTGTGCTTTAGAAGGCTGCGACGATGGCTTTGCTACTTCAACCGGGATGAGTGCTATCTTCTCTACCTTTATGGGTCTGCTGAAAAGCGGTGACCACCTGCTGTGCTGCAGCTCGGTTTTCGGGAGTACTTTTACCATCGTGAATAAATATTTGCCGCGTTGGGGTATCACCTGCACGCTTATCCCTGCTAACGATAAAGAAGCCTGGGAAGCAGCCGTGCAGCCAAATACCAAAATGCTTTACCTCGAAACGCCAACCAACCCGCAGTTAGAAGTTATCGATCTGGAATGGGCAGGGCAGTTCACCAAGAAGCATAACCTGATATTTAACGTAGATAATTGCTTTGCCACACCTTTGCTGCAAAGGCCGGTAGATTTTGGTGCCGATATTATTGTACACTCGGCCACCAAATGGATAGACGGACAGGGCAGGGTACTGGGCGGCGTAATTGTTGGCCGTAAGGACCTCATCAAAGAGATATACCTGTTTTGCCGTAACACCGGGCCGGCCATGTCGCCGTTTAACGCATGGGTGTTGAGCAAAAGCCTGGAAACTTTAGATGTACGCATGGAGCGCCATTGTGCAAACGCCCTTAAAATTGCCGAAACGCTACAGAGCAACCCTAACGTAAGTTGGGTTAAGTACCCGTTCCTGAAAGGGCACCCGCAGTACGATATCGCCATAAAGCAAATGAAGGCCGGTGGCGGTGTTTTATGTTTCGAGATAAAAGGCGGTGTTGTTGCCGGTCGTAAGTTTTTGGATGCTTTGGAACTGCTTTCGGTAACGGCCAATCTGGGCGATAGCCGCAGCATTGCATCGCACCCGGCAAGCACCACGCACTCTAAACTAACGGACGAGGAACGCGCATCGGTAGGCATCACACCAGGGCTGATCCGCATATCGGCCGGTTTGGAGAAAGCCGAGGATGTGATAAACGATATAACACAGGCTTTAGAAAAAAGCATGGCATAGATAAATATGGAGCAAGTAATTCCCGTACAAACCCTGCACCTTTTCCCTGTACTGGATAAGTTACTGCTGGAATTACTTGCCTCCTTATCTCCCGAAGACTGGCACAAACCCACCGTTGCCAGGCTATGGAACGTAAAAGATGTTGCCGCCCACCTGCTGGATGTAAGCGTACGCAATATAGCGTCCCTGCATCACTACCAAAACAACGAACCACCACCGCAGATCAATAGCTACCAGGACCTTGTTGCTTTTCTGAACGAGCTGAACGCCGTTTGGATAAAGGCCATGAAAAGGGTAAGTCCGCAATTGCTTACTAATCAATTGGAAAGCGCCCTGCCGCAACATCTCGCCTACTTGCAATCGCTCGATCCATGGGCACCATCCATGTTTTCTGTTGCCTGGGCAGGGGAGGATACCTCGCTCAACTGGTTCCACATTGCCCGTGAGTACACCGAAAAATGGCACCATCAGCAGCAGATCCGCGATGCGGTGGGCAAGCCGGGCCTAATAACCAAAGAACTTTATTACCCGCTGATAGACACCTTTATGTATGCTCTGCCGCATACTTACCGCAACACACCCGCAAGGGTAGGCACGGTTATTAAATTCACCGTTAGCACCGACGCAGGTGGCGATTGGTTTTTGAAACGGGCAGCAAATAAATGGGAATTGGCGAAAGGCTTATCTCTCGAAAAAATAGACGCCTCGGTGATTCTCGACCCGGATACCGCCTGGAAACTTTTCACCAAAGCTATTTCGCCCGAAGTGGCATTGATCGCTTCTGGTACAACAGGCGATATCATCCTTGTTAACCCCATGTTTAATATGGTGGCGGTGATGGCGTAAAGTTTTGTCGCGAAGCTACAGTTGATAGCAAACCGGTGCTTCAAAAATTCAACGTGAAATTCGTTTTTAGTCAGGATATGTACCAGTTCAGTTACGAGCTTTTACAGATCGAGGTGAAATAAAAACGCAAAACCGTATGTTTTTAGGTCCACTTTTTCCGATTTTACCATAATTGTATGCCTTTAACTACCGGCAGCAGGCTGTTTTGCGCCTGCTCATATAAATTCCTTACTAATAGTACCTTAGCTAAAAGGTTTAGCATCTCTATGTGTTTGAACAGTCATTTAAGGCTTACTTGATCTTAACTGGCATTAATGTTGTTTGTCTGGGGTACGTCTGTTATAGATTATAACGGGCGATACCAAAATCATTCAACATGAAAACAAATCTAAAAAAAGCAACATTGCTGTTAACCGGCCTGATGGTTGGTAGTAAGTTGTTCGCACAATCCCCCGATTCTACAGCTACTAAAAATTATGTACAGCCATTTTCAGACGGCGGCGCTTTCCGCACCTGGTCTATAGGTATTCACGGTGGTGTTTTAACACCTTACACCATTTTCGGTACAAACGGTAAACAAGATTTTACCACCCCACAAGCCGAATTAGGTTACGGTGGTTACATTAAAAAACAAATCCTGCCATCATTCGGCTTACAGGCTGATTTCCTGGCAGGTAAAGTAAAAGGCAAAGATGCCCAGCCAAACGGCACAGGTCTTAACAGCTTCCAAACAAAAGTACAATGGTCGGCAGCCTTAAGCGGTAACCTTACATTGGCTAACATTAACTGGCGCCACAAAAAAGGCGCAATACAGCCTTATGTTACCTTTGGTGGTGGTGTAATTAATTACAAACCTGTATTAACAACTACTGCAGGCGTATCTACAAACTTTAAAGCGAACGACGAAAGCATCCGCGAAGTATTTATCCCCGTTGGTGCCGGTTTAAAATTCAACCTGGGTTCGGGTGTTAATTTAGACATGGGTTACCAGGTGAACTTTGTTGCTACCGATAACTTCGACGGTTACAACGCTGGAGGCGGAAGCGATAAATTCTCTTACGCGCACATTGGTTTAGAATTTGCTTTGGGCAAAAGTTCGAAGCCACAGTTAGCTACACATAACCCGGTAAACAGTATGCGTACCGAATACTTGTGGGAAAACCAAAAAACCAAAGACGCTTTACAGGCACAAATAGATGCTGAAAAAGCAGCTAACGATAAATTGCGCGCAGACCTTGACGCGACCAACGCCAACTTAGCCAAATTTACGGTTGATAGCGATGCTGACGGTGTGCCTGATTTTTACGATAAATGCCCTAACACACCTGCCGGTACCAAGGTAGATGGTTCCGGTTGCCCGCTTGCAAAAGCTGAGGTTAAAGTTTACGTAACCGAAGAAGACAAACGTGTGGTTAAAGACGCGATAAATAACCTGGAATTTGATTTGGGTAAGGCTACTATCCGCCCTAAATCATTCCCAAGCTTAGACAGGGTTGCTAAATTACTGACTGATAAAAACTTCAGCCTAAAATTAGCCGGCCATACAGATAACACCGGTTCGGATGCCTTAAACCTAAGGTTATCTAAAGACCGTGCAGAATCTATCAAAGCCTACTTAGTAAGCAAAGGTGCCAATGCATCGCGTATAGAAGCTACAGGTTACGGTGAAAGCCAGCCAATAGCTACCAATGCAACTGCTGCTGGTCGCCAGGCTAACCGTAGGGTAGAGTTTACGTTATACTAAGGGTTAAGAATCAAGATTCAAGACATATTGAACAGAAGCGTGCCGGTCATTTGATCGGGGCGCTTTGTTTGTTTAAGGGGTATGGAATACTTCTTCCATATCACTCCAGATCTTTCCTTTGGCCGCGGCGTCGGGGAGGGGTAGTTGCGTAGGATTGGTCTCTTTCCACCATTTTTGCGTGTTGGTGTCGGTGGCCATTTTTTGCATATCGGCAGTAAAATTATTGCCGGTGTATTCAAAGTAGCTAAACAAATAGGGTTTGCCGTCGATGTTTTTCAGGTAGATAGAATAATTGCGGATGTTGCATTCCTTTATCTTTTTAAGCACTGCTGGCCAGGCATGGGCGTGCAGGTACTTATAGCGGGCAACTTTATCCGGTTTTAACCCGGTAATGCTGGCGTAACGTTTCACAATAAGCTGCTCTTTTGCCGGTTTATGGATGTAAGCCGCAGCACAGATGATGAGCAGGATCAAAACGATAAAAAAAACCTTCATCTTTTCCATATTAAGCTTTTATAACCGGCAGTTTTTCTGCATCCTGATTTATGTCAAGTATTACCACATTATCGTTATCATCGGGTAATTTATCTGGCAGGGTTAATTGGATAGTTTTCCCGCTTTGTTTCACTTCAACTTTTTCACCGTTGAACAATGTGGCCTTATTAATAACCACATTAGGCAGGGTAGGGATCGTTAGTGTGTTGCCGGCGCTTTTAAATACATGGATATAGATCTTGCTGCCTTTGCGGGTGCTGGCAAGATTATCGTTCGGTACAAATGGGCCGCCTTTGGTATTGTAAATGCTGCTGCCGTATGTTTTCATCCAGTCGCCAATTTTCTTCAGGCGGGTAACCTGCCTGCCTTCTATGCGGCCGTCCATCATCGGCCCAACGTTAAACAGTAGGTTGCCGTTACCTGCAGCAGTTTTTACAAGGGTTTGGATACATTCTTTAAGCGATTTCATCTGGTCGTTTGGTTTCCAGGCCCATTGCTGGCAAATGGTAATGCAGCTTTCCCAGGGTTCGTTCATGTTCAACTGCCCAATACGCTGTTCAGGCGTCAGGTAATCCCCAACAGATTCATTGCTCAACACCTCACTTACCTTACCAAGGCGATTGTTCACCAGTATATTCGGATTGATTGATTTGATATAATAGTAGATCTCGCGGCCATCGGCGTTTGTCCAGGGTTTCTCCCAGTAGCCATCAAACCAAAGCAGGTAGGGGTCGTATTTGGTGATAAGTTCTTTTAGCTCGCCTTTCATCGTGGCTTTAAATGCCGTGATATCTCCTTTTACATTTTTGGTAGAATCGTATGGATTTTGGATAGGGTAATTTTTGTCGTGCCAATCCAATACTGTGCAGTAAATGCCAAATATCATCCCCTGTTTTTTGCAGGCCTTTGCCAGCTCGCCAACAATATCCCGCTTAAAGGGACTATTCATAATATTATAGTCGGATAATTTGGTTGGCCACAAGCAAAAGCCATCGTGGTGTTTGGCCGTGATCACCAGGTATTTGATGCCGGCATCTTTGGCGGCTTTTACCCAGTTATCGGCATTAAACAAAACCGGGTTAAACTCTTTATAAAGACTGTCGTAATCGGCCTGGGCTACTTCTTTATTACGGCTCCAGCCAATTTCGGTGCCTCTTAAGGTAATTGGCCCAAAGTGCACAAACATGCCGAAACGCTGATCCATAAATTCGGGCATCCGGGCCTTTTGTGTTTGCTGGGCAAAGCTTTGTGCCGAAATAATAAGCAGCAAACAGGTAATCAAATATCTTTTAGCAACCATCTCGGGTAGATTTATAATGATGAAAATTGGTTGGCCTAAAAGTAATGAGGCTGTTTGCCGCTGTAAATGGATAATTCGAATAAGATAATGGATTATACTTTGGGAGATGGTTTTTGCTTAAAGAAAAACATGTAGCCCGACCCTGCGTAGGGTTACTTTAAAAGATAATATTTGCGAGCGTGATGGTCACGCCAGCTGAAGATTTAATTTGGATAGACATCTTATGCCCGCAGACGACCGTAGGCTCTTAAAATGCCTCGTTTAGGCCCAAAAAGAACCCTCTCGCGCCATATTTTCCCCAAGCATAATCGAGGCACAAGTTGGTGCGGGTTGCTTTGTTAAACAGTACACGTAATCCGCCGCCATAACCCGGCTGCCATACCTGGAACAGTTTGGTGCCTGCTTCATCATTAGCGGTTTGCAGGTTAAAGAAGGCTACGCCGCTTAAAAACTTGTTGTTGGTTATCGGGAAGCGGTATTCCGCCTCGGAGTAGTTGTATTTGGTACCTTTAAAATATTGCGATACATATCCGCGCCCGCTCCGGAAACTGCCATCTTTAGCCGTACCGGGCAGTTCGAGGTAGGGGATATTGCCGGTGATGAGGTACGAACCCCAGTTCCAGAATGCGATCACATGCTCCGGGTGTGTGCTGGAAAGGCGGATGTACTTGCGGAAATCGGTAGTGAATTGCACCGCGTTCTTAGAGCTCCCCATCCATTCCTGGTTTACACGGAAACCTGCATCAATGTAAAAACCCTTATAAGCTCGGTTCTGGTTATCACGGGTGGTGTACTGCACGTTAAACAGTAGACCGTTTGCCTGGTAGCTGCCATTGCTAAAGCCATGGCGTTCGTTATAAATACCATAAGGCGTTAGCCCGGTAGATTTTTGGTCCTCAATATTGCTGCGGATATCAAACGATACTCCGGCACCAACAAACAGGTTCTTTTGCACCTCTTTGTACACTTTCTCGCGAATGTTGAAGTATATAGAGTGGAGCGCACGCCCTTTACGGCCCGCGTTTGCAAGTACCTGGTCTTCCTCGCTGCCGTTATTGGCTTGCGCTATGCCCAGCCCATAATCTGGCGATACGGTTTTAGCAATAACCAGGTTTCCCTGGAAGTTCCAATCGTTACCCGGGGTGTAAATATTATGATTCACATAAAAGTAAATAATACCCTTCGTGGTGATAGACGCCGATGTGGCCGCTACGGAGAGCAGTGTACTCGGGTCGTTACCCAGTTTGCGGCCGGCCACAGCCTTGATACCAATCTGCGAACCGATACTTGGGTTAGACGCGATATTGGGTATAATAGTGATACCCGATGGCTTTTTAAAAACGCTGTCGGGCTTGCGGTTGGGGTGGAATATCGCCTTAAATGCATCGCCAATATCGTATTGGTTGGCAAAATCGCTGCTTTGTTTATTCTGTTGCTTTAATTCTATACGTTGCGCTTTTGCGCCTTTCACGGTATCGGCAGGGGTGGGCTGAACCTGCGCATACGCACAGTAGGTAGTTCCAAAAAAGCACATTAAAAATAATGCAGCTAAGTTTTTGTAGTTGGGCTGGTTATGTTGGTTATTCAAAGCGGCTGTTTTAAATCCCCATTTTAAAGTAACAGGGTAATTTAAAAACCCAAAAGGTCGGGGAAATGTTTGTACTTGTAGTGCTTGTTACTTAAGCATGACCAAAAAAAACAGTAAACAATAAAGCCTCTTCTTTCGAAGAGGCTTTGTTAAAGTTTCAAAACGCAGGCGAATTTTATTCCCCTCGTTTCAGCCCGAATTTTTCAATTTTGCTGTATAAGTGGCTACGTTGGATATCAATATCGTCGGCAGTTTTTGATACGTTCCAGTTGTTTTTTTCGAGTTTGAACTTGATGTACTCACGCTCGGCAAAATCCTTGTATTCCTGGAAGTTTGTAAACTGGTCGAAATCTGTTTGCGGCGCGGCAGCTACAGCTGTAGTAGCTGCAACAGGGGCGCTTGGGTTTGCAAATGCTTTTACATCGCCATCGGTAATGGTTTTATCACTCAGGATGATGAGGCGCTCCACCATGTTGCGCAACTCGCGGATGTTACCCGTCCATGGGAGTGCTTTAAGGGCATCCAGCGCTGCATCCGAGATCTTTTTGGTAGGCATACCGTACTCATTGCAGATCTCGTCCAAAAAGGCCTGCGTAAGCAGGGCGATATCATCGCGACGCTCTGTAAGTGGCGGTACGTGGATGAGGATAACACTGAGGCGGTGGTACAAGTCCATCCGGAAGTTACCGGCCTCAATTTCTTTTAACAGGTCTTTGTTGGTTGCCGCCACTACGCGTACATCCACATCTATTTCTTTTTCGCCGCCTACGCGGGTAATTTTGCTTTCCTGCAGGGCACGCAGCACTTTAGCCTGTGCGCTCTGGCTCATATCGCCAATCTCATCTAAAAACAGCGTACCGCCGTTTGCCGATTCGAATTTACCGATACGTTGTTTTATAGCCGAAGTAAACGAGCCCTTTTCGTGTCCAAATAGTTCGCTTTCAATGAGTTCCGATGGAATGGCCGCGCAGTTCACCTCAATGATAGGGCCGTTGCTGCGGTTAGATTTTTCGTGCAGCCAGCGGGCAACCAGCTCTTTACCGCTACCGTTGGCGCCGGTAACCAGCACACGGGCATCCGTAGGGCCAACACGCTCAATAGTTTCTTTTATTTTGATGATGGCCTGCGATTCGCCTAAAATAGGGCGTACTTTGGATGCCTTACGTTTTAATACTTTTGTCTCAACAACCAAACTCCCGCGGTCCAGCGCGTTGCGTACGGTTATCAGCAGGCGGTTAAGATCGGGCGGTTTGGAGATGAAATCGAACGCCCCTTTTTTACTGGCCTCTACAGCGGTTTCTACCGTGCCGTGGCCCGATATCATGATAAAAGGCAGGTCGGGTTTTAGGTTCAACCCTTCGGTAAGCACTTCCATGCCGTCCATGCGGTTCATTTTTATATCGCACAGTACCAAGTCATAATCGTTTTTGCGGATAAGCTCAAGCCCGTCTACACCGTTATCAATATCATCAACGTTATAATCTTCGTATTCTAAAATTTCGCGCAGCGTATTGCGGATAGACCGCTCATCATCAATTATTAAAATTTTTGCCATGTGTCTCTAAAACGGAAATAAGGTTGATATGTTTGGGTGCAAGATAGAAAAATGTATAGAAAAATACACAATTTTTGGTAAGTAGAGAATGGTGAGTTGTGAGTAGTTAGTTAATTTTGTATTTCGGATGTTCAATTTCGGATTTAAGGTTAGGAATACAGTTTGCTTATTGTAGAGACGCGATACTTCGCGTCTCCCGGTAGCAAATCTTTCAAAGGAATAAGGCGCGAAGTATTGCGCCTCTAAAAATCTCCAATGTACAAAAAATCCCCTCCGAAGAGGGGATTTTTTAACAGCTGCAAACCTGTAAGCCGGGTTCTGTGTTCCTTTGCAGGAATTTCTATCATTAATCTGGCCCTGCCGTTGCCGGCAGGTTCAATCAACCTACCCATTCTGACGTCCCCGTAGGGAGGCGGGAGCGAGCAGCTCCACTTTCAGAACCTATTTGGTTTTTCAACTCCTGAGGTTTACCGCGATCCCGGTCGCCCGGAAAAGCCGTGAGCTCTTACCTCACGTTTTCACCCTTACCCTTGCGGGCGGTATATTCTCTGTGGCACTTGCTGTCGCCCGCTGCGGGCGCCTTCCCGTTAGGAAGCAGGATGCTCTGCGTTGCCCGGACTTTCCTCCACCCACTAAGCGCGGGTAGCGATAGAACGTTTTGCGGTGTAAAGATAAGTTTTTAGTTCATAGATGATGGTTGATAGTTCATAGCAAAATGCCAAAAAAGGTTTTTTACTATGAACTATCAACTATTAGCCATGAACTATTTAAACTCCGGTTTCAAATATTCCTTCATCGCTTTGCGCATCTTCAGCACTTTTGGGGTAGATACCGCGCCGATGTAGGGGTTATCGCCATTGGTGCGGTAATAGCCCTGGTGATATTTTTCGGCAGGGTAAAACACTTTAAAAGGCACTACCTGGGTAACCACTGGGTTTGGGTAATGCTTGGAGTCGTTCATTTTTTTGATAGCGGCCTCCAAAGTTGCTTTTTCATTCGCGTTGCGGTAAAAAGCGATAGAACGGTAATCGGTACCAACATCAGGCCCCTGACGGTTAAGCGTGGTTGGGTCGTGGGCCGACAAAAATGCCTCGGCAAGCGTGGCGTAAGTGATCACCTTGGGGTCGTAATATACCTGTACGGTTTCCGCATGGTTGGTTGTGCGGGTGCTCACTTCTTCGTAGGTTGGGTTGGCGGTGTTACCACCGGCATAACCGGCTATTACCTTGTTAACGCCTTTCAATTCGGTCATGGCTTCTTGTGAGGCCCAGAAACAACCGCTGCCAAAGGTGGCTACCGCTTCGCCAGCTGCGGGTTTTGGCAATACGGCCATGCTCTTTGGCTGCCCGTTGGCGCATCCTACAATGAGTAATACCAATGCTACATATAATGCTAATTTTTTCATAATTCTTGTTTTACTCTTTGTAGTAATAAACGTAAAAACCTTACAGGGAAGATGTGAATAGTGAGTGGTGAGCAGTGAATAGTTGGAAAAAGGGCTGAATTTTGCAATCCGCTGACTTAACAAGTAAAACCACTCACTCATCTTTATTGATGGCACCCCTGCGGGCCGGGCTTTTCAGGGCTGCGCTGCGCTCCGGTCCCCAACCCTGGTGAGGACTAAACCCTTCCAATCCCTGTTGCGTTTTAGTTTGGGCAACAAAACCACTCACCACTCTCTATTCACCATTCACCGATTATCTTTTCCCCGCTTTTATCATCCAGAGCAGCTTATCCAGCCCGTTTAGTTTTATTTCGTACGTAGTGCTCATCAGCATCCCAATCTTGCCGGGAGGGAAGCCCTTGCGCTGCATCCACTCCAGGTAACTGATAGGGATATCGCATATCAGGGTATCTTTATACTTGCCAAAAGGCATCCGGGTCTTCACAATATCCACCAAAATCTGCGGGTCGGCATTTATATTTTCCACGGAGTAAATGTAGGGAATTTACAGGCGGGCTACCACAATTTTGTTGCCTTGCTCACCACCAAAAACCCTACCAAAGCCGCGGCTATTGCCAGGGTGGCTTTTGCGCGTTTGTTGCTTACCGCAGGCGGAATATAGCGCACACCGTTCTCATCACTCACTGCCGCGTGGCCTACGTAGCGCCCTTGTTTTGGCACGGCGACCTCCTCGAAACGGTTGGCCAGGAAATTAAGTTCGGTTGCCAATTCGCGGCCTCGCATTACGGGGCCATGCCCTGTTGCCGCTATCCGCGGTTGCAATGCCGCAAGCTTACGTACAGATTTTGCGGCTGCTATCCAGTCGCTGGTGATATATTTTGGCGGGCCGCTTACTTTCTTTTTATAAAGCGCCAGGTGCCAGGCAGATTCTGCCTGCGTGGTGGTGAAGGCATCGCCGGCTATCAATGTGGTATTCAGCGGCATAAACAAGGAAATATGCCCGGGCGTGTGGCCGGGAGTATGGATCACCTTCCATTCGGGCAATACTGGGATCCCTTCAAGCATGTCTATATCTATTAAATTGCGGCGCACATTAATAGGTTTTGTAGGGAATAGCACCGATGCAAGGCTCATGAGCCCGCCGCCGGTTTGCGGGTCGGCAGGAGGGTAGGAGGATTTACCGGTGAGGTAGGGTGCTTCTAAATGGTGCGCGTAAACAGCAACGTTCCACACTTTTAGTAGTTCGTACAGTGAACCGGCATGATCGCTGTGCCCATGAGTTAAGACAATAGCCGACGGACGGGTTCCCGGGCCGAATAGTGCTTCGGCCATAGCGATGATTTTATCCCCGGAGCCCTTGGTGCCGGTATCTACCAGTACCCAGCCTTTGCCCGCGCCACGGCGGTTGGCTATCATATACACGTTTACAAACAGGAGCCTCATGCCCCAAACACCCTGCGCTACCTGGAAATATTTAACATTTTTATTAGCAAACATAATTTATTATAATGGTTGCTAATTAACATGCAGAAGGGGTGAATGGTTTTATTTTAACGGGGTCGCCTCTGTTTTTATCAGGTTGCTTCCACGCATTTCTTCAGGTCTCTTAGCCTTTGCCGTACGTTGAGACGTAACCGGCGTTTAATAATGCCACCCACGATAGTAAATGGGAAACGCAGCCTGTAATTGTAATAAAAGGTAACCTTGGCGGTTTCGGTGCCCGCATCTCTAAACGTCCATGATCCTGCAAAGGTTTTAAACATATAGGGGCCTTTGGTCATTTTTACGGCGGCCACACCCGGGCGGCTAAAAGTTACATACCTGGTTTCCATCCCTATACCATTGCGGGCCACACACCAGGCTTTAACGCCTTTACCTGCTTCGGTAGCGCCGTTTACAAGTTCGGCCTGTTTTAAAAAATTATCCCAATCCAGCCGTTTGGTGTAATCCTGGGTGTAATCAAAAATAATCGCGGCGGGTTTTTTGATGATGATCTTTTCGGAGAAATTGAAAGATGACATGAAATATGATGTGTAGGGGTATGGGTAAAGTTACTGTTTTAAGATGGCTAATTACAGTGTTCCAAAACGTTTTTTTAATTTTTATTGTTTTTCTATAAATTCTTTATAATAAACAACTTATATTAATTGATTAAAGAGGATGGGTGTTCCAAAGTGTTTCACGAAAAACTGTAAAGTATTGATATTCAATATTGTTTTAAAAATAAGTGTTTCACGCGCAAGTTGGAACACTTTGGGCAATAATATTGAATAGTGCCGGAGACCCATCACCATCCGGAAGCTTTAAAAGTGCTAACGCCGGCAAAGCCACCCTTCATGATCTGCATCAACTATCTGCACATCCGTAACTTGCACATTTGTACATCTTCACTTATCTTGCCGCCTCAACCTGATTATTTTAAACTTTGATGAGTAAACCCCATTACCCTATCCTGGATGGCCTGCGCGGTACTGCCGCTGTGCTGGTAGTTGTATTTCACTTGTTTGAAGCGTACTTTCCCGAACTGCCAAAACATCCCATGCATCATGGCTACCTCGCGGTAGATTTTTTTTACCTGCTCTCGGGCTTTGTGGTAGGTTACGCGTATGACGACCGATGGGCAAAGGGTATGACGATAAAGCAATTTTTTAAGATCAGATTCATCCGCTTGCACCCACTTGTAATATTGGGTACCATCGTTGGTGCCATCTGCTTCTGGTTAGACCCTTACAAGGATATGCAGATCATCGATCTCGGTAAGTTTATCGCGGTGATATTGTTAGGTTTTACACTTTTGCCTGCCACTGCAGATGTACGCGGCTGGGGCGAAACACACCCGCTGGATGGCCCCTGCTGGAGTTTGATGCAGGAATACATCGCCAATATATTATATGCTATCATCGGGCGAAAGCTGAGCAAAGGCGCGCTTTGGGCGGTTGTTACCATCAGTGGTATAGTGCTCCTGGTGGTATCTGTAGACCATGGCGACCTGGGTACCGGCTGGGGTTACGCTAAGATCAAATCGGCCTTTATTGCCAGTTGGTTCTACGGAAATGGTGCCGAAGGGTACCCTAATATCTGGGTGGCACCGGTGCGTATGATGTTCCCTTTCTTTGCAGGACTACTGCTTTTTCGTACAGGTAAACTCATCCGCGTACCTATGGCTTATATCGTTTGTTCTCTGTTGTTAGCCGCATTGTTCTTCTTCCCATATTATAGCTGGAACGGTTATTTCGACGCGCTGTGCATTATTATCTTCTTCCCGTTAATTGTTGCGGCAGGGGCAGGCGGGCAAATCAGTGGGCGCTGGGCAAAACTCTGTAAATTTTCGGGCGATATATCGTACCCCATTTACATTATGCACTACCCTTTCATTTACGTGTATACATTCTGGATCATCAAAGCAAAACCCGAACCATCAGCCATTATACCTATCGCGGCAGGTTTGTTCTTCTTCTTTATTATACTGGCTTACGCTGCACTGAAGTTGTACGATGAGCCGGTAAGGAAGTGGTTGAAAGCGAAGTTAGCGTAGTCTGAATTAGAATTTACAGAATTTTAGAATGAACAGAATGTGAGGTAGCCCATTATTCTGTTTATTCTAAAATTCTGCATAATGCACCATCGTTTTGTAACACCCAAAAAAGTGCGAGAAAAGTCGTACCATGCCGAGTTCTGTAAATTCTGATTCGGACAGATTATAGTTTATTAAACCAGCCCTTTTTCCAAAAGATAAACAGCAACCCAACGCCAATGCCGAGCATCAGGATAATGGCGTAAACATAACCGTGATGCCAATATAGTTCGGGCATGTTGTCGGCTATCAGGTGCCCGTGGTCGTCCGTGCGGCTGAAGTTCATGCCGTAGATGCCTGCGATAAAGGTAAGCGGGATAAATACTACCGAGATGATGGTGAGCACCTTCATGATCTCGTTCATGCGGTTGCTTACCATACTTAGATACAGGTCGATGATGCTGCTGGTGACCTCCTTGTAGCTTTCTACCATATCCATGGCCTGAATGCAATGGTCGTAAGCGTCGCGCAGGTAGATCTTTACATCTTTGGTGATCAGTTCGCTTTCGCTACGGATCATGTCGTTTATCTTATCGCGCTCCGGCCAGCAGGAGCGGCGGATAACAATGAGGGTGCGCTTGAGTTGCTGCGCCTCAAACATGATGCTTTTATCCGGGCTCTCGTAAAGCTTGTCTTCGGTTTGGTCTATCCGGTCGCCAATTTGGGAGAGCACCACAAAGTAATTATCCAGAATGGTATCGGTAAGCGCGTAAAAAATATAGCCCGGCCCGGCGGTGCGGATAATGCCTTTGCCTGCCTGTAAACGTGTTTTTACAGGCTCAAAATAATCCATGTTGCTTTCTTCAAAACTGATGATGATGTTATCTTTTACGATGCCACTGAATTGACAGTTAACCAGTTCGTTATCGTCATTAAAGAAAATAATGCGGCTTGTGCCAAACACGTAGTTATCGTATTCATCAAACTTTGGGCGCTGATGCGTATTTACCACATCCTCTAAAACCAGCTGATTGATGCCCATAAACGTGCCGATATCTTCTATCAGTTTGGCATCGCCCAGGCCATTTATCTTAATCCAATGGGTATGGTCGGGACACTTTTTTACCTGCTGCGTTATGGTTCGCATATCACAGCCCTCACTAATTTGCAGGTCGGTTTCGTTAAACGAGTAGATAACTATTTCGGGCGGCAAAGCGTCATCCGGAATATTGATGGTTCCGGGGCGTGCGCCAACCTCAAATTTGTGCTTGCGATTTTTAAAGTGTACCCGTTTGGTATAAGAGCTCATTTATAAATAATTTACAGCCTGCGGCCCCTGGTTAAACAGCAGATCTACGATGCTTTGGTTCTTCAGAAAGCCTATCCGATCTTCAAAAACCTGAAAGTAGGGCTTTTGTTCCATGTCCGCAGGGTTTTTAGCGCTCATGCTATAACGCAGGTCGGTAAGGGTAGGGTATGCGGCCTGGTAAGTTTCGGTAAATTGCAGGGGCAGCTTTATTTTCAGCAGGCGTAGCAGCAATTCCAGCAGCTCTAAATTATAATCGAACAGGTAGGGGTAATGCTTCTCGTAAAAGGGCGCGAAATCAGCCTCGTAATATTCAAAATAAGCGGAACTGCGGTAACAGGCTTGCAGGCTTAGCCAGTGCAGGCGCTGCCATTTAAAATCGTAGCTTATCTGCACTTCCTTTATTTTGGTGTGATTCTTGGCACCTTTTATAACCGGCACCGTAAGCGACAGCGAACCGTCGGGCGAGTAGATGTTTGTGCGGTTACGGTAAGTTTGTTTGGGGAAGTGTTCCTCCTTTTCTATCAGCACATGTGGCTTAAATTGCTGCAGTTTGGTAAAGTACTCCACCGGTGGCAGATAGAACATTGGTAAAACAGCACCATTCTCAATCATATATATTTTTTATGTTTGTGGCAGCAAAATTGGTTAAAATAATGTTAAAAAAGGCGGCAGACAGTATAGGTATATTTTTTTGGTACCTGTTTTCCTTACTCCCCTTTTGGTTTTTGTACCTCATATCAGATGGTTTGTACGTACTAATCTACTATGTAACCAAGTACAGGCGACGTGTAGTACGCGAGAACCTCAAAAATTCCTTCCCGGAAAAAAGCGATGCCGAACGGCTTAAAATAGAGAAGCAATATTTCAGATACATGGGCGATCTGCTGGTGGAAACGTTTAAGATGATCAGCATATCTGAGAAAGAACTGCGCGCCCGTATGCACATGAAAAACCCCGAAATTGTAGAGCATTACTTTAGCCAGGGCAAAAGCATTATAGCGGCGGCAGGGCATTACGGCAACTGGGAAATGGCGGCACTGGAGTTTGGGATGCTGTCGAAAAATAAAACCATAATCGTTTACAAACCATTGAACAACCCGCGGTTCGACGCGTTTTTGAACAAGCAAAGGGCGAGGTTTGGTTCTATGCTGGTGACGATGAAGCAAACCCTGCGCACCATGATCTCGCTGAAGGATGAGCGCACGGTGAGCGTACTCGCGTCCGACCAAACCCCCGGCGTGAATGAGGTTACTTACTTTACTAATTTTTTAAACCAGCCAACCGCCGTATTTTTAGGGATAGAAAAGATAGCGAAAATGACCGATGCCGCAGTGGTGTTCTACCGGATAGAATGCGTAAAGCGAGGCTATTACACCTACGAGTTGGTGCCCCTGGTAGATAACCCAAAAGAAACCGCGCAATACGAGATCACCAATATGCAAGTTGGTTATTTGGAAAAGCAGATACAGGAAACCCCGCAATACTGGCTTTGGAGCCACAGGCGCTGGAAATTTAAGCCAGAGGATTTTAAACGATGAGCACATTCCCAAAAGTTGCCGTTGTGATATTAAACTGGAACGGCTTAAAACACCTGGAGCAGTTTTTACCAAGCGTACTGGCATCTACTTACCCCAATCTGGATATTATTGTTGGCGACAACGCCTCTACGGATGGTTCTATCGCCTTTTTAAAGGGCAGGTATCCATCTATAAGGATAATTGAGAACGATCAGAATTACGGCTTTACAGGTGGCTATAACCGCGTGCTGACGCAGGTGGAGGCCGATTACTATGTGCTGCTGAACTCTGATGTTGAGGTTACGCCCGACTGGATAGAACCCGTGATCACCTTAATGGAAAGCGACGAAAGTATCGCCGTCGCCGGCCCCAAGCTCAAATCCTTCGCGCAAAAAACGCATTTTGAATACGCCGGTGCGGCAGGTGGCTTTATCGACCGCTTTGGCTATCCATTTTGCCGCGGCCGCATCTTTGATGTGCTGGAAGAAGATATGGGCCAGTACGATACACCGGGCGAAGTTTTCTGGGCATCGGGCGCGGCTTTGTTCATCAAAAAGAAACTATGGGATGCTGCAGGTGGCTTTGATGAAAGCTTTTTTGCCCACATGGAGGAGATAGACCTTTGCTGGCGCTTAAAAAATATGGGGTGTAAGGTAATGTATTGTCCGCGGTCTACAGTGTACCACGTTGGCGGCGGTACGTTGAATGCCGAAAGCCCGTTTAAAACTTACCTCAACTTCCGCAACAACCTGTTGCTGCTAAAAAATAACCTACCCTTTTGGAAAGCGTTTTTTACCATAGGCCTCCGCTTTTGGCTGGACCTGCTGGCTTTGGTGAAATTCCTTGCCGATGGTAAAAGTAAAAACGCCTGGGCAATAAGCAAGGCGCACCGGAATTTTGTGCGGCGGCTATTCTCTAAGTCAAAAGTTAAAAGTCAAAAGTTAAAAGTTTCTTCGGGAACTCTCAGTGGATACTACGCGCGCAGCATTGTTTGGGATTTTTTTGTGGGGAAAAAGAAGAAATTTAACGAATTGGTGGAGAAGGAGCTTCATTAAAGCAAGTTCTGGTTTAATGAAGTCGCTCGGCTCCAGCCGAGTGACAAGCTATTGTAAGGCCTCCGGCCGCGGCAAGATGCCTGCTAATAATCGTCACTCGGCTGGAGCCGAGTGACTGCGAAAAATATGTCGTTCAGGCCTTGGACAGGCTCAGACTGACAATTTATATCCCCGTATCCGTCACATCTGTGTTCGTTACTTGCGCTTCCTCGCCGGGTGGCTTGGTATTTTTCCTGGCGGTTTCGGTTACTTTATCATCCATTTTTACATGAATATCGCTCTGCGGGAATGGTATTTCGATGCCTTCTTTAGCGAATATGGTGTAAATATCCGACAGGATATGGCTCTTCAGCGATAGCCATGTGGTAATATCGGCTGCCCAAAACAGTAGCCTGAAATCTACCGAGCTTTGGTTGAGGTTATGCACAAACACAAGTGGGGCGGGCGTTTCCATAATATCCGTACGGCCGCAAAGCAGGTTGGTAAGAATGGTTTTTACCTTTTCAATATCCGAACCGTAGGCCACGCCAATAATCAATTCTATCCGGCGGTTGCTATTGCTCAGCGTCCAGTTAATTACGTGATGAGATATCAGGTCGCCATTGGGGATAATCACCTCGGCGCCGTCGCTGGTGGCAATTTTGCTGCTGCGGATGCCAATTTCCATAATGGTACCGCTGCGGTTGTCCACTTCGATGATATCGCCTATCTGGATCGGTTTCTCAAAAGCAAGTATGAGGCCCGATACGAGGTTGTTCACTATATTCTGCAAGCCGAAACCGATACCTATACCAAAGGCACTGATGATAATGGTGATCTTATCCAACGGAAAGCCCGAAGCGGTAATCGCCACTAAAAAGCCCACCGCGAATACCGCGAGTTTAATGAGCAGGGTAGAGGTGCGGTTCTTCTTTTTCAGGATATCGATATCCGAACCACTTTTGCCCGCAACATCGTACAGGTAACTGATGATCTTGGCCGCTACCGAGGATAGCCAGATCACCGCGATAAATATGATAATACTCTGGAAAGTGAACTGCGTATTGGTGCCGCCAAGGCTGCGGGTATCGGTTAAGAATTTTTGAATATAATCAAAAACGGCGTCCTCAATGCTCAGGTTTTGGGTAAGCATAATTAGCCAGAGCAAACTGGCCAGCACCGTTAAAATACTGCGGAATTTGGTTTGCAGCATTTTAAAATCGATGAAAGAGCTGAGGTTATTGCTGTTCTTATTGGCCTCCAATTGTACAAACAGGCTTTGCATAATAATCTGCACCAGGTAGTACATGCCCAATGCAAGCCATAAATTATACACCGCTGTTACGCCGATAATTTTAGAGAGTGTTACCCTGCCGAAAATATTACAAAGCGCCGAAATTACCAGCAGGATGATGAAGATGCGCAAGATGGTTTTGGTATGCGGCAGGTAATCTTCGGGCGCGTTTTTAACCACCCGGTAAAAACGAACGGTGATAAACGTGGTGGCCAATGCCAGTAATAGCACAATTACCCTATCGGTATTGCTTACCTCTACAAATAGATTGCTGAAGCTATAAACGCATGTAAGGCAGAATAATAGCGCGAGATACTTAAACAGTTGTTGTGGGCAGGTTTTACCAACCAGGTACAAAAGCGAGGCGATGAGCACAGTGAAAAAGATTTCGAGTACCACTACCGGCGGATGGTCATAAAAATTGGGCACAATGGCAAACGCGACGATCATGGCCGATACTACCGGGTAGAACGAAACATATTTAGCGTGGCTGAAAACCGTTTGCGGCGACTCCTTTATTCGCAACAGTTTGCGCCTATTGGAATAGATCCAGGTGTAAAACAGCACCAAAATCAATATACCTGCAAAGTGAATAAGCGGATCGCGGGTTGCGAAAAAGGTTAACAGCCGCGTGTTCATGTTCACCGTTTTGCTGAGCGCTGTTCTGAAAGTACTCTCGGTGTTGCGGTCCATCTCCCAAATGCTGTTGTTCTCGTCAGAGAGGGCAGAAATGCTGAACTCGCGGATCTTCAGGTCAATTTGGTCACGCAGATCAATCAGGGCAATGTATACCGATGTGGCCCTGTTTTGCAGCGAGCCAATTTTGAGCAGCAATTTTTTATTGGTGGTATCCAGACGTTTATACTTGCTGTCGATAGCTATTTTTTGAATGAGGAAAGATGTTGCCAGGGCGCTATCCGCGGGCACCATTTTAAGCGATGAGTCTTTGCCCATCGCCGAAAGTTCGTTTTGGTTTTGGATGAGTTTGGAGTTAATCACCGCAAGGCGTTCCTGCCATATATCCAGCTGGTCGTCGCTGCGGGTAAGGATATCGCGGATAGCGTACAAGTAGCGCAGGGTACTGCTACGGTCGTTATCTATCAGGGTTTTGATCATCCCCACGCGTTTCTCAAACGACGGCAGCTTAGCGCTGATATCCACCGTATCAATATTGCGCGACAGGCTCGTTTTTATCTGGTTGAAGGACGAGGTGTAATACTCTATCTTTTGCAGCAGCCCGTTGATGGAGGTGTCGGATTTTTTAAGGCTCCGCATCATCGAATCGCGCCGCAGAATGGTTTGCCGCAACGAATCGCGAACGCTTAGTTTTTTGCCCTTCTTGGTGGTTTGCCCCAAGCCGTCAGCTGTAAATAACGCGAATAGGAACAGCAGGGGAGCGGCTATTTTGAGGACTTTATTCATGGGACGGGCTAAGCATAAGCAATGTGGAAACTTACCAACTGAAAACGTTTTAATTATTTCGGGCTAAGCCAGTTGAAGGCTCTCAATAGCCAACCGGTACGAGTGCATTCCGAAGCCTGCAATAACCCCACGGCAACTGGCGGCCAGCATAGAGGTATGCCTAAATTCCTCGCGCTTGTAAACGTTGGAAATATGCACTTCTATCACGGGTGTGTTGATGGCCGCGATGGCATCGGCAATGGCAATGGATGTGTGGGTATAGGCACCGGCGTTCATCACAATGCCATCGCAAGTAAAGCCAACTTCGTGCAATTTATTTATTAATTCGCCCTCAATATTACTTTGGTAATAACTAATGCTGATGTTTGTAAAATGCTTTTGCAATTCGGTTAAATAGTCCTCAAAGCTGGCGCTGCCGTAAATAGATTTTTCGCGCACGCCAAGCAGGTTTAAATTTGGGCCGTTTATAATTTGTATATTCATTTGTTTCAAACTTAGGTATAAATCATCAAAACTAAAATCTATTGAACTGGGCTTCGGCAATAAAGGGATTTAAGGCTTACCTCAAACTGGAAAGGAGTTTGGCCGGTAACTCTATCGAAGCTTATAGTAGAGATTTAGAAAAACTATATCAATACGCTGATTCACTGTTAGATAAAAAATCGCCTAAAGATTTTTCTTTACATGATCTGCGCCAATTTATTGCTTGGGTAAACGAATTGGGCATGATCCCTTCCACCCAGTCGCGGATAATTTCGGGCATCAAAGCTTTCTATAAATTCTTGCTGATGGAGGACTACATCAGCGCCGATCCGTCCGAATTATTGGAAACACCCAAGATCCAGCGCAAGCTGCCGGACACTTTAAGCGTGGTAGAAATTAACGAACTCATCGCCGCTATCGACCTCTCCAAACCCGAAGGTACCCGCAACAAGGCGATGCTGGAAGTACTCTATGGTTGCGGCCTCCGCGTATCGGAATTAACTGAACTAAAGCTCTCCAACCTGTACCCGGAAATAGAATTTATAAAAGTGACCGGCAAGGGCAGTAAAGAGCGTTTGGTACCCATTGGCGGCGAGGCTATCCGTGCCCTAAAAATATGGACTGACTTTGTAAGGGTGCACATCCCCATTAAAAAAGGAGAGGAGGACCTGGTTTTCCTCAACCGCAGGGGCAGCAGGCTAAGCCGGGTGTATGTGTTTTTGATGATCAAAGATTTGGCGGCGACCGTCGGCTTAAAAAAGAAGATCAGTCCGCATACCTTTCGCCATTCCTTCGCTACCCACCTCGTAGAAGGAGGTGCCGATCTTCGCGCCGTACAGGAGATGTTGGGCCATGAGAGCATCACCACCACGGAGATATACACGCATCTGGATAGGGAATATCTGAAGAGTACCATCATAGGGTTTCACCCGAGGAATTGACCGGTGATTTTAATGATTTAAAGATTTCGTCGATGAGTTTGAAAAGACATCAGCGAAATCAAACGAATCAACGTAACTCAGCGATCACCATCCTATCCCTGCCACTCATATCCTTACGTAACTCAATGTTAGTAAATCCTTTATTAGCTAATAGTTCAATGATTTCTTTGCCAAATGCTTCGTTGATCTCAAAGAAAAGCAGACCGCCTGTTATAAGCTTATCCGCAGCAAAATCAGCAATCGCCTTGTAAAAAAGTAAGGGGTCATCCTCGGGCACAAACAAAGCCGAATGTGGCTCAAAATCGGTTACGTTAGTATGCATTAAGGTTTTATCGTGCAGGGTAACGTAGGGAGGGTTAGAGATGATTAGTGAGTAGTGAGTGGTGAGTAGTGAATGGTTGGCGGTGAGTGGTGAGTGGTGAGTAGCGAGTAGTGAGTGGTTGGGTTGAAGAATATCTACCTCAATAAACGCTACATCAACCTCGTTGATAACCGCGTTTTGCCTGGCAGTTTGCAAGGCTTCTGCAGAAATATCTACAGCCGTAACCGCAGCATCAGGCAGGTTCTTTTTCAAGCTGATGGCAATGCACCCGCTCCCAGTACCGATATCTAAAATTGAAAACGACTTTTGACTTTCAACTTTCAACTTTAAACTTAATAAAGCCCACTCTACCAATTCCTCCGTTTCGGGGCGGGGTATGAGCGTGGCGGGGTTCACTAAAAAGGGGAGTCCGTAAAACTCGGTACTGCCTAAAATGTACTGTATGGGCTTGCCGGTTTTGAGTTCGGTAAGTATAGCGGGGACCTTTTCCTGAGCCTCCGCGGGGACATCATCCTCCGGAAAAGCTTTTATTTTTGCTCTGGATAAGTCCGTTATTTCGCTGAGCACCATAAGCGTTATGGCTTCTGTTTCCTGTACGCCGTAAAGTTCGTCAAGCACCTGGTGAAAATTGAGGAACACATCCTTAATAGTTTTCATGCAACAAAGTAACATAAAACCTACTTTTGTACCATGCCGCAACACCAAATATATATGCACCGCTGCCTGGAGCTTGCCGCTTTGGGCGCAAGCCGGGTAAGCCCGAACCCAATGGTTGGCGCTGTAATTGTGCATAACGACAAGATAATAGGCGAAGGTTACCACCAAAATTATGGTGAAGCACATGCGGAGGTTAACGCCATTAACATGGTGATAAACAGCTATGATAACTATGCCGAACTATTAAGTGAAGCTACCATTTACGTTTCCCTGGAGCCCTGTGCGCATTACGGTAAAACGCCGCCTTGTGCTGATCTGATCATTAAACATCATATCCCAAACGTGGTTGTTGGCAGCCGCGACCCATTCCCCCAAGTGGATGGTAAGGGGATAGAAAAACTGATAGCCGTTGGTGTGGATGTAACCGTGGGCGTGCTGGAAGATGAATGCCGCTGGCTGAACCGCCGCTTTTTTACGCGTGTGCAAAAGCATCGGCCTTATATCATTTTAAAATGGGCGCAAACTCTTGATGGCTTTTTTGCGCCTTCAGATGGTAGCCAGCATTGGATAACAGGCGCCGAAGCACGCAAACTGGTACACCAATGGCGTGCCGAAGAAGATGCCATTTTAGTGGGCAAAAATACCGTAATGGCCGATAACCCGCAACTTAATACGCGCTACGCCGAAGGGAAATCGCCGAAGCGGGTGGTGATAGACAGGAGGCTTGAATTGTCACCTGATCTTAACATCTTCGACAGGTCGGTTGAAACCTTGATTTTTAACGAAATTAAAACCGATATTGACGGGAGTATAAAATACATAGCTCTGGAAGACTTTGACCGCTACGTACCGCAGTACATGATGTACCAGTTGTACCTGCAAGATATCCAGTCGGTTATTATTGAGGGCGGCGCTCATACGCTAAATTCGTTTATAAAAGATGGATTGTGGGATGAAGCACGTATTTTTACCGGGGCGGATGTTTTAACCAATGGCATACCGGCACCAAAAATAAGTGGCCAAAACGGCGGGCAATATCCCGTAGGGCACAACCAATTACAGGTGTTTTATAATAAGCCTAAAAGCTAATGTTATACGTTTTTCTGAGTGTGTGCTGCAGTGTTATCGTGTCGGTTTTACTAAAACTGGCAAGGCGGTACAGTGTTGATATTTCGCAGGCCATCACCTGGAACTACCCGGTAGCTATTTTGCTTACCTGGTTCTTTTTTCGCCCCAAATTAGATGTTACCGCGCTGCAGACCGGCCCTGTATCCATCTACATTGCCGTAGGTGTTTTGCTGCCGGTGATATTTATGGTTATGGCATCATCGGTAAGGGTGGCGGGCATTGTACGTACGGATATAGCCCAGCGGCTCTCGCTGTTGATACCATTGGTAGCTGCGTTCTGGCTGTTTAAAGAGCCCTTAACTCCTATGAAAATTGTAGGGATCGTTATCGGTTTCGCGGCTATTGTATGTTCTATCCCCTGGCAAAAACAAACGGCAAACCGTAAGGTACTCAGCAACGCCTGGTTTTACCTGCTCATTGTTTTCTTTGGTTTTGGGACGATAGATATCCTGTTTAAGCAAGTCGCCGCCCATAAGGAAGTTGCATACACCACTTCGCTGTTCGTTATTTTTATACTGGCATTCATCATCGCGCTGATAGGCTTGATCTTCCGAATATTAACCAAAGGCGCACGTATTTCCTGGCCGCACGTCATGTTCGGCTGGATCATCGGTGTGGCCAATTTTGGTAATATTCTGTTCTACCTAAAGGCACACCAGCAATTATCTGCAAGCCCTTCGTCCGTATTCTCCGCCATGAATATTGGTGTAATTACCGCCGGTGCTGTTGTTGGCCTGGTGGTGTTTAAAGAGCGGCTGAGCCTGCTCAATAAAATTGGCATAGCTTTAGCAATAGCTGCCATTATTGTTATTACCCTTTCGCAAAAATAAATGCTTTTCGACGATACGTACAAAACTATTACCCAACCAGCGGAGGGCATCTTTCGCGACCGTGGCAGTAAATTTCTGGGCTACGCTTATCCCATCAGCTCGGATGCTGATATAAAACCCATCATAGCCAAACTAAAGGCAGAGCATCCCAAAGCCAATCACCATTGCTGGGCCATCCGACTGGGTATCGACCGCTCCGTTTTCCGCGTGAATGATGATGGCGAACCTTCCGGTACTGCGGGCAGGCCTATCTTGAATATCCTGCTATCAAAAAACATCACCAATGTACTGGTAGTGGTGGTGCGCTATTTTGGCGGCACACTGTTAGGCGTTCCCGGCTTGATAAACGCCTATAAACTCACAACCGAAGCCGCGCTGGAACAGGCCGAGGTTATTGAGAAAACAGTAAACGATATTTATACCATCACTTTTGAATACCCGCAGATGAACGATGTAATGCGCATTATTAAAGAGGAGCAATTGCAGGTGCTAGAGCAAACTTCGGAGTTGAACTGCAGTATCAGGTTCTGTATCCGCAAAACGCAGGTGGAGCAGGTGATGAGCAAATTAAACAAGGTAGAGAAGGCGAAAGTGGTTTACAATTACAGCGGCTAATACACGATTAAGGGATTTTAGGATTAACACGATTTGATTTTGTGGAATGATCAAAACACTCGTCCACTTCATTGCCGCCGGTTTCAACCGGCGGAACACAGCCCACAGGCATTGCCCTAAAACGTTTCTAAATTGCATTTTTAAGGCGCTATTACTCGCCAATTTTGCCTAATTTGCCTCCATATGCAATCTTTTGAAATAGATAAATCGGACCTGCTGCGCATTAAAACCGCGCTTGAAGGGGATGATGCTGGTTTAGAGGTGGTTCTGCAAGAGTACCACGCCTCTGAAATAGCTATCCTATTTGAAAAGCTGCCGCAAGAAGCCAAGGAGCGCATCATTAACATGCTGCCGGCTGATATCGCCTCGGAGGTATTGTCCGAAATGACAGAGGAGTCGCACCCGGAGGACTTGTTGCTGAACATGCATCCCGATAAGCGGTCGGACATTGTTGAGGAACTGGATTATGACGATGCTACGGATATTATTTCGCAGCTGGAAGAGCATGAGCAGCACGAGATCCTGCAGGATATTGATCAGGAGGATGCCCACAATATCCGCGCGCTTTTAAAGTACGACGAGGACACTGCGGGAGGTCTGATGAACTCCGAAATTATCAAGGTGAACATCAACCTCGATAAAAAAGAAGCGCTGGAAGAGATCATCCGCCAATCGGAAGAGATGGAGGAGTTTTACACTATTTACGTGGTGGATGATGAAAACGTGTTACAAGGCATACTTTCCATCAAATCAATTATAAAAGCTCGTTCAGACGCTCGCGTAAGCGACCTGGTAGATAAAAACTTTATCTACGTAAAGGCAGAACTCGACCAGGAGGATGTTGCCGGCCTGATATCGCAATACAATCTCACTACCATCCCCGTGGTGGACGATAATATGAAACTGCTGGGCCGTGTTACGGTAGATGATATTATCGACGTAATGGAGCAGGAGAGTACCGAGGATATCCTGAAGATCTCCGGCGTATCCGAAGACGAGGAATTAAGCGGTAACTGGAAAGAGGCCGTAAAAAGCCGCTTACCCTGGCTGGTTATCAATTTGGGCACGGCATACCTGGCGGCATCCATCATCAGGCATTTTGATAGTACAGTATCGCAATTACCGCAGATAGCGGCATACATGACCATTATTGCCGGTATGGGTGGGAACGCCGCCACGCAATCATTAGCGGTAACTGTCCGTAGGATCTCTTTAAGCGATCTGAGCGATGCACAGGCCTACAATACTGTGCTGAAAGAGTTTTTGGTAGGTTTGTTAAACGGTGCAGCCAACGGATTAATTGTTTTTGCCATCGCCATGTTTTATGATGCCGACCCGTTACTTGGCCTGGTACTGTTTTTGGCCATGACAGGTAACCTGGTGATAGCCGGCTTAACGGGTGCATCCATCCCGCTGGTGCTGAAAAGGGTAGGGATAGACCCCGCGGTGGCATCATCCATTATCATTACTACCTTTACAGATTGTGCCGGCTTTTTGCTGCCCCTGTGGCTGGCAAGTAAGTTTTTACTGCATAGTTAGCGCAAAATAATTTTTATTATAAATTTGACCCATCAAAATACCTATATAGAGATGACTGAAGTACGTTACAACTGGACACACGACGAAATAGCAGAAATATACCACGCTCCCTTGCTTGACCTGGTTTACCGGGCGGCAAGCATTCACCGCGAAAACAAAGATTACGCCGAGGTGCAGATCAGCTCGCTGATCTCTATCAAAACAGGCGGTTGCCCCGAGGATTGCGCTTATTGTCCGCAAGCCGCGCGTTATAATACAGGTGTGGATGTACACGCCATTATGCCTAAGGAAGAGGTAATTGCCGTTGCGCAAAAAGCAAAGAACGGCGGTGCAAGTCGCCTTTGCATGGGCGCTGCATGGCGCGAGGTACGCGATAACCGCGATTTTGACAAAGTGATTGATATGGTTAAAGCCGTAAACGCCATGGATATGGAAGTTTGCTGCACACTGGGCATGCTTACCGAAGGACAGGCGCAAAGATTAGCCGATGCAGGCCTGTATGCCTACAATCACAATTTAGACACCTCTGAAGACGATTATAAACGCATCATTACCACCCGTACATACGACGATCGCCTGCAAACATTAGAGCATGTGCGCAAAGCAAAGATCTCGGTATGCAGCGGTGGTATTATCGGCCTTGGCGAAACCGTTGCTGACAGGGTTTCCATGCTGAAGACCTTATCCAACATGCCAAAGCACCCCGAATCTGTGCCGATCAACGCCTTGGTACCGGTTAAGGGTACACCACTGGCAGATCAGCCAAGGGTATCTGTTTGGGATATGGTAAGGATGATCGCAACGGCCCGCATCGTGATGCCGAAGACCGTAGTAAGGCTTTCTGCAGGCCGTACCGAAATGAGCACATTGGAGCAGGCATTTTGCTTTATGGCGGGTGCAAATTCCATTTTTGCGGGCGAGAAACTACTCACCACGCCAAATCCATCTTTTGATGAAGACATGGCCATGTTCGAACTGTTGGGCTTAACACCACGCAAAGCCTTTAAAGACGGCAGGCCGAATGTTTCCAAAGAAATAAAGGAAATGAGCATAAATGAGGTGATATAAAACTGTATAGATGAAACAGATTTTTGTTGGGTTGGCGCTATTATGTTCGGTTGTTTTGGCAAAGGCTCAAACCAAAATCAACCTGCCGCTCAAACACGAATTGGACAGCATCTATGTTCTCGACCAAAAGTACCGCGAGCTGGCATCTATAAAACTGGATAGCAACCAGGTGGATTCCTTGTCGAAGCTTTACCATCTGAGTAAAAAGAATCTTACTTTTGGGTTGATGTCGCTGCAGTCAAAGATCGATTCTACAAATTTAAAACGTATAGAAGAGATCATTGTGCAGTACGGCTATCCCGGCAAATCGTTAGTGGATACGCCGACTAACGAAGCCGTGTTTTACGTTTTGCAGCACTCTACCGTTATTGATAAATACTTACCACTGGTAGAGAAAGCGGCTAAAGCCAAAGAACTCCCGTTTCACCTTTACGCCATGATGAAGGACCGCTCGCTGATGTATAATAAGCAGGAGCAGATATGGGGTTCGCAGGCGAGAGGGCAGTCTATCATGAACAAAACAACCCGCCAAAACGAGTTCAAATTCTTTATTTGGCCAATAGCCGATCCGCAAAACGTGAACAAGCGGCGCAAGGAAGCTGGCTTTAAACAAAACGTTGAAGAGAATGCAAAACGGTTAGGGATTACCTACAAGATTTATACCCTCAGCCAGGCGCTCAATAACGAAATAGAATAAGCTTTCCGTAGCAAAACAAAATGCCACAATATCTCTTTTATACTCAAAAAAAGAAATATTATGGCATTTGACCAATACCACGAACCACCCGAAGAACTATCCGACAAAACCAGAACCTTCGCGCGCATGATCGTTTCTCTCGGTGAGGAAGCTGAAGCGATAAACTGGTACGAGCAGCGCATCTCGGTAGAAAAAGATAAACAGGCAAAAGCAATTATGCAGAACGCTCAGCACGAAGAGTTTAAACACTTTGGTATGGACCTGGAGTTTTTGCTTCGCCAGAAACCCGTTTGGCGCAAAACCCTGCAAGCTATTTTGTTTAAAGAAGGCGATATTGTAGAATTAGGCGAAGAGGGCGAAGAAGCGTCGGAATAGATTAATATTCGATTTTTTATAATCGAATATTAGAAATGCCTATTTTCATAACATGAAAATTTTATGGTGCTGGCGGTGCAAAACGGAAGTGCCGATGCTCGATGACGAAGAAATGCTAATAGCACGGAATCTATATTCCGCCGCTTTCAAGAATGCTCATCATGACCGTTTTAAGCCGTTATTAGATTATTATAATCAAGTGACCGGTTTCGCTGAAACCAACCATAATGCCGTAATGCACCACATCGTTGGTTTATATGGGCCTGCTTGCGAGGTTTGTTCTAAACCATATAGAACGCCGCAGGCTGCCTTTTGCGCTGCTTGTGGCAATAAACGGATTGACTACAGTCATGCCTAAATACATCACTTTATTTAATCTCCTGTTTTCCTTAAACCCCGCCTCCGCATAAAACAACATTATCGTTCTCCAACCCGATTTTGGCTTAAAAGATGGCGCGGTATCAGCTATGAAGCATAATGCTCAGAGCTAAACTTTTTGTACCTTACGTATAAGTATCCGGTATTCAAACAGGTGAACTCCAAAGGTTTAATCACACCGAAATAATCAGTGTAATCCCCTCTCTCCAATAGGTGTAATCACCCTAAATCAATAGCTTAACAATAAGTTAATAAAGTGTGCATAACTTATTGAAACTTAACTCACACCTTTGAGCGTATAATTATAACTTAACAAACATTCACTTACACTACAAACACTTATGAATTATTTCTTTAAAGCGAAATTCTCGTTGTTGCTATTGGCAACAGCAGGCGTATTGGCCACGGGCTGCCAAAAAAATGAAGGCGTTAAAACCGAAAAAGCCGACACGGAAACCGTTGCGTTAAAAACAGACGCGGTTACTTTAACCCAAGGTTTTGAAGTTGGCGCAACCAGCCCAAAAACAGCCTACGATGTATCGCCAACCGGCTCATCAAGCGGCGACAATGTTACCCTGTCGGGCAATTCCTGGAACGTGTACGATGCTCTGATTGGTAACCTGGCGGCTGATAAAAGGGCCGGATCATGGTCTGCACGCATCCGCAACACGGGTAAAATTACCATGCTGTACAATTTAACCACCGGCATCAGCAGCGTTACGGTTAAACATGCCACGTACGGCACCGACGGTAACAGCACCTGGGGGCTGTTTTACTCTACAAATGGCGGCAACAGCTGGACTCAGGCCGGCAGCAATGTTACCACCGGCACAACGCTTGTAACACAAACATTCACTTTTGCAGTTACCGGTACAGTGCGCTTAGAGATTCGCAAACTAACTGGCGGCACCAACCGGATCAATATCGACGATATCACAGTGAATGATAACGCTGGTGGCGGCACAGGCGGCGGCACGGTACTTACGGGTAAGAAATTCCTGTTTGATGCCAGCCACCTGGAAAATGCAGGCAGTGCCGATTGGCAAATTGATGCCGACGGCACCGAGAACGTGCCGATGTACACCGGCGGTACTACCGTAGAAACCAAGGCACAGCGTTACCCAACACCATCATACACCGGCATTACCTCAACCACTGCCGAAAACTACTGGAAAGGCGCCATGTCTGCCTGGGCGGTTGAATTGGTTAAAAAAGGCGAACTGGTAGAAACTCTGCCCGTTGGTACAGCACTTACTTACGGTAATGCATCAAACCCGCAGGATCTGAGCAATTATGATGTTTATGTGGTAATAGAGCCGAACCGCTTATTCACCGCGGCCGAAAAAACAGCCATCATGACCTTCGTGTCAAACGGTGGGGGGCTTGTTATGGTTGCAGATCATACGGCGGCTACAACAGCCGGTACTGATGCAAATGGCTACAATCCGTCTGACCGCGACGGTGATGGCTACGATTCGCCCCGCGTTTGGAACGATCTGATGACAAATAATGGTATTAACAACAACAATCCTTTCGGTTTTACCGTAAACTACGTTGATATCAGCGAAGGGCCGTCAACCAACGTGTACACAGGCACCAATGCCAACGCTACACTTGTTTTAAATGGTGCTGCAGGCTCTGCTACCAAGCTGGCTTTTTATAATGGCGCTACGGCTAATTTAACTCCTGCTACCAATGCAACGGTGCAGGGCTTGTTCTGGCGCAATAGCGCAACCAACGGTGGTACGGCTAACGCAATGGCGCTATTGGCCACTTACGGTACAGGCAGGGTGTTCTTTATAGGTGATAGCTCACCATCTGACGATGGTACCGGCGATACCGGCGATAACCTGTTTAACGGTTGGAGCGGCGATTCGCCTTCAGGCTTCACCTCGCATCCGGCACTGCATTTGAACGCGGCACTATGGGCGGCTAAGGCACAATAAAAAGGATATTCAAGATCAGTTTTCGTTTATATAGTTCAAAGCGGCGGGCCTTAAAAACCCGTCGCTTTTGTTTTACCAAGCTATGGTAACGATGTTATTTCGCTTTGATATAACTATAAGTAATTGTAGAGTTACTAACGGAACCGCCTGTTGTAGATGCTTGCACAACGGTTGGGTAACCATTGGAATCATACGTATTATTGTAAACGGTAGGGACTACAGTGCCATCACTTGTGACGTAAGAACTTTTAATAATTTCGTTTTTGTTGGCAAATTGAAGGTCGGGTAATATCCATTTATAACCGCTATACAAATAGGGGTTCTTCCTGGTGCCGTACTCGCGGGTAAAATTAAAGTAGTATTCCTTAACACCCGCACTTGTGAGATGCTCGTTATTCTCGGTTGTATTATTGCCGTTTATATAAGCATAGGCAACTGTACCTTTTCCTTCCGATGGGATAGTTGTTATTACATGATTGGTAACAACCAGATTTGCCGTTGTAATGGCTATGTTGTGAAAGTCGGAGGCGTTGGCGGGCATCGAATAAGCTACAGACACGGGTGCGTTGTCTTTGTAGGTATAGTCAAATATGGATATAGTGCCTTCCCTTGTAATGGTTGATTTGATGAGGTTACCTTGTCCGTCGTATATGTAAACATGGTCTGAGTTTGGACCGGCATGATCGTCATAGCGCTCGTGCATTGCGGTCATCTTGTTGCTATTGTCATACTCGTAAGTTAACACCACCCGGATAGTTCTTCCGCCAGTATTTTCAATTGTTGTTACCGATTCAACAAGCTGTTTTACCTCCTGAGCTGGCGTTGGCTCATTGCTGTCGTTTTTGCAGCCGAATAACATAATACAGATAAAAGCGAATAGTAGGGTTTTCTTCATTTGACAAGGATTAGTGGCGCAAGATAGCAAATAAATTTAGCCGGCATCCCAAAACAAACCCCGCACTTTGAAGTTACCATGATATAAACTACGTCACACCCAATAAATATAACCGTTATGAAAAACTTTGAAACCTTAGTGGATGCCACTAACGACCTCACCAAACGCGGATACGAAGCCAACCTTAGCCTGGAAGGCGACACTATAGATGATAAATCTAAGGATATACATATGACAGCCGACGACTTCGAGATAGACGAGTTCTACCGTTTCGAAGGGCAAAGCAACCCGTCAGACATGTCGATAGTTTACGCCATCAGTTCATCAAAATACAATCTGAAGGGTATCCTGATAAATGCTTACGGTACTTATGCAGATGATAGTTCATCAGCTATATCGGCAAAATTGCACCATAACCAGGTAAGTACTAACCTACACGGCAGCGACAGGCCGGTTGAGTAAGTTGATAAGTAAAAAGTCAAAATTCAAAAGTAAAAAGCTTGTTATGCGATCTGTTTTGAATTTTGACTTTTTATTTTTGATTTAAAGCTGCCAGTAATTTCTTTCCCCTTACCTGTATGGCAGGCCCGCCCGTGCGCATCAGGAACTCCAATTGATTGGCCAGTTCCTCGGCTATCCAGTCGTAACGCTCACTCAGGTTAAACAGGGCGTCAGCGGCAAACACTTTTACAGCCGGTTTTACTTTAGGGTGTATTATCCAATCGAAAAATTGCTCTACAGTATCTTCCAGGTCTATTTCTTCCAAAGCAGCCTTTACCACATCAGGTGCATTAGGGGCCGTCATAAACATCATAATGCGGGCGTAGTGCCGTTTGCAGCTTTCGTTGTTCACCTCTGTAATGCGCGAAAGGAAGTGCTTTAAATTGGCAGAGTATCTTACTATATCGCTCAGCATTACGCTATCCAGCAGCCACATAGCGCGGAAACCGAGGATTTTATCCTGGTGAAATGTGAGGTCGATCAAATCATCTACACTTAAAGCCTGCTCATTTACAATGGCCGTTAATTTGGCGATTTTGGTTTTGCCAAAGGTTTTGTAAAGTTCCTGTATGAGCTGATCTTTGCTGAGCATCGGGTTGATATCGAAAAACTAAATTTAGGAAAAAATAAGACCGCGCTAAACAAAAAGAAGTAAAACTTTACAACCTTTAAACATTATAGCCTTGCAACAACTTCAACAAAAAGTATACATTTGTCGGGTTAAAAATTTGTTAGTTCATGGTTAAATTCAACCGTTTCACACTGGATAATGGCCTTAGGGTTATTGTTCACGAAGATAGTACCACGCCTATGGCGGTGCTTAACATCCTATATGATGTAGGCGCCCGCGACGAGGATCCGGAGCAGACCGGATTCGCGCATCTGTTTGAGCACCTGATGTTTGGGGGCTCGGTAAACATCCCTAACTACGATGCTCCTTTGCAACGGGTAGGGGGCGAAAACAACGCCTTTACCAGCAACGATATCACCAATTATTATATCACACTGCCATCCGCCAACCTCGAAACCGCCTTTTGGCTGGAGAGCGACCGGATGCTTAGCCTTGCCTTTAGTAAGAAAAGCCTTGAGGTTCAGCGTAATGTGGTAATAGAGGAGTTTAAACAGCGCTACCTCAACCAACCTTACGGTGATGTTTGGTTGAAGTTGCGCCCTATGGTTTACAAGCAGCACCCGTACCGTTGGGCCACCATCGGAAAAACTATAAAGCATATAGAAGATGCTCGTATAGAGGATGTTAAAGCCTTCTTTAAGAAGCATTACAACCCGCAAAACGCCGTTATGGTAGTAGGCGGTGATGTAAAGACCGAAGACATAAAAGTGCTCGCCGAAAAGTGGTTCGGCCCAATACCAAAAGGGGAGAAGTACATCCGCCAACTGCCGCAGGAAGCCCCTCAGCAGGAGGAGCGCCGCGATACGGTTACCGCCAAAGTGCCTCTGAATGATGTATATATAGCTTTCCAAATGGAGGGCAGGCTGCACGAGAGCTTCCACGCGGTGGAGCTGATGTCGGATATTTTGTCGCGCGGAAATTCTTCGAGGCTTTATAAAAGTTTGGTTAAGGATAAGCAATTGTTCAGCGAGGTACACGCCTACATTACCGAAAGCATGGATAAGGGCATGTTTGTAATGCAGGGCAAACCGGTTGCCGGCGTAAGCACCGGGCAAGCGGAAGCAGCCCTTTGGCAGGAACTCGAAAAGCTGAAGAACGAAGAAGTACCAGCAGATGAATTGACCAAAGTGAAGAACAAAACCGAATCTACCATGGTGTTTTCGGAGATGTCGCTTTTGGATAAGGCGATGAATCTGGCGGTTTACGAACTGATGGGCGACGCGGATAATTTTAACCAGGAAGCAGCTAAATACCTGGCAGTTACGCCCGCGGCTGTCAAGGAACAAGCCAATCTGCTGTTCCATAAAGATAACTCTTCTACGCTGATCTACCTGGCGGAGAAGGTAGAAGAATTAGTTGAAGCAATAAGCTAATTACATCATCATTAATTATTGATAATGAGTGTTTTAAATAGAAAACAAGCGCCACAGTTTAACGGCGTCGAAAATATAATTTTAATAAAGCCGGAACATAAAAAGCTGGCCAACGGGTGCAATGTTTACGCCTTCAACTCTGGTGGCCAGGAGTTGGTACGCATAGAATGGATCTTCGGTAATCCGCGGTTTAACCCGGATAAACCGCTGTTGAATGTAGCTGTAAACACCCTGCTCACCGATGGCACGGGAAATATGACCGCCGCCCAAATAGCCGATCATATTGATTTTTATGGAGCGTTTCTGCAGGTAGATTACAGTTACGACCACTCGCAGGTCACATTGTATACGCTTACCAAACATTTGGCAAGCACGCTGCCGGTAATTAAAGATATTATCACTAATTCTGTTTTCCCGGAGAAGGAACTGGAAACCTTCGTGCGTAATCAGCAGCAAAAATTGCAGGTTAGCTTGCAAAAAAACGATTTTGTAGCCCGCCGCATTTTTAATAAAGCTTTAAACGGCGAAACCATTTACGGCCTTGCTGCAGAGCCTGAAGATTTTAAAAGCCTCAAAAGGGAAGACCTGCTGGTGCATTTTAAACACATGTATCAGCCTGCCAACTGTACAGTGGTAATTGCCGGTAAAGTAGATGAGGCAGCGCTTGACTTGTTAAGCGATACTTTTGAAAATGGTTGGGGCAACCAGGCCACATCTGCAGATACTATGCAGCCGCCACTAAACCCATCGTCAGAACGGTTCTTTTATACCGAAAAACCTGCCGCTTTGCAATCGGCCATACGTATAGGGACGCCGTTCATTAACCGTACCCACCCAGATTTTCCGGCTGTGCAGGTATTAAATACGGTGTTGGGCGGTTACTTTGGTTCGCGCCTAATGGCCAACATCCGCGAGGATAAGGGGTATACTTACGGCATTGGCTCCGGCATGACCTCCTTTAAGCAAACCGGCTCGTTCTTCATCGCCTCGGAAGTTGGCGCTGATGTATGCCGCTCGGCAGTAACAGAGATAGAGAAGGAGGTAAACCTGCTAAAAACCGAGTTAATAGCCGAAGACGAGCTTTCGCTGGTGCGCAACTTTATGCTGGGCTCGCTTTTGGGCAGCCTGGAGAATGTTTTCTCACATGCCGATAAGTTTAAAAACCTCTATTTCGCAGGGCTTGATTACGATTATTACGAACGATATACATCTACCGTAAAAAACATCACCGCCGAGGAGTTACAAGCATTAGCCAATAAATACTGGGATTTTGAAAACTTTTATAAAGTGATAGTAGGGAAGTATTAATTTGAAGATTTGGTAATTTGAAGATTTGAAAATGGACTTAAACCTGTTTTCAAGTCTTCAAATTGAAATCCCAAAGTCATTTTCAAATTAATCTTATTTTCAAATTCTCAAATTCCATAATTAATGCTACCTTTGCCCGGCAAATAATAACTCCAAAATAATTATTTGCTATGCAGTTAGACCCATCTAAATTTGTTGCCGAAGGATTAACTTACGACGACGTTTTACTACTCCCCGCTTATTCAGAAGTATTACCGCGCGAAGTTAACACGAGTACTTTTTTAACAAAAACTATCCGTTTAAACATTCCTATCCTGTCGGCAGCGATGGATACGGTTACCGAGGCTGGCTTAGCCATTGCTATTGCGCAAGCCGGCGGTATCGGCATACTGCACAAAAACATGACCATACAGCAACAAGCCGACGAGGTGCGTAAAGTAAAACGCTCTGAAAGCGGCATGATACAGGATCCGGTTACGTTGCTGGAAGACGCCTTATTGTCCGACGCCGTGAATATTATGCGGGAAAACAGCATCGGTGGTATTCCGGTTATTGATGCCGAGCACCGGCTGAAAGGTATTATTACCAACCGCGATCTCCGTTTCCAAAAAGATTTAACTGTGCCGGTTAGCGAGGTGATGACCAAAACCAACCTCATTATAGCACCAGAAGGGACCGACCTTACCGAAGCCGCTTCCATATTGCAGGCTAATAAAATAGAAAAACTGCCGGTGGTAAACGCCGCTGGTAAACTTGTTGGGTTAATTACCTATAAAGACATTCAAAAAGTAAAGAACTTCCCTAATGCCTGTAAAGACCAGTACGGCCGCCTTCGTGTTGGCGCAGCGGTTGGTGTGGCATCAGACAATATAGACCGTGTAACGGCTTTATACAACGCCGGTGTGGACGTGGTAACGGTTGATACCGCGCACGGTCACTCTAAAGGTGTAATAGAGATGGTAAAGGCCGTAAAAGCCCTTTATCCCGAACTGCAGGTTATAGCAGGCAACATTGCCACCGGCGAAGCTGCCATCGCACTTGCCGATGCAGGTGCCGATGCTGTAAAAGTGGGTATCGGTCCGGGTTCTATCTGTACCACCCGTATCATTGCTGGTGTGGGTGTTCCGCAACTATATGCCGTGTACGAATGTGCTAAGGCTTTAGAAGGCCGCGGTATCCCGGTTATTGCCGATGGTGGTATCAAACAAACTGGCGATATTGTAAAAGCTATCGCGGCCGGTGCAAGCTCTATTATGGCAGGTTCGTTATTTGCCGGGGTGGAAGAATCACCCGGCGAAACCATCATTTACGAAGGCCGTAAGTTTAAATCGTACCGCGGTATGGGTTCAGTAGAAGCCATGGCGAAAGGTTCTAAAGACCGTTACTTTCAGGACGAAACCGATGTGGTAACCAAACTGGTACCCGAAGGCATTGTAGGCCGGGTACCTTTCAAAGGCAATATGGCGGAGGTAATATTCCAGTACATCGGCGGTTTACGTGCAGGTATGCACTATTGCGGTGCCGCGAATATCGAAGACCTGCAACGCGCCAAATTTGTACGCATCACCGCTGCCGGTATGCGCGAAAGCCACCCGCACGATATTACAATTACTAAAGAGGCCCCGAATTATACGCGATAAGTTAATGGTGAGTGGTTTATTAAGTGTATAGTTAATGCTAACCCATTTAATGCAACCATTCACCTAATCAATCAACCAGCAACCATGAAAGCAATCTGTGTCTTCTGTGGCGCCAACTTTAACGGCGACCCGGTTTTAAAGCAATCAGTTGAACAACTGGCCGAAATTATGGTCGGCCGCGATATCGAACTGATCTACGGTGGCGGCAAGGTAGGCGTAATGGGAATTTTAGCCGATGCGATATTGAGCAGGGGCGGTAAAGTTACCGGTGTTATCCCACAGTTTTTGATGGATAAGGAAGTAGGGCATACCGGCATTACCCAATTGCACATTGTGGAAAACATGCACCAACGCAAGCAGCTAATGAACGATCTTTGCGATGCCATCATTATGCTCCCCGGCGGTTTTGGTACACTGGAAGAGTTTTTTGAGGTACTTACCTGGCTGCAATTAGGCTTACATAACCACCCGGTTGGGATACTAAACACGGGCGGCTTTTATGATAACCTGCTGGCACAGATGGATGTAATGGTTGAGCAGCGCTACCTGAAACCCACCAACCGCAAATTGGTTATTAGTTCTGCCGACCCGATCGAACTGATCAACCTGATGGATAAGATCGAAATAAAACCTGATGAGGTTTGGTTTAGGGACAGGAATTTGACGTAAATGCTATGTAGAGACGCAATATTTTGCGTCTTGCGCATGCAAATCGGGCATTTCGTGCGGTTGCAAATCCGTTACCCGTCCTGTGGGAGACGCAAAATATTGCGTCTCTACGATGGAATTAATTTTCCGCAGTTTCCGTCTTCACAAACATCCTTACCCTGTGAGTTGGCATAATGCTGACGATGCCGTTGGTTTCCTGCTTGTTGGATAGTACGATGTACATCTCAACATATACGCCGTCCTTCACAAAATTATCTTTCCGTTTAAACCGCCCGGTTTCTATCAAGGCAACATCATTTACCGAGCCACTTGTTTCGGCTTTGCCAAAAAATGCTTCAGCCTGCTTTTTAATGGTTTGATACTTGTCGATATAGGGTTGGAGGGCGGTTAAAGGTTGCTTCACCGTTTGGCGATTTTTGGCAAAATTCGTGTCGTCCCATTCATATAAAATGTAATTGATGGTAGAATCTTTTACGTTGGGGAAATAATATACCAGCAGGTTGGGCAATAACTTTTCCTGTCGGCGGAATATTAGGGGCTGTCCAACACCGGGTCCGTCGATGTAGGTCTCGGTGGTTTCAACGGGGATGCCTCTCGCCGCTTTTTCATAGCCGCGGGCATATTTCATGGTTTTTCCTTTGATATCGAAAACGTATTGAGCGTAGGACTGAACAGCAAAGCCAGTCACAAAAAACACCAGAAGCGCTATTTTCTTCATATTCATTTATAACGTTAGCAAAAGTAGATACTTATCTGTTAAACACGAGAACATTAAAAACTTCGATTTTTTGCGGTAAATTTTGTTGATGCAAATCAATTTATTATGCACGCATAGAATTTCCGTTTATTTTCCTAAAATTACATCACCTATTATAAATACGTATGGATCTGGAATTTAATAAGAATGAGGATGTTAACAAACAACTCGTTTACGAATTTAACACTAAGCTAAAAAAAATATTCATGGGTGGCGGCGAAAAGGCAGCAGCTAAACAAAAAGAAAAAGGCAAAATGCTTGCCCGCGAGCGTGTTGCCTACCTGCTGGACGACGATAAACCCTGGCTGGAGGTTGGCGCTTTTACAGCCGATGATATGTATGCCGAGCATGGCGGCTGTCCAAGTGGCGGCGTGGTATGCGTCATTGGCTATGTAAGCGGCAGGCAATGCGTTGTTGTGGCTAACGATGCTACGGTAAAGGCTGGTGCATGGTTCCCTATTACGGCTAAAAAGAACCTGCGTGCGCAGGAAATAGCGATAGAGAACAGGCTGCCTATTATCTACCTGGTAGATTCGGCGGGGGTGTATTTGCCTTTGCAGGACGAGATCTTCCCGGATAAGGAGCATTTTGGGCGCATTTTCCGCAACAACGCGCAGATGAGCAGTATGGGTATCATCCAGATAGCAGCTATCATGGGTTCCTGCGTGGCTGGCGGCGCGTACCTGCCCATCATGAGCGATGAAGCGATGATCGTAGAAGGCACTGGCTCGGTTTTCCTGGCGGGATCATATTTGGTAAAATCGGCTATTGGCGAGGATGTGGATAACGAAACACTTGGCGGGGCAACTACCCAGTGCGAGATAAGCGGTGTAACCGATTATAAGCATCCAAACGATAAGGCCTGTCTCGATTCTATCCGCAACATCATGAACAAGATAGGCGATTATAATAAGGCCGGCTTCGACCGGATCAAACCCGCGCCGCCAAAATTAAATGAAAAAGATATTTACGGGATTTTGCCTGATAACCGCGAGAAGGCTTATGATATGCGCGAGATCATCTTCCGACTGATTGATGATTCGGAATTTGAAGAATACAAAGCGGGTTACGGCCAATCCATTATTTGCGGGCTTGGCCGGGTGGACGGCTGGGCTGTTGGCATTATAGCCAATCAGCGTAAGGTGATCAAATCGAAAAAAGGGGAAATGCAGTTTGGCGGCGTTATCTATTCCGATAGTGCCGATAAAGCCACGCGCTTTATCATGAACTGCAACCAAAAGAAGATCCCGCTGGTTTTTTTACAGGACGTTACCGGTTTTATGGTAGGCAGCCGCAGCGAACACGGCGGCATTATAAAAGACGGCGCTAAAATGGTGAACGCCGTTGCCAATTCTGTTGTGCCCAAATTCACTATCGTGATAGGCAACTCCTACGGAGCGGGCAACTATGCCATGTGCGGCAAGGCTTACGACCCAAGACTCATATACGCCTGGCCATCAGCCAAAATAGCAGTAATGGGTGGCGCACAAGCTGCCAAAGTTTTGGTGCAGATGCAGGCAGCAGGCCTCAAAGCAAAAGGTGAAGAAGTGGACGATGTAAAAGAAGCAGAACTGCTAAAACAAACTACAGACCGCTACAACGCCCAAACCACACCATACTACGCTGCCGCCAGGCTGTGGGTAGACGGGATTATCGATCCGCTTGAAACGCGTAAAGTGATATCTATGGGAATAGAAGCTGCTAACCATGCGCCGATAGAGAAAGCTTTTAATGTAGGGATAATACAAACATGATAGGCATTGTACTCCAGTCGGGAGCAAATGATATTAAAATAATAATGGCGATGCTCGCTGTATTTGTTATTGGCGCCGGACTTACTAAGATATGGTTACGGCGCCAATTAAGAAACAGAGGCATTAAGGTGCAGGGCACCATTATAGCGCTGGAGGTGAGTTATAGCAGCGAAAACAAGCGGTTGTGGCACCCTGTGTTTCAGTATACTACGCTTGATAATGAAGTTGTAACCCATCGTAGTGCTTTGGGATATAGTCCCTGTCCTTATAGTGAAGGTGATAGCATATTCATTTTATACGATTCTACAGAGAAAGACAATTTTATAGTAGACAGCTTTTGGGGTGATTTTGTAGGGTATGCCATCACGTTAGTAGGAGTGATATTGTTGATCGCCTTTTTGCAATAACTACTTTTTTCCCTATCTTCCAAACATGAAAAAAATATTTCTGCCTCTTTTGCTGTTATCTGCATTAAAACTTTCGGCGCAGGATGTGGAGAAGATCCACCGGAAAGCTATCTTAATTGATACCCATAACGATATCATCTCTAACGAACTCATCACCGGCAACGATGCCGGTAAACTGCAAACTACCGGTAATTTCGACTTGGTACGCGCCAAAACCGGGGGGCTGGATGTACAGGTTTTCTCCATCTGGTGTGGCGACCAATATGGAAATGGTACCGCCTATGCCTACGCTAACCGGGAGATAGATTCGCTGCAGGCGCTCATCAACCGCAACCCGGATAAAATGATGCTGGTTACCAATGCTAAAGAACTAAAAAAGGCCGTTAAGCAAAAGAAATTGGCTGCCATGGTTGGCGTAGAAGGCGGCCACATGATAGAGGACAGGCTTGATTATATAGATAGCCTGGTGAAACGCGGTATGTGCTACCTCACCCTCACCTGGAACAACAGCACCAGCTGGGCAACCTCGGCACGTGATGAAACCCTGCATGGCGATACGCTGCAACACAAAGGCCTAACCGAACTGGGTAAGCAAATTATACATAAACTGAACGACGCGGGGGTAATGATAGATCTCTCACACCCCGGCGAGCAAACCTTTAAAGATGTGATGGCTATAACCACCAAGCCGGTTATCGCATCGCACAGCTGCGTATATGCATTAAACCCGCACCGCCGCAACCTGAAGGACTACCAACTGAAAGCCATTGCTGATAACGGAGGAGTGGTGTTCATTAACTTCTACAGCGGTTTTATAGATAGTACCTACGAGAGCAAACACGCCGCCTTTATGGCCCGGCACAAGCCGCAATTTGATTCCCTGCGGGTGATCTATAAAGATTACGACCTCGCCAGCATCCGCCTGAACGAACTGAATAAAGGCGAGGCCGACCAGCTGCGCCCGCCGTTAAGCATGCTCATTAAGCACATCGACTATATGGTGAAAATGATGGGTGCAGACCACGTAGGTATCGGTTCAGATTTCGATGGCGCCGAATCTTACCCTTTAGGACTGGATAGCGTTACCGATTATTATAAGATCACTGCCGAACTGGTTAAAATAGGGTATTCTAAAAAAGATATCGAGAAGATATTGGGTGGCAACTTTATCAGGGTATTGAAGGCTAATAAGGGCAAGTAGGGTGATGAAGAGAATATTGTTAATCGTTTTTTTTCTCATGACTTTGATAGGTGCCCAAGGCCAGGTGCATAAGCGCTTCATCAATAAATTTGGCGAGGCCACTAAAGATTCTACCAGGGCTGTATCCTATATTCTTTACCAACACCTTCCCGATTCGTCGTGGTTTGCCATAACATACGATATGAAAAAGGTAGCTAAGCTAAAAGCAACCTACTTAGACGAAGAACTGACCATGATGCATGGAAAGGCTGTGTATTATCATACCCTATACCGCAAATATATTATGCAGGGTAAGGGTTCTTTTATTGATACTACCCTGGGTGTTAAAACAGCTGGATATTATGCTAATGGGCGCAGGGAAGGTGTGTGGGTAGATTTTTTTGATAACGGCCGGAAACACCAGATGCAAACCTTTACGGCCGATACCTTAGATGGCGAAGATGAGGCTTTTTATGAGAGTGGAAGTATTTTTCATAAAGGGGTATATGTGAAAGGGGTAAAAGAAGGCGACTGGTATAATTATTATCCGGACAGCACCGTTCATTTTAATGATTATTACAAGCGGGGGCGAAGGGTAAAATCAGACACTTACGATGTTGCTGACAGGATGCAAAGTGCCGATCCGGGTTTTAATGTTACCTACCGCATATTTAAACAGTTAAAAAAAGCTGGTTTCCCGGTTATTAAAGGGTTTGTGCCTATCTCGTTTACGGTTGGTACTGATGGCAGAATAAATAACGCCACAGCGGAGACCGATGACCTGCCATTAAAGAACGCAATAATAGACGCTCTTGTAAGCGGGCCACGTTGGTCACCGGCCAAACTGAAAAGCCAGCCGGTTGAGCAAAAAATAAATGTAATACTTATGTATCGTTATTCCGACGACGACCCAAGGTTTCCCAACTAATTTGGCACCAATAACAATGGCAATATGCTGACTAATACCTATTGCCCTGCACCGTTTTAAACCGTAAATTCGCATCATAATTTCAGAAAGAAAATAAAATGTCACAAGATACTGAACACGTTAAATGTTTGATCATAGGTTCGGGCCCGGCGGGCTACACAGCCGCTATTTACGCTTCGCGCGCCGACCTTAAACCTGTAATGTACACAGGTATGCTGGCTGGTGGCCAACTCACCCAAACTACCGATGTAGAGAACTTTCCAGGTTACCCTGATGGCATCATGGGCCCGGAGATGATGGAAGATTTTCGTAAACAGGCTGAACGTTTGGGTACCGATATCCGCTTTGGCTACGTAAGTTCGGTTGATTTTTCGTCATTACCGCACAAGGTGGTAGTTGATGAAAGCAGAACCATACTGGCCGATACGGTTATTATCTCTACCGGTGCCTCTGCCAAATGGCTGGGCCTGGAGTCGGAACAAAAATATAGTGGCTTTGGTGTTTCCGCATGCGCGGTATGCGACGGGTTCTTTTTTAAAGGAGAGGACGTAGCTATCGTTGGGGCGGGGGATACCGCTGCCGAAGAAGCTACCTACCTGGCTAAATTAGCCCGCAAGGTTTACATGATAGTTCGCCGCGACGAGTTCCGCGCTTCAAAAGCAATGGTTCACCGCGTGTTGAATACAGCCAACATCGAGATACTTTACAATACTGATACCACCGAGATCTTAGGCGATGGCCAAAGCGTTAACGGCGTAAAGGTTTGCAATAATGTAACCAACGAAACCACTGTTTTAGATGTAACCGGTTTCTTTGTCGCCATAGGCCATAAGCCCAATACAGATATTTTTAGGGGTGTGATCCATATGGATGAGACAGGTTATATTTTAACCCGCCCCGGTTCTACAGAAACCAATGTAGAAGGCGTGTTCTGCTGCGGCGACGCTCAAGACCACATCTACCGCCAGGCAGTAACTGCTGCAGGTACGGGCTGTATGGCCGCTATTGATGCAGAGCGTTACCTTGCTGCAAAAGAGCACGTGGTAACGGCGTAACTGCTAATAGAATTTTTAGATATAATAAAGGCGCTTTCCGGGTAGGCGCCTTTATTTGTTTTATATCGAGATAGTCGATCTTGTCTCCTTACCACAGCGTCATAATGTACGAAGCAATCTCTAAACTATGCATGACTGCCTTGCAATTCGCCGACATTTCTGTCGGGAGATTGCTTCCTTCCTCGCAATGACGGTGTGGTGATGTTTTTTACAATCTACTTTCGATTTTTAACTTAAACCTATCCCTCCATACTCTTCGCCGACTCCTCCACCTTCTTGGCCAGGTCTTCTTTAAAGGCTTTGAGGTTGGCAACGATATATTCATCAGCTGTAGATAATATCTGTGCGGCCAATATTCCGGCGTTCTTAGCAGCATTAAGCGCTACAGTGGCAACAGGGATGCCGTTTGGCATTTGCAGGATGCTAAGGATAGAATCCCAGCCATCGATAGAATTGCTCGATTTTACAGGCACGCCAATTACAGGCAGGTGAGTTAATGACGCCACCATACCCGGCAAATGTGCTGCACCACCTGCACCGGCTATAATTACTTTAATACCACGGTCGGCAGCGGCACGGGCGTAGCTAAACATACGGTCGGGCGTGCGGTGGGCCGATACAACGGTCATCTCATATTCTACACCCAGTTCCTTTAAAACATCCGCAGCATCCTGCATAATATTCAGATCGGATTTGCTGCCCATGATGATGGCTATTTTTGCTTGGCTCATAATTTAGTCAATAGTCTATAGATCATAGTCCATAGCAGTAGAATGTCGTTGTTTATTCAATATTAATAAAGCCCAAAAATGCTAAATTTTATTTAAAGCTTAAATACTTATCGATCTTGTTGTAAATAGCCGTGGCATCGCTTGGCCGCGGGGCGTTGGTTTCTGCTATTTTACCGGTTTTATCTATGATCAAATACCGTGGCATTTGCACGGTGGTGTCTTTATCGCCGGTAACGGCTTGTTTAAATAGAGCCTCATATTCCTTACTGTTCAGAAAAATATGGGTACCGGCTACATCGTACTTTTTTACTTGCTGTTTCCATATCAGCTTATTACCCCCGCATACATACAGGTAGGCAATATCCTTGCGGTTGTGGTATTTTTCTTTTAGCGGTTTGGTGAAATTCCTAAATTCTTCCAGGCATGGGACGCAGGTAGTACCCCAAAAATCGACATACACTACTTTGCCCTTAAAATTGGCGTTATAGATTTGCTGTAACGAAGTGTCTGAAAGGTTTAGCTCCAATAGCGCTATCCTGTTATCCCCGCTAAAGCTCGTCCATGAATATAGTTTTAGGCCTATGGTACTGATGAATATCAGCACGGCGATGACGGCTGGCTTCCAAAACTTGGCGTTACCTTGCTTTTTATACTTTCTCCAGAAATAGATGGCGAGAAACAACAGTATAATACCCGCAAAGCTTTTGAGATACATCTGCGCCATCAGGCTATTGTTGGCGGCCAGTATATTATCCAGCACGGTTGCTTTTTGCGCGCGGGAAAAGGTATAGGTGTTTTGTACGGCGGAGATCATTTCGTCATGAACCTCGCGCGTCCAATCCACATAGTGTTTAGGGATGTCCATTACTACCAACGGAAGCATAGCCATGAAGAAAGTGCTGAGCCAAAAATATTTTGATGGTGCCATTGGGTTTGTTATTTATGAAAAGGTTGGTAAAGCGTTAATCTGCTCAATTTTAAATAACAAATGGCAATTGGCTAACTAAGTGGGACGAAACGTACCACCTGCGTGACGAATTACACAAGCCAATGTGAGCTCGTCCAACTAAGGTTGCCGTGCGGTTTGTTTGGTAACCGCAAAGGAGTTTAAGAACTTCTCGCGTTCGGCGCTCATTCCCGGCAAAGTATCATCGTAAACGGTAAAGTTATACATGAAAAGCACCTGGTCGAGGTAAATGATCCGTTGATAAACGGTGAATTTTCTGGACGTAGAAGCATCGAGGTATTTAAACTCAACCGCTTTGTATTTTCCTACAGTGATCTGTTTGGTATAAACCAGCTTACGGTTTTGGGTGGAATCTGCTGCGCCTTCCACCACGCCCGAGTAAAACAGGTCGAGATCCTGACTGTTTTTAATGGCAACCTGCGTGGTATCAATATTAATGGTAACAACAATATAGTTTTGGGTAGGCTTAGTCAGTTTATAGAGTTTGCCCGTGCCGTTGGCTATGTCAGCAACCTCCGGAGCGGCCGAAAAATCAATAGTGGCGATGCCGGAAAGGCTTTGTTTAACAGGTGCTTGGCCTAAAGCCGCATTGGCAGCTACTAACGCGCACAGAAATAAGATCGATCTAAGTTTTTTTATCATCTCCAATTATTTAAAGTCATCCTCGCTCCATTCCTTTTTGCGTTTTCTGTACACTAACTTTCTAATCAAAAACACAATACCACCACCTATCAGCAATAAAATAACCACAAATATTATTTTCGCAAGTACCCTACCACTTTCATAAGCCAGGGCCGAACTGCCGTCCTGCCGGATATCGTCTGCACTTATCTTTAACTTAAAACTATCGAAAAACGAACGGATCTTTTTATCGTCCTTTTTCATTGGCTCGGGAGAAAGTATCACATAGTTTAACAGGGTGTCGTTCAAAAAAACGGCTTGGTTGTAGGCGATGAGGGTTTGGCCTGAGATCTCTGCCTGGTAAGAAAATTCAATACCATCAAGCTGGCGGATGCTTGCTTTTTTTTTATAAAGCAATTTTCCCTTGGTGCCTTTTAAACTTCCGGTAATAAAATAGCTGTAGATGGAGTCAACGGAATTGTCGGTCAGCATCTCCTTAACGCTTTGTTTAATAGGGGATACTTGTGCCATATAAATAACGCCATCGTCATTAAAAACATAAACTGCAACCCCGGCAGCAAGCGCTTTTATTTTTGGCGTATCCGGGAAATTTATTTGCGCGATACCCTTCAGGTCCTGCTTGTATTTAAGCTGGCAAAAGGCAGTGATGGAACAGAGTAAAAGTGATAGGGTTAGGAGAGCCTTTTTTCATCATAGCTAAAGCTATGCAATTACCTTCAAAGTTTCCTGCACAAATCTCGCTTTCTCTATGGCTTTTTCCCGGTCGTTATCAATAATAGTAACATGCCCCATTTTGCGGAAAGGCTTGGTTAAGGCTTTACCGTAAAGGTGCACGTATACGCCGGGGCATTTTAATATTTTCTCTATTCCCTGGTAAACAGCAGGCCCTTCATAACCAGCTTCGCCCAAAATATTTACCATAATGGCATTGCTCAGGCAGGCGGTATCGCCCAGCGGCTGGTTAAATATGGCGCGCAGATGCTGCTCAAACTGCGACACTACATTGCCTTCTATACTTTGGTGGCCGCTGTTATGCGGGCGGGGTGCCAGTTCGTTCACCAATATTTTGCCGTGTTTATCAAGAAACATTTCCACGGCAAGCAGCCCCACAATATTCAGGGTCTCGGCAATTTTTTTGGCTATGCTTTCGGCTTCCTGCTGCACTTCAAATGGCAGGGTAGATGGCGATATTAAAAACTCTACCAGGTTGGCTTCGGGGTTAAACTCCATCTCTACCAGCGGGAAGGTTTTTACTTCGCCGTTTTCGGTGCGGGCAACTATTACGCCAATTTCCTTTTCAAAATCTATCATGCGTTCTACCAGGCTCGGCTCGGTAAAAGCGCCGGCAAGATAGCTTTCGTCTAATACTTTATAAACTCCTTTGCCATCGTAACCATCCCTGCGGAGTTTTTGAATATAGGGGAACGGTATATGGCTTTCTTTTAATTGCTGTGCCGACGCGATGATCTGGAACTCGGCAGTGGGGATCTCATTCTCTTTAAAGAACTGCTTTTGCAAGCCCTTATCCTGGATCAAGCGGATAATGCGCGATTGCGGGTAAACAGCAACGCCTTCTTTCTCCAACTGCTCCAGTGCATCTACATTAACCTTTTCTATCTCTATGGTAAGCAGATCTACCTTTTTGCCGAAGTTGTAAACAGTTTCATAATCACTCAATGAACCAATTACAAACTCATTGCACAGCTTGCGGCAGGGTGCTTCGCGGTCGGGGTCTAAAACCTTAACGGTAACATTGTAATTGATTGCCTGCTGTATCAGCATGCGGCCAAGCTGGCCACCGCCTAAAATTCCTAATCGTAAATCGCCGTAGAATGCTTTCATAGTTTGCGCAAATTTAGCCTAAATGTTTTAAAAAGGGATGTAAGCGTATCACAATATAGCAATTTGTTTGTATTAGTAATGGCGTTCGGAGCGTAACAATAAGCTATGCATACGTAGGTAATAGCCTTAAAAACCCTACCTTTGCGCCGTTTTTTAATAATATATACTTTTCTATGAAAACCAAAATAGCAGTTGCAAAAGGCGACGGTATAGGGCCCGAGATAATGGCCGCCGTGCTGAGGATATTTGATGCCGCAAACGTACAGCTCGAATATGAGTATGTAGAAATGGGTAAATCATACTTCGACGCAGGGCACTCCACCGGGATGACCGCCGCCGCCAAGGAAACTATCGAACGCCTGGGCTTATTATTTAAAGGCCCAATGGAAACGCCAAAAGGTAAAGGCGTAAAAAGCATCAACGTAACCGCCCGTAAAGTGTGGAACACCTATGCAAACCAGCGCGATTTCCGCTCGTTGAACGGGGTAGATACTGTTTTCTCTAAAGCAGGCATTCCTATTAACTTGACCATCGTTCGCGAAAATATTGAAGATACCTACGGAGGCATTGAGCACTTGCTAACCAGCGATGTAGCTGTTGGCCGCCGTATTATTACCCGCCCGGGCTCTGCCCAGGTGATCCGTTATGCTTTTGAAATGGCACGCCGTAAGGGTTATACCAAGTTAGCTTGTGGCCACAAGGCAAACATTATGAAACTAACGGATGGCCTTTTCCTCGAAACTTTCCAGGAAATAGCTAAGGAATACCCGGATATTGAATCATCAGATATTATTGTAGATGACCTTTGTATGAAACTGGTTTCGCGCCCGGAAATGTTCCAGGCTATCGTTTTAACCAACCTGCAGGGCGATATCGTATCCGATCTTTGCGCGGGTTTAGTTGGCGGGCTTGGTTTTGCGCCGTCTGCTAATATTGGCGATAATATCTCCATTTTTGAGGCGGTACATGGCACCGCGCCGGATATTGCAGGGCGGGGTGTTGCTAACCCTACGGCGTTGTTGTTGTCGGGTATATTGATGCTACGCTATTTAGGCGCTACAACGGCAGCTGCAAGTATCGAGAATGCCTTATTATATACTTTGGAGCAAGGTATCCATACAGGCGATTTTGGCGACCGCTCTACACCATCTGCCGATACCAATACATTCGCCGATGCCATTATAGCCAACCTGGGCCAATTGCCGCAAAAAGGCGTTGTGATTGCTCAGCCGGATTTTGAGGTGAAAGCTAACCACGATCATCCGCTGAAAAACAAATTAACCGTGAGCACCAATGTGCAGGAAGAGATGGTTGGTGTGGACGTGTTTGTTGAATCGAAAGCGCAACCTACCGAACTGGCCGAACTGGCAAAACGCAAATCAACCGATAATTTTCAATTGGTGATGATCTCTAACCGGGGTACGCAGGTATGGCCAACCGGTTCTATTTTTACCGAGCTGGTGAATGAGTACCGGATGCGTTTCGAAAAGAAGGATGGTACAACCATTACCCAAAAAGAGATCCTGCACATCGCGGCGGACCTGTCCGAAGATTTTAAAGTGTGCTCGGTAGAGTTTCTGATGAAATTTGACGGTAAGATTGGTTATACTTTGGCGCAAGGACAATAGTTTAGAATCAAGATTTAAGAATCAAGAGATAAGAGACAAGAATCAAGATAGGAAAAAAAATCTATTCTTTCTTGTCTCTTGATTCTTGTTTCTCGGCTCTATTCACTCTTATAAAGCACTCCCGCTTTTTCAGCGGATACTTTAATACCCTTTATCATGGCCGAGCTAAAACCGTTATGCTCCATTTCGTTGAGCCCGGCTATAGTACAGCCTTTTGGCGAGGTTACTTTATCAATTTCCTGTTCGGGGTGCGATGCAAGCTGTAATAGCAGGTCGGCAGCACCTTTAGCAGTTTGCGCCGCCATTTTAAGCGCGTCATGTGCGTGGAAGCCAATCTCGGTACCACCCTGCGATGCCGCGCGGATAGAACGAAGAAAGAAGGCAATGCCACAGGCGCAAAGCGCGGTAGCAGAGGTCATTAGCTCTTCGTTGATCTGGATAGTAACGCCAACAGTGTCAAACAACGATTTTACGAGGCTGACATTCGCATCCGAAGCGGTATCGGTAGCAATACAGGTCATGCTTTGGCCAATGGCAATAGCGGTGTTCGGCATTGCACGGATCACCTGTACATCTAAAGCAAGCTGTTTGCGGATGTCCGCACAGCTTACCCCTGATACTACCGATATTAACAAGTGTTTGCTTTCTTTGGTAGCGGGCTGTATCTCGTCCAGTAATTTATTTAACTGTTGTGGCAGAATTGCTAAAACCATAATATCGGCCTTGCTAACCGCGTCTGCGTTATTGGCAGTTACGTTATATCCCTCGGCTGCCAAAACGGCCAGGGCTGCGGTGTTGCGGCGTGTTAAAGTAATTTGCTGCGGGGTAAATATGCCCGCTTTTACCAATCCTTTAGCCAGGGCTAAACCAATGTTTCCGCTGCCTAATATGGCAATATGTTGTTGTGTGTTCATTTTATTTGCTTAAACGTGTGCCAAATCCCTTTTTATTTTCCATTTGCCCCAAGTCGTCCGAATGACCGATAATAACCGCTTTAACCCCGCAGGAGATGGCTGTAAAAGCATTATCGAGCTTGGGCAGCATACCGCTGTGGATCACCTTTTCTATTTTTAATTTGTCGTAGCGTGCCGGGTCTATCTCTCTTATCAGCGAATCCTCATCGTTAATATCCATCAGCACACCTTTCTTTTCAAAGCAATAAATCAGGGTAGTTTCATACGTTCCGGATAGCGCTACCGCCAGTGCCGAGGCAATGGTATCGGCATTGGTGTTGAGCATTTGCCCTTCGCCATCGTGGGTTAAAGCGCAAAAAACAGGGGTGAACCCACTATCGAGCAATTTACTGAGATTATCCGGGTTGATGGAGCCTTCAAATAGATCGCCTACAAAACCATAGTCTATCGTTTTAACCGGTCGTTTTTTGGCACGGATAAAATCACCGTCGGCACCGGTAAGCCCTATGGCGTTGGTGCCATATCGTTGCAATTGCGCTACAATGTTTTTATTGATTAGACCCGCATACACCATGGTAACAATGCGTAGCGTGTCTATGTCGGTTATGCGCCGCCCGTCAACCATTTGCGCTTCAATACCCATGCTTTCTGATATTTGGGTGGCCACTTTTCCGCCGCCGTGAACCAGGATCTTGCAGCCTTTTAAAGCCGTAAAATCCTTCAGGAAACGGTGCAGGTTCTCCGAGTTATCAATAACGTTGCCGCCAATTTTTATGATGTGCAGGGCTCGCATGGTATAATATATAAGTTCGATGGCAATAATAGGGATTTTTTGGGGGATAGGGAAGGGGTGTTGAGTATACGAGATAGCGAGGGTGATAACGTAGAGACGCAATATTTTGCGTCTCCTTGATGCAAATCACCTATGCAAATCAATACCTAACCCTATGAGAGAGGCAGAATATTGCGTCTCTACAAGAAGTTATAATAAATACCATCAATGCAATTGTTTTTTATAATATTCATTATCAATTATTTATATTTTAAAACTGCAAAATCAATTATGTAACTTAAAATATAGTTGTAAAACTGAAAACTAAGTTATACATTTGGTTTATGGAAGAGTTAACCCGTACAGAAGAACGCGTAATGCAAATTTTATGGAAGCTAAAGAAGGCTTTTGTAAAGGATATTATTGATGCCCTGCCGGATGAACCGAAGCCGCCTTACAACACCATCTCGTCGGTAGTAAGGCTGCTGGAGAAGAAGGGGTATGTGGATTACAAGGCCTATGGCAAAACGTATGAATACTTTCCGGCTATCAGCAAAGCGGAGTACCGGAAGGAATCATTCAAAAAAATGTTCACCGGGTATTTCGATAATTCAGCGGAGAGCCTTTTATCCTTTATGGTGAAAGAGCAAAAGCTGAGCGATGCGGACATCAAAAAAATTCAGGAAATGATTGATAAAAACACCAAAAAATGAAAGCAATAACCTACCTGTTGCAGGTATCGGCATGTACCGGTATTTTCTACGCATTCTACTTCCTGTTTTTAAGGAGGTTAACATTTTTCACCCTAAACCGGTGGTATTTACTGATAACCCTGTTGCTGAGCTTCATCATACCCGCGTTAACTTTTACGGTTGATACAGTGGCACCTTCGCCTATGATGGAGCCCGTAATGTATGTGCAGAACATCCAAACAATACCACAGCCGCAACAAATTGTAAACGTTACCAATTCCGCCCCGCCGTTCGATTGGATGAGCACGCTGCAAATATTTTATATAACTATCGCGGTAATCTCTGTGGCCCACCTGCTGTTTACTCTGGCGGCATTCTTCCTGCGCATGGGAAATAAAAAGCTGATGCAGATAGGCCATGTAAAAGTACTTAAGGGCACTAAAAAACAGGGCAACAGTTCCTTTCTCAACGTAATATTTATTAATGATGAAGAATTGCAACCCGAAGAGATAAAGCAGATCATCACCCACGAAATGCTGCACGTGAAGCTCATGCATTCGGCCGACAGGATAATAGCGCGCATAGTACAAATAGTTATATGGTTTAACCCTTTCGCATACCTGTATATTCGTTCGATAGAAGAGAACCACGAATTTGAAGTGGACCGGATCGCCGCTGGTGAAGACGAAAAGGGTATGTACGCGCAACTGCTGTTTAAACTTGCCGTGTCCGGGCAAAGTTACCTGTTCCACAGTTTTAGTAAAGTACCGCTTAAAAAGCGTATCGCAATGTTATTTAACAAACCAACCTCAAATATGAAAAAGATAATTTACGTGCTTTTTTTGCCCGTAGTGCTGATAAGCTGCCTGGCATTTGCCAACCTGCGGTCCGACGAGAAACTGAGCGTTGTAGACGACCTGAGCTCATTGGGTAAACACCCGCTGGTAATTATCGACGGAAAAGAATACAGCGATGATATGCTTTATAAAATAGGCGCAAAATGTGTATTGAGCATAAGCACTGTTAACCCACCCGTTGTGAAACGCGAATTTGAAAAATATGGCGAGAAGATAAAGGACGGCCTGGTTATTATCAGCACCAAAAACCACGAGATCACCTATCAAACCGCCATCGAGCGGGAAAATCTTGCGAGAAAGGCGACAGTGCCCAATAACCAGTTTTATGCGAGGTTAAGGCTTAAAAAAGAGGATGGGAGCGGCTTTGATAAATGCATGGTGCGTTTACCATCCGGCGGATGGGTAACCACCGACCTTAAAACCGATGAACCGATCGTATTTATCGCTGACGGGAAAGTTTTTACCGAGCAGGAAATAAGCAAGGTGGAGGACTATGTAAAAACGCATAAAATTTACACCTGGACTGCGGGCGAAACCAAGGGTTACAGCCGTAAAACAGATCGGGATATCAGCGCCTATGCCAAATATTTTGGTTTTTTAAACAGAACCGGCGATACAACCATCGGCCTTAATAAATATCGCCAAAAAGTATGGCGAAATGGCAAACGTTTACTTCCGGAGGCTAACAATCGTAAGGCTTTTGAAGATTATAGAAACTCTGATAAAGGAAAACAAGACCGGGCAGCTTCTAAAAAAGTATCAGACAAGGCCCTCATTTTTAAAGTAACTGGAACAGTAGATACCACCTATCATAATATGTTTGCCGGTGAGCTACGCGGCTTTAAAGTAACACAGGGCAATGATGAGTATGTTTTGCAAACAGGAGGAAAGTATCACGCCATAGAAGGCTTAGTGAAACCGGGAGACGAAATACAAATTAAAGTTAATATGTGTTTGTACGGTAACGATTCTCCACTGATCATTTCACCGGAAACGGTTACCAAAGACGGAAAAGTCATTTACCAGGCTGAAAAGGAGAAAGCAGCGGATTACGCGTTCCTGTACGAAGCCAACCGCGTTCGTTTTACCGATGGAAAAGTAACCGGTGTACAGAAATATCCAAACGGCAATTGGAAAAGCGCCGTAGTGGAAGTAGCAAATGGATATAAAATAAAATTCAACCTAAAACCATCGGCACCGGCTATAAAGAGTATCGCTGCCGGCGACCATGTATGGCTGCGCTTTGTGCACGAAGTAAAAACCGGCGCAAAAGAGTACACGGTTAACGATTGGGTAGCTTTAAGTAGCAACATGAAAGACTACGGTATTAAAAACCCCGATTATTTTTATAAGTATTACGAAAAAATATAAGGTTGTACAGTTGTAGCAGAAATATGAAGCCGTAAAGTTTACTCTTTACGGCTTTGTTATTGGACATCAAAAATAGTCTGTTAAAAAATACTGCCATTCAAAACACATATTTAATTTATCCTGTTAAGCTAAACACAAACCGGCGGTTTAATGAGTAATTTGCCGCCCTTATACATAGCTATGGATAAAAAACATCAGGCAAAACCCCGCGTATTAATTATTGGAGGCGGTTTTGCAGGCGTACAACTGGCCAAGAATTTAAAAAACGCGCCGGTTGAGGTTTTACTGCTCGATAAACACAACTATCATACTTTTCAGCCACTACTTTACCAGGTAGCCACGGGTGCCCTGGAGGGCGACTCCATAGGCTTTCCCATCAGGAGGATCTTCAGCAGACAAAAGAATTTTACCTTCCATTTGGCGGAGGTGCAGAAGATAGATACCGAGGCGAGAATTGTAACGGCGAACATAGGCGATATTCATTACGATTACCTGGTGATAGCCACCGGGGCAAATACCAACTATTTCGGTAATAAAGAGCTGGAGCATTATACGCTCCCCATGAAAAATATTGCGGAGGCGCTCAATGTGCGCAGCCTCATTATTCAAAACCTGGAAAAGGCTTTGGTAACTGTTGACGAAGTGGAACGAGAAGCGCTGCTAACCTTTGTGGTGGTAGGCGGCGGGCCAACAGGGGTGGAGCTTTCCGGTGCTATTGCCGAACTGCGGAAGTACATCCTCTGTAAGGATTACCCGGGGCTTTGCAAAGAAGATATGAAGGTTTATTTGGTAGAAGGGAAGGATAGAGTGCTAGGCGCTATGTCCGAACAAGCATCTGCCAAAGCCGGGAAATTCCTGACGGATATGGGTATTTTTATTTATAACGGCGTACACGTATCAAGTTATAACGGTGATATCCTGAAGATAGACAACGGCGTGGATATAAAAACCCGCAATGTATTTTGGGCAGCCGGCGTACGCGGCGAAATGCCCGAGGGCTTATTGCCGGAAGCTATTGCCAAAGGGGGACGCATTCAAACTGATGAGATAAACCGGGTAAAAGGCTACGAAAATGTATTTGCCATAGGCGATGTTTCTTCCGTGGTAAGCGAGGCTAATCCAAACGGCTTTCCCGGTGTAGCGCAGGTTGCATTGCAGCAGGGTAAACAACTGTCCAATAATTTGTTATGTATCATAAATAACAAACCTACAACGCCGTTTGAATACAAAGACCTGGGGACGATGGCTACCATTGGGCGCAACAAAGCGGTGGCGGATCTGAAGCATTGGCACTTCCAGGGTTTTTTTGCCTGGATCCTGTGGATGTTTGTACATCTGCTCTCGCTGGCCGGGTTTAGCAATAAGTCCATCGTGTTTTTTAACTGGGCCGTTAATTACCTTACCCGCAACAGCGATAACAGGCTGGTTATCCATTCATTCGACACCAACACCATGATGACCGACCCTGTGGCGAAATAGTAAAACTATTTAAGCATTCCTGTGGTTGTAGCATTTAACCACAAAATATGCACTTGTTTCTCATTATTGCGCTGCTGGTAATAGTAAGCGCGCTTTACTCATACATTAACGCCCGGTTTTTAAAACTACCGGGCACCATTGGTATTATGGCGCTGGCGATAATCGGCTCCATATTAACCATTGCCGTTGATAACCTCGACCCTAAAATAGCGCGATACCTTACGCTGCTTGCCAAAAACATCAATTTCTCTACAACGGTATTGAATATTATGCTGGGTTTCCTGCTGTTTGCCAGCGCGTTCAATTTGAATGTACGTAAGCTTAAGCGAGAGATGCGCCCGGTGCTCATATTAAGTACTTTGGGTGTTATGCTTTCCACGGCCATATTTGGCACGCTGCTTTATTATGTGGTCGGTTTTATTGATATAAAGATCCCGTACGTTTATTGTTTATTGTTTGGCGCGCTGGTGTCCCCAACCGACCCCGTGGCTGTAGGGGCCATTATAAAGGGCTCTAAGCTGCCATCGAGCCTGGAGACGATCATATCAGGGGAATCTTTATTTAACGACGGGATAGGGCTTGTTTTGTTTATTACTTTATTGGAGATAACCCGTACCGGGCCAGAAAACATAGATTTTGCCAAGGCGGTGATGATATTTGTACAAGAGGTATTCGGCGGCCTTGCGCTGGGGGCTGTAACGGGATTTTTGGCCCATCGGTTAATGCTATCCATCAAGGATTTCCAAACCATCGTATTGGTGTCGCTTGCATTGGTGATGATCAATTCCGTGGTTGCGGAGATGCTGCATCTCTCCATTCCCTTATCCGTGGTTACAGCTGGGTTATTAGCCGGCGGCAGATCTATCAACGCCGATAACAAAGAACACTCGCACGAAGCGCTGGAAAGTTTTTGGAACCTGATAGATGAAATGCTAAACACCATGCTCATCGTAATGATAGGGCTGCAGATGGTTAATTTGCCTTATATCAAAAATTATTACCTCACTGGCGCTGTCGGTATAGCGCTGCTCCTGATCGCCCGATGGCTGAGTATAGCGCTTCCGCTAACTTTTCTAAGACGCTCATTAAATGTAAGTTATAGTAATGTGAATATACTCACCTGGGCAGGAGTGAGGGGTGGTATTACTATTGCCTTAGCACTGGCCCTGCCTGTATCTCCCTATCGCCATTTTATCCTTTCGGGAAGTTATTTCATTGTGATATTCTCCATCATCGTGCAGGGGCTTACGCTGAACAGGGTGATCAATGCGTCCTATAGAAGCAAGGATTAGGCGACCGGAGGTGTTAATAGTAGAGCATCACTTCCTTTCCCACATCGTCGTTGCGAGGTACGAACCAATCTCTAAACAGGACAAGTCCGCCGCGCATGTCACCTACTTACCTATCGGGAGGTTGCTTCGTTCCTCGCAAATGACGGTTGGGGACAATCGGCACAGCGGGGGATTAATCCTTCAACCCAGCCATATATCCCGCAATATCCTTCTCGTTCTGATCTGCAGAATTGCTGAACGACTTAATAATATTCTCCCTTTCTACCTCAGTTCTATTTTGACTCAGCTTCTTTTTACCCTGGATGTCTTCAACGACAATTTCGAACCCGACAATCCCATTCATCATCTTAAACTTGTAATCATCAGGCAGTTGCGCCCATTTCTTTAAGTAGTTGGCCTCGTAAAAGCCGATCATTTTTTCCAGCAGTTTGCCTACTTCGGCTTTGTCCTCTATCAGAGTAGCTTTGCCATAAGCGTGCACCGCAAGGTAATTCCAGGTGGGTACGTTTAGTTCCTTTTCGTAATTGGATGGGGAGATATAGGCATGCGGTTCGGTGAATATTACCAGCGAAGTATCGTTAAAAACTACTTCGGATTGTAGGTTTGCCTTGGCAAAATGAGAAACTAAAACCAGTTTATCATCCCGCTGCTCTATCAAAAAAGGCAGGTGTGTGGCTTGTGGTACACCATCCATATTCGTAACAATTGTTGCGAAGCTGTACTTCTGCATAAAGGAAACAATCTCTTTATGGTCAGTTATTTGGAAGTATTTTGGGGTGTACATGGGAGTAGAGTCAAGAGTTAAAAACCAAGAGACAAGAGAGAAAGAAGGAGGCTTTATTACAGCGCTTCAAGCATCTGTTTCAGCACGGCTTGTGCCGCCCAAACACGGTTGCCGGCTTCGTGGATCACTACGGATCTATCGCTGTCCAATATTTCGGATGACAGCTCCAAATCACGGCGTACGGGCAGGCAATGCATTATTTTAGCGTTTGGCGCTTCTTTTAGTTTATCCAGCGTGAGCATCCAATCTTCATTACCCGGCAGAATTTTGCCATAAGGCTCGTAGGCCGACCAATTCTTCACGTAAATAAAATCAGCATCCTTCAGCGCTTCTTCCTGGTTGTGGGTAATAGTAGCGCCATTGGTGAATTCCCCGGAAAGCTCGTATCCCGCCGGCTGAGCGATCACAAAATCTACATCACCCTTGCACATCCATTCGGCAAAAGAATTGGGTACAGCCTGCGGTAGGGGCTTTATATGCGGTGCCCAGGTTAATACTACCTTGGGGCGGGCGTTTGTTTTTAGTTCTTCAATGGTTACTAAATCGGCCAGACTTTGCAAAGGGTGGCGTGTTGCCGATTCCAGGCTCACTACCGGTACTTTACAAAACTCCACAAACTTGTTGAAGATCATCTCGCTATAATCTTCCTCGCGGTTTTTCAACCCGGGGAAGGAGCGTACGCCGATGATATCCGAATACTCGCCCATAACGCCGGCAGCTTCGCGGATATGCTCAACGGTAGTGCCGTTCATGATCACGCCGTCCTGCAACTCCAGCGCCCAGCCTTCTTTATCAATGTTAAGCACAATAACATTCATGCCCAAGTTCTGACCAGCCTTTTGGGTGCTGATACGGGTACGCAGACTTGGGTTTAAAAAAACGAGGCACAGGGTTTTATTCTCACCCAGCTGCTTATGGACAAAAGGGTTTTGTTTCAGCTGCAATGCTTCGGCAACCAGTTGTTGCACATCGCTAACGTCATTAACAGAAGTAAATAATTTCATGGCCTCGTTTTTGCCTCACCCTAACCCTCTCCAAAGGAGAGGGACTTGGAAGAGTTGTTCTTATTATATTATGAATTTTTCAATGTTGTTGCAAATGCTTCCAGGAACCTGTCGGCATAAGTTTTTGTTAAATTAAGCGCAGGTAAAAGCCTCACAACGTTTGGCTTAGCTTCGCCGGTAAATATCTGGTGCTTAAACAGCAGGTCTTTTTTCACGTTGGATAATTCGGCGGGCAGGTCGATGCCTATCATCAATCCACGGCCACGCACTTCCTTTACCTTGTCAAATTTCCTTAACTCGTCAATCAGGTAAGCGCCTAATTCGGCTGCATTTTGCATCAGGTTATCCTGTTCAATGGTTTCTAAAACGGCTAAAGCAGCTGCGCAAGCCAAATGATTGCCACCAAAGGTAGTGCCGAGTTCGCCATACCATGGTTTTATTTTTGGCGAGATAATGATACCACCAACCGGGAAGCCATTACCCATGCCTTTAGCCATCGAATAGATGTCGGCATCAATGCCCGCAAAATCGTGCGAGAAGAATTTACCTGTCCGTCCGTAACCGCACTGTACGCTATCAGCAATAAATACCGCGTTATGCTCATCGCAAAGGCTGCGAATCTTTTGCAGGAATGGCAGCGGCGCAACCTGTATGCCGCCAACGCCCTGTATACCTTCGATGATAACAGAGGAAATCTCATTATTAACAAAGGCCTGCTCCAACGCAGCTTCATCAGCCCATGGCAGGAATATTACGTTATCGGTTTCGTTTACCGGGGCAACTATCTTCGGGTTATCGGTAACGGCGACAGCCAATGAGGTACGCCCGTGGAAGGCATTTTTAAAGGCAATAATCTTCTTTTTGCCATTGTAGAACGAGGCCAGTTTTAAGGCGTTCTCGTTTGCTTCCGCGCCGGAGTTACAAAGGAACAGCTGATAATCTTCTTTGCCGGATACTTTGCCCAGCTTTTCGGCCAATTGTTTTTGTAAAGGTATTTCGATAGAGTTGGAATAAAAGCCTATCTGGTGTAGCTGATCCTCCAAACACTTTACATAATGTGGATGGGTGTGACCGATAGAAATAACGGCATGGCCGCCGTAAAGGTCCAGATATTCGGTGCCTTTGTCGTCATACACAAGGCTACCCAGGCCTTTAACAATATTGATTGGGTTGATAGGATATACGTCGAATAAATTCATCTTAAAAGTTGAAAGTTTAAGGTTAAAAGTTTAAAGTAAAAAACTGAATCAATCTCTTACTTTCCTTTATTAATGAAATGAGCATCGCTTTAATTTCATTAATCTGCTGTGAATAAACATTATACTGTTCCATGATCAAAAACCCTAAATCCTTTGATAGTAAAATTAAGTACCCAGTTTCGTGAGTTGAACCTAATGCAATTTGCAGGAAACTTGCAAAGTCTTTTTGGGTGAATCTTCCAGTTCCTTCGGCGATGTTAGTCGGAATTGATGTTGCGGCCCGCCTAAGCTGGCTCACAAGGTTATAAGCTTCGTCTTTAGGAAAATATGTAAAGGACTTATATAATCCCAGTACAAATGCGTGCGTCTTTTGCCAAATTATTAACTCTTTAAAATCCTGCACGTTCTTAAAACTTTATACTTTCAACCTTTAACTTTCAACTCAGAATCCAATCGCCTTAAGTCGTAATCCTGCGCGCTCATCCAAACCAAACATCAGGTTCATGTTCTGAACTGCCTGCCCGGAAGCGCCTTTAAGTAAATTATCCATAATGCTGATAATGAATATTTTATTATCATGTTTTTTAACCTGTATAAAGCATTTGTTGGTGTTCACAATTTGCTTCAAATCGATATCCCTGCTGGTAACATGCGTGAACGGATGCCCGGCATAATAATCCTTGTAAAGCTGCAAAGCCTCGGCTTCACTCAAATCGCTTTCGGTATAAATAGACGCAATGATGCCCCGGGTAAAGTCGCCACGATAAGGCACAAAGTTAATGGCTTGTGCAAATCCATCTTGCAGTTGCCTCAGCGATTGCCCTATCTCATTTAAATGCTGATGGTTAAAAACCTTATAAACCGATAGGTTATCATTCCTCCACGTGAAGTGCGAAGTTGGCGACAGGCTTTGTCCGGCACCAGTAGAACCCGTGGTAGCGGTGATATGCACCTCGTGGTTGAGCAAACCTTTTGATGCTAATGGCAACAAGCCTAACTGCAAACAAGTTGCAAAGCAACCCGGGTTGGCGATATTGTCTGCAGACTTAATGGCCGCCCTGTTTAACTCCGGTAAACCGTATACAAAGTTTTTACTTTTTAATTTTGAATTTTGACTTAATCTGAAATCCTGGCTCAGGTCTATTACCTTAATTCCATCTGGTATTTCGTTAGCCTCTAAAAACTTTTTGGCATCACCGTGACCTACGCAAAGGAACAGTACATCTATGGCGTTGGATAACTCGGATGCAAACTGTAGGTCAGTATCGCCAAACAGATCGGTATGTACATCGTAAACGTGCTTGCCGGCGCTGCTGGTGCTATGTACAAAAACGATATCTACATTAGGGTGGTTGATGAGGATCCGCAGCATTTCGCCGCCGGTATAGCCCGCACCGCCAACAATGCCCGCACGTATTTTAGAGGTTGATTCTGTCATTTTTTGTTGATGGAGTAGAGTAAAGTATAAATTCCAGGTCGCTGCTTTCTTTATTAGCTATAAAGTGCTTCTGACCAGGTTTAATTTCTATACCCTGTTCGGGTTTTAAAACGCATATTTCCCCGTCGATAGAGAATGTTGCCCGCCCTTTCAGTATAAAAAAGAACTGCGATGCCGTTTCGTGGAAATGCAATTTCTCGGCGGTATCCGGCGGCATCAATTCCTGCTTAATGGAAAGCGCATCGGTATCCACATAATTCCAGCCATAACAATCATCACCCCAGCGGTAATGGCTTATACATTCGCTCCGCGAAAAAACGGGGTTATTCATTGCCGCCGTTCACTTTATGGTAAATCATTACCTGGTTACCAAATATCTTAGAAAAACCTTTTACATCTTCGCCGCTCCAGGCGTTGTTCATTTCGCCGTAACTGCCAAATTTGTTCGACATCAGATCGTGATCAGATTCGATACCCACCACCTGGAAACGGTATGGGTTTAGCTGAACAAATACTTTACCGCTCACGTTCTTCTGAGTATCGGTCAAGAAAGCCTCCATATTGCGCATAATAGGGTCGTGGAACTGCCCTTCGTGCAGCCAGTTGCCGTAAAACATGGATAGCTGGTCTTTCCAGGATAGCTGCCATTTGGTTAACACGTGTTTCTCCAGCGTGTGGTGAGCCTTAATAATCACCATTGGCGCAGCGGCCTCAAAGCCTACGCGGCCTTTAATACCGATGATAGTATCGCCCACGTGGATATCCCTGCCAATGCCGTAAGGCTGAGTAATGGCTTGCAATGCTTGTATAGCCTTAGTTGGATGGTCATATTTTTCGTTATCGATACCAACCAGTTCGCCCTGCTTAAAGGTTAATTCGATGTCGCGGGTGCCGGTTTCGGTAACCTGCGTAGGCCATGCTTCCTCGGGCAAGCCCAAATTAGACGTTAAAGTTTCTTTACCGCCTACAGATGTACCCCAAATGCCTTTGTTGATAGAGTACTTCGCTTTTTCGAAGTTCATCTCCACGCCATGTTTCTTCAGATATTCTATTTCCGCTTCCCGACTTAGTTTTAAATCGCGGATAGGAGTGATGATCTGTACTTCAGGTACTAATATGTTAAAGATCATATCGAAACGCACCTGATCGTTGCCGGCGCCGGTGCTGCCGTGGGCAACGTATTCGGCACCGATTTCTTTGGCGTAGTTTGCAATAGCAGTTGCCTGGCTTACACGCTCGGCACTAACCGACAGTGGGTAGGTGTTATTTTTTAACACGTTACCGTATATCAAAAACCGCACGCAGGTATTGTAGAAGTTCTCGGTTTCATCAACCACGTGGTGGCTGGTAACACCCATTTGGTAAGCGCGTTCTTCAACGCCCTTTAGTTCTTCATCGCTAAAGCCACCAGTGTTTACAATTACAGAGTGTACTTCGTAACCCAGGTCGCGGGTTAAATAAATGCAGCAAAATGAGGTGTCTAACCCGCCGCTGTATGCTAAAACTACTTTTTTCTTTGCCATTTTTTCTATTTGCAGAGCCGCGATACTTCGCTGCTTTAACAGTTTGTATTTTATATTTCGTGAGACGCGAAGGATCGCGGCTCTACAGTTTTTCTTAATTAAAATCAAACGCCATCACGTGTTCCAGGCGTTTCTTAATCGCAGCTTCAATCCGCTCCAGTAGCGTGGCCTTATGCGTAATTTTTTGCATCTTCTCTTCATACTGCTTTTGAACCTCGGCAGGGTCGAACAGCATGGCGGTGCACATGCAGTTTTTGCGGCCTTTGGCTGTAAGGATGTCGAAGTTTACGCAGCTTGTGCAGCCTTTCCAAAAGTTTTCATCCTGCGTTAATTCAGAATAAGTAACCGGCTCGTAGCCCAGTTCTGAATTGATCTTCATTACAGCAAGCCCGGTAGTTAATCCGAAGATCTTGGCTTCCGGGTATTTTTCGCGCGATAGAGCAAATATCTTTTGCTTAATAGCCTTAGCCAAACCTGCCTTGCGGTAAATTGGATTTACAATAAGGCCCGAATTGGCCACGAAATCGCCGTGACTCCAGGTTTCTATGTAACAGAAACCTGCCCAGGTACCGTCTTTATGCAGGGCGATAACCGCCTTGCCTTCCAGCATTTTATTGGCGACATACTCCGGCGAACGCTGTGCGATACCTGTACCGCGTGCCTTTGCCGATTCTGCCATTTCATCGCAGATCATTGGTGCAAAGTCGGCATGTTGTGCCGTGGCTACCTGTATGTCAAAATCTTGTATGGTCATTATAATAGAGAATTACCGTTAAATTATTGGCTGTTTAAGCCATAAATAATTAGAGGGACTTTGGTTAAAGAAGTTTAATAAGGCTTCTTTTGGGGCGGGAGAACTAAAACCTAATTCACACGCGCGGGATGAAAACCCGTCGTCGGCTGGGAGAGAAGAGCAAAACAAATGAAACTAAAGCAGCAGCAACCGGAGCAAATATTGCCCTGGCAACCGTCATGTTTGAGTTTTTTGTATTCATTATGGATGAATTTATTTGCTTTTAATTATTGTGCAAATTATTGCATAATAATTTACTTATGCAAGAAAAAACTGTGATTATGATTTTCAGGTGGAAATTAACCCCGTCATTATACCGTGGATGGGTAATTTAACCGGTAAACGCTGCCTCGCCTCTAAATTTTTATGCTTGATAATCAAGGCGTAGGTGAGCATTTCGGCAATTTTAACAATTTATTAACCTCAAACGCATCATTTTTCTATCTTTGCGCCGGGGTAAGTCTTTTACGGCCAGCTCCTCTTGAACTCCCCCAGGGTGGGAACACAGCAAGGGTAGAGAGTTGAGCGGCGCGATAAAAGTAGCTTACCCTTTTTTATGCCCAAATTTTTCCAAGGGGGCAATTTTCGATATCCATACCCACCGATATCAACATTCAAAATACATTTCTTCTACCTAAACTAATTATCTTCGCATCATGCTTGATATACTCATCATAGGTGCCGGCCCAATTGGTTTGGCTTGCGGACTGGCAGCACAAAAGGCAGGGCTTAGCTTTGTTATCATCGAAAAAGGCTGCCTGGTAAACTCGCTTTACAATTACCCCGCCACCATGACCTTCTTTTCCACCAGCGAACGGCTGGAGATTGGCGGTGTACCCTTCGTTAGCCTCAACAAACAACCTAACCGTAACGAGGCGCTTGAGTACTACCGCCGCGTAGCGCTTGATAATAAGCTCCCTATTAACCTTTTCGAAGAGATTACCGATATAAAAGGCGATGCCGATGGCTATACCATCACCAGCAACAAGCAAACCTACCAGGCAAAAAAGGTGATTCTGAGTACCGGGTTTTACGATATTGCTGTAAAGCTCGATATCCCGGGCGAAGACCTGCCCAAAGTAAAACATTACTATAAAGACCCGCACTACTACGCCATGCAAAATATTGTGGTGGTAGGCAGCAGTAACTCCGCCATCGATGTAGCTTTAGAAACCTTCCGCAAGGGCGCGCACGTTACGCTGGTAGTACGTGGCCCCGAAGTAAGCAGCCGGGTAAAATACTGGGTTAGGCCCGATATTATTAACCGCATCAAAGAGGGTAGCATTACCGCTCACTTCAACTCCAGCCTGGCAGCAGTACGCCAAACCGAGGTAGATATTCAAACCCCCGATGGGCTCATAACCATCCCCAACGATTTTGTAATGGCCATGACGGGCTATAAACCAAATTTCGACTTTTTGGCCAAACTGGGCATTAACCTCACCAAAGATAAATTCGTCCCCCAGTACAACCCTGATACCATGGAAACCAACCTGCCGGGCATGTACCTCGCCGGCGTAGTTTGCGGTGGCTTGGATACCCACCTCTGGTTCATCGAAAACTCCCGCATCCATGCCGAGATGATCATTGGCGATATAGTGGCGAAGGGGAAGTAAGCGTTTAAAAATCTTTTATAAACTCAACGTCTTTGCGAGGAACGAAGCAATCTCTACACAGGAAAGTCCGCCACGCATGTCGCCTACTTATCTATCGGGAGATTGCTTCGTACCTCGCAATGAGGCGGTGGTTTAGTTGGAAAACAAGGAAAATCCCCCTTGTCATTCAGAGCGATAGCGAAGAATCTATTGTACGCTATGTATAGCCGATATGCGATTCAATTTGTGTTTTCAAAATAGTTTCACTTGCTTTCTCGCCGCTATATCTGCCTTTGCTTCTTGGGCATCTTTCCACTCGGTTTTACCGGCAAACCCGGCTATGTTTTTAAACGGGATGGTTTTATAAGTTTTCCATTTGCCATGCGTGGTGCCAAAGCTTTCGCGCTGCAATATTTTTAGTTCGGAGATCCAGAATGGCTCCAGCAATTTTTTGTGCTTAAAGTTTGGCCATAGTTTAGTAAAATCAGCCTCGGGAACGTTTCTTACCACAGTGATATGAGGCACCACCGCTTTCTTTACGTTGAGATTTTTGCGTAGCAGGGCAAACCAGTTTTCCGTAGCAGGGGTGCTGCGGATGTAGGCGTAGATGGTGTTTTTGCTGTGCAGATGTTCGAAGTGCTTAAACCCATCCATGTGCAGCAGTACGGGGGGCATAGCCTGCAGGGTGCTTTCCATCCGCTCAAAGGCGGCGTCTATCATGTAGGGCTTTTGGCGCTCCAGTTGATTGATGGTGATATGCGCGGGCGAGTTCATACTACCAAAATCGCCAATGTATTTTACCGACGCTTTTTTATAACGCGCTACCTCGTGCCTGATGTTCTCTGGCGGTGTAAGCAGGAAGAGGTAGTCGGAGTAGCCGTTCATGCGTTGTGTTTTATCATACAAATTTTGCTAATTATTTTAGCATTTCAAATTAAATTTTCATATTTGTGTATGGATGCTCAACGGCATATTGTACATATTGATCTCGACTCATTCTTCGTATCTGTAGAGCGTAAATTCAACCCTTCGCTCATTGGCAAGGCGGTTATCATCGGCGGTTCGGCAGATCGGGGCGTGGTGGCATCGTGCAGTTACGAGGCACGTGCTTTTGGCGTGCACAGTGCTATGCCTACACGGCAAGCGCTTAAACTTTGCCCCCATGCTATCGTGATCCACGGTACCCACGGGCGCTACAGCGACGCCTCTCGCGAGGTTACGAAGATCATCCATAAAAGTGTGCCCCTTTACCAAAAAACCTCGGTAGATGAGTTCTATATCGACCTGAGCGGCATGGAGCGTTTCCACAACCCGTACCAACTGGCTACCGACCTGCGGCAACGGGTGATCAGCGAAACCGGACTGCCTATTTCCTTCGGGATGGCATCGGGCCGGACCGTAGCTAAAATGGCGACCAACCAGGCAAAACCAAACGGACAGCTTTGGATAAAAGCAGGTGAGGAGAAGGCTTTTTTGGCACCGCTGAACATCCGCAAAATACCCGGATTGGGCGAGCATACCTGCCAAAAACTGTATCAGTACGGCATTGAAAAAATTGGCGATCTGCAAAAAGTGAACATCAAATTCCTGGAGGCGGTTTTCGGCAAAGCGGGCACTTACATCTACAATAAAGCCAACGGGATAGACGATACGGAGATCGTTTCGCACACAGGTCGCAAATCCATATCTACTGAAACTACTTTCCACAGTGATGTAAAAGATATCCGCACGCTGGAAAACACCCTCGTAAGCATGACCGAAGAACTCGCCGGCAAACTGCGCCGTGAAAACAAGGTAAGCAGTTGCCTGGCCATCAAGATCCGCTACGCTAATTTCGAAACGCATACCTTTCAGCAAAAGATCCCGCTAACAGCAGCCGAGCATATTCTGATACCCGGCATTAAAAACCTCCTCAAAAAAGCATGGAACCAGCACCGGCCCATTCGCCTCATCGGCGTACGCCTGAGCGACCTGTGCACCGGCAGCTACCAGATAAACCTGTTTGAAGACAATGAGGAACGCATTAAACTATACCAAGCCATGGATCATATCAACTTCAGATACGGAGAGAAAACCGTTTGCAGGGCCGCCGGCATGGAGATCGGGGCAAGGACGTTTAATCCGTTTATGAGAGGGTAACCGGGATTAAACCGATTTTTGCGATTAAGGGATTTTGATTTGCTTGCCATGGATTCAAGCGTGTAGATGATGTGAAAATGACCGGCGTGGGTTCACATCTGCATATTTGAAAATATATAATCTGCACATCAAACCAACTCTTTCCGCATCAACAGATCTGTTTGTTCATCCTGGCCCAGCATAAATTTGTGCTTGTCGAAAATGCTGAAACCTTTGTTTTGGTAAAAGCGGATGGCACCGGCGTTGTGCTCCCATACGCCAAGCCAGATGTACGTGCATTTGGCATCAATGGCGGTTTGGATGGCAAACTCTATAAGTTGCTTGCCAATTTGCTGCCCCTGGTATCCTTTAGAAACGTAAATGCGTTCCACTTCGAGGGCATCCGCGTGCTGAAATTCGGTTTGGGCGTTGTTGTGGTTGAGTTTAATATATCCGGCTGGTTCGCCATCAATCATAGCGAAAAAGAAATAGGAATCGGGGTTGGCCAGTTGCTGGTCAAAGCTTTGCAGTGTGAACGCTTTGGAAGCAAAGGCTTCCATATCCGCAGGATTGTTGAGATGCGCGAAAGCATCGAAAAAGGTCCGACGGCTTAGCTCCAGCAAACGGACGGACAGATCGGGCGTTACTCTTTTTATACTGACGTTGACAGGCATCGGCCCAAAAATACTTAATTGAATTGTTCCTGCAAACGCACCAGGCGGTCTATCATCAGGTTCAGTTTCTCCTGTTCGCTGGCGAATATTCGGCCCTTTAAGTAAAAGGTACAAAACAATAACCATGCTGCGGTAAGCCCGTAAGCAGCCAGCTTAAATTGGGTTGAGGCGCTTTGCAGTACTTCAAAAAAGTACAGCGTAAGGCCTACGCTCAGCAGTAAAACATATAAATAATACATCCAGCCGTAAATAGTGGCGCGGCTTTTCTGGTATTCTTTTAAACTTTGTAAATACGAAGAGGGGTCGATAGTGAGGTCCTGTTTGTTAATGAGGCGGTAATCGCGTATCATCATCAGTACATAAATAACCATGGTTGATAGTATGACAGCTATACCGGCATAGGTTATCCAGGAATGGAATACAAAAAACAGCATCACCATTGAAATACCGAATAAGGCCAGCAGCATGCCCGTAATACTCCAGAAAAGGTTGCGCGTTAAGCTGCTCATCCCTTTTTTTACCTGTTTCAGCACTTCTTCTACCGCAACCGGCTCAAGTTTTGGCTGTCCCTGCCAAACCATCAATAAATGATCAAAGTCTTTCATAATGGTTGTATAATTCGGTTAATTTTTGTTTAATACGATATATCTTCACTCTCAAATTCCCTTCTGATATACCCGAAACATCTGCAATTTCGGGATACGGCACTTCATCAAGCACCAATGTTATTATAATTCTTTCCGATTCCTCCAGCTTAGATATACACTTGTACAGCAAAGCAACCTGTTCGTTCTTTTCAGAGAACTCCTCGCGTTTGTTTTCAGCAATTAGTGGGGTCAGCTCATCCTTGGCCTGCCGTTTTTCCGACCGCAGGTAGGTTAAGCAGGTGTTCACCGCTATACGGTAGATCCAGGTTGATATCAGCGCCTGGTTACGAAACTTGTGTAAATTTTGCCAAACCTTTAAAAAGGTCTCCTGTAGCAGGTCGTTAGCGGCATCATCGTCACCCGTGTAACCATAGCACAAATGGAAAATTTTCTTTGAATTGGCTTCATATACCTTCCGGAAAGCTTCTTCTTTATTATCGGCCACTTGTTAATAGTTTAGTAGTTTTTGAAAGTTTGACGAAGGTAGGGGGTAAATGTTACAACAGGTAACTTTTTTTATTTATCCAGGTGAGTTTATCTTCGGCATTATCCAGCAGGGCGTTGTAATCCTGACTGTAATCAAACTGCAGGTCCTCGTGTAATTTACCAATAGAGCCTTTTACTTTCTCCAGTTGGCGGGTGAATATGAGGCGGATAGGCTTATAAGATGTTTGGCGGACAACATACTGCAGGTAGTTTTGGCAAAAGTTAAGCAACAGCTCAATCTCGGCCGGTTTTGTGCCGATGAATTTGGTATACTTGGTCAGCATTTTTAATATTTTGCGCAGCCCCTTGGCTGTAAAATAGCTTTGCGCGGGCAGTTGGCTAAACATAAAACCTGCTTCGGCTTTAATGCTTTCTATAAAATCATGCTCGTTATTCGCCTCAAAGAGGAGGTAAGCCAGCAGTTCTTTGTTTTCCTTTTTATAGCGTATCAGCCGCAGTGCTAATTCGGCAAGCTGCTCTTGCGGCAGGTGCTGTAGTTCTTTTTTTATTTGTTGTAATCCGTAGGTGGCGATGCTCATATTAAACTTTCTGCAACATAGTAAATTTTGTAGTTTAGCGGCACTGATCGTAACCAAATGCAAAAAAACAAACTCACCTTGTATATTTTTATAGCGCTTGTACTGGGTGTTATAGCCGGCTATATATACAATGCTACGGTAATAAACGCCATTAACACCAAAATGAGTGTTGCCGAAGCGCAGATAAAAACCATAGACCTGCAAATAGCAGCTGCCAAAGATACCACAACCGCCGATTTTAAGGCGCTTAAAACACAACGCACAGCGCAGGCAAAAGTTCGCAAGGAAAGTGATACCGCACGCGAGGATAAGCTGGTTGGCTTTACAGTGCTGAGTGATATTTTCCTGAGGCTTATAAAAATGATCGTAGCACCGCTGGTGTTTACTACACTTGTAGTGGGCGTGGCCAAGGTAGGCGATATTAAATCCGTAGGGCGTATTGGTGGTAAAACATTGCTATGGTTTTTGAGCGCAACGCTGGTATCCTTACTGCTGGGTATGGTGTTGGTTAACTTTTTTAAACCTGGCGAAGCGATGCATTTGCCATTACCGGATGCTAACCTAAGCACAGGCATCCAAAAAACAGCCTTATCCCTGCGCGATTTCATCGGTCACGTTTTCCCGAAGAGCTTTATAGAGGCGATGGCTAATAACGAGATATTGCAGATCGTGGTGTTCTCGCTTTTCTTTGGTGTAGCAACCGCCGCTATTGGCGAACCCGGGCTGATCGTGATTAAAGCTTTAGATGCTATTGCCCACGTGATATTAAAGATAACCGGCTATGTAATGCAACTGGCACCTTTAGCCGTATTCGGCGCTATAACCGCAATTATTGCCAAGCAGGGTTTGGGCATCTTATCCACCTACGCCATATTTATAGGTGAGTTTTATTTTTCCCTGTTGATATTATGGACAGTAATTGTGCTGGCAGGCTTCGCCGTGCTGCAAAAGCGCGCGTTTAATTTGGTGGGCAGGATAAAGGATGCTATGCTCATCGCCTTCAGTACCTCAACCAGCGAAGCTGCTTACCCTAAAGTATTGTTAGAATTAGAGCGTTTTGGCTGTAATAACAAAATCGTGAGTTTTGTATTGCCGCTGGGCTATTCCTTTAACCTTGATGGCTCCATGATGTACATGACTTTTGCATCCTTGTTTTTGGCCCAATCGTACGGTATTCATCTTAGTTTTAGTCAGCAATTATCTATGTTGCTGGTGCTCATGCTTACCAGTAAAGGTATAGCGGGTGTGCCGCGTGCATCTTTAGTAGTAATAGCAGGTACAATCTCATTATTTAATATCCCCGAAGCGGGATTGGCCTTATTAATTGGTATAGATCCCCTGTTAGATATGGGCCGCTCAGCGACAAATGTTTTAGGCAACGCAATGGCGACAGCCGTTGTAAGCAAATGGGAGGGAGAGCTTGGCAATGATTGAATTAGTGAAGGAGTGAATGAGTGATTTATCGAAGCAGTGGTTGCATGATCTTGAATATTGACTTAATTGTGGTTAATTTCACATAAATAAGTATTTAATTTGCACCCGATATGCCCGAAACTAACAAAACCGAATTCGTAGAAGCATTCCGCAACCGTACAAAAAAATTCGTAGTAGATAATATTAGATTTTTTAGGACCCTGCCGAAGACCGAAGAGGCAAGAATCATCGACAGGCAACTGCTTCGTTCGTCCTCTTCTGTAGGTGCAAATTATAGGGCTGCATGCCGGGCAAGATCCCAGGCAGAATTTCATTCAAAATTATCTATTGTGGTAGAGGAAGCAGATGAATTTGCTTTTTGGACGGAAGTACTTGTTGAGGCAGACGTTGTTACATTACCGGAGTTAGAACCACTACTAAATGAAGCAAACCAAATCCTGAAAGTAACGGCTGCCGCCCGTAAAACCGTCTCTAAATAACCGCGAATGAGCTCTTAAATCACTCATTCGCTAAATCACTCATTCACTAATTTTCTTCCATGAAGTCGAAAAAAATATTTCTTATCCTAAGTATTGTTGTGCCTTTTTTGCTGTATTGCTTTTATTACTACGGCATGATGGTGAAGAACGCTCCTTATAAATTCTCGGAGTTTCAGTCGATGCAGTTTCAGTTTGGTTATAAGGACCGCCTCCTGAATAAATACGATTCTAAAACCGGCGACTACCAGTATCTCACCCGCAAAGATTCGTTAGTGAAGATGCATATGCGCCTAACTAATGACGACCTGCTATACCTGCACCGCAAAGCCGCAGAATTGGGTTTTTGGGATTTCCCGGCGAATGAGTTAAGTGAAGACAGTACTACGCGCGTACCGCGCTATATCATAACCTTCACTTACAAGCGTAAAACCAAGCGCATTGTGTTTGATGGCGATTACAATGGCCCCGAAAAATTGGTAGATGCCAACCAGCGCCTGATAAAAGAGATCCAGGGCAGGTTGGGTGATGCTGAGCAGCGCTTGAAAAAATAATATGAAATACCTGCTGGCTTTTACATTTATACTGTTTTGCACAACCGGTTTTGCACAACAAATTACGTATTCCGAATGGAAAATACAAGCAACAGAGGATATCCGTTTATTGCCAGAGTATGGGCACGTTGCTAAATCTGAAGAGCAAATTGCAGCCGATAAGGAATTGATTGCTACCGAACTTAAAGAAAACGGCACGCACAGGAAGGCATCTGATGCGCTGATAAAAATGGGCTTTACCTACTTCTACCGCGGCGACCTAAAAACGGCTATGTATCGGTTTAACCAGGCTTACCTGCTCGATGCAACTAATGAGAATATTTATTGGGGCTTTGGTGCTATTTATGGCTCGTTTGGCGATTACCCGGCTACATTGGAACAATACGATAAAGGTTTGGCCATTAATCCTGATAATGCATTGCTATTGACAGATAAGGCGACTATTTACTTTGTTAACTTTCAGCAGGAACGGGGAGTAGACAAAAGCAAACTCGATACAGCATTAAGCTTACTCACTAAGTCTTTCGCTATCGACCCAAAAAGCGAAAACACTACCTTTAAACTATCGGTATGTTATTTTTTGGCGAATGATTGCGCAGATGCGTGGAAATACTACGAGGCTTGTGTAAAGCTGGGGGGCAAACCAATCTCTGTCGAATATACGACCGCGCTGAAAAACCAGTGTAATAAGTAATTATTTGGTGTTGTTTATTATAAATGTAAACACTATATTTGCACCTCAAAATTTAAAACAATAATTAATCAACAATGTACGCAATAGTAAGTATAGCCGGGCAACAATTTAAAGTTGCGAAAGACCAGCAGATCTTTGTACACCGTTTACAAGGAGATGAAGGCGCTAATATTGAATTTGACAATGTGTTGTTAGCAGAGAACGAAGGCAGCTTTAAGTTAGGTTCAGACCTGGCAGGCGCTAAAGTATCGGCTAAGATCGTGTCTCATTTAAAAGGTGATAAAGTAATTATCTTCAAAAAGAAAAGAAGAAAAGGTTACCAGAAGAAAAATGGCCATCGCCAGCAATTTACCAAGATAGAGATCACCGGTATCACATTATAATTAAATTTTAACCGGGGTTTTACTATCCCACAAAAGAAATTAAGAAATGGCACACAAAAAAGGGGCCGGTAGTTCAAGAAACGGCCGCGAATCACATAGCAAGCGTTTAGGTATCAAAATTTTTGGTGGCCAGCCTGCAATTGCTGGTAACATCATCGTTCGTCAGCGTGGTACCAAGCACAACCCGGGTTTAAACGTAGGTATTGGTAAAGACCATACCCTGTTTGCTTTAATTGCAGGCAACGTAGTATTTAAAAAGAAAGCAGATAACCGTTCATACGTTTCTGTTATACCTTTCGAAGTGGCACCAATTGCTGAAGATGCTGCACCGGCACCTGTTGCTAAGGCAGAGCCTAAAGCTGTAAAAGTTGCTGCACCTGTTGCAGAAGTTGAAGCTGCTGAAGAAGCACCTAAAGCTAAGAAAGCGCCTAAAGCTAAAAAAGAAGAAGCTGCTGATACTGAAGAAGTTCCTGCTGCTGAGTAATTAGCAATAAGATAAGTATTAAAAAGCCCTGTATCGAAAGATATGGGGCTTTTTTTGTTGGATAACTTGCTAATCAACATTTTTTTTGCCGAACTCAAAGGCCAGATGCTTTACAAAGAATACCTGCCTCATCTCCGGTTGCGCAAATATGTAGAATGCTACTGGAAGTTTGTAATAGCCCCGGCTACAAACGATGCCGACGCCGCGCCTTTGAACCACATTTTCCCGCCAGATGGAAGCTGTACTTTATTATTCCTCAGTATGGCCTCGTTTCATCACAAAGGGATGGTGTTTGTAGGCCCTACAACGGTTATTAAAGAAATCCCTGTTTTTGCAAACTCCATTACCATAGGCGTGCGTTTAAAGCCAGGCTGCTCTCCATGGCTTAATAAGGTGGATGTAGGAACCATAATCAACAACGCTATACAATATCAGCCTTACGACATTAACGAATGGCAACAAGATTTTTTGCAACAACTGAGTTTAGATTTTGACGAGCCTCAAGTGTTAGATAACATCTTACTTAAAATAGAAGCCACAAGCGGTTTTGAACCGGATGACCGCGTGCTAAAAGCCGTCGATTTTATCATCGCCGGAAATGGGCAAGTTACGTTGCCAGAGATTGCCGCGGCGAGTTGTGCAAGCCCGCGACAATTACAACGTGTATTTACAACACAAACTGGTATCAGCATAAAACAATTTTGCCAATTAAGACGCTTGCGTAAAGCTATTATAGACCTGCATGTGCAGCACCGTACTTACCCCGAAATGGTGACCGACCGCGGCTTCGCCGACCAGGCGCATTACTATAAATCTTTTAAAAATGTTGCCGGGTACGACATTCGCAAATTTATAGGCTACATTGGCCAGATAGAACACATTATGGTTTAGCAAAATGTCGTAATTGTACAATACATTTCGGCATTGGGTAAATATTTTTGAGGAAAAAAAAACATGACAAAATTTACATCCTTAACCGCTGTGCTGCTTCTAATATCAGTAGCCTGCTTTTCGCAATCAACAGAAACCGACGCTACCGCGAAAACAGAGGTAAGCAAACTTGCATTCATCGCCGGTAAATGGGCCGGCAAAGGCTGGATGATGATGCAGAGTGGAAGAGAAAGCTTCAACCAAACCGAAAATGTACAAATGAAACTGGATAGCACTATTGTGCTGATAGAAGGGTTAGGCAAAGCTAACGGAAAAATGATACATAACGCACTGGCGTTTATTACATTCAACAAAGCCGGTGGTTACAATTTCCGGTCGTATCTGGCGACAGGCCGTGAGGGGCAGTTTAAAGCTGAGCTTATCGGCAGTAAAATACACTGGTACCCCACCGAAAACATGCGCTACATTATTGAACTGAACGACAAAGGCCAATGGTTTGAAACAGGCGAAATGAACCGCGACGGCAAATGGCTTAAGTTCTTCGAGATGACGCTGGATAAGGTGAAGTAAACAAGAAGCTACTGAATAGCAATATGATAAATATTGAAAAGCCCTGTATCGAGAGATGTGGGGCTTTTTGTGTGGATGTTCGTAGTAAAGGTCTTTATATCCTATTCTTCAGAAGCCATCATTAAGCAACTTACAGCCGATGAGTACTTACTTCTAACAGGTTTCCCCTTATTATAACCAGGGGTCCACTTAACACTTTTTATCTGTTTTAAAAATTGCGAAGCTATATCTTTATTGCCTCTTATGATACGTTCATGCGTGATCGTTCCATTTTTTTCGACAACGAATTCTACTGCTATTCTGGTATCAAAGCTGGAAGGGATGGGTTTCGGTACTCTAACTTTTTTTAAGAAGTCTATCGATAACTTATTTTCTGCACCGGGGTATTCAGGTGGAATTTCTGTGTAACTGTAGATAATAGTGTCAGGCTTAGATTGTGCCTTCAACATCGCAGGAAGTAACAGTAAACAAAAAAACACATTCCTCATTATAATATCTTTATTCGTAAACCACCCTCTTAAAATACCATCCATCAGCATCAACCAAGGGCATGGTTTTGCTGGTGATGCTTACACCCTTATCAGTTACGGTTATATGCTGTACACCAGCATCGGTAGTGATATCAAGTGGTAGTGGCATACTGATATTATCCAGTTTTACCAGGTATTTGCCATCCTGCCGTTGCGGGGTAACGCTTATCTGCAGCTTATCCGTAGTACGCAGGTACATATCAAACAGTGGCTTTAGGCTTTTGCCATAGGCTGCGCTGAAGTACTGCTCCACATCGTCGGTATTGTTGAGGTTGCTGTAGGTGTGCTTAGGGTCGGTTGCGAAACCTTTTAAGGTAGGGAAGAACAGGCTATCGCCCATTACATAGTTTAAGGTATGCATAAAGAACGCGCCCTTGCTGTATATATCACCGTTATAGGCCGATTCTTCGTCGATATCCTTACCCAGAACAATAGGCTGCTTGTTTTGGATCCCCTTTAACGTTTTTTGGAATAGCTTGATATAAGCCGGTTTGCCTGCAAACTCCAGGGTGAAAAGCGCGTCGGCATAGCTGCCGATGCCTTCGTGGATCCAGTAATCGGCCCAGTCGATTGCAGTTATTTTATTACCCCACCATTCGTGGCCAAACTCGTGGTGCAAAAGCCAATCATAATCCTGGCTGCCTACGCGCACGTATTTGAATTTGTTGCCATAAGCCACCATACTTTGGTGCTCCATACCTAAATGAGGCGTTTCTACTAATCCCACTTTTTCCTTGGCCCAGGGGTATTCGCCAAAATACTTTTCCTTTTCGTGGATGGTAACCTCAAACATGTCCATCAGCTTATTGGCCTTCTCGGCATGCTCTTTCAGCACGTAGAATTGGATAGGCACGGTGTTGCCCGCCACGCTTTTGTAAGTGCGCTGCACCAGCTTATAATCGCCCACGTTGAACAGGATGCTGTAATTATTGATGCTATAGTTGGTTTTCCAGTGAAAGGTGGCTTTGTCGCCTTTTTTGGTGGTTTTTATCAATAAGCCCGGCCCGGCAACTACCAGATCCTTAGGGACGGTGATGATAAGGTCTGCACCCTCGTTCGGCTCGTCGGACGGGTGATCTTTACAAGGATAGTACACCTTGCCACCGGTGCCTTCAGCGGTAATGGCCAGCCACTGGTGGCCGGTAGAATCCTTTGTAAAAGTAAACCCGTCATCCCATGGCGGGCGCACGGCAATGTGCGGTTTGCCTCCATAAACAACTTTTATGCTTGCTTTTCCGGCCGGCAATTCCTTCACCGTGTTAATGGTGATCATATTGTTTTTATAGATAAACGGCTCTTTTTTACCATTTACCAAAACAGCGCTTACGTTCAGCGAATCCAGCAGATCGAATAGCAATACGTGGGTGGGCTTCTCCAATATTACATCGATGGTTGCATAACCGTCGATGGTTTTTTGTTTGAAGTTTACATCCAGCGCGATGGTGTAATGCCTTACATCCATATTGGCCTGCTCGGGTTTTAATTTACCGCCTGAGGTTGTTTTGCTTTGGGCGGATGCTGTTAAGCATGCTACGCTTATCGCTAATGCAAAAGCACATGTTTTTAAAATGTTGTTAGTCATTACTTAAATTGAATGAAACAGGGATTGAATATTGAACCCGGACTGGCCGTCCTCCCTGTATACCGGGATTCCAGGCTGGCGACATCGCCATCAGGCGTAAAGCTTCGGCATCCGTTTCGGCTGACAGGCTTTTAATAACTTTTATGCCGGTTAAGGTACCGTCTCTCTCCACAACAAAACTTACAATTACCCGCCCCTGCACATTATCCTCTCTTGCTTTTTCGGGATATTTTAAATTTTTGGACAAAAACTTAAGGAGCTTTCCAAAACCTCCTTTAAAATCGGGTGGTACTTCTACGGGCTTAAATACCTGCACCGTGTCTTTTACGCTTTTTGCAGTATCAGCAGTTTGGGCTTTCGCAGCTAACATTGCCACGGAGAAAAGTAGGGTTAGGTATAGTTTTATTTTCATATTAACTCGAATATAGTTGGGAAAACAAGCATTCGCGTATAAAATTTCTTTTTCATTCTTCACTTGCCAAACATATAAATAGTGGCATGAAATATTGGCATCGTACAACATACCCTTTGTGAATTGCCGGCCTCCATTTGGGTGAAGCCTTTAGCAACCCAATCATCGATCTTTCTAAAGAGGTGTGCTGTGGCCGAACAATTTTAATTTGTTTAACACTACCATCTTTTTCAATAATAAATATTGCTGTTATTCTTCCCTGAGAATTTTCGTTCGGATAAGGGCCAGCATAACGGAGGTTTTTTAAGAGATATTTATTGAAGGCACCTTCATCCTTTCCAAATTGCGGCTGCTGTTCTACAGCTGTATAAACAGTAGTATCCTTCATATTAATTCGCGGCCTTGTGTGCTGCGCTTTTGCAAAAGAAGCCGAGAAAATAAAAACAATTACAAGAATTTGCTTCATGGCGATCTGGACTTAGTCTTCTTTTATAGCAAACATTAATGGTACGGTATACCCGCATTTAACCGGCTTGCCGAACTGCATTCCCGGCTTCCATTTCGGCATCTTTTTCAACGCTGATACGGCCGCCTTATCAAAGGCAGGATGTAAACTTTTAATTACCCTAAAGTCGGTTGTGCTGCCGTCTTTTTGTATTACAAAGCTGACAAGCACTCTGCCCTCTGCATCGATGTCGCCTTCCGGCCATTTCAGATTTTTTGCTATGAATTTTTTTAATGCAATCGGGCCACCCGGGAATTCAGACTGCAATTCTATTGGGCAATTTATGGCGTTGCTCGTGGCTTTCGCTTTGTTTGGCTGTGCGGAAACTGTAGCCGTAGCAAGCAACCCCATCAACAAAAATAAAATCACTTTCATACCCCTAAATATACTAATATTCCCTCACCAGCAAACCATCGGCAAAATCTCGCAGGTATTGTTTGCTGTCTTCGGGCAGGTTGATCTGCTCCAGCGCTTTAAAGGCTTTTTCGGCGTAGGCCTGCATTTCGTCCTCGGCGTATTGGCGCACGTTTACCGTGTTGTAAATTTGGGTAACTGTGGCTACTTTTTCTGCTGCATCAAAAGTTGCGGCGGTTACCCGGCTTTGCAGTTGTTCGGCATCGGTGCCTTCAACTAACTGCAGGGCCTTTATCAGCAGGTAAGTTTTTTTGTTGGAGATGATATCGCCGCCAACCTGTTTGCCAAATTTTGCAGGGTCGCCGTAAACATCCAGTATATCATCCTGTAGCTGGAATGCGATACCGAGGTTCACGCCGAAATCAGATAACAACTCGGCATCCTTTTCATCCGCTTCGCCAATCAACGCACCAATTTTTAATGCACCACCCAGCACCACGGCTGTTTTAAGGCGGATCATGTTGATGTATTCCTCAATGCTGATATCTGTGCTGGTCTCAAAGGTCATGTCCAGCTGCTGGCCTTCGCAAACACCAACGGCGGTTTCGTTAAAAATATCCAGCACGTGGCGCAGGATGTTATCGTGCACCTGCATCATCAGCTTGTAGCCTTCAATCAGCATTACATCGCCGCTGAGGATGGCCACATTTTGGTTCCATTTTTCGTGCACAGTTGAGCGACCGCGGCGGATGGGGGCGTTATCCATAATATCGTCATGCATCAGCGTGAAGTTATGGAACACCTCTATGGCCAGGGCAGGGGGCAGGGCCGCTTCCACATCGCCGCCAAACAGGTCGCAGGCCATTAGTAACAAGGCAGGCCTCATTCTTTTGCCGCCGATGGATAAAATATAACTTATAGGTTCGTACAGTTCGGCCGGATAAGTCGGGTATTTCAGCTGTTCTACGGAGGTTGCAATAAGTGCTTGCAGGTCTTCGAGTTTTCTCATTCTCAGGGGTTAAGTAGTGAGCGGTTGATCAGAGGATGGTTTTTGCAACCCCTCACCATTCAACCATTCACTACTCACAATAATTAATTAACTAACGAAAAATCTATCTGTTTCTTGGTCAGATCCACGTTCTTCACACGTATGGCAACTTCATCGCCAAGCTGGTAAATCTTCTTTTTGCGCTGGCCGATGATGGCGTAATTCTTCTCGTCCAAAGTGTAAAAATCGTCGCTGATATCGCGCAGCCGTATCATGCCCTCGCATTTGTTCTCAATGATCTCTACGTACATCCCCCATTCGGTAACACCCGAAATAATGCCGGTGAATACATTGCCCACCTGGTCTTTAAGGTACTCGGCCTGTTTGTATTTAACCGATGAACGCTCTGCATCCGCTGCCTTCTTCTCCATCTGCGAGCTGTGCTTACACAGTTCCTCGTAATGGTCGCCGTTTACGCTTTGCCCGCCATTTAAATAGTGGAAAAGCAGCCTGTGCACCATTACATCTGGGTATCGGCGGATAGGCGAGGTAAAGTGCGTATAGTGATCAAACGCCAAACCATAATGACTTGATGTTTTAGTGGTATAAATAGCCTTAGCCATAGAGCGGATGGCCAGGTGAGTAAGCACATTCTGCTCTTTTTTACCTTCCACATCCTCCATTAAAAAATTAAGAGATTTTGCAGTTTCTTTATCAGATTTTGTATTGATCTTATACCCAAACCGTGCTGCAAATTGCGCGAAGTTGGCCAGTGCATCGGGTTTAGGGGAATCGTGCGCGCGGTAAACAAAGGTGTACTTGTGTTTGCCTTTACCCATTTTGCTTACGTATTCGGCCACTTTTTTATTGGCCAAAAGCATAAAATCTTCAATCAGCTTGTGGGCGTCCTTACGTTCTTTTACATATACGCCGGTTGGTTTGCCGGTTTCATCCAGCTTAAATTTAACTTCAGTAGTTTCAAAGCTGATGGCGCCATTTTTAAATTTACGGTCGCGCAGTTTATAGGCAAGGGCGTTTAGCTGCTCAATTTCTTCTACGTAATCGCCGGTTTTGGTTTCTATTACATCCTGCACTTCCTCGTAAGTAAAGCGCCTGTCGCTATGGATAACGGTTTTGCCAAACCATTGCTCAATAATATTGGCGTCCGCATCCATCTCAAACACTGCCGCGAAGCAAAGCTTATCTTCCTTAGGGCGCAACGAGCATAGTCCGTTAGAAAGCCTTTCGGGCAGCATCGGGATTACCCTATCTACCAGGTAAACAGAGGTTCCGCGTTCGTAAGCCTCCTTATCCAAAGCCGAATCGGGGATGATATAATGCGATACATCGGCAATGTGCACACCTACCTCGTAATTGCCGTTATCCAGCTTTTTGTAGGAGATGGCATCATCGAAATCCTTGGCATCGAATGGATCGATGGTGATGGTGAGCGTGTTACGGAAATCTTTACGTTTAGCAATTTCGTCCGCAGAGATCTCCGCCGGAATTTCTTCGGCATCCTTCTCCACTTCGGCAGGGAAAGAAAGCGGGAAACCGTACTCCGCCAGGATGGCGTTCATTTCGGTATCGTTCTCGCCCTGGTTGCCCAGTACGTGTTTAATACGACCGATGGGGTTTTTAGCGCCGGCTGGCCAGTCGGTAATTTCGGCGATTGCTTTTATACCGTTCTTAGCACCGTTAAGATCGCTGATGGGAATAAAAATATCGTGCATCATCTTACGGTCGTCTGGGATGAAGAAGGCAAAACGCTCGGAGAGTTTTACAATACCGGTGAACTCCATTTTGTTGCGCTGCAAAATCTCTATCACTTCGCCTTCCTGGCGCTTACCCTTGCTGGCGGCGTATACGTATACTTTTACACGGTCGCCATTAAGCGCGTTGCGCAGCTTACGCGGTGCTACAAAAATATCGGTTTCGGCAGGGTCATCGGTAACGATGAACGCGGATCCATCGTTGGTAAGATCAACCTTGCCTTCAACAAAGGTTTTCAGTTCCAGCAGTTGAAATTTGCCGGGAGTGATCTCTTTCAGGACACCTTTGAAGGCTTCGTCCTTCAGTACATCAAAAATAACATCCCGGGCATCCGGGTCGCGTACGTTTAGCTTGGCCGAAACCTGCTTATGATTGAGTGGCGTATTGCCATTTTGTTCGAATATATCCAGCACCATTTGCGTAAGCACCTGGTTGATAGATGAATTGCCTTTTTTTTTCTTTTTAGACATAGGTATAATTAATGCGCTAAGATACGGAAAGAACTGTTAAGGAGGATTAACGATTTTATTTGATAAATAGTAGGCCAGGGAGCATTGTTATAAATTGAAACAAGCCGGGACGGCATTAGATGACGCCATCCGCAACATTATTGTGCATGTGGAGGAGAAGGCGACGGGATAGCGGGGACAAAAAACATTTCTTATTAAATAGCAGTACAAAGCAGGGGAGGGCGAGAAGATCATTTTTTCCGTATGTTGTTTTCTACCGAAACTATTTTGTTTGTGGCAGCATTTATTTTCACGATGTGTAAAATAATGGGATCGAACGGTCGGTCGAGTTTAATAAATATAGTCATCAGGTTTTCCGTCGAATCCTTTTTTGTCATGGGATCGTTTATCAACTCGAAGGATACGCTTTGCGGGATCCCGCTTGCCTTGGAAAGAGAATCGGCCTTTCGCTCATCGTCTTTAAATTCCTTTAAGTTGATCAGCGCGGTAATAAAGCCGGGTTGACCTGACTGTGGGGATTTTGACGCCGGTTTCCGTTGACATAGAGCCGTTGCCGATAAACAGCCAAAGGCAAATATTAATAGAAATATCTTTCTCATCCCACAATCGTTATACAATCCTCCGCAATCAACGCCTCCCCGCGATACCTCCGAATCAACTGCGCTGTCGCGATCACATCTTTTTGGCAATAAGTGCAAATGCGGGGCAGGTCGTCTTCTACCCAGTAAACGTGGCCTACCTGGCTGCCGTCGATATCATCTTTAGAGGTTGGGATATTAAAGATAGCAGTGAGCAGGTTTAGCGAGGTATAGTTTTTATAGTCGCCGAATTTCCAGAGTTCCATGGTATCCAGATGGTTTATTTCCCAGGGCTTTTTGCCGGCTATCTGCAAATGCGGCGGGAATGGTACGCCATTAATAAGCATCCTGCGGCAGATGTACGGAAAATCGAACTCCTTGCCGTTATGCGCGCAAAGGATAATACTGGGCGGCTGGCTGCTCAGCATCTTGCTAAAATCCTGCAGCAGTTCTTTTTCCTCGTGCCCGGCAAAGGATTTTACACGCAACCCTGTCTTTTTCCCGTTCAGAAAGATCCCTACTGAGATACAAACGATCTTGCCAAACTCGGCCCAGATAGATGCTCGCCCGTAGAATGCTTCCGGCGTTTCGTCCTTACGCTGATATTGAGACTTTGCTGCCCAAAGTTCCTGCAAATGTTCGGGCACCTCGTCATGTGTGGCATATTGCGGCACGGTTTCTATATCCAAAACCATCAGGTTACCCAGGTCGTATTGTTCAAGCATCGGTTGTTTATTATTAATGAACACGAATTTCACGAATTAAGCGAAATTTCACTAAACATAGCTTTTTAATTAGTCTCCAAAGGCAAATTACTTATGCAAATTGTTCACCTGTCCTGCGGGAGGCGCAAAGTATTGCGTCTCTACATTAAAGGGAAATCGTGTTAAATCGCTCAATCCTTTAATCGTGTTTATTTATTTTTATCCAGTACTTCAAAATTTGTACTGATGGTGTTGCCCGAGGCATCCACCAGCGTTAGTTTATGTTTTCCGGCGGTTGGGTTTAGCGCCACCTGGTGAAAGGTGGTTGTTTCACCTACGTATTTATCATCGAGGTGCCAAAATATTTTGATGCCGGGTTGCCGGTGCGCCGCATTAAACACCACCCGCCCGCGCTTGCCGTCAGCTTCCAGCGGAACATATATTTTGGCGTTCTCCTTAGGGTAAATGAGTTCCATCGGGTTACCGTTATCAGCTTCGCCGCAGCCGGGTTTAAAGGAAGGCAGTAAATGGTACTGGTAGTTTTTGGTTTTGTAATAGTACTCCATAGATGGCGGCAGCACAAACCAGCTTTTGTTTACCATATTTTCCGGTAGTTCGCAATTACCCGTCACCTGGTAATGTTCATCCGGCGACAGGTGCACCAGTCGATGCCATGGACAGGCGGCAGCTTTTAACCCTATTTTCGGCACAAATTGCTCCGTGGTATTATTGCAATATTGCCCGGCGCGGTAACCACTTTCCTTACACACGCTTATTTTCTCCATTTCGCCCATTGGCATGGTAAACCAATCCCGTGCGGCGGGCAGCAGGCGGAAGATCTCGAACAGGGCAGGAGCGGCGGTATTGATACCCGTTAACCCCGGGCGGCCCTCGCCATCGGTATTGCCCACCCAAACGCCCACCACATATTTAGGCGTAATGCCAATGGCCCAGCCATCGCGGAAGCCAAAACTGGTTCCCGTTTTCCAGGCGATCCGCTGGGTAGAACTGAACTGCTGCCAAAGCATTTCCTCACCGGGGCGCATTACTTCTTCCATGGCCTGCAACGTGTAGTACAACGAGCCGGCATCAAGCAAGCCATTTTTCTCCAACGCCGGTTCTTCTTTCGGCCCTAATGTGTAAACGGGGTGATGGTAGTCGGCCGGGTTGTATTTACCGCGATACTTATCGTAATGATTAAGAACCCGCGCCATGCCTGCATAAATGCCGGTAAGTTCCCATAGGGTGTTTTCGCCGCCGCCTAAAATGAGCGAGAGGCCGTAATGGTCGGCGGGTTGTTTTAAGGTGGTAACGCCGGCCTTTTTCATCATATCATAAAACCGCTCGTACTTGTATTGTTGCAGCATTTTCACCGCAGGCACATTAAGCGAGCGCGATAAAGCGTTGGAAGCCGGTACTGCGCCATCATAACTCAGGTCGAAATTCTCGGGGTGATAGCCCGCTATCTGCGTGGGCACATCGGCAATCAAACTATTGGGCAGTATCAGTCCATCGTGCATCATTGATGCGTATAGCAGTGGTTTTAGCGTACTCCCGGGGCTGCGCGGCGCATTTACCACATCTACATCGCTTTCCATTTCGGGGTCTTCGCGGTGCGAGATATTGCCGGCGTAGGCGAGGGTTGCGCCGGTTTCTACATCAAGCACTACCGCGGCGATATTATTAATATCATTAGCTTTTAAAACCTGGTGATGCTGCTCTAAAATATCTGCCACCTGCTGTTGCAGGCTGTTTTTTATAGTAGTAGTTATCCGGGTTAGCCCTTGTTGTTTATTTTTATAATCCGCTTTAAAGCGTTGCAGCAGGTGAGGGGCAATCTGCGGTAGGGCGACGGGCTTTTCGGGCACGGGTTCAAACGCGGCCAGTTTGGCTGTGGTGCTATCGATGGTGCCTTGTTTATAGAGCCTGTTGAGCAGCAGGTTGCGTTTTTTAAGCAGGATAAGCCGGTTCTTACCCGGGTGCACCAGCGATGGTGAATTTGGCAAGACCGCCAGCGCTGCCATTTCACCCCAGGAGAGCTTATCCGGTCCGCGACCAAAATACCGCCACGAAGCTGCATCCAAACCAATAACATTGCTGCCGAATGGCGCGTTACTGGCATACATGGCCAATATCTCCTTTTTACTATAGCCCAGTTCCAGGCGCAGGGCCATAAATATTTCACCTATTTTGTTGAGGATAGTGCGTTTGTGCCGGGTAGAAAGGCGCATCACCTGCATAGTAAGTGTACTGCCGCCGCTGGTGACCCTGCCGGTGCGCATGTTTTGCCGGATGGCCCTTCCAAAAGCCAACGCGTCGAAGCCGGGGTGGTGTTCAAAGCGCTTATCCTCAAAGGCGATGATGCATTGTTTGAATTTTTCGGGTACGCTGTCGTTGTAGGGGAAGCGCCATTGGCCGTCGGCTGCTATAGATGCACCTAACAACTGGCCGGCATCGTCGTCTATTACAAAAGATGTCGGACTGCTAAAAAGCGTTCTGGGCAGGCAAAGTGTAAACCACAGACTTAAAGCCAATAAAATGGCTGTTATTATAATTACTTTTGGCTTTTTAAATTGATTTTTGAGGTGTTGTAAGCGTAGTTGCATTAAAAGCCCGGCGTTTTAAATCCAGCCTGAAAATAGGTAAAATATAAATAATTACCCCGCTTATCGTTTATAAATTGGCAAACATATTTAAGTTTAAGCAGTTCGATGTAAACCAAAGCGGCTGCGCCATGAAGGTAAATACCGACGGCGTTTTGCTTGGCGCTTTAGCCAATGCGCCCGAGCCCAAAAACATACTGGATATTGGCACGGGGACAGGTGTTATAGTCCTGATGTTGTCGCAGCGGTTTATAAAGGCCCATATCGACGCGGTTGAAATAGACGAGGTCGCTGCAAAAACAGCGGACGAAAACTTTAACGCGTCGAAATTCGCAGATCGGTTAACGCTGTTTGCAGCGGGGTTTGAGGAGTATTTTAACGCTAATACCGAAAAGCAATACGACCTTATTGTTTCAAACCCGCCCTTCTTTTTAAATTCGCTGGCATCGCCGGGGGCGAAAAAGAATTTAGCAAGGCATACAGATGAGGCTTTTTTTGAAAAGTTTATCCTATGTGTATCGAGGCATTTAACAGATGATGGCCTTTGCACCATGATATTGCCCTTGCCGACAGCTAATTTTGTGAAAGTTTTATTAGCCGAAGTTGGGTTGTACCTGCAGACGATCATCAGCATAAAGTCCTTCGCCGAATCTATCCCGCACAGGGAGATCATTACCTTTGGGCGATTGCAAGCTATGGTTGATGAAACTGACGTGGTTATTTACGATGAGCCTAAAGTGTATTCCGCAGGTTATCAACAAGCATTAAAGGAGTTTTTGACTATATTTTAATATAAATCCGAATTGAAAATCCGACATCAATATGACTCGCATTGGCCTGATATCCGACACCCACAGCTACCTCGACGACGCCGTTTTTAAGCATTTTGATACCTGCGACGAGATCTGGCACGTGGGCGATTTTGGCACGCTGGAACTTGCTGATCAGCTCGCCGCATTTAAACCGCTAAAGGGCGTTTATGGCAATATTGATGGTGCCGACATCCGGCAGGTGTACCCCGAACACATCCGTTTTAAATGCGAAGCGGTTGATGTATGGATGACGCATATTGGTGGCTACCCCGACAAATACAGCCCTGCAGTGAGGAAGGATATTTACCTAACCCCGCCCATGTTGTTCATCAGCGGGCATTCGCATATCCTCAAAGTTATTTATGATAAAAAGATCAGCTGCCTGCATTTAAACCCCGGTGCGGCAGGTAAACAAGGCTGGCAAAAGGTACGCACGCTAATGCGTTTCAGCATAACCGAAGATAAGGTACATGGACTGGATGTGATTGAGTTGGGGGCGAAGTAGCCTTTAGTCCATTGACCATAGTTGATAGTCCATCGTAAAAGATGTAAAATTCCGCTATGGTCTATTGTCCATGGACTATGACAAATTAATCAACCTAATTTTGCTGCCTCTGCTTCAAAAACAGAATCAATCAATAACTCTTTTTGTTTGCCTGCTGCCACGGCAAGTACATCGCAGCGTTCATTCTCGGGGTGCCCATTGTGCCCGCGTACCCACACAAATTTAATTTGGTGCATTTTGCTGATGGTGAGGTATCTCAGCCAAAGATCCTTGTTTTTTTTGCCCGCAAAGCCTTTTGCAACCCAACCCTGCAGCCAGCGCTTCTCTATAGAATCGATCACGTATTTACTGTCGGAATAAATGGTAACCTGCTGGTTGGGAGATTTGATAGCTTCCAGTCCGCTGATAACGGCCAGTAATTCCATGCGGTTGTTGGTGGTTTTACGAAAGCCAGCCGATAGCTCCTTGTAATGAGCACCCGACCGCAAAATAACCCCATAACCACCCGGCCCCGGGTTCCCGCTGGATGCACCGTCTGTATAAATCTCGATCATTGTGCAAATATAGTAAAGCCTATGAGGCTCTAAAGTGGTGTTTTAATTTGCCAGTTTAAGTGCGTTTTAATAAAGGACTTACCTTTGCGCAAAAATTCGTAAAACGTTGTTCTTGCCTAAACTTGCCGCGTCCCGGAAATCCGCAGCTTTCCATACAGACCCGTAAATAACCAATAAAGTTGGTTCCATTGGGCTCATTTAAAAATATCGCATCTACGCAATCTTCCCCCGTGAGTTGTAAGGAGTAGACTGCGCCGCCACTAATATTGTCCTTATGGAGATAATCGGCAGCCAACTCCAAGGCGGGCTCGTTATAAATTTCAAGGCAATCATTCATGTAGTCTTTCCAATCATCAGAAGATACGTATTCAACAAGATCATCCAGGCTGGCTATTTGTATAGGGTCGGCTTCATCCCATAGCAAATCGGGGGAAGACTCATAATCCCAGGCAAAATTACAGCCAGCTACAGCTTTGTAAAACATTTTTAATGACAAGGGCACTTTGCCAAATTCGGCAACTGCCGTGTCAAGTTGGGTAAGAAGTTTATCGGTACCCGGAAGAGGCGCTACTAATGGTTTATCGGAGTTTGAATTAAACTCTGTTTTAAAGCAGTAACCAATGGCCGCCAACTCCTGTTGAATCAGGTTGAGGTTATAAGCAACCCGTTCAAAAGTTTCGGTGAGCACCGCTATTACGTCGTCAAAATGTTCATTGCTGAAGGCTCCCTGTTTTAAGTTGTAGATATCGGCGTATACAGATTTCCCGTCTTCGCCGTTTAGGTATCGCTCAATAAGTGTCAGCATGGTTCAAAGTTAAAACTCTGACTATATTAATGAAAATATGTTAAGTAGGTTGCTTGCAACAAATTTAGCGAAACTACCATGAACTATGAACCATCATCTATCAACTAACCTTCTTTACCTTCAACCTCAGCGAATTCCCAATTACAATAACATCGCTAAATGCCATGGCCAGCGCACCTACCATCGGGTTCAGGAAACCTAAAGCTGCAACGGGGATAGCAATAATGTTGTAAGCGAATGCCCAAAAAAGGTTTTGTTTAATGGTGAGTAGGGTATGCCTGCTGATCTGCAAAAATTTCACTACCGATTGCAAATCAGTATTCAGCAAGATAACTTTGGCTGACTGGATGGCTATGTGGCTGGCATCGTTCATAGATACGCCTACATCGGCCTGGGTGAGGGCAGGGGCATCATTTATACCGTCGCCTATCATAACGGTTTTGCCTTTTTTACGGTAAATATCTACCACGCTTAGCTTTTCATCAGGAAGTTTTTCGGAGTGTACATCAATAATACCTAATGTTTTTGCCACCGAAGCGCAGCGGCTGGCCTTATCGCCACTCAGAAGGATAGGTTTTATCCCCATCTTTTTTAACTGGACAATCAAATTCGCAGCGTCCGGTTTAATGGTATCTTCAATGGCTATCTGTGCAATCAACACCTGGTTTTTGTATAATGCAAGGTTAAAATTGTCGTTGTCGCTCAGTTTTGCGGTGCCCAAAAAGTAGTTGTTGCCTTCCACATCTTCGGCGCGCATACCAAGGCCTTTTTCTTCTGCAACAGATCTCAGTATCACTTTTTGCTTCGGCAAACCGCTTAAACCGTTTACTAAGGATTTTGCTATCGGGTGGTTAGAGCGCTCTTCAATGGCAACAATAGCTCCACGCACGCTCTCCATGTTTTGTCCCTCGGCTACCTCAATATCTTTTATGCTGAATTTGCCCGTGGTAAGCGTTCCCGTTTTATCAAATATTACAAATTTGGTGTTAGCAACCGCTTCAATAGTGTCGCCCCCTTTTATCAGGATGCCGTTTTTTGCCGCGCGGCCAAGGCCAACCATTACGGCGGTAGGTGTTGCTAAACCCATAGCGCAAGGGCAGGAAATCACCAACACGGCAATGGCATGCATTACGCTCCCTTGCATGCCGACATTGGTAGCGAAGTAAGTTATAATAAAGGTTAGCAGAGCGATCACTAAAACAACGGGTACAAATATGGCCGCCACTTTATCGCCCAGTTTTTGTACGGGAGGTTTAGCTGCCTGCGCTCTTTTCATCAGATCGATTATCTGCGAGAGCGTACTATTGCTGCCCACCTTGGTGGCCATTATTTTGATGTTGCCTTCCAGCACTATCGTTCCGCCTATAACGGTATCGTACTTCTTTTTTTGCACCGGGATGCTTTCACCGGTTATCATCGCCTCGTTTATCGATGCATCACCTGATAGTATTTCCCCATCTACCGGTATCTGGTCGCCCTCATTCACCTGCAGCGTATCACCGGCTATTACATCTTTTGCATTGATTATTTCAATACCGTCTTTAGTAACCCTGCTGGCGTTCACCTGCTGAAATTTCATCAGATCTTTCACCGCAGAGGTGGTTTGGTTTACGCTGCGTTTCTCCAGTACATTACCCAAAAGTACCAGGGTAATGATGGTCGCGCAGGTTTCGTAAAACAAATAATGTCCGCCTAAATTTTGCACGGTACCAACCAGGCTATAAATAAATGCCGATGTAGAACCGATAAAAATGAGCACATCCATATTGGGCACCCCACCTTTAACAGAACTGTAGGCACTTTTGCCAAAATGGAAACATCCCACCAAAAACACCGGCAGGCACAGTATTAACTGCACAACAGGATTGTGCAAAAAGTGCCAGGGGAACAGCATGTGTAGCAAAAGCGGAGCGGTAAACAGCGCGCAGAAGATAAATTTGTTCTCTACCTTATCATAAAATGGGGTTTTATGAGTGGCAATATCGTCCACTACATGAAAACCTAAATTTTCTATATCCGTGATTATTCCCGGTAGGAGGGACTGGTCGGCAGTAGAAAATTTTACTTCTTCGGAAGCAAAGCTCACCAATACATTTTGCAGTCCTTTCTTTTCCAATAACTTATGGATGCTCATTGCGCAGTTATTGCAATGCATTCCCGTTACGTTCAATTCCACCAGTTGCTCCGCCATGATGTACAAATTTACCCTTTAAATAGAACTGTTCTAAATAAATAGGGTAAGGCGATTGTAATTTTAAAAAAGCTTTGCAAATTCCCGCCGAATTTCTATTTTTGCACTCCCAACAAAGACGGTAGATGTAGCTCAGTTGGTTAGAGCATCGGTTTGTGGTACCGAGGGTCGTGGGTTCGAGCCCCATCATTTACCCTTAAAGCCTCTCATGAAAATGAGAGGCTTTTTTGTTTGATAATTTTAAAGTAAATGGTGCAATTATAACCGATCATAGGCCAATATCATTCAATTTTTAATGGCGGTCCTACAATCTGCATTTCGTTGTCTGCGAAAAGCTTAGCCATTTCGTCATGATTTGGTTCATGATCTAACCCCGCCAAGGTAACAAAGAAATTTTCCATCTTGCCTGCGGGTTGAAAAGTAACCGTCATCTTACCTTTTTCTGAAACCTGAGTCCACGCATGTGGAACTTTCATCGGCAGGAAAATACTGTCACCCGTAGAAAGATGATATTTATCATCACCCACTCTAAAATAATATTCCCCTTCCAGTACATAAAACATCTCATCCTGCGCATAATGGATATGCAAAGGCGTCCCTTTGCCTTGCGAAAGACTTGTCTGTTCAAAAACTGCGATATTTCCATCAGTGTCTGTCCCGGATAATTTAACGTCCAGTATATTTGCATTAACACCTTTTAGTTTAATATGCCCATGCAGCCTGCCCTCTCCTTTATTGGTTTTAAAACCTTTTCTTATTTTCAAATTATTTTGCTTATCGAAAGATTTTCCAACCAATGGTATAGCTGCAAGTGTTAGCACGTTCGAAATAAAAATTTTCCTCTTCATTTTTAATACTGACTTAAAGACTGTAAAACGATTTGTAGTTTGAAAGCTATATAAAAGTAGATATTATATTAAACAATTGAAAATAAAATAGATATGCTGAACTCAAGACGTGTTATCGATTTGGCTTTTTCATGTTCAGGTTTCCCCAACAATTAAATTTTCTTTAAGAAACTTGCGTAGTTAAATAACTACATATATATTGTAGTCAAATAACTACATAATGAATTTAAGACGAGATGTATTCCAGGCCATTGCCGATCCTACGAGGAGAGCCATACTGCTGTTAGTTGCTTCCCAATCGATGACGGCAGGCGTAATAGCTTCCAACTTTGATACCGCAAGGCCTACAGTTTCAAAGCACCTGCAAATACTTACCGAATGCGAATTGCTGAAACAAGAGCAAAACGGCAGGGAGATATATTATCACATCAACGCGAAAAACATGAAAGAAGTAGCCGACTTTATAGAGCCATTCCGCCAGATGTGGGAAGACAGGTTCAACAAATTAGAAACCATTATGAAAACGTACCAAACCAAAAAAACAACCTGATATGGAATTAAAAACAAAGATCAGCGCCGAAGATGGCAAACACGATCTAATAATAACAAGGGAATTTGAGCTGCCTCTGGAGTTGCTTTTTAAAGCGCACGTAGAGCCGGAAATTGTGGAGCAATGGATGGGCACGAAAGTGCTGAAACTGGAAAATAAGAAACATGGCGGCTGGCAGTATGAAACAAGCGACGCTAAGGGAAACGTGGTGTTCCGTGCGGATGGGGTGTTCCATGAGTTTGTGCCGAACCAGAAGATCATACGCACATTTGAAATGGAGAATGCGCCTTTTGGCGTTCAGCTGGAGTTTTTGGAATTTGAAGAATTGACCGAAGGCACCAGCAAACTTACCATACACAGCGTATTTAAATCGGCCGCGCTGAGAGATCAGATGTTACGGCTGCCCTTTGCCCAGGGCCTCAATATGGCGCACAATCGCTTACAAGACATCGCAAACAAATTAAAATAAACACAACATGACAAAGCGAAATAAAATTATCTATTGGGTTTCCACGCTCTGGCTTGCATTAGGGATGCTGTCTACCGGCGTTGTACAGCTAATAAAAATGAAGGAAGAAGTAGCCATGATGGAGCATCTCGGTTACCCAGTCTATTTTTTAACCATCCTGGGTATTTGGAAAATTCTGGGGACAGTAACGGTGCTAATTCCTAAATTTACTTTATTGAAGGAATGGGCTTACGCGGGTTTCTTTTTCGCCATGTCGGGCGCGGTGTTTTCTCATTTAGCTATTGGAGATAGCGCTAAGGAGCTTTTTGGGCCGATGCTATTGTTGGTACTAACAATAGTATCCTGGTATTTCAGGCCTGCGGAAAGAAGAGTAGTAGCGGTAAATTAATTAATGATGAGCACATGAATAATGATAAAAAGCAATTGTCGGTAGAGCGATCTGAAGAACTGCTCGGCGTGTTGAAAACCCGTTTCGAGAAAAACATGGAACGGCACAAAGGCCTGGAATGGGCTAAAATAAAAGTTAAGCTGGAAGCCAATGCCGAGAAACTATGGACCCTCGATGAGATGGAAATAACCGGCGGTGAACCGGATGTAGTTGGTATGGACGAAACGACGGGCGAATACCTGTTTTATGATTGCGCTGCAGAAAGCCCCAAGGGTCGCAGAAGTGTTTGCTACGACCACGAGGCCCTGCAATCGAGAAAAGAATACAAACCCGAAAATAGTGCGGTAGGGATGGCCGCCGATATGGGTATCGAAATTTTAACAGAAGAACAATACCGCGAATTGCAGGCACTTGGCAAGTTCGACCTGAAAACATCCAGCTGGGTGCAAACGCCTGCCAATATCAGAAAGCTGGGCGGTGCCGTTTTCTGCGACAGGCGGTACGATACGATATTCTTTTATCACAACGGGGCGGAATCCTATTACGCCGCCAGGGGCTTTCGTGGCTTGTTAAGGGTTTGAGCTTGTACAAAATAAAATGCTATGACAGAGAACGGAATGAATCCTAAGGCTGATTTTTACTTCGACAAAGCCCAAAAGTGGCAGGAAGAGATCGTGAAACTAAGAGCGATCATCCTTGGTTGCGGGCTTACCGAAGAGTTGAAGTGGGGTTGTCCCTGCTACACCTTTCAGCAAAATAACATTGTATTGATACATGTATTTAAGGAATATTGCGCGGTATTATTTTTTAAAGGCGCCCTGTTAAATGATGCTGATGGTATCCTCGTTCAGCAAACAGAGAACGTACAGGCGGCGCGCCAGGTAAGGTTCAGCAACATTAGGAAAATAGTGGAGCTGGAATCAACGCTTAAGACCTATGTTTTTGAAGCTATTGAGGTGGAGAAAGCCGGTTTGAAAGTTGATCTGAAAAAGACAACGGAATTTAGTGTTCCCGAAGAATTTCAGACTAAATTAGATGAGACATCGGGCCTGAAAGCCGCTTTTGAGGCATTAACGCCTGGGCGGCAAAGGGGATACCTGCTTCACTTTTCTCAACCAAAACAAGCCAAAACACGGGGGGCGAGGGTAGAAAAATATATCCCGCAGATACTCAACGGCAAGGGAATAGACGATTAGAAATTAAACAATTCACTATAAAGCAAGCGAAGGCTTCCAGTAAACTGTAGAACAACTGAAGGCGTATCTTGCGCAACAGGGTAAAATAAATTCAGTATAAACGTTATCCATTCGCATTTTGCGAATACAGCACAAAAACGACTATAATTAATGCAATTGCAAACAGTATCGCCAATGTGATCTTCATGGCGCTTAGCGGGCGCCCGCCAATTACCTCGCCTGTACTGGCATTTACCGTAAACTGGTATACTTTGTTATTATAGTTATAGGCGCTAACCCAAACCGGCAGCATAATGTATTTAATGGCTTTGTTGCGATAATCGGTGTCGGTATTATCGATGCGTTGCTCATCGCCACCAATATCGCTCCTGATGGAAGAATTGATTTCCTGCACGGTTTGTTCCTTTGCTTTAAGTAACCCATTTTCTGGGTCGAGCTGGTAGGTTTCTGAGCGGAACCCGCTCATATAACGTTCATCAAAACCGGCGAGCATATCCAGTTTCCATGGCGTAAGTTTATCAAGCGTTTTTTCGGGCAGCGATGTACTGGCCGGTACCAAAAGGTCGCGAAATTTGCAATCAACCGTGCCCGAGGCATACGACCAATTGGTGTGCCGTACCTGCCGGGTCCGCGTTTGGGTTTTGCCATCAACTGTTTCGGTATAGGTTTCGGTGGTGTAGTAGTAGTCGCCACGTTCGCCGGTGTAGTCGGTTGTCGTATCGGTATCGTAAGCCCAGTAAGGCAGGTAAACACCATTTAACGCCGATGACGTGCCACCCGCTTTTTGCGCAAGATCGTTCGGCGCCCACCAAAGGCCCTTGAGCCATTTCTGAAAAAAATCGGCGCCTTGTTTTTGGGTTACCTCAAACGGTAAAATATAATGTGGAGGCAGATAAGTTTTGCCGGCCTGCAAGTTTAACACCAAAGGCGCGGTACAAAACGGGCAATTATCAGAGGTAACAGAAGCATCCAACACCGTTTGCGAACCGCAGTTTTTGCAGTCGACCACCTTTACATTATCGGTAGCTTTTTTTACATCAATATTCGCTATAAAATCCTCATAATCTACAGGTTCTATAGATGCTTCGGTATTGGCTATCACGTTGCTCTCCCCGCAATAACTGCATTGCAACGTACGGGTGCCGGGCACAAAGCGCAGCAAAGCGCCACAGCCCGCGCATTTTAACGAATTGCTGATGCTATCCGCCGGTTTTAAAAGTTCGCTCATGTACGATTTAAGTTCAGGTGTGATCAGGCTAATGGAGGAGGTTCGTTATTAAAAAGATCGTCAAGTTCTGCAACGGTGCCTGCTGCAACCCAGGCGGCCATACCTTTTTTCCAAACCATAGTTTCTTTATTGATCGCTTTAGCCGCGATCATTTTATCAATGTCGGCCAGGCTATGCGGTCCGTCAGATTTACCATCTACAGCGATATGATACTGTGTAGTCGGGAAGGGCGGCGGCGCATCGGCACCACTTGGGTTGGCTCCATCAAAATTATTTTGTTTAAATACGTTGCCAACCTGGTTCATCATAGCGGCACCTACACCCAAACCCATGCCCGCAGCGCCAAGGTTGCCGCCTATGCTGTTCTCCGCGGATTTTTCCATGGCGTTTGCAGCCTGGAACTGAGCATACGCGCCCAGGTTACCAATGATGCCCATCTGGCTGCGTTTATCAAGCGCGGCCTCAACTTCTGCCGGCAGCGAGATATTCTCTACCAATAGCTTGGATAGGGTAAGCCCTATTTCGGCAAAATCGGGTTGTATCGTGTCAGATATCAGCAGGCCCATTTCGTTGTAATTCGCGGCAAGGTCCAGTATCGGTATTTTAGATTGTGCCACGGCATCCATCCCGCGCGCAACAATGGTATTGCGCAATTGCTCCTCAATATACGCTACATTAAAATCGGGGTTCGTTGCCGAAATTTGGTTCAGGAACACTTTTGGGTCCTGTACTTTAAAATTAAAAGAACCGAACGCGCGTAGCCTTACTGGGCCAAACTCGGCATCGCGTATCATCACCGGGTTTTTTGTTCCCCATTTTTGGTTAACAAACTGGCGGGTGCTCACAAAATAAACATCGGCCTTAAAAGGGCTGTTAAAGCCGTATTTCCAGCTGAGTAGGGTAGTAAGGATAGGCATGTTCTCGGTCTGTAACTCGTACATACCGGGCATAAAAACGTCGGCTATGCGGCCTTCATTCATGAAAATAGCTGCCTGCGATTCGCGTACAGTAAGCTTAGCGCCCATTTTTATGGCGTTGTCATTCCGCGGAAATTTCCACACTAAGGTATCCTGGGTAGTGTCTACCCATTCTATTATATCTATAAATTCGTTCAGCAGTTTACTAAAAAAGCCCATATGGTTTAAGGTTAGATAAAAAAATAAATATGCTAAAAAAAAGCCCGATGTACGTGTGGACTGGTAAATTATTAATTTTTTGTTGGAATATCGAAGCTGGTAACGTTTAAGAGCACCTAATTGCAATGCCTGTGTTTGTTAAATTGGCAGTTGGGTAAAACCATACCGGCCACAAGCTGTTAAACTAAAAAATACATAGATGAATAACTTTTTTAGAGGCCTTATAGCGGCCTGGGGTGCAAAAAAACTTGGTGGGGGCTGCTTCTCCACTATTATTATATTTATCATTATCTGGGTGTTGCTGGGCAAGTGTAATCAACAATCGCAGGCTGCTGCGCAACTGGTGCGTACAAAGGTTGCGATAAGTAAATAAGGCTTGTTGGCTGAACTATTGCCCTACTACGATGAGGTCTTTTTTACGAAGCCAGCCCTTGCTTGTTTCTCCGTTTTTGTTGGTGAATACCACATAAATATAGCCATTTTGGTCGTCAAGCGCTTTTAAGCGGGCATTATCCCATTGGCTGATATTAGCCGCCCGTTTACTACCCTCGCTGGGGGTACTGTGAAAATAGGCGTACGTTGTGAAAAGCGAATACACCTTGCCAACATCTCCACCTTTTCCTGGGTTAAGGGGAGGGGCAGTAGGTTTATCGGCTTTTGGCGAATCTTTTTTAACCACTTTTTTCGCGGAATCTTTTTTTGCTTTTTTGTGTACGGCCAGCGTCTCCGGCTTTATTTCAGCTTTTTTAATCGGTATCACCTTTTCTTTTGCCTCCCCGGACTTAGAATTTGCCGCTGCGATGGTGTCGTGCGAAGCTTTACCGGTAACCGCATCAAGCTGTTTTATTGATGAAGTTGTATCGGGCAAAGTTTTTACAGCAGCAGCTTTGCTACCACTAAAAAGATACCGCCCGGCAAATGCGCCCAGGCACAACAGCAAAATCCCCAAACCGATCAGCATTGCCTTAGAAGCTGTTTTTGTATTACTTTTAGCTGCAACCGGGGTGGCAAGAGGAGTAGCGCCGACCGAGGCCCGGCTTTGTTTTAGCTCTGCTATTTCCTGCAATAAAGTAGTGTTCTTTGCCTGTTCTTCCTTTAATTTTGCTTGTAGTTCTGTTTTTTCGTTTTGCAGTATTAAGGCGCTTTCGGTATCGCTTTTTACGGTAATTACGCTGCTTTGTATGGCCTGGCGCAGTTCGGTACCATCAGCATATCGGGCGGCGGGGTTTTTTTGCAGGCATTTGTAAATAAGGTTCAGCAGCCATTCTGGTACCTGCATTTCGCGCTTACGCTGATCTTCGGGCCAGTTAAGCGGCATGTTTTTTTCACGGAGGACGAGCAGGTCCGGCGGTTCCTGTTCCAGGTGCGCAATCATTACGGCGTTGCGCGCCGTTTGGCCGTTGTCATTCAGTTTAAAGGGGACTGTACCTGCCAGCAGTTCGTAGAGGATAATGCCATAACTGTACACATCGCTTTGCGGCAACAGGTTGCCCTCACTCTGTTCAGGTGCCATAAATTCAACCGCGCCGGCGTTGCGCAAGCTGCTGCGTCGCTGCTCATCGGTCATGATGGCCAGGCCAAAATCAAGCAGCATATAGTTGCCGGTATTGATATTGAATTTAACGTTATTGCTTTTGATATCGCCATGCTTTACCGATACCTTATGGCAATGGCTTAACGCGTTTGCGAGTTGGTAGGCCACTTTTATAGCTTCGGGGAGGGTGAAAACGGGTGTTTCTTTTTCGGTCAGCAGTTCGGCGAGGTCGGGCCCTTCGATAAACTCCATCTCGATGAATGGCAGCGATCCGCTTTCGGTAATGCCCGAATTAAGGATCTTAACCACATTTGGGTTTGATACCTGGTTAACCTTTTTAAGCTTCTCTACCTCGTTTATAAAATCTTTATAGTGCTTGTCGTTTTCGTCTTCGGCATAAATAGGGGTGGGTAGTAACTTTACCGCAACATAAATTTCGCCGATCCGCTTGCCTTTATATACCGAACCCTGGCCACCAGTGTGCAGCGCACCCATGTTTTCGAGCCCTTCGGTTATTGTAAAAATTTTACCCATTTATTTTTGCTGTAAGCCTGTTTCGCTATAAAGATATTCATCTGTAAACCCCGCATCAAGTAAATAGTTTACCCGCGAACGAGATATTAGAGCGCAGGAGACTTTAAGGGTTTAGTTTGTACCGGCGCAGACTTGGTAAACTATGTAACAGCTTGATTTAAATTGATAAAATGCGCTATCTTTTGTCCTGATTTAGCAAGGTCTATTAACGGCTTTAAACTACAATTAAACCTTATAAAACACAATAAATGGCCCTACCTAACATTTTTACGCAGCCGGTTGCAGATAGCGTAATAGAGCGGATAAACAAACTTACACCGCAAACTACGCCCGATTGGGGTAAAATGAATGTTTCGCAAATGCTGGCACATTGTAATGTATCCTACGAGATGGTTTATGAGGCCCGGAAGCACCCTGCGCCAAATGCCTTTATGGAACTCATTTTAAAACTGCTGGTTAAGAATAAAGTAGTAACCGAAGTCCCCTATGGCCGCAACGGGCCAACAGCGCCAGCCTTCATCATTAAAGGCGATAAAGATTTTGAGGTTGAAAAGGCAAGGCTTATCAGTTATATCCGTAAAACTCAGGAATTGGGCGAAAGCGAATTTAATGGCCTGATGTCGCATTCGTTTGGCACATTAACCGCTGATGAATGGAACAATATGTTTTATAAACACCTTAACCATCACCTTACACAGTTTGGCGTATAAACGGGTTATTCTTTATTAAAGACGATTTCTTCTGTTTTGTCGGATATTCCGCGGATGATGCCGTCCAGAAAACAGGGGCATCGGGCAACAAAATTAATGTTGGTGACGGGAAAAGGGCAAATATTTGGTTGAGTGTTGAGTGATCCAGCATGTTTAATTATCCAGGCTCCGGTTGATATTCGCATTAATTAGCAGCCAAGTTGGGGGAAATCGGCTTGCTTTCATAAACATATAGGTATTATGCTATAAGTTGTTTAACAAATATTTGTTTTTTAAATATCTACTATCAGGCGAAAGGGCTAAACCGCATTAAATAACCATCGCAATGCAACATAAGAGACGTAAAGACTCGCGGCGAGAAAAATGATGAGAACAATCACGATCAATAGGATAATGCCTTTACCGCTGCCCTGGTGTTTATCTTCCTGGTAATGCTCTTTTAGTAATTTAATATTGCGGGTGTTGGCTTTAAAGTAAAAATCGGTTACCTGCCCAAGGATAGGAATGGCGCCGAGAAGAGCGTCCACGGAGATATTCAATGCCATCAAAACCAATACTTTACGACTTACCCCACCGTTTTTCGCGATCACATAAAGCAGGGCAGCCGCTACGATAAAGCCCGATACATCACCTGCAAAGGGAATAAAGTTGAGGATAGGATCGAGCCCGAAGCGGAAATTAGTACCCGGCAGCCTGAATTTATCGTCCATAACCGAGGCCACGCGCTCCACCCATTTAAGCTGGCCGGTAAGTTGTGTTTTGTTTGGTAACTGTTTCATCTTGTTATAAGGAAGGCAAAGAGGCACAATTTGTTTTAAAACATTTTCGACCTTCGGTATGGTTATTGTTTAAGATAGTGCATGGCTGCAAAGCCGCTATTTTATAACTAATACATTTTATTATGAAAAGCCAGGATCAGAAAAATAACAACAACGGGCAGGGGCAAACAACATCCGACCGCGCGTTTAACAATCAAAATGAACACCTGAAACAAACAGGCATCAGTAACTCGGGCGGCCAGCGTTCCGACCAAACCTCGAGCCGCGACAGCGCCCATAAGCCGGAACATAAGAAACAATAATAAGATACAGCGCCCCGTTCAGGGGCGTTTTTAGTTAACACGAATTTCACGCGCGAATTTCACGAATTTGGGAGGTGCGGGTATTAAACGATCTTGACTTAAATATTCGTGAAATCTTTTTTTATCGTGAAATTCGCAGGCATAATGCCAACACAGTACCTATTCTTTCTTATAATTCTCTTCGTCATTCTCATTGCGGTTTACAAGTTCGGTAAACTAACATTGGTGGGGACTCTTACGGGCGGATTGGTTGCGGTTTGTATTTTCATGGGTGCCGGTTTACGCGGCATTTTAATGCTGGCCGCATTTTTTATCATGGCAACCATCGCCACTTCCTGGAAAAAGGATTTAAAAGGCAAAACCCATCCCGAGGTTCGCGATGCTGCGCAGGTACTGGCCAACGGAGGTATAGCAGCACTTTTTGGACTGGTAATATGGTTGATGCCCGCATCCGGGGATTTAATGCAGATTTTATTAGCCTCGGCGTTGTCATCCGCCACAGCGGATACGCTTTCCTCCGAACTGGGCACAGTTTACGGGCGGCGATTTTATAATATCACCAGTTTTAAACCCGATGAGAAGGGCGGGAACGGGGTGATTAGTTTGGAAGGTACTTTCATCGGCATAGCCGGATCAATGGTAATCGCCCTTATCTACGCGTTGTTTTCCGGCTGGAGCCGGGAATTTTGTTTTATCATTATTGCAGGTACAGCCGGCAACCTGCTCGATTCGGTTTTAGGTGCAACGTTGGAGCGTAGCGGCTATATCAAAAACAACCTTGTGAACTTTCTTAATACCATTTTCGCCGCGTTGGTGGCTTATTTGTTGTTGCTTATTTAATCACCACCTGCGCGGTATTCCTGTTGGTTTGTTTCATCAGAATGGTTTTGCCGGCAGTTATTTCGGCGAGCGCATCATCGGTATAATGCCTTAAGGTAATCAGCGTAAGGTTATCGTTGTATCTTACTTTAAAGTAAGGCTTAAGCGATGCAAGCAATTTCTCAAAACGCCCGGATACAAAATCTATACAAGCCGTAAAGCTCAGTGCCGAGGTTTGCATTACATTCACCTTTACCTGGTTTTTTGCAAACAGGCCGAAGATCTCGCTAAGGTGGCTCTCGGATATAAAAGAGTAATCTAATGTGGAGACAGACAGCAGTACCTGTTTTTGCTTGAGGATGATAACCGGCTTTGCAAAGCTGTTTACCGCATCTTCTTTAATAACCGTGCCCGGCGCATCAGGATCTGTAAAGGGTTTTACCAGCAGCGGAATTTTGGCGTTCTGAAGCGGCTTAATCGTTTTTGGGTGAATAACACTCGCGCCGTAGTAGGTCATTTCTATGGCTTCCTGGTAGCTTAGCTCATCAAACTTAATGGTATCGACAAAGTGTTTTGGGTCGGCGTTTAAAATGCCCGGCACATCTTTCCACGTAGTTACCGATTCGGCACCTAAGCACGAAGCGATTATGGAGGCGGTATAATCAGAGCCCTCGCGACCAAGCGTGGTGGTGAAATTCTCCGAAGTACCTCCCAAAAAGCCTTGCGTTACTATAATGCTTTTCTCCAGCAGCGCGGGTAGTTCGTTTTGAATACTTGCCCGGGTTTTATCCCAATCTACCACGCCTTCGCGGTAAGTATTATCGGTATGGATATAGCCGCGAACATCCAGCCACTTGCTGGCAATACCCTCGTGGTTAAACCAGGCGTTTACAATGCGGGTAGATACCAATTCGCCTATGGATACTATCTGGTCGTAAATAAAGTCGTAATCGTCGTGCGGTTCATCCTCTATCATCCAGTCTATCTCCACAAAAGTATTGGCCACTTCATCAAAAACCGGATTTTTAGGTTCAAACAATTCAGACAGGATCTGGTAATGGTAATCTTTTATCTCGTCGAAGATCTCGTGCACATCGCCTTCGCCATTCACATAAGCGTTGGTGAGTTTTTCGAGGGCGTTGGTGGTTTTGCCCATGGCCGATACCACAACCAGCAGTTGGTTGCCTGCATAACGGCTCACTACTTTTCCTAAATTAACTACGCCCTGCGCATCTTTAACCGATGCTCCTCCGAATTTAAATACCAGCATCTTTTTTTGTGTATGTTGTAACAACCGCGTCGGGCCGTATCAATGTTTTTATTTGTGCCCAGGGGATCAGCAATTCTGTTTGCCCGGCGGCGTAGGGCTTTATCTCGTACTGATTGTAAACAAACCTGATGCCCGAAGGGGTGAACAGGTAATTCTCGTTCAGCGCGAATTTGTTATCTCTAAAAAAATAATCGCGGGCAAGAGAGGATGTGTCCTTCAATTTTTCATTTTTCCGGAAAATCCGCTCTGCAATTTTGGTCAGCTGCGGATAAGACCCGGGTAACAATAAATCCTTTAAGTAAATCGCCTTTTTGGTTTTTGGGTTCCAGTTAAGAAATTCTTTAAAATCGGCCCCATGGGCGTCTCCTTCGTACACATAACCGCCAAATTCCAATGCAAGCAGGCTACTGTCCTGATTTACTACTTTCGCGTAGGTGTCCAGCGTAAAAAAACTATCTTCACTTTTATTATATTTTTTAAAATCAGCGTATACTTCAAAGTACCTGTCTACCATCATTTTTAAGGTGGTATCCGTATCGTTATTATCCGAAAAATTAATGCGCAGCAACCCGCGTTTTACGCTATCATTTAAGGCATTATGACCTTTAAACAGGGGATAGGTAATTTTCGCGATAGTACAGGCGCTATCCGCTTTATTGCCGCAATCGTTGGCACGCTGGTAGATCTTTTGCATGGTGTAGGCAACCGTATCCGTAAAGATCTCCGGCTTGCCGGGAGCATACGGTTTGCCAAACTCGCACGAAGCAAATATCATCAGCACAAAACAAAGCAGCAATAATGCCCTCATTGGCCTAAAAATTATTAACCTGTTCCTTTGATAAGGCGGCATTTAACCAGCCGGCCTCTATGTTTGCCTCATATTTATTGTAGAATTTAATGGCGAGTTCGTTCCAATCCAGCACCTGCCAAACCATGCCGCTAAAGCCAAGCTCGCAGGTTTCCTGTATCAGCCTGTCGAATAATAATTTACCTAATCCCTTCCCACGGTAAGCTTCAGTAATCACCAAATCTTCTAAATAGAGCCTTTGGCCTTTCCAGGTAGAATAGCGGATGTAATACAGCGCGAAGCCTACTATCTGGCCTTCGGCCTCAATCACAAAGGCTTTCCAAACGGGTTTGGCTCCAAAACCGGCATCCTCAAATTCTGCAGGAGTAACGGTAACCGCGTCCGGCTCTTTTTCAAATATGGCCAGTTCTATGATCAGCTCCAGAAGCCGCGGACAATCTTCCTTAACGGCAACGCGGAGAGAAGGCCCCCCAACCCCCTGAAGGGGGAGCTTTTGAAGCCCCTCAGTCCCCTGAAGGGGAAGTTCTTGATTAGTATTACCCATATAATTCTGTTAATCCTTTAATTCTGTAAATTCTGATTTAGCAAAAAATCGTGTCAATCTCTTAATCCCTAAATCGTGTCATTTTTCCAGTGCTTCACCACTCTCGCACCAAATATGGTGCTGCCAAGCCGGACCATATTACTGCCTTGTTCTATAGCCAGCTTATAATCTGCCGACATGCCCATCGACAGCGTATCAAACGACGCTTCCTTGCGGAAAAAACTTGTTTTCACACCGTCGAAAAATGTTTTAAGTTCGTAATATTCATCCTTTATCTGCTTTTCGTTATCGGTATTGGTTGCTATGCCCATCAGTCCGCGAATGCGGATGTTCTTCAAAGCTGTGTATTCCTCGCTGCGGAGCAATTCTATGGCTTCGTCAAAACCCAAACCATATTTGGTGTCTTCATCGGCAATATAGATCTGTAGAAGGCAATCAATTACGCGCTTGTTCTTTTCGGCATGTTTGTTAATTTCCTGCAGCAATTTAATACTGTCTACGGATTGTATCATGCTAACGAAAGGCGCGATGTATTTCACTTTATTGGTTTGCAGGTGGCCTATCAGGTGCCATTCAATATCTTTTGGCAGTGTTTCTTGTTTTTCTACCAGTTCCTGCACCATATTTTCGCCAAATAAGCGTTGTCCTGCATTATAGGCCTCCATCAGCGCTTCGGCGGGTTTGGTTTTAGAAACAGCCAGCAACGTAACCTTTATCCCGTCGGTTTCCTTTTTTAGGCTTTTGATATTATCTGCAATGCTCATTTATCCGTAAATTTGTCTTTTATAAACGCCGCTAAATTACAGAATGCATAAATATATCATCTTGTTTTTTTCAGTATTGGTATTTTTAACCGCGTGTGGCGGCAATAATGCACCTGAAGGAATAATTGAACAACCCCAAATGGTGGGCCTGCTTACCGAGATCCACATCACCGATGGCGGCCTGTACAACGTGCCCCAGGTGCCCGATAGCATTTACAAATACGGCTCGGCGCGTTATGCTGCGGTATTTAAACGCTTCCACACCAGCGATAAGCAATTTTCGGCCAGCCTTAAATATTACACCACACAGCCCCTTAAACTGGTAGCGATATACGACCAGGTATCGCAAAACATCAAGGGGAAAACAGATTCGTTAGTGAAAAAAAGTACGCCAAAGAGTACATTAAAAAATAAAGATGCTGTACCCGTTAAATAGCGCCGATAAGCTGGGTTTCACCGAAATAAAAGAACTGATAAAGGCACATTGCCTGAGTGTTATGGGCCAGCAAATGGTTGATAAGATACAGGTAATGAGCAATTACGACCTGATATCCAAGTTCCTGAACCAGGCCAATGAATTTAAGAACATCCTCCAAAACGACGATGCGCTGCCCATTAACCATTTTTACGACATCAAAACGCTGGCCAATAAGGCGAGGATAGAGGGTGCTTTCCTGTCGGAAGAGGAGTTTTTCCAGGTGCAGGCATCGCTTACAACTGTATTCGCGGTTATCGCGTACTTTAACCAGCGTAAGGACGTTTACCCCAACCTCGAGGCGCTTTTTGAGCACCTGCCAATAGAGAAGGCGATCCTAAAAAAGATAGATATGGTGATAGACCCGAAAGGGAAGATCCGCCATAGCGCTTCGCGCGAACTGATGGAAATTACCAGCGGTATTGCCAAAGCCGAGCAGGAAGCCCGTAAAAAGATAGACCAGATATTTAAAGCCGCTACCGCCAGTAACTGGACGGCCGATGGATCGCTTACGGTGCGCGATGGCAGGCTTTGTATCCCGCTGTTAGCCGAGAACAAACGTAAAGTGAAAGGGTTTATCCATGATGAATCCGCCTCCGGGCAAACGGTTTATCTGGAGCCGGAAGAAGTTTTCTCGCTTAACAACCGCATCCGCGATCTGGAGTTTGACCGCCGCCGCGAGATCATCAAGATCTTGACCATACTTACCGACGACCTGCGCCCTTATGTTCCTTTGCTGTTATCGTACCACGGCTTACTTACCAAGCTTGACTTTGTGCGTGCTAAAGCACTTTTCGCGATAGATATTGAGGCTGAAATGCCAAAGGTGGTTAACGAAGGCCGGTTCACCTTTTACAACGCACGCCACCCGCTGTTGTACCTCAACTTTAAAAAGGAGAAGAGAACAGTAGTGCCGCTTAATGTGTCGATTGATGAGGGGACACGCATCATCGTGGTTTCCGGGCCTAACGCGGGTGGTAAATCCGTCTGCATGAAAACGGTTGGGTTATTACAGATGATGGTACAGGCCGGCTTGCTTATACCCGCCAGCGCGGATAGTGTGGCCGGTGTATTTAAGCAGCTTTTTGTAGATATCGGCGATGACCAATCCATAGAAAGTGATTTGAGTACTTATAGCGCGCATCTATCCAAAATGAAATACTTTGTGGAAGGTGCCAACGGCAAAACGCTGATACTGATAGATGAGTTTGGTACCGGTACCGACCCGCAATTTGGCGGCCCGATAGCCGAGGCAGTACTGGAGGCCCTGAACCATAAAAAGGTACGCGGCATGGTAACCACGCACTACTCCAACCTCAAAATTTTTGCCAGCCATACCGAGGGGATTGAGAACGCGTCGATGCTTTTTAATAACACCGCTATGCAACCGCTTTATATGCTGGAAGTTGGTAAACCGGGCAGTTCCTACGCGTTTGAGATAGCGCAAAAGATAGGACTCCCGCAAAATGTTTTAAACCTGGCACGCAACAAAGTAAGCGCCGGGCAAAAAAAGGTCGACAGCCTGTTGGTTGACCTGGAGCGGGAGAAAAAAGAGATTTTTGATACCAAACAAAAGCTGGATAAACAGCAGCGCCATGTAAACCTTTTGCTGAAAGAGAACGAAGAGCTGAAAAGCTTTTTGGACGAGAATCGCAAAGCGCTGTTAAAGGAGGCAAAGCAGGAGGCAAAAGACATCATCCTGAACGCGAACAAGCTGGTGGAAAACACCATTGCCGAAATAAAAAGCAGCAACGCTGATAAGGAGGTGACTAAAACCCTGCGCGACAACCTTACCGCCGAAGTTAACAAGAACACCGTTAAAGCGGAAGTGCCAAAAGCTACTGCCAATACCGATGAAGAAATAAAAGCCGGCGATTGGGTGAAACTGATAGACGGCGATACAACCGGGCAGGTGATAGAATTAATAAAAGATAACGTAGTAATTGCCATGGGCGAATTGCGCACAGTGGTGAAGCGTAAACGGGTAGAAAAGGTTGCCAAAGCCACAGTGCCGAAGGAAGTAAGGCGCAGCAATATTGGACACACCAGCGATATAGCCAGCTTTAGTCCGGAGATAGACGTGCGCGGGATGCGTACCGAGGACGCGCTTTTCGCGATAGAGAAACTGTTTGACCGGGCCCTGATGATGGGCTTTGCGACCCTGAAAATACTGCACGGCAAAGGTGACGGGATCCTGAGAAAAATGATTCGCCAATACCTGAAAAAGTACGAGCAGGTGGATAGGATGGAAGATGAACACGCCGACAGGGGCGGAGCGGGGATAACCTACGTTTATTTTAAATAAACACTGATTTCAATAAATTAAAACAAATCGAATCCAAGAATTAGCATGATGAAAAGACTAACTACCTTCCACTTAATTGTTTTAATAAGCGCTTGCTTTTCCATCAGCTGTACAGCGCAAACGGTAGTATCCTATACCGACCCGAATATCCATTACATGGGGCGTATCGGTATGAAGGACGACGCTGCTGAACTAACCTGGACGGCCTCATCCGCTGTTATTAGTTTTGAGGGTACCGGCGCTAAGGCCACCTTACAGGATGATACCGGCTTTGATTTTGTTACCGTAGTAGTTGATGGGACGGTTGTGAATACCATTCAGGTTAAAAACTACAAAAAGGAATATGTGCTGGCGGCTGGCCTGCTAAAAGGCCCGCATAAACTGGAACTGTTTAAACGCACCGAATATGAAATGGGCCGGTTGCTATTCTATAAATTTACTTTAGATGCCGATGCCAAAGTGTTGCCGCCACCTGTTTACAAGCATCGCATTGAGTTTTACGGTAACTCCATTACCTGTGGCTACGCCATTGAGGACCTGGAAGGGAAAGATCGTGGCTCTTATGAGTTTGAGAATGGTTACAAAAGCTACGCTAACATAACCGCGCGGCACTTTAACGCCGATTATTATTGTATTGCAAAGAGCGGAATAGGTGTTACCGTAAGCTGGTTTCCATACGTAATGCCGGATATATATAACCGTACCTATGCCATGGACTCAACCAAGTTGTGGGATTTTAAAAAATACACACCCGAAGTAGTGGTGGTGAACCTTTTTCAGAATGATGCCTGGATAGTTTTACAGCATGACAACCCGAACTTTAAGGCCCGTTTTGGTGATACTCCACCAACACTGGAGTTTATCATTGCCGCCTATCAACAATTCATCAGCAACATCCGCGGTAAATACCCGGATGCTAAAATTATATGCGCCTTAGGCGCTATGGATGCTACTAAGAAAGGTTCGCCATGGCCGGGTTACATCGAAAAAGCGGTGAATAATATGCACGATAAAGGAATTTATACGCACTTCTTCCCCTACAAAGAAACCGGCGGTCACCCCAGTGAAAGTGAACACAAAGCAATGGCCGCCGACTTAATAAAGTTTATAGAGAAGAAGATGAAGTGGTAAGGGATAGACGCAAATTGTGGGGTGGGTCATGGTGAGCCTGTCGAAACCATAGCGGGGAGGCCAGCCGCACACCCTTCGACAGGCTCAGGATGACCCTGCGCTTTTTCTTATTTCCTACAGAGGCCGCGAGTTTTAAACGTCAGCATGACATCGCGGGTTTGAGTTTATTCCCCAACTCTTTGCTGATCGGGTGTTTCATTTGGCCCCGGTATGTTTACATCATTGCCGTCGGCAGTACCTTCCTGGTAAGTTTTATTTTGTTCGTTCTTGTTATCAGCCGCATCTGCAACATCCGGGTCTTCGCGCACAGGGCCGGTGTTTTCTGTGTCCGATTGGCCAGTTTTCGCCGCATCTGCAGCCTGCGTATAATTAGGCTGTCCTAATTGGCTTGCTTCCTTAAAATTGGAATTTTCCGGGTGTTCGTCTGAGGGTTCGGTACGGGCGAAATACCCGTTGGAATTACCCGCCAGCTGCGTTGGGTTGTTTTTATCATCCCCGGACGGCGTATTACTGTTTTCGCCGAACCGTTGACCGCCAGCCGGCGAACTTTCTAAGCCGGGCTCATTACCCTGTTTTTCTTCATCACCGCTGCCAAACAGGAAGGAGCGACGCAGGTCTTTTTCTTCAAGATTATCGTCGTCTTTTACTTTGTATGCGTTTGGTTGGGTGTTTTGGTTTTCGTTGAGTTCCATGATGTTTACTTTTTGGTTGATAGTTCATAGATGATCGTTCATAGTAAACAAGATGTATGCCAAGAAGGGGTCATGGTTCATAGTTGATGGATTATGGTAAAAGGCGTTTGGTTTATAGTTCATAATTAAAGGTTTTCCAGTATTTGAGCCACCTCCTAACTTCGGCCATGATCTATGAACCATCAACTATGAACTAATTTATCTAATTTTGCCCCAACCAATTATTTACCATGAATAAAGTTGTGAGCGGCGCCGATGAGGCGATCCGCGATATAGAAGACGGCATGACACTCATGCTGGGGGGCTTCGGCATGTGCGGCCTGCCCGAAAAATGCATATCAGCTCTTGTGAAAAAGGGGGTGAAAGACCTTACCTGTATCTCAAACAATGCCGGTGTGGACGATTTTGGCATTGGCCTGCTCTTGCATCAGCGCCAGGTTAAAAAAATGATTTCCTCCTACGTTGGCGAGAACGCCATATTTGAGCAACAACTGCTTAGCGGCGAACTGGAAGTGGAACTCATCCCGCAGGGAACATTAGCCACCCGCTGTATGGCGGCAGGCTATGGAATGCCCGCCATTTTCACCCCGGCAGGTATCGGCACAGAAGTAGCCATAGGCAAAGAAGTTAGAAATTTTAACGGCAAAGATTACCTGATGGAAATGGCCTTTGATGCCGATTTCGCCATTGTAAAAGCCTGGAAAGGGGATAGGATGGGCAACCTCGTCTATCGCTCCACTGCCCGTAACTTTAATCCGGTAATGGCAATGGCAGGCAGGACCACCATCGCAGAAGTGGAAGAATTGGTAGAGCCCGGCGAACTTGACCCGGATAATGTGCACACCCCGGGAATTTATGTGCATAGGATCTTTCAGGGTAATAACTACGAAAAGCGCATAGAACAACGGACTGTTCGTAAAAAGGATAACTAATAAACAATCGCACAGCCACGCGATGCTCCTCGCAATGACAAAAAATAGAATATAACTTATGTTAGATAAGACAGGAATAGCGAAACGCATCGCAAAAGAAATAAAAGACGGTTACTATGTAAACCTGGGCATTGGCATACCCACCCTGGTAGCCAATTACATCCCCGAACATATAGATGTAGTGCTGCAATCCGAAAACGGTTTGCTGGGTATGGGGCCGTTCCCATTTGAGGGTGAAGAAGACCCCGATGTGATAAACGCTGGTAAACAAACCATTACCATGCTGCCCGGCTCGGCGGTGTTCGATTCTGCCATGAGCTTTGGGATGATCCGCTCCAAAAAAGTAAACCTCACCATATTAGGTGCCATGGAGGTATCCGAAAACGGCGACATCGCCAACTGGAAGATTCCCGGCAAAATGGTAAAAGGCATGGGCGGCGCTATGGACCTGGTGGCATCTGCTGAGAATATCATTGTAGCCATGCAGCATGTAAACAAAGCCGGCGAATCTAAATTACTCCCCAACTGCACACTGCCCTTAACCGGTGTAAACTGCGTTAAAAAAATAGTGACCGAACTGGCTGTGCTGGATGTTTTGCCCGAAGGCGGTTTTAAGCTTTTAGAGCGTGCGCCGGGTGTGAGTGTGGAAGAAATTATAAAGGCAACAGCGGGTAAGCTGATTATTGAAGGCGAAATACCTGAGATGATGATATAATTTGCTTTTTAATACAGTATCGTCCTGCTGAACTTGTTTCAGCACCCCACATGCAAAGTATGCGATTGCAAAGTAATGAGCATAGTCTGCTATCTGTCCTGTGGGGTCCCGAAATAAATTCGGGATGACGCAGGGGTGATAGCAATCCTTATTAGCCTTCCAACTTTTTATAAATTTCCAACCCACAACTCCTATCTTTACCCCATGAACCACCTGATAGCGCCTTCAATTTTAGCTGCCGATTTTGCAAACATGCAGCGCGATGTTGAAATGATGAACAATAGCCGGGCCGACTGGATGCACTTTGATGTAATGGATGGCATGTTTGTGCCCAATATTTCTTTTGGTTTCCCGGTGTTAAAGGCGGTAAAAAAGTATGCCCTAAAACCGATCGACGTTCACTTGATGATCGTTGATCCCGACCGTTACCTCAAAGCTTTTGCCGAGGAAGGCGCTTACAGTATTACCGTGCATTACGAGGCTTGCCCACACTTACATCGCACCGTACAGGCCATAAAAGAACTGGGCTGCAAGGCATCGGTTGCCATCAATCCGCATACGCCAGCTTTGTTATTAAAGGATATTATTGCCCAGTTGGATATGGTGCTGGTAATGTCGGTTAACCCGGGCTTCGGCGCTCAAAAGTTTATTCCGCATAGTTACACCAAAATAGCCGAAGTAAGGGAACTGGCCAAAAATGTTAATCCCGGTTTGCTGATAGAGGTAGACGGAGGGGTAGACGATACCAACGCTGCCCAGCTTTTGGCGGCAGGCGCAAACGTGTTGGTTGCCGGCAACTCGGTGTTCTCGGCACCAAACCCTGCGGCAGCTATAACCGCGCTGAAGCAGGTTACTTACTAAATACCTGTTGCTGCTGCGTGTAGACTTGCCTTATGTCAACTTTTTCTAAAAAATGTAAAAAAAGTCTATGAACTTTGTAGGATTTATTAACTTCGGCACTTCAAAATACAAAGTTGATAATCAAACATCAGCATAAAATAAACTCATAATATGAAACACAATTTCGGTGCCGGCCCCGGCATATTACCACACGAAGTGTTAAAACAGGCTGCAGCAGCAGTAATTGATTTTAACGGTACAGGTTTGTCTTTGCTCGAAATTTCGCACCGATCGCCGGAATTTGAAGCGGTATTGGACGAAGCTGTTAAACTGGTAAAAGAACTGTTTGAAGTTCCTGCGGGGTATTCGGTATTGTTTTTACAGGGCGGTGCCAGCACGCAATTTGCTTTGGTACCATACAACTTGCTGCCCGAAGGTGGTAAAGCTGCATACCTGGAAACAGGCGTTTGGGCTAACAAGGCCTTAAAGGAAGCTAAATTTTTTGGCGAGGTGCAGGTTGTTGCAACTTCAAAAGAAAGCAACTTTACTTACATCCCTAAAGATTACGAAATACCTGCCGATGCAGCTTATTTCCACATCACATCAAACAACACTATTTACGGTACGCAGTTGAAGCAATTCCCTGCATCATCGCCGATACCTGTTGTTTGTGATATGTCGTCGGATATTTTTAGCCGCAAAGTAAACGTTGCCGATTTTGGTGTGATATACGCCGGCGCGCAAAAGAACATGGGCCCTGCCGGTGTTACTTTGGTAATTGTGAAGGATGACCTGTTGGGTAAAACCGGCCGTAAGATCCCGGCTATGTTTAATTACCAGGTACAAATAGAAGGTGGATCGATGTACAACACGCCGCCATGCTTCGCTATCTATGTATCAATGCTTACGCTGAACTGGCTGAAAGCCAAGGGTGGTGTTGAGGCTATTGAAAAAGAGAACGATGCCAAAGCTCGCGTACTTTACGAAGAAATAGACCGCAACCCGTTGTTTAAAGCTGTTGCTGCAACCGAAGACCGTTCGCACATGAACGTTTGCTTTGTTGCCGCTAACCCTGAGCACGAAAAACCTTTCCTGAAGTTTTGCGACGAAAAAGGTATCGTAGGCTTAAAAGGCCACAGGAGCGTAGGCGGTTTCCGCGCATCTATTTACAACGCATTGCCTATCACCAGCGTTTACGTACTGATAGATGCCATGCAAGAGTTTGCTGAGAAAAATAAATAATTTAGGGAGTAGTGAGTGGTGAATGGTGAGTGGTTTGCTTATCGTATTTATCCACTCACCATTCACCACTAACCATTCACTACAATGATCAAAATATTAGCCAATGACGGCATCGACCCGATAGGCAAAAAAATGTTAGAAGAAGCGGGCTTTTTTGTTGAAACCAACAATATCCCGCAGGATGAATTACCTGTACGTTTACAGGAGTTTGACGCCATAACCGTACGCAGCGCTACCAAAGTGCGTAAAGCCCTTATAGACGCCTGCCCGGGCCTTAAACTGATTGGCCGTGGCGGTGTAGGTGTTGACAACATCGACGTAGATTACGCAAAAGAAAAAGGCATCGGCGTTTACAATACGCCTGCATCTTCATCTTTATCTGTTGCCGAATTGGTATTCGCGCAGCTTTTCACCGGTGTGCGCTTTCTGCATGATAGCAACCGCAAAATGCCGGTTGATGGTGGCACCAAATTTAACGACCTGAAAAAGGCTTATGCTAAAGGTGTTGAACTGCGCGGCAAAACCCTCGGTATAGTAGGTTTTGGCCGCATAGGCCGCGAAGTTGCCAAGATCGCTATCGGCGTGGGCATGGATGTGATCGCTTACGATCTTTTCCCTTTCAACCCCGAAGTGGAAATTGTATTAGGCACGGGTGGTACTAAAGTTAACGTGACTGTTAAAACCTCAACACTTGATGAGATCATCAAAACAGCAGATTTTATTACCCTGCACACACCGTTTATTGATAAAGCCCTGATCGGTGCCGAGGAATTAGCCCAAATGAAAAAAGGCGTTCAGTTGGTAAACATCTCTCGCGGTGGTTTAATTGACGAACTGGCATTGATAGAAGCGCTGAACAGCGGCCAGGTATCATACGCGGCATTAGACGTGTTTGATAACGAACCAACTCCACGTGCGGAGATCTTAGCTCATCCAAAAATTTCACTTACTCCGCACATCGGTGCAGCTACCAACGAAGCGCAGGAGCGTATTGGCGTTGAGCTGGCAAGCTTAATTATCGCCCATTTCAAAGGATAATCTGTCCTTTAAATATATTGGAAAGCCCTTTGACGGAATGTTGAAGGGCTTTTTGTTTAAACAAACACCATATTCTTCAAATTTCTTTTGGCAAGGTTAGCCGCAATCCCGTAATTTGCAATAGCCTACTGAAAATCAATGAGGATCATCCAGCCACCCAAACCGGGCGATTACCCACCGTACGCCATCATGTACATGAAGCTGATACCAGCCGATGGAATGGTGCTGAAATATTTGCAGAACAACTTTTTCCGGGTGAAGGACCTGGTTTATTCGCTACCCGAGGAACGCCTGCTCTACCGTTACGCGCCCGGTAAATGGAGTATTAAGGAAACCCTGGTGCACATTATTGATGATGAGCGCATCTTCGCTTACCGCGCGCTGCGGTTTGCCCGTAACGAACAGCAAAGTTTGATAGGGTTCGATCAGGACGCCTACACCAAATACTCCGGTGCCGATAAGCGCGATCTGGATAATATATTTGAGGAGTATGAAGCGGTACGGAACGCCACTATCGCCCTTTTCAATGGCCTGCCCGAAGAAGCTTTCGACAGGAAGGGGCATGGCACCGGCACCGCCAATGATGCCACCGTACGCGCCCTGGCCTATCACATTGCCGGGCACGAAATGCACCATTATTTTTTAATAAAGAATAAGTATTTGACGCTGTAGGTGGGGGAACTAATTTGTCACCCTGAGCGGCAGCGAAGGATCTAATGAACGCCTTGCTTGTCGACGACCTGCTTGTCGGCGAATAAATGCTTCACTATCGTTCAGCATGACAAGGTTTTTCCTGCCACATTTTTGCGGAGTATCGGACACGCCGCCAAAATCCCCCACAATTTACTTTCCCCTTATATAAAAAATCCTATTTTTGCGCTAAATGTAAATCACGTTAGTATGTGATTTTTTATAGTTTACTATTTATTAAAATTTAAATCATAGTTGTAGATGATTAGTATTACACTTCCTGATGGTTCCGTTCGTCAGTACGACAAAGGGATCACTGCCATGCAGATAGCATTGTCTATCTCCGAAGGCTTAGCACGAAACGTATTAGCTGCCGAAGTAAACGGCGAAGTATGGGATGCGAGCCGCCCAATTGACGCCGATTCATCCGTTAAATTATTAACCTGGAACGATCCTAAGGGTAAAGCAACCTACTGGCACTCGTCGGCGCACTTGCTGGCCGAGGCTTTGGAAGCATTGTACCCCGGCACAAAATTTGGTATCGGTCCGGCTATCGAAACCGGTTTTTATTACGATGTGGATTTCGGCGACAAAACCCTTTCTTCTGACGATTTTAAGCAGATAGAGGATAAGATGATCGAACTGGCTAAAGCCAAGAACGAGTACATCCGCAAGCCGGTGAGCAAAGCTGATGCTATTGCTTACTTTACCGAAAAAGACGATGAATACAAGCTGGACCTGTTAAAGGACCTGCCCGATGGCGCTATAACTTTTTACACACAAGGTAACTTTACCGATCTGTGCCGCGGGCCGCATATTCCCAATACAGGCTTTGTAAAGGCCGCCAAGCTAATGAGTCTTGCCGGTGCCTACTGGCGCGGCGATGAAAGCCGTAAGCAGCTTACACGCATCTATGGGGTTACTTTCCCTAAGGCGAGCGAGCTTACAGAATACCTGCATCTGATTGAGGAAGCCAAAAAACGCGATCACCGTAAATTAGGTAAAGAGTTGGAGCTGTTTGCTTTTAGCGAAAAAGTAGGCATGGGTTTACCTTTGTGGTTACCTAAAGGCACCGCTTTGCGCGAACGCCTGCAAAACTTCCTGCAAAAAGCGCAGGTAAAAGCCGGTTACGAGCAGGTGATGACCCCGCACATCGGGCATAAAAACCTGTATGTAACATCGGGTCACTATGAAAAATACGGCGCGGATTCTTTCCAGCCGATCCGTACCCCGCAGGAAGGGGAGGAGTTCTTCTTAAAACCGATGAACTGCCCGCATCACTGCGAGATCTATAAAACAAAACCGCGTTCGTATAAGGATCTTCCTGTTCGTTTGGCGGAGTTTGGTACCGTGTACCGTTACGAGCAAAGCGGCGAGCTGCATGGCTTAACCCGTGTGCGTGGCTTTACACAGGATGATGCCCACTTATTTTGCCGGCCAGACCAGGTGAAGGAAGAGTTTAAAAAGGTTATTGACCTGGTATTATATGTTTTTAAAGCCTTGGGCTTCGAAAATTATACCGCGCAGGTTTCCCTTCGCGACCCTGAAAATAAAACCAAATATATCGGTACTGATGAGAACTGGGCTCTGGCCGAGTCGTCGATCATAGAAGCTGCTGCCGAAAAAGGTTTAACTACCGTTGTTGAACTGGGCGAGGCCGCGTTCTATGGCCCGAAACTCGATTTTATGGTGAAGGATGCCCTTGGCCGTAAATGGCAATTAGGAACTATCCAGGTAGATTATAACCTGCCGGAGCGTTTCGAGTTGGAATACACAGGTAGCGACAACCAGAAGCACCGCCCGGTAATGATCCACCGTGCACCGTTTGGCTCGATGGAGCGCTTTATTGCCGTATTGATTGAGCATTGCGCTGGTAATTTTCCGCTTTGGTTATCTCCGGAGCAATTTATTATCCTCCCGATATCTGAAAAGTATGAAGATTATGCAAAAAAACTTTCAGATGAGTTAAAAGATTCCGATATTTGCGGGCTGATTGACTTTAGGGATGAAAAGATAGGTCGCAAAATACGCGACGCTGAAGTTAAAAAGATCCCATATATGCTTATCGTGGGCGAAAAAGAAGCAGCCGAAGGGCAGGTTTCGGTTCGTAAACATGGGCAGGGCGATTTGGGAAGCATGAGCATTGAAGAATTAAAACAACAAATAATTAAAGAAATAACAGTATAACTTGGCTTTAAACAAACCTTTCAACAGAGGACCAAGGCTCCCTTTTAAGAAAAAAGAAGCCGAACACAATATCAATCAGTTCATTAGGGCTCAGGAAGTGCGCCTTGTAGGTGACAACGTTGAGCAGGGTATATTCTCGTTAAGAGATGCTTTGGCGATAGCTCAGGAACAGGAACTCGACCTGGTCGAGATCTCCCCGAACGCCAGTCCGCCCGTTTGTAAAGTAACAGACTATAACAAGTTTATTTACGAGCAAAAGAAGAAGCTTAAAGAGATAAAAAGCAACGCCAAGCAAACTGTAATTAAAGAGATCCGTTTCGGGCCTAATACTGATGACCATGATTTCGATTTTAAGTTGAAACATGCCACCAAGTTTTTAGAAGCCGGCGAAAAGGTGAGGGCATACGTGCACTTTAAGGGCCGCGCCATTGTTTATAAAGAACAGGGCGAGATCTTACTGCTGCGTTTTGCACAGGCTTTAGAAGAAGTTGGCAAGGTAGAGCAACTGCCAAAGCTTGAGGGAAAACGGATGTTTTTAACCGTGGCACCAAAGGCGCTCAAAAAATAGAGGCAAGAATTTAGAATCAAGAAGCAAGAGTTTTGTCTTGATTCCTGGCTCTTAACTCTTGTTTCCAAAAGAGAATAAATTAAATACATATATAATAGAGTTATGCCAAAAATGAAAACCAATTCCAGTGCAAAAAAGCGTTTTAAGCTTACTGGAACCGGTAAAATTACCCGTAAAAACGCATACAAAAGCCACATCTTAACCAAGATGTCGACCAAACGTAAACGTAACTTGGGCCACACCAGCTTAGTTTCTAAAGCTGACTCAGGTAACGTTAAACGTATGCTTTGTATCGGAAAGTAATTACACAAATTTTTTAACCAGGTATTAGAGTCGAAAAGCTGCCGCGAGGCACACTCACTACCAAAAACAACAACACATGCCACGTTCAGTTAACGCAGTCGCGTCGAGAAGACGCCGAAAAAGGATCATGATCCTCGCCAAAGGTTATTGGGGATCACGCAGCAAGGTTTATACCGTTGCTAAAAACACAGTAGAAAAAGGTTTACAGTACGCTTACCGTGACCGTAAAACCAAGAAAAGAGAATTCAGAGCTTTATGGATCCAGCGTATCAACGCCGGTGCCCGCCAGCACGGAATTTCTTATTCACAATTAATAGGCAAATTAGCCGCTAAAGAAATCGGTTTAAACCGTAAAGTATTAGCCGATTTAGCCATGAACCATCCAGATGCTTTCAAAGCAGTTATTGATGCAGTGAAATAAGAAGTAATTCTTTAAATATATTAAAAACGGCCTTCGAGTAATCGGAGGCCGTTTTTTGTTTAGGCGAATTTTATATGCTATCTTGTTTAAAACTTAAACCAATGAAAGTCTTAAAAATCATTGTATTAGCGGTGTCACTCGTTTCATTCAAAAACACGACAGCAACGTCCCAGGAGAAATTGGAAAAGAAAACAGTCACTATTACCGTTACTTACGGATATGTGGGCTGCACTTGTGCACAATGGGTTATCAATAACAGCAATATCAACAAACCACAGAGAGAATATATTTATCTGGAGCCAGCGAACGATAAGTTAAAAGATGCTGATAAGCAGGTAGACGGGACGCATGTTTTGAAAGTTAAAATTACCGGACATTTTTATCTGGAAAAAGGCTATCCTGAAAATTATAACCCCGCCAAAGGCAGGGGAGATGCAGCACGGATTTTTAGGTATGATAAAATCAAGATTGTTAGATAAAAACAATTCCACTTGCGCTCATCTGCGACGAGTACTTAGTATGGTTTTCCGCTTTACCCCGATGTCATTCCGAACCGAGGTACGAGGGAGGAATGTTGTTAGATATGCAAAGTGGCGACAAACTTTTCCGCCTTGCTTATCTAACAAGATTTTTCTTCGCCCGTTGGCTCTTTCCTGCACGCTGCTCATCATCTGACAAAGTAGTTTTTTAACTAAGCTCTATAGGCGTTGCCTGCGGCCCGGGCTTTCCGTTGCAAATCCTCGCCAGGCCCCGACAGCGTCCATCGCGGCTGCGGGTTTTCACTGCAATCCCTAACGCACATCGGTACTAATTAAAACATCTCCCGTTAAATAAACATGTAATTTGTAGTCCTCGCTATCGCAGTGCCCTGCTTGTGGCCCGATGCAAGATAACTGACGTGTGTCGTATGCTATCAAAGTGTGATGGACAACCGCGCATAAACCAACTAAAGGCGATAATCCCCTCCACCAGCCCGGTCTGCCCCCTGTTTATTATGGATTTGCCACTCACTGTCAGGTAGTTATAATGATACTTTTACCGCATTATAAACCAATAAATCAAATTTCATGAAAAAACAAATTTTGATCCTGTTTGCCTGTGCATTAAGTTATTTGCTGGCCGGATGTTCTAAAAAAGACAATGTTGCACCCGCCAATGTTGTGCCCGAAGTGCCCGTAACCGAAAATGTTACAGTTAACGCTGTTGGTGCAGCAGGTATTGCCGGGGTAAACTGGGCCGACGGGCGCGATAATTTTGTAGATGGCTGGGTGATCCCATCGGGCCTTACGGCTTCAGATTCCTACACAACAGTTTCGGCAAAGGCCAATGCTGTACTCAGTGGTTTTCAAACCAATATCGCGGGTGCGAACACGGTGCGGTTGCCTATAAACCCGCCAAGTGTGCTGGAATCGTGGTGGGGGGCCTATACCGGCGCTATCGATCGCGCGCTCAGTAAAAATATGAAAGTGATTTTAGGCTGCTGGGAGGGGGCATCTTCTAAAGATGGAATCATTGATAATACTACACAGTTTTGGGCGATGTGGCAAACAGTGGTAAACAAGTATGGCAGCAATAACAACGTGTACTTTGAAGTATTTAACGAGCCGCACGGCTACACACTTGCCCAGCTTACCACCATATATGCCGAATTTTTGACCAGGTACCCCACCGTACCTAAAGGGCGGATAATATTATCCGGTACAGGCTATTCGGAAAATGTTACTGGTGTGGGCGCCGATAGCCGTTTCACAAGCTGCTTGCTGGCCTTGCACAACTACGCCTACTGGGCAACCCGTACTACTGCCGGCTGGGAAGCTGACTGGCGCAGCCGGATGGGGAGCTATAAAAACCGCACGGTTGTTACCGAGTACGGAGCTACCATGACTACAGGTAAGAATTATAACGGCTCGCAATCAGATAACGAAGTGGCTTACATTGTGGGCTCGTGTAATGTGTTCAGAAACGATGGCGTTGCCAGCGTTTACTGGCCCGGTTTGCGCGATGATGATACGTATAGCATACAAAGACGAGGAGGGTCGGGCACCAGTATTACCATGACGACCACCAATGCTTCCGGCGTTTCGAGGATACGATACGGCTGGGGATTGTAACTAATTTTGCTGTAAACTAAAAGAAGCTGTATCACACAAATGATACAGCCTCTTTTAAACTAAGTGCACGCTATTTTAAAGGAGCGCAGGCACGTTATTCTATCTAATAATTATTCCCCTCCGCGTTTGGCCATTGCCTTTGCTTCTCTACTTCATCTCCTGCGGGAGTAGAGGTATTGTCCTGTTCTGCATCAGGCTTAAACTCATCCTGGCTTGCAGCTTCCTGGTAATTAAAGGGCTCTTCTTCTTCTTCAATAATAATACCCTCTATTACATAGGCATCCGGTTCTTCGAAAGTGGAGTAGCCGCCTTCAATGTCCATATATTGTTTAAAGTTACGTACATCGTTATCAACCATGTTTTTAAACACCGGGTTTAAGATGTGTGCAATGCCGCCACCGAAACCGCCAACCGGCGGGCGGTAGGAGATAGTGATATCTACCAAAGTGCCATGCCCATCCGGGTTGTCCTTGAAGCGCACTTTACCTGCATTATCTATCAATGAATCGGGAAGTGAACTCCAACCTATTATATAACCCGGGTCGTCGTGTACAATTTCGGCATCCCAACTCACTGCAGGTACACCCAATGGCAATTTTAGCACCCAATGAGAGCGTTTATCGTCAATCAGTTCCACACTTTTAAGGTGTTTCATAAACAGGGGGAGGTTATCCAGTTTGCGCCAGAAATTATAAACCTCCTGCCTTGGCTTATTGATAAAGTACGACGAACGGATGTTTACGTTCACCGGCTCGGTACTGTTACGGCCCATACCTGAGTATAGCGCGCAATGCCCGGTGATACCGCGGTTAAGCAGGTAGCCGCCAGCGCCAATTTTAATGATGCTTGCAAAGGGACTTTTGAAAATGCCTTTTAGGCCGGACAGCGCCAGTTTAGTGCCGCCGGCTATTGACAGTGTGCGCTCAGCGCTGGATAAATTGATGCTTTCGCCCTGGTCTTTTGCCGGGCCTTTATATCTGTTTATGGTAGCTGTTGTCATATAGGTAATAATTGTTTCCCCATTTAACAGCTACAATAGCCCGAAGTTTGCTTTTAGTTAAATAAAATTCACTTAGTGTAAACAAATTTAAATTTCGACAGGTCGGGGAGGTGCTTTTTAGGGCGTGTTAATTCGTACTGCATAATTACCCGGCCAAGGTTTTTCATAAAGGGCAGGCACGCGGTTTTGTATTCGTATTTATTATCGTTCAGGATGCCGTCCTCGTTGGATTGCACTACGGCGCTCAGCATAAACTCTACCTTGTTTTTAGTATCTATAATGTAAGCGTTATCAATATCGTACCCATACGAATCGCCTATCTTATTGAAGATCCGCACATCGGGGTTTATTACCGCGAGGCTATCGCTGCCATAATAAAGGAACTTGCAGTACGCGGGGTAGTATTCGGGTGGGCTGTAAGTCGGTTTACTGTTTTCCGTCGGGAACATACTCATGTATTTGTAAATGAACTTGTAATCATCTTTTGTGAGATTAAAGCGCTGCGCTGCCGGGAAAGTCTCCGGGAATAATAACCGGCGCAATACCATTTGCTGGTTTTCGATGGTATAAACGTTCAAATTAGCAAAGCTGAAGGGCTGCAGAATGAGGCTGTCTTTACGGTTGAGGTAGCCTTTGCCTTGTATCATATTCTCCAGCGTCATGGGGTAATTAAGGCTGTCGCGCATCAGCGGCTTGCTGTAGAGTAGTTTTTTGCCATCGTAAAAGCTTACCGGGTTGGTATTGCGGGCACTTTCACCACCATCGCCAACGGCTAAACGACCAATAATGCGGGTATTGTTCAATTCATATTTCTTTAGTTTTTTGTTGATCTCGTCGCGGCCAATAAATTCATAAAGGCGGTTGTACGCATCATTATCGCTTACCAGCAGTATTTTTTTGATGTAATTATTAACCGATGGCAGCCCCGTTAGCGACGAGGTATCCGTAAGTACTTTGCTTTGCCCTGTGAAAGCGCTATCTGTGATCATGTCGGCAGCCTTTAGTTTTTTTAGGCCAAGCTCGTTTATTTTCTCCAAGGCGAAGATGGCGGTCGGCAGTTTTACCGTGCTGGCAGGGTAGAAGTATCGATTTGCATTCAGGCGATAACTGTAGGTAGTAAAGTGCGGTACGTTGTTTTTATCGCGGTCTATCTGCGTGTACAGTATCTGCACTTCGTTTTGGGTAGGGTGGTTGAGGATGCCGCTGAAAAGTTCGGGGTGCGATTGAAGCATCTTCTTTAAAAATACCGTGTCTGTTTGTTGTGCCGAGACGGAGATGCCGGTTATTAGCATAAAAAACATCACTAATGCTGGTATTTTGTTAAATTGATCTTGGCAAATGGCCTTAAGTTGAATCATATTATTGTTGAACAGGTATATCGATTTATAGTGGTGAACCGCTCGCAGTGGACTCACCCCGACGGCACTATGTGCGTCGACCCTCTCTGCTTCGCAAAGAGGGTGAGGAGGTGTATTTCACTATAGCGATGGGTTTGAAACCCATCGCTATTTTTTCCAGTATTTTTAACCCTCTTTACCGCAGGTAGAGAGGGTCGAACAGAGTAGGCCCAACTATTGTTGGGAGGGTGAGTCAACCGCCAGTAGTTGTCATACGCTAAATATACACCAAACAAACACATCCCAATAATTTTTCGGATCTATCTATTTTATCAAGAGGCCATTCGGATTTCACCAAATTGCGCTGAGGCAACTGACATAGGGTGTGCCAAAAAAAGTGTTTCATCTTGTTTTGAGTTGAATTTCTATTCTGGTTAAACGCTTTATTGTCAGAAACTTATAAAGATTACTTAACGTACAGGGGTGTTCCAAAGTGTTTCACTAAAAACTGTAAAACGCTGATGGTCAATATTGTTTTAAAAATAAGTGTTCCACATTTAAAAGTGGAACACCCTGCAAAAAAAGGCATGAAAAAAAGCCTCCCAACGTAAGTTGAAAGGCTTTTTAATATGGTGACCTGGGAGAGGATCGAACTCTCGACCCACTGATTAAGAGTCAGTTGCTCTACCGGCTGAGCTACCAAGTCGTTTTTTTCCGGGTTGCAAATATACGCCTTTATGTGATGTTACAAAATGGATTTGTACTTAATACTCTGCCAGCACATTAAACCCTACACCTGCTATACCTTCTTTTTCCCATTTTGCCTGGCTGGTTTCGCGCGATATCACAGCGCTGCTAAACAAACTTGCCGAAAACATAATGCCGTGCCCGCGCGAGTTTTGGATCCATTCCAAGCTTACAAAAAACTTATCCTCCACCACTATAAAATAGGGTTCAAGGTCTACGGCTATTTTTTTGTCGCCTTTTTTTAAGGTAACAAAAATGCTTTGCAGCTGTAGGGGCTTATCGGGCAAACCATCCTTCACCGTGTAAAAGTTAAGACGAAGCTTTACGGAATCGGTGACATCGCCGGCTATTGAAGCGTTGAATTGTTTAAGGTAACTCGGCGCACGTTTTATTTTAATGATGGCACCGATCTCGTTACCCAGCTTATTGCTGGTGAACCCTGCATTGGTAGATTGCGATTTGGTGGTATTACCCAACACCACCTGTTTCCATTTGTGGTTGGTAACACGCACCTCCTTTATTTCGCGCAGATCGGGCTGTAGGCTGATAATTTTATAGGTGCCGTACTCTTTTCTGAAATCGGCAACTAAAAACGATTGCGGGCGATAGCCTATCATCGAAATACGCAAGCTGTCGGCATCACGACCTGTTAAGGAAATACTGTATTTACCCTCCGCGTCAGAAACGGTACCTATCGCCTTGCCAATAATCCCTACGTTAACATAGGGCAGGGGCTGGTTGGTTTTCCCATCTTTTACAATGCCATCAAACACCTGCGCATTGGCAAATAATGCTGTAAAAACAAACAGGACAACAAAACCTAAATATTTCATACTTGCAAGACGGATCAAAACAGAAAATAGTTACGCCAAAGCATACATTTCTTCGCGTTGTTTTTGTACTACATCACTGTTGATGTATTCGTCGTAAGTCATTAGTTTATCTATTACGCCGCCCGGTGTTATCTCAATGATACGGGTTGCAACGGTTTCCACCAGTTCATGATCCCGTGAGGTGAACAGGATAGTGCCACGGAAGTCTTTCAGGCCATTATTAAGCGCTGTGATCGATTCCAGATCGAGGTGGTTGGTTGGTTCATCAAACATCAATAGGTTGGCTTGTTGCAGCATCATACGGCTAAACATGCAGCGCATCTTCTCACCACCCGATAGTACGTTGCTTTTCTTCAACACTTCTTCGCCGCTGAAAAGCATCCGGCCTAAAAAACCGCGGATGAACTGATCGTCCTTTTCGCCTGGCGAATACTCGCGCAACCAGTCGATCAGGTTCATGTCTTTACCCTTAAAGTATTCAGCGTTGTCGATAGGGATATCGGCAGCGTTAATGGTAACCCCCCATTTAAAGGTGCCTTTGTAATCATTGTCGCGGCCGGTTAAAATATCGTACAGGGCCGATGTTGCCAAGCTGTTGTTGGAAAGGATGGCAATTTTATCGCCTTTGTTTACCAACAGGTTTATGTTTGAGAACAACACCTCGCCATTGAGGCTTTTACTCAGCTTCTCAACCTGCAATATCTGGTCGCCTGCCTCGCGGCCAAGATTGTTGAAGATAATGCCCGGATACTTGCGGTTTGATGGTTGGATCTCATCCAGGTTTATTTTATCCAAAGCCTTTTTACGACTGGTAGCTTGTTTTGATTTTGATGCGTTGGCGCTAAAGCGGCGGATAAATTCCTGCAGTTCTTTCACGCGGTCCTCGGTTTTCTTATTCTGGTCGCTGCGTTGTTTCAGCGCCAGTTGGCTCGATTCGTACCAGAATGTGTAGTTACCGGTATAAATGGTCATTTTAGAGAAGTCGATATCCACCACGTGGGTACAAACGGTATCCAGGAAGTGCCTGTCGTGCGATACCACCAAAACAATGGCCTCGTACGATGCCAGGAAATCTTCCAGCCAGGTAACGGTGTGGATATCCAAATCGTTGGTAGGCTCATCCAGCAGCAAAATATCGGGTTTGCCAAATAAAGCCTGCGCTAACAGCACACGTACTTTTTGGGTGTTATCCAGATCTTTTACCAGTTGGTAATGGAATTGCTCTTTAATACCCAAGTTGCTCAGTAGGGTAGCGGCATTGCTTTCTGCGTTCCAGCCATCCATTTCCGCGAACAGGTTTTCCAGTTCGCCGGCGCGTTCGCCGTCGGCATCGGTAAAATCCTCCTTCAGGTAAATGGCGTCTTTTTCCTTCATCACGGCGTACATCTCTTTGTGCCCCATCATAACGGTTTCCAAAACGGTGTACTCATCAAAAGCGTAGTGGTTTTGGCTTAGCACAGCCATGCGTTCACCAGGCGTAAAACTCACCGATCCGCTGCTTGGATCGATCTCTTTTGATAGTATTTTTAAAAAAGTTGACTTACCCGCGCCGTTTGCGCCGATTATACCATAGCAGTTACCCTGTGTAAACTTAAGATTGACGTCTTCGAACAGCGTGCGTTTGCCATAACGAAGGGATAGATTAGAAACCGTGATCATTGCACTTATAATTTCGGCAAAAATACGGTTAAATACTTAATTTATTAGCATGAATATGTGTAGTGTATTGCTAACATGAAGAGATTTTAATGCGTGTGAATAGTACACTTTTAATTTCGATAAAAATTCAGCTAAAAATCCTCGCATTTAGCATAAAAATCATCCGTAGATTGCTAAGAAAAAAGTTTTTTAAGGTTCCTGCTGAAATTCCCCAAAAAGTGATGTTTTGTGTGTAACTTATTACACAAATTACTTTTGATATTGAAAACTAAATGTATTTTTAGGTCGTTATTAAACACATAAACCAATCTACCTTTTTGGAACAGCCTTTGACTTGTAATTGTAAGAGTGTACTTAATTTAAACCGATTTTATTTAAAAGTTATGGGATCTGTGATTATCTGTTTAGTTGTCATCAACATTGTGATGGCCTTGCGCAACAACCAAGAACGAGAAGTATATTAATATCATATAATACACTTTGTGCCCCCAAGCAAGCCCAAAGATCAGCTGAAAATCTCAGTTAGTCTTTGGGTTTCGTTTTCTGCAAGCTTTTGTAACGGGCCCGATGCCATCATTTTCATCAGCATGTTTAAGTTAGCTGTTATGGTAAAGGTGGCTTCTGTATCGGCACCGCTCTCGGCGAGCAGCCATTTCAACTCCATATCGAACGGTGGTTTTTCGGCAGGGATAATGATGATTTCACGATTAGTTATCCGGTGGTGTATTTTGAGGCTTAGCTTAGTGATGTTTTGGATCTCAAAACTCGCCACGTCGGCGTCCGATGTCCAGCCAATCACGTTCTCGGGCATTAGCTTGCCATGATTATTCATATCTGCCAGGAAGGCGTACACATCGCTTACCGGTTTTTTTACCAGCACTTTACTCTCAAATACACTCATGTGTTATTGTCCCCAGGTTGACGGCTCTTCACGCCATTTTTTTAATATTGCTATATCGCTTTCAGAAATATATTGCTTCTCTTGGGCGTACTTCAGTAGAGCGCTGTAGTTAGATAAAGTTACGAACGGACATTTTGCATTTTTAAAATTCTCTTCCGCCAGGTCGAAACCGTAGCTGAATATGGCAGCCAGGCCTGCAACGTTATAACCGGCATCGCGCAGGGCGGCAACAGCCTGTAAGCTGCTTTTACCTGTAGAAATAAGGTCCTCAAGTACCACAACGCGTTTATCGGTTGATATTTCGCCCTCTATTAAGCTGCCTGTGCCATGTTCTTTTGCTTTAGCACGAACATAAATAAACGGCAAACCCAATTCCTGGGCTACCAATGCCCCCTGTGGGATACCCGCGGTAGCTACACCGGCTATACAGCCCACAGCACCAAATTTCTCCTGGATAACAGATGATAATTGCTGCCTGATATAGGTACGGATAGTAGGGAAAGAAAGGGTGATACGGTTATCGCAGTAAATTGGCGATTTCCATCCCGAGGCCCATGTAAAAGGATTATTAGGTTGTAATTTTATTGCTTTAATTTGCAGCAGGAACTCGGCAACCTGCTGTTCGGTCTCACTATTGGTAAACATGGCTCAAAAATACAGAATTTATATTAACGAAAAAGTGATTTTGCTAACCGCTGAGGCGCCTGAGCAAACAGAAAAATTTCAACAGATTGATGCTGAGCATTTTGATCTGAAATTAATTTATCCGTGGGTGGATAATCATCCCGGAGCGTACTTTTATGTGCTGACGGATGACTCGAAGGATTTCCTTAAAAAAGCGACCAAAACGGTTAAGTTGGTAGAGGCTGCGGGCGGTTTGGTGCAGCATGAGGATGGTACCCACTTGTTCATCTATCGGAACGAAAAATGGGACCTGCCCAAAGGAAAAATAGAAAAAGGTGAGAAAACCAAAGTTGCCGCCGTGCGCGAAGTAGAGGAGGAGTGCGGTATCAAGGTAAGCAAGATGGAAGATAAGATCTGCAAAACTTACCACATGTACCAATGGAAAGGCAATACCGTGTTAAAGAAAACACATTGGTATTTAATGAAACATAAAGGCAAAGCCAAATTGGTACCACAAATAGAAGAAGGCATTACCGCCGTGCGCTTTTTTAACCGCGAACAGGTGGCTGCCATTGTAAGCAATACTTTCCCATCTATTATGGATGTATTGGAAAAAGCGGAGCTGATTAAAGAAAGGGAAGTGCCTCTTTAGGCATAAACTGAGTAACATCGCCGTTGTAGCGGATAATTTCGCGTACGATGCTGGAACTGATAGACGAGTAGCCCGGCTTGCTCACAATAAAAATGCTTTCAATTTCGGGCTCCAGGGCGTGGTTCATCTGGGCGATGGCTTTTTCGTATTCAAAATCGCTTACGGTACGTATCCCGCGGATCATATAGTCGGCGCCAATGCTTTTGCAAAAATTTACGGTAAGGCCTTCGTAAGCGATAACATGGATGCGTTCATCATGAGCGAAAACAGCTCGCAGCATATCTTCGCGCTTGCCTACGCTAAGCAGGCCTTGTTTATTGGTATTTACCCCTATACCAATGTAAAGCTTATCAAACAGACTTACGCTCCGTTTTACAATATCCACGTGGGCCTTGGTAACAGGATCGAACGAACCGGGGAAGAGCGCAATTTTCATAAGCGGGATTTACGCAGGCAAATATAAGCGATACTTTATTATCCTTATTTTAATTTTTGTATGAAGCCATAATGCTTTACCAAGGTTTTGCCATCGGGTATTTGGTTAAAGGCCTGGTAAATTACATAAGCCTTATCTTCGTCAATCCCTTTAAATGTGCCGCCGATAACTTTCTGTATTGCGTTGTTCTCTACCTTCAGGGCTACTGTATCGGCAATATTTATGGCCGATTGGTATTTAATGATAGGGTATACGCCTTTGTATTGCTCTTCGCCTAAAAATTGCGGACTGATAGCAAAAACCTTCGGTGCAGTTTTCACCTGCGTTAGACTTACCGGGAATTTATATTTGGTGTTGGCCTCATCGAGCATCTTGTTATAAAAAGGCTGCATTTGAGTTTGCACTTTATAGGTAAGGTACTTATCGCCCGGTGCCCTCAACTCGGCCGCCATAAACATTGTATTAGCTGCATCAATTATACTTCCTTTATTATAAAGCTTTAGTGCCTCGGCGTAATAATCGGGGGCGGTTTTGCCCAAAATAGTATATTCACCAACATGCAGGATGTTTACTTTCCAGCCATCATCATACTTGCCGTAAATAGCCAATATCATACAGTTTACCGAAAGGCCTTTGGGTGCCAGTAGCGAAACGTACATCTCCTTGTTTAATGCCGTATAATTAAGCGTGTAATCGTTATTATTACCCTTGTTGGATGGTAGCACAGTGTTGATGCCGGTAGTGGTGTTTTTCGTGTAATATTCGTCTATAACATCATAATTCGCGGCCTGGAATGACTCGCCTACGGCATTAATGATGGTATCAATTTTTACGCCCGTTTGCGCAAGCAGCGCGGGCGACATTAGTTGTTTCCCTGCCGCTATATCTCTGGCCATAAATGCTTGGAAAAGTTTTTTGTTCAGCGCGTGGATCTCGGTGCGTACGCTCTCGTCTATATGGTCGTTAGCCCAGGTTCGGTTGCCGCCGAGATAGCAGCTTTGAAAAACGATACAGGTTATAAAGGCAAATAAAATGAGGGCAAAGCTTTTTTTCATTACTGAGTTAGATGTGTTTTAAATAAAGGAATGAAAAAAATGCTTTCCGTGCTAATGTTTTAACAAATAATGGGGTCAGGCTTCGATACAGTTTAAAATATCATCCAAACTATAATAGACTTTCAACCCTATACCTTCTGCAAACTTCACATCGCCATCGGCGCCTTTGGATGCGCCTTCAATTCTCAAAATGGCATCACAACGGGTAATTAAGCGGCGGGCAATAGGATAGGAGATCTCTTCATAAATTTCATCACCGGCGTATTTACAACCTGCTTGCTTTAGTAAGGGCAGCGCAAACCATTCGCCAATGATAGGAATATGCCCCGCACGGAATAAGGGTAAAGCAGCTTCTTCCATACGCTGTAAGTTTTGTGCCATCAGAATCGGGTCGTCATTGGTGCCGGAGCGATAGGGGCCTGCAATAAGGATTGTTAAGGATTTTTTCATGATAGTAAATTATTGATCTGTGCGTATTGTAAAAGCATTATGGTCTTGGCATCGCGGATCGCCCCGGTTTTGATCATCGCTAAAGCGTCCGCAAAAGGCAGTTCCATTACCTCTATGTTCTCGTGTTCATCAGCGGCGCCACCGCCTTCGTTCACCTTCATACCGCTGGCGTATTCGGCAACAAAAAAATGAAGGATCTCGGTAACCGAACCGGGCGACATGTACACCTCAAATACCTTTTTTGCCGATGATAATTTATACCCCGTTTCCTCTTCCGTTTCGCGCCTGATGCATTCCTCCGGGTTATCATCATCCAGTAAACCGGCACAGCACTCTATCATCATGCCGTCTTCATTTCCATTAATGTATGTTGGGATCCTAAATTGTTTGGTGAGAATGACTGTACCTTGCAGCTTGTTATAAAGCAGTATGGTAGCGCCGTTACCGCGGTCGTAAGCTTCGCGTACCTGCGTAATGGTGGTGCCATCATTTTGGGTAGCCTCAAAGGTAAGTTTCCTGAGCGTGTACCAGTTATCGGAAAGGATCTCGGTTTTAAGTATATTGATATTTTTCATTTACAAAATGACCAATTATGATTGATATTGATTATATTTGAACAAATTAATGCAAATAAAATGAACTTTCAAAAAAGGAAGCAAAAAATATTGGTGGAGCTGGAAAAGCAGGGCGAAGTAGATATAAAAAAACTGGCTACAGAGCTTGCCATATCAGAGATCACCGCCCGGCGCGACCTAAACCAACTGGCTGCCGACGGTCTGCTTTATCGTACGCACGGAGGGGCCGTTAAAGTAAATCCAAACGAAAAGCCGCATACCTTCGCCAACAAAACCGCGCAGAACGCAGCCGTAAAAGACGCCATTTGCCGCGTAGCCGCAGCGCAGATACAGGATGGCGATATCATTTTTATGGACTGTGGTAGCACCGTTTTCCGCCTGTGCCAGTTCATTAAAAACAAGAGGATAAAGGTAATAACAAACTCGTTGCCTGTAGTTTATGAATTACAGGATAGCGCTGTGAGTCTTAATATTATAGGTGGCGAGCTGGATGCCGAACGGCAGGCCATACACGGCACAACCGCCAATGAGCACATTGCCAAATATCGCGCAACCAAAGCGTTCTTAGGGGTAGATGGGATCTCCCTTAACGGTCTTTTTGCCAACAGTGAGAAAGAGGCGGGTATCACCACCACCTTCGCTACCAATAGCGCTTATACTTATATGCTGTGCGACGCGGCAAAGATCGGTAAGGAAACCTATTTAAACTTTGCCGGGCTCGATCTTATTAATGCCGTCGTCACCAACGCAAGTGCGGATAAACTCGCCGGGTTCGAAGAGCAGGGCATAGCGCTGCTCTTCGAACGATTTTAAATCACAAATGAGTTGTTGCCGGCTTTTAAAGGGTATTGCTTTGCCTTCCACACAAACATTCCTGTTGTTGCTTTTGGTAGGCTGATATTTATCGTCCACTTGCCCTTCTCCAATTTATAACCGGCGGCAACTTTACCGTTAGGGTGCGGAATCTCGCCGCTGATATCGGTAAGCATACCTAAATGCGGTTCTATCTTTACTTTGCTAAAACCCGGCGCATAACTGTCTATCCCTAATACCGTTCTGAAAAACTCAATGTTTGGGCTTGCGCCCCAGGCATGGCAATCTGAGCGGGAGGTGTTTACGTCCGAGTATTCGGCCCAGGTAGTAAGGCCCATGGCCATATTTTCGCGGTAGATGCCCAGCCAATTCATGTAATCGTTGCCCAAACCGGCCTTCACCAACGCCTGGTTCAGGTAATATTTAAAGTAAACCGAGCATTGGGTTAAGCTGGTATCTTTCAATAGGCCATTTGCCACGGCTTGCATGGTAGTGCCGCTAACCATACCGGTTAGTATCGCCAATGAGTTGGCATGTTGCGAGTAAGCTCTTTTTCCTATGTTATCGGCATATAAGTTTTTAGCAGCGACCCAATATTTGCGCTGTATGGTAACTTTTAACTGTGTAGCTTTTTGCTTGTATAGCTTGGTATAATCGGCCAGGCCAATTTTTGCTTCCATGTCTGCCGCCCATTGATATGCTAACAGTAACTGCAGATCGTAAATGGCAGCGCTGCCGTCCTTGCCGTTTATACCGCCGGCCATATTGCCCGCCCAGTCCACAAAGGCCCAATAAGGGGTGTCTTTTAGCGAACCATCCGCCTGTTGGTACTTGCTGAAAAAATCCAGCACGCCGCGTTCGCCAAGGAGTTTGTTACGGATAAAATCGTTGTCGCCGCGGTACATCCAGTAATCGTGCAGCATCCCGATGTACCACAACGAGAATGGAGAGATCACCTGCGTGCCCCTTGAGGGGTAGCAACTGGCGGTGATGCCTTCCGGTAAGCGCGAATGATCCATCTGGTTGAGGGCATTACGCGCCAGCCGGTCGTCGCTGGTGTTGTAGTAGGATACCATGGCTTGGATGCGGGTATCGCCAATGTATTGCAGTTGCTCGTAGTAAGGGCAGTCGGTATAGGTTTCCCAGGCGTTAAGCCTTGCCGTTAGCCAGCCGATATCCAGCATTTTCGTCAATTCGGTATTATCGGTATTTAAAACAGCGGTGCGTTTAAACGGATAACCGGTAAAAGTGCCGTAGAGATCGTCAATAACCAGCGGCTCATCTTTGGTTCTAACGATGAGTCTGATATACCGGTACGTACGAAAGTTTAATGTAGTGAACGATTGCTCCGCGCTCCCGTCTGCTGTAAGGCTGTCTACCCTCGCTACAAATTCTTTTCCTTCCACATCATTACGGTTACCTTTAATAACGCCGTTGCTGCCTTTTTTATAGAGCGATTCCGCATAGCCAAGGGAGATCCCGGCATCCTTGCCACCGCTAAAATTTAAGGTGACGTATGCGTTTGTTAAAAAAGTTTGGTCGAGTATTAAGGTTGCAAATGTGTTTGCCGGAATGGTTACTGGTGCTTTTTCCGCAGGAAATGCAGTCGGCGCGTTTACACTAACGGCATGGCGCACTTTAACGAGGCGTTGGTACACCATATCCCTTGCCGGGAGCGAAGAAGGCACCAACGCCCATTCTATTCCCCAAGCCGTGCCTTTAGCCCTTCCATCGGCCAGTTTCGAGGTCGACGGCCAGGCAGCATCAACAAATGCCGGGGCCGTCCAATCGCCTTTAACAGCCTTATTCATATCTACCATCTCGCCTTTGCTGGCAGCAAAAAAGTAACCCGGAACGGGCTGATGGCCAATATCTCGTATTCCTTTCCAGGTATCATTCGTATTCAGTATTTCCTCTGTTGGTGAATTGCCCTGCAAAATAAAACCTGTACGTACACTGATCTGCGCCGCGGGACTATAATTAGCCTCGTTCCAAACCAGTGCGGCTACGGTGTTTTTTCCCGCCGAGAGATACGGGGCGAGGTCTACCGTTTCATAGTTCCAGTAATAAGTATCGCCGCGCGCGGGGCCCAGCGAAACCAGCTTACCGTTCACATACAGCTTATAGCGGTTATCTGCCGATACGTGCACAACGAAAGAACCCGGCTTTGCAGCCAGTTCAATATTCTTCCTGAAATAGAAAACGCCGTAGCTGGTACCGTTGTCGCCCTGCGCGGCTATCCAGTACGAGTGCCATTGTTTTGGGGCGACAGGTGTACCGGCTGTTTGCGCAACAGAGAATTGAACCGAAAAAACTAATAATAGTAATGTATATAAGGCTCTCATGGAGATTATGAATTGGATTGACAATAATAAGAAAAGATTTGATAAATCGATTTAGCAAAATGAAATATTTTATTTGAATCAGAATTCACAGAATTAGAGGATTTCAGAATAAGAACTCCTATGCAATTTAAAGCCTTTTATTTATAATGCTACTGCGGCTTATTCTCATCTAACCTTACCATGCGTGGCAAAGCATTCTGTGATTCTAAAATTCTGCCAATTCTGATTCAGACAGACAGCTCCGCTGACTTAAAAAAGGAAAAGGAAGAATGCCCGTACTTACGCTGCTCTACAAAAGCAGGGTGGTTGCTCAGATTCTGCATAGATTGGTGCTCCACAATAAGCAAACCATCTGGTTTCAGCAGGTTTTTTGCGAAAACTATTTTGGGGATCTCGGGGATCTTATTGAGGTCGTAAGGCGGGTCGGCAAATATAAGGTCGTATTGCTCGGTTTCCATCTCCAGGTATTTAAATACATCGGCTTTAAAGGTTTGTACCTGGGTTAAGCCGTGCTGGCGGGTGGTATCCTTCAAATAAAAAACACATTGCTGGCTGCGGTCTACACTGGTTACCTGTGCGGCTCCGCGCGAGGCAAATTCCATGGAGATGTTTCCCGTGCCGCTAAAAAGGTCGAGCACGGTGATATCTTCAAACTCTATTTGATTGAGCAGGATATTAAAGAGCGCCTCCTTGGCCATATCGGTGGTTGGGCGTACGGGCAGATTCTTTGGCGGGTTAAGCCGCAGTCCCTTTAGTTTTCCTCCGATGATGCGCATAGCGATAAAGCGGCAAGGCTGAGTATTTTGTGAGGAACAACCTGCTCGGGCAATACAAGTACTTGGGTATCGTTTATTTTCACCTTGCCAAAAAACTCTGCCAGGTAGGTAAAGCTTTTATCAGAGGCATTTACATCGCCGCTAAGCACCAAGGTGAGGCTTTCGGGACTCATTCCCAACTCATCAGCAACAAAGGCGCTGAAATAGGCCAGTTCCTCGTGGTTTTTATAGGGGAACAGGTTGTAAAAACGCAGTTTATCGTAGTTGAAATTCAAAATTTCTACCGTACCGTTCTCAATATTCAGGTAAAGATCGGTGCTGGTGGGGTAGTTGTTGGCAACGGCGATTATCCAGCCTTTTGCCCGGTATACAATGGTTTCATTCTCAAAAACGCCCTGCGCGGCGGAAGCGGTTTGGTCAACCTTGTAAATAATGGTGTTTTTGCTGTCCAGAGGCTGCGCGTAAACACTGTCGGTTTCGGCAACATCCAGCAGGCGGGCAATATTGGCGGCGTACTCGTTATCAAACAATGCCTCGGGCATTAGAGTAAAGGCACCGGATGTTAAGCCGGTAATTACCTGTTTGTAGTTGGCCGTTAAAACCTCCTGTAGTTCCTGGGGATTAGCTAACTCGCCAAGCGGACAATTTTCGGCCCAGGCTAAAAGCTTCTTTTTATAGGCAATAGCGTAACTAAAGCTATGCGGATCAACTTGTAATAACAAATTGTAGTTAGCGGCCTCGTTAAGGCTCAGTTGCTCGTCGGTGTATTTGTAGTTATGCTCGCTCATGCAGGTTTAACAAAAGTAATATTTTTTCGCAGTACTTAATTAAGATACTTATCAGCATTTTTGCGCGTGCCTTCATCAGAACAAATATCCTCTTCCTTCCCGCATCAGCCTAATGCCCAGCAGGCAGAACTGTTTGGTAAGCTGCACCGCTTTCTATTAAGCGATGATGGCGACGAGTGCTTTATCCTGCGTGGTTATGCCGGTACGGGTAAAACAACCGTGGTGGGGGCACTGGTGAATGCATTAAGGAATTATGAATATAAATCCGTACTACTCGCGCCCACGGGCCGTGCTGCCAAGGTGATCACCAATTACAGCGGGCGCAAGGCTTTTACCATTCACAAGCGTATCTACCGCAAAAAATCGGCAGTGAATATGGATGAAGCCTTTAAGCTGAACGACAACCTGCAAACCAACACCCTTTTTATTGTGGATGAGGCCTCCATGATCTCTGATGAGCATAGCGGCTTCAACGGCAGCACCTTATTGCAGGACCTCGTAAGCTACGTGTACAATGGCCGCAATTGCAAATTGATGTTGGTTGGCGATACCGCCCAACTGCCGCCCGTTGGCTCTATAGACAGTCCGGCGCTGGATGCCAAACTGATGAAGGATAAATTCATGATGGCTATCCACGGTTACGAACTAACCGATGTATTACGCCAGCAGCAGGACTCCGGCATCCTATTCAACGTTACCGAAGTGCGCGATATCATCCGCCGCGAAGGAGAGGAATATCCGCAAATTGTTACCGATGGCTTTAAAGACGTGATCCGCATGACCGGCGCCGACCTGGAGGAGGAGTTAAGCACCGTTTATCACAAATACGGTTACGACGGCACGCTCATCATTTGCCGCAGCAACAAAAACGCCAACCAATATAATATGCAGATCCGCAACCGTATTTTAATGCGGGAGGAAGAGCTCACCGGCGGCGATCAGCTGATGATCGTGCGCAACAACTACTTTTGGCTGCAAACCGAGGAGGAGGGCAGCACCGCCTTCATCGCCAATGGCGATATAGTGAAATTGCGCAAGGTGCGCCGCATGGAAGAAATGTACGGTTTCCGTTTCGCGGATGTGCAGCTGGAGTTTATAGATTATGCCGAAGACCCGGTGCTGGATTGCAAGATATTGATAGATACGCTGTATTCTGAAGCGCCCGCGCTAACGCCGGATAAGCAAAAGCAGCTGTACCTGGAGGTGATGAAGGATTATGACCATATCCACAACAAACGCGAAAAACACGAACAATTAAAGCTAAACCCATATTACAACGCCTTGCAGGTGAAATTTGCCTATGCCATTACCTGCCACAAAGCCCAGGGCGGCCAATGGGAAGCCGTTTTTGTAGACCAGGGCTACCGCACCGAAGAAATGGTAAACACCGATTTCCTCCGCTGGTTCTACACCGCCTGCACAAGAGCGACCGAGAAATTGTATTTGGTGAATTTTAATGAGAAGTTTTTTGTTAGTTCATAGATGATGGTTGATAGTTCATAGCAGCGCTCTGGAGGATGTTATGGTAGCTCAATCCGGCTATGAACCATGAACTATCACCCATGAACCAAAATCTATTCCGCCTGCGGCAGCTCTATGGTGAACATACTGCCTTTGCCTTCTACGCTTTGCACGTATATTTTGCCGTTGTGGCTCTCCACTATCTGTTTTACAATACTGAGCCCGATGCCGGTAGATTGCTCGCCGTTTAAGCCGGTACGGCCAGCGCCGCTAAAGCGGTCGAAGATTTTGGGCAGCATCTCTTTTGGGATTCCTAAGCCGTGGTCAATTACTTTGATAATCACACGTTCTTTTATCCTGTTGAGGTAAATCTCCACCTTGTCGTTCTCCTTAGAAAATTTGAGGGCGTTGCTCACCAGGTTATCAATCACCCGTGGGAATTTTTCGTGGTTGATCATCACGTGAACGGCCTTAATGTCGCTATGTAAAACCACTGTATTTTTACCTTTTTGCTGTATGTGCCAGGTGTTTACAATTTCCTGCAGCATTTGGTTAAGTTCGGTACGGCGGGTATCAAAACCAGCCTCACCATCGCTGCGCGCGGCTTCCAGCAGGTCGTCAATAATGGTACGCGCCTTCACGCAGCTTTCGCGCATCATGTTCAGGTTATCCTGGGTATCCTCATCTATATCCTCCAGTTCCATCATCATCGCCAGCGATTCTACTGCGGCAATAGGGTTACGCAGATCGTGCGCAACGGTGCCCAACACCTGGTTCTTAAAGATGTTGGCTTTTTCAATAACCGTATTCTTCTCGCGAATCTCGACGATCTGCAGGTAATAACTTGCCTTGTAGGAGAAAAAATACCGCGACGTTAAAAAGAAACCCGCCAGCAATATCATGGATATCATTTGGTTATAGGTCATCTCGGTAGCATCGGCCTGCGCGTGGAAAAGCAGAATGGTAAACAACAGCTCAATACTCACCAACAACACTACTGTTTCGTAATACTCAAACACAAAAAGTACGCTAACCATACTCAGTGCAAGCAGGTAAAGGGTAAGGGCGTTGCTTGGGTCGGCAGTGGCAATAAAGCTGGAGTACATGCCGCAGATGACGATATAAAGCGAAAATGAAAATACGAACAACGCCATCCCTGCAGATCCTCGTTTGGTTTCCCGAAACCTGTTGACAAGCAGGTGGCTGGTTAGGTAAAAGAAAGGCGTAATAATAATATAGATCCAATTGGTAAAACTAAATTCGGGGAAGTTTTGGGCCTTTGTTAAGCTTTCCGGGAAGATGTGATAAAGGATCCTGAGGATGAGGTTCAGTATCAGGAAAATAAAACTTGCGGTACGCACGCCCAGCAAATTCTGATACGTGTAATAATTGCGATAAGCATTACCATACCTGGCCGGCAGTTTAGAAAAAAAATGAGTATCCAAGATTAAATTAGTAAGGGTTCCCCAAAAGTACCATTTTGTAATCAAAAATAATATTTTTCCGTTTAAAGCAATACAATATGGCCGATTATGAGCATAGTGGTTGCCAAAATGACCGACCGCAACAAATTTCAATGTCAAATTTTCCTGAACGCATCCGTGGCAATAGTTTTGAGCTTACCTTGATACCATGAATTTCAACAATTTTACCATAAAAGCACAGGAGGCCGTGCAAAAGGCATCCGAAATAGCAACCGGCAACCAGCAGCAGGCCATAGAGACCGCGCACCTGCTAAAAGGGCTGCTTTTGGTTGATGAAAACGTAATAACCTACCTGCTTAAAAAGCTAAACGTTAACTTAAACCGGTTAAACGAAACGCTCGACGCGCAGATCGCATCGTTCCCAAAAGTGAGTGGGAGCAATGTATATCTGTCCTCAGCAGTGAACGGCGCTTTACAAAAAGCGCAATCATATCTTAAAGAATTTAAAGACGAATTTGTATCGGTGGAGCATTTATTGCTGGGCGTATTAGCTGCCGGCGATAAAACGGCATCGACATTAAAAGATTTCGGCGTAAACGAAAAAGACCTGAAAAAGGCTATAGTTGAACTACGCGGCGATAATAAAGGTACCGACCAAAACGCCGAAGCCACCTACAACGCGCTTAACAAATACGCCCGCGATCTGAACGAGTACGCCGAAAGCGGCAAGCTCGACCCGGTGATCGGCCGCGACGAGGAGATCCGCCGCGTGATCCAGATCTTATCGCGCCGTACCAAAAACAACCCGATACTGGTTGGTGAGCCCGGCGTTGGTAAAACCGCCATTGCCGAGGGTATTGCCTTCCGCATCATCAAAGGAGATGTGCCCGAAAGCCTGAAAACCAAAACCGTTTTCTCGCTGGATATGGGCGCTCTGATAGCCGGTGCCAAGTATAAAGGTGAGTTTGAAGAACGCCTTAAAGCTGTTATTAAAGAAGTTATCCAGAGCGATGGGGAGATCATCCTTTTCATCGATGAGATCCATACCCTGGTTGGTGCTGGCGGTGGCGAAGGTGCCATGGATGCGGCTAATATATTAAAACCGGCCTTAGCCCGTGGCGAATTAAGGGCCATTGGCGCAACCACGCTAAACGAATATCAAAAATATGTAGAGAAAGACAAAGCGCTCGAGCGTCGTTTCCAAAAGGTGATGGTGGGCGAGCCGGACACTGCCGATGCCATTTCTATTTTGCGTGGCTTAAAGGAGCGTTACGAGGCACACCACAAGGTACGCATTCGCGATGAGGCTATTATTGCTTCGGTAGAGATGTCGCAACGCTATATATCCGACAGGTTTTTGCCGGACAAAGCTATCGACCTGATGGACGAAGCAGCCTCTAAACTGCGTTTGGAAATGGATTCGGTACCGGAAGCGGTAGACGAATTGGAGCGCCGCATAATGCAATTGGAAATTGAGCGCGAGGCTATTAAACGCGAGAAAGACGACCGAAAGGTTGCTGAACTGAGCGAAGAAATTGCTAACCTGTCCGCCCAGCGCGATTCGCTGCGTGCCAAATGGCAGGGCGAAAAGGATATTGTGGATGGCATTAACCAAAAGGTTGAGCAGATAGAGAATTACAAGCTGGAAGCTGAGCAGGCAGAACGTGCGGGCGATTACGGTAAAGTAGCCGAACTGCGCTACGGTACCATTGTGCAGGCCCAGCAGGAAGTTGAAAAACTAAAAGCTGCCCTTGCCGAAAACGACGACGACAGCCGGATGCTGAAAGAGGAAGTTACTGCCGACGATATTGCCGGTGTGGTAAGCCGCTGGACAGGTATCCCGGTGAGCAAAATGATCCAGAGTGAGCGCGAAAAGCTGCTGCACCTGGAAGAAGAACTGCACAAACGCGTAGCGGGGCAGGAGGAAGCCATAGAGGCCATCAGTGATGCTATTCGCCGTAGCCGTGCCGGTTTACAGGATAAACGCAAGCCAATAGGTTCGTTCATTTTCCTGGGCACTACGGGCGTTGGTAAAACGGAACTGGCCAAGGCTTTAGCCGAGTATTTGTTTAACGATGAAAACTCGCTGGTGCGGATAGATATGAGCGAGTACCAGGAACGACACTCGGTATCGCGGTTGATAGGAGCGCCTCCGGGTTATGTTGGGTATGATGAAGGCGGGCAGTTAACCGAAGCTGTACGCCGCAAACCGTATAGCGTGGTATTGCTGGATGAAATAGAGAAGGCTCACCCCGATGTATTCAATATTCTGCTGCAGGTTTTGGATGACGGACATCTGACCGATAACAAAGGCCGTGTGGTGAATTTTAAAAACACCATCATCATCATGACCTCCAACATCGGCTCCAATATTATCCAGGAGAATTTCCAGGATCTGGAGGACAAGAACCGCGACGAGGTGATCGCCAAAACGAAGAGCGACCTGTTCAACGTATTACGCTCCACCATTCGTCCTGAGTTTTTGAACCGGATAGATGAGATCATCATGTTTACCCCGCTTAGTCGCGACGAGATAACCGACATTGTGAAACTGCAGTTTAAACAATTGCAAAACACATTGGCCGAACTGGGCATCACCATAGAAGCATCCGAAGAAGCTTTAGACTGGCTGGCGCAGTTAGGTTACGATCCGCAATTTGGCGCAAGGCCATTGAAAAGGGTGATACAGAAAAAGATAATGAACGAACTGTCGAAACAGATCCTATCCGGTGCGGTAGATCGCGACAGCAAAATAAAACTGGATATGTTTGATAACAACTTTGTGTTTATGAATTCCTGAGGCGGAGTTGTAAGTGGTAAATAGTGAGTGGTGAGGAGCTGCGAACACCAAGGTTCAAAATAAGTTCAGAATGGAGAGCTGCCTGTGAGGGTGGCTCTTTATTGCATGAGGACACGTAAGGCAAAGAGACGATTAGAGTGCTGCATTAGTTTTTTCCAGCTTCCTTTAAAAAGAAATCCGTCATCTTTTTAAAAGTATTTTCATTGAATGTGATCGGTCCGTGCTGACCTTGAGAAACAGTAATAAACTCAGTTAATATTCCCCGTTCTTGCAACGCTTTGGCAAAAAGTTCACTTTGGCAATAGGGTACAACATTATCCGCATCGCCATGAATTACGATAAAATGAGGATCCGTTTTGTCCAGAAAGCTGATGGGGTTGAGAAGAGCTATCATATCAAGATTTTCGACCGGATTGCCTCTAATAAGTGCTCCTTCGGGAGAGTCTGCTCCTTTAGGTTTATTACACCCATCCATGAGGGCCATGTCTATAGGGCCGAACCAATCCACTGCCGCATTCACAGAACTGCTGGTTGCGGTATAATTTCCAACATTTCCTTCTATATCAACTTTTACTTTTCCTATTGTAAATTCTTTAACAGAATTTGATGTAGCGGCGAGCGAGGCAAGATGTCCACCTGACGAATAGCCTGTAATGCCAATAAATGAAGCATCAATTTGATATTTACCGGCATTTGCCCTCACATACCGTACCGCAGCTTTTACATCATTGATTTGAGCCGGATAAGGAGCATCGCCACTTGACCTGTGGTTAATGGCTATAACCGCAAAACCGCTGTCAAGCAATGATTTTCCAAAAGCATCAAATGCAGCTTGTTTCAAATTATTGCCATACCATGCGCTACCGTATATTACAATAATTGCCTTATAGGTGGGTTTTGCTACTGTGGGCAAATGGATGTCGAGGTTATGATACTCTTTGCCATCATCGGCATAATTCAAATTGAGCCATTGCTTAACTACAGAAGATGGAACAATTACGCTATCTTTTGTTAATTGCTGATTTTTTTTGCAGCTAAGAAGTAATACAACAAGAGTTGAAAAGGCTAATCTTAAAGTGGTCATTTAATCTGGTTTAGGTCAAACATAGGATTAGTATTTTATATGCTCAAGCTTTACCAAAAAATAAGGCAATCCATGGCCAAATACTTAAAGAGGTCACTGAAACGTTTGATGTAGAAAAAGATCATGAACGAACTATCGGAAAAGATATTGGCCGGTAAGGTAGATCGCGACGACAAGATAAAACTGGATATGAGGAACGAAAAGCTGGAATTGGTCGACGCGCCCCAAAGGGATGCCCTATTCTCAAAAGAATATGTATGGTTACGCCATGGTAGATAAGGACCTATTTGTTAATGTGCACCTTTCAAAAAATGGGGTATACAGCAGCCGACTACATAGAAATGATGGGGATATTAAAGTCGTTAACCTTAAAAAAGCTGGCGGGTTCAAAATAACCGAGTTCTTGAGCTGTCTTTGTAAGTGATGGAAAACCCTACGCCAGCACCTCGTTCTCCACTGCTTCCACCTTTTTAACAGGTTCGCGGCGCAGGAACATGTAGGCGAGCGCTATTACGGTAATACCGGCAGTGGCGTAGATGATGTACGGTACCTGGCTTATCACATCCTGGTAATACCAGCCGGCAACCCATGCACCAAGTCCGATTCCGGCTTCTAAGGATATATACATGGTGGCTATGGCTTTGCCACGGTGGTTGGGTTGGCTCATGTCAATTGTCCAGGCGTTGAGGGCAGGGGATAGTATACCCTGTGACACCCCATAAAGCGCCGCGCCAAGCATTAAACCGGTAACTGTATGCGCATAGGCAACTAATACCAGCGCCAGCACAAGCAACACTAACCCGACCTTTATAACCACTAAGCGACCGTATCTATCAGATACCTTGCCGGCCACAAAACGGATGATAAGCGAAGCAATGGTGAACACCATAAAAAACAAACCTTTATTAGCGATGCCGAGGTGATGGCTCCAGTCCGGGATTAGGGTAAGGATAGCGCCGTAAGACATATAGGATAACAGCGTTACGATGGCCGCAGGCAAAACCTCCACGGCGATGATATCCTTACGGGAGATCTTAAACATGCCCAGGTTAAAACGCTCCCGACTTTTCAGGGTCTCGCGCATGTTCATTAATATCGCTATCGACATCAACGCAAAGAACGACGATGTATAAAAAAGTGTATTCAACGAATGCGACATCCGAATAGCGCTGCCTATGGCCGGGCCAATAGCCATGCCGGTGCTAAAGCAAATACCGTGCATGCCCAAAGCTTCGCCCCAGCGTTCTTTTGGTACTATGTCGGCTACGTAAGCAGCCGTGGCTGTAGGTTTAAAGCCGGTAGAAAAGCCATGCAGTAATCTCAAAAACAAAAAACCCGAAACTGTGCTGAGCACAGGGTACAAAAAGCCGCAGATAAAACAAACCACACTGCCTACAGCCATTACCGGTACACGGCCAAGCTTATCGGTAAGGCGACCACTGAATGGGCGCGATATGCCCGCAGTAAGCGTGAACAAGGCGATGATAAGGCCTTTATGTTCGCCACCGCCCATACTGCTGAGGTAGGCCGGCAACTCGGGGATGAGCATGTTATAACTCGCGGAAAACAAAAGCGAACTGAGGCAAACCAACCCGAAATGAATAGTATAGATAGAATTTATGGATTTAGCCATCAACCTTTATGCGTGTAATGGCGCAATTTAACCTTTCTGTTTTATTATTGACGATTGAAATTCGTGCAAAAATAAAAAACGCCCCTGCTTTCGGCAGAGGCGTTCGCCATTATTACACTTAATAATTACTGCAAAAACACAAAGGTCTTTTCGCCGAATTCTTTGTAAACACTCAGTTGTTTGGTAACCACTTTGTTATTTGATGTTACCGCCATAGTGTAATTACCATAAGGCAATTGCGACAGGTTGTAACCTTTTTCTATTGATTCCTTACTTGGCAGGTAATCGGTCATTACTTCGTTGTTATCGCTATCGTAAAACTTTACGTAAGCGCGGCCGGATGTTTCTTTTTGGATGGTAACGCCAACCACTAAGTTTTTAGCAGATGCCTGTACGGTTATTTCGTCTTGTTTGGTTTTTGCAGGGGTTGCAGCAAAAACACTTGTGCTTACTAATAATAAAAGGGTTGCTAATTTGATTGAATTTTTCATGATATTTCTTAATTTTTGATTGTTAAATAAACTGTTTTCGTTTGTTTCAATAGCCAAAGCAACAACAATAAATTCAACCCCAAAAACCAAATAGACCAGCGCGGGGAATATATAGACGTACTGCCGATAACAGTCGTTAAAGCTTAATTATCAGCATTTAGGATGTAAAATTGCTTTTATCGACCGCTTTTAGCGGTTCGTCGGGCAGGAGCAGGGACTCATCGAATTTAGGGCGATTTTCATCAACTTTTAATGCAAAAAAGCCGGAAGTATTTTTACATCCGGCTTTCCATATTCTTATACAATAATTTACAAACTTAGTGCCTTGCCCGTTTCTTGAGCACGCCGCCGGCAGCTTCTTTAATAGTGCTGGTAAAGATGAAGGCTTTAGGGTCTATCTCGTGTACCAGGTTGCGCAGGCGCCTTACCTCTAAACGGGTTATTACGGTAAAAACAATATCTACCGGCTGGCTGATGTCAAAGCTATCCTTTAAAAAACCGCGCTCGCCTTTGTAAACGGTGATACCGCGGCCAAGTTCCATTACCAAACGTTCTTTTACAAACTCGCTTTGGGCAGATATAATAGTCACCCCGGTATATTCCTCCAAACCTTCTATCACAAAACTAATGGTTTTGGATGCCGTGTAGTAGGTCATGATGGAATAGAGCGCGGTTGGCAGCCCCAGTTCAAATGCGGCTATCAGGAAGATGACGATATTGATACCCAGGATAATTTCGCTGATGGTAAAACTGATGCGCTTGCCGGTATAAAGCGCCAAAACCTCAATACCGTCCAGCGCGCAGCCCCCGCGAATGGCCAGCCCAACACCAATCCCCATAAATACTCCTCCGAAGATAGATACCAGCAATTTATCGGATGTTATTTGCGGGTAAGGCATAAACTGCAAACATAATCCAAGCAGAATAATAGCCGCCAGTGTTTTGGCCGCGAAGGTTTTATTAACCTGGTAAGCCCCCATAATTATGAAAGGAATATTGGCCACTACAATAACCCAGGCTATGTTAAAGTGGTTAAGCTCGTGCACCAAAAGCGAAATTCCCGTTACGCCACCATCAAAAAACTGGTTAGGAATTAAGAAACTTTTAAGGGCAAAACCGCAGAACAAGATCCCCGTTAAGGTGTATGCAATATCGGTTAGCCATTGTGCAGTAGTAGAGTTCTTCATTCAGTATGCTGATTTACTTAACCTTAGATGTGATAATTAAAGCGTTTAAACCAAAAGGGTATTGGGTAATTGCCCTGTAAGTTTTAAGGGCTAAGATATTAAATGTTTATTTCTTTGCCTTGTTAAGTTTTCAGTTTTCATAAATTAGAAAAATATAGCCTTCCGCACAGTGTATTAGACCAGCACCATTTGATATTTACCATATTAATTAGTTAATTAACCAATTAATTAAAACCAATTCTTTCCCATGAAAAGAACCTTGTTGATCGTATTGCTGCTCGTAGTGTGTGTTTACAGCAAGGCGCAAACTTCTCATGTTTATTTTGATAAGTTGGATATCAAAAAGGGGCTGCCCGAATCGTATGTACGATCGATGGTGGAGGATAGCGAAGGTTACATGTGGATAGCTACGCAAAACGGGCTGGTGCGTTACGATGGGTACAACTATAAAGTTTATAACCTGGGCAGCGATAAGCTTAATGTTGGGGCCGTAACCAATGTACTAAGCATTGCCAAAGGCGCTGATAAAAGCCTTTGGGTTAGTGTAACAGCCAACGGGCTGTTTAAATACAACAGGGCTAAAGACAGTTTCGACCAGTTTATTTACCCGCCCAGTAACACTTATCAATATTTTGGTATAAAGTTTATAGATAATGATGGAAACGTTTGGGGCAATGTGAATGATCTGAACGGGGTGAGTATTGCGAAATTTAGCCCTCAAACCAAAAAGTACGAGTTTTTTGGCAATAAAGTTAAAGGAAACAACCATATAGACGCCGACCTGTTGATGAACGTGCAAAAAACTGCCGACGGTAAAATATGGATAGGCACCACTAACGGTTTATTTAATTACATGGGGCCGGGCAGGCCATTTAAAGCGTACCTCTCCACTACCGATACCTCAAAAATGGTTGGTGCGAACCCTGTTTATGAAGCACCGTCGCAGCCCGGGCTTTTATGGATAAACCTTTTTCATGGCAACAACATCAACCTAAGGGAGAGTTGCTTCGACACAAAAACCGGTAAGATCATCAAAGAATACCACGCGTCGAAAAACCTGGACAGTATTTTAGACGCCGGTATAAATACTATTTATGAAGATAAGAAGCAACGTTTGTGGTTTAGTACCGAGACGGGACTGTCAAAACTGGATAGGCAAACCGGTAAATTCACCAATTATTTAACCAACGATACCGCGATAACACAGTTAAGCAGAATTGTAGAAGATAAAAACGGCAAACTGTGGATCTCCCCATTAAGCAGCTTGCTCTATTTCGACCCGGAGACAGCGCATTTTGAATATTACAAGCCAAAACTTGCGCAACCCGGCGCGCTGATATCCGACGATGTTACCGTAAAACTGGTAGACCGCGCGAATAACTTATGGCTTGGATTTGGGTACGGCGGCGTAAACAAAATCAGCAAGGTAAAAAGCGCTTTTGAGAATATTACACAGAGTAACGATAACCTTAATGGCTACCCGGGCGGTTCGGCGCATGTTGTTTCATCAACCAAATTGCGCACAAAAATAAAAACGATTAAAGGCGTATTCAACTGGGATATGGCAACAGGGCGCTTTACTAAACTATACGCCGCTTTACCCGGGCAGGTGATCAGCACTGTTTGGGAAAACGGTAATATACTTTATATCGGCACCAGCACGGGTTTTGTGGTTTACAATGTGGCAACCGGTGTAAAAGTAACTTACCGCAACAACCCGGCAGACGCCTCAAGCATACCCGGTGATTTTATATCCACTGTTTACCAGGATCATACCGGCACAGTTTGGCTGGCCATAAATGACAAAGGGGGCCTCGGGGTTTGTTCATTTGAGCCAACTACCAAAAAGTTCACCCGGTATCCCTTTCACAGCGATTTTAACAATCCGTTTAAAGTCAACGATGGGGCGCTGGACGATGCGCGTGCAATTACCATCTACGAGGATATGCAAAACACGCTGTGGGTAGGTACCAACGCCGGGAGTTTGAATAAATTCGATCGTAAAACCGGCAAGTTTTTCTCGTACCTCAATGTGCAAAACAAAAAAATGACCTGCGTATCTGAGATATTTGAGGACCGGGCAGGCAGGCTGTGGGTAGGCACCTACCAATCGGGCTTGTTCGAGTTCGATCGTAAAAAGTGTACCTATACCCGGCAGATAAACGAAAAGTCTGGTCTGTTATATAACGGCATCATCGGTATAAAAGAAGATTCGGCAGGACGCATATGGATAGGCACCGATAGAGGGCTCACCCGTTTAGACCCTAAAACAATGGTGCTAAGGAATTATATGCTGGATGATATACTCCCCGGTGCAGAGCTGGCGCACCTGGAAGCCAACAATTTGGCCGATGGCCGTTTTGCGTTATCAACGAGGACCGGGCTTGCCTTGTTTAACCCTAAAGATCTCGATGATGACGAGTACCCGCCCGTGGTACATATCGAAAGCATCAGGTATAACAGCCCCGGTACAAACGATAGCCTTGCCACACAAACCCTAACTTATGGGCTTGGCAAATTGGAACTTGCCCATAACCAAAACAGCGTGCAGTTTAACTATATAGCACTCCATTACGAAAACCCGGCAGCCAACACTTACGCCTATATGCTGGAAGGTTACGATAAACAATGGGTACAGGCAGGCACCAGCCGTACCGTAACTTATAACAACCTGCCGGCAGGCGCTTACACTTTTAAAGTAAAAGCCGCCAATAGTTCTGGCGTGTGGGGCGAAAAAGGAGACAGCGTTGTAGTGGTTATTAGTCCCCCGTGGTGGTTTACCTGGTGGGCATGGGCGCTTTACGCGGTACTTTTGGCTGCGGCCATTTACGCGTATGTACAGTACAGATCGCGTCATCTAAAAGAGGAAAACCAGCTATTGGAAGAAAAAGTACAGGAGCGTACCGACGAACTACAGGTTGTTAATAAAGAACTAAGCGAACAGCAGTTAGAGATCACCTCGCAGCGCGATCAACTGGCAGCTACCGTAAACGAACTGAAAGCGGCGCAACAGCAGCTTATCCAGTCGGAAAAACTGGCCTCGCTTGGTGAGCTTACTGCCGGTATTGCCCACGAGATACAAAACCCGTTGAATTTTGTAAACAACTTTTCTGAAGTAAGTATTGAGCTGGCCATTGAAATGAAGCAGGAACTGCGCAGCGGCAGTAAAAAGGAGGCTCTATCCCTTGCTGACGATATTGTACTAAACCTGGAGAAGATAGTCCTCCATGGCAAACGTGCGGATGGCATCGTAAAGAACATGCTGCAGCACAGCCGTACCAACACAGGCGAAAAGCACGAAACGGATATGAACGCCCTTGTTGATGAGTACCTGCGTCTAAGCTATCACGGCCTGCGTGCCAAGGATAAAAACTTCAATTCCGAAATGGTGCTGGATCTTGATCCCGACCTGCCAAAACTGAAGGTTATACCACAGGATATTGGCCGGGTGATGCTCAACTTGTTCAATAATGCATTTTATGCCGTGCAACTGAAAAAGAAAACCGGGGGCAAAAAGTATAAGCCGTTAGTGGAAGTATCAACCAGTTTATTTACCCCGCCAAAGGGCAAAAGCGAGATCCGCATCTACGTGAAGGATAATGGCAACGGCATCCCAGAGGCAAATAAGGAGAAGATAATGCAGCCATTTTTCACTACCAAGCCGGCAGGCGAAGGCACTGGGCTGGGCCTATCGTTAAGTTACGATATTGTAGTAAATGGGCATCGCGGTAAAATGGATATGAGCAGCAAAGAGGGGGAGTACACCGAGTTTACTATACACTTGCCGGTAGCGTAACGACGCTATCGGCAAGGCCAAATTTCAGCCGGGTGATGCAAATCATCAAGATTGCCCGTGTGCTTATTTAGTGGAATGCGATAGCGTAACCTTTTACTAAAAATATTATCTTTAGTGCCATAACTTAATCCATTTGCCTAAGCATGTTTATTTTTCTCTTTTTAGCGGCGTTTTTACTTTTAAGACGCATTATTAAAGTAATCAAATTCACGCCCTTAAAGCCTAAGTGGTCAACCATCCTCAATGTTAGTAGTGGGGCCATTTGGATAGTTGTTTATTTGGTGAATTCTGAATTGGAAGAACCTTACCAAACACTGGTAGGCACTGCTGTTTTAGGCGGGATGCTATATTATATTAGGAAAGAGCCGGATTTTGACATGATGCGTTTTTACGCGGAATCGCATTATCCCTTAGTTGCAGTTTGTTTGATAGACGTATTTTTTGAGTTCTTTTTCCCCACAATTGTAGATGCGCACGAAAGCATTTTTGTAATAGCCATCCTCCTCGCATTCTCCTGGATCTTTGTGCGTTGGGCCAGTTCAAAAAAGCAGGAGGAAGAGTTTAGGGCCATTAACCAGCAAAACGTTATTTTAGATAAGCTGGTAGCCGAACGCACTGCCGAACTTACCAAACAAAAAGACGAGTTACAGGAAGCTGTAAAACTGCTGCAAACCACTCAGCAGCAGCTGATCCAATCAGAAAAACTGGCTTCGCTTGGCGAGCTTACCGCGGGTATCGCGCACGAAATTCAAAACCCGCTCAACTTTGTCAACAATTTCTCTGAAGTGAGTATGGAACTGATAGACGAGATGGGCGAGGAGCTTGCCAAAGGCGATACCGAAGAAGCGATGGCGATAGCTAACGATATCAAACAAAACCTGGAAAAGATACGCCACCACGGCAAACGGGCAGATGGCATTGTAAAAGGCATGTTGCAGCATAGCCGCGCCAGCAGCGATATACAGGAACCAACCAACGTGAACAACCTGGCCGATGAATACCTGCGCCTGGCCTACCACGGCTTACGTGCAAAGGATAAAAGCTTTAATGCCGAACTGGTTACCCATTTTGATGACACACTGCCATTGATAAAGATCGTTCCGCAGGATGTGGGCAGGGTATTGCTTAATATGTTCAACAATGCTTTTTATGCGGTACAGCAAAAGCAAAAAACAGGCCTTGCTGGCTATAAACCAACGGTAGAGGTAAACACGTTAAAAAGCGGACAGTTTTTAGAAATAAAGGTAAAAGATAACGGCATCGGCATCCCCGAAGAAATAAAGGACAAAATTTTGCAGCCCTTTTTCACCACAAAACCTACCGGTGAAGGTACCGGGCTGGGCCTTTCTTTAAGTTATGATATTATTGTGAAAGCGCATGGAGGCCAAATAGATATCGACTCGGTTGAGGGCGAGTATACCACGTTTATTATTAAATTACCGCTGTAAACGAGCCAGTTATGACGAAACTTTATCGACTGTGCTTTTTATTTATCCTGTTACCGCTTTGCCTGCGAGCTCAAACGGTACTACCTCTGGCTTATAATATTAAAACCGACAGCGCAGAAAATACCTGGCTTGGCAAACAGTACTTCCAGATACTGCCAGATCCATCAGAAAAACTCACCCTGCAGCAGGTTAGATCCATGCAGTTTCAGCAGGTTAAAACTGAGGGATTCCGCGTTAAGGATTTTAACACGAGCGCATATTGGTGCAAATACAGTTTCAAAAACACGCTGCCCACACCGGTAAATCTGGCCATCACAGGGTCCATATCCCAACTGGATGTTTTTGCAATTGACAGCGCAGGCGCGGTTACCCGAAAAACGACCGGGTATGATGTACCGTGGTCGCGGAGATCTGGTTTAAAGCGCTTTAAACAGGCCGTTTTTACTTTGCAGCCGGGGCAGCAAATGGCCTTTTACGAACGGCAATCCATCGACTTTAAATTAGACAGGCGTGCCACAATAGTCCCCGTATTTAAATTATTGAAAAACGAACAGCGGGACGCGATTGATTTTTATGAAGACAGGTTAAAAGATGTTGGCATCATATCATTCCTGTGCGGCATCCTCATCCTTGCGGCACTGGTAAACCTGTTCTTTTACAGCGTAAGCCGCGAAAAGGTCTACCTGTATTTTGCCCTGTTTGGTTTTTTTTATACGCTGCTGGCAGGGAATTTTACGTTATACGACGTTTTTCTGAAAGAAATACCGGTGCTTGCGCGGTTCAGCCAATTGCTGGCCCTGTTTTGCTGCTTTTTCCTCTGGAAATTCCTGTCGATATTTTACGAGGCACCAACTCTTTATCCCCGCTGGTATAAGGTAAGCAACTATCTCAGCTATACCATTTCCCTTTCGGCTGCCACACTGATATCACCGCAAATAATGGGTAAGCTGGCGTTATCCGCTACTTTGGCTGGCATAGTTGGCATATTTGTTTTAAACTCATTGGTCATACTTTCTTTCAGTTTGTTCAAAAGCCGGCAAGAAAAAGTTTTCAAATTGGTTACAGCGCTGCCCTTTTTATTTATTGGCATCATTTACCTCATTGCCGATATTATTTACGGCACAGGGGCTGGTGATAACACCTTCGTAAGGGTTGTGCACACCCACGGCGGCGATATTACCCTGCTTTGCTTTTACTGGCTGGTGATATTGTTTTTGTGGAAGATGATTCAGCGTTTTCAAACTCTGCAAAAACAAGTATTGCAGGAAGCGCTCGAGAGGGAGCAAATGGCCCGCGAAAATGAGGCCGAACGCTTAAACCTTATTGCATCGCAGAAGGTAGAACTGGAGCAGCAGGTAACCGAGCGCACGGCAGAATTACACCAATCGCTTAACGATTTAAAGCAAACGCAAAACCAGCTCATCCAGTCCGAAAAAATGGCCTCCCTTGGCGAGCTGACCGCCGGCATTGCGCATGAGATCCAAAACCCGCTCAACTTCGTCAACAATTTTTCGGAGGTGAGTGTAGAATTGCTTGATGAACTGGAGATAGAGCTCACCAACGGCGATAAGGATGAGGCCATAGCCATTGCGAACGATGTGAAGCAAAACCTCGAAAAGATACTGCACCACGGCAAACGCGCCGATGGCATTGTAAAGGGCATGCTGCAACACAGCCGCGCCAGCACGAGCGTTAAAGAGCCAAACGATATAAACAAACTGGCCGATGAATACCTGCGCCTGGCTTATCATGGCCTGCGGGCGAGGGATAAAACCTTCAATGCCGAACTGATAACTGATTTTGACCAAAGCCTGCCCATGGTGAACATGGTACCACAAGATATTGGCAGGGTGCTGCTTAATTTATTCACCAACGCTTTCTACGCGGTTCAGCAAAAACAGAAAGGCGGGCAGCCGGGGTATAAGCCAACTATCCGGTTAAAAACTTTTGCTCCCCCTTCAGGGGGCTGCGGGGTGGCGGTTCGTGATAACGGCACGGGGATTCCCGAGAGTATTAAGGATAAGATATTGCAACCCTTTTTTACCACCAAGCCAACGGGCGAGGGTACCGGGCTGGGCCTGTCTTTAAGTTATGATATTATTGTGAAGGCACACGGCGGCAAAATAGAGATAGACAGCAAGGAGGGGGAGTACACAGAATTTGTAATTTCCATCCCGGCTAAAATTTAAAAGTTTATATTTACACAGCTTATGAAAATATTGGTAGTAGATGATGAGGCGGATGTTCAACCGCTTTTTTTACAACGTTTCCGCAAAGAGATCCGCAATAACGAAATAGAATTCAGCTTTGCGCAATCCGGCGAGCAAGCCCTCAATTACCTGCACGAAAAACAATCTGAAGTGGTGTTGATCCTCAGCGATATTAATATGCCGGGCATGAGCGGTATTGAGCTGCTCACCCACATCCGCGAGGATTTTGACACCCCACCGCCACCCGTGGTGATGATGATAACCGCTTATGGCGACGAAGAGAACCACCGCCAGGCAATGGAAAAAGGCGCTAACGACTTTTTAACCAAGCCGCTGGATTTTACCCTGTTAAAAGAAAAACTTAAAACCTTTACCGATCAATAATAATGGCCAAGATATTAGTGGTGGATGACGAGGCTGATTTGGAACTGTTGGTAAAACAAAAGTTCCGGAAAAAGATAAGAGAGAACATTTACGAATTTGTTTTCGCGCAAAATGGCGAAGAAGCACTCGAACGGATAAAAGAACACCCCGATCTGGATATTATCCTGAGCGATATTAACATGCCTATAATGGACGGGCTTACGCTGCTTAGCCGCCTGCCCGAGGCAAACCCAATGATAAAGGCTGTTGTTGTTTCGGCTTATGGTGATATGCAAAATATCCGCGTGGCCATGAACCGTGGCGCCTTTGATTTTGTAACCAAGCCGGTTGATTTCGAGGACCTGGACCTTACTATGGAGAAAACCATCCTCCACGTAAAGCAACTACAGGAAACCATCAAAGCTATCAAAGAGAACAACATCCTAAAGATGTATGTGGACGAGAACGTGCTCAACTTTATGACGCACAAAGAGTTTGAGAACAGCCTGCTGAAGAACGAGGTGGTTAACGCCACCATTATGTTTGTAGATGTATGCGGTTTTACAGCTATTACCGAGAATGTGCCGGCCAATACCGTGGTAACGCTTATCAACAGCTTGTTTGATAAAATTGTAAAAGAAATAGTTGCCCAGGGTGGCCACGTAGATAAATTTATGGGCGATGCCGTAATGGCTGTTTTCCGCGGGGATTACCACCTGGACAGGGCTATTGACGCTGCATTAGCTGCCCGTGCGCACATCGCGCAAATGGATGCTGTACACGCCGGGGAAAAATCATACCAGCCACAAATAGCCGTAGGTATCAACTCCGGCGAAGTGGTATCTGGTAATATCGGTTCCGCATCCTTGAAACGGCTGGATTATACCGTAATTGGCGATGCCGTAAACCTGGCACAGCGCCTGCAATCGGCAGCCAAAGGTGGCCAGATCATCATCTCCGAAGAAACTTACCACAAAGCAAAGGAATCCTTCAGCTGCGAAAAAATAGGGGATGTGAACCTCAAGAACAAAGCCAGGGCGGTAACTATTTACGAAGTACTGGAGTGATTTTTTGTTAAAAGTTGAAGGTTAAAAGTTTAAAGTATGGAATCTCCCAAATGACTTTTAACCTTAAACTATTCTTCCTCAATCCGCCAGTGGCACATGTTTGGCATCTACGTGCGGTTTTGGGTTATCTTCATTTATCTTCTTCACGTACAGTTCATCTGCCAGTATCACAATAATGGCCAGCAGCGGTACCGCTAAAATGATCCCCAAAGCACCCGATAACGTACCCATAATCACCTGGCTGATAATAGTTAAAGCAGGGGGAAGGTTAATGATTTTATTTTGAATGATGGGTGTTACAATATTACTTACAACGGTTTGCGATACGATGTAGATCAGCGTCACAATTATGGCGGTATTGGTGCTCACCGTTAATGCCAGCAATACCCCCGGTATCATGGCAACCAGCGAGCCAAAGTTAGGGATAATCTTCAGCATCGCCGCTATCAGCGCCAACACCAGCACAGCGGGTATCCCCATAATAGTGAGGCCTATCGTCAGCATAATAAATATCAGTACAATGGATAGCAGTGTGCCTTTCAGCCAGCCTTTTAGCGAAAAATTAACACGATTCATGATGCACTGCCAAAGTTCCTTTTTATCCGGCGGGATGATGATCATAAAACCGTCTTTGTAAACCGTGGGACTAACGGTAAAAAATATCCCCAAAAACATAATGATGTAAATGTTGCCAAGTACCCCAAAACTGGTACTAAAAAAGTGCTGAGCGGTAGTAAATATCTTGCCCGAATTATCATCCAGGTAAGTAAGCACCTGCTGGCCAACCGGTGTTTCGGCAAGTTTGCCGCGCGCGGCATTAATGGTATTTGGCAGTGTGTGGCTCAACTGCGCCACCTGGTGCTGAATTTTTGTACCCATAAACCACAGTAGCACCGCTAAAATGGCAAAGGAACCCCCAACAGAAAGTATCATAGCCGGTTTACGGCCCCATTTAGTTTTACGCTGAATAATATTGCCCAGCCCATGGAAATAGGTGGAGATAAGCGTAGCCGCCAGTATCATCAGCAATACATTAAAGGCCACCCTTGCTATAAGCACTACAATTACCAGCAGGGCGACAATGCCCACCGTATGCCATACTTTTTGGATGTAGGTAAGTTCTCTCTTAGGACGGGGGGGATTTTTCGGCGGTGTTGTATCTATCATATCCTTCACGTAGTTAAGGACAACGTTTACTCCCAAATGTTTTGATATGTTTTACATCACGAACATGCAGTTAAAAATAAATTGCCTAAAACCAATCATGTCGTCAATAGGAAAACGTCTCTACATGCAACACCTTTTCCTCGTATTGCAAAAGGTATTCGGCGTCCTCGGGGTAATATTTAGCTTTCTCATAGTCGTCACCGGCGAATTTTTTAATATCCTCGTATGATCGCCATTTGGTGACTGTCCAAAAATGGCAGATATCGTCCTCCAGCTTTCGCCATACTTCAATGGAAAGATTTCCTTCGGTATTTTTATAATCTGTTAAACCACTTTCCTCCAAAAAGGTAAGGTAAGCATCGCTATGTTCGGCTTTTGTGGTGCCGTGCCAGATGCGGGTAATAATTTTAGGCATGTGTAATAGATTCTTTTGCTGATGTTTATAGGTTCCTCGTTGTTTATTCTGCCAATCAGCATACCACAACGAGAGCGTATTTAAAACGCCCATAATCGCATTAATATTTTCATAGCGTGCCATTTATAAATATATTAGGCCATATTTCACAACCGCATGAAAACCTTATTCGCATTATTTTTCTCCCTGCTTACCTTGCAACTCAGCGCGCAGCATAAAAAATATAATCAATTCTATCAATACGGCATTGCCGATGCATTTTTGGCCGGGCTTTATCACGGTACTTTAACCGTGAAAGAAATGAAGCCGCATGGCGACTTCGGGCTGGGCGCTCCAGATATGCTTGATGGTGAACTGATGATACTCAACGGCAAAGTTTATCAAAGCCGCTCAACCGGTGTTACCACTATTATGCCCGATACCGCAAAGGTGCCACTTGTACTGTCTACCAACTTTAAAGCGGATACTGTATTTTACATCAATACCGCTGCAGATAAAAAGGGAACCTTCGCCCAAATAGATCAATACCTTACCAAAGCTAACGGCCTGTATGCTATCCGTATCACCGGCGATTTTGCTTTGGTAAAAACACGGGCTTTCCCACCTGTGGAGAAAGAACCGTTTTTGCCATTGGCCAGCATGCTGGAACGCCAAAAGTTTTTCACTACCGAAAACGTTAGCGGCACGCTGATGGGTTTTAAACTCCCAACCTACTTAAGCAGCGTAACCATTGCCGATTACCATTTTCACTTCCTCAGCGCCGATAACACTAAAGGCGGCCACGTCACCGATGTTAAAGTGACCAGGGTAAAAGTGGAGATAGCGAATTTAACGGGCATGAACATTGAGATACCGCAGGATGCCTACTACCAAAACTTCGACTTTAAAACCGTTAAAAAAGGCGACGCGCTAAAGGCCGAAACCGGAATTAAATAAACAAAGCCTCCCCGATTAAAGGGAGGCTTTTGCCATAGTATAAACATAGGGTTAAAGGATGTAGAAAACTTTATCCTGTTCACGGGCGGTTTTTGCCAGCGGGATTGCCTCGGGATGGCTGTCGTTCAACATCTGTTTCAAATCGCGCTCAATGCTTTGCGATATGGCCGTTGTGGGCGTATCGCTTGGTTTGTTCTCAAACGGATCCTGCAGGTGGATGGCCATTTTCTCTACCAGTAAAAACGCAGCGGCTATGGCGATGATCAGCGGCACCTCAAAGATCCCGAAGTATTCTATCAGCCCGAAAGGCAACAGCGTAATGAACAGGTAGAGGCAAAAATGAATGTATAGGCTGTAGGTAGATGGGAATATGGTGTTTTTTATCCGCTCGCACTTGCCCATGGCATCGCATAAACGGGTAAGCGTACGGTCTATTTCCACCTGCTGATAATCGTTCAGCCAGCCATTTTTGTAGGCCAGTTGCGTATCAAGGCCGTGCAGTTTTAACAGGGCGTTGGGCATATTAGTAAACCGGCGGGTAAACTTCACCTCTTCGTCCACCAAAAAATCAACACTACGGATATAGCAGTTTTGCCCTCTTAACGATTGGCTGAGGCTGTAACACCAGGCGATCTGCCTTTTTACAAACCGGTTTTTAAAATGATCTGCTTCTTCGTTGCCATTATCCAAAAAAGTAATAAGCTGGCGGGTAAGCGATCTCGATTCGTTTACGATGGCGCCCCAGATGCCCCTGGCTTCCCACCAGCGATCATAAGCCTGGTTAGAGCGAAAGGCCAGTAACAGCGATATAATGGTAGCCAATATAGACGGAACAGCTATAGGTATAGATATGCGCAGATCGGGGAAGAAATGGTGGAAAGCCGCTATCAAAACAGCATAGGCCGCCACCAGGAATAATTCGTTCTTTATTTTCCCAACAACATATTTTACGGGGATATTATCTTTTAGTAACATAAGTTTTTCGTTTAAAACGGTAAATGATTGTGTTAGTTTAAACCTGCTGCAACTCCAGCTGATCTACAGTGTATAAAGCCTTTACTTTTGCGGGCTGTGGCAATATGTAAGGCGCCAGGGTTATTACCTTGCATTTGCTGCGTTCCAGCAGGGTGCCGGGTTCGTAGCTTAGTGGCGTTAGTTTGGCGTAGGTGTGGTCCTTTAAACGGGCAACCTGGTCTATCTCCCGCGCCTCTAAATAATTTTTGAACACTGCCACCGTATTGCCGTAAAAAAACTCTGTTGTTAAGTGCTCTATCTGCCCGCTGTACTCGCGCGATAGGCGGGTGCACTCATTTAAAAATTCCTGGGTAACATGTTCATATTCCCTGCTGCGGCGCGAGAGCATTAGTAGTTCGGAGATAGAATCTGACAGGCCAAGAAAGTTCACCAGCGTGATCTTGAATTTTTGGCCGGGCTGCTGTTGTATTAATGCAGGGATAGCTTTTAACGATGCCAGGCTAAAATCGGTTGGAATTAAGATGTTTGTAGTTTTCATGGTAGTGCTTTTTTATTGTTTGATACAATAGTCGGCACCCGGCATTAGAACGATATAAGAGGAAGATTAGAATCTGATTAGAGTTTGAAAAAATGCTTAACCCTGCCATCTTTGGGAGAGGATACTCGCTTTTTTGGAACGGAGAAAAAACTTATGTCTCGTTCGGGACTACCTATTTGTAGTTAGGGGTTATCATATCCAATTCAGGTGGCTACCAAGCAAATTAGGGTTGCACCTACGGAGCACAATAACTTTTTTTTACAAAATGCTACAAACAGGTAACCCCTCACGGGGTATGGAAAAGATATGTGTACCCTTCACTTTCCAGTGGACAGGCCACTAAAATAATCTTTAAGTCCTCACCTTTGGAGAGTAATAGCCCATTAAAAGACAGCATATTCAATTTTGTAAGCCCTTCCATGAATTGCTTTAATTTCGCCCTCTTTTACTAACCATCAAGCATCGGTGATTAGGAATTAGGGTTAACACAACTTAACACAATTTCAAAATTATCAATATAAAATATTGATAATAAGTATATTGCATTTTTATAGGGTTAACATAAAAACGACTTTTTTACTTGGCTTAAAACTTAAAATTTTTATTATAAACCCGTAACGAAATTTAATAAACACTGTCTTCTGATGGGCTATTACCCTTTGGAGAGGACTTAGGTGAGGCCTTCACATGCACCGGCAACATCACCCTGATGGTGGTACCTTCATCCACTTTGGATGCGATAGCAATACTCCCTTTATGCAGGCGTACAATATTCAGGGCAAGCGGCAGGCCAACGCCATGCCCTTCGAATTTCCCGGTATTAGATGCCCGGAAGAAAGGCTCGAAAATATGCTGAACATCCCCCTCGGGGATGCCAATGCCCTCGTCTTTTATACTGAAGATAACGCTTCTGTTCTCTGCGAAGACTTTGATAGTTACAGACTTGTTATCAGAGTATTTACAGGCATTCAGCGCTATGTTGCTCAACGCCAGCTTAAGCAGGTTTATATTGCCCATAATAATGAGCCTTTCATCTTCCTCGGGCAAGCCGGAAAGATCGATGTCCAGATTATTTTCGGGTACGATGTGGTCAACCGCTTCTTTTATCAGCCAAACCAGTTCGTCGGCGCGGATCTGCTCCCAGTTTTGTTTTTTGCCATCGAACCCCGTTTGGGCAAGCCCCAGCAGGCTTGTCAAAATATCCTGCAGGCTTTGCGCGCTAACCAATATATGGTTTAGTGTTTTCTGTGGATCGGCACCGGGCCTCTCCATATTTTTTAAAGCAAGCTCGGCCTCGCCTTTAATAACGGCAAGCGGGGTACGCAGCTCATGCGAGGCGTTGCTGATAAAATTGTTCTGGGTTTCAAAGGCGGTTTCCAGCCTGTCCAGCATATCGTTAAAGGTCTGCGTCATTTCGGCTATCTCATCCTTGCCGTCGTAGCTTTCCAGCCGCAGGTGCAGGTTGCTGGCCGTAATAGTGTTCACCCTTTTTATGATCTTCCGTACGGGTTGAAACGTTAGGTACGAGAACCGTTTACCAATAAGGTAGGCAATAAGCACCGAGATCATAAAGCCTATGATAAGCACACGCTCCAGGTTGTTCAGTTCGTTTAAGCCGTATGGGTCGGTAGCCGATACGATGATCATCACATCACCATCTTCAAACCTGAATATGTTACCCGCGTAAAAAATATTATCTGTTTTATAGCGCGTTTTGCCATCACTCAGAATGCTGCTGATCAGTTCCTGCGGGATACCTGTGGCTTTTCCGTTAGCATAATCGGCAGGTTTTAGGGTGTACTGCCTTTCTGCGGGTAGCTTTTCGAGGTAGCGCTGCCTGATGTCCTTAACCATCCCAACGCTGTCCTTATCGCTGAGGTGGTATATCTGCGAGGCGATATTCACCCGGGCTTCCAGGCGTTTATAAAAATCCTCAAAGGTAAACTGGTGTACAAAGTAAAATATAGCCCCGCTGAGGATGAGGATGATAGATACAGTAAAGGCCAGGAATAAAAGGGCTACTTTTCGTTGGATGCTCATCTGCTTATTTTAAGATATAGCCCATGCCCACAACCGTGTGGATCAGCTTCGGCTCAAAATCTTTATCCACCTTTTTGCGGAGGTAGTTGATGTACACATCCACCACATTGGTACCCATATTAAAATCGATGTTCCAAACGTTTTCCAGGATCTCTATGCGCGATAGCATGTGGTTGCGGTTCTTTACCAAAAACTCCAGCAGGCGGTATTCGGTAGCGGTTAATTCTATCGTTTTTCCACCCCGCATTACCGACCGTTCGTTGGTGTTAATAACCAAATCGGCCACCTGCAACAGGTTAGGGGCGGAGGCGTTGCTGCCGTTACGCCGGGCAAGGGTACGGATGCGGGCGTTCAATTCGGCAAGGCTAAAGGGCTTTACCATATAGTCGTCGGCACCGCTATCCAGCCCAACCACTACGTTCTCGGTAGTACCCAATGCAGTCAGCATTAAAATGGCGGCCTGCGTATTGGCCTGCCTTAACTGGCGGCATACCTCCACGCCGTTGATACCCGGCAGCATAATATCCAGGATGATCAGCTGAAAATCGCCCTTCAACGCCATTTGCAAACCAGTTGTACCATCCAAAGCAACGCTTACTTCATGCCCCTCGGCAGTCAGATCTCGCTGAATGATGGATACCAGTTTCGCTTCATCTTCTACCAGCAGTATCTTCATTTGGGCAAATATAATTTAACCGGGTCAACAAAAAATAAAATAGGTTGTTTGAATCAGAATTTTCAGAATTAAAGAATGAACAAAATGTGATGGCAGCATGAAGTTGTGGCAAACCATAACGTCCAATTCTTATTCTGAAAATTCTAAAATCCTGTAAATTCTGATTCAGGCGGTATATATCCGTCCGTTGAGTATATTAGCAACATAAATGAGCAAAGTATTTACCATTGCAGAAGGCCTGGAAAACCTCGGTGCGCTGCGCAGCGGCGGGCAGGGGTCGGTATATAAGGGCAAACGAACCGGTGCCATCTACTCCGCTATTAAGCTCATCCCAACGCCCATTTATGCAGAGAACGAGGATGATAAAAATTACCGCAATTTCCAAAACGAGGTAGCCAAGCTGCAAAAGGTAAACGAGATCCCCAATCCAAACATCGTAAAGATCCTAAGCTCCGGCCTTACCGAAAGCGGCTCGTTCCCGTTCATCGAGATGGAATTTATTGATGGACCCGACCTGAGCGAACTCCTGCTGCCACCACATCAAAAGATCTTCACACTAAAAGAAACCCTGAAAGTTGCCGACCAGCTGGCCAGCGCCCTCGCGCATTGCCACCGGCTCGGCGTAAAACATGGCGACCTGAAAAGCAACAACGTAAAATATAATATCCACAGCGGCAACTATGTTCTGCTTGATTTTGGCCTCGCCATCATGACCGAAGAACAGCGCCGCAGTAGTATGCGAAACGCCGGCGCGGTAGAATTTATGGCACCCGAGCAGTACGACGGCAAAATGCTGCTGCAAACCGATATCTACAGCTACGGCGTTATCCTTTACGAATTGCTGGCAGGAGAGGTCCCCTTTGTATTAACCGGCGATGGCGAAAGCGGCCGCAACGCCGTAATGCTGAAACATATGGAATCGGCGGTGCCCGATCTGCTGGAAAAACGCCGGGCCAACCTGCCCGATGTCTGGACAGAGCAAAAAAAGGCCAGCGAAATGCAGGTGCCCGATTGGATGCTGAAAGTGGTGACCAAATGCCTGGAGAAAAAGGCCGAAGCTCGTTTCACCGATGCATTGGAACTTTATGAAGCCCTGTCGGTACATCAAACGCGGATGGAGCCGATAGCGCTCGTTGGTGAAACGGATAAACAATATGCCGATATCGAGTGGTCGTTAAAGCTGCAACTCATCAAAAACCAGCTGCAGGATAGGCTGATCTCGGAAATGATATTGCTCTATAACACCAACCCATCGGCCACCCTGGCCGATGAGAACAAAGCCTACTACTTGCATGACCAGGTAAAACTCCATCACAGCCGTTTGAATGAATTACTTCGCGAAAACGGAAAGGCAGATAAACTGCGGGAAGACGACATCCAGGCGGCGATGGATAAAATGCAGGAGACCGAACTTTTGGCTCGACCATCTAAATTATATGTCTCCAAAATAGCTCTATATGGTTTGCTCGCAGCGCTTGGAGCCTTACTGTTCACCACTATTTTGTTGTGGCAGGCTTATAAGCACGATGCAACGGCAATGAAAATCATGAGCCATATTTCAGCTGTTCTAAAAAGCATTTTTTCGAGCAAAAAATAGCGCTAAAAGGCGGAAAAAACGACCGAAAAATCGAGCAAAAGGGTAAAAAAATGGAAGTTTTAGCAAATAATTTTTCATTATTTTGAGTTGGCCACAACAAAGCGGCCACTTTATTGTAATTTCATAGCAGGTTCACCGTTATACGGGCAGCGGTAATTTTAACACGATAAATGAGTAAAGTATTTACAATAGCAGAGGGCTTGGAAAACCTTGGCGCATTGCGCACAGGCGGCCAGGGTTCAGTATATAAAGGCAAGCGAACGGGTACCATTTATTCGGCAGTAAAGCTGATACCCACACCCATACATACCGAAAGCGGCGACGACAAAAACTACCGCAACTTTCAAAATGAAGTAGCCAAACTACAGAAAGTCAACGAGATACCAAACCCAAACATCGTAAAAATATTAAGTTCAGGGGTTACGGAAAGCGGCTCATTTCCATTCATTGAGATGGAATACATTGATGGCCCCGACTTGAATGAACTCCTCGCGCCACCTCACGAAAAGATCTTCACGCTTAAAGAATTACTTAAAGTAGCAGATCAATTAGCCTGTGCATTAGCGCATTGCCATAAAGTAGGAGTTAAGCACGGCGATATCAAAAGCAATAATGTAAAGTATAATATCCATACGGGTAACTACGTTCTGCTCGATTTTGGGCTGGCCATTATGAGCGAGGAACAGCGCCGCAGCAGCATCCGCCACGCGGGCGCCGCCGAGTTTATGGCACCCGAGCAGCATGAAGGTAAAATGCTGTTACAGACCGATGTATATAGTTATGGCGTTATCCTTTACGAACTTTTAACAGGCGATGTACCTTTCCCGCTAACCGGCGAGGGCGATACCGGCCGCAATGCCGTGATGCTGGGCCACATGGAATCGGAAGTACCCGATCCCATAAAAGCCCGCAAGCTAAACCTACCGGAGGAATGGACTGAACAAAAACTGCGTCAGGAGATGCAGGTGCCGGCATGGCTTATTAACCTGATCAGTAAATGCTTACAAAAGAAACCCGAAGACCGTTACGCAGATGGGCAAGAGCTGCACGATGCTATTGTTACGGGCAGCATCTCGGCATCCACTGGCAGTAGCAGTGTTGGAGGTGTATCTAAAGCTAATATAGAAGCGTTAAAAAGCGAGAATAAAAAACTTCAGCAGCAGGTACTGGAACTGCAATCAGAAAATTCGGAAGCAGATGGAAATGGACCTGCCGTGCCGGATGATGAATCGAAAATGATAGTATCTAAGCTGGCATTCAACGCGTTAGTAGCTTTACTGGTGTTGTTTGTCGGTTTTTCGGTATATGCGGCATTCTATAAAAAAGATGCCCGCCTACCTAAAACAATCCCTCAGGATTCCCTCCAAACGGTTCGGGATACAGCCCAGATGGCTAACCCTCAAGAGGATGTACCTGCAAACCAGTATTACAAAGAACGCCGGCAACGGGCTGATTCCATCAAAAGAGTGCGCGATAGCCTGATAAAAGCGACTATCGACAGCACCACTGCTGCAAGGGCGGCAGCAAGGGACAGCGCGACAATAGATACATCGTCTAAGCCATAAACAACATTAAAATTATAGCTGAACAGGCAAAAACATCTTTTACAGTTTTATGTTCAGTAATCATATTTGAATCTTACATCACAAATGGAATCAAAACCAAATTTTTGGCAGCGTATAGGTATACAGGATTGGTTTTTGACCAAAGAGGGCACCGGCGTAAACGGCAAGATCCCCGCGCTGACGCCCGATAGCGTTTACGCCTACATCGTCGAAAAATTTCAAGACTCGATAAAAGACCTCTCCTTTGCCGACCGTGTAGTTTTCTACCATGAATTCATCATCAGCTTTAACGCAGACGATTACAAGGAGTTCATCGAAAACAAGCAGGGTTTGTTCGGCCTTATCGTACAGGAAACCGTAAAAAAATTCTACGAGATACTGAAAGAATACCGCATCGCCGGCAAAAAAGTGGAGCCCTCGGGCTCTAAATGGGTATTCCGCCTGGTATCTCACCCCGATTACCAGCGTGGGGATAAAGGCTTCATGGGCAAGCTGTTACCCGATAACAACAATCAACCCGCCAAGAAGGAGGAGAACCTGAGGGTAACCTTCATTCCGCGCCAAACGGGTATCGCCCAAACTTTTGATGTGAACCAGGATATTCTGAAAGGCTTTATCTATTATAGCGAAGGCTATTTTGAGATCCCTTACCAGGAAGACCTTGAATACAGTGAGAAAGAAGCTATTAAGCAAGATAAAAAGAGCATCGCCCGGTTCGAAACCATCATCCCAGATAAACAGTTCGCCGGTAAAAAGGTGGAATACCTGATGAAGGATGATGATATCATCGTATCAGGCAGTGATGAAGAGCGCGAGGAGCAAAGCGTATTTAAGATCCCCAGCGAATGGGTGAACACACCGCATTTACAGGTGCGTTTTAACAAAGCGGATGCTAAATTCTACCTTGCATCCTTCGGCGAAATGACCACGCTGAACGAAATGGCGGTACCCACCAGCGATATTAACTCGCCCAAATGGGTGGAGCTGCCGGTAAATTCCCGCATATTACTAAATGGCATTATTGGCTTAAACCTGTTTAAATCGTAAAGGCATGTCGCAAATATTATCTATAGGCTTATTGGTAATGGTGGTTTGCCTGCTGGCAACACACTTTATCGATATTAAAAACTCCGGTAAAACTAATGGCTGAAAACTTTTTTGGATTAACGGATACCGGTAAGGTACGGAGCAATAACGAGGACACTTTTATTGCCCAGCGCTTGAGTAGCCAACTTATTTTGGCCAGCGTTATTGACGGCGTAGGCGGCTACAACGGCGGCGAAGTTGCTGCGGCCATAGCCCGCGAACAAATGTTGGATTACCTGAGCGATAAGCTGGGTGATCCCATCCCCGCGATGATTGAATCTTTTAAGCTGGCGAACAATGCCATTTCTGCCAAAAAACAGGAAGTTAAAGAACTGGACAGCATGGCCTGCGTAGCAACGATGGCGCTGGTGGATATTGAAAACAACCTGTTTTACTATGCCCACGTGGGCGATACCCGCCTGTATCTGCTTCGCGATACCACGCTGGTGAAGATCTCGAAAGACCATTCCTTTGTAGGTTTCCTGGAAGATTCGGGCCGGCTTACAGAGAAGGAAGCGATGGATCACCCCAAACGCAACGAGATCAATAAAGCTCTGGGCTTTACCAGCCAGATAGATGCCGACGAGAGCTTTATCGAAACCGGGCAGTCGCCATTTTTACCTGGCGATATGTTGCTCCTTTGCAGCGACGGCCTTACCGATATGGTGAACAAAAGTGATATTACCGATATTATTACCCAAAAGATCTCCCTGCAGGAGAAAGCCACCCGGCTAATCCATACGGCCAATAAAAACGGCGGGCACGATAATGTTACCGTGGTACTGGTGCAAAATGATAAAGCATCGGCTAACCAGGTGCAAACTGCGCCGACTGTCGACATAAAAAAAAACGCTGAACCAGCCGTGGAGGTAAAAAAAGAATACCAGGCTGTTAAAGCCGTTATAAACCCCGATAAACAAAAAGCCATGCCTCAAAACAAGAGCAATTTACTGAGCGTGATACTTGCCATATTGTGTATCGCCTTTTTAGGTGCCGCACTCTACTACTACCTGCAATGGCAAAAGGAATTAACTAAGCCGGCACCAGAGCAAACAACTGCGGTTACCTCAGAAAAAGCGCCCCGCAACGCGCAGGAGATCCAACTGCAAAACGCTATTAATATGGCAAAAGGCGATACGCTTACCCTTGTAGATACGCTTTTCAAACAGCCCATCATTATTAGTGACACATTGGATATCAGTAAATTACGCCTGTTTATTAAAGTAAAAGGCAACTTAACTTTACAATGCGATACCGCTTATAAAGGCCCGGCATTTTCGGTATTTAAAGGCGCTAAAGCTATTGGCTTAGAGAATATTAAGCTACAAGGCTTTACAGTTGGTGTAAGCACTTATAATACCGACCTGCACCTGAAAAACGTACAATTTGCAAACTGCAATACACCTGTGCTTCGTTCATTTACGCTGCCCGCCGGCAAACCCGTAAACGAGGGTTTCCCGGTTACAGTGCTATATGCCGATTCTGTAAGTAAATCCACAAAACCTGCTAATGGAACAAGGTAAACCGCAAGAAATTACTCCCGGCCGCGGCAAAGAACGGATCTTCCTGTTCGTAGTGGCTATACTATTCTCCGTGCTGTTTTACAGGCTTTACACGGTTCTGCAGCTTCGCTTTAAGGATGTAGATAAGCGCCTCGCCGAGGGCACCATGGTGAACCTGAACGATAAAGACCCGGCAGGAAAGATCCATGATCTGCTTACTAAAGGCTACTATTTTGAAGACAGGAAGGATATAGAACTGATCACCAAAACAGTAGGTAACAACATTGGCACCGGCGTAAAAATTGATAACGTTGGCGAACTGAACAAAAAGAAATATTACGTAGTGGCCGATGATGCCTTCGTAAGCGGCGGCGAATCGTTTAAAAGCAGGGTTACCGCGTCGCGTTCATTATTAGGTTATACCGGCGATGATTCGCTGCTATTTGCGAGTGAACGTACCGCGCAAATGAAATTACCCGCCCAAACCGACTTGGCATTGGGCAACTACAGCATCAGCGGCAGCATTTTAAACAAAACCGCGCCGGTACCCGGGGTATTGGTGCGATTGGATATGATCATCCCGCAGGACAGCCTCTACAGCGATGAAGAAACCGACGAGGTGAAAACAAAGGTTGAAACTGGTGACGGCTTCAAAAAAACGTTTTACGCGGACAGCGGCAGTACACCAAAATTACAGGAGCTAACCGCATACGCCCGTACGGATGCATCAGGCACTTACCATTTTAAAAACCTGCCCAACAACAAAGCATTTAAAGTTTTACCGCTGCAACCTGGTTACCAGTTTGGTACATCGCAGGGGACTGTGGATCTGGATGAAGACGCGATATTTAATTTTAACCAGTCACCGCATACGGTCCGCTTATTTTCCACCCGCGATTTTAACATCCTAAAAAAGGAGCGTTCGCTTATCATCCGCACACCGGCAGAATTTAATAGCTGGTTTTGGATCATCGCGGGCAGCTTTATAGGCGCGTTCCTGTTGGTGCATTTGATATTATCATGGCGTTTTAAGGCCGCAGATCAATTGATATTGCCGGTGGTGATGATCTTAGCCGGGTTATCATTTATAACGCTGCTGAGTCTACAAGACCCATTACGTGACCGTTTCCTGGCCAAAGACTCCTTAATATATTTAGGAATTGGATTGATTGCCATGCTGGTAATGCTTTTCTTCAACATGCGCCGCTTTACGGCAGATTCATGGTTGTACCGCCTGGTATTCTTTAAAAACACTCAGCGCGCCGCCAATGGCTGGCCGTGGGTAGTTATTGCTGCCGGGTTATTGGCCATGACCATTAAATTTGGTACCGGCCCCGAAGGTAGCGGAGTAAAGGTTAACCTCTTCGGTTTTCAGCCGAGCGAAATTGTAAAATATCTCATTATTCTTTTCCTGGCGGGCTTTTTTGCCGCTAACGAAAAACTCATCAGCGAATATACCAGCTGGTCGAAACGTTGGTCGTTCTTCGCCTTCGCGTTGATAGCCATCGTGGTAACCTTATTGCTCTTCTTATTATTGGGCGATCTTGGACCGGCAATGGTGGTGTGTTTCACTTTTATCGCCTTATTCTCCTTCTCCCGGGGCGATTTTATGTTCATGGCTATAGCGGTGGTCATCTATGTGCTCTGCTCTTGGGTATTAAAGAACGTTTGGCTCTCGGCATTGGCTACCGCTGTAATAGTAGGCTTACTGATGTTGTTCCAACGCCGGAAATTGAGCGAATCAGCTATTATGGTGTTAGTCATTATGGCGGCTTTCTTAACCATCGACCAGATCCCATACTTGGGTAAAATCTTTCCGGGTCCGGTGCAGCGTTTGGTCGATAGGAAAGCTATCTGGCAAGATCCATGGAATAATGAAGTATACGGTGGCGACCAGGTAGCCAACGGGCTTTGGGCCATGAGCAGCGGCGGTGTATCTGGCCAGGGCGTGGGAGAGGGCTTTGCCAAAACCATCCCCGAGGCACATACCGATATGATATTGCCTGCGATGGGTGAAGAATTTGGCTGGACGGGGATCGTCTGCATCTTCCTGTTGTTCTTGCTTTATCTGCACCGTTCAATTATCATCGGGCGGCGAACGGGTACACCCTTCCTGTTCTATTTATGCGCGGGCGTGGGCATTTCCACATTTGTGCAGTTCCTGCTGATAGCGGGCGGCTCAACCGGCGCGTTGCCATTATCGGGGGTATCGCTGCCTTTCCAAAGCTATGGTGGTTCCTCATTAGTAGCCAACTTGCTGGCATCCGGGTTTTTATTATCAGCATCATTGGTACGCGGCTCTACGGTGCAGATGAAATACATCTCTAATCAACAGGATAAAAATTTGGTGCCGGCGCTAATCGCGGCAGTGATGGGTGTTACGTTATTAACTGTAAGCGTATCAAGATATTTGTTCGACAATAAAAAATGGGTGGTACAACCCGCTTTGGTGGCCGATAAAAGCGGCGCGCGGATGTTCAGTTATAACCCCCGGATCGCTATCCTGATGAACAGGCTGCAGGCTGGGTCGATATATGATCGCGACGGCGTATTGCTGGCTACCAGCAAGCCCGAAATGGTTAAAAAACAACTGGGCAAGTTAACCGGTGCAGGCGTGGGTAACTATAATATTGATTCGGCCATGCACAAAAGGCTGGACAGGTATTACCCTTTCGAAGAGCAGATGTTCTTTTGGACGGGCGACGATAACTCCGGCGTATTCAACGGCAGCAGTAACGGCTACTTCGCCGAATACGAACACGCGGCGGAACTGCGCGGTTTTAAATTGCCAACTACCAATTATAATGTAACCGCCAACCGCTACCGCGAGGACAGGTTCCTGGCACGTGGCGTAAAAGAAATGACCGTAGTAAAACGCGATTACAGCGCGCTATCGCCATTATTATTAGCCGGGTTGAACAGCACAGCGGTAGATTCGTTCAAAAACCGTAACCGAGATGTGCAGTTAACCATGGATGCCGGCCTGCAAACCAGCATCCAAAAATCAATGGAAACGGATACTTCACTGCTGGATAACCGGGTATCGGTTGTGGTGATGGAATCCAATACCGGCGACGTGCTTGCCTCGTCCTTATATCCACTGCCACCCGTACACGATTGGGAAAAACTTACCATGAGCTACGCCGAGCAAAACCAGCTCAGTAACTGGATGACCACTACCGACCTGGGATTCACCTACGCGTCGCAACCCGGTTCAACGGCCAAATTGATCACTTCGCTGGCATCGTTCAATAAACTGGGGCTCGCGGCAGCAAATAAAAAATTCCAGGTAAGCGATTACGAACGCATCCGCACCAAGGGCATCGAGCCGGATGAAACAGGTTTAATTACACTGGAACGCGCGGTTGTAAAATCAAACAACGTGTACTTTATTAAGCTGGCCAACGAGGAGCATTTACAGGAAGATATGGCAACGCTCTACTTAAAAACCGGGATGTTTTTGCGTGGAGTGGGTGGTTACTATTATGGCCGCCAGCAGGAAAATGCCGCACAGGAGGAAAAATGGCGTACCGTATGGCGTAAAACCGAGTTCAACACCAAGCCAAGGTACGATCCTAATAACATTCGCCGTACTCGCGCAAAGGGTATTTCGGGTATGGCTTGGGGGCAGGGTGAGCTCATCGCAACGCCTGCTTCTGTTGCAAGGCTGGCATCGGGCATTGCAAATGGCGGCACTATGCCCGGCAATCGCTATGTGTTAAAGTTCAGCGATTCGGCAACATCGGTAAAAGCGGGCATCAAACTGGTTAACGATCCAAAGTACGCACAACTAATGCGCCGGTACATGATAGAACAAAGCGCGCCAAAAGCCTACACGTTGGGTATTTCTGTCGCAGGTAAAACCGGTACGCCGGAACGGATCTGGAAGAAACAGCAGATAAACGATGGCTGGTACGTATTCTTCGCGCCAAAACAAAAGGGCAGCGGCAATATTGTGGTCTGCGTGCGTATAGAATCTACAAAAGGTTCTTCTGACGCTGTTAAACTGGCCGGAAAGCACGTAATACCATTTTTGTTGAAAAAGGGTTATATAAAAAGCATTGTTGAGCAAACAAATGAATAATGGTAAAGGTTAAAAAGAGTGTCGGCAAGGCACAGTTACACATAAAATTACAAGTATTAGCATGATATTTAATTTGTTCAGCAACGAGGGGAAAAATCGCCCGGATGACGTGAAAAGCCTGCGCCATGCTTTACTTCAGTTCATCAAACAAGAGTTGCAAAAGGCAGAGGGGGGAGAAGGTTCCAATATTAAGGGTCTGAGTCTGTACCTCAACTGTAGCGCTACCGACAGGCATATGTACGAAGCCGCGGTTTACGCCGAGCAGCCGGATGTTTTTAAAGACGAAATTCAAAAGATAGCCGACGACTTCGATCTTGGTTTACCAGCACGCTGGACGCTGGATGTGCTGTTCGACGAAGAAGTGCCTGAAGAAGCGGTTAAGCTACCAAACCTTGCTGCCGCGTTTTTCATTAAAACCAGCAAACACTTTGTTAAGCAAACAGCAGTGGCATACATCCGTGTTTTAAATGGCGAAACCGAGCTGAAAGAATATACACTTTCATCGGGCGCAGATAAAATAAACATAGGCCGCGATAAAAGAGCGCAGGCCGATGATGGCTTTTTCCGCACTAATCAGATCGCTTTCCCATCAGAAAGTGGCGATGTAGCCAATAAATACGTAAGCCGCCAGCACGCCCACATCGAATGGAACGTGGAGGCACAGCGCTTTATGCTTTTTGCCGATGACGGCGGTGTCCCGCCGAGGAACAAGATCAAAATAAAGGAAGATAAAAGCGATAAAGTAATTAAGCTGCATTCAGCCGCGATAGGCCACCCTTTGAAGGAGTGCGACCAGATCATCTTAGGCGAATCGGCAGTGCTGGAATTCAGCTATCAACCCCTAACCTAAATGAGTAAAGTTTTTACAATAGCGGATGGATTAGAGAATTTGGGCGCACTGCGAACGGGCGGCCAGGGTTCCGTGTATAAAGGCCGGCGAACCGGGGTGATCTACTCCGCCGTAAAGCTGATACCCACACCCGTTTACTCCGAAAGCGGCGACGATAAAAACTACCGCAATTTCCAAAACGAAGTTGCCAAACTGCAAAAGGTAAACGAGATACCTAACCCCAATGTTGTAAAAATATTGAGTTTCGGTATTACCGAGAGTGGCTCTTTTCCATTCATAGAAATGGAATACATTGAGGGCCCCGATCTGAGCGAGTTTCTACAGCCACCGCATGAAAAGATCTTCACGCTGAAGGAACTGCTTAAAGTTGCCGATCAGCTGGCCTGCGCGCTGGCCCATTGCCATACCGTAGGCGTAAAGCATGGCGACGTAAAAAGCAATAACGTAAAATATAATATCCACACAGGTAATTATGTACTGCTCGATTTTGGCCTGGCAATTATGAGCGAAGAGCAGCGTCGAAGCAGCATACGCAATGCCGGAGCCGTGGAATTTATGGCACCTGAGCAGCAGGAGGGCAAAATGTTGCTGCAAACCGATGTGTACAGCTACGGGGTGATCCTGTACGAATTACTTACAGGGCAAGTGCCATTCCCATTGGATGGGAATGGAGATACCGGTCGCAATACCGTAATGGTGCGCCATCTGGAAGCCCCGGTACCCGATGCGATGAAAACCCGCAAGGCCAACCTTCCGCAAAGCTGGGATACTGATAAACAGGCATTAGAAATGCAGGTACCTGCCTGGCTGCTTAACCTTGTAGAAAAATGCCTGCAAAAGAACCCCGATGATCGCTTTGCCGATGGTAACGAACTACACAACGCCATCGTAAGCGGCAGCCTGGCATCGGCAGATAACGGCTTGATGGGTATTGGCCCGGCTACCTTATTAAACGAGAACGAAAAACTGCAAACCCAGCTGCAAGAGCGCAGCGACCCCGAAAAAGTAGGCATCCTAAAAATGGATGGGGGCGTAGTGCATATGCACAAAACCGTATTTAGCGGCCTGCTATTTTTGACGGTGCTGTTTATAGGCCTGTTTGCCTATTCATCGCTTACCAAGAAATCGGACGGTGAAGCATACAACCCTGTAGTCGCCGAAACTAAGATGAAGCCTTATAAATCGGTGCTTTTTATCAACTCCTATAATTTCGACAGCGTAAAAAGAGCGCGACAGCGGGCCCGTTTAAAGGCCGATTCCATCGCCAAAGCCAAGGCGGAAATTATAAGGCAGCAAGCAGCCGGCACAACGGAAATACCCCCTGCGGGCGAAAAACCTAAAAAGAAGAGAAAGAAGTTTTTGGGATTATTTTAGCAGGGAAGAAGGGGTTCGAGTCCCTTCTTCCGCACTTAATTATAGTTTTACCGGCTCCACGGCAGCTATATACCCGCAGCCCACCGGTACATACTTATCCTTTACCTGTAGCAAGTAAATAAATTTTGATGTGCTGCCGCTATCGAAGAATACATGCACAATAGTGCCTGTATCACCTTTGGCAGGTTTGTATTTTTTCCAGCCGCTTCTGCCGGCAAGTTTTTTCATTTCGGCGGTGGGCCATTTAAGGCTTTCGCTATCATTCAGCGTTGAATAAACGCCACCCTCTTTATCTATTTTGGTTTGTTTGCCTATAAAGCCGAAAGCTGTTGCGCTGTCTATCTTACAATATTCTGTTTTATTCGCCGCCGAATCCGGCAAAGTGGTTTGGGCGCTGCCACTGCCAGCATAAAAAACAAAAAAGAGGCTAAGGGCGCTTGTAAGCTTAATAATTTTGGTCATGGTAAACAGTATTATTGGTTTCCGAAGGCAACATAGTTACCCGGGTAACGACGAGGAACAAAAAATGAGCCATAAGCGCTCACTCGTTCCTGTTTATTTATATTTTTACCCGTATGAAAAAATTAGGCCTTATCGGCGGTACCAGCTGGGTATCCACTATCGATTATTATCGCTTTATTAACCAGGGTATTAACAATCGCCTTGGCGGCGTACAGGCAGGGGAGTTGCTTATCCATTCCTTCAACTATGCCGATATTGTTAAGAATCTGGATGCTAACAATTGGGATGCTATTTTAAAAATGATTGTTGATGCCGGCATCAACCTCAAAAACAGCGGGGCCGAAGGCATCATACTTTGCGGTAATACCACTCACCTGGTAGCAGCCGAAGCGCAGGCGCAAATAGGTTTACCCATCATCCATATTGCCGAGGCTACGGCATTCGCCATCAAAAAAGAAGGTTTTAAAACCGTTGCGTTGTTAGGCACGCGTTTTACCATGGAGCACAATTTCTTTGCAGATAAACTTAAAGCAGCAGGTATAGAACCTTTGACGCCTGATAAAGCCGACCGGGATTTTATACACGAAACCCTGCTGCGCGAAATGGGCAAAGGCATTTTTAAACCCGAAACCAAAGTCGCCTACCTGCAAATAATGGAAAAGCTAAAGCAGCAAGGTGCCGAAGGTGTGATATTAGGCTGTACCGAAATTCCGCTACTGATACAGCCTGCCGATACCGATTTGATGCTTTTTGATACCGCCGCTATCCACTCGGCCGCCGCGGTAGATTTTATTTTAAATTAGGACCGTCCACCGCTATTATTTAACACTAAAAATTGCATACTTTTAAAACGTTATGCAAGTAAAAAACGACAAAAAGGTCATCCGCGCCTGGGCCATGTTCGATTGGGCCAACTCGGCTTATAACCTGGTGATCACAACCACTATTTTCCCGGCTTACTACGTTGCCATTACCACCAATGATGACAACGGGAACCAGGTGCATTTTTTCGGTCATAACTTCATCAACACTGCTCTGCAAGACTATTCACTCGCATTCGCTTATCTCATCATGGTGCTGCTGTTGCCCATCCTCAGCTCCATTGCCGATTATCGCGGCAACAAAAAGGTGTTTATGCAATTCTTCACAATACTGGGCTCGCTGGCCTGCTGCGGGCTTTTCTTTTTTGATGCCGAACACATCGAACGGGGTATCATTTGCTTCGCTTTAGCAGCCATTGGTTACAGCGGCGGTTTTGTTTTCTACAACTCATACCTGCCCGAAATAGCTACTGTGAACATGCAGGACAGAGTGAGCGCGAAAGGTTTTACTTATGGCTACGTAGGAAGCGTTTTGCTGCAGCTGATATGTTTTGTATTTGTACTGATGCCCGATAAATTTGGTTTAACAAAGGGGAGCGCCGCGCAATTGTCATTCTTACTGGTAGGCGTTTGGTGGATAGGTTTCGCTACCATACCTTTTAGAATTTTGCCAAAGGGCAGTCCCAACGCACGTACGCACCAACACAACATTATTAAGGGCGGTTTTATAGAATTGGGTAAGGTTTGGGTAAAAATAAAGCACATGCCTATGTTAAGGGGCTATTTACCGGCTTTCTTCTTTTATTCGATGGGGGTACAAACTATTATGCTGGTAGCTACCGCTTTTGGGGCCAAAGAGTTAAAAATGGGTACCTCGCAACTCATTTCCATCATTTTAATTATACAGATCATCGCCATTGTCGGCGCCACGGTTATGTCCCGCTTATCGGGCAAATATGGTAACGTCCGCATCTTAATACTGGTAGTATTTATTTGGATAGGGGTTTGCATCGCGGCTTATTTTACTACAACCGTTACCGAGTTTTATATGATAGCTGTAGTAGTTGGCGTGGTGATGGGGGGGATCCAATCGCTTTCGCGCTCCACCTATTCTAAATATTTGCCGGAGGATATTACCGATACGGCGTCGTTCTTTAGCTTTTACGATGTTACTGAAAAACTATCGATCGTAGGTGGTCTGTTCAGCTTCGGTTTTATAGAAGAATTTACGGGCAGTATGCGCAACTCCACGCTGGTGCTCTGCGGCTTTTTTATAATAGGGCTGCTATTTCTGTTTTTGTTGCTCAGAACCGAGAAGAAAGTTCTAAAAAATTCGGAATTTAGCGCGGTATAATTTTGTGCAGATGATTGTAGAGTTGTTTATTCCGTGCTTTGTAGACCAGTTATATCCCGATACCGCTTTTAATACGGTGAAAGTGCTTGAAAAAGCCGGATGCGTGGTAAACTACAACCCGGCGCAAACCTGTTGCGGTCAGCCTGCTTTTAACGCTGGTTTTTGGGATGATGCCAAAGCCGTAGGCAGCAAATTCCTCAACGATTTCCCGGAAGACAGCGTTATTGTGTCGCCATCGGCATCCTGTACGGGCATGGTGCGCAATTACTACAACGACCTCTTTACCAACACTACATCGCACAACAAGTGCCGCAATATCCAAAGCAATATTTACGAGCTGAGCGATTTTTTGGTGAACATACTACAGGTAGATTATTTTGGTGCCGAACTGGAGGGCCGCGCCGTTTACCACGATAGCTGCGCCGGCCTGCGCGAATGCAAGATCAAAGAAGAACCCCGCAAACTGTTATCCAAAGTATTGGGGCTGGAACTGGTAGACCTGAAAGACGGTGAAACCTGCTGTGGTTTTGGCGGTACCTTTGCCGTTAAGTTTGATGCCATTTCTACCGCTATGGCGCAGCAAAAGGTTTACAACGCCATCGATGCCAAGGCCGATTACATTATCTCTACCGATGCCTCTTGCCTGCTGCACATGCAGGGGTATATCGATAAAAACAACCTCCCTATCAAAACCATCCACATTGCTGATGTGCTGGCGCATGGGTGGGGGAATGTATGATGTTAACGCTTAAGCCTAAATATCAAATTGAGCAAATTACGCTCCTTGATATTGATGTGGTAAAATTAAATCTTTTTGCCATATTAAAGGATAAAGAGTACAGGCTCCTTACTTCAATGCCTAACGAAATTAACTTTGATTCAGGTCCTCCTTTTGCACTAAGAGGAAATTGGGAACCTACTCAATTGAGCGGAGGGGTTTTTCACATTGTGCAAAAGGCCAATCAAGTTGTGGTTACACTTGATTACGCAATTTCTTTTTGGTGGCCTGTTTTTATGAGTTCGTTAGTTGTGATGATTGCCATTTTTGAAGATCCGTTTGTGTTGTTTATGCTGGGATTTATCATCATTGCCGCCTGTGTACATTACTATACTCATCATCGTAAAGCGCGGCAATTACTCGCTGCTTGCCTGCCTCAATAGTTAAAAGCTGACTTTTTGAGCATTACGAGTTGGAAATCCGCAATCGCCAAGCTTTATAGTTCGTAAACCACACTCTTCTCCGGTATCGTCACCTTATAACCCTCAGGCTCTAACGCATCGGCTAATGCCTGCATACTCGCGGCTTCGCCATGCACCAGGAACACGCCCTTCAGCTTGTTTACATCTTGCTGCATGATATTATTCAACAGATCGTCATGGTCGCCATGGGCGCTTAATACATCCGTTTTTTTGATGGTGGCGTAAACGGACAGGTCGCGGTCTTTAATGTGCACGATAGGGTCGCCGCGTAATAAACGGTAGCCCAAAGTACCTTTTGCGCAATATCCAATGAACAGGATGGTACAGTAGTAATTCTGGATATTATAAAAAAGGTGATCCTGTATTCGGCCGCCTTCCAGCATCCCTGCCGAAGATATGATGATACAAGGTTCGTAATAGTTAGAAACCTGGCGGCTATCCTTAAGCGTTTCTACATACGTGAGGTTATCAAACTCAAATTCGTCGCCCTGCTTATTGTAAAACTCCTGCGCCTCGGGGTTTACCAGGCTATGATGCTTGCGGAAAATGTCGGTAGCACGTGTGGCCATCGGGCTATCTACAAAAATGGCAACTGGCGGCAGCAAACCCGTGCTAAAGATCTTGTTAAGCGCAAACACCAGCGACTGTGTACGCCCGATGCTGAATGCCGGGATAATTAACCGGCCCTGTTCTTTAATACAAACCTTATCTATCGTTTCAACCAACGTTTCCTCTACAGATTTGCCCTTGGTATGCATCCGGCCACCGTAGGTAGCTTCACTTACTATATAATCTACAGGAGGCAGAGGCTCCGGATCGTTCAATACCGGGTAATTTTTACGGCCAATATCGCCGGTGAAAGCAATTGATTTCTCGACGCCGTCTTCCATCACCTTAAATACAGCTGCGGCAGCGCCCAGTAAATGGCCCGCCTGGATAAAGGTGAGTTCGATATCGCCGTTGATGCGGAACGGGCGATTGAAACCAATAGTTACAAAGCGTTCCACCGTGTCCATCACATGTTTTTGCAGGTACAATGGCTGCGGCCCGTTACCACCGCTATGTTTATGACGTTTGCGGTTGCGCCTGCCTTTATCTGCTTTACTTAAAAAAATATTTACCGAATCGATAAGAAGGAGTTCGGTAAGATCAGCAGTGGGGGGTGTGCAAAGTATTTGGCCTTTAAAACCCATGCGGACAAGCGTAGGCAGGTTGCCCGAGTGGTCGATATGCGCGTGAGTGAGCACCACCACATCAATTTGCTCCGGGTCGAAGCCGAAATCTTCGTTCACCTGCAAATTGTGGTCCTTTTCGTAATCAAGCCCGCAATCGATCAGTATTTTATATTGGCCAACCTGTAGCAAATGCATACTACCGGTTACCTGCCGGGCCGCCCCGTGTATAGTTAGTTTCATTTTTTTAGTTCATTGGTTCATTAGTTCATTAGTTCAGTTGTTCATTGGTGCATAGTTTGTTACTGTGTCGCCAATAATTTATTAGGACTAAGAACTCGTTTGGTAATTGCAAAATAGGTAATTGTTCGTGTGTTCTTGCAGATTGCAAGTTCATCAGCTTTGCGCCAATGAACTAATGAACAACCCTACTGCACATCATATTGCAATTGGCTCAAATACCGGTACAGACCCTGCTCGTTTGCTACCAGTTCCTGGTGGGTGCCGTTCTCAATAATATTGCCTTTTTCCAGTACGATAATTTTATCCGCTTCGCGGATGGTGGATAAACGGTGAGCAATAATGATGGATGTACGCCCTTTCATCAGTTCCTCCAAAGCTTCCTGCACCAAGCGCTCCGATTCGGAGTCTAATGACGAGGTTGCCTCATCGAGGATCAATATAGCAGGATTTTTTAACAATGCGCGTGCAATTGCGATGCGCTGGCGCTGCCCGCCAGAAAGTTTTACGCCACGTTCGCCTACAACTGTTTCATAAGCCTCGGGGAATGAGGTGATAAACTGGTCGGCATTGGCGCGTTTAGCGGCTTGAATTATTTCTTCTTTTGTGGCGTTTAACTTGCCGTAGGCAATATTTTCCATAATAGTACCGCCAAACAGCAATACATCCTGCGGAACAATGGCCACCTGATTGCGGATATCCGTCAGGGCAAATTCGTCCGCAGGCCTGCCGTCGAATAAAATAGTGCCGCTTTGCGGATGGTAAAATTGTAGTATCAAAGCGGCTGTGGTAGATTTACCGGAACCACTCGGCCCAACTATAGCTACGCGCTGGCCAGCTGCTGCATCGAAGGAGACACCGTTTAAAACGGTGAGTTCGGAACGGGAAGGGTAGGCGAAGTGAACGTTGGAAAAGGATAGATTACCATGTATCGTTTGCTTTATTTCATTGTCGCTGGCGTTGATGGAAACATCTTCGCCTGTTTCGCCTAATATCTCCAGCACACGCTCTGATGCGCCCACCGCTTTTTGTAAATTGGCATACAGATCTGGCAAACTGCCCATAGCCGCGCTGATAAAAGCAGCGTAGACGATGAAGTTTGTTAACTGCCCAAATGTTAAGCCTTTATCATGGATAGATACAAGGTACGAGCCGTACCATATTTCGCTGAACACAGTACCGAAGAGGCAAAAAACAATAAACGCCCCGAACATGCCACGGTACTTAGCGCCTTTTACGGCGATAGTAACCACACGCTGCAGAGTTTTATCATACCGACCGGCCTCAAAGGCTTCGTTTACGAAGGCTTTTACATTGGCAATGCCTTGCAGTGTTTCTTCTACAATGGTGTTCGATTCGGCCAGCTGATCCTGCGCCTCGCGGGAGATCCCCCTAATAAATTTACCAAATACAATAGCGATTACGATGAGCACAGGCAATATCACTAACAGAGCGATGGTAAGTTTCCACGAGATAATGACCAGTAGGGTGATACCACCAACAAGGATAATTACCTGCCGTATGATTTCGGCAAAGGTGGTGGTGAGTACTTCCTGGATCTGCGAAAGATCGGCAGAAATCCGGCTGTTCAGTTCGCCAACCCTGCGGTTAGCAAAAAAGTTCATGGGGAGGGTGATGAGTTTAAAATAGGTATCGCGGCGGATAGCGGCCAACGACCTCTCGGCGACCTGCACAAACCAGGTAATGCGGAAGTAGGATACAAAGCCCTGTAAAAAAAGCACCACAATAGCTACTTCGCCTATTTTTTTAAGGTCGGCAGGTATAAAGCCAAAACGTTTTACACCTTGCGAAGCATCAATTAGCGCACCAAAAAAACCGGGGAAGGCCAGCCCAACCAAACTGGAAATAACCAGGAACGTCAACCCGCCTGCAAACTTTATCCTGTATGGTTTAATGTAGCTTAACAGCTTACCCACATTGCGCAGGCTTTGCGTATTTATTTTCGCCTTGGGTAACTCAGCTTCTGCCTTGCTGCTACTATTCAATCGTCCTCGTGCCATGGATCAGTTTATGATTATCAACCTGCAAAACTAAGGGTTTATAGTTCCATTTATACTATGGGGATAAAAATTGACGCAGGGGTGAAAAGGTGTGTCTGAATCAGGATTTTCAGAATTAAAGAATTTTCAGAATTACCGTAGAGACGCGAAGTATCGCGCCTCTACGAAAAAAAGCTTTATTGAAAATCAATAATCACACTATCCCCAACATTCAACCCCAATAATCCGCTGGCGTTGCCCTTGTTAATGGCAATCTCCAGATGGTCGCTGATGCCGAAGAGGCAAAGCTTTTCGCCCTCGGGCACTTCATTGTAATGCCAGCTGAGGTGGGTGATGGTTTCGTTGCGTTTAAAGGATAACACGAATCGGCGCCCCTGCTGCACGCGGTTAAAAAACTCCTTGGTAACATTAGTGATCACATTCTGGAAGGAATCGATATAAATGACCGCGCCGCGAATTAAATTATTGTCGATAACCGGGTGCAGGTTCGTTTTGTTTTCCACATTGGTAACCGGCAAACCTATTTTGGCCAGTGTACCGCCGTTGGCTAAATGGCAGGCGGCTTTTACAAAAATATCCGCCAGCGGAAAATGGAGGAATTTAAGGTCCTGCATAATGTTTATTTCCACAATTTCCTCTGGCTCAGCATCAAACATCAGCGAGAAAATGCCGTTATCGGCACCCACAAAAAAATGGTTCTTATAGCGTACGGCAAGGTAACGGGTAGCATTGTTGTAAACGGTGTCTATTCCTATCAGGTGCACCGTATTATCGGGGAAGTAGTAGAAGCTATTCTTTAATATAAAGGCAGCCTGCTGCACGTTAAAAGCGGCAACATTGTTAGTAATATCTACAATATTTACTGTTGGCAGTAACTTTAAAATACTACCTTTAAGGGCAGCCTGATAAATATCTTTATCGCCCAGGTCAGTAGTTAAAGTTATAATTGCCATTAATTTTATAATATTTATTACTAATCTTGTGTGAGCATTTAAAGGTGCAAATATTAAATTTTTAATTCATAAAAATCTGCAACTGAAAAAATCAATTAGTATTGAACGAGCTAAAACTATCAATTGACCAAGTAAACCCCGCCGTTTTATGGGGCCCGAATAATGATCATTTCGAGATCATTAAGAAGCAATATCCTAAGCTTAAAATAGTTGCGCGTGGCAGCGAAGTAAAGGTACTGGGCGATGAACAGGAGTTAACCTCCTTCCAGGAAAAGTTTGATCGTTTGGTGCAGCATTTAGAAAAATATGAAAGCCTTACCGCAAACGATGTAGAGCGGATACTGGGCACCAAGCCTAAACCGGCATCATCTACCGGCGAACCGGCCGCGGCAGATAAGTTTGCCAGTGGCGAAGTATTGGTTTTTGGGCCTAACGGCATAATGGTACGTGCACGTACCACCAACCAGCACCGTATGGTAGATGGCATTGGCAAAAACGACATCCTGTTTGCCATTGGCCCCGCAGGTACCGGAAAAACCTATACCGCTGTTGCACTGGCCGTACGCGCGCTCAAAAACAAAGAAATTAAACGTATTATCCTTACCCGCCCGGCGGTTGAGGCAGGGGAGAACCTGGGCTTTTTACCGGGTGACCTGAAGGAGAAGATAGACCCCTACCTGCGCCCGCTTTACGACGCGCTGGATGATATGATCCCGGCTGAAAAGCTGAAACTTTACCTGGAGAACCGCACCATAGAAATTGCCCCACTGGCATTTATGCGCGGCCGTACGCTGGACAATTGCTTTGTGATATTGGATGAGGCGCAAAACGCTACCGATATGCAATTAAAGATGTTCCTGACCCGTATGGGCCCATCGGCAAAATTCATTGTAACCGGCGATGTAACCCAGATAGATCTGCCCAAAAAGCAACAATCGGGCCTGTACACCGCACTACGCATCTTAACCGACATCAAAGGTATCGACATAGTTTACCTGAGCGGAGAAGACGTGGTTAGGCACAAACTGGTACGCCGCATTTTGGAGGCTTACGGGGACATACAGTAGAAGATTTGAGATGTTAGATATGAGATTTGAGATTAGCTCAAGTTCGGTTTAACATCCATAATGTAGAATTTAGCTGTGAAGATTGGCTTGGGGCAAAAATTTGTCTCAAATCTCATATCTCACATCTCATATCTAAACAAATGGACGCAATAAAAGAAACACATTTCAATTTCCCATCGCAATCGGCTTATTATAAAGGTAAAGTGCGCGATGTATATACCATTGCCGATAAATACCTGGCCATGGTGGTTACCGACAGGATCTCCGCTTTCGACGTGGTATTGCCGGAACCTATTCCGTTTAAAGGACAGGTGCTGAACCAAATTGCCGCTAAATTTTTAACAGCTACTGCAGACATTGTACCCAACTGGGTATTGAGCGTGCCCGACCCAAGCGTTACCATTGGCCGTATCTGCGAGCCCTTTAAGGTAGAAATGGTGATCCGGGGTTATTTAGCCGGCCATGCCGCCCGCGAATATGCCTTGGGTAAACGCGAGGTTTGCGGTGTTAGCTTACCCGAGGGATTAAAAGAGAACGATATACTTCCTGAGCCTATCATTACGCCAACTACCAAAGCATCGGTAGGGCACGATGAGGATATCTCTCGCGGAGACATTTTGGCCAAAGGCATCGTTAGCGAAGCAGATTACGTTCAGTTAGAAAACTACACCCGCCAGCTTTTTACCCGCGGTACCGAGATAGCGGCAGGGCAGGGGCTGATACTGGTTGATACCAAGTACGAATTTGGTAAAGTGGGCGATACCATTTACCTGATAGACGAGATCCACACCCCGGATTCTTCACGTTACTTTTATAGCGACGGTTATGCCGAGCGCCAGGAAAATGATGAGCCTCAAAAACAACTTTCCAAAGAGTTTGTACGAAAATGGCTGATAGATAATGGATTCCAGGGAAAGGACGGACAAACAGTACCCGAAATGACAAGGGAGATCGTTCTGTCCATATCTGAACGATATATAGAACTATACCAGCAAATTACCGGCGAAGCTTTTGTAAAACCCGGCGATGAAGATGTTTTGCAACGGGTAGAGCGCAACATCATTACCGCCCTGGCCGAACTGTAATTTTTTTAATTAAACGTAAAATAAGTTATATCTTAGCTTTTTAATACTTCAAAAATGAAATATACGGTTGATAAGCACGAGAAATACATCCTTATTAAGCTTAACGAATCAAAATTAAACTCGCTGATAACCCCTCAGCTTAAATCAGAGCTTATTCTGATCAACACCGAAGGGCAGAGAAATATCGTTCTCGATCTTTCGCAGGTAAAGTTTGCCGATTCATCTGGCTTAAGCAGCTTATTGGTTGGCCATCGCCTTTGTAAAAATGCAGGCGGATCGTTTATTTTAACAGGGCTTAATGATGCTGTTGCCCGTTTGGTTACCATTTCGCAGTTAGATAATGTACTTTCTATTGTTCCCTCTTCCGAAGAGGCTATCGACCTTGTTTTTATGGAAGAGATAGAAAAAGAACTAAGAAGAGAAGTAAGATAATTTTTGGGGCACCCGGTATGAAATTCGAAGTAACTATACTGGGCAGCAGCTCCGCTACACCCATTTTTAATCGAAACCCAACAGCACAGGTACTAAACATCAACGAGAAGTTGTACCTGGTTGATTGCGCCGAAGGAACGCAACAACAAATGCTGCGTTTTGACATTAAAGCCAGCCGGATAGATTACATTTTCATCAGCCACCTGCACGGCGACCATTACCTGGGTTTAGTAGGTTTGCTATCATCCCTGCACCTTAACGGCCGCAAAAAAGCGCTGAAGGTATTCTGCCCCGCGCCATTAAAAGAGATCATCGACCTCCAGCTTAAATATTCCGAAACAACCCTGCATTACCCTGTAGAGTTTGTTTTCACTTCGGACGAAAGACCCGAGGTGATACTGGATAACCAGGATATTATTGTAGAAACCATCCCGCTGGATCACCGCATCCCAACTACCGGTTTTTTATTCAAACAGAAAAAGCGGCAGCGCAAACTTATCAAAGAGAAGCTGGAAGAATTGGAGATCCCGGTACCTTATTACACCGCACTAAAAAAAGGGCGGGATTACGAGGCACCGGACGGTACCATCTACAAAAACGATACACTTACCATTGATTCGAACGAGCCAAAAACTTACGCATATTGTTCCGATACGCTGTATACCGAAAAGTATTTTGAGCAAATAAATTCGGCATCGCTATTATACCACGAATCTACCTTTTTGAACGATATGCTGGATAGGGCTTTAATAACCCACCATACCACAGCATTGCAGGCAGGCGAAGTGGCTTTAAAAACAAACGCGACTAAACTCATCATCGGGCATTTCTCCGCCCGCTATAAAACTTTAAATGAGTTGCTGGATGAAGCCCAAAGCGTGTTCCCTAATACTGAACTTGCCGTAGAGGGAAAGACGTTTGTTATAAGTGAATAGACACGATTGCAAAGTTGCCACCATGCTTAGCGGAAATGTATGGCGGTTACCTGCCGTGTGAGGTGCTGAAACAAGTTCAGCAAGACGTTGGCAATTAACTATTCACCACTCACCACTCACTAACCCTTAATTCCCCTTTTTACCAAATACCGAGAAGTGTACATAACGGCTTGGGTGAGCCTTCAGGTCTATCATCAGATTATCGAGGTTTTTAGAGGCGTTATTTAAGTTATCGTATAGCTTGGTATCATTCATCAATAATCCTAACGAACCATCTGTACTGTTAACTTTGGCCATAGTTGCCTGTAACGAAGACACCGCTTTGTTGGCATTATCTAAAGTTTCTTTAATATTAGAATTAGCCAGGTCGCCGCTAAATTTTTGAAAATTGCCGGCGATACCATCCAGCCTGGCTGTGCTCACTTTAAGGTTGCCCGATGTGGCTTCCGCATTAGCCATTATCTGGTTAATATGCCCGCTTTGTGCGCCTACCAATGCATCCAGTTTCCTGGTTGTGCTTTCCAATGTTTCCAACGAATTGGCTATACTGGCAAAACTCCTGTCTACATTTTTTTGAAAGTTAGGGTTCAATATCCTGTTGATAGCGCCCATAGCAGAATCAACCTTATTGATCAAAACTTCCGCTTTACGTTGGATAGGCTGCAGGCTTTCGGCCAAACTGCCCTGTATATCGGCGCGCAGGGTGTCGCCATCCACGGCCAGGCTGTCACTTTTGCCCAACTCAAAAACAATGGCTTTACCACCCAGCAAGTCGGTACTTTCCAATTTAGCTAACGTGTTCACGGGTATATTATACTGACTGTTTATTTTAAATTCAACAGTGGTGCGCCCGTCACCATGAAGCTGCATCTTAGATACCCGCCCTATCTGGAACCCGTTAACCAACACTGGTTTGGATACAGTTAGGCCCTCAACGCTGCGATAGATCGCGTAAAATTTATTGGAACCCGAAAAAACATCGTTCCCCTTTAAAAAACTGTAAGCGAGTATAAGTATAGTAATAGAGACAGCGGTTAGTGCCCCAATTTTGGTTTCGTTTGATATTTTCAAGGTAGGTATATGTTTATTTAATTTGTAGTGACTCCTTCAATTTGATTTTTGTAGCTCTTTATGGCCCGCACTATCGATTGAACAATTTCATTTTGCCCGTCTTCAGAATTTAAATATTCTTCTTCATCAGGATTGTTAATGTAACCGGTTTCAACCAATACCGACGGCATGGCGCTATGACAAAGTACATAGATCCCTTGTTCGCGCAATCCCTCACTGCGTCTTCCGTCATTCCCAACAAGTTCATCGTTAATAAAGTTTGCAATATTCACGCTTTGTTTACGGAATTTTCGCTTATACTCGTTTGTAAGGATAATAACAGTGGGGTCGTTAGGATCAAGCGCGTCGCCGTTGATATCAGAATCGTCCTCCACCTGGTTACTTTTAATGGCATTCTCTTCCTCGCGCGAGCGGTGCAAACCATAAATAAGCATCAGCACACCTTTACCGGAGCGGTCCGGAACCCTAACAGACCGGTAAACCGGTTTACGCTTTTTAGTACCCACACGTTCGCGTACTACTCTGTCTGATAATGAATTGCAATGGATAGATATAAACAGGTTCCCCTTGGCCTGGTTGGCTATTTCTGCCCGGTTCTCAAAAGACACATCATTTGCCGTGGTACGGGTTAAAACCGCCTTTACACCATTAACATCTTTTTCAATTGCTTTTTGCAATTTTAGTGCGATGGCAAGCGTTACATTCCTTTCCGAAGAAAAAGATCCATCTGCACCACGCGAATAATGCCCCGGAGGCGAACCCTCTGCTTTTACACCGTGGCCTGCATCTATAACAATAGTTTTAAGTTTAAAACTATTTACTATGGTGTCTTTTTTTGTGGAAGCTTCAACCTTAAATGAAAACAACGATAAGCATATAAATAATGCCGCCGAACCCGAAATCAACTTTTTCAACCTGTTCAATATTTTATTTTTCATTATGTTTGAACGCTGTTAACTGTACCTGCAAAAATACTATTCATAATCAATTTTGAAATTAGTTAGCCTTTTTTTTCTGTTTGCAATTATCTTAATAGCAAGTGTGGCGGCGTCTGCAAATAGCGCGCATGGCAAAACTTCCGCTAAAGATACCATTATAAAACTTGATTCTGTACGAGACCGTAAGCTGCTTAAGCTAAAAAAGCCGGCAAAAGATGCAAAAACCATCAACGGTACAGGTTATTCTAAGGCACAACGAGACACCACCCCCAAAGGCTCGGGCTTAAAATCCATCATCAGGGCTACTGCCGAAGATTCCTCTTATACCGATAGGGTGAACAGACTTTCGTACCTGTATGGTAATGCAAAAGTTGTTTACGAAGACTTTGAACTGAACGCCGAATACATCCGCATCGACGAAAAGAATCATTTGATATTCGCCCGCGGCATCATCGATCCCAAAAAACGATATGGCCCCGGCAGGCCCATATCCAAATCGGGGAGTGAGAAGCCGGTGAAGTCCGATTCGCTGATGTTTAACTATGATACCAAAAAAGGTAAAATTTGGAACCCGGCGACCGAACAGGATGGTAATTACATATCGGGAGGTTTGGCAAAAGTATTACCGCACGATGAGGTGGCTTACCGCAACGTTATATTCAGTACCTGTGCGCTGCCCTTCCCCGATACACATTTTGGTATTGTAATTACCAAGGGTATCGGGCAAAAAAGCAGGATCATATCAGGCCCGGCCTACCTCGAAGTGGAGGGTGTGCCATTGCCATTCGCTATACCTTTCGGTTTCTTTCCAAAACCAAACACACGTACATCTGGTGTTATATTGCCAACTTTTGGCGAAGACCAGAAACTGGGTTTTTATCTGCGTAACTTAGGTTACTACGTAGGCATCAATGATAATATTGATATAACCTTCATGGCATCGCTATACTCAAAGGGTTCGTACGAATTAAGCGCCAACTCGCGTTATTTAAAAAGATATAAATACGGCGGTAACTTAACGCTCAGTTACGGCTCGCACAACTACGGGCTGGTAGGCGACCCTGCACGTAAGGATTTCAATATCACCTGGTCGCACTCGCAGGATCCGAACGCGCACCCCGGCACAACGTTCAGCGCATCGGTAAACGCCGGTACATCAAGCTTTTACCAAAGCACCCGCGCGCAGGATAGCTATAACCTACAGTCCTTAACACAAAATAACCTCCGTTCCAGTATCAACTACGGCAAAACATGGGCGGGTACACCGTTCAACTTAAACGTAAGTTTGGGCCACTCGCAGGATCTTACTAAAAAAACAGTAACACTGGAACTACCTACCTTCAGCTTCAACATGGCCACCATTAGCCCATTTGACCCTAAGGACCGTGTTGGCGAACAAAAATGGTATCAAAAATTAAACGTGGGCTACAGTTTGGTGGGTACCAATAAAATAAACAACGTACCCGAGTCTGAACTATTCTCAAAGAATACGCTCACCAAAAGGCTGCAAAACGGTTTTCAGCACACTATTCCCGTATCGCTTAACATAAACGCTTTTAAATATTTTCAGTTTAGCACCGGTGGCAATTACGTAGAGCGGTGGTATTTCCAAAGCATCCGCAAAAGTTTTGACAGGGGGAGTATCAACGGCTCGCTTACTCCAATTACCGATACAGTGCCAGGCTTTGCCCGTGCCGGCGAATATAGTTTAAACGCTGGTGTATCAACCAAAGTTTACAGCACCATACAGTTTAAGAAAGGTAATTTAAAAGCCATCCGTACAACCACTACGCCGCAGCTGAGCTTTAGCTACCGCCCCGATTTTGGCGACCCGAGCTATGGCTACTACCGCACAGCTGTAAGTACAGCAAGCGTGCCTTATCCTTACACTTCGCAACGATATTCCATTTTCGAGCAATCGGTATACGGCGGGCCATCTTCCGGTAAGCAGGCGGGTATCGGTTTCTCGCTGGATAACACCATCGAAGCTAAAGTAAAACCCAAGAGCACGGATACATCCGGTGTAGACAGGAAGGTGCCTATATTACAGGGGCTTTCGCTATCTACTTTTTACAACTTCGCGGCCGATTCGCTTAAATTATCAAACATCAGTTTATCCGGGCATACATCCATATTAAACCAGAAAATAAATATCAATTTTAGCGGCACATTTGACCCCTACAGCACGCTTATACGCGACTCCATCACCAACGGCAGCGTGCAAAACTATATCCGCCGTGTAAACCGCCTGAGCATACGCGATGGCAAATTCCCAACGCTGCAGAACTTTAACATGTCCATGAGCGCCAGCCTGAACCCATCAACCTTCAGGCCCAAGCAGCAGCAAAATGTGAATGGTACAATGGCAGCTATGAACCCTGATCAGGCACAACGCCTGGCACTCATCAACAGCGATCCGAGCGCTTATGTCGATTTTAATGTTCCCTGGAACTTATCCGTCAACTATAGCTTCAACTATCAAAATAATATCATCAGTAGCAATGTGACCAACACCATCATGCTCAGCGGAGATGTGAGTATTACGCAAAAGTGGAAGGTACAATATAATACCACTTACGATGTGCGCGCCGGGAAACTAAGCAGCGCCACCTCGTTCGCCATTTACCGCGATTTGCATTGCTGGGACCTTTCTATCCAATGGTTACCGTTCGGGTACTATAAATCGTACAATGTTACGCTGAAAGTAAAAGCTTCTATTTTACAGGATCTGAAACTGAGCAAACGTAACGATTACACAAACAACCAATCATTTCAATAAAATGCTGGCAGAAATTATAACCATAGGCGATGAGATCCTGATAGGGCAGATAGTGGATACCAACTCTGCATGGATGGCCGAACAGTTAAACCATGCCGGCATCCGCGTTAAGCAGATCTCTTCGGTATCCGACAATCGCCAGCATATCCTCGCGGCACTTGCCGAAGCTGCTACCCGTGCCGATATTATTTTGATAACAGGCGGCCTTGGGCCTACCAAGGATGATATCACCAAGAAAACACTGGCCGATTACTTTAATGTGGACATGGTTTTAAACGATGCCGCGCTGGAGAATGTAACCAGGATCTTTGAAAAGTACAACCGCCCCTTGCTGGAGGTAAACCGCAAACAAGCCGAAGTGCCATCCAATTGCGAGGTGATCTTAAATAAAAACGGCACCGCGCCGGGGATGTGGTTCAATAGCGATGGTAAGATATACGTATCAATGCCGGGGGTGCCCTTTGAGATGAAATACATGGTAGAGGAGGACGTGATACCTAAGCTGAAGGCTCAGCTTAAACTGCCGGTTATTATTCATAAAACGATACTTACAGTGGGAGAGGGAGAATCCTTCCTGGCCGAAAAAATAGGTGATATTGAAGATTCTCTTCCCGAAAATATAAAGCTTGCCTATTTGCCAAAACTTGGCCAGGTGCGCTTACGCCTGAGCGCCGATGGTGATGATGCGGCCTTGTTACAAAAAGAAGTGGACCTGTACGCGGCTAAAATTGTAGAACGTATAGGCCAATCCGTAGTGGCCGAAAATGATATTCCGCTGGAAAAGGTGGTGTTGAATTTAATGGCCCGACAGGGCCTTACTTTATCTGTTGCCGAAAGCTGTACAGGGGGGTATATCTCTCATTTAATCACCCAGCATGCGGGTTCGTCGCAGGTATTTTTGGGTGGTGCGGTATCCTATTCTAACCAGTTAAAGCAAAGTGTTTTAGGGGTAAAAACCGAGACATTGAATGATAACGGCGCGGTTAGCGAGCAAACTGTGAGAGAGATGGTTGAGGGCGCTTTACGCAATTTTAGTTCGGATTATGCGGTTGCCGTAACGGGAATTGCAGGCCCGGATGGGGGAACGCAGGAAAAACCGGTAGGCACTGTATGGATTGCGGTGGCAAATGCAAATAAAACTGTTGTAAAGAAATTCACATTTGGCACCAAACGGCTGCAAAACATCGAAAGGAGTGCCGTGTGGGCATTTTTTATGTTGATTACTTTACTTAAAGAATACAAAAAGTAAACGCCAAAATCTATAATTTTGACCAAACCAACGATACTTGTGTATGGCCAAATACCAATTGTTACTGCCGAAGATGGGGGAAAGTGTTGCGGAGGCAACTGTGATCAAGTGGACCAAAAGTCTGGGTGATCGCATCGAGATTGACGAGGCAGTGATGGAAATTGCAACCGATAAGGTGGATTCTGAAGTCCCCTCACCGGTAGCTGGTAAATTAATAGAACAACTTTACAAAGAAGACGACGTAGTACAGGTGGGTGCTGTTATCGCGGTTATAGAAACCGAAGCAGATAAAGCAGAAGCGTCCGCGCCAACCCCGCCACCCGTAGCCGAAACAATTCCACAACCTGTTGCTTATACCGCACCTGTGGCAGCGCCAACTCCGCCGCTGATACCAGAACCTGTGGCAGCGCAATATGTTGCGGTAGCAGCTCCGGTTCAACCGCCGGTAGTTGCAGCTCCTGCACAGGAGATCCCCGGCGTCAGCCAATTAGAGCAAAAGCCGGCCCCAACCGTTAGCAACGTTAAATTCGATAACCGTTTTTACTCGCCGCTGGTTAAAAGCATAGCTATACAGGAAGGCATTGGCAACGATGAGTTGGATCACATCCCGGGCACCGGCGCTGATGGCCGCTTAACAAAAGACGATCTTTTAGATTACATACAACACAGGCCCGCTAAAGCTGCTACAGCACCTGCTCCGCAAGCCGCGCCGCCAAAACCTGTTGCCGAGCTCGAAAAACATTCGGAACCGGTTATTACTTACACCGCGGCCGTACCACCGCCTTATACTCCGCCGCCTGCACCTGTTGAACAACCTGCTTCGGCAGTAGCTGAGGAACCGGTAACAGAACCTGCGGCAACGCCAATAGCCGCGCCTGAAGCAGCAAAACCTGCTCCGAAACCGGCCGTATCGGTATCTGGTGGAGACGAAATAATAGAGATGGACCGTATGCGCAGGCTGATAGCCGACCATATGGTGTACAGCAAGCATACTTCGCCACATGTAACCTCTTTTGTTGAGGCCGATGTTACCGAACTGGTAAACTGGCGCGAAAAAATAAAAGGCCCGTTTGAAAAACGCGAAGGGCAGAAATTAACCTTCACCCCGATATTCATCGAGGCGGTTATTAAGGCCATCATCGCATTGCCGATGATTAACGTATCGGTTGTAGGTACGCAGATCATCAAAAAGAAGAATATCAACATTAGCATGGCAACCGCCCTGCCAAATGGTAACCTGATAGTGCCTGTAATTAAAAAGGCTGATGAACTGAGCCTGCTGGGTATAGCCAAAGCCGTAAACGATTTGGCACACCGAGCCCGCATAGGTAAACTGCTGCCCGATGACGTAAAAGATGGTACGTTCACCATCACCAACGTAGGTTCGTTTGGTAATGTGATGGGCACGCCGATCATCAATCAGCCGCAAGTGGCCATATTAGCTGTTGGCGCTATCAAGAAAAAACCTGCCGTAATAGAGACCCCTCAGGGCGATGCAATAGGCATCAGGCATATGATGTTCTTATCCTTATCTTACGACCATAGGGTAGTAGATGGCGCGTTAGGCGGCACGTTTGTGCGCAAGGTAGCCGACTACCTCGAAAACTGGGATATAAGCCGAAATATATAGTTAATTAAATGTGAATTCTACAAAAAACAAAAGGCCCGTAAAGGGCCTTCTGTTTTTTGTGCCTGAAGAATCTACTAAAAAACTTCGGCGGCATGTATTTTTGCCGGGGCTAAACTGACCCCTGTTAGCTGATCGGCAAATGCTACGAATGCCTTGTTATCAGATATACGTTGTTGGTTGTCTATCAGTTTTTGCAAGTTGATCTTTCCGATGACAAACTTGTAACTGCCTGAGTAATAACTTTCTTTTATATGCTCAAAGCCAAGTGCTTCTACCAGGGCATCGTCCTCGTAGCGCAGGTAAATATTTATCTCTATGTTGTTGGTAAAGTGCAGGTCCTTAATCTCTTTTGCCTTTTTGTATTCATAACCATAATCGTAGCGAAGAGCCGCGATATCAGATAATACAGCCGAACCGGTAGGGTGGCCACCCGCGCCTTTCCCGAAAAAGAATTGCTGATCGGCAAACGCTGCCTGTACTGTTACGCCGTTGTATTCGTACTCCACATTGTATAAAAATTCGCTTTCGGTCACAAATTTAGGGAGCACAAACATGGCCACATTACGGGCATCCAATTCTTTGGCCACGGGCACCAGTTTTATCTTCAGGTTCTTTTCACGGGCGTATTGCAAATCGTTAGCGCTCAGGTTTTGGATCCCGATGTTGAGTACCTTCTCCGGTTCCACAATCACGCCGTATGCATGTGCCGCTGCTATAATAAGCTTAAACTTAGCATCGTAACCCCCAACATCCATAATTGGGTCGGTTTCAGCGAAGCCAAGGTCCTGCGCTTGCTTAAGGGCGCTATCATAATCTAAATTCTCCAAAAAACCTTTCGATAGAATGTAGTTGGATGAACCGTTGAAGATTCCGCTGATAGAATGCAGCAACTCGTTGTCGTAATATTCCTCCAGGTTGCGGATGATGGGGATGCTCCCGCAAACAGCGCCTTCGTATAGCAGCGAAGTACCATGTTTCTCCTGCAATTCAATCAATTCCTTCAAATAAATAGCGATCATCTTTTTACTGGCCGATACCACGTTTTTACCAGACGACAATGCGCGTGATACTATTTCAAACGCGGCTTCGGTATCGTTTATCAGTTCAACAATGGTATTTATCTCTGGGTTGTTCAGTATCTCATCCCGGTCGGTAGTGAACAGCTCCTGCGGCAATGTGCGCAGTTTGCCCGGGTTTTTGATGGCTATTTTCTTTATTTCGAGGTTGAGGTTTTTGGTACGGATAATATCGTATAGTCCCTGGCCTACCACTCCAAAACCGAAGAGGCCAATGTTTAGTTTCTTACTCATTAAGCAGTTTTTTGCAATTCTATAATTTTTCCTTTTACATCAGTTTTAAAAAACGATGTGATAATGTTGGTGAGGTCTTGTGTTTCAATTAAAAATCCATCATGTCCGTAAAACGAATCGAGCTCGGCAAAAGCCGATTTTGGGATGTGCCTGAATAAGTATTGCTGCTCCTCAATGGGGAACAATACGTCAGATTTGATACCGATAACCAGCGTGCGGGCTTTTACCAGGCTTAGCGCTTTATCTACACCGCCACGGCCACGGCCCACGTTGTGCGAATCCATCGCTTTGGTTAAATACCAATAGCTATAGGCATTGTACCTGTTCACCAGTTTTTCGCCCTGGTAACCCTGATAGCTGGATGCTTTAAAGTTATCGGTAAGGTTGTTATCGTTTTCCTGCTGGGTAATATCGTAGGTTTTGTATCCGCGATAGGATAGGAGTGCTATGCTGCGCGCCGCTTTGAGCCCTTTGCTGCCGCCATCGGGCGAGTTTGCATAAAAGGTACGGTCGGCTGTAATGGCCAAACGTTGCGACTCGTTGAAGGCAATGCCCCATGGTGAGTGGCGGGCATTGGTGGCGATCAATATCAGGTTTTTGATGCGCTGCGGTTCTATAATGCTCCATTCCAAAGCTTGTTGTCCGCCCAAAGAGCCGCCCAATAAGATCTCGATATGGGTTATCTCTAAATGGTCGGCCAGTAATTGATGCGCTTTTACAATATCACGGATAGTAAAATCGGGGAAAGCAAGGTAATAAGGCTGCCCGGTTGTTGGGTTAGTACTAAGCGGACTAACCGTGCCATACGGCGAACCTAATATATTGGCACAGATCACAAAATGCTCCTCAGGGTTAAAATGGTCGTTTGCTCCAAAAAAACCTTTCCACCAATCAAAAACATCTGAATTTGCAGTAAGCGCGTGACATACCCAAACCACGTTATCGCGGTTTTTATTAAGGGTGCCGTAAGTATTGTAGCCTATTTGCAGTTCTTTTATTTTACTGCCGCTTTCCAGCTCGAATGTACCTGTGTATGTAAAACTTTGTAAACTCATTTCTGTACTTTTCGTTAATCGGGAGCAGTTGGCTAAAACAACTACTCCCTCATAACATCACTTATAAAAAACTAAAAAAAAACTAAAAAAAAACTTTATGCTAACTCCAACTCGGCCACTTTGGCAAATGCCTGGGCAAAGTCGGCTTTAATATCATCAATATGTTCAATACCAACCGCAACGCGCAGCGAGGTAGGTGTTACGCCGGCAGAAAGCTGCTCGGCTTCGCTCAATTGCTGGTGCGTGGTAGCCGATGGCTGAATGATCAGCGTTTTTGCATCGCCCACATTGGCCAGGTGGCTCACCAGCTTAAGGCTATCTATCACCGCCGAAGCCAGTTGCTTATCCCCTTTAAGTTCAAAAGAAAGTACCGCGCCAAAACCATTTTTAAGGTATTTTTTGGCAAGTTTATGCTGCGGCGACGACTCCAGGCCCGGGTAATTTACTTTGGCCACCTGAGGATGCTCTTCCAGCCATTTGGCCAGTTCCAAAGCATTATCTACATGGCGTTGCACGCGTAGCGATAGTGTTTCCAGCCCCTGTATATTCAACCATGAATTGAAAGGTGATTGTGACGGACCGAAATCGCGCAGCCCTTCTACACGGGCGCGGATAATGAACTGGATATTACCGAATGGCCCGTTTACCCCGAAAACATCGGCAAAAACCAAACCATGGTAGCCTTCAGACGGCTCGGTAAACTGCGGGTATTTGCCATTTCCCCAGTTGTAATTGCCACCATCAATAATAGCGCCGCCAATACTGGTGCCATGCCCGTTGATCCATTTGGTAGTAGATTCTACCACAACGTGCGCGCCATGCTGCAAAGGGCGGAATAAGTACCCACCGGCAGCGAACGTGTTATCCACGATCAGCGGCAGATCGTGCTTATTGGCCAGTGCCGCTAATTTTTCAAAATCGGGAATGTTAAAGCCGGGGTTACCAATGGTCTCCACATAAAGGGCTTTTGTTTTTTCGTCTATATGTTTCTCTATTGCTTCGGCGGAATCGTCGGCAGCGAAACGAGCATCAATACCCAGGCGCTTAAAAGCAACCTTAAACTGGTTGTAAGTACCGCCGTATAAAAATGGCGAGGTAACAAAGTTATCGCCCACCTGCAAAATGTTATTTAACGCGATGAATTGCGCCGCCTGGCCCGATGCTGTGGCCAAAGCCGCAACACCGCCTTCCAAAGCTGCAATGCGTTTCTCAAACACATCGGTAGTGGGGTTCATCAGGCGGGTGTATATATTGCCAAATTCTTTCAGGGCGAATAGGTTTGCACCATGCTCGGCACTGTTAAAAACGTAAGAAGTGGTTTGGTATAAAGGCACCGCACGCGCACCTGTGGTTGGGTCAACTTCCTGGCCGGCGTGTAGTTGTAAGGTTTCGAATTTTAAGCTTGACATAATCTGTAGATTTAAAGGTTTTTGAATGAAAATGTATAATTACGACAGGATATTGCTATCCTTTAAGGTATCACGTGTGCTTTCAGAAAATTAAAAGGGGGAACGTGTTACAGGATCAACAGCAGCAACACATACAAATACAGCCAATAATTTGGTTGTATGCAGAAGATTGTCCCGGTTGGGATTGCTGTGTGTGTTGTTGAACTACGTAAGTTGTACTTTTCATGATTTTAAATTTATATCCCCCGGGTATACTTTTTCCGGGACAGGAATTGGCACCTTCTCCATTTTGGAGGGTTGCCAGCGGGTTTTCGAGCCTGATCTCTCGCCGCTTCTTTATAAACCAAAATCCTTTTGAGGGGAATTGATTAAGGCATTACTACCGATTAACGTGGGCAAATATAGGTGAATGGCATTTTAATATCCAAATAATATTTTAATTTTATTGTCATTAAATATTTCATGATAAAAATTCACATCGTAGCGCTACTGCTTATTTCTTCAATTGCAACATTCACCCAGGACGAAAACATAGATTACCGAGAGGTGCGACAGGATTCCATATTTATAGCCAACACAATAAGTATCCTCAAAAAAGATCCGGCGAATATAACAATGGTAACCGCCCAAAACAATCGGCAAGAAAAACAGAATTTAGGTTACGGTTACACACTTTCCTCAGTTGGTACCGGGAGGGGAAACGCAATTTTTGATTATACTCTTATTACTTATAAGGGTAAACTTGTGGGTTACCAATTAATACCTCGTTTACCTTATGATCAACGACTTGCAAATAAATACAGGGGTTTTTATTCACGTTTTTTTTATATTCGGGGTACCGACCAAATTGAGCCCTATCAGTTTAATTACGCGAGTGTAGCTAAGCCTGTAAATGCTTTTAAAACAACCACAGCCGATAAGTATTTTAGGTACTTGATGACTCCCTATAGCGGGACGATCTACGGAGGTCGCGGTGGGTACAATGGTAGGCTGCTCACAAATCGTGAGCTTTTCGAAAAAGTTAAGAAAAATATAAATCCGGCTGCATTCGAAGAATTATTATATAGCATCAACCCCGCCACCAGGCTACTTGGTATTGAATATTATCACCAAAAAGGACGATTTATATTACCGAACAAGGCATCTATAGAAAAAAGGATTGATGAGATATTCAAAGAGATGCAGTCTATTAACACAATGGACGGTTGCTTATTACGCACTCAAAACTCAAGAGATTTAGTTGCTTATTACGCCGCAAATCCTGTGCACTGATCTTACCCCAACGCCTGTTTTCGCAGCCGCGAGATTAGCGCAGCCTACCTCGTGTTGTGGCATGCATGGCTAAGTATTATGCTCGCGGCTAAATGGCAAAAAAGTGTGCCAAAAAAAGTGTTTCACATTGTTTTGAGTCGAATTTTCATTTCTGGTTAACTGTTTCATTATCATAAGTTTACAAGGATTATTTAACGAACAGGGGTGTTCCAAAGTGTTTCACATAAAACTGTAAAACACTGATAATCAATATTGTTTTAAAAATAAGTGTTCCACATTTAAATTGGAACACCTGCATTAACCTAATGCCTGCGCCATATCCGCTATCAGGTCATCTATATGCTCTAACCCAACTGATACCCGCAATAAATTGAACGGTGTTTTGGTATCGGGCCCCTCTACGGATGCGCGATGCTCTACCAGGCTTTCTACCCCGCCAAGGCTGGTGGCCTGGGTAAACAATTGCAGGGCGTTTACAACTCTTTTGGCTTCTTCTTCGCCGCCTTTAAGCAGAAAGGATAATACAGCACCAAACCCGGTCATTTGTTCCGTAGCTATTTCATGTTGCGGGTGCGATTGCAGGCCCGGATACAATACCTTTTCTATTTTATCGTGGTTATCCAGATATTCCGCCAGCAATTGCGCGTTCTTTACATGTCCGCGCATCCGGTAGGGCAGCGTTTTTATACTGCGGGTAAGGTAGTAGCAGTCGGTAGGCGAGGGGATAGCACCTCCCATGGTTTGTACATTGCGGATCTTTTCCCACCAGTCGCTTTTCTTGACCGTAATTAACGCGCCACCCATCAGATCGCTATGCCCGCCAAAGTATTTGGTGGTGGAGTGCATCACCAAATCGGCACCCAAAGCCAACGGTTGCTGGCAAAGCGGCGTAGCGAAAGTATTATCGCAAACTACTTTTATATCATGTTCCGCAGCTATCGCTACTACCATTTTTATATCGGTTACCTTTAAAAGCGGGTTAGATGGAGTTTCCAGCCAAATGAGTTTGGTGTTGGGTTGGATATGAGATCTAAGCACAGCGCTATCGTTCACATCCACAAAATCGAACTCCAGGATGCCTGCAAACAGCGTTTTCAACTGATTGCGCAAGCCGTGGTACATATCGTCCGGCGCTATAATGTGGCTTCCCGGCTCCAGGGATTGAAAAACCGACATGCCCGCCGCGTTGCCCGATGAAAATGCAGCGGCTTCTTCACCGCCTTCCAGCTTTGCCAATACGTTCTCTAAAGAGGCACGGTTAGGGTTCGACGCCCTGCTGTAGATGTGGCCACCCGGAAAACCGCCGTCTTCGCCGCGTTCAAAAGTGGTGGCCGTTACAATAGGTTGTACTACTGCGTGCGAGGTTGGGTCGATATGGTTGCCGGCGTGGATGGCGATGGTTTCAATTTTCATGGCTGGAGATGAACTTGTGTTCTTCAAAATAAATGCAAATTTTTGGTATTTGCTGTAGCGAATATAAATTTGGCTGCGTAATGTTATAAAATCCCTGTCAATGAGATACCTATCCTTACTTATCCTGGTTGTGTCGCTTGCCTTATCAGCCTGCAAAAAAGACGGCGTAGACACCGATTACGATAAAAGCTATTCGGCCTGGCTGTCGTTTAAAAAATCATCCAACAATTCGTATAGTTATATTGCCTATGGCGGGTCCTGGGTAGGCACGCATGCCGAATCGAAAATAACGGTACAGAATGGAAAGGTAGTTGCCCGCGATTTTGTATTTAGCCATTACGCCCAGGGCAGCACCAACCTGATTGTTGATAGCACTTGGGCCGAAAGCGGTGTCACACTAAACACTCACGAAAATGGTTTTGACGCCCTCACGCTCGACCAGGTTTACGCCAAAGCAAAAAGCGAATGGCTTAATGTAAACAAAGACGCTAACTATATCTATTTTGAAACGGCTAACGAAGGTATGATATCTACTGCCGGCCACTTCCCTAAAAATTGCGCGGATGACTGCTTTACAGGGATCAAAATGAAAGAGCTTAAGGTTTACGTTAAAGAGATCAAATGATCATCTTAAGCGTTAGAAAACACCGGGATCTGTTTGCTAAAGGATGTATGTGTTAATACTTCAGTAGGTGTAAGCACCAGCGATATCAGTAGACTATGGGTAGTTTGTCCCTCTGTAAAACCATCGTCATTTTAGGTGTTTAAACACGGGTATATAAATACTGCTCTTACAAAATTGCTGTATTTTGCTACCTTTGCCTAAACTCTTTTTCTAAAAATGGAAGTATCAGAAAATTTCAGGATACTATTAAACAACCCGCAGCTTTTACCCGAACTTAAAGCCATCGCGCAAAAGGTACTTGATAAACAACGTATAACTTTTGATGAAGGCGTTTTGCTTTACGAGAAGGCCGAACTGGGCTACCTGGGTATACTTGCCAACTACTTACGCGAAAAAAAACACGGTAATAAAACGTATTTCAACCGTAATTTCCATATAGAACCAACCAACCTTTGTGTTTACGATTGTAAGTTTTGCTCTTACTCCCGTCTGCTTAAGCAAAAATCGGAAGGGTGGGAGTACACGATGGAAGAGATGCTGGATATCGTTAAAAAATACGACGGACAGCCGGTTACCGAGGTGCATATTGTAGGCGGCGTATTACCGCAATACGATGTGGCTTTTTACAGCGAACTTTTCACCCGAATTAAAGAGCACCGGCCCGATCTGCATGTAAAAGCATTAACCCCTGTTGAATACCACTATATATTTAAGAAGGCGAAGATAGATTACGCCACCGGTATGCAACTGATGAAGGATGCCGGTTTAGAATCGATACCCGGAGGAGGGGCGGAGATCTTCCACCCCGAGGTGCGCGAACTAATAGCTAAAGATAAATGTACCGGCGACCAATGGCTGGCCATACATGAGGAATGGCATAAAATAGGAATGCGCTCCAACGCTACCATGCTTTACGGCCATATTGAAAAATACTGGCACCGGGTTGACCACATGGAGCGCCTGCGCGAATTGCAGGACCGGACGGGCGGATTCCAAACCTTTATTCCGCTGAAATTCCGCAACCAGGATAACCAGATGAGCAATGTGCCCGAATCTACCGTACTGGAGGATCTGCGTAACTACGCTATCTCCCGCATCTACCTGGATAACTTCGACCATATAAAAGCCTATTGGGCCATGATCAGCCGCACCACCGCGCAGCTATCGTTAAACTTTGGGGTGGATGATATTGACGGTACATTGGATGATACCACCAAGATCTACTCGATGGCAGGTGCAGAAGAACAGCACCCGGCCATGAGCACCAAACAACTGGTAGACCTGATAAAAAATGCTGGCCGCTACCCGATAGAGCGTGATACGCTATATAATGTAGTTACTGATTACAACGACTTCCAGTTTGAAGAAACCGAAAAACCGAAGTATTACAAGCTGCCGGTAATAAATTAGTTCATTGGTTCACCGGTTCATTAGTTTGTTGGTAGTAAGCCGGCAACTATTAACCACCATGTACCAATGAACCAATGAACTATTGAACTAATGAACAAAACACTATACATCGTCCGCCACGGGCAAACAGATCTTAATAAGCAAGGCATTATTCAGGGCCGTGGAAAAGACACCGACCTAAACGATGAAGGGCGCCTTCAGGCAAGGCAATTCTTTGCAGCTTATAAAGATGTGCCCTTCGATAAGATCTACGTATCCGCTTTAAAACGCACGCAACAAAGCGTCCAGCCATTTATCGATACCGGCCTCCCTTATGAGAAACTTCCGGGACTTGACGAATTGGCCTGGGGCATCCACGAAGGACAGGCGGCATCGCCTGAGTTAAGGGCCGATTTTTTGGAAGTAATGCGCAATTGGGTTGCCGGTAACCTGGATGTTAAATTCGAAGGCGGCGAAAGCCCCAATGAAGTAAAAGTACGCCAGCTGGAGGCCATGGAAGTGATCATGAGTCACCCTGAAGAGGAAACCGTATTAATATGTATGCATGGCCGCGCTATGCGCCTGCTTTTGTGTATCCTTACTGATAAGCCCCTTACCGAGATGGACACCTTCCCGCACCAGAATTTGGTGCTTTATAAACTGACCTATGATGGCAGCAAGTTTACAATCGTAGATTTCAACAACGCGCTCCACCTAAAAACTCCTGAACAGCTAAGTGAAAAAGATCAGAATATCCGCGGTTAGCTATACTAACACCAAGCCCTTTTTATACGGATTACAACACTCAGATATCATCAACGATATCGACCTGAGCCTGGATATCCCTTCCGACTGTGCACAAAAACTCATTGACGACAGAGCCGATATTGGGCTGATTCCCGTGGCTGCCACGCTCGATCTGCCACAGTGGGAAATCGTTTCGGCCTATTGCATTGGCGCCGTTGGTGCCGTGAACTCTGTATTTATTTTCAGCAATTGCGCTATCGAAGATGTAAAAACCATACAACTCGACCCGCAATCGCGCACATCCAACAATCTCGCCCGTGTACTGCTCAAAAACTTTTGGCAGGTACAGCCCAAGTTGGTTAAAGATGCACCCGATTATGCCGTATCGACCGAGACAGCTACCGCTTTTGTACAAATAGGCGACCGTACCTTTGGCAAAGCCGATCAATACCCTTTTGTGTACGATCTTTCTGCCGAGTGGCTAAAATTTACGGGATTGCCTTTTGTTTTTGCCGCCTGGATAGCAAACAAACCGATCCCTGCAGATTTTATAACAGCCTTTAACAACGCTTTACGCCTTGGCCTCGCTCACCGCAAAGAACTCCTGAGCGAACTACCCCATCGCGCCGATTTCGACCTGGAAGATTACCTGATGCACAAATTGGATTTTGATTTGACGGAAGATAAAAAGAAGGCGTTATACTTGTTTTTGGATTATATAAAGGCGTTGTAATAATTTTGGCCAGTTTACCTGCTCCGATAGGAGCTATCGCTTTGTAGTTAAAATTCTCATGTTTTTGCGTGCCGTAGGTATGCACCCAACGTTTGCTATTCAAGGCACATGACTTCGTTATTGCAATTTTCTAAAATTCGTTTGCCACGACAGCAAACTTCGCCGCCTTCGTTAGCGTTCATCTCACTTATAACTTACCCAATTAGCTGGGCATAACTGCAAATTTTTTGATAAATTGCTGTAAGATAAAAACTATATCACCTTTAACTCTCTTTCCTTTATCAACATGAAAACACCACAAAAACTAAAAGCACAATCTGCCATTGTAACCGGCGGGGATAGCGGCATAGGCAGGGCAGTAGCTATCGCGTTAGCAGAGGCAGGCGCCAAAGTACTTGTAAACTTTGCGCATAACCACGATGCAGCCGATGAGGTGGTTAAGATCATTAAGGATGCAGGTGGAAAAGCGTTTGCTTTTCAATGTGATGTAAGTAAGGAAGACGAAGTGAAGGCGATGTTTGCCGCCGCCATTAAAAAGTATGGCACGGTAGATATATTGGTGAATAATGCCGGCCTGCAGAAAGATTCCAAATTTATAGACATGACGCTGGAACAATGGAACACGGTGATCAACATTAACCTTACCGGGCAGTTCCTGTGCTCGCGCGAGGCAGCTAAGGAGTTCATGAAGAGGGGAGTAGTAACAAAACGAAGTGCCGCCGCCGGTAAGATCATTTGTATGAGCAGCGTTCACGAAATTATCCCATGGGCGGGGCACGTAAACTACGCGGCCAGCAAAGGCGGCATCAGCATGTTTATGAAAAGCATCGCGCAGGAACTGGCACCACATCAGATACGTGTAGTGGGGATTGCACCGGGCGCCATACAAACGCCTATAAATAAGCCAGCCTGGGAATCACCCGCAGCCCTGAATAAATTATTAAACCTGATCCCTTATAACCGTATAGGCCAGCCTGCAGATGTTGGAAAATTGGCCGCATGGCTGGCTTCTGATGATGCGGATTATATTACCGGCACTACTATTTTTGTAGATGGGGGCATGGCTCTATACCCGGGCTTTGCCGATAATGGTTAAAAAATAGCTTAAAAATCTTATTTTGTCAGGTAAATGTCACAAACAATGAACTTTTCTATCCAAATTTTACTTAGTGTATATTTTACAATAAGCCTGTCGCCAATTTATTAAGATATTGTAAATTATACACTAAGTATCACCTATGTTTTTTACATTTTTATATTATTGGCGCTTTATTTATGATATATTCATAAAAATTGATAATAATTTTGAATATATTCAACCATTCCGTACTTTTGTTATGTAAATTAAAATATAACACAACACATAATATAAAATTTAAACAACATGAAAAAGATATTTGTAACCATCGCAATCGCTGCCAGCTTGTTTACTACTAACATATATGCTGCAACCAGCGCAACAAAAACTGATGACGGTACTGAGAACGTTTCTTACGCTGCCATCCTTAAATTCAACAACGATTTCGCAAGAGCAGAAAACGCTACCTGGAAAGTTAACCCTAACTTCCAAAAGGTAACTTTTACATTAGATGATGTAAAAATGTCAGCTTTCTACAACCTTCGCGGCGAGTTGATCGGCGTAACTCAGAATGTGCAATTCAAAGCATTGCCTGAGAAAGCTAAAAAAGAGATCGCTACTAAATACGAAGGTTATTTCGCCAAAGAAGTTATCAAATTAGAAAGCGGCGACGATAGCTTTGATAACACAGTTTACTTTGTAGATCTTGCAAAAGATGGTAAAGAACTTTTAGTAAGGGTAACCCCATCTGCAGGTGTTTACTTCTTCCAGGACGTAAAATAATTCAACCAGGCAACCATAACAATTGCTTAACAATAAAAGCCACCCAACTGGGTGGCTTTTATTGTTTTAACCTGTTTTTTACATTTTTTTTACCGCCACAAATAATTTTATTTGGTTATTAATAATTTTATATATTTGAAAAGATAGTTGTACATTCTATAATTGAATATTAAACCATTTTTATACTCAGTTGAATTACTTACTGATCGGCTAAACAAAATTATTTAATACGATTATATTAATATTATGAAAACTGGAAAAGTAAAATGGTTTAACACCCAAAAAGGTTACGGCTTTATTGTTACCGACGATGGTAAAGACCTGTTTGTTCACTTTAAAGATGTACAGGGCGGCGTAAACGCGATCAAAGATAACGACAACGTTGAGTATGATGTTGAAGAAGGCAGAAAAGGATTACAGGCGGTAAACGTAAAAAAGGTTTAAACCACCACAACCATATTATAAACCTCTGGTATGTGCAGGGGTTTTTTTATGCAAAAAAATTAGGCAAAATTCTCCCCTTTATCTACATTAGCCACGCCATTATAACCTCTCATCCATCATGACTGATACTGCTCCAGATAAAGTTTCAAAAAACGTTATCTTCCTGGTAATTGTAGCCTCGCTGGGTTACTTTGTTGACATATATGATCTGCTGGTATTTTCTATTGTACGCAAGGACAGCCTGCATGATATTGGCGTAGCCGAAGCAGACATGCTCTCCAAAGGGCAGTTCATCATCAACGTACAAATGTTTGGTTTGCTGCTTGGAGGCCTGCTTTGGGGCATCATTGGCGATAAAATGGGGCGCATAAAAGTGCTGTTCGGTTCCATCTTGCTTTACTCCATAGCCAATTTTGCAAACGCTTATGCCTATGATGTTAACTCTTATGCCCTTATCCGCTTTATAGCCGGCATTGGCCTGGCAGGAGAGCTTGGCGCAGGTATCACCCTTGTATCAGAAACGTTAAGTAAGGAAAAACGCGGCTACGGTACCATGATAGTAGCGGTGGTAGGTTTATTTGGCGCAGCCGCGGCTTATGCTGTTGCTAAGTATGGCTGGCAAACAGCCTACATGGTTGGTGGTGGATTGGGTATTGTGCTGCTGCTGCTTCGCGTGGGTACATTCGAATCGGGGATGTTTAAAAATGTACAGGAAAGTAAAGTATCCAAAGGTAATTTCCTGATGCTTTTTACCGATTTTAAACGTTTCAAAAAATATCTCTATTGTATTTTAATAGGGGCACCACTGTGGTATGTAGTAGGGGTACTGGTAACTTTTTCGCCTGAATTTGGGGTTGCTTTAAAATCTAAAGAAGTTTTAAGCGCCGGCGAAGGGGTACTTTATACTTACATAGGTATCGCTATCGGCGATATATTTGCCGGTCTGCTGGCTCAGGTCACCCGGTCGCGAAGGTTAACCATGATGGTTTTTCTAACGCTCTCACTTGTTAGCGCCTTTGTGTATTTGCGATCGGAAGGCATTACGCACGACAAATTTGTGTGGATCTGTTTCTTTATGGGCTGCACAGTAGGTTATTGGGCAACTTTTGTAACCATTGCTGCAGAACAGTTTGGCACCAACATACGCGCTACTGTAACTACCACCGTGCCCAATTTTGTGCGTGGTTCACTCATTCCCATCACCATGGCATTTAACGCGTTTAAGGCCAATTATGGGATGATAACCAGCGGATACATTATGATGGTCATCTTAACTGTGATAGCGTTATTCTCGCTTAGCCAGTTAAAGGAAACTTTTGGTAAAGATTTAAATTATATAGAGGAAGAAGCCGGAGTAAGTTAATTAGTGATTAAGAACATGTTTAGCTTAATCAATACTTTGTTTAGTTTTGCTGTTGTGAAACACTAATTCACTAAATCATAATTTTAAATTAATGATTAGTAAGGAACAAATAGCTGCAGGTTACCGCGAGATACAGGACGAGATATGTGCAGCCCTCGAAGCTACCGACGGGCTGGCCAAATTTGAAGAACAACTTTGGGAACGCGAAGGTGGAGGCGGAGGCCGCACCCGCATTATCCAGAACGGCAATATATTTGAAAAAGGCGGCGTTAATTTCTCTGCTGTGCATGGCAAGCTGCCGCATACCATGAAAAAGGCGCTGAACGTGGAGCAGGAAGATTTCTTCGCTACCGGTATCTCCATTGTGATACACCCCAACCACCCGTTGGTGCCTATCATCCATATGAACATACGGTACTTTGAAATGCCAACCGATACCGGCGAAACACCTGTACACTGGTTTGGCGGAGGTATTGATCTTACACCGCATTATGTGGTAGATGAGGATGCCCAATTCTTCCACCAGCAAATAAAAAACGTATGCGACCATTTTAACGATGAGTTTTATCACCGTTTTAAGGTTTGGGCCGATGATTATTTCTTTATTAAACACCGCGACGAAACCCGTGGCATAGGTGGCATTTTTTATGACAGGCTTACCGCCAACGAGGATATGAATTGGGAGATGATCTTCGAATTCTCTAAAGTGCTGGGGCGCTCGTTCATCCCAACCTATACGGAACTTGTGAACCGCAGCCGCTACAAAGAATTTACGCCGGAGCAGCAGCAATGGCAATACCAGCGCCGCAGCCGTTATACCGAATTTAACCTGGTTTACGATGCCGGTACCCGTTTCGGGCTGGAAACCAACGGCCGTATCGAATCTATTCTTATGAGCCTGCCGCCAACGGCCAAATGGGTGTATGATTACCATGCGCAGCCCGGCAGCGAAGAGGAACGCACCTTATCTTTACTCAAAAAGGGAATTAACTGGGTTTAGCATGGTCAGGAAAACTGTATTATCCTTAGCGCTTTTGTCTGTTATACTTTTGTCTTTTCGTTTACAGGGCACGCTCTCTGGCACCTATGTATACGCAGGAGGCGTTTATAACGGTAAGGCAGATGGGCCATCCAAAGATTATAAACTACAGCGCCGGTACAGCGATTCGGAGTATGAAGCCACCTTTATAGAGCCCGGGCAGGATACCATCGTATACGAGCAGGGCAAATACAAATTGCAGCAAGATACCTGCCTGGAAACGCAGACCTACAGCCGCGAGCCATCTAAAACACTCAACATCAGCGTGCGTTATGTGTACCACATTAGCAACGACACGCTCACCTTTAGCGGGCTATTACCCAACGGCACAACCGTACAGGAATACTGGAAAAAGGTAAAGCCCTAACGCCCTTTTGTAACACATTTTTGACTCGTTTTTTACCCTAAAAACGTTGATAAAAGTCTCGAATGTTAGTAAAAAAGACACTTTTTTGTGTTAATTTTTTTAACTTCGCAGGTCGTATAAAAAAACCAATTTTACACACGAATACTGATTATATTTTCCACTAAGAAAAACAAATGGCTGAAGGAACTGAAAACGATAATCCACAACAAGAAGACAGAATAATTTCAATAAATATTGATGAGGAAATGCGATCGGCCTACATTGACTACTCAATGTCGGTTATCGTATCAAGGGCGCTGCCCGATGTGCGCGACGGTTTAAAACCGGTACACAGGCGCGTATTGTATGGCATGCTCGATCTGGGTTTGTACAACAACAAGCCCTACAAAAAATCTGCACGTATAGTAGGTGAGGTACTGGGTAAGTATCACCCGCATGGCGATACATCGGTATACGATGCCATGGTACGTATGGCACAGGACTGGAGCTTGAGGTACCCATTTGTTGAGGGCCAGGGTAACTACGGTTCTATAGATGGTGACCAGCCCGCGGCAATGCGTTATACCGAAGCAAGGCTTGAAAAAATTGCAGAGGAAATGCTGGCCGATATCAATAAAGATACCATTGATTTCCAGCTGAACTTTGACGACTCGCTGCACGAGCCAACCGTTCTGCCTGCAAAATTCCCTAACCTTTTGGTTAACGGAGCGAGCGGTATAGCGGTAGGTATGGCCACCAATATGGCACCGCACAACTTATCAGAAATTGTTGATGCTACCATAGCGCTGATAGATAATCGCAACATAGAAATTGCGGAACTGATGACCTACGTTAAAGGTCCCGATTTCCCTACCGGTGGTATCATCTACGGGTTTGAAGGCCCGCGCCAGGCCCTGGAAACGGGCCGCGGACGTATTGTTATCCGCTCCCGCGCTGAAATTGAAACTTATAACGGCGAACGCGAACGCATCATCGTTACCGAAGTACCTTACCAGGTAAACAAGGCGCTGATGATTGAGCGTACCGCTGAGCTGGTTAACGAAAAGAAAATAGAGGGCATCACCGCCATTCGCGATGAAAGTAACCGCGAGGGGATCCGCGTGGTTTACGAAATAAAACGCGATGCGAATGCCGCTATCGTACTCAATAACTTATATAAGTATACTGCGCTGCAAACATCGTTCAGCGTAAATAATATCGCGCTGGTACATGGCAGGCCGATGATGCTGAACCTAAGGGATCTGATCCATCATTTTGTTGAGCACAGGCACGAGGTGGTTATCCGCCGTACCAAATACGAACTGGCAGAGGCCGAGAAACGCGCGCATATCTTAGAAGGTTTGCTGATAGCGCTCGATCACATTGAAGAAGTTATCCGCCTGATCCGAGCTTCATCCACTCCAGACGAAGCACGCGAAGGCTTGATGGCAAACTTCCAGCTGAGCGATATACAGGCACGTGCCATTTTGGATATGACCTTAAGGCGCTTAACAGGCCTGGAGCGTGATAAGATAAAAGATGAGTACGATGCTTTGATGAAAACCATCGATTACTTAAAATCTATCCTTGCGGATGAAGGCCTGCGGATGCAGATCATAAAAGACGAATTATTAGATATAAAAGCCAAATACGGTGATGAGCGTAAAACCGAAATGGTACACTCATCGGCAGAAATGCAAACCGAAGACTTTATTGAAGATGAGGATGTGGTGATCACCATCTCGCGCGAAGGCTATATCAAACGCACCTCGCTTACAGAATACCGCAGGCAGGGCAGGGGTGGTAAAGGAAGCTTAGGCAGCAACAGCCGCGATGCCGACTTTATTGAGCACCTGTTCATTGCATCTAACCACAATTATATGCTGTTCTTTACCGAGAGCGGGCAATGTTTCTGGTTACGCGTATTCGAAATTCCGGAAGGCACACGTACCTCTAAAGGTCGTGCTATCCAAAATATCATCAATATCCCTAAGGAAGAGAACATTAAGGCTTACATCAAGCTAAAATCGCTGAAGGATAAAGATTACCTGGAGAACAACTTCATTATTATGTGTACCAAAAAAGGTGTTATCAAAAAAACATCTTTAGAGGCATACTCACGCCCGCGTGCCAATGGTATCAACGCCATCAACATCAACGAAGGCGACTCTTTATTAGAAGCAACATTAACCACCGGCAGCAGCGAAATTGTAATGGCGCTGCAATCGGGCCGTGCTATCCGCTTCAACGAATCTACTGTTAGGCCGATGGGGCGTACTGCAACGGGCGTACGCGGTATCAGCTTAGATAGCGATAACGACGAAGTAGTTGGCATGATCGCCATCGACGATAAAGAGACTACCGTATTGGTGGTATCTGAAAAAGGCTACGGTAAACGTACCGATATTGACGATTACCGGGTTACCAACCGTGGTGGTAAAGGTGTAAAAACCTTAAACGTTACCGAAAAAACAGGAAAACTTGTTGCCATAAAAGGTGTTACTGATAAAGAGGATCTTATGATCATCAACAAATCGGGTATCATAATTCGTATTGCCATTGCCGAGCTGCGTACCATGGGTCGCGCTACGCAAGGTGTAAGGTTGATCACACTGAAAGGTAATGATGAGATAGCTTCGGTAGCAAAGGTAGATCATGACGAGGACGAGGAACTGGATAATTCGGCAGTATCGGCTGAAGACGGTACCGAAACCGCAGCATCAACTGACGCCGCACCGGCAGCCGAAATAACAAGTACAGAACCAACTGATAATACCGATGCAGCAGGAGAGGAGCCTGAAGCAGACGACAAAACAGAATAAACATATGCAGCATAACCGTAAGATAATATTACTGGTTTTAGGGTTGTTTACTACATCTTTAGCTTTTGGGCAATCAGAAGCATTAAAGGCAGTGGTAAACAACCTTGCTTTTTACAAGCAAAAAAATGACCTGGCGTATCTTGCCAGGGCAAAAAAATCAGCCGATAGCTTAATTGTTACCCGGTCAGACTCAAGCGACCTGACGAAGAATGTTTACCGCCTCATTGTTTATTCCAGTATCCTCAATACCGATACTTTAAATAAGATGAACCAGCCGGAAACGTTTATCGATCAAACATCTGCCTTGCTTGATAAACTTTCTGCCAGGCAAAAAGCTTACAAATTTCAGCCGGAGCTTGATTACTCCAGGCGCTGCCTTACCAACGCTTATATCCGCAAAGGTTTTATGGCCACTACCAACAACGATTTTGTCAAAGCTTCCGCAGCTTTTCAAAAGGCAAAATACTACGCGCCTTCCTTTAAACCCGTTAACGCGTATATGGCTTATGCCAATAATAAGCAGGGCAATTTACAGGAAGCGGCCAAAAACTACAGCAATTTAATAGCTACCGACAGCACCAAGCTGGAGTATTTTCAAACTGCATCATCCATCTACAAATCAATTGGAGATACCGCCCGGGCGCTACAAATATTAAGGCGCGCACGTAGGATCTTGCCGGCGGATAAGCAGCTGCTGCAGGACGAGGCTAATATTTACAATAACAAAAAAGACTATAAAGCGTTAGAACCACTAATAGGCTCACTGATTGATAATAACGCGAACAATGCTGATATCACCTTTGTGGCTGCAAATTGCTACGATAATTTAAATCAGTACGATAAAGCAGAATCTTTATATCTTAGAGCCATTGAACTTAACGGCGCGGCTTACGAACCCGTGTTTAACCTCGGGTTGCTTTATTTTAAAAGGAGTGCATTAAAGGATAACGACGATAAAAACATCACAAGCGCCATATTATGGCTGGAAAAAGCCAACGAAATGGCACCGCGTGATAAAAACTGTTTAGCGCTTTTACAACTGGCTTACAAAAAAACGGGCAACCAAAACCAGTTGGATAGGGTGAATAACAAATTACAGCAAGTAACCAACTAATATGAATAGCCGCCGTTTGGCCGCAGGTTCATTACACTTAAATACAAAAACTATTTAAAATGAAAATTAAATTTTTTATGGCTGGCGTGCTGGCCTTTGCTTCGGCAACAACCTTTGCACAAAAAAAGGAGTTGAGCAACGCACAAAGCGAATTTGAGAAATACCAAACTATAAGGCAGGGCCAATTGGCTGTAACAAGTCTTAACAACGCCAAAACTTCGATAGATAAGGCTGCAACAGATGCAAAAACTGGTACTTTACCGCAAACCTACGCACTTAAAGGTGCTATTTACGCAAGCCTTGCCATTTTAGATACTGTAACAACTACTTCAGCGCCTTTATTTGCAACCGCAGAGGAAGCCTTGAAAAAAGCTAAGGAAACTGATGCAAAAGGCGAAAACAAAAAACTGATAGATGATGGCGGCCTTAGCTTAGCCCAATATCAGTTATCGGCAGGGGTAAAGGCTTACCAGGGTGCCAAATACGAGGTAGCGTACAAGGCATTTGATTACTACCGCAGTATTTTGCCTGAAGATACTACCGCTATATTCTACACTGGCCTTGCGGCGTACAACTCTAAAAATTACCCGGCTGCAATAAAAAATTACAGCAAGCTGGTTACCACTAAATACTCAAATGGCGAACGTATTTATGACGAGCTATCGGGCATGTACCTGGTAAGTAAAGATACCGCTGGTGCATTAAAATCGTTAGGTGAAGGCTTGGTAAAATATCCTAACAGTTCAACCCTGCGTAAAAAAGAGATAGAGATCGCTTTACAAACAGGCAAATCAGAAGAGGTGCTTTCTAAAATTACCGCGGCCATAGCCAACGACCCTAAAAACAAAGCGCTTTATTACTACGCCGGCTTGGTTTATTCACAAACAGGTGATGCCGCTGCTGCAAAAGTAAAAACCACTAAAGATGCTCCGGGCAAAGCTGCATTAAAAGCAAAAAAGACCGAAAATTACGACAAGGCCGCCGAGATGTACAAAAAAGCATTGGAATTAGATCCTAACTATTTTGAAGCGAACTTAAACCTTGGTTATATTTTGCTTGCACCGGCTATCGAGTCATTCAACGCAGCCAATAACTTACCAGGCACTGCAAGCGCTCAAAAACAATACGATGCGTTCATGGCAAAATCTGCCGTACAGTTTGATGTAGCAAAACCATTCCTGCAAAAAGCTGTAGATCTTAAACCAGGATCGAGAGATGCGCTGGCTAACCTGATAACTTATTACCGTGGTAAAAAAGATCAGCCAAACGTTGATAAATACACCAAGCTAATGGACGCTGCTAAAGAATAACCCAGCACCTGTCAAAGCATATCAAACGCCATCTCGGAAGAGGTGGCGTTTTTGTTTTATACCTATAGTACAAGCTTATTTTAAATCATTACTTAACATAATGTTAATTATGAGACTATTTACTGTTTCCGTTATTTAAGCGTTGCACTGTCAATCTTGAACCATAATTCGTTTGATACAATCGGTTGTGCCATAGCAAATTATTAGCAGCCGAAGGCGGACGTAATTGTAAATGGCCGTGGCGTTGATCGAGTAACTGCCACCGTTGAAAAAATAATCGCGGAAACGGGCAATCCAAACCTTACGGGCATAGCCGCTGATTTTGCCCAGATAAACCCAACCTGATAAAAGAATTGCCAAAGGTTAATATCCTGGTGAATAACATCGGCATATTCGATCCTAAAGAATTTAAAAGCATCCCGGATGAAGAATGGTTTAAATTTTTCGAGGTGAACGTAATGAGCGGCGTACGCTTATCAAGGACTTATTTTGATAAAATGCTTGCTAAAAACTGGGGCCGCATTATCTTTTCCAGCGGGTCGGGTGTGCAGATTCCCGCGGAAATGATCCATTACGGCGTAACAAAAGCGGCCCGGATATCGGTAGCACGTGGCCTGGCAGAACTTACGGCCAGTACTGGTGTAACGGTAACACCGTGTTGCCTGGCCCAACTGCTTCTGAAGGTGCCAGCAAGTTTATTGAAGCCGTAGCCAAAGAACAAGGCTTTACTGATGCAGAGATGGAATTTCTCACCAACATGCGCGGCACATCCTTATTAAAACGCTTTATAACACCAAAGGAAATTGCCAATATGGTGGCTTATATCGCCAGTCCGCTACAAATGGCGCTACACTGCGGGTGGATGGAGGTGTAATTAAAACTGCTTTTTAAACAGGCAGATCTGCCTAAAACAAAAACGCCCGGCAATTTGCCGGGCGTTTTTTATGTAATAACTAACCTGGTGTTATTGAGGAATCTTTTTAGTAGTATCTCTCTTCACCGTGTCGGTTTTGGCGGTATCAGTTGTAGTTGTTGGTGTGCTCATCACAGCGGTCGAATCTGTTTTGGTGCTGTCAGACCCTGAGCTGGTATCTTTTGTTGAACTGCAACCTGTGGCGATAGCGCCGATCATTGTCGCGACTAACGCGAAACTTAAAATTTGCTTTTTCATAATAGATATGAGTTTTGAGTGACGTTATTAATGTTTACTCTTTATTAAACCCCTTGCTACACAAGTTGTTTTAATTAATTCCCTTAAGTTTTGCAAACACAGCGCCACAAATCGTAATATTCGTGTTGTAAAAGCTGCATTTTACCCGATATTTTTCTGATATTTAACGGTAATGGTAGTATCAGAAAACACGTTGAAATGGGTGATGCGCCTCTACCCTCCCCTCCTTTTTCAGCGGATCTGGGTGATGGGTTTCGACAAGGGCTTCGCAGGTGTGCGGGTGAAAGTGAGCAAGAGTTTGCTCAATAAAAACTATAACGGCTCTATTTTTGGCGGGACGATATTTGCAGCGGCCGACCCTTTTTACCCTGTATTGTTTCACCAGATATTAAACGCAGATGGTAAAAGACGCCTTGCTATCTGGTCTAAATCATCAAAGATCGACTTTTTAAAGCCAGCAATCAGCAACCTGTTTTTTGAGATAAAATTAAGCGAAGCCAATATTGCCGAGGCGAAAGAAACGTTAATAGTGACAGGGAAGTATGAGAAGCTGTTCCCAATAGATATTTATAACCAGGCCGGAGAAGTTTGCGCCTCGCTGATGAACGAAGTTTACGTACGCGACCTCGACCTGCCTAAAACATTAATATAACACAATGGCTGTTTTTATGAACGATACCGCCTTCCTGAAAAAAGGCTACGAAATCTCTTTAGACAAAGCAAAACTTGATTTTGACGCGATATATAGCTATCTTACTACCACCTATTGGGCAAAAGGGATGCCTGCAGAGAAGCTGAAAACCGCGCTGGAAAACTCTATGTGCTTTGGTTTGTACCATAATGGTTCACAAGTCGGGCTATCGAGGGTAGTTACCGACCAAGCAACATTTGCTTATTTGTGCGATGTTTATGTGCTGGAAACGCACCGCGGAATAGGTCTTTCCAAATGGATGATGCAGACCATACTGGCCCATCCCGACTTGCAGGGCCTGCGCCGCTGGAGCTTAGCAACTGCAGATGCGCAGGGGCTCTATAGCCAGTTTGGATTTACGCGGATTAACAATCCTGAAAATTGGATGCAGATACATACGCCTTATAAAGCGGACTAAACTATCGGAAATGAATTTAAAACGACAGATCTTTGAAGGGGAAGGCGTATCGCTCGATTTTAAAAAAACCATTACCAGCTGCGAAAAGATCGCCAAAACCATGGTGTCCTTCGCCAACAATGTTGGCGGCAGGCTACTTATTGGCGTACTGGACGATGGCACTATAAAAGGTGTAAAATCTGAAGACGAAGAGCGTTACATGATAACCAAGGCCGCCCATTTTTATTGCCGCCCCGCGCTTGAGCCTGTGTTTGAAGAAATTTATTGGGACGATAAACTGGTAGTAGTAGTTGATATCCCCGTGAGTACCGAAAAACCCCACTATTCCCTTGCCGAGGATGGCAAATGGTGGGCATATATCCGCGTGAAAGACAAAAGCGTACTGGCAAGCAAAATTGTTTTAGAAGTACTAAAGCAATCGGCCAGCAACGACGGTGTGTTGATAGAATATTCCTCCAAAGAAAAAGCCTTGTTGGAGCACCTCGATAAAAGTGAACGAATCAACATCAAACAATTTTGCGAATTGCTGAATATAGGCCGCCGCCGTGCCCAACGCATCCTGGTGAATTTGGTGCTCACCGGTGTTATCCGCGTGCATACTACGGAGAAAGAAGAATTTTATACGGCGAATTAGCGTAGGTGGATTAATCAGTTGACAGGCCGTACTTACCCTATGTCAATTTCATTCCGGGCGGTTAAATAAGCGTCTCCCGTGTCAACATTATCATTATTTTTGCCTGCCCGAAATAATGAAAGCCATTTACCACAAATACAAACCTTATTATACTGATAGCCTGAAACTGGCTATTCCGGTTGTGATATCACAGCTGGGGCATACGCTGGTACAGGTGTCCGATTCCGTTATTGTGGGGCATTTCGCGGGGACTACCTCCCTGGCCGCCGTATCATTAGTAAGCAGTTTGTTTTTGGTACCGTTGGTGGTAGGTATTGGTATCAGCTATGGCGTTACGCCGCTCATCGCCCAAAACCACGGTCGCGGAGATTATAAAGAATGCAGCAAGCTTCTTTCCAACAGTTTATTGCTGAATATAATTACGGGCATGGTTTTGTTTTGCGCCATTTATTTTGGCGTGATGGCGTTTATCGATCAGTTAAAACAGTCGCCTGCTGTGGTGGAACAGGCCAAGCCCTTCCTGTTTTTACTGAGCTTGTCGCTTATCCCCTTGATGGTATTCAGCACCTTTAAACAATTTGCCGAAGGATTGGGCTTTACCAAACAGGCTATGATGGTGTCCATCTGGGGTAACGTATTAAACATTTGCCTCGGGGTAATATTTGTAAAAGGCATGTTCGGCATCGCACCTATGGGCATCCGCGGGGTGGGTTTAAGTACGCTGATAGACCGTTGTGTAATGGCCATCGTAATGGCTTTTTATGTACTGCGCTCCCCTACCTTTCGCAAATATTTACAGGATTTTGCGGTACGCAATGTCGACCGGATCCGCGGCTTGCAGATCCTCAAGATAGGTGCACCGGTGGCTTTGCAATACACTTTTGAGGTGAGCGCTTTTGGGGCAGCCGCTATCCTCATCGGAGTTATCGGCCCTGTTCCGCAGGCGGCGCACCAGGTGGCAATAAGTTTGGCGGCCATTACCTATATGATGGCGAGCGGCATTTCTTCGGCGGCAGCCATTCGTTCGGGCAATTATTTTGGTTCGGGAGATCATCACAACCTGCGGCTTTCGGCTATATCAAATTACCATATTGTTATCGTTTTTATGAGCTGCACCGCGGTTATATTCACACTATTTAATCATGTGCTACCGTATATTTATACTACAGATGAACGTGTATTATCCATTGCATCACAGCTACTTATCGTTGCGGCTTTCTTTCAGTTGTTTGATGGAACACAGGTTGTTGGGCTGGGTGTGCTGCGTGGCATAGGCGATGTAAATATTCCTACCATCATCACTTTCGTTTCTTATTGGATAATAGGTTTGCCTATTGGATATCTGTTGGGCATCTACCTGGACTTAGGTGTGCTTGGCGTTTGGTATGGCCTGGTTTGCGGTTTAATATCGGCATCTATCATGCTCTTCCTTCGCTTTCAAACCATCAGCAAAAGAAACAAGTTGAAAGTGATAGCAGATTAAAAGTAAAGCTGGTTGGCCACGCGGAAGGTATTGCAATGCGCTTCTACAATATCTTTGATGTCCGGCGAGTAACCGCCGCCCATGCTCACCTGTATCGGGATCCCACGACTCTTGCATTGCTCCAGCACAAAACGGTCGCGCTCTTTGCAGCCTTCCCTGCTAACCGACAACTTCCCTAATTTATCCGACACCAAAATATCTACGCCCGATAAGTAAAAGATAAAATCGGGCTGACACTTATCTATCAACCCGGGTAAGGTGCTTTTTAACAGAGCAAGATACGCCTCATCCCCTATACCATCATCCAGCGGAAGATCCAGATCCGACCGTTCCTTGCGGAACGGGAAATTCTTATCCCCATGCATCGAAAAGGTAAACACCGCCGGTTGCTGCTCAAAGATCTGCGCGGTCCCGTTCCCCTGGTGTACATCTAAATCAATGATCAAGATAGATTGAGATAAACCTTTATTTAACAAATAATTAGCAGCAATCGCCTGATCATTCAGCATACAAAAGCCTTCGCCCCGCTTACTGCCTGCATGATGGGTACCCCCCGCCACATTAAAGGCTATGCCGTGCTCAAAAGCATAATGGCAGCCGCCAACGGTCCCTTTCGCTATGCGGGTCTCACGTTCTACCAACTGTGCCGAAAGTGGGAAACCGATGCGCCGCTGTTCCTTTGGCGGCAGGGTAAGATCGCGGAGTTCTTGCCAGTAAGTTTTATCGTGGGTGAGCAAAATGGTGGCTTCATCCAGCTCGGTTGGCGAAAACAGGTTGGCTTCAGTTATCGTCCCCTCGTGCAATAACTGCGCGGGTATCAGCTCATACTTCAGCATCGGGAAACGGTGCCCCGGTGGCAAAGGGTGCGCGTAAATGGGGTCGTAAGCTATTTTAAGCATAGCGGTTTTAAGTGGAAAATATCTCACCGATGTGTTTCTCTATGTTCTCGCAGATATTGTCTACCGGCAGATCATTGGCATCGTAACCAAAGGGATCCTCAATTTCTTCCGCTATCAGTTCGATACTGGCGAACACGAACAGGATAAACCCGATGATGGGCATGATAAAATACTTCAGATCGAATGCCCACGTGAAGGGCAATGTCATGATGTAGGTGAAGATGAATTTTTTGATGAAGACACTGTAAGAAAACGGTATCGGTGTTTTTTTGATGCGCTCGCATGCACCACAAACATCTGTAAATGAAGTAATTTCGGCGGTTATACTAACCAATTGCTCCGGGTTGATCTGCCCCTCCCTGTTTAAGCGGTAGATCTGCTTGATAATTTCCGAAGCCACCTGGTTCGGCACGTGCTTGTGCGGGTCTATAGCGACAAAGTTTTGCTGTTCACTTGAATAGGTATCACGCAGGTGATCGCGCAGCGTTCGGGCGTAAAGCGGGATGGTATAGCTAAAGAACGCGAACTCTTTTTCGTTGATCAGGTGTCTGAGTTTAATAGCCAGGTTACGGCTGCTGTTGGTAAGGCTGCCCCAGATCTTGCGCCCCTCCCACCAGCGGTCGTATGCGGAATTGATGCGGAAGGCCAGCAGTAACGAGAACACAAATCCAATGGTTTGATGCACATAGATCACCTTTTTAAGGATAGTGGTTTCGGGAATATGGAAAAAATCAATAAGGAAGAACGTAACGACACCTGCGTAAATACTCACACAGGTCATTAGCGGAAAAAGCTCGCGTAGCGTATCGGCCTTGTTAAAACGGAATATAAGCGAGAACCATTGCCTGGGATTATAGTATATCATTTTGTATTATTTAACAGCTGTAAGGGCTTTAAAAAGGCATTCTGAGGCTTTGTAAACATCGGCAAAGGTATTGTAAAGCGGTACGGCGCTCAGGCGGATCACATCCGGCTCGCGCCAATCGCCTATAACGCCATTATCTGCAAGGTAATTGAAAATAGCCCGGGCATTATTTTTGCAAACTATCGAAAGCTGGCAGCCCCGCTCGGCGGCGTTGCCCGGTGTAATGATGTGGTACACATCGTCGCCCGCTTTTTGATTGATGTTGTTTATTAAAAATTCAAAGTACGCCGTAAGCTGTTCGCTTTTGGCACAGAGCTTTTTAAGCCCGCCTGCGCGTTCAAAAATATCCAGCGACGCCTTGTGTATGGCAAGAAGCAAAATAGGCGCTGTGCTCACGTTCCAGCCCTCTGCGCCCACCTCCGGCTGAAAGCCCGGTGCCATCAAAAAGCGTTTATCATGACGGTACCCCCACCAGCCGGCAAAGCGGTCAAGCGTGGTATCATTAAAATGTTTCTCATGAACAAAAGCACCACTGATCCCACCGGGACCCGAATTCATGTATTTATAGGAGCACCAGCAGGCAAAGTCGGCATCCCAGTCATGCAGTTTTACGGGCACATTACCTGCCGCATGTGCCAGGTCAAACCCTGCATAAGCCCCGGCCTCGTGGGCCGCTTTGGCAATGGCTTCGAGGTCGAAGAATTGCCCGGTGTAATAATTTATCCCGCTGAACATCACCAAAGCCAGTTCATCGGCGTTATCTTTTATCTGCTGCAGGATGTCTTCGGTACGCAAAGTTACTTCGCCATCGCGGGGTTTTACTTCAATCACCGCGTCGGCCTGTTCAAAGCCATGGAATTTCACCTGGCTTTCTACCGCGTACTGATCCGAAGGGAAAGCGCCTGCTTCCAGCAGTATCTTATAACGTTTATTGGTTGGTTTATAGAAACTTACCATCAGCAGGTGAAGGTTCACTGTAAGTGAGTTCATGATGGTAACCTCGGCAGGCTTCGCACCCAAAATATCAGCCAGCGTAGGGATAAGCTGTTTATGATAGCTCAACCATGGGTCGTTACCCATAAACCAGCCCTCCACGGCGTTGTCCTCCCAGGCGGTTAGCTGCTGCTGAATGTACTGCTTTGCCGCGCAGGGTTGCAGCCCCAACGAATTACCGCAAAGGTATATAGCATCTTCGCCATGATGTTTAGGAATAAGAAATTCGCTGCGGAACTGTTTCAGCTCATCCTGCTCGTCCTGCAGTAAGGCAAATTCTAATGTGGGTTGAAAAATCATTAGCCAATAATAAGGAAAAGATAAACACGAATTGAGTAAAACACGAATTTCACGAATGAAGCGAATTGAAACTATAAAACAATGTCATTTCGAACCCTGAAGCGTGGGAAAGAGCGATTGAGTGTGAGAAATCTTATACGTCTGGCTTGCACGTCAATCGATAACCGCCCGCCAAACCCGGATGCACATTATATAAGTCCTCTCCTCGCCTCTGCGCACATCACCCACCCGCTCGTTCGAGATGACATGGTGGGTACAGAGTGAGGGCTACTGAACTTCGCTTCTATAAGGCTATCGTTCCATGTGCGCCTTCATCATAGCGTTTACTTGTTACGGCAGCTTTCAACACATTGAAAAGCACCACCATGCTGCTGCTATTGCTATCCCAGTATTCGGCATCGGTTGGGGTTATCTTTAGTAAGGTAAGCTTAGGGTCATTTACGCCCTCGGGGAAAAACGCCTGTACAAAAGGGTTCCAAAGCGCTTTCATCTTAGCCCTGTCGGCCACCAGTTCGGCTTCGCCAATGATACTAAGATAAGTATGGTTTTTGGGGTCGGAGTACGTTAGCGAGATGGTGTTCTCTACTGATATTTCGCTGGCCTTGGCAGAGTCTTCGTTGGTAAAGAACCAGATGTTGCCATCGGAATCCACATCGGCTGTACCCATTGGCCGGCTGCTAAAACCTCTTTCGGAGTTGTAAGTAGTCAGCATTGCTGTTTTAACTTCGTTGATCTCATCGCGGAAGTATTTCAGGCTTTCGATTTTTGATTGCTCGCTCATCGCTGTAGGGGTTTAGATGTGCAATAACAAACCAGCGGTTTATTTGTTGGGCTTACTTACAAAAATATTTCCTTTAACATAAAAGCGGTATGGCAGCAGCGCGTCATCCCCGGCATAGTCCACCCCAATTCGCGGGCCCGCAACCACTTCGGTATCCGGGAAACTTAGTCCCCTGTCTTCCACCCAAATGGTATCGCCCTGTAAACTGAAGGCATTTATTTTGCGCGAGATACCCAGCGCTTTAGCTACCGAGCCGGGGCCTTTGGTGATGTTGGGCTTCAGCGTTTCCATATTGCGGCGCTGCATAATAACGTCGAGCCCGTCCGTAGGTACTACGGCCCGGATGAGTATAGCATGTGGCTGCCCACCAACGGAGGTTACGATGTTAAACATCTCGTGTATACCATAGCACAGGTAAACATAAGCAATGCCACCCTGCTCGAACATGGTTTTGGTACGTGGCGTTATCCGGTTGCCATAAGAGTGGGACGCCCTATCGATGATGCCATTATAAGCTTCTGTTTCAACAATATAACCCCCGGTAGTTTCACCATCAATGCAGGTGAACAGGTACTTGCCTATCAGGTCGCGGCTTAACGCGACTACATCGCTGCCGAGGTAATATTCTTCTGGTAATTTCATGGTTGTTGCAGTATATCGGCCAGTAATTTATTGATCTCGCCGGCTCTGTCAAACACCATAATATGCGTGCCACCTTTGATGATGGCGGTTGGATCTTTTATCTTTTTCCAGGGAAACACCTGGTCTTTATCGCCAATGATGTGGAACAGGTTGGAAATTGGCTCCATATTGTTGAAATACAGCACCGCGTGCATGGCCCATTTTAAAAACACCGGAGATGAGTTTGCAAGCATGCTTTGAAAGATTGTCAGATCTTCTGTGCTCATGTTGCCAAATACCGGTTTCACCATAAAGCCAACCTTAGTCATGATACTTGCGGGGATAGGTTTATAAACCGGCACTTTCTGAAACAGCTTAAAATACCAGGGTGCCTCGTCGGCAGTTTTGATGCTGGATATCAGGATAACCTTTTGCAGCTTCACCTGTTTGGCTATTTCCACCGCGATCATGCCACCAAGCGAATCGCCAATAGCGATATCGCCGGACTGTATATTGTATTGTTTTACAAGCTTTTGCGCATAGGTGGTTAAAGTATCAAGGGTATCAGGCGCTATCCAATCTACGAGTAGCCGCTCAAATACTTCGGGCAAAACAATGTTCTTGTACAGCCGGGTATCAGCACCCAAGCCGGGTATCAGGAAAACCTTCGTCATTAAAATTTAATGAGCTTTACTATCTCGCCAAGATATTTTGCGTCCACCTCGTCAAATTCGGCAAGTTCCGAACTATCTACATCCAGCACCCCCACTACTTCGCCATCATGAAACAAAGGCAGTACAATTTCCGAGCGAGACAAAGAGCTGCAGGCAATATGTCCGGGAAACTCTTCTACATCGGGCACCACTAAAGTTTGTGCCCGCTGCCATGCCGCGCCGCAAACGCCTTTGCCTAAACCTATCCTTGTACAAGCCACAGGCCCCTGGAAGGGGCCGAGCACCAATTCGTTATTCTTCACTAAATAAAAGCCCACCCAAAACCATCTGAACTGCTCTTTAAGCGCGGCAGCCACGTTGGCGAGGTTGGCCACGAGGTCGGGCTCGCCAAAAAGCAAAGCTTCAATTTGAGGGATGAGTGATATATATTGTTCGGTTTTATTTACCGACGTGGTTATCGTAAGGTCTTCTGCCATGGTGTAAAAGTAAGGATGAACGTGTAAAACTAAATAAGCCGAATATCATATTTAATATTTTATTTCGCAGTAGATGATCGTCAGCCTCACTATTATACGTTACCGGAAAGCGCTTGTACCTTTCGCCCTGCTGGCTATGGCCATCCACCGCTTGCCTATGTGGCTGCAGCAGGGTTGTACTTTCTGGAAACTGTTAGGCAGTGGCCGCAACGGCACGTTCGACCTGCAGCCCGACTGGCAGCAATGGGGCCTATTGGCCGTTTGGGGAAACCGCGAAGATTATGAGCAGTTCCAGCAAAACTCCTTTGTGAGTAAATGGTGGAAGCTTTTGGGCAGCGAGCAATGGACGGTACTTTGCCAGCCCATGCAAAGCCATGGCAAATGGGACGGTAAGGAACCCTTTGGCAAACCGGACTTAAAGATAGCTGATGGCCCAATGGCCGTGCTCACCAGGGCGACCATTAAAATGAGCCGTTTGAAAAACTTTTGGAGCCACGTAGATGAAGTGGCCGAACTAATGGCGACAGCACCGGGGTATATTACCTCCATCGGCGTAGGCGAAGCACCCGTTTACCGGCAGGCCACTTTTTCGGTTTGGGAAAGCATGGAGCACATGCGAGCCTTTGCCTACGGCAGTAAGCGACATGCCGAGGTGATCAAAAAAACGCGAAGTGAAGGGTGGTACAGCGAAGAACTTTTCGCCCGGTTTACCATTTTGGAAAGCAACGGGACGATCGACGGGAAAAACCCATTGGAAGAATTTCGAAATTCGAATGTCGAATTTCGAAATCAGGAAAACGATACATTGAACTTTTAAATTCGAAATCAAAAACTATGAGAATAATAGCAGAGCTACCCCACCCGGAATTTAAGATCTCCATCCTCAGCATGAACCAAAAATTCATCGTAAAGATAGAGCAGGGCACCCTGGAGCAGACTTACAAGATCCCGGAAATGGACCTGACCGATGGCGTGAACAGCGTTTTTGAAATACTGGACGAAGCGTTTTTAAAGACCGTTTCCGCCCGGTTTGCTGAAATGGGCAAGGACTATAAGGATGCATTCTATCGCTACAACTATTAGCGTCAATATGCTGTATTACAGGTAGTTGATTTATTAAAAATTCATTTTCGGAATTATATTTGGCAAAATGGCTCGTTTATCAACTAAAAAAACCCTCTATATCATTTCATTCATTAATTAAAATACATAAAACACTGATAGTTATATAATTTATGTATTCGCGTAAATTTTAATTTGGTGGCCTTAAATGCCAAACAAATGGGAGGTTTAAGCTAAAATAAGGTCTTGATACCAAAAACCGTCGGGTTTCGTATCGGTATTGATAACACAATTATCGTCGTTATTTTTGGGGGCCTTGTATTCCTTAAACACCTTCTCCCCTGTTTTGTATCTTATATCATTTTTGAAGATCGGGCCCTTAAACGTGAAGGTATGAAACTCGCCGTTCTCGCCGCAAACATCCACCCCATCCGGTAAACTGGCGATAAGTTCTTCCCCTATTTCACGGCCTACAAATTCCTCCAGCCGTTCCTGCACGCAAGCGATAACAGTTCCAAAACCCAGGCCCAAAAACTCGCCGATCAACTCGTGCGTGTCGCGTTTCCAGAGCGGGTAAATGCCGGTCAGGCCTACTTCGGCAAGGCGGGCATCGCGGTAGTTTTTCAAGTCCTCTAAAAAGATATCTCCGAAGATAGAATGGCTTAGCCCCTCGCTTTTAAAATGCGCGAGGTGCCGGCCCATCACCGCATCATATTCTTGCATGCCGGGCATTTCCGGCAGGCGGATCTGGTAAAGGGGTATGCCTATCTCCTCTGCCTGCCGCAGCAATAATTCGGTGCGTACGCCATGCATCGAGATCCTGTCGGCCGCATTACTGATAGTGGTAACCAGGTAACGGATATCAAGGTCGGGGTTTTGCAGGCAATGGTAAAGGGCGAGGGCGCTGTCTTTACCGCCGCTCCAGTTGAAAATGCAAGGAGTCATTTAGGTGAATAGAGAGTGGTGAGTGGTTCAGAAGTGGCGGTTGCTTTAGTTTGTTGCTGATTGCTTTTAACTTTGTTAATTAGCCTTGCATCAGCTGATCTACCAGCATGGGTACACCGATGGTGGCTTTATAAGGCATCTCCACTACCCCCGGGCTGGAGGATACCGGAATATTGGGATCGATGATATAACGCGTCACATCCTGAGGCACGTAGTTGATCAGGCCAGCCGCAGGGTATACCGCGAGAGAGGTTCCTACCAAAATAAAAACTTCTGCATCGGCACAAATTTGCGCGGCGGTTTCAATCATCGGCACAGCCTCGCCAAACCATACCACATGCGCACGCAATTGGGATCCCAATTTGCATTTTTCGCCCATCTTAATTTCCCAGCCATTAATAGGGTAAGTGAGTCTCGGGTTTACGCTGGATTGGGACCGGGTGATAATGCCATGCAGGTGGACTACGTTGGTAGAACCCGCGCGCTCATGCAGGTCGTCGATATTTTGAGTGATAATGGTGACCTGGTATTTTTTCTCCAAACGGACAAGCGCCAAATGGGCAGCATTGGGGCTGGCCTCTAAAACCGATTTGCGGCGCTCGTTGTAAAACTGCTGAACCATTTCGGGGTTGCGGGCCCAGGCTTCGGGGGTGGCAACATCCTCGATGTTGTAGCCTTCCCACAATCCATCGCTATCGCGAAAGGTTTTTAGGCCGCTCTCAGCACTGATTCCCGCGCCGGTAAGGATAACGATCTTTTTCATTGGTGGTTTTAAAGACAGTATCAGACGCGAAGTATCGCGTCTCTACAAGAATAAATTAAAAATAAAAGCGGTTCTGCCTAAACAAAACCGCTTTTAAAATATCTGGATAAACCGACTTTAAAGGGCCAGTTGTTTTTTACTCTGTAAAACAGTGTATTTGCTTTTGGCCAGTTCAAACCCTCCGAAAAGAAGCGTACCAAACAACAGGTCGCCGTATACCATATTCATCTCGAACGGGATGGCGGCAACTAAAGATGCACCGTAACCGGCCAGCGTGTGCGGGTATAAAGTACCGTATAACCATGGCAGATCCATAATGAGCCAGTGGATAAGAACCGACACCAACGATGCCAGGCCTACTGTACCAACGTTCACTTTCTTAATAAAAGTACCAACCAACACCATCAGTGCGAAGCACAGGTACATCCAGATAGAGCCACTGTAGTACAGCACCCATTTGGAAGTATACAGGTAGTTAATAAAAATATCACTCACAAAAAGCGCGGCTAAAGGCACCAGGTAAGCTTTCCATTTATCGGTAAAGTATGCACCACCAAATAAAGCGATGGCCCCTACCGGCGTAAAATTGCTTAGTACCGGAAATTTATAGCTCACAAAGCGCATGGCCACCGCAGCAACTATCATCAGGATGAGTATGGTGTTGCGGGTGTTTATTTTTTGTAGTGACATAGTTTTATATATGAAGCAAATTTATTGATTATCCATTGTAAAAACGAAAACTATTTAAACCGGTAATTTGCCCCCAGCATAAAATTGGCGCGGCGGGTGTTGTACCCTAACCAGTCTACATACTTTGTATCCAGCAGGTTGTTTACGTCGCCAAAAAAGCTAAGCTCTTTGGTTGCGCTATATTGTAGGTGCAGGTCTACCAGGTTGTATTGTTTTAAAACTACCACTACCGGTGCAAAAGTATTCGGGTCGAAAGTTAGGTCGGTGGCGTTGCCTGTGTGCTTGTAATTTACACCGAAAGAAAAATCGGCAGTCGCCTGGTACGATACATTTACACCAAAAGTACTTTTTGGCCTTCGATATAAGTTATTAGTTTGCAATCCGTTTGCATCCGTTAGCTTACCGGTTACATAAGCATACCATGCCGAGGCAGTCAGTTTTTTATTATGGTATGTCAACTCGGTTTCGAAGCCTTTATCTTTCTGCAAAGTTCCGTTTTTGTAGTAAGATTTGAAAGGAGATACCGGCTGCGAATAGAAATAAATTACATCCTTAGCATTGCGTTTGTAAAACGATGTAGTGAATGACAAGGTGTTTGCTACAACTTCCCAATCAAACCCGGCTTCGTAACTGTGGGTGTATTCGGGCTTTAACGCACTGTTACCATATTCTGATGAAAGCTGGTATAAGGATGGCGCTTTAAAAGCTGAAGCAATTGTACCGAACACTTTAAACTGATCGGCAAGTAGCACCGATGGATTGATGGTATATGTGAACTTATCTCCAAAAGCACTATGACGATTATACCTGCCACCCAACTCCATGTGGAAGATATCCGATTTGAAGAACAACGACGTATAAACGTTGCCAATATCGTTATGGGCCGTGGTATCGCTCGGGCCAGGGTTATAACCCGGCACTTCGTATAGGCTGTGCTGGTTGGTGTAGCTGTATTTATAGGCCGCGCCGCTGGTGATATCAAAATACTTGCCCAGGTTGTAAGTTAAAACAGCTTCGGCATTGGTTATGCGACCAATATTTTTGGTTTCCTGGTGGGTTCCGCCGTTATCCGGAGGCAGGTTGATGAAGTTATTGTGTACTGTATTTTGACTTAAATTAAAATTTAGCAAGCCTTTTCGCAAGCGGATCTTTGCGCCTAAGCCACTAAATACAAAGGTATTTTTGTAGTCGAAATTCTTATCGTCGGCAAATGCGCCATATGGCAGGTTTCCGTTGTTGCGGCTGATCTGCAGGTTACCGTTAAGGGCAAATTTATTAGTGATCTGCTGGTCTACATTCACACTGGCCGAACGCTGGTGAAAGCCGTCCTTTGTAAAATCGCCGGTGCCCGAAGCATCCGTTGCGGCAGCAAAACCTTTAGAATCGGTGTTAGACAAGTTGATAGCGATACCTGTTTTATTCAGCCTGCCATTCAAACCAGCCGCTTCCTTAAACGTTCCGTAACTACCGCCCACGAACTGCAGGTTACCTTTCAGCCCCTGCCCTTGCGGGTGTTTGGTGATGATATTGATCACACCAGCAACCGCATCCGATCCATATAAGGTAGATCCGCTTCCTTTTAGTATTTCGATATGGTCTATCTGATCTAAAGGGAAAGCGTTCAGGTCGTAGCTACCGTCAATAGAGCCCGCGTTATTTGCCGGGAAACCATCAATCAATATTAAAGTATTGCCTGATGATGCGCCGCGCAGGAAAACCGAGGTGCCGATACCCGGAGCATTTTGAGCACCCGAAAAGGTGATGCCCGGAATAGTGTTCAACAGCTGCGGTAAGCTTCTACCCTGCGAGCGTTCAATTTGCTGCGCAGAGATTATGGTAACCACCCGGCCTATTTCGCGTTGTTTTTTTGGTGAGCGGGTGGCCGTGACTACCACATCGCTAAGTACCCGGGCGGTATCCTGGGCGCGGGCTGCAGTACTATGCAGCGCCAGTTGTGCAAGCCCCAGGCCTGCAGCAACAATTACGTAATTTTTTTTCATGTTGTTGTGAGTAAACCCCACAGCATACAAGAAATGAACAGAATGGAAATACACTGCAAAGAAGAGCATTCACATTCAAGCTTCAATCCCCGAAAGCTATGAATAATTGTATGCTGAGGCAGGTATTCTGACTTGCTCCCCTTTGCCCTGTCTTCCCATCCGCGCAAAAACGGGCAGTGACTTTAAGATTGGGCCTCGGTTGATAGAGCTTACAGCTGCGGGACAGTTACAGATTTTCACTGTATTCCCTTTTAATCCCGGTTTAAGCCGGGAACCTTAAGCGGCGTAAAAGTACAACAACATTTATCATCCGCAAATAGAATACCATGAGTTTATGCCTGTAGGTGTCCCACTTTTAAAGTGGAACACTTATTTTTAAAACAATATTGATAATCAGTATTTTACAGTTTTTCGTGAAACACTTTGGAACACCCCTGTTGTTTAAATAATCATTGTAAATATCTATATATTAAGTATCTATAAAAAATTCGTATCATCGGTTAAAACGCCGTGAAATATTTTTTTTGGAACACCTATCAGTACCCTACTGACAAAACAGCGCCACCATTTGCCTGCCGGTTTTTGGCGAACTTGCGTCATTAATCCCAAATTTCATGAGCTACAGATCAACGGATGAACCACTATTTGAACGCCCGCCCGAAATTGAACTCATCCGGTCGATGGCGCGGGGCGTTAAGCTTACTGCCCGGCAGCGCAAGCAGGCGCGCCAACCGGAAGCCAGCGCGGTAACTGCCGACGAAGCCTTCATCATAAAAAAGGCCGACGACTGGCTCTGTCTTCCACCAGATGAAAGTGCAGCCGGCGAGATGCTTTTTGGCGGTTTGTGGTTTAAAGGCGAACTGTGCATTTTATTTGCCGATACCAATGCGGGCAAATCTACCCTCGCGGTGCAGTTGGGCGATGCCATTAGCCGCGGCGAGGCGGTGGGCGACCTGGCCGTGCAGCAGCAGCCCGGGCCGGTGCTTTATTTCGATTTCGAGCTGAGCGCGGCGCAGTTTGCCAAACGGTATACCAGCCCCGATGGAGAACTTTACCGCTTCCCGCCAAATTTTTACCGGGTTATCATCAACCCCAACGGGGGCAACGAGCGCAAATTCGCCAGCTATCACGATTACCTTATCAACTCCCTCGAGAATATCATCGTCAGCACCGGCTCGCGTACGGTCATCATCGATAATATTACCGCCTTGCGCAGCAGTACCGAGAGTACCGCCGCCGCCGTGCAACTGATGCGCAGCCTAAATACCATCAAAAATCGCTGGGGGTTATCCTTACTGGTGCTGGCGCATACGCCCAAGCGCAACCCTGCACGCCCTATTAGCCGCAACGATCTGCAGGGCAGCAAAATGCTGATGAACTTTGCCGACAGTGCCTTTGCCATCGGCGAAAGCCATGCTACACCCGGGCTGCGCTATCTTAAACAGGTAAAACAGCGCAGCGGCGCGCCTGCATTTAGCGCAGGCATGGTTCAGTTTTGCCGCATAGTAAAACAGGGCAGCTCGCTCCATTTTGTGTTTGAGGGCCAGGGCAGCGAAGCGCCTCACTTGCTCATCCATACCGCCCGGCAGCGCGATGCCCTCGAACAACAGATCCTCCGCCTCCACGCCGAAGGCCACAGCGTACGGCAGATAGCCAGCCAGGCAGATTGCGCGAAGAGTAATGTGTGCAGGGTGATTAAGCGGATGGAGAACATGGGGGTTTGATTGCGGGTAATGTAATGCCAAAATCAGCGTAGCCATCGCTAACGTTTTTGTATACTCGCATCAGCGCATCAAGTGTAGTTTATATTGTAATGTAATTTTATTAGATTTAAAATCACAATTTAAGTTTAACAAAATGCCTAAACCCAAAGAAGATTTTAACGGACAATACACAGGTTCCCGTCCAAATGAGATGGGATTAACTAAATATGAAATTGTTGAAAAACGAATTTCCGAATGGAAAATCGTTTCAAAAGATTTTCGAAAAAGCGAAGGTTCACTTAACTTATCCGGCTTAAATTTAGAGTCGCTTCCAGAAATCATTCGTCAATTAAAAAATGTCAAATCAATTAATATTTCAAATAACAAAATATCTGAAATACCCAAATGGATAGGCGAATTAAAGGATTTAACGGCATTAGATGCATCTACCAATCAACTAAAAGCATTGCCACGTCAAATGGGTGCATTAAAAAACCTTGAACTTATCTTCTTACAAAATAATGATTTATACTATCTTCCTGAATGGCTATCAAAACTGCCATTAATTAATATTCGATTACAAGGTAATTTTAGATTAGAGTTACCCAGCAGTATTTTAAGACTAACCCCGCCAGAAATCCTAAGATATTACTTCGAATCTCGTTCTGATGATGGTTTACCTCTTTTGGAGTTAAAACTTCTCCTCGTCGGCCGGGGAAAAGCAGGAAAAACGACTTTGGTAAAACGCTTATCTGGGGAAATTCCTGATGAACACGAATCCGAAACTCATTCTATTTCAATAAGAGAATTGACGTTTAAATGTCCTGATGGAATGGTACGAACCCGTGCTTGGGATTTTGGTGGGCAAGAGATTCTTCACTCTACTCATCAATTTTTTTTAACAGAGAGGAGCTTGTACTTAGTTGTATTGGAGCCAAGAACTGGGTTAGCTCAACGGGATGCTGAATACTGGCTTAAGTTAATAGAGAGCCAAGGAAATGGCTCACCAGTGATTGTAGCTTTAAATTGGAGCCATAATCATAAATGGACTGTTGATCGTGTAAAACTCGAGAGAAAATTCCCATTTATAGTCGGCTTTATTCCTGTTGATGCATTAAATAATTATGGCATATTTGAATTACAAAAACTGATTATACAAACTGTTCAAATAAAGATGCCTGACGTTTGGCTTCCATTCCCAAAGCATTGGCGACAGATAAAAGATGCCGTTGCAGGAATGAAAAGTAATTTCCTTAGTTTCGAGCAGTACGCTGAACTTTGCGAACAATTCGGGGAGAATCGTACAGATGCACAAGCCGATCTTGCCGGAATTCTTCATGCACTAGGGCTAGCTCTTTACTTCGGAAAAGATCCAAGGCTTCACGATACGAGGGTGTTAAACCCAGGGTGGGTTACAGGCGGCGTTTACGCAGTAATTCGTTCTAGATATGTTGAGGACAACGACGGGCAACTTTCGCTATCTGATATGCTTAAAGTTTTAACAGAGGCACAAGAACTAAAAGTCATTGAAGTAAATGATTACCCATTTGAAACACACCGTTTTATTTTGGAGTTGATGCGCGCTTTCCAACTTTGCTATGCAAGTGAAGAGGTTAATGGAAAGCCATCGAGATATTTGGTTCCAGAACTATTACCTGAATTTGAACCTGAAATGGGCGAAGCATGGAATCAAGCACAGGTTTGCTTACGTTATCATTACACCGTTTTACCCCCCGGCTTAATTTCCCGGTTTATTGTACAAACACACGCTTTAAGCGAAGGAGCATCCCACTGGCGTCATGGTGTCGTGTTAAATCATGCAGATGCCAAAGCTTTGATAAGAGATGAAATTGAAAGCTCTGATTTACAGGTTTTTATTTTGGGAGAAAACGATGATACACGAGGATTATTAGTGGCAATCGTTCGCAGGGAATTAGCGCTTCTTCACAAAGCAATGAAGATACAACCTGTCGAAGAATTAGAGCTTACTGGCGATGGCGAGCAATGGATAAGTGTAAAGTCTTTGCGCGAGGTAGAAGAACAAGATAAAGTAACACAGAAATTACCGGTACAACCAGAAGGTACCGCAGAAGTTAATGTGCCTCTTGAGTTAGATAAATTGATACCCGCTGCCGCCAGAGCAATTGATCGCGACAATTCTGTCCAACCTGAACCAGTGAGGTTATTTGTTAGCTATGCACACGGTGATGAACGACAACTGAAGCGACTGGACGCTATACTCGATGTCTTGGAGCAGCAACATGGATTAAGTTCGTGGAATGACAAACGCCTGATTGCCGGTGATGAATGGGACGAAGAAATTCGCGCCAGGCTGGAGGATATGGACATTTTTCTTTTTATCGCAAGCCAAACCTCTCTGGTGAGCCCCTACATCAGGGATACTGAAATTAAAAGAGCTTTAGAACGAAGGGACTTAAAAGAAGTAGAAATTGTAACCGTAAAACTCGAACCTTGTGCTTGTGACGATGATGCCAAACTCGGCAAAATGCAGCGTTTGGCATCAAAAATAAAAAGCGTAGCTGAAGTGTCTCCAAAGTCAATTGCATGGGAGCAGGTAAGAAAAGACTTGTTGCCCGTAATTAAAAAAATTCGTGGGGTCTGTAAAATAAACTGTGTCATGCCCAGTCAGGCTTCGGCCCCATGGGGCCGGAGCCTGACTGGGCATGATTGCTACATCAAATCTAATATCATTCTCCCAGGAAACCAAATGGCCAGTTTCTG
>NZ_JBDSZG010000014.1:0-316520 GCF_039925265.1 Mucilaginibacter sp.
ACAAGTCAATTATTGATTATCTTTAAAAAAAAGACCTGTATAGTTCCTTTAGGATTAATAAGCTATAAGGTATAGGTTTTACAGGATTTACTCAAAATCTGTATAGCTATTTCAGGACGGGTCATTGACGCTATTATGGGGGAAAAAATGTTAACCCTGTTATTTTTCAAATTATTGATTATCAAATATTTAAAAAATTAATTTCTGAATTATGTTAAGTTATGTTAACCCTTGTCGTTCTTTAGTATGCTCGCCTATACAACAAGCTAATTATTTATCCGAACCACTCAAACAGCTCTGTCTGCTTCAGTTTGGCCTTTTCTTTTGTGGGGACGTCTTTTAATATTTCGCCTTCGGCCATTTGGATGATGCGGGTACCATAATTTGCGGCGTCCTTTAAATTATGCGTCACCAGTACAGCGGTAAGGCCGTATTGTTTAATAAGGGCATCGGCTGTGCGCATTACCTTTTCGGCAGAGCGCGGATCAAGAGCGGCAGTAGGTTCGTCTAACAGGAGGATCTTACACTCATCCATCACGCTCATGAGCAGGGTAAGCGCTTGCCTTTGCCCGCCGGAGAGCGTACCAATGGGTTGCTCGATTTTATCTTCGAGGCCCATGCCCAGGGTGGCAATTTTTTCGCGGATTAAAGCTTTAAACGTTTCGTTTTTTCCGATTGTCAGACCTTTGCTTTGGGTGCGAAGGGCTGCAAGCCGGAAGTTGTCCAATATGCTCAGATCGGCGGCAGTACCTGATAATGGATTCTGAAAAATACGAGCTATCCATTTGCTGCGTTGGTAGTCGGCCAGTTTGGTGGCGCTGTTCCCGGCGATGCTGATGCTGCCTGTATCGGGCAGCGTAGTACCAGCCACCAAATTAAGCAGCGTGGTTTTACCCGAACCGTTGGAACCCACGATCACTACAAACTCACCTTCTTTTATCTCCAGGCTTAACTTACCCAGCGCCTTCACCTCATTGGGTTTGCCGGCGTTAAAGGTTTTGCTGATGCTTTTTAAATCTATCATGCCTTACTGGAGGTTAAGCGCGGCAGGCCGACTATAATTAATACAAACATGGCCGTTACCATTTTTAACAGATTGGGGTTTACGCCGATGTCCAGCGTAAAGGCCAGCACCAGCTGAAAGATCACCGCGCCGGCAAGCACCAGCACCAAACTGAGCCAAACCGAAGTTATTTGCAGCCAGTTGATCAGAGTTTCGGCAATAATAACCGAGCCGAGCCCGATGATCACTACCCCAATCCCCATACTGATATCCGCAAAACCCTGGAACTGGGTGATGAGGTAGCCGCTTAGTGCGGTTAAGGCGTTGGCAATGGCAAGGCCGATGATCTTCATCCTGTCGGTATTTACGCCAAGGGCACGGATCATTTGTTCGCTATTGCCCGTGGCACGCATGGCAATGCCGAAATCTGTTTTAAGCAGGTAGCCGATAAGTAAGGTAAGCGCAGCTACAAATAACGACAGAATGATGAGCGAATTTTGGTTGGGATCAGTCAGCACATTCAGCACCGAAAACAAGGTGGGCAAACTCAACAGGGGTAAATTAGAGCGACCTAAAATGGTGAGGTTTACCGAGTAGAGCGCCGTCATCACTAAAATTCCCGCCAGCAAAGCATTGATCTTTAATTTGGTATGGATAATGCCCGTGAGCGCGCCCGCTGCGGCCCCTGCCGCCATTACCGCGAACAAGATAAGCCATCCCGGTTGATTATGCGTCAGCATAATGCCCGTTACCACCCCGCCCAGCGTGTAGCTGCCATCGGTAGTAATATCGGGGATATTAAAGATCTTCATGGAGATATAGATCCCGAAGGCAATCCCCGCGAAGCAAAGCCCCTGTAATAAAGCGCTCAGGTACAGCCCCATTATTTTACAGCGGTATAATCTGCCGGGACGGCGATGTTATATTTCTCAGCTGCAGCAGCGTTATACACGCGTTTGCGCACCTTTACCATCTCCAGGGTCAGGCCGTCGGTTTTACGTGTTTTTAGGTATTGTGCAGCTTGTACACCGCTTTGATAACCCCACTGGTAAATATCAGCGCCAAAGGCTGCCACCGCGCCACGCTGCACCAAACCCGCCTCGCTGGTGAAAATGGGCACATTATGTTCATTACAGCTTTTCAAGATAGTTTCAAAGGCAGCAAAAACAGTATTATCCGGGTTAGCGAAGAAGGCATCGATGCCTTTGCCCAAAAGCGCCTGCGTTACCAGTTGCGCATCGGCAGAAGAATTTAAGGGCAGGGCAATTATCTTTACATTCAGTTTAGCCGCTAATCCCTGTATCCTGTTCAAGGCATCGGCAGATTGCGGCTCGCTTTGGTTATAGATCATACCGATGGTCAATTGCGCGCCTTTTGGCTTCAATAGCTTTGGAATAATGGCGAACGAAGTATCGATGTAATTCAACTCCTCCATGGTACCGAATAAATTTGCTGGGCCCTTGCCGCTTGCATCAGTCACTTTCATCCTATCGGGCGTGGGCGATACCATTTGGAAGATGGGGATGGTTTTTGTTTTTTGAATGGCAGCCACCGTAGATAAAGTGGTGGACGTTGCCAGCAGGTCGACCTTTTCGGCCACAAACTGGTTTACCATGGTAGTAAGCGTAGGGATGCTGCCCTGTGCGTTGCTGTACTTTATTTCTACGTTCTTCTGCTCTTCGCTAAAGCCATTCGCTTTCAACGCGGCCACGAAGCCATCTTTGGCCTGCGCTATGGTGGCATCCTCAAAGGCATCTACAAAACCAACCACCGGCACGGCATCCTTAGATTTCGGCGTACAGGAAACTATGGCAGCAATTAATAAAACAGCAATAGAAAGCTTAGGAAATTTCATATATCAAAAATAGTTAAACAGGTCGATTTTTTTGTATTTATCATCAGTCTAAATTGTCTTTCAAATATCAGAATTTTCTTATGGCGATGCTTTTTTTACCTATTTTAGCCCTTCATGATACCCGTTATATCTAAACTACCCCAAACAGGAACCACCATATTTACGGTGATGTCGGCACTTGCTGCCGAGCTTGGGGCTATTAACCTGTCACAAGGATTCCCTGATTACAATTGCGCGCCCGAACTGGTGGAACTGGTGAACAAGGCCATGCAAAATGGCCATAACCAATACGCGCCCATGCCCGGCCTGATGGCCTTGCGCGAGCAAATTGCCATTAAAACCGAAAAACTTTACGGCGCCGTTTACAACCCCGATACCGAAATCACGGTTACCGCAGGCGGCACACAGGCCGTGTTCACCGCTATCAGCGCGGTGATCCATCCAAATGATGAGGTGATCATTTTCGAACCGGCTTATGATTGCTATGCCCCTGCCATTAAACTGATGGGCGGCGTGGTGAAGTCGTTAGAACTCGATCCGCCCGATTACCGCATTGCCTGGGACATGGTGAAACGTCTCATCAACGGTAAAACAAAAATGATCATCCTCAATTCGCCGCATAACCCTACCGCGACTATACTGACCAAGGAGGATATTGAAGAACTGAGCGCCCTGGTGAAAAACCAGGATATCCTGATATTGAGCGACGAGGTGTACGAGCACCTGATATACGATGGCGAAACGCACCATAGTATGGCCCGCTACCCCGAGCTGCAGCAACGCAGCTTTATAGTATCATCCTTTGGTAAAACCTTCCATGCTACGGGCTGGAAGATGGGTTATTGCCTCGCCCCTGCCTACCTCATGACCGAGTTCCGTAAGATCCACCAGTTTTTGGTGTTTAGTGTGAACGCGCCGATGCAGCACGCTATTGCCGAATACCTAAAGGACGAGAATACTTATTTAAGCCTGCCGGATTTTTTTCAGCAAAAGCGCGATTACTTCCGCGAAGGGCTTAAAAACACACGCTTTGAATTACTGCCGTGCGCGGGATCATACTTTCAATCGGTTACTTATAATGCCATTACCGATGAAAAAGATTCGGACTATGCCATACGTTTAACCAAAGAAATTGGGGTGGCTTCTATACCTGTTTCGGCGTTCTACCGTAAAGGTACCGATAAGCATGTACTGCGTTTTTGTTTCGCCAAAAGGCAAGAAACTATCGATAAAGCCGTTGATAGGTTGTTAAAGGTTTAACCTTTAGTAAAATATTTACGTATAAATTTACAAGCCGTTACTCAAAACCACCGCTTATGGATAATCTTAAAGTTACCGTTTACCAGGGATATTTATTTTGGGAGAACATTGATAAAAACCTGCAGAATATCTCGCTAAGGTTGTCCAATATCCGCGAAAGAACCAACCTCATCATCCTGCCCGAAATGTTTAACACCGGCTTCACCATGAACGCTGAAGCACTGGGTGAAAATATGGGCGGTAAAACCATGAAATGGATGCACGATACCGCTGTTAAGTACGATTGCGTGGTAACCGGCAGCATTATTATCAAGGAGGATGGCAAATTCTATAACCGCCTCATCTGGATGCGCACAGATGGTACTTACGAGCATTACGACAAGCGCCATCTTTTCGCACTTGGCAAAGAACATAATACATATACAGCCGGAACTAAAAAACTCATTGTAGAACTAAACGGCTGGAAAATTTCCCCGGTAATATGCTACGACCTCCGTTTCCCGGTATGGCTGCGTAATGTTGATGAGGATTACGATGTATTAATGATCGTTGCCAACTGGCCCGAAAGACGCGCGCTGCACTGGCGTACCCTTATCCCCGCCCGCGCGGTAGAGAACCAAAGCTATGTTATTGCTGTGAATCGCGTTGGTCATGACGGTAACGAAGTTTACCACTCCGGCGACTCTACCTGCATCAGCCCCAACGGCGATGTGGTATACTACAAACGCGATGAGGAAGACGTATACACCTTCTCCATCATTTACGACGAAGTAAAGAAGATCCGTCGCGCGCTACCGTTCTTAAAAGACGCGGATGCTTTTAGTTTGGAAGGTTAAGAATCCACCTCCCCTCCAACGCGTCATTGCGAGGCACGAAGCAATCTCTAAGCTTTGCATAACCGCCTTGCGTTGCCGGTTTGCTTATCGGGAGATTGCTTCGTGCCTACCCATGACGAACTTTTTAAATCCTGATCCAGACAATCATCTTGGCGATGCCTTCGGCCCGGGCTCTGCACTACAACTCCTCATTCCGGGCTGCTGATAGAAGCAGCACTCCATTCCGGGGTTTTCGTTTCTATCCCTATCGCATTTCCTAAGCTATGATCTTTTTGATTTAAGGATTAGCTTGATCCATCCCACCAATGAACCATTAAATTAATGAACCTTCCCACCAATGAACCATTGAACTAATGAACAAATGAACTATTGAACCAATGAACCATCCCCCAATGGAACTATTGAACAAATGAACCACTGAACCATTCAATAAATCTTACTATTTTGCGTTATTCAAACAAGTTAAACCGGATTTATAGATGAGATTGATTTTACGCGGTGTGTTAGTTGTTTTTGCCCTTGGTTTTACCATCTGCGCTTCGGCACAGGATGAAGCAAAACCTGCGGGGAAACCTAAAAAAGAGAAAAAGGAAAAGCCGCTTAAGAAAAAGGAACTTACCCAGTTTGTTAACCCCTTTATTGGCACCGGTGGGCATGGACATACCTACCCCGGAGCGGTAGCCCCTTTTGGAATGGTACAGTTAAGTCCCGACACCCGTTTAGAGGGCTGGGACGGCTCATCAGGCTATCATTACAGCGACACTACGGTTTATGGCTTTTCGCATACGCACCTTAGCGGTACCGGTATCCCCGACTATTGCGACGTGCTTTTTATGCCCACCACCGGCGAGCCTCAATTTAAAAACACCGAATACCGCTCCGGATTCAGCAAGAAAAACGAGGTAGCGTCGCCTGGTTACTATAAAACTAAGCTGAATAAGTATAACATCGAGGTGGAACTTACCGCCAGCGCCCGGGTTGGTGTGCATCAGTACGATTTCCCAAATACCGATAAAGCCAATATCATCATCGACTTGCAACACCGCGACGAGGTGCTGGATTCGTGGATAGAGGTGATGAACGACCACGAGATCCGTGGCTTCCGTCGCTCCAAATCGTGGGCTGCTGATCAGTATTTATACTTCTACGCCAAATTCTCCAAACCTTTTAAAACCTACGGCATCGCGCTGGACGATAAACTGCAAAACAGCCAAAATAAAGTACAGGGGGAAAATGTAAAAATGTACATCCAGTTTGATAACCCCGGCGAGGTAGTATCCAAGGTGGGTATCTCAGCCGTAAGCGCTGAGGGAGCCTTAAAAAATCTGGATACGGAGGTGCCTGATTTCGACTTTAAAAAAGTATACAAAGAAGCTAAGGCCGCCTGGAACGTAGAATTGAATAAGATCCAGGTAGAAGGCGGCGCGCCGCCAAAACCGCAACAGGCGCAGGAGACCAACATTTACGGCTACCCTACTTATAACAAGAAAGGCGTACAGTTTCCGGATCATGCGCGCACCAAGCAGGTGATATTTTATACCGCGCTATACCATTGCATGGTTGCGCCAAACATTTATAACGATGTGGATGGCCAGTACCGCGGGCTCGATCAAAAGATCCATAACGCTACGGGCTTTAACTATTATACCGTGTTTTCGCTTTGGGATACTTTCCGCGCGGAGAACCCATTACTTACCCTGATAGACCGTAAACGCACAACGGATTTCATCAAATCCTTTTTAGCGATGTACGAGCAGGGCGGCCTGTTGCCTATATGGCCGCTGGCATCCAACGAAACTTATTGTATGGTGGGTAACCACTCCATCCCTGTTATTGTAGACGCCTACGCAAAAGGCATCCGTGATTTTAACGCCGAAGAAGCCTTTATGGCCATGAAAGCCGCAGTGAACCGTAACCAGTTCGGGTTGGATAACTATCGCAAAACCGGTGCGGTAAATGCCGATGTGGAGCATGAATCGGTTTCTAAAACGCTCGATTACGCTTACGATGACTGGTGTATTGCCCAGATGGCCAAAATGCTGAACAAACCTGCGGAGTACGCCGAATACATCAAACGCGCGCAATACTGGAAGAACGTTTTTAATAACGAGAACACCTTTATGCAGGCCCGCGATAACGGCGGCTGGTACACGCCTTTTGAACCTACCGAGATCAACAACAACTACACCGAAGGCAACGGCTGGCAATACACTTTCCTGGTGCCGCAGGATGTAGAAGGGCTGATGAAAGCCATGGGCGGCAAAAAAGATTTTGAGATAAAGCTTGATGAACTGTTCAGCACCAACGCCAAGCTAAGCGGCCGCGAACAAGCCGACGTAACCGGTTTGGTGGGGCAGTACGCGCATGGCAACGAACCGAGCCATCATATTGCTTACCTGTACAACTTTACCAACGCGCCCGATAAAACGCAGTACTATGTAAACAAGATCCTGCGGGAGCAGTACAGCGATAAACCCGATGGCTTATCGGGCAATGAGGATTGCGGGCAGATGTCGGCCTGGTATGTAATGAGTTCGTTGGGTATTTACAATATCGCGCCAGGCCAGCAGCAGTTCCAGGTAGGTGTGCCGCAGTTCGAATCGATCATTGTGAGTTTAGAGAACGGTAAACGATTTAATATCAGCAATACCGGTGCTACCGTTAGCCGCGAAAATAACTTTTTGCAGGGCCTGAACATGGACGGTAAGGCCTACAACAAGCTTTACATCAATTATGAAACCATTGAAAAAGGCGGCACTTTCGAAGTGTTCAGTGGCCGGATAGCCAATAAACTTTTTGTACAAGATCTGGAGAAACCAACCTCGGCTATTACCGAAGAACTAATAGTACCTAACCCCTACATTGTAGCAGGCACCAAAACTTTTAAGAAACCTATTACCGTAGAAATTAAATGTATTGACTCTTTAGCTAAAATATATTACACACTGGATGGCACCACGCCAACCGCTTCTTCGGCTATGTACGATAAGCCGATCCAGATCTTAGTGAACACCACGGTAAAAGCCGTTGCCATTAACAATGGTAAAAATAGCTTTGTGGATGAGGCAACGTTCACCAAAATACGCAGCGACATTAAACTTACCCTCACCAACAAATACCTGCCCAACTACTCGGCGCAGGGCGATGAAACACTGATAAACGGCATCCACGGTACCGCCAACTGGCGCCTGGGCAACTGGCAGGGTTACCAGGGTAAAGACCTGGAAGCGGTGATAGATCTGGGCCAGGTAAAACCTGTCAAACAACTGAGCATTGGTACTTTACAGGATAGCCGCGCCTGGATAGTGTTCCCTAAATACGTACAATATTGGATCTCTGATGATGGCAAAAATTACAAACTTGCCGCCACAATAAACAGCAAGGTAAATGTGAAGGAACTTGAACCACAAACGCAGGAATTTGCCGCCGCGGTAAATGTAAAGGCGCGCTACATCAAACTAATAGCCAAACAATATGGCCCCCTGCCCGATTGGCACGAAAGCAAAGGCAACCCATCGTACATATTCGCGGATGAGATAACTGTTGAATAGTGATTAGAGGCTGGAGATTAGTTAGAAGCAAAAACGCCGGCATGCACCCAAATTAGAATTTAGGCTTTCGATTTTAGAATTTACACGCAGTGATTAACGAAGAACTTTTAAACCGCGTTCGCGAAGCATTGGTTGATCTGCCGGATGTGGGCGAGAAACGGATGTTCGGCGGCATTTGCTTTATGGTAGATGATAAGCTCTGCATCTGCGTAAACCAGCACGAGGCCCTCTTCCGCATCAACCCTGATGATTTTGAAACCACCGTTGAAATGGACGGTGTACGCCCCATGCAACAACAAAAACGCACCGCCAAAGGCTACCTTTTTGTACACGAAGACGCACTCAGCAGTAAAAAGGTATTTGAAGAATGGGTGAATAAAGCACTTGAGTATAATAAGGTAGCAAAGGCAAGTAAGAAGGGGAAATAGAAGTAGCAGTTGCAGTAGCGGTATATGTAGTAATTGTTAAGCTTTTAAAACCGACAAACCCGTCGGCACCTAAAAAAATCGGCCTCGTCCTGTTCGGCAACCACAGGCATTGCTAAAGCATAACCCCTTGATAGAACAGGGCGCAGCCGAGAGTTTCTTTTGGTTACTTTTTTTTGCGGAAAAAGAAAAGTAACATCACTGGCTTTAATTACGCACCCCCACTGTTAACGGAGCAATAATCGCCACTTGGCCCATGAGGTTGCCAAATCGCCTCACTACACAGCCCAATACACTTCTCGCAAATGCATGGTGTGTACGCCCGGTTAATCTGCATATTCACGCACTGTCCCACCTACTTCTCCCACCCCGTTTCCTTCAAAGCTGGGTCATTCTCTTTGGCTAAAAAATCATTGTTGGATAACGAACCTGCATCCCATTCTAAAATGGCTTCATCGGGCACTATTTCTACCGCCGTTTTCCAGGAGGTTGATGTTTCATTATAAGCCAGGTTGGATTGCAGCGAATAACAGCTAATTACTGACCATCTCGGTTGATCGGATAAATTCGCTTCAGACCTGTGTAACAGGTTACTATGAAACAACAAAGCATCACCCGCATCCAGTTCGCTATACACCAACTCCATGGTTTTAAGTGCGTTCTCCACCATCACCATATCTGCCCCTACCTGCTCCCCGGAAAAACCATGGTTTACACGGCCCAACTTGTGCGATCCTTTGATCACCTGAAGGCAGCCGTTTTGCTTGTTGGCATCCGTTAGGGCAACCATCACGCTCATCAGTTCATCGGGGAACATAAACTGGTTTTTATACCAATAGCCGTAATCCTGGTGCCACTCCCATGCACCGCCAACCCTGGGCTCTTTCTGCATCAGCTTGGAGTGAAAGTGACAAACCGCGGCATGCTCGCCCAGCAACTGCGCTACGCGTGCTATCATTTTCTCGCTCCGGGTGAGGTAGCCAAAAACGTCGTCACCGGGCGTGAACCATAAAGATAGGCGTGTTTTTTTGCCGCTTTGGTCGTTCAGATCCAGCGCGTTCTTACGCATAGCGTCATCATTAAGGGCGGTACTGTAAAGTTTTTCTATCTCGGCATCGCTGCAAAATTGTTTGATCACGAGATAGCCGTCACGCTGGTACTGCGCTATCTGCTCAGGGCTGAGTGCTTTGCTTTCCATAAAAAAGTAAAATTGGTTAGGTAAATTTAAGAGATTTATCTAACCAATTTATTTATCAATCCTAGTTAAAGGTAACCTCGCGGTTATTTAGTTTCCATTTAGCCGGCCATTGTTCGGTCAGCCGGTCAAGCGGTTCGCCGGTTGGCTGCACGTTGGCAGCATCGGCAAAGGCCTTTTTAATGGCAACTTTTTTATCAGCATCTAAAATGTCCAGTTCGGCCGATACAAATAACGGCGCGCCGCATTCGGCCAGCAATTGTAGCCATTGGCGATTCTTATCCCATGGCACATCTTTGGCCAACGCAATCGCAATCGGCAGCATAAAAAGTATTGTGGTGTGTAAAGGCGGAAACCTAAAGTATTCACCCCCCCCATTTTTTAGTACTGGCCCACTTCTTACCGCTGGTATCGTCGCCTGCACGGTTCAATTCAAACACGCCGGCAGATAAGTGGCTCATGGTATACAGCCTATAATATACATATCACCCGCCGATTGCCCTTATGGATCGATACAGGTGGCTAATGATCTCGGCATTCGTTTTTGTTTGATCCGGGAACTTCCAGGCCGGCGCGGTAATCGCATCCGTCATGTGAAACCCCGGCGGCCCAAATGTCATTGCAAACGTAAGCCTGCTGTACATTGCCGCCGCCATGGATGCGGCAGAGAGTTTGATAAAATTACGTCGTAACATAGGTTGATATAAAACAACGTACCTAAATCTACAAATTACAGCTAAAAACCGCTCTGGTGGCTGTAACATTTCTCGTGCGTCACGCTCTAAGTGAATAAGGAATGCTAAATTAATACCATAATAGTTATGAACTGGAAATTCTTATCGCGCAAAAAAACTGATACAGCAAAGCCTAAAAAGAGCAAAACACGCGAGTGGATAGATGCTATTTTGTTTGCACTGGTGGCTTCTACCATCATCAGGGGCCTGTTATTTTCGGCATTTGCCATTCCTTCCGCATCCATGGAAGGTAGTTTAATGACCGGCGATTACCTGTTCGTAAGCAAATTATCATACGGCGCCCGTATGCCGATGACACCTGTAGCCATTCCGTTTACAGAATCGACCATATACGGCAACATGAAAACTTATTGGGATGGCATACAGCTACCCTACTACCGCCTGCCGGGCTTGGGCGATGTTAAAAAAGGCGACGCTGTTGTATTTAACTATCCTGCAGAAACCGTTCCCCGCCCGGTGGATATGCGCGTGCATTATATAAAACGCTGCGTTGGACTCCCCGGCGAAACCGTTACCATAGTGAACGGACAAGTATACACCGACGGAAAAATTGTAAAAAACGCACCGCAGGCACAAACATCTTACCTGGTAGTCACCAACGGTACTCCATTAAACCAGGACGTTTTAACCGACCTGCACGTAGAAGTAAGAGGTTTTGATGGTACAAGCACCTACGAAATGGTGATCCCTACCGATAGCTATTCGCAGGTAAAAAACTTCTCTAACGTAAAATCTGTTACCCAGGTAAATGAGCCGAAGGGCGGAGCTGACTCCCGCGTTTTCCCGCAAAGCCCCCTGTTTAAATGGAATGAAGATAATTATGGCCCTATCCTTATCCCTAAAAAAGGTACGGTTATCCAACTAAATGATAGCACCATAGCATTATATAGCCGCGCTATTGAGGTTTACGAGCATAACAAACTGGAAATAAAAGGCAAAGAAGTTTTCATTAACGATAAAAAGGCCGATAGCTACACCTTTAAAATGAATTACTACTGGATGATGGGCGATAACCGCCACAATTCAGAAGATTCGCGTTTTTGGGGTTTTGTGCCCGAGGACCACATTGTAGGCAAAGCTGTAATTACTTGGATGAGTATCGATAGCACCCAATCTTTCTTCAAGAAGATTCGCTGGAATCGTATTTTCCGCCCGATACATAGCGTAGAACAATAGGCTTTGATACGCCCGATAGATAACTACTTTTTAGAAAAGCCAGAGCCTGCAAAAAGCGCCCTGGCTTTTTTACGCAGCCATATTTTATCGCTGGACGCTCATCTTACCGAGGAGTGGAAATACGGTATGCCTATGTATTGCTACAAGAGCAAAATGTTCTGCTATTTATGGGTGCATAAAAAACACCTGCAACCCTACATTGGTATTGTGGAAGGCCACCAGCTTAACCACCCCGATCTGCTCCAAGAGAAGCGTGCCCGGATGAAAATATTGCTGATAGACGCTACAGAGGACATCCCGGTGGAGAAGATAAATGCAATATTAGCAGAGGCGCTCACCTTTTATAAATAATTCCTCGCTTTTTTAGCTCCAGCCCCGAATTTACTGCGCGAAACATTAAATTGCAGCATGAAAAACATGCTACCGAAAGCAACCTTTAGTTTGTTGTCTGTGCTGCTGCTGTTAGCCTTGTTGTTTACCATAACGGCCAAGGCACAGCAGATGGATGTCGCTGCTATTAAAAGGTCTACCCCGCAGCAACGGGCCGACTGGCAAAACAAAATGATAAAGAACGAAGCTAAGGCCAACGCCCAGCAGAACTTTAACAAGGTAGACGCCTGGCTGAATGATAACACCCCTGCCATGGGTGGGCGCAGCGTGCTATTGGTTTATAAGGATGGCAAAGTAGTATACAATAAAGCCGTAAACGATCTGTCGCGCAGGCAAAAAATGGTGAACAAGTTTATGGCCCGCCGGCAAAATAAAACCGCTAACCTGGATGATTACAACTCCACCACCAAGATCCCTATTGCCAGCTGTAGCAAATGGCTCAGCGCCGCGCTGGTTATGACCTTTGTTGACGAGGGCAAACTAAAACTAACCGACACGGTTGGCAAGTACCTGCCCATTTTATCGCAACATGGTAAAGGCAACATCACCCTAAGCCAGTGCCTGTCGCATACTACAGGCATCAACCCGCCATCTCTTAAAGAAAGCTTGCAGGAAATGCGCGGCGTAAATACTATGGACGAAGCCATAGCTGATATTGCCAACCTGCCTATGGAAGGCGAGCCCGGTACCGTATTCCATTACAGCAATGCAGGCTTGCAAATTGCGGGTGCTATCATCGAGAAAATAAGTAGTAAAGATTTTCACACGCTGTTTGCCGAACGTATTGCAGGCCCACTGGAGATGAAGAACAGTGATTTCGGTGCCAGCAAGGTGGCCTTGCCCGCCGGAGGTGCTAATAGTAGCGCCGATGATTATACCAACTTTTTGGCGATGATACTAAATAAAGGTATGTACAGAGGCAAACGCATCCTCAGCGAAAAAAGCATTGCTGAAATGCAGGTGAACCGCGTAACCGCCGATGTGAAAATTGGGTACGCTCCCGCCGAGGCCGGTACCATGGGCTATGGCTACGGCGAGTGGGTAATGGGGCCAAATATGGTAAGCAGCCCCGGGTTGTTTGGCAGTTTCCCGATGGTAGATAACAAGGGCTATTATACCGCATTTTTGCTATGCTATTATCTAAAAAACGATGGCCGCGGCGAACGGTATAAGCAGTTGGCGGGCTTACTGCAGGAGGCGTTAAAGTAGACGTAGGTATATTACTCATGCCAAACAAGAAAAAACCCGTAAAATACCGGCCGATAAGGCAATGATAATGCTGCGCAACAAACAAAAAACGCTAAAAACTTAGCATGTTTGTATGCGTAACGCGTATGAGTAACCTATCGCCTAATAAACTATTCCCGATTTTACTACTGTTGTTTAATGCAACGGGCTGCAAAAAAGATGGCGGTGGTTTTAGTTATGATAAATATTATGCTAGCCGCCCCGATATTCAAAACTGTGTTACCGGCAGTTTAAATAGCAGCAGTAAAGAAGCAGTGCTGGCCAGGGTAAACTATATTCGCAGCCTGCATAAATTACCCGCTGTTGTTTATAATACCAAATACGACGAATTGGCGCAGCAATCGGCCCTGATAGGCGCAGCGAATGCGGAACTTAACCACTACCCCGCCACCACATCAGAATGCTTTAGCAAAGATGGCGCATTAGGCAGTAGCACCAGCAACCTCGGCATCAGTTTAAGTAGCGACGTAAGCAATTTTAGCGATGAAAAAAATGCAGACCGCTGGCTTACCGAAGAATACAGTGAAACCATTGGCCACCGGCGCTGGCTGCTCGATCCCTTTTTAAAGTACGTATCCTACGGCCGGGTGGACGGCAAACCCAAAAGATCCAGTTACGGCTTCGTTTCTGCCGTATCGCTTAAAGTAATAAACAACGAATTTGCAGATATAACCTACTTACACGTAAATTATGTGGCTTACCCGTATGCAGATTATCCTACCTCGCTCTTCTTAAAAAATGGTATCCTTAGTTTCTCGGTACTGTACGATAACCTAAACGAATGGAATAACTCTTATATAAAATACACCCACACTGTTGTAGAAGTAACGAGTGATGATGGACACGCTTTACTTGTATCTGCCGTTAACTTTGATAACCAGAACGAGGGCCTCCCCAACTCCATCCAATGGAAGGCGGACGGGCTGAAGGATAATATTACCTACACCGTTAAAATAAAAAATGTAGAGGCCGATGGTAATATTTTAAATTACCAATACACTTTCCGGCTGATAAAATAACCGCGGCACTGCTATTTCAGCTGGTGGGGATTAAATCCAGAATTGCTTATTCACTTATCAGGCTCACATAGCTTACCGCAGGTAGTTTAAACCGGGCCGCACCATCTTTTACCTCCACAGCGTGCTCTTCTTTCATATTAGTTTTCCTGTTGGTGATGTAATAACGAAGCCGTGCAACTTTCGTGGGCAAGCCAGTCAAATTCACTTCGCGCGTGCTGCCGTTATTTACCAATTGCAGGGCATAAACGCCTTTGCCGTTATCGCCCATAGCTGCGGCAGAAATTCCGGGTCGGTCTACACTAACCGGCATGGCAAATAAACCTTTGGGTGTGATGGAAAGCTGCTTTAAATTCCAGAAACGCTGTCCCGGGTGCAGTGGCTCGGGGTTGCCAAAAATGCCACCGCCTATCAGCGGCGAGTAATCGGCAGTAAGTTGCCATTGCAATATAGAAACCGGCTGGCAAATGGCCAGCAAACGGGTATATAGGTTTATCTCCTCCAGCGCGTAAGTTTGTTCCTGGAAAATGTCGGGATAGTTCCAGGCAGCGGCATCAATACTACCCTCGCCTACAATTAGCGGCACATTCATTTTGGTAGCGGCATCTGCCCATTTTTGCAGCGTGGCGCTATCCCAGCCCCTCCAACTGTGGAAAGATATCGCACCGATGTACGGCTTGGCAGCAGGGTCATCCATTGCCGGGTATATAAACTTATAAGTTGTTGCGTCTGAGTTATCGCCCAGTAACAATTTGGTCTGGAGGCCTTTGAAGGCCATATAAGCGCCAAGCCCCTTGACAAAATCGCGGTGCTCCTCTCCTGTTTGGCGGATATTGATACCGAGGTCCGATTCATTAAAAGAGAACATCTTAACCTCGAAACCGTATTTAGCTTTCAGATAAAGGATATAGTCGGTTATGGATCTGTAGATTGCTTCATCCTGCGAATGATCCAGCGGGTTGCCCCAAACGCCTTCGGGTGTAGGCCTGAAACGTGGCGGGCCTACAATTGCCCAGTTAGGTGCCGACCATGCCGAAAGGATCACCGGGATGCCCATGCTATCCAACCGGCGCGCCATCTGCATCGATTTTAACACAAAAGGATTCAGTTTGCCATTATTTGCTTCTGTTGTGGGGTCAACGCCTTTTTCGGGTTGCCAAAAGCGCCATGGCATCTCTACCCTGCCCCAAGCTACACGCAGGTTTTGCAGGCTATAATCAATCACCTGAGGATCTGTCTTCGGGTTTTGCAGGCGAAAATTACCGCCAAGCCCGGCAAATTCGCGGCCCGGTTGCGCGGTATTAATAACCAGGTTAACCGGTTGTGTATCTATCAGGCCTTCTGTTTTAATGCTGAGCGTTTTATTTATTACATCGCCGCGATGCACCTCATCCAGCGCCAGCGACACATACAGTTGCAGGTTACCTAACGAATCTTTACGCACTATCACCATCTCCGGTTCGTCAAAACTTACTTTTAATTTACGTGTGGCAGCGATAAACTCCACGCCTTTAGCTTTTACACTTACAAAGCTATTGGCAAAACCCGGCGCGTATTGCTTTAACCAATCTTCTTTTACCCCGGCTAACTGCAGGCGGCTTTCGGCATACTCCGCTACGGGCAGTGTCATGCAAAAGAAAACACCCTTTATGGCGGTATCTTTTTTGGCGATCACCTGCAGATCCACCTTTATTTTGCCGGAGCCTGCGTCGGTAACGGTCTGGCTGAAAAAAAGGCTGTCTATACGGGTAACTACGATCTGGTCATCGCCCCTGCGGCTATACTTGGGCGACTGCTTTTCCTTGGCCGTCGCGGCCATACGTTTGCCATTGGCACTGATCACCCGCAGGCTGGTCTCGAAGCCGTAAAGCTGCCCTTTGTTGCGGATACCGGTAATATTTCCCCATGGCTCCACTTCGGCCTGGGCGAACGCATGATTAACAGTGAAAGTGCTGAGCAATAAAATAAGTATAGCTAATGCCCTAAAACAGGGGTGCAAGGTGGCGGAGAAATTTTTCAATTGGCGTAGCGTTTATTGTGGTCTAAATTACAGTAACCGCAGCTATTACCGTCAATGATATTTTAACATAAACGCATCGAAATTCGACAGTACAAAAACAAAAAGGCAGCCCTTGAAGGGGCTGCCTGGTAATAATTATCTGGTAAAGCGAAATAAGTACTTTTAAATTAAGCTGGTTGTTTAACGCCTTTGTCCATCAGGTCGCCAAGTGTAACTTCTTCGTCCTGAACAGGGTAAATTTCGATACCGTGATCAAATACGTCAATACCGCCAACACCCAGTTCGCCATGCTCTTCAACACGCAGTTTCCACGGATGTGGTAATTTGTTGATGATATACATCATAGAGAAAGATACAATGAACACAGCAGCGGTAATGATGAAGCTACCAACTAATTGGGCCTCAAGCACCGCGCCACCGCCACCGTACAGTAAACCGGTAACGGGCGCAGTATTATCTGCACCTGTAGGTGTAGTAAAACCAAACTGGCCGGATGCGAATAAACCTAATGATAATGTTCCCCAGATACCGTTTAAACCGTGTACCGAGAATGCACCAACCGGATCATCGATACGGAACCATTCAACAATATAAACACCGGCAAATATGATGATACCGCCAATGGCGCCTATCATGATAGAACCGAAAGGGCTAACCCAGTAGCATGGGCAGGTAATAGCAACCAAACCAGCCAGGAAACCGTTAACGGTAAAGGCCAGATCGAACTTGCCTTTTGTAGGGCCCCACCATAAAGCGGCAAGCATAGCGGTGAAACCACCGGCACAGGCTGCTAAAGTAGTGTTGGTAGCCACACGGCCAATCCCCTGCATATCCATCGCATTTAGGGTACTGCCCGGGTTAAAGCCGTACCAGCCAAACCAAAGGATGAAACCACCCACGGCAGCTATCAATAAGTTATGCCCGGCCGGTAAGCCGCCCTTTTCTTTATTATCGCGTGCAAATATGCGGCCTAAGCGTGGCCCCAAAACTATTGCGCCGGCCAATGATGCAACACCACCAATAGTATGCACTACGGTTGATCCTGCAAAGTCGCGGAATGGCTGGCCCAATAATTTTGCGAACACGCCCGATGTACCCATGGTAGCCAGGAAACCATCCGGTCCCCAGGCCCAGTGGCCAATGATTGGGTATATAAAGCCTGTGATACCTATTGAGTAAAGGATATCGCCGCGGAAACTTGTGCGGCCTATCATAGCACCAGATACGATGGTAGAGCAGGTATCGGCAAATGCAAACTGGAAGATCCAGTGCGCCAATACCGGTACACCGTAAGCGAGGTAGGTATCAGGTATGTTTTGTAAAAAGAACCAGGTTTTACCGTCTGCGCCGCCCCAGCCAATAAAGCCGTTGCCCTGGCCAAACATAAAGGCATAACCAATTGCATAGAATAAGATACCGCAAAGGCAGGTATCAAAAATACATTCCATTAAAACGTTAACGGTTTCTCTTTTGCGGGCGAAACCAGCCTCAAGCATTACAAAGCCCGCCTGCATCCCAAATACAAGGAAAGCGGCAACCAGGGTCCAAACGGTGTTGATGGTGTTGATCATTGATGTTTCGTGCGCAGTGTAGGTGTCTGCAGCATGAGCCGGTGTACCAAAAAAGTTTGGCAGCACCATCATGGCCATTACAACCAGGAACAAGCCGGTTAGTTTCCCGATAAAAATGGTAGCACCGAGCTGCCATTTTTCCTTCGACAGCTGCCGGAAGGAGTCCAGCAGGCTGATTTTTGTAGAATTACTCTTCATTTGTTGTTAATTAAGTGGATTGATATGTTAAAAAAAGTCTTTTTAGCAAATGGGGGTTGAAATCGCTATTAAACACAACACTTAAAAAATCAAAAACCGAAATTCAGGTTATTAATTATTAATATTTTATGAAAATATGAATGAATTTCAATAAAAACAAATCATAAATGATATATTTTCAATAAAAGCCGCAAAAAAATCAATTATTAACATCTAAAAAACGGAAATTAATTTTAAAAAGAAAAAATTAAAGATTAAAAATTGTGATTTTATAAAATACGGGCATCATAAAGTCCATATTTTTATATATTTGATAATATTAACAAAGAATTAAACATTTTTTAACTTAAAGCGTATGCTATGCATGCATAAAATCAAGAAAAACACTTGCTTTTAGGATAAAACTCGATTTTATATGGAGAATATATAAATACAAGGCCGATCGGGTCTTTATTCGATACAAAAGTAAAATTGATTGAAAGAAGGGGTATATATAAAGGTGAGTCTGCCGGCGAAGTTGCCGGCATAGGTTTCAAGAAATGGTATCTTTGATTACATTTAATTACTTGCCAAAGGCCACACCAGCTTCAGTCGGCGATTGCCGTAACCCATCATTCAGTTTGCTGAATTCACTCAAAGCAGCCTTGAAACGAAAGTAGCGTTGCTTTTCAAACAAAGCCAGTTTTGGCTTTACATCATCAAGCATATCCACAGCCTCGGCCAGGTATTGCTTTAACTGTTCCATTTCTTTTGAATTTTCCATAACACGAGGAGTTATACTCAAAGGTAAGAAAAGGATGTTTATTTACTAATATTTTTAGTAAATATTACACAAATGGCGATCTACCAGTTTCAAACTAACACCGGTTGATCTTTAAAAGCACCATCATTCCTGCATCTAAATATGCAGGTGTTCCACTTTAAAAGCGGAACACTTATTTTCAAAACAATATTGATAATCAATATTTTACCGTTTTTGGTGAAACACTTTGGAACACCCCTGCTGTTTAAATAAAGCCCGTAAGTAACTTATTATAAATAAATTATAAAAATAGTAGAAAAATATAAAAAGCACGGCGTGAAACAGTTAATCAACGCTTTTACTGGAGAAATTGGCGCAGGGCTTATTTGCAAAAGCACCCAGCGAGGGCATAAAGGTAGTTCTGTCAAACCAGGCTATAAATTGGAGGTTTGGCTCTACTACGCTCAATTAAGTGCCCTGCTTTGAGGTCGAGTTTAACCGTTTCGCCGTACCAATGGGTATTTCCTTTGAAATGCCCGTTCAACCGCTGATAAATTGCCTCCATGAGCTGCGTATGACTTAAATCGCCATCCTGCAAAATCTCCAATATAGCGGATTTGTGACCTCATATTTTTCCAGAGAAATAACCTTACTGGTTTTGCCAGCCTTCGGATGCAGGGTTTGGATGGTGACGTCTTTCATGCTGCTAATTCATTAAGGTAGAAAGTTCATCATTTAACCGAAGTTTACAAGTTAAATCAAACACAAAAATCCGAAATCGAACACCCGAATTCCGAAATCAAACCCTTTCATAACCGTACACCCCACTGTATCACCACAGTACAGCGAACAATAAATAAATAACACAATTATCTAAAAATCAGCGTCTTAAAAGCATGGCATTCCTTTTGACACCGATATATTATAATTGGTGCCATCATGAGAAATAACCGGCCATTGATCAGGCGTACCTTTCGCCAGGAACGCTTCGATATCCTTATCAAAAAACAACGTAACGGCAACGCCACCTTTAACGACCTTACCGAACTGGACGACATTGTAAACCGCGACCCTGAGATACGCGAAAGCATCCTCGAAGAAATGCACGAGCACGAGCACCCTACCCGGGAACCCGAACAGGAAGAAATTGTTATGCTAAAAACCAAAAAGCCCCTTAATTTACTGGAACGCTTAAAGGCATTTGTTAACCGGATGTTTATGGTAGAAGCTACCGGCCTTAAAACTGTTTTGCTGGGTTGAAAACAGGATTTCTTTAAGCTTAATACCTTAGGAGTATAAGCTTAAAGAAGATGATGTTTATTTTTCGGGAGGCGTTGAGGTGATCTCTCCAAATTCATTTACGTAGGCCATCATGCTGTCCAGGTCGCTGCTGCCGGGGTTATCCTTGCGTTCCTGTTTGCGTTGTGCCTTATCTTCCTTTTTTTTCTGGCGGTTTTTTTCCAGTTGTTTTTTCATGAACGTTGCTTGCGATTTAGCCATATTGGTATGCGGGTTAGTTAATAATTATTTTAAGAGAATAAAAAAGCATCTGCCTTACGGCAGATGCTCACGATTAAATTTTATAGTGATTTGTTAAACTACTTTTACATTTACCGCTGTTAGGCCTTTTTTGCCTTCTTCTACATCGAACGTTACGCTATCATTTTCGCGGATCTCATCGATCAGGCCGGTAGAGTGAACAAAAACATCGCTTCTGTTATCACTCTGTGAAATAAATCCAAAGCCTTTTGTGACGTTGAAAAACTTTACAGTTCCTTCTTTTGACATTATAATATTGTTTTTAATAAGTGTGCAAGGTAGTCATTATATACGGCATTATTTTTAATAATAAACTTTTACTTCAATTTAATTAAAAAACCTGCTCATTTTCAATAAATAAAGGTTACATTTAAACAATTCCACAAATACATTTTTAAAGCATCTGCTGCGTTTCATGGCGAGGCAGGTATCCATTTCAGCTAATTTACATATCTATATATCATGAGCAAAGACAAGAAACAGGTTAAGGAAACCAAAAAAGAAAAAAGCCTTAATGTAAACAAAAAAGTATCATCCTATCAGTCGGGCAAAAGCACCTCCTCTGCCGACCTTACTTCTAAAAAGAAATAACCTCCTAATGGACGAAAAAACAATAGAAAACCAAACCCGCCTATACCTGTACGACCTGATGAACACTGCCAGGGAACACGGCTTTAAAGCCGATGACGTATGGGAATTTAGCCTTGTTGGTGACATAGAAAGACTGCGTTTGCAGAAGGCTTATCACCCAACCATTGCTACTAAAATGCTACCCGAGGCTGTTTTGGAAGTATTCCACCAGATAAAATCGAGGCTGAACCAATCCTTCAGCAGAGACGAACAGTCGCTTGATAAACGCACCGTAGTTACCGACAACCTGAACTATCTGGTTGCCTACAACCTGAAAAGACCAAGGACGTAGTGGTGAGTAGTAAATGGTGAGTAGTGAGTGTGCAATAGTCGGTTAACGCTCACACTAACTCCCTACTCACCATTAACAATCATTACTCACTACTCATCACTTACTACTCACTATTCGGGTTCATCCAAATAACTTTTACTTACCTCATTATCTGCTCCCGGCTGGCGGCGTTTGCCGTAGAACTTGGTTTCGCTGAAATGGTCGTGGTCGTAAAAATCGGTACCCAGCATTACATTGGCTTCCGGACTTACAAATACGTTACGGATCTGTGCTTCGGTATCAGTGTTGATCTCCCTCCCCCGTTCGTAAATAGGCAAAGCTAAGATCTGAGCTTTGGTAATATCCGGGATAATCACATTGTCCTCCTCCTCATGCAGTTCGGCCACACCAATGGGGATCAGTACACGGCCATCCTCTAAGTCGATGTCGTTATTCTCCATGTGTAAAATAACATACCGTACCTTGCGCGATTGCGGGTTAAACAGTAACTCATCCACCTCGCCTATTTTATTATTGTCGGAGTCTCTCACATCCCAACCCTGTATATCGGGCTGGCCATCCACTATCTCGAAATCGCTTTCGCTCAACTCTTCCAGTTTGCTATAATCATTATCTTCTGAAGCCATGTCGTTATTGCTTAAGGTTGAATATTAGTTTTTTGTGGTATCTGCCGGGAACGCTACAATTTCCACACTGCGGTTTTGCTGCCTGCCGCTTTCGGTTCCGTTGGTGGCAATAGGTTTGGCCTCACCAACTGAGTGTACGGAGATCATATCTTCGGCAAAACCACCTTTACTGATCAGCCATTCCTTAACCGCATTGGCACGCTGTGCGCCCAGGATGCGGTTAGTTGATGACGCGCCTGTGCTATCAGTATGGCCGTAAACGCCTATCGCCGCATTATTGAATCTTTTTTGGAGCGATGCCGAGATCAGTTTCAGCCTGCCATCGGCACTGCCCTGTAAGGTGCTCTGGTCTTCAGCAAACAGGATATTTTCGCCTAAACCGTAAATGGTGTATTTATCGGTACCGCGTACCAAAATGGCAGTATCGGTAATTTCATCGTAAGTGGATCGCGGCAGTTCAAAATCCACGGCTTCCCAATCGGGCTGGGTAACAGCTACTTTTGTGGCTGTATTAATGGTATCCACATGGGTAGAATCCGAATCGACAGTTTTTAATACCTGCGGTTGGTAACTACGGTTGCATCCGCGCCACAACATAAACAATACACCAAGTATCACCAAAAGTATAACGATCCATATCCAAAACGGACTACGTTGTTTGGGCTGTACATCCAGTTGCGCCATAGGTTAAATTAATTTTTACTTAAATCTCTTTATATCAAAGCATCAGAAGGGTATTTGGTTTTAAATTATTGCACGAATTCCACGAATAGGACGAATGACACAAATCAAAAAACTACTTCCATATACGCATAGCAAATTTATTTTTTTAAAAATTCGTGAAATTCGCTTCATTCGTGAAATTCGTGTTTATCATTATCTTAGCCTATATGAAAACTACCAATACCCTATTGCACCTCCTCAGTGCAAAAAACATCACAAAAATGCTGGTTATCCCGGCGCTTTTTGCCGCCGGTGCAGCTACCGCGCAAACCAAGGACCCGGTTGTAGATAACATTGTAAAAGAAGAAACCGAGAACTCGCAACTGGTGCCCCTTGCCCAGCAACTGTTTGATGGTATTGGCCCGCGCCTGGTAGGCACACCGCAAATGGAAAAAGCTGGCCAATGGGCGCTGGAAAAATATAAAGACTGGGGCATTACGGCCCGTTACGAAAAATGGGGCGACTGGCGCGGCTGGGAACGCGGCGTATCGCATATTGATATGGTTACCCCTCGTGTAAAATCATTGGAAGGCACACAACTTGCCTGGAGCCCGGGCATGAAAAAAGCGGTTACTGCCGAAACCATCATCCTGCCTGAATTTGCCGATTCTATCGCGTTTCAAAAATGGCTGCCTGCGGTAAAGGGTAAATTTGTAATGATCTCTATGCTGCAACCTACGGGGCGGCCCGATTATAACTGGACGGAATTTGCCACCAAGGAATCGTTCGATAAGATGAAAGCCGACCGCACCGCCCAAACCGATGCCTGGCGCAAACGTATCAGCAATACCGGTTTAACCGCGCGTACCTTACCTCCCGCATTGGAGAAAGCCGGCGCGGCAGGTGTTGTCACTTCAAACTGGTCGGCAGGTTTTGGGGTTGATAAGATCTTTGGCGCTTACACCAAAAAAACGCCAACAGTTGATATAGCGCTGGAAGATTACGGGATGCTATACCGCTTAACCAAAGGCGGCAGCAAACCAACCATTAAAATACAAGCAGAATCCAAAGAGCTTGGCGCTGTACCAACCTTTAACATTGTTGGCGAAATAAAAGGAGCCGAAAAACCGGATGAGTATGTAATGCTTTCGGCCCACTTTGATTCCTGGGATGGCGGCCAGGGTGCTACCGATAACGGCACTGGTACCTTAACCATGATGGAAGCTATGCGTATCCTTAAAAAGGTATACCCTAACCCAAAGCGCACCATTTTAGTTGGGCATTGGGGCAGCGAAGAACAAGGCCTGAACGGTTCACGCGCTTTTGTGGAAGATCACCCGGAAATTGTGGCCAACCTGCAGGTTTTATTTAACCAGGACAACGGCACCGGCCGCGTTGTGAATATCTCCGGACAAGGCTTTTTAAACAGCTACGATTATATTGGCCGTTGGCTGAGCAAAGCACCCGCAAATATTCGTGAACAGATCACCACCAACTTCCCCGGTGCACCGGGCGGTGGCGGATCCGATTTCGCATCGTTTGTAGCGGTAGGCGCTCCCGGCTTTTCGTTAAGCTCTAACAGCTGGAGCTATGGCAGTTACACCTGGCACACCAACCGCGATACTTACGACAAAGTAGTATTCGACGACGTAAAAAACAACGCTATGTTAACCGCCATACTGGTTTACATGGCTTGTGAAGACCCCGCCAAAACCTCGCGCGACAAAATCGTATTACCCATAAACACCAAAACCGGCGAGCAAACAAAGTGGCCGGCACAAACCAAGGCCAACAGGCATGGTGGGTTTGAATAAAAAATTCATCAGAATCAGAATTTACAGAATTATAGTATTTTCAGAATAACAACAGAAACTCCCATTGCCAATCGAAAATACATTTATATTAAATTCTGCTCATTCTAAAATTCTGAAAATCCTGATTCAGACAAGTACAGCCCACCATCTGTGCTTTTTATTTACAATTAACCCTGTAACTCACAGCTTATAGCCATTTTAATCGTTAGGTTAAAACGGCCGTATTTTCCTAATTTAGCAAACCATTTATTCGGATTTACGTATCTTACGCATATTTGAAAAATAAATTAATGAAGATATTATTAATTATTCTGTTTTTGTTGCCTGTTTATTGCATGGCCCAAACCGCTACTGATTACATGACCAGCGGCAACACAAAAGCAAATATGAAGGATTACAAGGAGGCCATTGCCGACTTTAACCGATCTATTCAAATGAATCCCGGCGTGGCAAGGGCTTACCTGTACCGCGCCAACGCTAAAACCAACATAGGTGACTATACCGGCGCGGTAGCAGACTTTACCAAAGCGTTGGTGCTCGACCCAAGATTATTAGACGCCTGGCATTACCGTGCCAATGCAAAAAGCAATTTAAAGGATTACGCAGGCAGCCTTGCCGATTTTGATAAAGCGATTGCCCTGAATCCGCAAAAGGGAGAATTATATAAATACCGGGCGGTAGCTAAGGCCAACCTGAATGATAATAAGGGGGCCATTGTTGATTTTAATATTGCCGAAAAGCTTTTACCCGGTGATGCCGACCTTATTTATTACCGCGCAAACTCAAAAGGAAACCTGGGCGAATACAAGGCAGCTATTGCTGATTTCGACGCCGCCATTAAGGCAGAACCCAGTAATTCTGAAGCTTGGTTCTATCGCGGTAACGCTAAAGTAAATATCAGGGATTACCAGGGCGCCATTGCCGATTACCGCAGGGTAGTGAGCCTTAACCCCCAAATGCCCGAGCTTTACCATTACCTGGCCTCTGCTGCCAGCAATGCGGATGACGACAAGGGTGCGATAGAGTTTTTTGATAAAGCCATTGAGCAAAGCCCTAAAAAAGCCGAACTCTACATGGGCCGTGGCATCTCTAAAAACAATATGAACGATCGTGATGGAGCGATCGAGGATCTGAGCAAAGCCATAAGCCTCAACCCAAAATATGATGAAGCTTACCAAAACCGGGCCGATGTAAAGATCAACATGAAAAACTTTACCGCCGCTATTGCCGATGCTGATACCACCATTAGTATCAACCCGAAGAATGCTTATGGGTATATGTCGCGTGCTAAGGCTAAGATAGAACTGAATGATACCATAGGCTCGCTCGCCGATTTTGCCACTACTATTAAAATGGAGCCCAAGGCCACCTACGCTTATGTAGGCAGTGGAGATATTAAGGCTGCTCAGCACGATTATCCTGCCGCTATCGCGCTTTATAGCAGGTCGCTAACGCTGGATGCACGCAACCCTTACGCCTTACTCCATCGCGCCCGCATTAAAATGAAGAATGGCGATGTGGAAGGAAGCCTGGCCGATTACAAAGCCGCCATTGAATCAACACCGCAAAACAATGATCTGTACGTAGATTATGGCAAAGCGCTCATCGCTTCCGGCCGTTATACGCAGGCTTTAAAAGTATTTAACGATGCTATAGTGGTGAACCCAAAAAACGTGAACTTTTACAGTTACCGTGGCGTTGCCAAAAGCAAGCTGGATGACCTGGCGGGTGCAATGGCCGATCACGATCTGGCAATAAAACTGGCCCCTTCCTCTTCCGAAGCATTCATCAACCGGGGGAATAGCCTGGTGGCCCTCAAAAAATACGACGAAGCATTAGTCAACATTAACAAAGGCATCTCCCTCAACGAAACCAACGACGAGGCATACCTTGCCCGTGCCGATTTTAAGCTGGTTAAACAGGAGTATTTAGGGGCTGTATACGATTATATCAACGTATTGCTGCTCAACCAAAACAACGTAAAGGCCTATACGGGCCGCGCTGTTGCCGAAAGTTTTACGGGCGATACCCTGGCCATGAAAAAAGATTTCGCGACAGCACTTAAACTGGAGCCCAAAAGCGCCACGATACTCATGGCACGCGCCACAGCCCACATGAATCTGAAGAACTGGGCAACGGCGTTAACTGATTTAAACGCCATTATTTTAATGGACCCAAAAAACGCTACAGCCTACCTCAACCGCGGCATCATCAAAGCCCAGCGCGGCGAAAAAATAGCAGGTTGCGCAGACATTAACAAAGCCGTAACCCTTGGCTTAAAAGAAGCCGGCGATAAACTGGCGCTGTATTGTAAGTAAGAGATTAGGGCATAAACACCCAACGTCATGCCGAAATTTTTTCGGCACCCCCATCATAAAAGTAACACACATGCGTCGCCGTTTAGCAAAGTTCGATACCTGTCCTGTGGGATCCTGAAACAAGTTCCGGACGACGTTTATTAATAATTGTCCCCCTAAATATTCCCTTTCTTCAATTCATCGGCGGCAAAATTCGCGGCACGAGCGGTTAAAGCCATATAGGTTAAAGATGGATTTTGGCAAGCTGCGGACACCATACAAGCCCCATCGGTAACAAAAACGTTTGGCGCGTCCCATACCTGGTTATGTTTGTTCAATACCGAAGTTTTTGGATCATGGCCCATCCGGGCGGTACCCATCTCGTGGATGCCGTCACCAACGTTGTGGCCCCTATCGTGCGTTTCTATGTTTTTAACGCCGGCCATTTCCAGCATGGCTTTTGCCTCTTTCACAATATCAACACGCATTTTCTTTTCGTTCTCTTTTATCTCGGCGTCCATGGCCAAAATTGGTAACCCCCACTTGTCTTTCTTTTCTTTATCGAGGGTTATTTTGTTCTCATGGTAAGGCAGCAGTTCGCCAAAACCGCTAAGGCCCATCTGCCATTGGCCTGGTTCGGTTAGTGCGTCCTTGTATTTGGCTCCCACGTTCAGTTCAGCAATTTCGCGGCTCCAGCCCTGGCGGCTCGCCCCACCCTGATAACCAAACCCGCGCAGGTAATCGCGCTTATCGTTAAGCATATTGGCAAACCGCGCCAGGTAAATACCGTTGGCGCGACGGCCATAGTAGTATTTATCCTCGTATCCTTCCATCACCCCGCTTGCGCCAAGGTTGTAGTGGTGGTCCATAATATTATGCCCCAGTTCGCCGCTGCTGCTCCCCAGGCCATCCTGCCAGATATCCGTTGCGGAGTTCATCAGCACCCAGGCGCTATTTAACGCTGAAGCATTCACAAACACAACTTTGGCGTAAAACTCATAGGTTTTATTAGTTTCGGCGTCCAACACCTCCACCCCTTTAGCACGCTTGGTATCCTTATCGTATAATACTTTGGTAACAATAGATTGTGGCCTCACCGTTAAATTGCCCGTTGCCAGCGCTGCCGGTAAAGTAGATGATTGCGTACTGAAATACCCGCCAAAAGGGCAGCCCTCCCAGCAACGGTTGCGGAACTGGCATTTGGTGCGCCCGGGGATAGCGGCCGTTAAATTAGCCACCCGGCCAATGATCATGTGGCGGCCAAACTTCTTTTTAATACTGGCTGCAACATCCTTCTCCACCCAGTTCATATCCATAGGCGGCAAAAAGTGTCCATCCGGTAGTTGCGGCAACCCTTCCATTGAACCACTGATGCCTGCAAATTTTTCGGCATGAGTGTACCACGGCGCAAGGTCTTTATAACGGATGGGCCAGTCAATCGCCCAGCCATCTTTCGCGTTAGCTTCAAAATCCAGATCACTCCAGCGGTAGCTTTGTCTACCCCACAATATAGAGCGGCCACCCAACTGGTACGAGCGCCACCAGTTAAAAGGCTTTATTTCGGTAAAAGGCGCCTCCTGCTCGTCAACCCAGTAATCCATAACCGCTTCCTGCGCTCCCCAGTTACGCGAGATAACCGGCCTGCGGTTACGCTGAGCCTGGGTTACGTTGCCACGGTGCTCAAAATCCCAGGGGTTGTTATTGGCTGTTTTATAATCTTTTATGTGCTCAAAATTAGGCCCACGCTCCAGCATAATGGTTTTTAAGCCACGTTGGGTAAGCTCTTTGGCAGCCCAGCCACCGCTGATGCCAGATCCTACAACAATGGCATCGTACGTGTTATTGGCTGTCGCCTTACCGTTAATATTGGGTGCGTCTATTGGCATAATTTAGGGTTTTTTGCCGGTAAAAAATCGGCGTTAATAAATGGTTAAACAATTCTATAGATTTATAACTGCAAAAACAACTGTAAGTTGAACATTTAATGTGAGTAGTGAGTAGTGAGTAGTGAGTAGTGAGTAGTGAGTAGTGAGTAGTGAGTAGTGAGTAGTGAGTAGTGAGTAGTGAGTAGTGAGTAGTGAGTAGTGAGTAGTGAGTAGTGAGTAAAAATACAACTGCACTGTTATTTGTTTTAAATTCTGAAAATTCTTCTAATTCCATAAAATTCGAGTTCAGACAATTTTGGGCGATGCCTTCGGCCCGGGCTTTCCGTTCCAACTCCTCATTCAGCCCCCACTGATAGAAGTGGGTACTTCATTCCGGGGTTTCCACTGCAATCCCTATCGCATTTTTTTCTGAACCTTGATTAAAAGATTATAAGAGTGCCCTGATTTATCGTGTTAATCATAAAAATCCCTTAATCGTGTTAAATTATCCTATGCTAACTAATCGCTGATTAACTGATCGCTAATAACCAAAACTCGCACCAAAGCCCTATTTTTACAGCATGTTACAGGTAAGCGCACTCTACATCTACCCCATCAAATCTTTAGGCGGCATAGCGCTTGATACAGCCGTGCTTACCGACCGCGGCCTGCAGCACGACCGCCGCTGGATGCTGATAGATGCCAATAACCGGTTCCTTTCCCAGCGCGAGAACGCTCAAATGGCGCTATTAAAAACAACGCTGAGCACAGATGGCCTTTTGGTAACCTACGTACCTGATAATACTTCTATTACCATCCCATTTTTACCGCAAAGCGAAGAAAAACTGGAGGTTACTATTTGGGACGACAATTGCCGCGCGCAGTTGGTAAGTAGCCGTATAGATGAATGGTTTTCTGATAAATTAAACTTACCCGCACGACTGGTTTACATGCCCGATAACAGCCACCGCCCAACCGACCCAAGGTACACCAACGAGGGTGCCATCACCTCCTTTTCGGACGCATACCCGATGCTGATCATCGGCCAGGCCTCATTGGACGACCTAAACGCTCGACTACCGGATGCGTTGCCCATGAACCGTTTCCGCCCCAACATTGTATTTACTGGTGGCGAGGCGTACAGCGAGGATACCATGAAGCACATTAATATAAATGGCATAGATATGTACGGTGTAAAACTTTGCGCCCGCTGCGTAATGACCACAATTGACCAGCAAAACGCAAAAAAAGGCAAAGAGCCGTTAAAAACGCTGGCTAAATACCGGTTAAAGAATAATAAGATCTACTTCGGGCAGAATTTGGTACATACCGGCGAAGGTGTGTTAAATGTGGGCGATGAGATACGCGTTTTAGAAGTGCATCATGAGGAACGGTTTTTTATAAAACCGGTGGAAGCTGCACTTAATTAAGTTGCGTTTTCACTAATTATTATTTAGCATTACAAAATGGCAACACAAACCGAAATTTACTGCATGTTAAAGGTCACGCCACAGCTATTATCAACCAAGGTTGAAATTAAGGTTGATTATGGCGAGAACGGCTTTATCGCCCTGGCCGGGAATGAATTAAAAGATGAAAACGAAGTTGTTAAAAAATTCACCTCGATTGTAGATGCTTTTAATTACATGGCTTCACTGGGCTGGCAATATGTCGACTCCTCGGCAAGCATGGGCGAATTTCAATATATCATGAAAAAGCTGATCTAAGCAGTTTTTGTCAGGCTATTACTAATTGCTCAGCAGCTGCTTTTATAACCTTATTCCGTTTCAGCAGCAAAGTGCGCATATACTTTTCTAAAAACAGCCAATCAATCAGTTTACCCAGATAACCAAACGGCGATTTGAAGATAAACTCATCCTCCATAAATGTAAAGCTGCCCACCTGTTTGAATTGATGCAGGTGGCGCATCATTTTAAAGGGGCCCTTTTCTATCTCGTCTATAAAGTAATCATTGGCTGCAAACTCGCTGATGCGGATGGTCATGTTTAGCTTCAGACCGAAGTGGTTGGCTTGCCAGGTTACCCAATCGTTGAGCCCGATCAGCCCGGAGGTTTTGCCGGCGATGGCTTTCTCATGCGTATGTTCCATGGAGTTTACGTGCAGGTCGATACTTCGGGAAAGATCGAAACACACTGCTGCAGGTGCTTTTATCTTGGTAGTTAGTTTAATAATGGCCATGGTGTTATACCCTCAAGCTTAAAATGTCGTGTACAGCATGTTCCGCCTTTGGGAACTGGAATACAAACCCCGCATCCAGCAATCGTTTAGGGGTTACCCAGCGGCTTTTCAGGATTAGCTCGGTTTCGGTACCGATAACTTTTGCGCCTATCTCCAGCAGCCATTGCGGTGCCGGTAAACCGAATGGAATGCCGTAAGCTTTGCGGATGATGCGCATCAGGTCTTTATTTTTGGCAGCTTCGGGTGCGGCACAGTTGATCACACCACCCAATTCGGTATGTTCCATCAAAAACTCGGTGATGCGGGCAGTATCGTGCTCATGGATCCAGGCGATGTATTGCTCGCCATCGCCTTGCTTGCCGCCCATCCCCAGTTTAACCAGGTTAAGCAAGCGTGGAAAAACACTGTCGCTACGACCCAGGGCAATACCGTGCCGAAGGGCAATCTTGCGGGTGTTTGGCGTATCGGCATCAAAAAAGCATTGCTCCCATTGGGTGCATACATCTATAGAAAAGCCGTAGCCTATTTCCCCTGTGGCTTCGTCCTGGGCGTGATCCTCCGCGTGGCGGTAGATGGTAGCAGATGCCAGATTGATCCAAAGCTTTGGCGGATCTGCCAATTTATTGACAACCCTCCCCAATAAAGTTGTGGGCACTACCCTTGAATTAATGATCTCGCGTTTATTTTTTTCGGTGTACCGGCAGTTCACGTTTTTACCGCAGAGGTTTATCAGCAAGTCGGCACCGTTTAGCGCGGCGCCCCATTTACCTTCGGTTTCACCATCCCAAATAAGGGTTTTAATGTTACCATCGGCAGGTGCGGGCTTGCGGCTCAGCAGGATAATTTCTTCAGCAAGGTTTTTATAATATTTGGCTAATACCGAGCCCAGGTAACCATTCCCACCGGCAAGCACTATTTTATGGTATTTCATGATATGTTCAGTTTAAAATAACGATCAACAAAAGCAGCCTGTAAACCACCCAGCTGATGGTAAGTATCCAGCCTAACTGCATCAGTTTGGTACGGCGGATGTGTTCTAAGAACATCAGCCCGGCCACGCCCAAAAAGCATAAGGTACATATTATTGGCGTTAGGGCAACAAATTTGGCTATTAGCAATACCGGCAGTAATAATAACGCACCTGCTAAAGATATCGTCATCATATTGCCCAGGTACTCCCAGCGTTTGGCGGGCCTGTATAGGCTGATAACCACTCCCTGGAACAGCACCTGCCCGCCGCAGATATAATACTCGCGCAGCGGATCGCCAAGCGGAACAAGCGGGGTTAAATGATGCGCATAAACCGTGAGAATACTACCCACCATCAACCAGGTGAACACCAGATAAATAAGCCTGTAACCCAACCTAAAGCTGGGTTGTATGCCCTGAACCTCATGTGCCGCAGGGATAATTACCCTGCGGTTGTAAGAGATAAACGCGTACACCTTCTTCATCAACCAAATAAATGGCCCAAACCCAAACAATGGCTTAAACACCGGGAAGCTGTTGCCGATCACTTTAAACAAGCTCTCCACACCGTAACTCACTTCGCCGGTTTGGGTATCTACCAGGGCAATTTCGTTCACGGCGCGCTGCCTGTCAACCATTGGACAAACCTCATCGGGCATGTTTTGGTAACTGGCCCTGCCCCCATCGCCCAGCATGCCGCTGCGGGTAAAGGCTTTGGTATAAGCCTTGCACATAGGGCAATCGGCATCGTAAAGTATCAGGTGATCGTTCAGCGTTTTCATGGCCCGGGTTATTTAGGTTGTACAAATACTACGTTAGCTTTCTCGCCTTTTACCAGTTGTGCTTTGTTGCGCAGTTTAAAGAAAACCACCACGTTAAAAAAGTGCATGGCACCAAGGATAAGGATAATAGTACCTATTTTATAACTCAGTACCTCTATCACTTCCTGGGTACTTTTGATGGTGTTGGTCTCTTTTAGCACCAAACACATATAGCCAATGTTAACGAGGTAAAAGCCTACTACCAGCAGCTTGTTCACGCTATCGGCAAGCGGGGCATTGCCATGAAAAATATCCACCAAAAAAATGCGACCGTTGTTAAATAAAACTTTAGCTACCCAAATGGTTAATAAAATACTAACGGTTAGGTAAACGGCGTAGGTTAAAATAAAGTAGTTCATGATTTCTATATTTTTATTGTTATGCTTATTGCATGGAACAAATGTAGAATATTTGTATTGAACTTTCAAAATGTATTGAAACTTTATTTTACCTTCTCTTTGCCCGCAAACTATACTGGAATGGTATTTGCCCTGCCATTACAAATGAAATTTAAAAACATTCACTTTATCATCAACCCCGGTTCGGGTAAAGAAGAACCAATACTTACCTATCTGCATCAGGCGCTCACGGATACCGAAATTAACTGGGAAATAACCGTCACCCGTAAAGAGGAAGACACCTTCAATACGGCAAAAAAACTGAGGGGCAAAACAGGCCTGGTAGTGATTTACGGCGGCGACGGCAGCGTTACCAAAGCAGCGGCGGCGCTTTACAACGGTAACACACCATTAGCTATTATACCCGGTGGTACAGCAAATATTGTATCTAAAGAGCTGGGGATACCGCAGAATTCGCGCGAAGCGATAGATCTTATAGTAAACGGTAATGGTAAAGTAAGGCATATGGGTATGGCCAACAAACGCCCTTTTCTGCTTAGGATCAACCTCGGCATAATGGCCGATATGATTTTGGATGCTGATATAAAACTTAAAAGCAAACTTGGCCAGGTAGCGTATGGCCTTACAGCTCTTAAAACCACAATTGCAGCGGAACCACTCACTTATCGTTTAACTATAGACGGCCGGCAAGTTACAGAGGAAGGCGTTTCATTAACTGTAACCAATGCAGGAAACATTGGTATTGGCGATATGTCGTTCTTGCCGGGGATAAGCGTATACGATGGCAAACTGGACGTGATCCTGCTTAAAAGTGCCGATCCGCTTTCTATATTACAGCTGGCAGGCAGTACTTTATTCCAAACAGCATCTGATGTTTTAAAACACTGGCAATGCACAAATGTATTAGTGGAACTAAGCGAAAACATCAAATACATTTGCGACGACAGTGAAGAACAAGCAAATAGTATTGAAATAAGTGTACTACCGAAAGCACTCAACATATTAGTACCTAAATAATATTATAATGTTTACTAAAATAAAAAGCTGGGCTTTGGTTGTCTACATCTTCATGCAAAAGATGGTAGATATTACGCACCGTTATATATACGGTTTGCCCAACATTAAACGCAGCCAGATCACTGCCCACCTTTTTTTGGGCAGCCAGTACAATTTGATTGGGTTAAGAAAATTAAAGGCGTTGGGTATTACAGCCATTGTAAACATGCGCATTCATTCCGTGTATACCCAGGCGCAGCACGAAGGCATTAAATACCTGCATCTGCCTACTGTAGATAATACCCCGCCAGACCTGGATGTGCTGCTGAAAGGGGCCACGTTTATGGATAACGAGATAAAGGCCGGCGGCACTGTTTACGTACATTGCCGCCAGGGACTGGGCCGCGGACCTACCATGGCTATTGCCTACCTTATAAAAGCGGGAGCTACTTTCGAGGACGCTTTTAAACTGGTTAAAAGCGTACGTACCTTTATAAATCCCCGCCCGGGGCAAATTAAACGTTTAAAAGAACTGGAAAGGGTGTGCCGCGAAAAGGATAAAAGCACTGCCTCCTGACGATTTAAGTTCCACGAAGAAAATAAATGAACAGGCAACGTATGAAATTAAAATTTAGTTGATAAAATTGCGTTGATAATTTTTTATGCCGCATCTATGGTTATAGTTGCATAAATTTCCATCTTTACCCCATGTTCAGAAGTATAAGAAACCGATACCTGAGATACCTTACCATCTTTGTTTACTTTGTTATCCTCTTTTTCTGCGCCATCGAATTGAATTTTCTGTGGCTGTTTGGCTATTCGCCGGATATGAGGGATATCAAAACCCCTACCCTCTCGCTTTCATCGGAAGTGTACACGGCAGATGGTAAGCTGATAGGCCGTTTCTATAAAGAGAACCGTTCCCCTGTAGAATATAAAGGCATCTCCCCCAACCTCGTAAACGCGCTGGTTTCTACCGAAGACGTACGCTTTTACAAACATGGCGGGGTAGATTTTTATGGCTTTGTAAGCAGTATGATCTCCACCGCCAAAGGCGATCGCCGCGGTGCGAGTACCATAACCCAGCAGCTGGCCAAAAACCTGTTCAACACACGCAAGCGCAAATCGCAGGGCCTGGTAAAATACATTCCCGTATTACGTACCGTGGTTTTTAAGTTTAAAGAATGGCTCACCGCTTATAAAATAGAGCACCAGTATACCAAGCAGCAGATCCTAACGCTGTACTTCAATACCGTTCCGTTCGGCAATAATTCTTACGGTATCAAAACAGCTACCTTAAAGTATTTTAACAAAATGCCGGATCAGGTTAGCCCTTCCGAGGCTGCTACCTTAATAGGTATGTTGAAGGCGACATCTACCTACAACCCCCGCGTTTACCCGCAGCGGGCATTGGAGCGCCGCAACGTGGTGTTGAGCCAAATGCTGAAGTACAAATACATTAATAAGGCCGAATACGACCACGATACAAAACTACCAATAGGGCTGGATGGCGGCTACGTAGATAAAACCGGCCAGGGCGATTCTTACATTCGCCATGCGGTAGAAAGATGGCTGGATAAATGGTGTAAAGAGAACGGGTACGACCTTTACGAAGACGGACTAAAAATTTATACCACCATTGATAGCAAACTACAGCAATACGCCGAAGAAGCGGTTGCCGATAAAATGAAAATGCTGCAAAGGCGATTTAACAATTTATGGGGCGATAAAAACCCATGGCGCGACAGCAAGGGCGTAGAGATAAAAGATTTCCTGCTGAAAGCCGAGCAAAGACTACCTATATACAAGCTGCTGGTTAAAAAATATAACGGTGATACCACGCAGATAAAAAACTACTTCGAAACTAAGAAACGCATGAGCGTTTTCACCTGGAAAGGTGACCAGGATACCACCTTCAGCAGTGTGGATTCGATAAAATACTACACCAGGATCCTCAATACCGGGATGATGACCATGGAGCCATCTACCGGCAAGATCAAAGTTTGGGTTGGCGGTATCGACCATAAATACTTCAATTACGACCACGTAAACCAATCAAAACGCCAGGCAGGCTCTACTTTTAAGCCATTCGCCTACGTTACTGCTATTGATAACGGCTTTACCCCTTGCGATAAATTTACCGATAAACGCGTAAGCATTAAATTTAAAGATAACGGTAAAGATGATGTTTGGGAACCAAACAATGCCGATTTCAATTTCTCGGGTCGCGAAATGTCGCTGCGCTGGGCGATGGGGAAATCGGTTAACTCGATAACCGCGCAGGTAACCGAGCATGTGGGCTGGGATAAAATTGTACAGTACGCACATAAGATGGGCATCGAAAGTCCGCTGAAATCGGTACCATCGGTATCATTGGGTTCTAACGATGTTTCGGTATTTGAAATGGTAAGGGCTTACAGTACTTTTCTGAACAAGGGTCAGAAAGTAGACCCATTACTGGTAACCAAAATAACCGACCAGAAGGGCGATATCATACAGGAATTCACATTAAAAACCGAACAGGTTTTAAGCGAGGAAACCGCTTGGCTAATGCTTTATATGTTCCGTGGTGGTATGGAAGAACCGGGCGGTACCTCACAGGCATTGTGGGAGTACCCAAGCCTGTGGAAAAAGAACAACCAGATCGGTGGCAAAACCGGCACCTCAAGTGATTATGTGGACGGCTGGTATATGGGGATCACCAAAGACCTGGTAACGGGTATTTGGGTAGGTGCCGACGATAGAAGCGTGCACTTCACCACATCCGAAACAGGGGAAGGTTCGCATACCGCCCTGCCTATATTTGGCACCTTTATGGAGAAGGTTTATGCCGATGCTAATTCGGGCTACACTTACGGGCCGTTCCCTAAACCATGGGTAAAGATCACCAAGGAATATAACTGCCCAACACCGCAGCAATACAGCCGGGATACCACCGAAACGGATAGTACAACTATGCAGGTAGATACCTCGGGGGTAGTGCCCGCCCCTGCCACCGAAGAAACCCCCGAAAATATTCCGCAGATACCTAATAAATAGTAAATTTCTGCGTTTGCCTTTAAGCTGGCTTTTAATTAAATTACGCCATATTCTTAAACCAAATTATGAATAAACGTTACTCATTCGCTATAAAGCTTCCTTTCGTGTTTTTTTTGCTGGCTGCAGCATTATTGTTTAGCTCGCCGGCCAAAGCGCAATATTTTGGTCAAAATAAGGTTCGCTATAAAAAGTTGGATTTTAAAGTTTATAAAACGCCGCATTTCGAGATCTACTATTACATTAAAAACGATAGTATGATGAAACGTTTTGCGCAGGAAGCCGAGCTATGGTATACGCTTCATCAACAGGTGTTTCGCGATACTTTTGCTAAACCCAACCCTATTATCCTGTACGCCAATCACCCCGAATTTCAGCAAACAACCGCCATCGATGGAGAGATCAGCGTAGGGACGGGCGGTATTACCGAGGGGTTAAAAAACCGCGTAGTAATGCCGGTGATGGAAACCAACCAAACTACCCGGCACGTTTTGGGCCACGAGTTGGTGCATGCATTCCAGTACCACATGCTGCTGGGCCGCGATTCTTCTAACTTCGAAAACATTGGTAACATCCCGCTTTGGATGGTGGAAGGTATGGCGGAATATCTTTCGCTGGGTAAAAAAGATGCCTACACCGCCATGTGGATGCGCGATGCCTACCTCAACCACGATATCCCAACGGTAGAAGCCTTAACCAACGGCAATAAATACTTCCCCTACCGTTATGGCGAGGCGTTCTGGTCGTTTCTTGGCTCTACATACGGCGATACCATTATCGTTCCGTTCTTTAAAAATACGGCGCGTTTTGGCCTGCAATATGGTATCAGGCGTACCTTCGGGTACGACGATAAAACCCTATCGCGCCTGTGGAAAAACTCGATAGAAAGCACTTATAAACCATATTTAAAAGATACGGTGCAAAAACCGGTCGGCCTAAAGGTAATCGACGATAAAATAGGCGGCGACATGACGGTCGCCCCATCGGTAAGCCCGGACGGACGATATATCGCCTTCCTTTCGTCCAAGAATTTATTTAGTATCGATCTCTACCTCTCCGATGCCCGAACGGGGCGGATCATTAAGCGCCTCACCAGTAAAACCGCCAATTCGCACGTGGATGAATTTAACTTTATCGAATCGGCCGGCGCGTGGTCGCCGGATAGCAAGAAGTTCGCCTTTAGCGTATTCAGCAAGGGCCGGAACCGGATGCTGGTTGTTGCCGTGCCCGATGGCACCGTGCTGAACGATGTATCGATGGGCAAAGCGGAGCAGTTTAGTAACTTAACATGGTCGCCTGATGGCAAAAACGTAGCGTTTCAGGCCTTATCCGAAGGGCAGGGCGATCTGTATATGTACAATTTCGATACAAAAACCGTAAAACAGCTCACCAACGATAAATACTCAGATTACCAGCCTACCTTTTCGAGAGATGGTAAGAAGATCATTTACTCCAGCGATCGCGGGACTTATGACCAGGTATTATCTCAGGAAATTACCTTCAACCTTGCCGAGCTGGATATCGCTACCGGTAAAATTACCGATATCAAAATATTCAACCACGCCAACAACCTCAACCCACTTTATTCGGCAGATGGTACGCAGGTTTACTTCCTTAGCAACCGCGATGGCTTCCGCAACTTGTACCGCTATACTTTAGCATCGGGCAAGGTGGAGCAAATGACCGACCTGTTTACCGGCATCTGCGGTATCACCGAATTTTCGCCGGCGCTCAGCATCTCAGCAAATGACGATATCATCTATTCGTACTACCGTTCTCAAAAATATACCATATACAACGCTAAGGCGTCTGAATTTAAACCGCTTGTAGTTGATGCCAGCAGCACCAATTTTGATGTTGCCATGCTACCCCCAACCCGCGCGGTTGGTGTAGACCTGATAAACGCTAACCTGAATAACTTTTTGGCGTACCCAAAACTACACACCGATTCTATCCACAGCGTTGCGTACAAGCCCAAGTTTAAGCTTGATGCCTTGGCCAGCAACGGCGTAGGAGCGCAAATAGGCACTTATGGAACCGGCTTATCCAGTGGTATTGTAGGCGTATTCAGCGACATTTTGGGCCGCAACCAGATCTACGCGAGCGCATCTGTAAATGGCGAAGTATATGATTTTGGCGCACAGGGTATTTACATTAACCAGGAAGGCCGCTGGAACTGGGGTTTCGGGCTATCGCATATCCCTTACCAGTTTGGTAACTACGGGATATCTGCCGCCACTATTGATTACCAGGGGAAACCGACAAATGTAATAGACCAGCATACCGACATCATCCGCATTTTCCAGGACGCGGTGCAGGTGTTTACCCAATATCCTATATCAAAACAACTGCGCTACGAAATAGGTGCGAGCGCGGCACGCAGCAGCTTCCGAATCGATCGCTACAGCACCTACCTCCTACCTTATACTGATGCCTCGGGTACTTATTACCAGCCGATAGACTTTAAAAAACACAAAATAACCCGCGAACAATACCAGGCCGAAACCGGGTATGACTACCGTCCGTTCAGCACCTATACCGTAGGTACCTCTCTCACCGGCGACGATTCTTACTTTGGTATTGCCGCCCCGCTTGGTGGGTACCGGTTTAAAGTGGGTATGGATTATAACTTTGGCACCTACAAGTATTATGCTCCAAATGTAGACCTGCGTAAATACGTAAGGCTACAGCCAATCACTTTGGCGGCACGGTTTTACGGTACAGGTCGTTTCGGCGATGATGCCAACAGTTTCTACCCGCTTTCGGTTAGTTACCCATGGCTGGTGCGCGGTTACGATCTTTATAGTGATAACATCAGCACAACATCCGGCACCAGTTTATGGAACAGTAACCAGCTGAACGGCAGCCGTATAGCTGTTGCAAACTTTGAAATCCGACTGCCGTTTACCGGCCCCGAGAAACTATCGGTAATACCCTCGAAATTCCTTTTCTCAGATCTCAACTTGTTTTTTGATGCAGGTTTAGCCTGGAACAAAGGCGATAAGATCACCCTGTTTCAAACAGAGCCGGATATATTATCGACCGCAACTGTTACGGACCCAAACACCGGGCAGCCTACTACTGTTTACACGGTATCGCGTGTGCCTGCCTTTAGCGCGGGTATATCATTAAGGATAAACGTTTTCGGTGCCTTTGTATTGGAACCATACTATGCCTTCCCTTTCAACCGCAAGGACGTAAAGAAACCGGTATTTGGTTTCAACTTTACGCCGGGATGGTAGGGGTTTAGATGTGAGATATTAGATTTGAGATAGAACATTCAAAGACAAAGGATTAAGGCGGTAAGCTTTAATCCTTTTTTATTTTAGCATCTGAATACAAAAACTTGTAAGAGTGCGCCCAGTTGGGCGTCCACGTCTAACTGTAAAAGTTTATCAGCGTCCACGCTGACGGGTATCAATTCATACCAAGCGCCGGTTGAAGCCTTGCATGACATAGAATTAACTATGGAAAATTACTTTTAAATTAGGTAATTTAAGCGTGGACGCTTAAACTGTTTACATCCAGGCGAAGGACGCCTGGACGGGCGGGGAGGTACAACAGGCGCTAATTGGACAGGATAACACATCTAAAATACCAAAAGGATCGAATTAATGACAAAAGGAAAGGTTCAATGAAAATTATGTCAATACTATCCAAACCAACTGTAATAACATTGATTTTCTTGTTCTCGTTAGGGTGCAGGGATAACTCGAGCAAATCGTTTCACTCTCATATATATAGGGACTTTGACGTTTTTAATAAGAGAGGGCTTGGCGAAATTGATTTAAATCAGAAAGGAAGTTATAACTTTAAGAATGAGACTTTTTTCAAATTGATTAAGCGTGGCCATAAGCTGGATAGTATAATTATTAACAATCCATATGGACAAGGATCACCACCGATGAGCCTGCGGGTGGTTGAAGGAGATTCAGTTACACTTTACATCACCACCTATCCGTATGATGGAGGTACAGGCGAAGAAATGTATTACAAGACTTATTATGTTTTCAGCCCCAAAAAGGCAATCCGATATACTCATTGGGATGAAGATGATTGGCTTGTTATTTTCATAAATTCAAAGGGCTCATTTGGTAGTGGAATGATGATTGCTCCCAAGGACACCATAAATATTGAAAAAAGGTTATTGAAAATGGACTCAATAAATATGATGTTAATGCCATTACATGAAATCGAAAAACAACCGAACAGGTTAGATAAGGAATTCACATTTAACCGTTGGTTGCATGATAAAAAGTTTCAGCACACCTGGCGTTAGTTTGCTGCGATGGCAACGTGCGCGGCTTACTCCCGCCCGGTCAGGCGTCCCCCGCCTGACTGTAAATGTTTGTCAGCGTCCACGCTGGCGGGTATTAAATAACTTCAATGAAATTTCAGGGTTGGCATTCCCCCCATCAGCCAAGCTCACAAACCCGGCCATTTTATTTATACATTTTATAAAATCATGTAAGGAACGCCAATTTATTACGACTAAGAGATGACAATCGCTTTGGCACTATATTTCGTAGATTTATATAGCAAAGCGTAATTAAAATTAATTACCTGAAAAATTAAAAAGCAATGAAAAAATCAATTTTAGCGATACTGATAGTAAGTATATTCGGCATCATCAGTTGCCAGAACATCAGCGGGCAAACCAAAAAACCAAGTGCAAGCCGCCCAAAAAGTAAACCGGCAGCCGAATGGAAAAAAGTATTAACCGCAAACCAATACCATATTATGGTAGAAAGCGGCACCGAGCCGCCTTATAAGAACGATTATTACGATAACCACCAAAAAGGCGTTTACGTAAGCGCCGCTACCGGCGACGTATTATTTAGCTCTGCCGATAAGTTCGACAGCGGCACCGGCTGGCCAAGCTTTGTAAAAGCGGTAGATGCCGGCAAAATAGAAGTTGTTACCGATAACAGCTACGGCATGAGCCGCGACGAGGTTATCGAAAAAAGCACCGGGCTGCACCTCGGCCATGTGTTTGACGACGGCCCTGCCGACCGTGGCGGCAAACGCTTCTGCATGAACTCGGGCGCATTAAAATTTGTTAAAAAGTAACCGCCCTGCGGATAGGTTGTATAGAAGGCCGTCCGGCAAAAACGGATGGCCTTATTTTTTGGCCGCTTTCGTAGTTTAGTCCTATAGTAAGGTCTATCCAATCCGGGTTTACGGGGCGTATCATCTTTTCTTTTTGCGGGCGGGTAAAAGTACTCACCTGTTTAAAGCGTTCCATGGCCTGCTCCTCGGTGTTGATCTCTTCAAAGTAAACCAAACGGTTTAACTGCTGCGCGCTATCGAAAAACAATGTTGGCATCTCGCCGTAAAATTTTAGCGTTTTTAACAGGTCTGTGCACATGCCTACATGTAAATTTTTCCTGTTCCTGTCGGTGATGATATAAACGAACCTCTTCATTTGATAAATAAATTTGCCGGTTAAAAAATAATTACTAACTTTATGAGCATAAAATTACTAATAAATTTAGCAATTCCAAATTTTATGGCAAATATTTCACAAAATATTAAGTTTTTACGCAAAAAGAAGGGGCTAACCCAACAACAATTTGCAGACCAGGTAGGCATAAAGCGCTCATTAGTAGGCGCATATGAAGAAGAGCGCGCAGAGCCGAAATACGAACTACTAAAAAACTTAGCATTATTTTTCGACGTATCAATTGATGATTTCATCAACGAAACTATCGATGAGAAGTGGGCGCCCAAGCCAAAAGGCAACCCGGCCAACCTGCGCGTACTTAGTATTTCAGTAGATAAAGACGATAACGAGAATATAGAATTAGTACCCATGAAAGCCAGCGCGGGCTATTTAAACGGTTATGCCGACACCGAATACGTTGCCGCTTTACCAAAATTATACCTGCCGATGTTTAAACAGGGCACCTTCCGTGGTTTCGAGATCAAGGGCGATTCGATGCTGCCGCTGCAATCTGGCACTATTATAATAGGTGAATACCAGGAGAACTGGGCCGATGTAAAAGCAGGAGAAACCTATGTTATTGTATCAAAAAGCGATGGCGTGGTATACAAACGTGCCGGCAATAAATTTAAAGAGAACAAAAAACTAAAGCTGATATCTGATAACCCGGTTTACGAGCCATACGATATCAACGGCGAAGATGTTTTAGAGATCTGGAAAGCCAAAGCCTACATCTCTACCCACATGCCAATGCCAACACCGGAGCCTACTATGGAAAGCCTCACTACCATGATGGCCCAGATGCAGCGCTCGATAGCGGGGTTAAAGAGCTCGAATTAGGGACTTATCGCCTAAAGCCCCTACACATCCCAAGTACTCCCCACGCGTCATTATAAGGTACGAAGCAATCTCCCGATAGAATGGTCACGATTTGCAAAGTGGTCATGCACAGTCCAGAGATTGCTTCGTGCCTCGCAATGAAGCGGTGGTTAGGACACGTTGCGTCCGTTCCCCCTCGTCAACCTCTACTTAACTTCTACAACTCTTCTAACTTTTTACAACCCTTACAACCTCATCAAAGAAGCAACAATTAAGTTACATACAACTTTGTTAAACTATTGGGCGTTATATTTATCAAAACATCAATTAAAAACTAAAAATTTAAAAATGAAAAAGATTATGTTGATCTGCATGTTCCTGTTAGGGATATCAGCAGTAAGCCGCGCACAGGGTGGTGGGATGAGAATGACAGCGGCCGACAGGGTTAAAGCGATGAAAGAATCGTTAAAATTAACCGACGACCAAGCAACTAAAATTACCGCCATTTACGAAGCACAAACCAAACAAGTAGATAGCTTGCGTACCGCAGGTGCCGATAGGTCGTCTTTCGGCCCTATCAGAACCGCTACAAATGAAAAAGTGAAGGCTTTATTAACAGCCGAGCAAGCTGCTGCATGGCAGAAACAAATGGATGAAATGCGCGCCCGTATGCAAAACGGCGGCGGCGGCGGTACTCCACCACAGAAATAATTTTTTGCGGAAAATAAATGAAGCGGCGATGAGCCGCTTTTTTTATTTTAGCCGAAATTTAAACAGAAATTGGGAACGGCAGATACTTTTATAAAAAACAGGCTTGACGAGCGGAAAGCATCGGGTATTTACCGTATGCTTAAACCCGAAAACAGCCTGGTAGATTTCTGTAGCAACGATTACCTTGGTTTTGCGCGTTCGGCTATGTTAAAAAACAATATCGTGGCTGAAATGGCCCACTACCCCGATAGTTTAAATGGCTCTACAGGCTCGCGCCTGCTCTCGGGCAATTTAAAATATGCCGAAGAACTGGAGCAGCAAATAGCTATATTCCATGAGGCGGAGGCTGGTTTACTCTTCAATTCCGGCTATGATGCCAACGTTGGGCTCTTTTCCTCTCTTCCACAAAAGGGCCATGCCATTATTTGCGATGAGCTGATACACGCCTCTATCATCGACGGCGCGCGCTTAAGTCACGCCAACCGCTATACCTTTCGCCATAACGATTTAGAGAGCTTGGAGGGCAAGCTAAAGCAGGCTAAAGGCAATTGCTATGTTGTAATAGAAAGTGTGTACTCGATGGATGGCGATACCCCTCCTATTTTGGGGATATTGCAACTAACTGAGCGATACAACGCCAATTTAATAGTAGACGAGGCACATGCCGTAGGTTTATACCCTGCCGGACTAATCTCCGAATTGGGTTTGCAAAACAGGATCTTCGCTCGTATAGTTACCTTCGGCAAGGCTTTGGGTTGTCATGGGGCCGTAGTTTTGGGCAGCAACTTGCTGCGCGAATACCTCATTAACTTCGCACGTTCCTTTGTTTATACCACGGCTGCATCGTTTCATCAACTGGCATCGGTAAAAATGGCTTATGAGTTGCTTAAAGAAGTTGACGACGAGGCGAATGTGCTTCGTAATTATATCTTCCTATTCAAGCAAAAACTTAATAACAATAGTCAATACAAGCTCCTGCCGAGCGATAGCGCCATCCAGTGCATCGTTGTAAATAGTAACGGAAATGCAAAACATGTATCCGGGCAATTACAAGCAGCTGGCTTAGATGTTCGCGCGATATTGAGCCCAACGGTAGCTACAGGAACCGAACGGATCAGGATCTGCATGCATTCTTTCAACACCCTGGAACAGGTTAAACTGCTTACCTCAACCCTAAATACCATCACCCATGCCCAATAAACCTTTATTTATCACCGGCATAGGCACCGGCATAGGCAAAACGCTGGTAGCTGCTGTTTTGGTAGAAAAGCTAAAGGCCGATTACTGGAAACCCATCCAATCCGGCGACCTTGATAACTCCGATACGATGAAGGTGCAAAGCCTGGTATCGAACACCAAAACTATTTTTCATCAAGAGGCTTACTGTTTAACGCAGCCCTATTCGCCCCATAAATCGGCAAAACTTGATAATATTATTATTGACGAGCAGCGTATCATTGCCCCAAAAACCAACAACCAACTAATAATTGAAGGCGCCGGCGGACTAATGGTACCGCTGAATGACCACTGTTTGCTGATCGACTTGATCAAACAACTGGATGCCGAAGTGATATTGGTATCGCAAAACTACTTAGGCAGCATTAATCATACACTGCTTTCTGCAGAGGTGCTAAAACAGCGCGGCATCCCCATAAAAGGCATCATTTTTAACGGCGAAACGAACGCTTCGTCGGAAGAATACATTCTTAATTACACCGGCATATCGCTTTTAGGCACCATCCCGCTTTTACGGGAAATTACCCGGCTAAGCGTTGCTGAGGCGGGCGACTACCTCACTTTGTAAAATAATATCGAACAATGAATTTCGAATATCCAGCACCGGGATTCTTTCCTTAGTTATTCGACGTTCAGCATTCGGTGTTCGATATTTTCGGCCATTTCTAACGCCTCAACAGGTTTTTTAGCGAAGCGGCTTTCCTGCAGGCGGTCGTATTCTTTCACGTAATCGGGGTGCTCGGTGCCCATCAGCCTGTCCCACACCCTAAAGTATAAGCCATAATTGCCCCGGAATTTGCTGTGATGGATATTATGGTGTACCGATGTATTGACGATCTGGAATAAAAAGGACCCTCTTAACCACTTTGGCGCTACCTCGTACCCCAGGTGCCCGTAAACGTTGATAACAAAGCCGACGATAGTGAACCAAACCACCACGATGGGATGGATCGGCATCACCATCACAATAACCAGCAGCACGGCCCCCTCGGCCCAGGCCTCAAAAAAATGAAAGGAATACGATGCCCATGGCGATGGATTAGTGCTTTTATGATGCAGCACATGCGCGTAATTAAACATTTTTTTGTGATGCAGCAGGCGGTGCATCCAGTAAAAATAGCTATCGTGTATTACCAGGCTCAGCACAAGGCTTACCGGCAGGTACCATAGCGGGAAATCGGTAAACGAATCGTAAAGCTGGGTGTAATTTTTTAGCGGTGTATACAAGATCACATAAGCGATCACCGCGAACACCGCAGAGGTTTGCATCGAATGCAATATCTCGCGAATAAAATCTTTAGCGCTCGCGCTGCGGTTCTGGATCTTCCCTTTGGCATACCATTTAGCTATCAGCTTATAAAACAAAAAGAACGGCACACCCGCCAGTATAAAATAGCGGAGAGCGGTAATGCTAAATATAGTAACTAAAACCTGGAGCGCCTTTTCCATATCCATTTGAATTAATACCTCAAAGGTAGCGTTGGCTCAGTCCCGAAAAATTAACAAAAGATAATTAACGCTTGCGCTGCGAAGAAATACGCTTACGGATGCGGCTTAATGATACAGGGGTGATACCCAGTAAGGTAGCGAGGTACTTATCGGGCACCCGGTTTACGATATTTGGCTTTTCGCGCACCAGCTGCAGGTAACGTTCCTCAGGAGATAAAAGCACAAACGACTCTACCCTGTCCATCGATTCGGCCAGCATACTACGCAAAAAAGTTGCCTGGGTTGAGGAGAGCCGGGGATTATTATTCAGCATCGGCTCTACTTTCCCATAATCTACCTCCATCAGCACGGTATCTTCCAATGCCTGGTAGATAAAGCGTGAAGGGCGTTGGTGGATGATGGCATCATGTGAAGCAATGAATTTACCCTCCCATTGCAGCAATAGCGTCAGGTCGTCGCCGTTTTCTTTTAAATGATACGCGCGGATGAGCCCCTTACGGATATACCCTAATTTTTGATGCGTTGCCCCCTGTTCGATATACACATCCCCGGCTGCCAGTTTCTTTACATGCGCTATCTTCACAATGTCGTAGATGTCCTTCAGATCGAGGCCTTTAAAAACGGAGAGGTAAAAACTTATTTCTTCGGCATCCAGCATAAAATAATTATCGGCGCTTTATAAAGAGTTATAGTAATCTACAAGCTTACCCAGTTGCGTATCGCTTTTGAAGCTTATTTTGTTGGATTTGATGTAGTCCTCCAGTTGGGCCTGCTTATCGCCAAGGCCAGCCAGCAACGATTTTTTGTCGTTTTTAACCGGCAGTGCTTTACCATTGTTGACCAGGTAGTATTTGCTCTTCTCCATAAAGCTTTTTGTTTTTGATGCCGAACCGATGTTCTGGCTTTCGAAAACCACCTTATTGAATTTTTTGATCAGTTGTATTTTGCCGTCGCTCAGTACTTCAAAAAAAGAGGCCGGGGTACTACCTTCAATATTCTTATACCCACTGCGAAAACGCCTTACAAAAAGCTCGTCATCATTGTTAAGGTTGAGGGTAAACTCCTGAACCGGAACGACAAAGGCCATTTCCTCGCCCGATTCTTTATCCTTAAACGAAACCACATCATCTACGAGATTATATTTAAGCGACATTTTCTCTTTGCTGCTTACCCCGTTGACCAATATTACAGAGCCCTGCTGCCAGGTGTCGTACAGGTACGGTGTACCATCTATATTGGTATAATCTTGCGTGGTGATGGGCTTAAAATCGCGCTGATGCATAAATTGGGCGCTGGCGGTATGTATTATGGCCGATAAGCAAAGCGAAACGGATAATATGGTAAGGTATTTCATTTGCGCATTGTTAATTTGGTAGTGTAGCGAAGAAATTGTGCAGGTGTTAAATTATGCAATATTAACTGTAAATCAAATTGAATTATTGCTTAATATAGCCCTGTAATCATAAATTTACCTAAATGAAGAATATTACTGTAATAGGCTCGGGCACCATGGGTAATGGCATAGCCCATACTTTTGCGCAAAACGGGTTTAGTGTTTCGCTGGTAGACATCAGCGATGCCGCCCTGCAAAAAGCCCTGCAAACCATCGCCAGCAACCTGGACAGGCAAGTAAAAAAAGGCACCATAGACGATACAGCCAAAGCAGCCACCCTCGCCAACATAAAAACCTATACCGATGCCTACGAAGGCGCATCTGATGCCGATTTGGTGGTAGAAGCCGCTACCGAAAACCGCGAAATAAAACTAAAACTTTTCAAACAACTGAGCGACGTTTGCAAACCCGAAGCCATACTGGCATCAAATACATCCTCCATATCCATCACCGAGATTGCCGCCGCCACCAACAGGCCCGATAAGGTAATAGGTATGCACTTTATGAACCCGGTGCCGGTGATGAAGCTGGTAGAGGTGATCCGCGGGTATTCTACTACCGATGAGGTTACCAAAACCATTATGGAACTGTCTATCCGATTAGGGAAATCGCCGGTAGAGGTGAACGATTACCCCGGGTTTGTGGCCAACCGCATTTTAATGCCCATGATAAACGAAGCCGTTTATACCCTGTATGAAGGCGTGGCTGGCGTAAACGAAATTGACACCGTAATGAAACTGGGTATGGCCCACCCAATGGGTCCGCTACAACTGGCCGATTTTATAGGGCTGGATGTTTGCCTGGCCATACTCAACGTACTGCACAAAGGCTTCGGCAACCCTAAATACGCGCCATGTCCGTTATTGGTGAACATGGTAATGGCCGGCCAGTTAGGCGCAAAATCGGGCACTGGGTTTTACCAATATACGGCGGGGAGTAAAGATTTAGTAGTGGCGAAAAAGTTCGCGAGCCCCCCAGCCCCCTGAAGGGGGAGTTTTTGAAAAGCTTAACCGACAAGGCCTTTTAGTTAAAACTAAGAGGCTTTTTGATTTTAAAAATTCTGTTCCCCCTTCAGGGGGTTAGGGGGCTAAACCTTTCCCTTTTTCATCTGTCAAACAACTTTAACACATATACAGATGAAAGCGATATCAAAATTGGGAATTATGTGTGCCTTAGCAGGCTCGGTGTTCCTGTCGTCATGCGCAAGCGAAGGTTACGTTACCGATCAGCCGGTGGAACCGGTTTATACCCGGCCTGTAGCGCCCTATGCAAATGCTTATTGGGTTCCCGGCGAATGGGTTTGGCGCGGTAACCGCTATGTTTACAGAAATGGATTCTACGCCCGCCCGCGTGCACAGCGTGTTTACGTACAAGGCGCCTGGGTACACAGCACCCGTGGCTACGTTTGGAGAAGAGGGCATTGGCGGTAACGAAAGAATTAAGAGGCAAGAATCAAGAACCAAGACAAAGCCCTTTGATATTCGTCAAAGGGCTTTGCATATTTTTATTCCGTCTTGATTCTTGTCTCCTGATTCTTGAATCCCTCCTATCTACATTCTCTCCGGCACATCAATCCCCAGCAAGCCCATGCCTTTGCTGATGACCTTTGCTGATGCCGCGGACAGCTGCAACCTAAATTGTTTCAGGCTTTCGTTCTCGGCCTGCATTATAGGGCTTTCGTGGTAGAATTTGTTGTACAGTTTGGCCAGTTCGTAAACGTAGTTGGCTACCAGCGCAGGGCTGTGGCCGGTTGCTGCTTCTGCAATCGTTTCGGGGAACTTGCTTAACAGTACGATAAGGTCGCGCTCTACGCCGCCCAATACCGTAACATCTGTTGTGCTGGTTTGCGGCGAGTAATTTGCTTTGCTCAGCACTGATCTGATACGGGCGTGTGTATACTGTATAAACGGCCCGGTATGCCCCTGGAAATCTACCGATTCGTTGGGATCGAACAACAGGCGTTTCTTCGGGTCAACCTTTAGCAGGAAATATTTTAACGCGCCCATACCTATGGTACGGTACAGCTTGTTTTTGTCTTCGTCGCTAAAGGCCTCAACCTTGCCCATGGCTTCGGTGGTTTGGGCGGCGGTTTTAAACATATCGGCCATCAGGTCGTCGGCATCAACTACCGTACCCTCACGTGATTTCATCTTGCCCGATGGCAGATCCACCATCCCGTAGCTTAAGTGGTACAGGCCCCTCGCCCATTCCTTACCCAGCTTTTGCAGGATGAGGAACAGAACCTTAAAGTGATAATCCTGCTCGTTACCCACCACGTAAATGGATTCGTCCATTTGATAGTCGTCGTATTTTAGCTGCGCGGTGCCAATATCCTGGGTAATATATACCGAAGTACCATCAGCACGGAGCACCAGTTTCTGGTCGAGGCCCTCTTCCGTCAGGTCTATCCAAACCGAGCCATCTTCCTTTTTATAGAAAACGCCTTTGGCCAGGCCTTCGTCAATATTATCCTTACCTAATAAATAGGTATTGCTTTCGTAATAGAACTTATCAAAGGTAACGCCCAGGGATTTGTATGTTTCCTCGAAACCGGCGTATACCCAGCCGTTCATGGTTTTCCAGAGGTTGATGGTTTCCTCATCACCGGCCTCCCAGCGCTGTAACATGGCTTGCGCTTCTTTTATCAGCGGGGCGTTCTTTTTTGCCTCTTCTTCGGTTTGGCCCTCTTCTACCAGTTCCAGTATCTGCTGCTTGTAGGCTTTATCAAACCAAACGTAGTATTTGCCGGCAAGGTGGTCGCCTTTTAAGCCCGAGCTTTCGGGGGTTTCGCCCTCGCCAAACTCTTTCCAGGCCAGCATACTTTTGCAAATGTGGATGCCGCGATCGTTCACGAGGTTGGTTTTTACCACATCGTACCCGGCAGCATCCAATATCTGCGCAACCGAGAACCCTAAAAGGTTATTACGGATATGACCCAAATGCAGCGGCTTGTTGGTATTTGGCGAAGAATATTCCACCATTACCTTTTTACCATTTGGTTTTGCTACCGCGAAATCGTCCTGTAAGATCTCATCATTCAGCTTGCCTAACCAAAAGCTATCGGCAAAGCTGATATTTAAAAAGCCTTTGATCACGTTAAAGGCCGATATTTCGGGAACGTTAGCTTGCAGATATTCGCCAACTTCGGCACCGGTTTGTTCGGGGCCCTTGCGCGAAAGTTTGGTATATGGGAAGGTAACCAGCGTTACCTGGCCCTCAAATTCTTTACGGGTTTCCTGTAGGTTGATATCCTTTGCATCTATATCGGTTTGGTATAAATCCTTTATGGCCTTAACAACAGCCTCAATAATAAAATCCATCGGGCAAAATTAGTAATAGTTCATGGTTCATGGATGATAGTTCATGGTAAAAATTAGTTGATAGATGATTGTTCATAGTTCATGGCAAAAAAATAGTTCATGGATGATAGATGATAGTTCATGGCAAAAATTAAAAAGCCCTTGGTGAGCTGCTATGAACTATTAACCATCATCTATGAACTATCAACTATTCCCACTAACTTCGCTACTCTTACTACCTTTTATGACACCTAATAATCCAAATTTTAAGCTCGATGTAACTTCTGAAATTGGCAATCTGCGTGTGCTTTTGGTGCATAGCCCGGATAGCGGGCTGGGTAAAGTAGTGCCTTCCAAGGCGCAGGACTGGCTTTTTGAAGACATTGTGCACCTGGATACCATGCGCGGCGGCGAGTACGACCACTACATTAAATTACTGATGTACTTCCTGGATCCGGCTAAAATAAAAGGCAAGCTTGCCGAAATAAACGACCCGGCCAATAAACGTAATTTCTTTAAACCAGATAACGCCGGTTTCCACAATTCTACCAAGGTGGTTGAGATCCAAACTTTGCTGAGCGATATTTTACAACACGCGGATATCCGTAAAAAATTGGTGGCGGCCGTTTGCGCCATAGAGGGTGTAACCTACCGCCTGCAACTGCAACTGATAGATATTGAGCCGGTGGAACTGGCCAAGATCTTTATTTCGGGTTCGCTGAATGATGAGCAGATGATCTTCGCCCCTATCCCGAACATGATATTTTCGAGGGACATCGGCATCGCCATCAACAACCATATGCTGCTGAACAAGCCCGCCAAAAAAGCCCGCGCACGCGAAACTTTGCTGGTGCGCTACATCTTTTTTAATCACCCTTTATTTGAAGGCTATCGCGATAACATTTTAGAGATCCCCGATACCGTGCAGCACTTCCTTCGCCCCGGCGAAGAACAGGAAAGCAAAACCACTTTAGAGGGCGGCGATGTGATGATGGTTGCACCAAACCACCTGCTGATAGGCTGGAGCGAGCGTACATCAGTAAGCGGCGCCAACGAGGCCATTAAATTACTGTTTGAGAACGATGTGGTGGAAAAGGTAACTATTGTAAAAATTCCGCACAAACGGGATTATATGCACATAGATACCGTTTTCACCCAGGTGAAACGCAATGTTTGGGTGTTGCTGCGCTCGCTCACCCCTGGTGAGCCAAGCCAGGAAGACGCCGAGCCCATCGCCTGGTTTGCCGATAAGAAGAATAAGGATAAGCCCGAGATAGTACAATTCCGCAAGGGAAAAAAGCCAAAAACTTTTGCCACGCTGGAGGCCCTGCTGGATAACATCAGTCAGAAAGACCTGCAAAGCGAGGAGGCTACGCGCTTTATCTATTCGGGCAATAACGAGTTCCCATACGATGCCCGGGAGCAATGGACCGATAGCTGTAACCTGCTTGCCCTGAAAGAAGGCGTTGTTTTGGGGTACGACCGTAACGACAAAACCGTGGAGGCCTTTAAGCAAAGCGGTTTCAGCATTGTTAAGGTGCAGGATCTGCTCCAGCAATTTGAAACCGACGAGCTTGACCCGCAAAGCATGACAGATACGCTGATATTGATGCCATCGGCAGAGTTATCCCGTGCCCGTGGTGGTTTCCATTGCATGAGCATGCCCTTGCAGCGAGACAGTCTGATTTAAGTTAAAACAAAGATTATTTTATGTTTTACATAAAATAATCTTTGTTTTATAAATATTGTTTATATGTTTGTATTATTAAATCAATACAAACATGAAAACTACATCCTGGCTTTTAACAACTATTAGGGTAATACTTAATGTATTTTGGTATGGCAACATTATACTGGCGGTGTTTGCTTTTTGCATGCTTACATGGAAGATAAGCACCAGCAGCTACACCGAATTCAGCAACCCGGTAAAGTACCCGCTAATAACTAAATCTACCCCATTAAAAACACTTACGCCGGATGTGAGCAACATTACACTCACGCCCGACCAGGCCACTGTTAAAATGCACTTAACCAATAACTTCAGCCACGTAGCATCGGCCTATTTTTTCCTGTTCGCTTTCGAGACTTTGGTAATGAGCATCATTTACCAGCTGCGCAAGTTTTTTAATACCATTAAACAAAACGCGCCTTTTACTTATGAGAATGTGCGGCGGTTAAAAATAACAGCGCTTTGCTTTGCCCTAACTACCCTACTTAGTGTATTACTGGGCGTAAGTACCGCGGTAATATTAAAAACCAGCGTAAAGGATATGAACCTGATGAACATGGTTTGGGAACAAAGTTTTACCGGGCTCATACTGGGTGCCATGCTGTACATCCTGGCAGATATATTTAAATACGGGTTCGAACTAAAGAAAGAGATTGGAGAGTTTGTATAATGGCTATCATTGTAAACCTTGATGTGGAGATGGCGAAGAACAAGATGTCGCTAAAAGAGCTTGCCGAACGCCTGGATATCAGCATGACCAACCTCTCCCTCCTAAAAACCGGTAAAGTAAAAGGCGTACGCTTTGATACCCTCGAAGCCCTCTGCCGCGAATTGGGCTGCAAACCCGGCGATATTCTGGACTATAAGGCGGCTGTCTAAGTTTGTCTGAATGAGAATTTACAGAATTTAAGAATTATCAGAATTGCTGTATTTTGCGGAGTATCACAATCATTCTGTAAATTTAAAAATTCTGTAAATTCTGATTCAGACAATGAGCCAATCTACCAACCACCTATTAATGATACGCCCGGTGAATTTCGGGTTTAACGCGCAAACGGCAGAGAGCAACGCCTTCCAAATACAACAGGCCGACCAGCAGGCCGTGCAACACAAAGCCCTGCAGGAGTTTGATGGCTTTGTAGCCATGCTGCACCAAAATGGCGTGGATGTCACTGTTATTGAGGATACGCCCGAGCCGCATACCCCCGATTCCATCTTCCCGAATAACTGGATTTCCGTCCACGATACAGGCGATGTAATCCTCTACCCTATGCAGGCCGAGAACCGCCGCCTGGAGCGCCGCGAGGATATTATTAGTCATCTGGAAGAAAACTTTAAAGCTACTCACCTGGTAGATTTGAGTCGTTTTGAGACTAAAAACCAATTTTTAGAAGGCACCGGCAGCATGGTACTGGATAGGGAAAACAAAATTGCCTACGCTTGCCTCTCGCCCCGCACGGATGCCGAAGTACTGCAAGCCTTTTGCGATTATACCGGCTACAAAGCCATCACCTTTGATGCCTTCGACCAAAACCACAAAGCCATATACCATACCAACGTACTGATGTGCATTGGCAGCCGTTTCGCGGTGATCTGCCGGGATAGCATCACCGATGCCGCTGAAAAGGAAACCGTTATCCAATCGCTAACCGCCACAGGCAAGCAAATTATCGATATCACTTTTACACAGATGAACGGCTTTGCAGGTAATATGCTGGAGGTAAAAAACGCCACGGGAGAAACGTTGATCGTGATGTCGCAAACGGCATATGCATCGCTTTCAGAAGAGCAAAGAACGGCCTTAAACAAGTTTGGTAAACTAATTTATGCCGATATCAACACGATTGAAACCAATGGCGGAGGAAGTGCAAGGTGCATGATGGCAGAGGTGCATATGACGAGGGTGTAGAGAGCTGTTCGCGATGAGCATGCGCAATAGTTCCGGTGAGGACACCGGAACGGGGGGATTGACAGGCCACGTCCCTCCTCGTTTGCGGTGTCCTCACCGCAAACCTAAACTCAAATCGCCGCAGGGGCTTTTGAAAGGAACCTGCATACTATTCGCCCGCTGGTCGAAGTTTAAAACTTGGACCTAAATGGGCTAAGCTTTCAGCTTAACCTCTACTAATGGTAGTTTAGCGCCCCGCATCATTTGTTAAACAGTGTTAAAACCCATGTTAAACATTGTTAAATACCCGCCATACAAATATTCATAGGAAAATATTTTCGTTTCAGCTAAAATCAAAACAAAAATATCACTTTATGAAAACAGCACAAAAACTCGCTACGGCAGTATTCTCCGCAGTATTACTGTTTATCGGCACAAACAGCTTCGCGCAAACTACGCCACAAGGTAAATTCGATTTTAACATTGGGGTGGATGGCCTGGTGCCAACAGGCAAACTCCAAAAGTATAGCTCCAATTTCGGGTTGGGTATCACGCCGCAGCTGCAATATGGCCTTACAAACAGACTGGCGTTAACTTTTACATCGGGTTATTACCGTTTGTTTGGAAAAACCTATGATAGCAGAGGATATATCGACCCGTATAAGACCAACCATCAAGATATGATACCGGTAAAACTGGGGTTAAAAGCCTTTATAACTTCAAATATTTATATAGGTGCCGAGGTTGGTGTCGCCTTCCAAACTAACGTAGGTATAGGAAGTAACATTGGCTATGAAACAGGGCGCAACACCAAACTCATTTTGGCACCGGGCATTGGCTATGCCACAAAAAGCTGGGACTTTGGCATTAGATATGAAAACTATTCAGGTGGGAACGCCCATTACGGCACCCTGGGTTTACGTATAGCTCACAGTTTCGGCCGATAATTAAACGCCTGTTTTATAGCGCGGGGAACTTTGGTTAAAACAAAGTTCCCTGTTTTATAAAACTTTTGTCTTCACCACTGTTTGTAGCTCACAACTTCTACAAGCATTAGAATTACAGCAAAAGAAAAACGTACTCTTGGAGAAATGGGCTAATAGCGAAAAATCCCGGACACCGGTTTCCATAAAAAAACACTGTATCTGTCTAAAAACCCACTTCGGTAATACCTCACAAACAAATTACAATCAGCCCATAAATTAGCCCAACATTTTTGCCAAAAATCCGTTTTAAAATTACATTTTTGCCAAAATTTTATTAAATGCAGAGTTACCAGGAATTTCTTGACTTAAGCGTTGGGTTCCCGCAAGATGGTTTTGAGATCATCGACGATGAACTTTACTTTCAGGACCTTAATTTAATGGAGATGATTGAAACGTATGGCACGCCCCTACGCTTTACTTATCTGCCCATGATCACCAAAAAGATACAGCAGGCAAAACTGTTATTTCAACAGGCCATCATCAAAAATAACTATCGCGGCAGCTATAAATATTGCTATTGCACTAAAAGTTCGCACTTTAGGCACATTGTGGAAGAAGCGTTGAAGAACGAGATCCACCTGGAAACCTCGTCGGCCTTTGATATGCCGATGATTGATGCACTGGAGAAAAAAGGCGCCCTGAATAAGGACGTTACGGTTATTTGCAATGGTTTTAAAACTTTCCAATACAAGCAGTACATTATTGATATGCTGCACGATGGGTTTACCAATATCATCCCCGTGCTGGATAATAAAGAGGAATTTAACCTGTACGATGATGAGATAGAAATGGAAACCCCATGTAATCTCGGCATTCGTATAGCGGCAGAAGAGCAGCCGGATTCTCAATTCTATACCTCGCGTTTAGGCGTTCGTATGGAGGATGTGATAGATTTTTATCACAACAAGATAGAGGACAACCCGAATTTCCAGGTTAAGCTGCTGCATTTCTTCATCAACTCGGGTATTTCAGATACACCGTATTACTGGAACGAGCTGGAGAAATACGTTACGCTTTACTGCAAATTTAAAAAGGTGAATCCGGCTTTAGATACATTGGATATCGGCGGCGGTATGCCTTTTAAAGATTCGTTGGTATTTGATTTTGATTACGAGTACATGATCAATGAGATCGTGAGCCGTATTAAGGAAATTTGTGCCGACAATGATACGATGGAGCCGGATATCATCACCGAATTTGGCAAATATACCGTGGCCGAAGCTTCGGGTATCCTTTATAAAGTACTGGGCCGCAAGCAACAAAACGACCGCGAACGCTGGCTAATGCTGGATGGCAGTTTTATCACCAACTTGCCGGACGTTTGGGCCTTAAATCAGAAATACATCCTGTTACCCGTAAACAACTGGGACAACGAATACGAGCGTGTAAACCTTGGCGGTATCACCTGCGACGGGCAGGACTACTACAACCAGGAAGCCCACATGAACAGCGTATTTATGCCAAAAACCCGTAAGGTACAATACCTCGGTTTCTTCAACACCGGTGCTTACCAGGAAGTGTTGAGCGGCTACGGCGGCATTCACCATTGTTTGTTACCATCACCTAAGCACGTTATTATCCGCAGAAACAGGGATGAAACCTTCAATTTTGAGGTGTTTGGTGAGGAACAAAACAGTAAGCAGGTATTAAAGATCCTGGGTTATACTACGTAAGATTTTTTGCGTTGAGATATTTGAAAGCACTGCCTTACGGTGGTGCTTTTTTAGTAACACAAGTTTTGTTAATTGAGACAAATTTCCCGTTCTTTTGCTTCGCTCTATTTGAAAAACAGACAGTCTCCGTGCTCTCGGCGAAAAACTCCGCGCCTCTGCGGTTAAAAAACGTTATACCCTTTGGTTGAATTGCCACCATCGTTCGTCATCAAAATATCACATCAATATTTTTTTCAAATAAATTCTACTATTCCCCTATACTATGTATATATTTGGGGATAATAATAAATGAAAACATTTTTCACATATCACACCAACCTGATGTATTGCTGTATGCAAAGCGATAAACCGTGGTTGTAAGTATGTAGAATTTAAAATATATGCCTCTTCAGCCACAGCGAAGGGGCTTTTTTATACTAAACTAAATTAAATACTGATATGCAGAGCTTCAGGACCGAACTGGAGAACCCGATAGTGGAGCAGGATATAATCGACCTGGAAAGGAAGATCCGTGCGTTCCGTGAGGGCAAGATACATGATGAAAAGTTCCGCAGCCTGCGTTTAGCACGTGGTGTTTACGGCCAAAGGCAGCCCGGCGTGCAAATGGTGCGCATTAAACTCCCCTTTGGTAAGGTTACTTTTAAACAATTATTAAAAATAGCCGATATATCTGACGAGTACGGAAGCAGCAACCTGCACCTCACCACCCGCCAGGACATCCAGATCCATTACGTAAGCCTTGACCGTACGCCACAACTTTGGGCCGAACTGGAGCGCGACGATATCACCCTGCGCGAAGCTTGCGGCAACACGGTAAGAAATGTAACCTCATCCCCTACCTCAGGCATCGACCCTAAGGAACCGTTTGACGTATCACCTTACGCGCAGGCTACTTTCGAGTACTTCTTAAGGAACCCGATCTGCCAGGAAATGGGCCGCAAGTTTAAGATATCTTTCTCCTCAAGTGATGAGGATACCGCTTTCTCTTACATTCACGATCTGGGCTTTATCCCCAAACTGAAAGAAAATGGCGAACGTGGCTTTAAGGTAATGTTGGGCGGCGGCCTTGGCGCACAGCCTTTACTGGCAAGTGCTGTTGAAGATTTCCTGCCGGAAGATCAACTAATACCTTATACAGAAGCGATCATCCGCGTGTTCGACCGTTATGGCGAGCGCAACAACCGCAACAAGGCCCGCTTAAAATATTTGATACAAAAGATAGGTTTAGAAGAAGTGCTGCGCCTGGCTCAGGAAGAACGCACTGCTATCAAAGTAAAAACCTACCCTATCAACCGCAATACTGTTCCCACTCCTGCTTTGCCGGAGGTTACTGAGTATCCGGCTATAGAAATTACCAACCCATTCCGTTACGAGCAATGGCTGGCTACCAATGTTTTCGAACAAAAACAAGCCGGCTTCTTTGGCGTATTCATCAAAGTACCGGTAGGCGATATCCCTACCGATGTGGCGCGTAAATTGGTTGCAGCCATTCGCCCTTATGTTGGCGATGAGATCCGCATTACGCAAAACCAGGGTTTACTGTTAAAATTCATCTGTAAGGAAGCTTTGCCTGCTTTGTACGAAGGCTTAAACGCATTAGATTTTGCAACACCTGGTTTCGACAGTATTGCTGATGTAACCACGTGCCCCGGCACGGATACCTGTAACCTCGGCATCAGCAATAGCATGACCATGGCTAAGGTACTGGAGGACGTTATTTATAACGAATACGAAGATTTCATTTATAACAAAGAGATCAAGATAAAAATAAGCGGCTGTATGAACAGTTGCGGTCAGCATGGTTTGGCACACATTGGCTTCCACGGCAGCTCGCTAAAAGCAGGTGCCAGGGTACTGCCATCGGTACAGGTAATGCTGGGCGGCGGCACCGTAGGTAACGGTGTGGGCCGCGCAGCCGATAGGGTAATAAAGGTACCATCCAAACGTGCTACACATGCTTTACGTGCGGTGTTGGATGATTACAAAACACTGGCAGAAGAAAACGAAACCTACCACGCCTATTATGACAGACAAGGTAAAGATTACTTCTACCGCCTGCTAAAACCCCTTGCTGATTTGACCACCCTTACCGACGATGAGTTTGTAGACTGGGGCCACCAGGAAACTTACGTAAGCGCTATCGGCGTGGGTGAGTGCGCCGGTGTAATTATAGATTTGGTTGCCACCTTGCTATTCGAAAGTGAAGAAAAACTGGGCTGGGCAAACGGTGCTTACGCCAAAGGGCTGTGGAGCGATGCCATCTACCACTCCTACAACACTATGATTAGCGCGGCTAAGGCTTTATTGCTTGATAAAGGTGTAAACAGTAGCACCCAATCGGGCATCATCAAAGAATTTGATAACAGCTACGTAGCAGCAGGCGAGATTACCTTCGACGGTACTTTTGGCGACCTGGTGCTGCAAATAAATAAAAACGAACCATCGGAAGCATTCGCAACCGCCTATAAAGAACAGGCCACCGCATTTTTGCAAACGGTTAAAGACAAAAGAGAGGCGGTGTTACAATCATGATACAAACTCAAACAAAAACAACAGTAAAAGAACCACGCATTACGCTTGTTGGCGCAGGCCCCGGCGATGCCGAATTGATTACTATAAAAGGCATTAAAGCCCTGCAAACCGCAGATGTGGTTTTGTATGATGCCTTGGTGAACGAAGAATTATTGGAATTTGCACCCAAACATGCTACTAAAGTTTACGTAGGCAAACGCAGTGGCGATCATTCTTTCTCGCAGGAGAACATCAACAAACTGATGATAGATTACGCCTTGAATTACGGCCATGTGGTACGCTTAAAAGGCGGCGACCCGTTTGTATTCGGTCGTGGTTATGAGGAGTTAGACCACGCTGCCGATTACAGCATCCCGGCACAGGTTATTCCGGGAATTTCCAGTTCTATCGGTGTACCCGGTTTACAGGGCATTCCGGTTACTCACCGTGGATTGAGCGAGAGCTTTTGGGTTATTACCGGCACCACCAGCGATGGTAAGGTTTCTGCCGACCTGTACGACGCCGCTAAAACCAAAGCTACCGTTGTAGTGCTGATGGGTATCCACAAACTGGCCGAAATTGCAGAAATATTTATTGCCGAAGGCAAACGCAACCTACCTGTTGCCGTAATACAAAGTGGCAGCACAAAAGACGAAAAAGTGGTAGTTGGCGTAGCAAGTACCATCGCCGAAGTTGCCGAAGAAAACGGAATTACTTCGCCTGCGTTAATTGTATTTGGCGAGGTAGTATCTTTACATCCAAAGTTTCAGCCCATCAGAGAGTTTTATGACATTGTTGCCCAGGAATAAAAATTTAACGGAGATCCCTCCACCAAAACCACAGGGTAACCAACTGTTCCCTGTATTTTTGAAACTGGAGAACCTGCATACGGTGCTTGTTGGCGGCGGCAATGTTGGCTTGGAAAAGCTTACAGCCATGCTGCAAAACAGCCCCGGCGCGGCTATTACCGTTATTTCTAAAACCTTTCTGCCGCAAATAGAAGCGCTGGCCGCCAATACGCCAAAGCTTACCATCATCCAGAAAGCATTTGCTGATACCGACCTGGATGGTGCCGACCTGGCCATGGCAGCAACAGATGATGCCGAATTGAACAGGTACATCCGCCAGTCGGCACACGACCGTAAACTACTGGTTAACGTAGCGGACAAGCCCGAGCTTTGCGATTTTTACCTGGGTTCCATCGTGCAAAAGGGCGATCTGAAGATAGGTATCTCCACCAATGGCAAATCGCCAACGGTGGCCAAACGCCTTAAAGAAGTTTTAAACGAAGCATTACCTGCCGAACTGGATACCACCTTACAGCAAATGAGTGAGATCAGGAACAGCCTTTCCGGCGATTTTGCTTATAAAGTTCAGGAACTGAACAGAGTTACCGCGGTTTTAATAGGCGGAGAAAAACCACCAAGCAACAACAATTTAAAACTGGTTGTTTGGGGCACGTTTGTGGCCTTCCTTGTTATCACCATTACAGCACTATGGTCGAAGGAACCTGGCTTCCAGGCCTTCGTCGCAAACATCAACCCCCTTTTCTATTACTTTTTAGGTGCGGGTTTCATTTTCGCGATGATTGATGGGGCTATTGGCATGTCATACGGGGTTACTTCCACTACATTTTCGTTATCTATGGGCATCCCTCCTGCTTCGGCAAGTATGGGTGTACATTTGTCGGAAATTATGAGCAATGGTATTGCCGGATGGATGCACTACCGCATGGGTAATGTAAATTGGAAACTGTTTAAGCTGTTGCTTGTCCCCGGTATAATTGGGGCGGTAACAGGTGCATATTTGTTGTCATCCTTAGAACATTATGCGCAATACACCAAACCGCTTGTATCGTTTTACACACTGATATTGGGCTTTGTAATATTAAACAAAGCCATCAATCTTAACCGGAAGCGTACTTCAGGCAAAATAAAAAACATCAGCCTTTTAGGCCTTGGCGGCGGCTTTATAGATGCCGTTGGCGGTGGTGGTTGGGGTTCAATCGTATTATCAACGCTGATAGCCGGTGGCCGCCATCCCCGTTTCTCATTGGGTACCGTAAAATTGTCCCGCTTTTTTATCGCGCTAACCAGTTCACTAACTTTTATTACTATGCTTAATGGCAAGCACTGGGAAGCCGTAGCAGGCTTGGTTATCGGCAGTGCATTAGCATCACCTATAGCGGCCCGCATTTCCAATAAAATATCTGCAAAAGCTATCATGTTCGCGGTATCGGTTATCGTTATCCTCATTAGCTTGCGTAGCATTATCAACTTCGTACTCAAATTAATATAGTGGCCGATACATCTTACATATCGCAATTAATAGCCGGTAACAATCCCGTTGAAGCTTTACATGCTTTAGCATCGGAGTTTCCGGGCGAGATCGTGTTCTCTACCAGCTTTGGCTGGGAAGATCAGGTAATCACGCACATGATCTTCGCCAATAACATCCCCATCAAAGTTTTCACGCTGGAAACCGGTCGCCTTTTCCCCGAAACATATTATGTTTGGAACCGCACCATGGAGATCTATGGCAAACCTATCCACGCCTATTATCCAGAGCATACCGCATTGGAAGCTATGGTGAACGCCAAGGGCCCAAACAGCTTTTACGAATCGGTAGAGAACCGTAAGCAATGCTGTGGCATCCGTAAAATAGAGCCGCTTCATCGTGCCGTAGCGGGCAATAAGCTGTGGGTAACGGGTATCCGTGCGGACCAATCTGCCAATCGCGAAGACATGAGCAATGTGGAATGGGATGGCGGCAACAACCTGTTCAAGTACCACCCTATTTTTGGCTGGACATTGGACGACGTAAAAGCATACATCAAACAATACAATATACCGTACAATACACTGCACGACAGGGGTTTCCCCAGCATTGGCTGCGCGCCATGTACCCGAGCGGTACAACCCGGCGAAGATTTTAGGGCCGGGCGCTGGTGGTGGGAAGACCAAAGCAAAAAAGAATGCGGATTACATGCAGTTGAACTAAATGATTTAAAGGAATGAGTAAATACCGGTTAGATTACCTGGACGAGTTGGAGGCAGAGGCCATTTATATTTTGCGCGAAGTAGCCGGGCAGTTTGAAAAACCCGCGTTGTTATTTTCGGGCGGTAAAGATTCTATTACCCTGGTGCATTTAGCCATGAAGGCCTTCCGCCCGGGCAAATTCCCGTTCCCGCTGGTGCATATAGATACCGGGCACAATTTTGAAGAAACCATTACCTATCGTGACGATATGATTGCCCGCATTGGTGAAAAACTGATTGTAGGCCATGTACAGGACAGCATTGATGAAGGTAAAGTGATTGAGCAGAAAGGCAAGAACGCCAGTCGTAACGCTTTGCAGACTGTAACCTTGTTGGATACCATAGCCAAGCACAAGTTTGATGCTTGTATTGGCGGTGCCCGCCGCGATGAAGAAAAGGCCCGCGCTAAAGAACGTATTTTTTCTGTTCGTGATGAGTTTGGCCAGTGGGATCCTAAACGTCAGCGTCCCGAGCTTTGGAACATTTATAACGGCAAGATCCATAAAGGCGAAAACGTACGCGTGTTCCCGATAAGCAATTGGACGGAATTGGACGTATGGAATTACATCCGCCGCGAAAAAATCGCCCTGCCAACCATTTATTTTGCCCACCAGCGCGATTGTATCACCCGTAACGGGCAGCTAATGGCGGCATCACCGTTTTTAAACATGGATGCCGACGATAAAATAGAAAACAAGAACGTACGCTTCCGCACCGTTGGCGACATGACCTGTACTGCGGCTGTTGAATCATACGCGTTTGAGATAGATGATATTATCCACGAGATAGCATCCTCAAAAATAAGCGAACGCGGCGCCCGCATGGACGACAAAGTAAGCGAAGCCGCCATGGAAGACCGGAAAAAGGGCGGGTATTTCTAAGGGTTAGCAGTCGGCGGTGAGGACACCGCCGCAGGGGGCTCCTCCCTACTGGGGGTGTCCCCACCGCCAGCTTACAAGAGCAGAACCACAACTACCCCTCTTGAGGGGGGCAGAACAAAAAACACTAACGCTCACGGGGTGTGTTAGCAAAGCCAAGAATAAAGAAACACACCCCTAACCCCTCTCAAGAGGGGAACATTTAAGACAGAAATGGATATACTAAAATTTATAACCGCAGGCAGTGTAGACGATGGCAAAAGCACATTGATAGGCCGCCTGTTGTACGATAGCGAAGCCATATTGGTAGACCAACTGGAAGCCCTCCACGCATCCAACCGTAAAAACGACGACGGTAGCATCGACCTCGCCATCCTCACCGATGGGCTTAAAGCCGAGCGTGAGCAGGGCATCACGATCGACGTTGCATACAAATATTTTGAGACCGACAAACGCAAATTCATCATTGCGGATGCACCGGGGCACATCCAGTACACCCGCAACATGGTTACCGGTGCCAGCAACGCCGGTTTGGCTATTATCCTGATAGATGCCCGTAAAGGCGTTATCGAGCAAACCACCCGCCACTCTTTCCTGGTCTCGCTGCTGCAGATACAACAGGTAGTGGTTGCCGTGAACAAGATGGATATGGTGGATTATAGCGAAGATGTGTTCAACAGCATTGTGGCTGATTATAAAGTATTGGCCGGAAAAGTGGGCTTAAAAAATGTTACCTACATCCCGGTAAGTGCCTTAAAGGGCGATAACATTGTTTACCCATCGGCAAAAATAAGCTGGTATACCGGCGACAGTTTGTTAACTCATCTGGAGAATGTAGAACTGGAGATAGACGATACCTCTGCCCACGCCCGCCTGCCGGTGCAATGGGTAGTACGCCCCCAAACCGATGAACTGCACGATTACCGCGGTTATGCCGGCCGTGTTTCCAGTGGTTCGTTTAGGGTAAATGATAAGGTCACCGTGTTGCCTTCGGGATTTAGCTCTACCATTTCTAAAATTGAATTTTACGATAAAACGCCCGAAGAGGCAATAGCTGGCATGTCGGTAACGGTGCACCTGGCAGATAGTATTGATATCAGCCGTGGCGATATCATTGTAAACAGCGCCGGGCAGCCGCAGTTGAGCAACCTGATAGAGGCCGATCTGTGCTGGATGGATACCCGCCCGCTGGATCCTACCCTCACCTACCTGGTGCAGCATAATACCAAAACTATCCGCTGTAAGATCAGCGAAGTACTTTATAAAGTGAACATCAACACCCTCGAGAAAGATTACGTCGAGGATTTTAAACTGAATGATATCGGCCGTATTGTTATTAAAACCGCCGAGCCATTAGCCTTTGACCCTTACCAGCTCAACAAAGCCAACGGGGGCGCTATTATTATTGATAGCCGCACCAATGTTACCGTAGGCGCCCTGATGCTAAGGCAGGCCGTAGATTAAATATAATTACCAATTATATTCTGTTAAGTGAGCAGAAAAACCCTGTGCGAGGTGCAACTCGTACGGGGTTTGTGTTTAACAATAGTTTATTTTAACCTGAACATTTTAACTTTGGCTGGACTAACTCTATCACAATGTATAAAAAGACTATTTCACCAATCCTCCTTGTACTTTTTTGTGCGAACGCCTACGCTCAAAACAAGGTTAATTTTGAAATCGCTTTATCGGAAACTAAAACAAGCCATAGCTTATACAATTCTATAGATCTCGCAGATACGCGGACAGATACCAACAATTTTGGTTATGTACAAACCGGTGTGTATAACAAGGTAACAACAGTCATTCCCCACAACCCATTTTCGGCGGAGATAAAACGGGTTCTTGCTTCGCTGGTAAGCGCTGATGCAGGCAATGGCGAATTGTTGTTACAGCTAAGGCAGTTTAGTTTCGCTGAGTTGACAGGCGTTCTTGGCGAATACGGTTATTGTACTGTCAAAGCCGAGATGTACGTTAAAAATGGAACTGGTTATCAAAAAACAACTTCTTTAGATACGCTTGTACAACTACGTTCGTCCATTGATGTAACTAACCCGTTATTGCGTAGCGGAAGCAGGCTGTTAACCGCTTTTATACAGGCAAACCTTACCTTGCCGGCCGCAAATGATGCCCGGGTTTATACGTACAATGAAGTTGTACATATCGACAGCATTGAAAAAAAAGCCTTGCCATTATACAATGCCGGCACCTATACTAATGGCTTGTATTTAACTTATCAATCGTTTAAAAACCAGCTTCCCGATAAGCGGGGTCTAACAACAGAAAACGATTACGTTCATCCGGGTTTTGTAAAAATAGCCGACGAAAAAGGAAAGTTAAGAGACGTTAAACTCAAAAAAACTTACGCTATTGTTTACAAAGGAATGCCGTATATAGCTACAGAATTCGGTTTTTACCCCCTTACCAAAATTAATAACGAGTTTACATTTACCGGCATGGCCAAAACTCCGCCGAGTATTGCCACGTTAATTGTTGTCAATGGTATGTTTGGCGCTACCGGAACATTGGCAAACTCTGGCGACGAAGACACGTTTGAGATGAAGATTGATCATCAAAACGGTTCGCTAATTAAACTAAAAGTGATACCCAAGCCCAAAACAACCGGCAGCGGGAATGACGGCTGGGATTAATTCACCGCCTGACGCAAACAAAAAAAGCCGGCAACTCGCTTGCCCGCTTTTTAAAACTAAATTAAACCTAAAAAAAATCGGGCGAGAGGAAGGATAAAAGACAAAAGATGAAAGACTATAATTTTATCTTTTGTCCTTGCTCTTACTTCTTTCCCTCTCCGCTCAGCAAGCCGTCCAGCGTAACCGAGGCATAATAAATGCCGCCAATAGTTGGGCCGCCCGCGTATTGTATATAGCGTTTGTTGAAAATATCGGTAGCACCAATTTTAAACGTTGCATTGTATTCGGGAATACGCAAAGTAACCTGTGCATCAAACGTGTGGATAGACGGCACGGTACCGGTAACCAGCGGGCTTTCCCACAGGAACGCCTGCTGCCATTTATAAACGATATTAAAACCTACATTCTTCACCACCTCGCGGTTACCGAAGGAGAAGTTACCCGACCATTTTGGCGTGTTAAACCCGGTTACAAAGATATCTGAGGTTTGCTGCGCCTTCAGTTTGTTGAAGCTGGCATTGCCTGATACGGTGTAACGCTTGTAAAAATTATAGGTAAGCCCTAAAGATGAACCGTAGTTATTGTAGACATTCTTAGCATTGGTATAAACGCGGTAACGGCTTTGTCCGTTGCTTGCAGCGTTGGTAGCAGTAGCGGTTGTAGGGTCGCGGTTAATATCCAGCATGGCTAATACCGCTGCATCTGAGCCCACTGTAGTACCGTTCGGCACAAACACCTGCACCTGGCCTAAAAAGCCATTGTAGCGGTTAGCATAGGCATCCACATCAAGGAAAACTTTGTTATCTAACAATATGCCTTTATAGCCCACCTCGAACGATGTAATTTGCTCCGGGCGCGCCTTTGGCAAATCGGCAACCTGCAGAAGGTTGCGGTTGGCCAAAGCCGTAGCATCATCGCCCGTGATAGATGCAGCTTTTACAGCAGCGTTGAAAGCAGTGACCGATTGCTGTGTGTAGCTGTTATTCAAATAACCCAAACCTTCATTGATAAATGGTAAACTGCCTACACGTTTCACACGGCCATTGTTTACGTATGATAGCGCTTCGAACAACGAAGGGAAACGGTAACCGTTCTGGAAGGTGAACCTGAAGTTATGGTTTTGGTTAGGCGAGTAAACAGCAGCTAAACGCGGCGTAAATTTCGGGTCGAAATACGGGTTATAATCCCAACGTACCGAACCGAATAATTTTAACTTCTCCTCGAAAAAGGTTTTGGTAACCTGCGTGAATGCGCCGTATTTTTTGTAGATAACGTTTTCGCCAAAACTACCATCAGCTAAAGGCGTATTCCGATCGGCTATACTGCGGCTAAAATCTACAAAGTTGTTACCATCCGGAATGATCTGGTAAACACGTACATCGCCACCCACCAGCAGGTCAACAAATTTAACTTTGCTGGTCAGGTCCCACTGAGCTTCACCATTAAACATATTGCTCTTTTGTACCAAAGCAGCGCCACCTGTAGCCGGGGCATTAGGTATCAGGCTCGATTTAAAATCCCAGTTATTGATGCCGATAATGGTTTTACGCAAGGCATCAAACTCCGGCGTACCCGGCTCTACCCTGCCTGCATCCGCGGCCGTACGTGCGGCTTGCTCAGCAGCAGCCAAATTGGTAGATTTAAGTCCCCCATTGGCGTTGGCATAGGCGGTAAGCGCGTTTTTATAAGTAGTACCCCAGGCAGAATTGTTGGCATGCTTTAGATCGAGGTTATCCGCAAGCGGTTTTACGTTAAACGAGTTGCCGGTATTTTCTATCGACTCATAAGCACGTACCAGAAAATCCTTGCCCTTCAGTTCCACTTTGTGGTTTTGCACGGTAGCACCATTCAGCGATATTTTATTGCCACGTTGGAAAACACCATCCATTTTACCATAACGGTAAGTGTAGGACAAAGTAGTATTAGGGGTTAATTTATATGCTAACGTACCATCCAGTTTTAAGTTGGTTACATCCGGTTTCACCAGGTCAACTTCGTTATAACCGGTACGGGCAACGGTTAAATTAGGGCGGGCAACACCATCAACCACAATGCCTTTTATAGATACCGTGTTACTTCCTGCAAGGGCATCGTCGCCATATTTATTCCAGCCATCATAAGCAGCATTACTGGTGCCGGTGAGTTCGGGGTAAGCCGGGTTAGCCGTTTTCAGGTTGGTAGGGTTTTGATCCAGGCGGGTGTTGGATTGCCAGTCTTTACCTTTTAAATAGCTGGCGTTCAGTTTAAAAGCAAATTTATTATTGAATGCTTTGGCAAACCTGAAGGCATCTTCGGTTAGTGCGCTCGAGCCAAGATTATCGCCAACATGGTTGATCCCGCTGCGGTGATAAAAACTCAGGCCCTGGTATTTAAACGGGTCTTTAGTGAACAAGTTGGATAAACCGTTGATAGCGTTGGTACCATATAAAGCCGCGGCGGCGCCCGGGGTGATCTCTATACTGGCAATATCCAGCTCGGTTGGGCCAATGGCATTACCAAGCGGTACGCCCAACGTAGCCGATTGCATATCCACGTTGTCGGCCAGTTGCATAAACCTGAAGTTATTTGGACTATTGAAACCGCGTGTGTTGGGCACTTTTAAGGTGATACTGGTGGTGGTCATCTGCACGCCTTTTACATTTTCCAACGCATCATAAAAGCTTGGGCCGGGCGACTGTTTCAAAGCGTTGATACTCAACTTTTCAATCGCCACCGGCGACCGCAGCAGTTTTTCTTCCCTGCGGGATGCCGTAACCACCACCTCGTTTATTAGTAAGGATTGTGAGGTAAGCTGTATATTAACGGCGCTGTTGGCATTCTTGATGTAAAATTCCTGCGGCTGGTAACCCACGGCTGAAAAAACCAAAGTAAACGGCAACTTGGTGCTTGTAGTTAAGCTGAATTTACCGGTGCTATCGGTTACGGCGGCGTTTGTAGTGCCTTTAATGGTTACTGTTGTACCCACAAGTGGCAGCCCGTGGTCGTCGTTTACTTTACCGCTTAAAATGTAGCTCCCGTTCAATTGGGCCAGCCCCACCGTCGGGAGGAGCAGTAAAAAGAGCACAATAAGTTTTATAAAATTTGTATGAATTTTCATGGAATTAGGTTGAGAAAAATTAAAAAATGGATTGTGATAGGTTGCTTGTCAGATAATTAACAACAACAGCATACAGTTGGGCACTGCATTCGTAAGGTGTGGGCTGATGATGATGTAACTAAATAATACATTGTCTATAGAATATGTCGACAAAAATATTAAATCTTTTTTATCATCCAAATATTTATGCTTAAAAATAATATTTACACATGAAATTCTGTATTTTGGTAAGCCACTTCCCTTTACGGTCGGCGTCCTTGCAACAAATATTACCCTTACCGTAACTAACTATGGTATTTAAAATCAAAACAGGTAGATGAAACTTATCTGGCTTAAGCCTTACCTTGTAGTCGCCTTTTTACTGTTACTTACTGCTGATGCTTCCGCGCTGGGCTTTGCCCTGCTCCCTAAAGACGAAAAGCCGAACGGATTGTTATTTGGGGGAGTCACCATAGTGGCCTTATTTATTGCCATAGCTGTACACGAACTTGGTCACCTGTTAACCGGGCTGGCACAGGGTTTCCGCTTCGAGTTATTTATAGTGGGTTTATTAGGCATCAAACGCGAGGATGGCCGAATTAAGGTTTATTTTAATAAAGACCTGGGGATGATGGGCGGCGTAGCGGCAACTATGCCGGTGCAGCAGAGTGCGGAAAACCGCAAAAAATTCGCGCGTTTGGTGATTGCCGGCCCATTGGCTTCGCTTTTCTTTGGGGTAGCGGGAATTTTAATAGCAATTTATTGCAGCCAGGGTTTGGCACGTGGTTTTTGGACAGTGGCTGGCGCATGTTCCTTAGCGCTGGTATTGGCAACCACGCTGCCTACAAAAACGGGGATCTTTTTTACCGACAGCGCCCGTTATCAGCGCTTAATAAGCAAGGGCAAAGCCGGCGCTATAGAAGAAGCTATGCTGGCGATGATGGCACAATACACGGTAGACAACTCCGCAAAGAATATTGATATTGAACACGCCAGGCTGCTGCAAACGGATGACGAAAAGTTTATGCGTTTTTGGGGTTATTATTACGAATACTATTACTACAAAGATAATTTGCTGATTGCCGAAGCCGCGGAAGCTAAAGAAAAACTCGTGGCCGAAAAATCTTCTGTATCCAACCAAATATGGAAGGCCTTAAAGATAGATGACAACGTTACTACGGCTGGATAACACCCTCTCCTCTTAAAACCTGAACATAAATATCGTATTTCCCTCATAATTCCCTATTATTGACGACTAATTTAATCTACATTAATGTCATTCAATTACCGGCGTGTTATTATCAAGATAGGTTCCAACGTTATTACCGGGCCAAACGGCTTGCCAGATATCGGACGGATAGCCCATTTGGTCGACCAGATAGCCGCCATCAAAAAACAGGGTACTGAAGTAATTCTGGTTTCTTCAGGCGCGGTTGCTTCCGGGCGTAGCCTCATCACCGTTACCGATAAATACGACGCCGTTGCCACACGGCAACTCCTGGCCTCCATTGGGCAGGTAAAGCTTATCAATACCTACTCCAATTTGTTCGAGAAGTTTAAGATCCTCTGCTCGCAGGTTTTGGTTACCAAAGAAGATTTTCGCGACAGGCTGCACTACTTAAACATGCGCAACTGCCTGGAGATTTTATTGCAGCACCAGGTAATACCTGTTATAAACGAGAACGACGTGGTATCGGTAACCGAACTGATGTTTACCGATAACGATGAACTGGCTGGGCTTATCGCTTCCATGCTGAATGCGCAGGCTTTAATAGTACTGACCAACGTAAACGGTATATATGATGGCGACCCAAAACTGCCCGGCTCGGCCGTTATTGAGGAAATAAAAGGTAATAGTATAAACTTCTCATCTTTCGTGAGTACAAGCCGCTCGCAGTTTGGGCGCGGCGGGATGATCACCAAATCAACCATCGCGCAAAAAACAGCACAGCTGGGTATAGCGGTACACATTGCCAATGGCACTACAGATAACATCCTGCTCGATGTGCTGGATAACAAGGTGGTGCATACCCGCTTTGTGCCAACCAAAAAAGCATCGGGTAAAAAGAAATGGATAGCACATTCTGAAACCGCCGCTACAGGGATGGTACAGGTGAACGAAGGCGCCAAAACAGTGCTCGTTTCCAGCAAGGCATCCAGCCTGCTGCCGGTAGGTATTATTAAGGTGTTGTCTGATTTCAAGAAAGGCGAGATCATCAAAATTGTAGACGAGAACAACAAAGTGATAGGATTAGGCCTCGCCGAATACGGTGCCGATAAAGCCCGGGAGTTCACCGGCAAAAAAAACCAGCGCGCGCTGGTGCATTATGACTATCTTTATTTACAGGGATAACATGGATTACACACACTATTTTGAAAACTCGGTAAAAGCAGGCCGAAGCCTCAGCCTCGCCCCTGCCGCCATAAACGCCGTTCTGTTGGACGTAGCCAACGCGGCTGTTGATCAAACCGATCATCTGCTCGCCGAAAATAAAAGGGACCTTGATCGCATGGATCCGGCTGACCCAAAATACGACCGACTTACCCTTAATGCGGCACGTATACAGGATATTGCCAACGATATAAAAAGTGTAGCCGGTTTGGCCAGCCCGCTGGGAACCATACTATCTGATAAAACCATGCCCAACGGTCTGCAAATCTCTAAAATCCGCGTACCGCTTGGCGTGGTGGGTGTAATTTATGAAGCAAGGCCAAATGTTACGTTCGATGTATTTGCGTTGTGTTTTAAAACTGGCAACATCAGCATATTAAAAGGAGGCAGCGATGCCGATTTTTCTAACCGCGCTATCATCGGCATCATTCATGGAGTCCTTTCGGCGCATAACATCGATGTAAATGCTGCTACTCTCCTCCCCGTAGAACGCGAGGCAACAGAGGCCCTTTTAAACGCGGTAGGCTATGTAGATGTGTTGATCCCAAGAGGTAGCCAGTCGCTGATAAATTATGTGCGCAACAGCAGCAAAGTGCCGGTGATTGAAACAGGGGCCGGTATTGTACATACCTACCTGGATGAAAGCGGCGACCTGGAAAAAGCTACGGCCATAGTAGACAACGCCAAAACCCGCCGGGTAAGCGTTTGTAACGCGCTGGATTGTCTGATCATCAACGCCAGCCGTTTAACCGACCTGCCTTCAATAGCTAAACCGCTGGCAGAAAAAGGTGTTGAAGTTTTTGCAGATGAGCGTTCATACGCCATTTTAAAAGAAACCTATCCCGCCAACCTGCTTCACGTAGCACAGCCGGAACATTTCGGTACGGAATTTTTGTCGATGAAGATGTCGGTAAAAACGGTTGATAGCTTTCAACAAGCGTTGGAGCATATTGCCATCAACAGTTCAAAACACAGTGAGGCTATAATATCTGAGGACGAAACCAATATCGAAACCTTCCTGAACCGGGTGGATGCCGCGGCAGTTTATGTAAATGCCTCTACAGGGTTTACCGATGGCGCGCAATTTGGCCTCGGTGCCGAAATTGGCATCAGCACCCAAAAACTCCACGCCCGTGGCCCAATGGGGCTGGAAGAATTGACGAGTTATAAATGGGTGGTAAAGGGTAATGGGCAGGTGAGGAAATAAAAAGATGCCTAAATCATAAATTCGGACTGGCTTGGCTTTTGCGGCAAGTTTAAATGCGCTGCAATATTTATAACCTTCTGAGGTGTGTTCAGGCTCTTTTGAAGGTCATCTATCTTCAGATTGTTTGCTCTGCTTTTAAAAATAAAAGTTTTGAAATCGAACTTACTTGCGGCTGAATTAAAATCTTCCTGGCTCTTGCTTATCAGGTCGACCGTAAACAAATCTAATCCCGACTTTATTAACGGAAATAAACCCTCAAGCTCTTCAACCCAGTTTTGGAGTTTATCAAGATAAACCCTTGCATCCGTATCTTCTACAAAAGCAAGTTTTTCCAATTGCTTTTTAATATTCCCGAATTCCATATTTGCCCAATCCTTTGAGCGCAAAACAGGGGTTTGCCAAACCGTCCGCTCGTTTTTCCAATAGTCCTCTTTAGCTTTTACCTGGTGTATAATAAACCCGGGGAGTTCTACAGCTGTCAAATACCCTCCGTGGCAGGCTCCGGTATCTATTCCGTAACTATTGTTTTTTATCAAAGGTATATCGCCAACCACATGATGCCCGTAGATGATAGGCTTCTCCCCTTTGTAATAATCATTCCAATAGGTTTCGGGCGCATACTTTTTCTCCAAATACCTATCTCCCGAGGTAGACCCGCAAAGCACTTCTTTCTTTTGGCTATGCAATGGCTTATTATGCTCAAAAGCGGCATGTACTATAATTGCCTCCTCTGTTTCGTAATAGTAACCGAGCGTATTGAGCCAGTTTAAAAACTCTGGATACTTCCCGTCGAATTGCAGCTTTACGATCTCCTGTGCATACGTTAATACACTATTTAAATGCTTACGCTCATGGTTGCCCATTATTACCAGGGAGTTGGGGCGATTAATAAAATACTCATATGCCTCTTTCGATTTATTTCCCCTATCCACAATATCGCCAACGGAAACGAGCATATCCTCGTCTTCCAAACCCATTTTTTGGACAAGGCCGATCAATTCATCATAACAACCATGTATATCTCCTACAACGAAAGTTCTTGGCATAAGCCTAATATATTATAAATTGTTTAAAAACGGCAAGGTTTTAGCCCCTTACCTGCCACCCCGCAAAAGGTTTTACAGTAGCACAATTCGGCATTCCATTTTTCCCGGTTCCGGGTACGGTAGTTTGCAGCTTCGCTCCTGCCGACACTTGTGCCCATGTGATCCCCGTCAGCGGTATTTTAAGCCTGCCGCTCCAACCGCCGCCACCTGCGTAGGATCCAATATCCAGGTAAATAAACCTGCCGCCAACAGGTCCTTGTACGAACGCGCCGCGAAAATCGGGCAGATCATGCGTCTCCGGGTTTCCTTTAATTTCCACGGCTAAATCAAACTGAAGGTCGTTGCCTTTGGATTGCTGCACTTGTACGGGTTCGTAATGTGAACCCGACCCTTTTTGTAAGGAATACGTGAGGTTCAAGGGTGGCTTTTCGAGGGTGATGTACAGGGTGATGCTATTTTCGTTGGCGGCCATATTACTTACGTGGTAATGTTTGTTTAAAATTGGAATATAAAGATAAGATTAACTTGTAATATTATTTATGCATATTGTGCCAGCCGTTAACCCTACCATCACAGTTCCTTTATGAAAAAAATTCTCAAAATAAACCTTCGCGTAGTTTTAGGCTTTATCGCTTTTGTCGCCCTGTATCTATTAGCTGCATGGGGTTTATCAAAAATCACCGTTTCGGCAGAACCGGGTAGCAGCAAGGAAGTTACCATCTACATTTTAACCAACGGCGTCCATACCGATATCGTGTACCCGTTAAAAACGAGCAAATGGATTGGAGCAAAGAGCTTAAATTTGAAAACACGGTTGGCAAAGATACCGCAGCCAGTTTTGTAGGCATGGGCTGGGGCGACAAAGGCTTTTACCTCAACACCCCTACCTGGGCGCAGCTCAAATTCAGCGTGGCATTTAAAGCGGCTACGGGATTGAGCACATCGGCCATTCATGCTACTTACCACAAGGAATTAAAGGAAAGTTCATCGTGCAAGAAAATAACCATCAGCAAAGCGCAATACGCACGGCTGATTGCCTACATCACCCAAAGTTTTAAGACTGATAGCGCCGTGCACTTCATCAACATAAAAACAAACGCCAATTACAGCACCGATGATGCCTTTTACGAGGCCAAACGCCGTTACAACCTTTTCTACACCTGCAATACCTGGGCAAACAACGCCCTAAAAGCCTGCGGTCAAAAAGCCTGTTTATGGACACCTGCAGATTCGCCGATATTTGATAAATATAAGTAGGCGGATGTTAAAAGTGGCGGTGACCGCAACGGGAGAAGTCAGGATTCCCTAACAAAAAATTTAGAATTTATGGTGACGCTATTATGGAAAAAGACATGTTAACTTTCCAATTTATTAACTTATTGAATATCAAATGATTAAGAAATAAATATCCGATTTATGTTAACCTTTGTTAACCCTGTTAACGCATGGCGTAGGCAGGGAGAGGGTTAACCGTTAGTTATACAACCCCTACCCACCAATTCCACCAGGCGATGTCCTCCCGCTGGCAATTAAACTGCTATGCTCTCAATCGCTTTTTCCAAAGCAGTTTCCCCAATGCCGGGCATTTTAAGTCCTTCTGCTCGGTAAACGTTGAGATCGGTCATGCCCAAAAAGCCTAAAACACCTCTCAGGTAAGGCTCAATAAAATCGTAAGCTTTCATCGGCCCTTCAGAATAAACACCGCCCGATGATATTGACACATAAACCTTCTTACCCTTTACCAGGCCTTCGGGGCCCTGCGCAGAATAGGCGAAGGTTTTGTTGGCGCGGCAGATGTGGTCTATCCATGCCTTTAAAGTTGATGGGATCTGGAAGTTGTACACCGGCGCGTCTATCACAATCGCGTCGGCATCCATCAGTTCGGCTATAGCCTCATCCGAATGTTTAATGGCATCGGCCAATTCGGGCGATTGTTTTTCTGCCGGCGTAAAGAACGAAGTAATGTGCACTTCTTCGAGGTGCGGGAAAGGCGTACTGGCCAGGTTGTGCGTTGTTACTTTACTGCCCGGGTTAGCGGCCTGCAGTTTTTCTATAATGGCATTGCCAAGTTTAAGGCTAACCGATTCGGAGCCGCGCGGGCTGGAGATGAGATGTAATATTTTCATTTGCTTATGTTTTTTAATGAGGCAAACCTATGTACATTAGCTATGAAAAAGATACTACTATCCCAAAGGATAGCGGTATCCTTTGGGATAGTTACGATATTTGTACCATGGCAGAGGAGAAAAAATACGGTTCAGAAACTTGTAGATCGGCCATGGGTTCGGTTAAGGATGCCCTGTATGTATTGAGTGGAAAATGGAAACTGCCGCTGATCATCGCGCTGCGTGAGGGCCCCCGCCGGTTTAACGAACTTCAAAAGGAACTGGTAGACATCACTCCAAAAGTGCTCTCCAAAGAACTGCGCGAACTGGAACTAAACGAGTTTGTGGTACGCAAGGTATTTAACACGGTGCCCGTAACCGTAATCTATGAGCTAACTCCCTACAGCGCGTCGGTAAACCCCATTATAGAAGCGCTGAAGGAATGGGGCGAACAGCACCGCGAACGCATAGTAAGGCACCGCAAAGAGGAACCGGTGACCGTGTAGTCAGTGCATCAAACGTTCTCTATTCACCACTCTCCATTTCCCTACTCACCATTTTACCCTCCCCTGACCCAAGCCCGTAGCAATATCCCCCATAAACCCCTATCTTTGCGCCCAATATGAGCAAGCACGGAAGAATATTAGTGGCCATGAGCGGCGGGGTCGATAGTTCAGTAGCGGCAGTAATGCTGCACGAACAGGGCTACGAAGTGATAGGCCTTACCATGAAAACATGGGATTACGCTTCTTCCGGCGGTAGCTCAAAGGAAACAGGCTGCTGCAGCCTGGATAGCATAAACGATGCGCGCGCCCTGGCCGTTGGCTATGGGTTCCCCCATTATATACTGGATATCCGCAACGAGTTTGGCGATTTTGTGATCGACAACTTTGTAGACGAATACCTTGCGGGCCGCACCCCTAACCCATGCGTGCTGTGCAACACCCACATCAAATGGGAAGCCCTGTTAAAGCGTGCTGATAAACTGGATTGCGAATTCATCGCTACCGGGCACTACGCCAATATCCGCCAGCAGGATAGCGGGCGTTATGTAATATCAAAAGGTAAAGACGAAAATAAGGATCAATCTTACGTGCTTTGGGGCGTATCGCAACGCAACCTGGCGCGTACCAAATTCCCTTTAGGCAGTTTCTCCAAACCCGAGATACGCCAGATGGCTGTTGATATGGGCCAACTGGAACTTGCCGGGAAAAGCGAAAGCTACGAGATCTGTTTTGTGCCCGATAACGACTACCGCTCGTTTTTAAGGCATAAAGTTGAGGACCTTGATGAACGTGTTGGCCCGGGTAATTTTGTGCTTACTGACGGCACTATAGTAGGCAAACACCAGGGTTATCCCTTTTATACCATAGGCCAGCGTAAAGGCCTTGGCATTGCTTTGGGCAAGCCGATGTTTGTAACCCATATAAAGCCCGAAAGCAATACCGTAGTTTTGGGTACGCCCGAAGAACTGGAAAAGAAAGAAGCCTGGGTACGTAACCTTAACCTGGTTAAGTACGAGACCATCCCCGAGCCTATTGAAGCGGTGACCAAGATCCGTTATAAAGATGCCGGTACAGAAAGCAAGATCGTGCAAATTGGCGACCATATGAAGGTATCGTTCGACCACATGGTATCGGGCATTGCCCCCGGCCAGTCCGCCGTATTTTACGAAGGCAATGATCTGCTTGGCGGTGGGTTTCTGATATAGGTTAGAAGAGTTGTAAAAGTTGAAGATGTTGTAGTGGTTAAGCTCAAAAGACCGCGAAAACCAGTGTATTGCTTTTTCAACTTTTCAAACTTTTTTAACCTTTACAACCTCTCCAACCTTTGCAACATTTACAACCTTAACTAAAAACAATTTGCGTTTCTATCGCATTTTATGTTTTCTTTGCAAAAACAACCCTATTAAATGGCTAAAAATTTACTCATAGTTGAATCACCGGCGAAAGCCAAAACTATCGAAGGATACCTCGGCAAGGACTTTACCGTAAAATCAAGTTACGGCCATATCCGCGACCTGGTGAAGTCTGAAGATGCTATTGATATCAACAATAACTTCGAACAAAAATACGAAGTACCAGCCGATAAGAAGCAGGTAGTGAGCGAATTAAAGAAATTAGCTAAAGAAGCAGACATGGTGTGGCTCGCGTCCGATGAGGACCGTGAGGGGGAAGCTATTTCCTGGCACTTATTTGATACCTTAAACCTTAAGGAAGCCAATACAAAGCGTATCGTTTTCCATGAGATAACCAAACCCGCTATTTTGCGTGCTATCGAAAACCCGCGCAAAATAGATTACAATTTGGTAAATGCCCAGCAGGCCCGCCGTGTTTTAGACAGGCTGGTGGGTTTTGAGCTCTCCCCCGTACTTTGGAAAAAGGTAAAACCATCCCTTTCTGCAGGGCGTGTGCAATCCGTTGCCGTACGTTTAATTGTAGATAGAGAACGCGAAGTAAATAAATTCAAATCAGAAGCTGCCTTTAAAATAGTAGCCATATTTGGCAAGGGTAAAAACGCCTTCAAGGCCGAGCTTGCCGAGCGCTTCAGCAAGCAGGACGATGCCGAGAAGTTTTTACAGGATTGCGTACAAGCCATCTTCGAGATAAAATCACTTGAAACCAGGCCGGCAAAACGTTCACCTGCCGCGCCGTTCACCACCTCTACCCTGCAACAGGAAGCCAGTCGCAAACTGGGCTATTCCGTTGCACGAACCATGCAGGTAGCGCAGCGCCTGTACGAAGCCGGTTACATCACCTACATGCGTACCGATTCGGTTAACCTGTCGGATACAGCCATAGCAGCCGCCGCGAGCGAGATCGTATCTGCCTGGGGTGATAAGTACCACCAGAGCCGCAAATACAAAACTAAGAACGCCAGCGCGCAAGAGGCGCATGAAGCCATCCGCCCTACGTATTTTAACAACCATACCATCAACGGCGAATCGAACGAGAAGCGCCTTTACGAACTGATTTGGAAACGTGCTATCGCTTCGCAAATGAGTGAAGCGCAATTTGAGAAAACCGTTGCAAAGATCAATATATCAACACGTAATGAAGACCTTGTTGCCAACGGGGAGGTAATGAAATTTGATGGTTTCCTAAAAGTATACCTGGAAAGTAACGACGACGACGACGACAACCAAACCGCCGATGGCGAGAACGCTATCCTTCCGCCGTTAACTAAAGGCCAGCTTTTAGAGCTGCAGGAGATGACCGCCACCGAACGTTTCAGCCGCCCACCCGCCCGTTACACCGAGGCAGCCCTGGTGAAGAAGTTAGAGGAACTGGGTATCGGCCGTCCATCTACCTACGCTCCTACTATTTCTACCATCCAAAATCGTGGATATGTAGTTAAGGAGGAACGAGAAGGGCGGATGCGCAACTTTAGGGTACTTACCTTAAAGAATCAAAACATCACCAAAGAAGAAAAAAGCGAGAATACCGGTGCCGAACGCGGCAAGTTATTTCCTACCGATATTGGCGCCGTGGTGAATGATTTTTTGGTTCAGCATTTCCAGGGCATCGTTGATTTTAACTTTACAGCCAATGTAGAAAAGCAATTCGACGAGATAGCTCAGGGTCTGCAGGATTGGACCAAAATGATCCGCACCTTTTACGACCCGTTTCATAAAGACGTACAAAGCACGATAGAAACCGCTGATAAAGCCACCGGCGAACGCGAACTGGGTGTACACCCGGAAAGCGGCAAAAAAATGTCGGTACGTATTGGCCGTTACGGTCCCTTTGTACAGGTTGGCGAAACCGCGACTGAAGAAGGCGAGGAAAAACCGCTATACGCAAGCCTGCGTACCGGCCAAAGCATAGAAACCATTTCGCTGGAAGAAGCACTGGAGCTTTTTAAACTACCCAAAGTAGTTGGTGAATACGAAGGCAAAATAATGAAGGTGGCTATCGGCCGTTTTGGACCATACATCAGCCACAACAGCGCTTTTGTATCGCTGCCAAAAGAGATAGACCCACTTGATGTTACCGAGGAACAAGCGATAGAACTGATAGAAGCCAAACGTAAAAAAGATGCCGAACGCCTGATAAAAAGCTTCCCCGAAGACGAAACCGTAAAAGTTTTAAACGGACGCTGGGGTCCTTATATTGAATTTGGAAAACTAAACGTTAAAATACCAAAAGATATAACCGACCCGCTTACGCTAACTTACGAGCAATGTAAAGCTCTGGCCGATGCCATGCCGAAGGATGCAAAAAAAGGCCGCTTTGGTAAATCGGCCCCGGCAAAAGCCGCCGCACCCGCTAAGAAAGCACCGGCGAAAAAGAAGGCTGTAGCGAAGAAAAAGTAATAGTTTTTGGTTGATTGGGTTAATTGATGAGTGGTTAATTTTAACTATTCTCTTAATCAACTTAATCAACCACTCACCAAAATACAATGATCAAAGACCTCCATCCTAATGTTGTAAAAGATATAGCTGTCGCGGTTGCTTTAGAAGGCGAAAGCGTGGAAAGTAAAACATGGTATGTGTACCTCATCAACCTGAAGGAAGTGCCGCTGGAAACAGTGCTGATCACCTCCAAGGGATATGGAGAAAAAGACGGTGAACAGGTGAAGACATCCGTGCTAAGGCACGCGTTCCCGCTTATCCCACCAAAATCGTTCAAACTGATAGAGCCGATAGATGAAGCTACGTTTGGGCTGAACAATGAATATTGGCTAAGCTATTATATTGGTAAAGATATCTTCGATAAAAAGTTCATCTTTTTACCCGAGAGTATTGTAGACGGTAATTTTATCAAACTCCCGGTAGTGAACAAACCCGGCGTAATGATATTATAAGTTAAGCGCATGTATTTGATGCATGCTCTCCTTCAGATCGGTATAAAGTTTTTTGTAGATAGGGAATATGCGGCTGTACGTTTGATGGCGCGCCACATCCGGCTGCACAATAGTACTCTTCGCGGTTTCCCTGTCTAATATTTCCTGTACGTTCATCCCCAAAGTTTCCATCGCTAAATAAATGGCTCCTATTGCGGATGAATCGCCCCCCTGTAATAAAACCAATCGTTTTCCGGTAATATCCGCCAGTATCTGCACCCAAACCGGCGATGATATAAATCCCCCGCTTACCACAATTTCCTCAACAAGTACAGCAGATGACTCTTCAACGGCGTTCAGCACATTGTAAAGCGCAAAGCAGATCCCTTCGAGCGCGGCGCGCAGAAAATGCTGCTGCTGATGCTTAAACGTGATCCCCACAAAAGCACCAGAGCTTTTGGCATCCCAAACCGGCGCGCGTTCGGCATACAAATAGGGCAAAAATATCAAACCATCGCTTCCAGTGTTCACAGTATCTATTTTGTCGAATAATACCTTATAAGTTTCACTATCAGCACTCAGCTTTAAAAAGTCCTTAATAAGCCAGTCTGCAGCTGCTCCCCCATTATTTACCGCTCCTCCGCAGATAAAAATTTGTTGGTTAAGCCGGTAATTAAATGTCATGGCGCGGTAGTTATAAGCCGGCTGGCTGCTCCCTACCCTAACGGCGCCGCTGGTGCCAATGGTAAGCGCAGCTATACCGGGGCGGATGGCATTGCCGCCAAGGTTTGCACAGCAACCATCGCTGGCACCAATTACAAAGGCGGTTTGCGGGCTAATGCCGGCCATTAAGGCGTCTTCGGTAGTAATAAAACGAGTATAGCCAGTGTTTACTGGTGCCGAAAGTTTGCTGCTCTCTATCCCCGCTAAACTGAGGGATTCCTGGTACCAATTTAACTTCAACACATCAAACAAACCCGTTGCCGACGCTACTGAGTGGTCTACCTCAAAAACACCAAATAGCTTGTGCCAAACATATTCTTTAATAGAGATAAATTTATAAGCACTTTCGAACAAGGCCGGCTCATTTTGCCGCAGCCAAATAAGCTTGCATAACGGCGACATAGCGTAGACGGCAGTCCCCGTATTGTGGTAAATATGCTCGCCTTCGGGGGATTCATGCAACGCTTTGGCAATATCCCCACTTCGCGCATCGGCCCAAAGCAAGGCGTTAGCTAAAGCGTCGCCTTGCTCGTTCACCGGCATAATGCTATGCATGGCTGCGCTAAAACTTATTGCTACGGGTGTACTATCAAACTGGCTTGTAATATCAATTATGCAATTTTTAAAGGCGTTCCATATCAAATTGGCATCCTGTTCGCTAAAACCGGGCTTCGGGCTTTGTGTAGCATAGTGATATTGCGCGGTACATAAGGTATTGCCGGCCTCATCAACGGCCACTGCTTTTGTACTTCCTGTACCCAAATCAATCCCTATAAAGTATTTCTGCGTATGTGTTAACAACATAAAACCCGGTAAAATAGATACTGGCTAAGTTATTGCATTAGTAATCAACATCGGTATTATTTGTCAACATTTTGAAGTTTAACGGTTGTTATAAAATTCAGTAATGAATAATTTAATCTACTTTTAATAAAGTCATCAGGTTCGGCAGTTACAACTACCGGTTGTTTATAAATATTTGGTAATGAATTTAATACTTGAAATTTATTATTAAGATAAGTTTTTTAGCGTTTTGTGATTTAAAAGCACCATATTTATAGCATAAACAACGATATATCGGCATGAAGAAAACACTACTAATTGTTGATGACGATTTGAGTATATTAAAATTACTCAGCTTTATATTAAGTAAAGACTACGAAATTGTTGTTAAAAACAATGGTATTGAGGCTTTTACCTGGCTTGAGGACGGCAACCTGCCTAAGTTGATCATTTCCGATTTGCAAATGCCTTATTTTGACGGCCAGTCGTTTATAAAAAATGTAAAAATAAGTGGCTTTTACCGTAATATACCTGTTATCATGCTATCGGCAGCACACGACCTGGAAGAACAAGTGGCTAATATGCCGTTTAAAGTGGAGGCTTACATCCACAAGCCTTTTAATCCAACAACCTTAAAATCAGCCATTAACCAAGCCCTACAAGTTTATGACGCCTCAGACAGCAACTGATTGGAACGAAAATTCTGGCTCCGGGGTCAGGATCGCTTATGCCGGGCTCGAACTTAAAGATTTGGTTGCTAATGACCTTGGCGATAACTTTCGCTTCGCCTTTAACGATACGCTTAAAGACCTGGAAGATTACCTGGGCAACCAATCTATTCTCACCATCCCCGATATTATTTTAGTGGAGGTTGATAAAGAAGAAAAATGCTTTGAGTTGGTGCAAAAGCTGAAGGGTAACTTTCTGACGAACGGTTTGATCATTGTAATGCTATCAACCCGCAGCGATAAAAAGGCAGTACAAACGGCTATGAAGTTAAAACTTCATGATTTTTACACCTATCCTTTCTCTACATCAGACCTGCGCGAGCGCCTTAACTTTCTGGTAAGATTTAAACTGATAAAACCACGCCTGCTTGAACTTTCTAAAGAAGTAGATACTACTTATAAAATGCCGCCAGGCAAGCGTTTTCTGGATCTTTTTATCTCCACCATGATGCTTATTTGCCTTTCGCCGGTAATGTTGGTGGTAGCAATAGCTATTAAATTTGATTCGAAAGGCCCCATATTTTATAAAAGCAAGCGTGTAGGTACTGGATATAAGGTATTCGATTTTTATAAGTTTCGCTCGATGCGCACCGATGCAGACCAACTGCTGGCACAAATGGCTGTTACCAATAACCAATATGCTGCAGAAGAAGAAGGCTCAACTAAATCGGCCTTTGTTAAAATTAAGAACGACCCGCGTATTACCAAACTGGGCAGCTTTTTACGCAGCAGCAGCTTAGATGAATTACCACAATTGTTCAATATTTTACGTGGCGATATGTCGGTAGTGGGCAACAGGCCATTGCCTGTTTACGAAGCCGAGATGCTTACCTCCAATGAGTGGTCGATGCGCTTTTTAGGCCCTGCCGGGTTAACCGGGTTATGGCAAATAAGTAAACGCGGAAAAGAAGATATGAGCGAGCGCGAAAGAAAGAAACTGGACAACTTTTACGCGCAGAAGTATTCGTTTTGGCTGGATGTAAAAATTATAATAGGTACCGTCCCTGCTTTATTTCAAAAAGAGAAAGTTTAATTTATGAATATCAAGTTTAAACTATTGGGCCTTTTACTGGGTAGCTTTCTGCTTACAAATAGTTTGCGTGCCCAGGAATCGCTGATACCGGATATCTCTTACCCCTACTTAGAAAAACTTATTGCCACAGCGAAAAAGAATTACCCCGAGATAAAATTGCGCATAGCGCAGGTTAACCTGGCAAAAAGCGCGCTTCACCAGGCTAATGTTTCCTGGCTCGACGCTTTTACCGCATCATACATCTACAGCCCAAAAAGCTCAATTAACCTTATACAGCCAACTATATTCAATGGCTATCAGTTGAGTGTATCTGTAAATCTGGGTCAGTTTTTAGCCAAGCCTTTTGCCGCGCGCGGTGCGAGGGAAAGCGTTAAAATTGCCGAGTACCAGCAGCAGGAATACAATCTGAGTATCGAGGCCAATGTGAAACGTTTATATTTTCAATATTTAGCCGCGCAGGCAGAGCTAAGGCTGCGGTCGGGTGCTATTATTGATGGCGAAACAGCCGTAAAGCAATTAAAATATTCTTTTCAAAAAGGTGAAACAACTTTTCAGATCTATAATGAGGCGTTAACGAGCCTTTATCAACAGGGTGGGTTTAAAGTACAGGCAGAATTAGCGATGTTGACCGCGAAAACTAACCTTGAGGAAGTTTTGGGCGTTAAATTAGAAGAAGTTAAATAAATGGAGTTTGTAAGTTTTTTGAAAGTTTTATGGAAACATAAAAACCTGCTGATTATTATTCCGCTGGTTACCATTATCATCTCCTACTTCCTGGTAAAAAATCTGGCCGATAAGTACGTATCCAAATCGCAAATAGCGACGGGAATTATTGATGAATCGCGCCATTTGCTTGATAAAGAAAGCAACAGCGCCGCCCAGGCACAGCAAATAAATCAAAGCTTTAGTAACCTGATAGAGATAATGAAACTTAAAAAGATCATTAATCAGGTATCCTACCAGCTAATACTGAACGATCTAACGAACCGTACGCCGTTTAAGCCCTACAGCAAGCTATTTTTAAGCATGAATGCCGCGGCCAGAAAACACGCCATTGAAGTTTTCAAGGGCAAATTTCAGCGTATGGAGCCGTTGGATTACTACAATAAGGATGAGAATGGCCTGAACGAACTATTGCGCTCGATGAAGTACGATGAGCGTAGCTTGCGTGAAGATATTTTAATTGTACGTGATGAGGACAGCGATTTTATCTCGGTGAATTATGAGTCGGCCAATCCTCAGTTATCGGCATTCGTGGTAAATGTGCTTTGCCGTGAGTTTATTAACTATTACACCAACACCATAAAGCAAAACGAAACCGACGCGGTTACTTTCCTGGCAAAGCTGATGGAAGAAAAGCGTAACGCGCTAAATAATAAAACCGCGCAACTGCAACAATACAAAATAGCAAACGGCGTGCTCAATCTGGAGGAGCAATCAAAAGGTATATTTGACCAGATGATGGTTTATAATGACCGTAAACAACAGGCCCAAAAAGATGTGGCTTCATATAACGGCGCTTTAACTAATATCAATAATAAATTCGACCCAAAAGATCGTGGTTACATCGAGGCTTCTTTAAGTAAGTACAATACAGCTGTAGTGGGCACACAGGAGCAACTGCACTTGCTTACTGATAGGTATGTACGCAGCAATTTCGCCCCCCAGTATAAAGTACAGATAGACTCGTTGACCAAACAGTTAACGCAACAGATAAACCTTGCATCTGACAAATACCTTACCAACCCGCTAACGGGAAAAGATGCACTGGTCACACAAAAATTAACGCTGGAAGTATCGCGCGACCTTGCCAAATACAGCATTGTTGCTATTAACACCGCTTTAAACCAGCTTAACGCTAAGTTTAACCGCCTGGTACCGTTTGATGCTACCGTAAAAACCTACAATTTTGAACTGGAGATAGCCAGTAAAGAATACCTGGAAGTACTGAATAAGTACAACGAAACTAACCTGAAATCTACCTTCTCTATAAAACTGAGGCAGGTTGATTACGCTACACCCGATGCTGCCGAGCCTTCAAAAAAGATGCTGCTGATCATATTGAGTGGTTTTGCGGCCTTGGCGTTTTGTATCATCGCGTTATTTGTTCTCTACTTTTTTGATGACACCATTAAGCAGCCTGCCGAACTGGTTAACCAAACCAACCTGCCATCGCTGGGATATTTAAATGCCGTAACCGGCGGCACTCTCGATCTTAGAAAACTATGGGATGTAGAACACCGCGAAAAGATGAAGCACTTTAAAGAGCTCATCCGATCGATAAGGTTTGAGGTTGACCAAGAGCTGAAAGGCGAAAAGGTACTGGCCATTACCAGCCTTGCACACCACGAAGGTAAAACCGTACTGGCAATAAGTTTGGCCTACTCCTACGCCATGATCAACAAAAAGGTGTTGCTGATAGATGGTAATTTTGGCAACCCAACCATTACCACTACCGCACAGCCGCGCCTGTATATTGAGGATTATTTTAAGAACAACCCTGACAATTACGAAGCTTTTTCTGGCGCGACAACCGTTTTGGGTAACCATGGCGGCGACGTAACCCTGCTTGAGGTAAGCGACGAGAAATTTATCCGTAGCCGTTTTAATGAACTGAAAACCAAATACGACATTATTATTATTGAAACTCCTGCCCTTTCAACCTTAAATAAATCTAAAGAGTGGATATTGTTTGCCAATAAAACAATAGCTGTATTTGAAGCCAATAAAGGCGTAAAAAAATCGCAAAAGAATGATTTGAACTACCTCCGCAGCCTTAACGAGAAATTTGCCGGCTGGATCTTAAACAAAGCCGACATACCTGAAAATTAAAGGCCGCGTTTGGCTTTATCGCTATATATAATAATAAGCCTTGCTGATATGAAAATAACTCCAAACACAAAAAGCAAAGCCGACCCTTATGAAGAGCTTTCCCCGCTCGAAAAAAAAACACGTAAAGCAGCTATTGCATTTGTATTTGCGGGCGTATTTGTTTGGGCGGTAAAAATATTAATCCTCGCATAAACCCGGGCCACACATGCTTGATAACCAGGTACAACATAGCGGGCTAAAACGCTATTTACGCAAAAAACTGCAACTAAGCAGTTTAACCACTACAACTATGATATGGCTGTTGCTGCCTGTAGCGGTATTTATAAGCGTAGTGGTTGCAAAAATGGGCATTATAGGCGTTGCGGGGCTGTTAGTTGTTATAGTAGGGATACCGGTTGTTTACGGCATTATAGCTTACCCGCAATTTGGTATAGCGGTGTTAATGGTGGTAGCGTTCATGTTAAACTACGCTTCGGAATTTTTGCCGAACGATACCCCTACCGGCATTTTGCTGGACGGTATCACCTACATGCTCATCTTCGGCTTTTTTATTAAGAAGAAATTTGACAGCAGCTGGGATTATTTTAAAAACCCCATCACTTATTTAGTGCTTATCTGGCTTGGCTACAATTTCCTCGAAGCCGTAAACCCCGCATCTCCATCAATACTGGCCTGGGTATATACCGTTCGTACCGTTGGCTTTATTATGCTGATGTATTTTGTGTTCCTATATCAGATAAATAATATAGCGTACATCAGGTTCCTGTTTAAGCTTTGGCTTGGCTTGTGTTTGCTGGCCGCCATTTCGGGTTTTCAGCAGGAAAATTTTGGTTTACTTGAGTTTGAACGCAAGTGGTACTACTCAGATCCGCTGCGGCTAAGCTTTTTATTCATCAACGGGCATTTGCGTAAGGTGGCAATTTTCCCCGATCCGGTTACTTTTTCCTACAATATGGTTGTGGCAGCAACCATGTGCATTTGTTTTTTCATGCTTAATATCAGCAAAACCAAAAAAATCATTTTGGGCTGTTTGATACCTTTTTACCTGCTTACTATGCTTTACAGCGGCACCAGGGGGGCTTATGTACTGCTTCCTGCCGCGTTGGCTTTACTTGCCATACTCAAGTTCAATAAAAAAATAATTGCTGCTGTGCTTGCGGCAGGGTTTGTACTGGTTATTGTAATATTCATGCCAACTTCAAACCCAACCATAAAACGTTTTCAATCGGCTTTTAACCCGTCTGCAGATGCATCTTTTAATGTAAGGGCCGAAAACCAGAAACGTATAAAACCGTACATACTGTCGCACCCTATTGGTGGCGGCCTGGGTTCGGTAGGTATCTGGGGGCGCAGGTTTGCGCCAAACTCCATGCTTGCCAAGTTCCCGCCCGATAGTGGTTATGTACGCGTTGCGGTAGAAATGGGCTGGATAGGGCTTCTATTGTTTTGCACGTTAATGTTTGTAATTTTATACACGGGGATCAATCATTATTTCCTGATCAAGAACCCCGAATTAAAAACGTACTGTTTAGCAATGGTATTGGCCATATTTATTTATAATATTGGTAATTACCCGCAACAGGCGCTGGTGCAGTACCCTTCCAACATTTTGTTCTATCTTGCAAGTGCATTACTTAATGTAACGCTGCGGTTGGATATTGCAGAAAGGAAGCACAAGGCGATACCAGTATTGAAGGATTGAAAGCATAATTAGTTTTTTTTATAAGATGTCGTTACTTACCGTAATAAAATCTCACCCCCGTATAAAAAAATTTGTGCATTGGCTTATTGTTAGGTCGGGCCATTCCAGGCCAAGGCTTTGGGTACGATGGTTTGTTAACCCATTTTACCACAATCGCAGCTGGAGCTCGATAGTAGGCTCATATGCACGAATGGACCTGTTTCCTTTCAATGACTTTGCCCTTGGTGAGCATAGCATTGTAGAAGACTTTGCAGCGCTAAATAACGGCGTAGGCGCCATTATTATTGGCCACCATGTTGGTGTGGGCATTTCAAATACTATTATTGGCCCTGTAACGCTGGGCAACTACGTAATGCTGGCACAAAACATTGTGCTATCAGGCCTCAACCATGGATACGAGGATATTACGCTTCCGCCGCGTGTACAAAAGGTTATTACCAAACAAATTACTGTGATGGATAACGTGTGGATAGGCGCAAACAGCGTAATAACTGCCGGTGTTATCATTGGCAAGCACGCGGTAATTGGAGCTGGCAGCGTGGTAACAAAAGATATACCCGAGTATAGTGTGGCCGTGGGTAACCCTGCCAGGGTGATAAAAAAGTACAATTTTGAAACCGGTACCTGGGAAAAAGTTTAACACTTATTGGCCTATATGTCGTTTTTTAAAAAGATCGTAAACAAGCATACCATCAATTTGGCCAGCAGCGCAGCAATGCCCTTAATTGGGATGCTGGTGCTTTCATTACTGGCGCATCAGCTACCCGAGGTTGATTTTGGTAACTACATCTTTTTTCTGCAAACGTTCCTGTTGGCAGATATGTTTCGTACCGGTTTCCTCCAAACCTCACTCGTAAAATTTTACTCCGGGGCACCTGCCGACCGCGCAAAAAACGTTGCAGGCTCGGCATGGTCGGTTGGTTTTATACTCACTCTCGGGCTGGCTTTTATTGATCTTATCCTTTACTTTTTTGTAAAAAGCGGCAATGGCGATCTGGAAGATACACTTAAATGGTTTGGCATTATCTATATCTGCACCTTACCATCGGCAATTGCCGGTTGGATATTACAGGCAGAGGAGCGTTTCGACAAGATGTTCATTATACAGATCATTAACCAGGGGGGCTTCCTGATATTGGTGTTAATAGCCATGTATTTTAAAAACATCCGCTTCGAAACTGTAATATATAGCTACCTGGGCACCAATATTTTCACCAGTTTAGTGTGTTTGTTTATGGGCTGGTCGCAAATACATACCATCAAGCACAAAAGTATAGCCTCTATGAAAGAGCTTGCCCACTTTGGCAAGTATAGCGTGGGCACCTCGCTGGGCTCTACCCTGTTGCGCAGTTCAGATACCTTTATTATCAAAATAATGTTCCCCACAGCGTTTGTGGGTATTTATTACATTCCTCAGCGTTTGATGGAGATCTTTGAGATCCCTATGCGCAGCTTTGTTTCTACCGCGCTGCCCGAGTTATCAGCCGCTGCGCAGCGAAACGATAAACCGGCGGTGGCTGAAATAATGAAGCGTTATGGCGGGCTTTTAACCGTATTGCTTTTGCCTGTTGCCGTTGGTGGATGCATTTTAGGTGGCCTGGTCATCCACCTGCTATTCGGTAATAAATATGTCGACTCTGATGCGTTCAACATCTTCCGCATTTTTATGTGTTATGTGATCATTATGCCTATCGATAGGTTTTTTGGTATCACGCTTGATATTTTAAATAAACCACACCTCAACATGATGAAAGTATTTTTAATGCTTACCGTAAATGTTGTGGCCGATTTTGCCGGGATAGCTATTTTCCATAACCTGTACGGAGTGGCCATCGCCTCGCTTTTCACCTATTACACCGGCGTATTATTTGGCTATTTTACGTTGAAAAAACACCTTGATTTTACCCTTAACGACCTTTTCAGCCTCGGGTATGGCCAATTGAAACAAATGATAAGTAACCTGTTAGCAAAAAGGAGATCGCAAAACACGTGAGTTTGACAAATAAACATATTGTTGTTTTTTCGCAGATGCAGTTCGATGGTAAGCTCGAATCTACCATATACACTATGGCACGGCTGCTGGCGAAGGATAACTACGTGTACTTTGTAGACAGGCCTTTTACCTGGAAAGATTACTTTAAGTTTAAGGATACCAAGGCCTACCAGGTACGTAAGCCGCATTTTTTCAATTCCAAAAACAGCTTTATCCAGTCGGACCTGCCAAATTTTAAGATCATTATTTGCCCGCCGGTACCATCCATCAATATGCTGCCCGAAGGTAAAGCCTATCGCGTCGCGGTAAGGTTTAACGAATGGATGGTAGCATCGCGCTTAAAAAAAGTATTTAAGCAGCAGGGCGTTACCGATTATATTTACATCAACTCGTACAATTTCTCATACCCGCAGCTTCACCAGGTACTCGAACCACCCCCCGCCCTAAGCGTTTACCATTGTGTAGACCCGATAATTGAAGAGTACCAGCTTAAACATGGCGTGAACAATGAGGAGATGCTGGCAAAAAGTGTAGATATGATCATCTGCACCAGCCGCGAGTTGCGTAACAAAAAATCGTTCCTCAATCGCAACTCCTACTTTGTGGCCAATGCGGCTAACCTTACACACAGCCAAAAAGCGCTGGACGCTGCATTGCCGGTTGCCGATATATTATCGGGCATCAAAAAGCCGGTTGTAGGCTATTTTGGCGCAATTGAGCGCCGGATAGATTATACCCTCATAAAAAAGGTGATTGCCGATAACCCGGATAAAAGCTTTGTTTTTGTAGGGCCTGTAGACAAAGATTATGTGCGCGATGACAATTTTGCCGCACCAAACCTCCATCTGCCCGGCCCTGTGGCGTATGAGGAAATGCCGGCGGTGCTAAAAGGCTTTGATGTTTGCATTATTCCTTTTAAGAAGGACGATGTAAGCAACAACATATTCCCACTGAAACTGTTCGAATATTTGGGTGCCGGGAAACCGGTAGTATCAACTGATTTTAATGACGACCTGCAGAATTTCACAGCGGGGTTGGTTCCATATTGCAGCACTGCAGACGAGTTTACGGCGGCTTTAAATACTGCTTTAATAGATGCGCAAGCAACCGAAAAGGTAGATCAACGTATAAGTATTGCAGCTAACAACACATGGGAGCACAGAATTGCCGATATTAAAGAACTATTATCAGCCGCATTGGCAGAAAAAGGCAAAACGGTTAGCTAAATTTACAGATGATTAAACAGGCTTAAAAATGGACATCATAAAACTTATCTTCTCTATCATTTTTACCTTCGTATTTATATACATGGGCATTTACAGCCTGTACCTGTTCGTATTTTCGGTAGTGGGCAAACTCATTATTAAAAAAGCGCCGCCCGTTGCTTCTGCGTATAGCAAATTTGTAATTTACATCTGTTCGTACAAAGAGGATGCGATTATCCTCGATTCCGCTGCCCAGGCCCTAACCATAGATTACCCTAAGGATAAATTCCATATCTGCGTTATTGCCGATTCGATGCAGCCGGAAACCATTGTCAAGCTGAAAGAAATGCCTTTGCAGGTGGTTGAGGTAGTGTTTGAAAGCAGCACCAAATCAAAGGCGTTGCACGCGGCAATTGCCAATACTTTTGAAGATTTTGATGCTGCCGTGGTATTTGATATTGATAACATAGCGGCGCCCGATTACCTGCGCCATATAAATAACTATCTGCACGCCGGCAAAAGGGTAATACAGGGCCATCGCGTTGCAAAAAACACCGAAACCCCTGTTGCGATACTGGATGCCATAAGTGAGGAGGTAAATAACCACATTTTCCGAAAGGCACAGCAGGTTTTTAACCTGAGTTCAGCTATAATTGGTTCTGGAATGGCTCTTGAATACCGATTGTTTAAGGATACCATGGCGCAGATAGATGCCGTAGGTGGTTTTGATAAAGAGATGGGCCTTGTGCTCACCCGCCAAAACATCCACGTGGCTTATGCCGACGCGGCTTTGATATATGATGAAAAGGTAAGTAACCCCGAAGTATTTAAAAAACAACGCCGCCGCTGGCTTTCGGCCCAGTTTAACCTGCTGAAAACGTATGGGATGACAGGCTTTACAGAGCTGTTTGCGCGGGGTAATTTCGATTACTTTAATGAGATCTACCAAACTGCCATCCTGCCCAGGATCCTGATGCTGGGCCTGATGCCATTTATGCTCATCATATCGCTGCTAACGCCGGGTGTTGGGCCATCGTGGCAAATGTGGCTCACGGCAACCGCGCTTTGTTACATTGGTATATTGGTTGCGATACCGGGGCATTTTTTCAATAGCAAACTATTAGGGGCGGTATTAAAGATCCCCCTGATATTTTTCGCGATGCTGGCTTTGTTGTTTAAATTAAAGGGCGCGAATAAGAAATTTATTCACACGCCGCATAATCCAACAAGCAATTAATACGTATATCCCTGTGTATCTAACACACTTTAACGATAATAAATAAAGAATAGGTTTTAGCAAAGATTCCCCCTGCTTAGCTAATTGAATATATGGAAGCAACAATACTAAACAATAACAGGGTAGATTACCCAAAAGAGAAGGCTTTGTTCGATCTTTTTAACGAGAGCGTGCAGGCATATCCCGATAAAATTGCCATTAGCTTTCACGACCGTTCTTTAACCTACAGTGAAGTTGCCAATACCGCCAACCGGATAGCTGCACTATTGGTTCAAAAAGGGATTAAAAAGGGTGACATTATTGGGCTGGCCTTAGACCGCACGCCCGAGATGATCATCTCGCTTTTAGCCATCCTAAAATCAGGCGCGGCGTACGTTCCCCTCGACCCGGAGTACCCAAAAGACCGCATAGAATTTATGCTGGAAGATTCGGGCGCAAAAATATTGATTACATCTGCAAAATACGCCGGGCACTATGCGGCAAATACAGAAGAAGTTTTAATTGAACAGGCGCTTGCAGATTCGGCAGCGCTGATACCCGAGCAACCCAATGCAGGTGTTACCGGTGCCGACCTTGCCTACGTTCTTTATACTTCCGGCTCAACTGGCAAGCCTAAAGGCGTGCAAATTGCCCACCATAGCCTGGTGAACCTGATGCTGAGCTACCAAAAGGTGCCGGGCATTACCTCTGCCGATAAAACCCTTGCGGTTGCCACTATTTCCTTTGATATAGCGGGTGTAGATATTTACCTGCCCCTGAGCAATGGTGCCGAACTTGTGCTGGCAGACTCACTTACCGCTAAAGATGGCCGCGCACTGTTAGAAATTGTACGCAACCAGGGCATTACCATATTGCAAGCCACACCTTACACCTGGCGCATGATGCTTGAGATTGGCTGGGAAGAGCATTTGCCTATAAAAGTTTTCTGCGGTGGCGAGGCTCTGGCAAAAGATCTGGCTGCAAAGCTTATCCCCCGTTGCGATGAGCTTTGGAATATGTACGGTCCTACCGAAACCACCATCTATTCTATCATAAAACACGTTACCGATGCCGATGATATTACCATTGGCTACCCGGTTGCCAATACGCAGATATACATTGTTGATGAGCAAATGAATAACCTTACCGATGGCGGCATCGGCGAGATATTTATTGGTGGCGTGGGCTTGTCGTGGGGGTATTTAAACCGCCCCGACCTGAGCGCCGAAAGGTTTATTGATAACCCTTTCTCAACTATCCCCGGTGATAAAATATACAAAACCGGCGATCTGGGTAAACTAAAACCCGATGGCGAGGTGGTATACCTTGGCCGGATAGACCACCAGGTGAAAGTTCGCGGCTACCGCATAGAGCTCGGCGAAATAGAATTTAACCTGGGCAAACTGGCTGGCATTAAGGAGGCTGTTGTTATCGCCCGCGAAGACACACCCGGCTACCCTCGTTTGGTTGCCTATTTATTGCTGGATACCGGGCAAACGGGCCATCCCTCGTCTGAACAATTAGACACCTGGCAAAACGCGCTGCTTGCCGTATTGCCCGAGTATATGGTACCCGATGATTTTGTACTGCTGGATGTTATCCCGTCAACCCCTAATGGCAAAATAGACCGTAAGGCATTACCTAAACCCGATTATAGTTACATCGTCCGATCGGAAGCGTTTGTTGCACCGCGCACCAGCAACGAAAAGCTGGTGGCAGATATCTGGCAGGAAATGATGGGGCTGGATAAAATAAGCATGGTTGATAACTTCTTCCAGTTGGGTGGCCGATCTTTAGTCGCGGTAAAAATAATGGCCAAACTGGAAGAGAAAACAGGCAAACGCCTGCCACTGGCAACTTTATTTGAATATTCTACCGTAGAAAAATTGGCCGCGCGCCTGGAGATCAATTCTGAGTTAATTACCTGGGATTCTTTAGTACCGATAAAGCCAAAAGGAAGCAAAATGCCTTTGTATATTGTGCATGGCGCAGGTTTAAACGTGTTACTGTTTAACGCGCTGGCTATGAACCTGGATGACGAACAACCGGTTTACGGTTTACAGGCCAAAGGTATTAACGGTATTGACGAACCACTGGATGTAATGGAAGAAATTGCTGCCAATTACGTGGAAGAGATCATCAACCACGACCCTGTTGGCCCTTACGCTGTTGCAGGGTACTCTTTAGGTGGGCTGATCGCTTATGAAATGGCCAAACAAATGTTGGCAATGGGCAAAGATGTAAGGATGCTGGCCATGTTTGATACGTATGCCGATCAAACCAAGATACATACGCCACCGCTCAAACGCGCTATAAAAGATGCCTGGTTCCTGGTAAAACAGGTGGCCTATACCCCTATCCTTTTCATAGAAGACCCAAAACGTACCATTGAGTATAAAAGCCGCGAAATAGGGCGCAGAATTACCAAGATCTATAAAAAGGCCTTCCCTAATAAAGTAAAGAAAAAAGAAGGTTTTGCTGCTTATACCGACGATATCCACGAAAAAAGTGAAATGGCGCAACGCAATTATTTGCTGACGCCTGTTGACATTAAGATAGAGCTGTTCCGCGCTGTAAAGAAAACATTCTATATGGATGATTCTAAAAATTTAGGCTGGATCCCTTATGCGCTAAAAGGTGTCAACGTACACGATATCCCGGGTGAGCATAACACCATCTTCGCACCGCCAAACGATAAGCAATTTGCAAAAGTATTGCAGGAGTGTTTGGATAAAGCGGTGAAATAAAAACGGATACCAATTTCACGAAATAAAAAACTTTAGAGACGCGAAGTATCGCGTCTCTTTTTTGTATTACAGCGCCAATTTGCGTTAGGGATTGGAGCGGATACCGGCCTGTGGATAAGGCCTGCGCAGTATGAGCGGAAAGCCCAGGCCGAAGGCAACGCCATGATAAACCTTGATGGATCATTTTCTCTGTCGACGAAACCACCAAAAAATAAATCAACTTAAACTAAATATTTATTTATCAACCTCAATATTTATTCAATAAAAGTTATTTAAATTCATAGGAAAATAACTAACCTACTCCATGAACTACATTAACACCCTTTTCCGTTCGCGAAGGGGCCCTGCCGTTGTTGCAGCAACACTTTTACTTGTCGCATTATCCATTTATTTAGTCCGCGCCCACAACCATAAAAAAAATGGCCCCGACTTTAGCCGGTATATCGAATCGTATACCACGGGTGTAATATCCAAGCAAAGCACCATCCGCATTAAGCTTGCCGGAGAGGTACAGGTTACCCATGCGCAGGGCGAAGAGCTAAGCGATAAGGTATTCGATTTCTCCCCTTCCATAAAAGGAAAGGCCTATTGGCTGGATGAGCGTACCATAGAGTTCCGCCCGGAAGGCAAACTGGACCCGGATAAAAAGTACGATGCAGATTTTAATCTCGGAAAAATAATAAAAGTTGATGGCGCGTTTGAGCATTTTAAGTTCGACCTCCAAACTATTAAACCCGATTTTAGCGTATCGTTTGTGGGGCTCACCAGCGCTACCAACAATTCTGCCGATATGATGAATCTTACCGGCACCCTGCAAACCGCCGATATGGAGAACCAGGAAAAAATAGAAAAAATACTCACCGCAAATTACGATAGCCCGGTTACAGTAGCCTGGCAGCATAACCCGGCAACCAAAACGCATAAGTTTACCATCACCGGTATCAAAAGAGCAAGCATCTCCTCCCCTGTGAAAGTTAACTGGGATGGCAGCGGACTGGACATTGATAAAACTGGCAACCAAAGCTTTGATGTACCGGCCGTTGGCGATTTTAAAGTACTGGATATTAAAGCAGTTCAGGATAACGACCAGTATGTAGCAGTGCAGTTTTCAGACCCCATAATGGTTGGGCAGGAACTAACCGGGCTGATAACGGTTGGCAGCCTTACCGATGCCGCTTACACCATAGACGGCAGCGTGGTAAAAGTTTACGCGCCCGAAAGGCTGGAAGGCAACTTCGGCGTAGTGGTGAACGAGGGCGTAGAAAGCGTGTTCCATAAAAAAATAAACAAGGCATATACCAGTAATGTATTCTTCGAGAACCGGCTGCCTTCGGTATCTATCCCAGGTAAGGGCGTTATCCTCCCCGACTCGGGCAAATTGATGATGCCCTTCGAGGCCGTGAACCTGAAAGCGGTAGATGTGAGGATCATTAAAATTTATGCCAACAACGTGCCCCAATACTTCCAGGGCAATGGGTTTGACGGCAGCAACGAACTAAGGCAGGTAGGTAAACCAATTTTAGAGAAAACGATAAACCTCGCTACCGACAAGGGGCTCAATCTGCACAAAAAAAACCGCTTTATGCTGGATGTGGATAAGCTTTTCCGCGCCGAGCCGGGTGCTATTTACCGCGTGGTGATCGGTTTCAGGCAGGAATACTCTCTGTATAATTGCAAAGCCGGCAGCCCTGTAGCCGTGAAAGGCGATGACGCGGACAGCGATGGTGAAGATTACTACAACGAGTATAGCAACAACACTGGCGGCGTAAATGATGAGGACGATGATTTCTGGTCGAGATATGATAACTACTATCCCGAAGGTTACGAATGGCAAAAACGCGCAGACCCTTGCGATAACTCCTACTTTACCAAGGACCGTTGGGCCACACGCAATATCATCGCATCCAACATCGGGCTGATCGTTAAACGCGGCAATGATAACAACATCACCATTGCGGTAACCAATATCCTAACCGCCGAACCGATGAAGGGCGTTGATCTGGAACTATTGGATTACCAGAAACAGGTAATTTGCAAAGTAACATCTGATGGCGACGGTATGGCCAAGCTGCATATGAAGCGTAAGCCTTACCTGCTGGTTGCCAAACACGGTAAAGAACGCGGTTATCTTAAGTTGGATGATGGCAGCTCGTTACCGCTCTCCCGTTTCAACGTAGGCGGAGAACAGGTACAGAACGGATTAAAAGGCTTCATCTACGGCGAGCGTGGCGTATGGCGCCCCGGCGATTCGATATTTACCACCTTTATTTTAGAGGACAAGCTTAAAACGCTCCCGGCAGATCATCCGGTGGAGTTTGAACTGTATAATCCCAACGGGCAGTTGTACAAAAAACTAACCCGCACAAGTGCTGTGGATGGCTTCTACAGCTTCCATACCGCTACTGAGACGTCCTCGCCTACAGGCAACTGGTCGGCCAGAATAAAGGTTGGCGGCGCTACATTTGAGAAGAAGATAAAAGTGGAGACCATTATGCCTAATCGCCTGAAGTTGAAGCTTGATTTCGGTGCGGCAACGGAACTCACCAAAGGCAGCGGCGCAAACGGCAAGTTGAGCGCACAATGGCTCTTCGGCGGCGCGGCACAAAATTTAAAGGCTAAGGTGGATGCTTTCCTGTCGTCTAAAAAGACAAGTTTTGAAGGTTTCGACGGCTATGAATTTGACGACCCTATCCTCGCCTTTAACACCCAAACACAAACGGTTTTCGACGGCCGGTTAAATGAGAACGGTGTAGCAGATGTAAATACGGATATTAATGTAGAAAAACAGGCACCGGGGCAACTGCGTGCCAACTTTGTAGTAAAAGTGTTCGAACCGGGCGGTAACTTCAGTCTGCAGCAGGCCGCTATGGACTATAACGTTTACCCCGGATACGTGGGTCTTAAAACACCAAAAGGTAGCGAATTATCCGGCATGTTGGTTACGGATAAGAATCATGATATCGAAATTGTAGCTGTTGATACCAAAGGCAAACCGTTTAGCGGTACACGCAACGTAGAGCTGGAGCTTTTTAAAATTCAATGGCGTTGGTGGTGGGACGAAGGCGGCAATGAGATGAGCAATTTTACCCAGGATAAATATAACAAGCTTATTAAAACAGGTACTGTTACGCTTAATAACGGGCGTGGCAAGTATACCCTCCGTATCCCGCAGGCAGATTGGGGCCGTTACCTCATCCGTATAAAGGACCCGGAGACAGGGCACTCTACCGGTAAGATCATGTACGTGGATTGGCCAAACTGGTCGGAACGCTTGCAGCAGACCGCGCCAACTGAGGCGGCGATGCTATCCTTCACATCCGACAAAACAAATTATAAAGTTGGCGAAGACGCTACCCTTACCATCCCAACCGGTGGCGACGGGCACGCGCTCATCAGTTTTGAGAACGGCAGCAAGGTTTTAAAAACAACTTGGATAGATACAAAAAAGGGCGAAACCCGCTACACTTTTAAGGTGGACGAAACCATGGCGCCAAACGTTTTTGTGAACGTAACACTGTTACAGCGCCATTCGCAAACCAAAAACGATTTGCCGATACGCATGTATGGCGCTATCCCGCTCAATGTGGATAACCCCGAAACCATCCTGAAACCGGTGATCACCATGCCGGATAAGATTCGCCCCGAAACGCAATCGGCTATTACGGTATCTGAGGCGACCGGCAAGGCCATGACCTATACCATCGCTATTGTTGATGAGGGCCTGCTGGATATCACCAACTATAAAACGCCAAATCCGCATGAGGCTTTCTATGCCCGTGAGGCTCTTGGTGTAAAAACCTGGGACTTATTTGATTATGTTATTGGCGCATTTGGCGGCGGCTTAGAACGCATCCTCAGCATCGGCGGTGACGGTACCGGCGGTGTGAACAAAAATGTGACCGTAAACCGCTTTAAACCGGTGGTAAAATTCATGGGGCCGTTCCGTTTGGAGAAAGGTGCAAGCCAGACCACCAAATTTACGCTGCCACAATACGTAGGTTCGGTAAAAGCCATGGTTATTGCCGGGCACAATGGCGGCTACGGTTTCGCTGAGAGAGCGGTGGCCGTTAAAAAGCCGCTGATGATACTGGCAACTCTGCCAAGGGTATTAGGCCCGTCGGAAAAAGTGCAATTGCCGGTAACAGTTTTCGCGATGGAGGATAACATTAAATCGGTAACGGTACAGGTGCAATCCAATGCCTTCAGTAATCTTGGGGGCAACAACACCAAGGTGGTTACCTTCAGCAAACCGGGTGATCAACTGGTTACCTTTGATCTGGATGTAAAGGATTTTGTGGGTGTTGGTAAGGTGAAGATCACCGCCAAATCGGGCGGCGAAAGCACGGCTTATGATGTAGAGCTTAACGTTCGCAACCCTAACCCACCCGTAAGCCGGGTTACCGAAAAGGAGCTAAAACCGGGCGAAACCTGGGTTGCTCCGTATGCAGCTATCGGTATAAACGGCACCAATAAGGCCAGTCTTGAGGTGGCCAGCATCTCGCCGCTCAACCTGGGCAAGCGGCTGGAATACCTCATCACCTATCCGCATGGATGTGTGGAGCAAACCACTTCTTCGGGCTTCCCGCAGTTATACCTGGGCCAGTTACTCGATCTTTCATCGCGCCAAAAAGCGGAGACAGATCGTAATATCAAATATAGCATCAATCGCTTAAACGGCTTCCGCACACAAAGCGGCGGGCTGAGCTATTGGCCGGGAAATGCTGATGCCGATGAATGGGGAACCAACTACGCCGGGCACTTCCTGCTGGCTGCACAGGCGAAAGGCTATAGCCTGCCTGCCGGACTGATAAATGATTGGAAACGTTATCAGAAGCAAAAAGCGGTGAATTGGTCGCCCGATCCACGGACCAACATTCACGGTTACTATTACTATACCGACCTGGTACAGGCTTACCGCCTATTCCTGCTGGCCTTATCCGGCTCGCCCGAATTAGGTGCTATGAACCGCTTGAAAGAGTACCAATACCTGAGCGTTGAAGCACGCTGGCGTTTGGCAGCGGCCTACAAGCTTGCCGGACAGCCGGAGGTTGGATTGCGAATGATCAATGGTTTATCTACAGATATCGCCCCATACAATGCCATGTACGGTACCTATGGATCCGACATGCGTGATGAAGCGATGATCCTGGAAACGCTCACCCTATTAGGCCAGCAGCAAAAGGCCGCAGGTGTGTTACGATCTGTTGCATCGCGGTTATCGGTTGATAGCTGGTACAGCACACAAACCACCGCTTACTCGCTCGTAGCGATAGCGGAATATTGCGGCTCCAATAAATCGGGCAGCAAGTTGCTGTTCAACTACCAGGCAAATAACGATAAGGCGAATATCAACTCGGCCTCCTATATATGGGCTTCGCCGATAGCAGCCAACGGTGGCAAAGTAACCATGAAAAACACAGGCACCAACCGGCTTTACGTAAGGCTGATCCAGCAAGGACAACCATCATCCGGGCAGGATGTTAAAACCTATGTTAACCCGGATATTTTGCAGTTACGCGTGGGTTACTTCAGCCTGGGCGGCAAACCTATCGATCCAACAAAACTGAAACAAGGCAGCGATTTTGTGGCACAGGTAACCATTAAAAACCCGGGTAAACGCGGGCGGTATGATAATATGGCGCTTACGCAGATCTTCCCTTCAGGATGGGAGATATTGAACACCCGCATGCTAAATAACGACGAGGCTTTTAAATCCTCCGCATCCGATTACCGCGACATTCGCGACGATAGGGTGAATACCTATTTCAGCCTGGGCGAAAATACCGAAGTAACGTATTACGTAATGCTGAACGCGGCCTATGCCGGTAAATACTACTTGCCGGCGGCGTACTGCGAAGCTATGTATAACCACGATATAACCGCGCTGATAAAAGGGCAATGGGTTGAGGTGGTGAAATGATAAACACGAATCCGCACTGATTAAATCGAATCGTGAAATTAGGGTGATATCATGTCCCAAATCGCCCATAACAATGGCGTATTTGCCCATTTGCGGTAAGTGGCCGAACCATATATTTGTTCTATAAACACGCCAATTATGAAGCTAAAAGATAATGCCCAAACAGCTACTGTTGAAATAAATTCCCCAATAGAAAAGGTATGGGAAATATGGCATAACCCTGCCGACATCATCCATTGGAACACTTTTTCCCCGGATTGGCATACCTCGCACGCGGAAAACGATCCGCAGCCGGGTGGCAGGTTCCTGTTTGTAATGGGCTTAAAAGATGGCAGCTTCAGCTTTAATTTCGAAGGGATCTACAAGGACGTTATCCCCAATCAACTCCTCACTTACACGCTGGATGACGGGCGAAGTTCTGTTATCAAATTTATCGCCGGTAACCCGGTTACCATAACCGAAAGTTTCGAACCCCAGGATAACGACCCTGTTGAAGATCAACAAGGTGCCCGCCAGGCTGTCTTGAATAATTTAAAAGCTTATATAGAAGGCAAATAATTTTTGGCCTTAAAGCAAAAAAGCGGTCCCAACAAAGTCGGGACCGCTTTTTTTATGAATATTGTTAAACGTTTATTTCGCCGGGGTGATCACAATGTTACGGTAATCTATCGGTCCGTGGTCGCCTTGTATTAATAGTGGGCCGGGTTCGCCTTCGCGGCTGTTAAGCGCGCCGCCCGTAATACCGGGGATCTCCGCACGGGAAATTACTTCGGTGCCGTTGGCTACTATAGTAACCAGACGGCCAACCAGTGTAATATCGTAGCTTTGCCATTCGCCCGGGTTTTTAGCCGTCATTTTATTTGGCGGCAAAAAGCCATATACCGAACTAAACTGGTTGTTGATCGGCTCCGGCTCGCCACTTTTGGTGTCAATTATTTGCACTTCGTAACGGCCTCTCAGGTAAACACCACTGTTGCTGCCCTGTTTGTAACGGAACTCGATATGCAGTTTAAAATCGCCGAAAGTTTTATCCGTAATTAGATTAGAGCCCGATTTAAGGCTGCGTAAAACGCCTTTCTCCACTATCCATTGATTTGTGCCTTCGGTATGCCATCCTTTGGTGTTCTTACCGTTAAATAAAACAATTGGCTTGCCCCAAACCGGCGCTTTGGTTGGCAGCATTCTTGGTGCGCGAACGCCGGTAAAGCTGTAGCTTTTGCCATCGGTGTAAACCATGGTGCCTTTTATCACATCGCCGCCAACTTCAAATTCAAAATCCATATTGCGGTCGCCCTGCTCCCATTGCGGCGGGATAGAGAAACTAAATTTACCATCGTGCGGTTTTACTTCTGATATAGGGCGCGCGCTGCCAAAAGCATACGTAAAACGACCGATAAGGGTATGTGTGCCCGATTTCTGCACTTCCAGCCACGAAGGCTGGGTTTTACCGTCCTTTTCCATCGTTAGATCCCATCGCCCAATTACGTCGGGATCCTTTACCATCGCATGGTCCTGAGCCGAAACTTTGATAGTGGAAAGAAGCAATAGCGCTACAATAACCTGCGCGCCCGCAAAACGAAAAATACGTTTCATAGATAAAACCGGTAAAATTTTCATATGGTAATAATTAGTTCCTAAATCTACAAAGTTAATTGGGAATACAAAACTACCACCCCATTTTGAGCGGGTTTGGCGTTGCCTGCGGCCCGTGCTTTACGTTCCAACTCCTCATTTCGCGCCGCTGATAGAAGCGCCGCTCCATTCCGGGGTTTCCACTGCAATCACTAACGCAGGCGGTATGTGGCGAGTTTTACAGGAAACAAAAAAAGACGCGAAGTATCGCGTCTCTACAAAAATTCTATCGCGATGTCCTCTTATTTTTCGTACAACTCCAGCGGCAAACCATCCGGATCAGCGAAGAAGGTAAAACGTTTACCAGCGGTTTCGTCTATGCGGATCGGTTCGGTAACAACGCCGCATTCGTTTAGATGAAATACGGCTTCGTCTATATCATCCACCTCAAAAGCAAGGTGTCGTAAACCGGCGGCCTCGGGATGTGATGGACGTGCGGGCGGATTTGGGAACGAAAATAACTCTATCTGGTACTGCCCGCTAACTTCCAGATCGAGTTTGTAGGAATCGCGTGTTTCGCGGTAAGTCTCCAATAATATCTTAAATCCAAGCACTTCTGTGTAGAAATGCCTGGATTTTTTATAGTCGCTACAGATAATTGCAACGTGGTGAATTTTATTCAGTTTCAGCATTATGCTTCACCAAGGCTTACATGTAATACGTTGCTATGTACCATTTTAATATCGGTGATATTACCGAACAGTTCGCCATCGATATTAGTATTGCCGATGCCGTTAACGGTACCCAGGGTGCTAAATTCAACTTCGCTGGTAGCCATCATTTCTATGAAACGCTCTTCATCATCAGGCGCAACGCTCACTACTACCCTGCCCTGTGCCTCGCCAAAAAGGAAAGCATCCTTGCGGATAGCGCTATCAGTATCGATATCAAAGCCTAGGCCGTTTGGCAGGCAAGATTCAACCAAAGCAACATAAAGCCCACCATCAGCCACATCATGTGCCGACTGAACTACTTTATGTTTAATAAGTTGCTTAACCACCTGGTGCATGGCGTATTCTTTATCAATATCAAAATAAGGCGCGGGCGCTTTAGATATTTTATGGTACGAAGCCAGGTATTGCGACGACGCGATATCGTTTTGCGATTCGCCTATTAAGTAAATTAAGTCGCCTGGTTGTTTAAAATCAAGCGTCATCAGGTTACTCTGATCATCCATTACGCCCAGCATACCAATGGTTGGCGTTGGGAATACCGGTCCTTCATCTGATGATTGGTTGTAAAAGCTCACGTTACCGCCGGTTACCGGGGTCTCGAATTTGCGACAGGCCTCGCCCATTCCTTTTATGGCACCTACAAACTGCCAGTAAACCTCCGGCTTGTATGGGTTACCAAAGTTTAAACAATTGGTTATTGCAACGGGTTCACCACCAGCGCAGGTAATGTTACGCGCGGCTTCGGCTACGGCAATGGCCGTACCTTTCTGCGGATCGGCGTATACATAGCGCGAGTTACAATCGCAGGTTAATACAATGGCTTTATCAGAACCTTTTACAGCCACAACTGCCGCGTCGCTTGGGCGGTTGGTGGTCATGGTAGCGGTACCGATCATGGAATCGTACTGGTCGGTTACCCAACGTTTTGACGCGATGTTTGGATGCGCAATCAAATGTTCTGCAACATCTATTAAGTTAGTTGGCTCAGCAACGTCTTCTATTTTAAATTTCTGGTTCTCGGCAAAGTAAGCCGGTTCGCGGTATTCGCGTTCGTAGATCGGGGCACCACCACCAAGTACCAGGTCATCTGCAGGTACATCGGCAACTTTTTCGCCGTTCATAAAATACTCCAGGCGCTGGGTATCGGTCACCTCGCCAATAATAGCGCAGTTTAGGTCCCATTTATCAAAAACCGCTTCTACGAGCGCTTCTTTACCTTTTTCTACCACAATAAGCATGCGTTCCTGAGATTCGGAAAGTAGTATCTCGTACGGTTTCATGTTTTCCTGGCGCATTGGTACGCGATCCAGGTGGATGATCATACCATGCTCACCTTTGGCGCTCATTTCTGAGTTGGAGCAGATAATACCTGCCGCGCCCATGTCCTGCATACCCACAACGGCGCCGGTTTTAATAACTTCTAAAGTTGCTTCCAGTAATAGTTTCTCCTGGAAAGGGTCGCCTACCTGTACAGCCGGTAAGTCGTTTACCGAATCTTCGGTAATATCTTTGGACGCGAAAGCCGCACCGTGGATCCCATCCTTGCCTGTGGCCGAACCCACAATATATACCGGGTTACCCACGCCGTAAGATGTCGCGGAAACGGTTTCACCCGCCTTTACAATACCTGCCGAAAATGCGTTCACCAGCGGGTTGATGTTATAGCATTCGTCGAAGAAAAGCTCGCCGCCAACGGTTGGGATGCCGAAGGCGTTGCCGTAATGGCTGATGCCTTTTACTACTCCTTTTACCAGCCATTTCGTTTTATCTAAACTCAAATCGCCGAAACGGAGGGAGTTCATTTGGGCAATGGGCCTTGCACCCATCGTAAATATATCGCGGTTGATACCGCCCACACCTGTTGCAGCGCCCTGGTATGGTTCCAGCGCCGATGGGTGGTTATGTGATTCTATTTTAAAGGCGCAGCCGATGCCATCGCCAAGGTCTACCAAACCTGCGTTTTCTTCGCCGGCCTTGGCCAGCATACGCGGACTATCCTTTGGCAATGTTTTTAGCCAGGTGATTGAGTTTTTATAGGAACAGTGCTCGCTCCACATTACCGCGAAGATAGAAAGCTCGGTAAAGTTGGGTACGCGGCCCATTATTTCATTAATTCTGGTAAATTCTTCGGGTAAAAGGCCAAGGTCTTTGGCGGTTTCAACGGTAGTTAATTCCTGGTTCTCCAATGTTTAATTGTTTATGTTGAAAGGATGCGCAAAATTAGGAAAAAGAGCTGAAAGCGTAAAGCAGAAAGGTAAAACGTTCATGTATAAACGCACAGCATTATTAATCGCTAATTGGAGGCTTTATTCGGCGCAAAGCGGAAAATCCCCCACAAGTGTTCCACAAATAAAAGTGGAACACTTATTTTTAAAACAATATTGACAGTCAGCTATTTACAGTTTTTCGTGAAACACTTTGGAACACCCCTGCACGTTAAGTAATCCTTATAAATTACTGACAATAAAACAATTAACAAAAAATACAAATTCGACTTAAATCAAGGTGAAACACTTTTCTGGAACACTCATTTTCAGGACATCGCAGTCACGCCGCAGCTATAACCGTACGGGATGAAAATAAAAAGCCCCGTGAAATAAAAATTTCAAAGGGCAACAATTACCTTTTCTTTAACCTCCACTAAAAACTACTCTGCAGGCAATTGAAAATTAATGGGGATAGTATACCGTACTCTAACCGGCTGACCGTTTTGGATACCGGGTTTCCAGGCTTTGGCCAGTTTAAGTACGCGGGTTGCTTCCTGGTCGAACCCGTAGCCGGCTCCCTTTATCACGGTAATATCGGTAAGCTCGCCGTTTTTCTCTACCACAAAGGTCATTACCACACGGCCGGATACGTTGGCATCCAGTGCTTGTGGTGGAAAACGTAAGGCTTTTCCTAAAAATTTACCAAACGCCGCCATGCCACCGTAAGGCTCAGGGTTCACTTCCAATCCGCCGCCAAAGGGTATTATTTCTTCGCCATTACCTGCGGGTGCCGCTACCGGGCCAACCGGGCCTTTATCATCTACAGCTAACGAGGGACCTTCGGGACCTTTTGTTGTAACCGGGCCCACATCTCCGTGAATATCCTCGATAACGGGCGGCTCTTCGGTAATCGGCTTAGACGTCACCACAAATGACGTAAATTTTGTAGCAGCCACCGGTGGGGTTGCTTTTACGGGCTGTACAGGTTTAGCTTTCTCAATCTGTTTTTCGGGAGGCTTAATAGCTTGTATAACAGGCGGGGTAATGTTAACCATAGTTCCCGTGTCAGACATTAGCGATTCGGTTTTAAAAGCAAAACTCAGCGCAACAGCTCCGGTAATTATTACAGTAAAAGCAATGGCCATTGCTTTGTTAAGCGTTCCCGCATAATGTGCCCTTAGGTCGTAAGCGCCATAAGCTTTGTTACGGTCGTCGAATACAAGGTCGAGCCACTCGGTCTTGTACAAATCAAATTTTGTGTTTAGCATAACGTTTAGAATTAAATTTGTCTATATAACGTTATGGCAATACAAAATGTTGTGCGAATTGCGATTATTGCGAAATAATTATTGGAATATATGGATAATTACAAATTTTATATTGAACGACGGGTATTATTAAGAATTATATTCTGTCTAAAAAACAATTCTAACTACCATTTGTCGGTAGCAACTTTCTTTACGGCTTCTTCCTGTTTTCTCAGCACTTGTACCCTATCCATCTGCTGTATCAATTTTGCAGAAGCGGTTTTACAAAACGCACCTATCTGGTCCAGGTATGCATCGGTGTCCTTTACGCTGTACTTGGACCACATTTTTTCTAAGGGTATTTCTACGCCGGGCTGAGTGGCCATATTGCCGTAGCGGTTTATTTTGTACGGTTTAAATACAAATTCGCCAAAGTTGTAGCGGTATTTACCGTCCTTGGTATCAATGTTCAGTTTGTAGCTCACTTCTCCGGCTTCTTTTTTTGATAATAGCGCGCTGCCGTAGATCACAAAGTTATCTTTCAATGTCACGCTGCCCGGTACTTTGGTTTTCTCGGTACGTTTAGGTGCAAAATAGCCGGCAAACTGCAATCCGCGGGTGTATAAGCTATCCATGCTCATACCCGGTTTTTCAATCACCTGGTAGCATACGTATTTGTTATTCTCGTCGAACTGAAGTACATCCTTCTGCGCCCAGGCGGTTTGCACCAATAGCGCGCAGGCAATGCTGAATACTAATTTTTTCATATAATAAAGATAAGCCATCCATAAACAAATATGGATGGCTTATAAGAAATTTAATTATTGATTTTTAGAAAGAGTACACAGCTGCTAATACAAACTGAGACGCTGATTTGGTGCCAAGCATTTTGCTATCTACAAAAAGCTCATCGTTAGCTTTATCAAGCCTTAACTCAGGGATGATAGTTAACGGGCCAGCTTTGATGTTTGAAGTTAAAGTGAATGCTTTAACACTTGGGCCGCCATCTTTAACTTTGAAGTACTCACCTCTTAAACCGAAAGACACGCTTGAGCTTGCAGCTATCTGTGGGTATAAAGCGATACCCTGGAAACCGCCCGGGCTGTTTGGTGCATTAAAATCAGCAGCATTTAAGCCTAATTTAAAGGCATCAGTAATTTGGTATGCAGTTGTGATATCAAATTCGGTACCTGATGTTTTGCCGCTAACTACGTTTAAGTAAGCTGTCCAGCCTTTTGCAGGGCTTAAAAACAACTGGGCACCGAAAGTAGATACATCTTTGGTAGATGAGTAGTTGTTCCAGCTATCGTTAAATACACCTGCCATTAAGCTTGCTTTGTCAGAAAAGGTGTAAGTACCTTTTAAACCTGCATTTTGGAACGGGCCGTTGGTGAACAGGTACGAAGTTGAGTAGTTGAAGTTACCTACCGGAGATATTACTTCGTAACCTACAAAAGTTGCCATGTAACCACCTGTAACGGTAAACTTATCGCTCAGATCGTATGACACGTATAGGTTTTGGATGTGGTAAGAATCGCCGCTTGCACCGTTAGGGATAGACTGCGCCTGGCCGCGTGGACCAAAGCTCATTTCACCAACAAAAGCCGCCTTTCCAACTTTTTTCTTCAAACCCAGGTCAATCATACCAATAGAGATCGAATTTTGATCGCTTGCAAAACTGGTACCGATGTTTGAACTACCGCCGGCCGATTTAAAGCCCGAGAAATCGTTTTTGTAGTAAGTATCTACCGAACCAAAGATAACCAAAGGCGGATCTGCTTTAGGGGCGTCCTGCGCGCTTGCGGTAAAAGTAGCTGCTGCTGCAAAAAATGATAAGAGTAAAAGTCTTTTTTTCATGATAAGGAATTAAATTAATTGTTTTTGTTAATTGTTGTTGTGTTGTTCTTAAATATCTTGGTTGTTAAAGCTTCTTCATCTATAATTCATGGCAATTAAATACCTTTTCTCTATAAAAATTACATTATGTTACTTAATGATAATAATCTCTATAGAATTTGTATTAATTACTAATTTTTTATGAAAATATGAATGAATTTTAACAAAAACAAATTATAAATGATATAACTTCAATAATAGATGCCATTTTTTTAATTATTAACATAAATAATTGGTCGTTTTATTTTCAAAACAAAAAATAATTCATCAATATTTATAAATATTATAATTTGCGCTTTAATAAAGATGCATATTTTAAAGTTTTCGCAATATTTACAAAGATTTAAACATAATTTAATGCTAAATGTATGCTATGCACGCATAATTTTAAACAAATTGTATATTTTGTTGAAGAATTAGTATTAAAACAACCTTGGGCGGCACTATTATAAAAAGACTTTGGGGTGGTGATATTAGCCGGCATGATAGCTGTTATTTTAAATGATTTTCTATTTTTGGGGTAACCAATAATATAACGTTATGCCCAATATTCGTTTTCAGGCCCTCAGGGTAGTACTTAGCCGGGAAATACCCGAAGTAAAAACACCGTCTAACAAAATATCCGACTATTTTGGGGCTAATGTTTTTGATAAACATAAAATGAAGGAGTATCTTTCTTCAGAAGCCTATGCAGGTATTGTTAATTCTATAGATAACGGCGAAACCATCCCCCGCGACCTGGCCGAGCAGGTAGCCGCTGCTATGCGCGCCTGGGCAATGGGCAAAGGTGCCACGCACTATACACACTGGTTCCAACCACTAACCGGCACTACTGCCGAAAAGCACGACGCTTTTTTTGAACCGACAGCTGATGGCGGCGCTATTGAACGCTTTAGCGGCGACGCGCTTGCCCAGCAGGAGCCCGATGCATCCAGTTTCCCAAGCGGTGGCATCCGCAATACTTTCGAGGCGCGTGGTTATACCGCATGGGACCCATCCTCCCCTGCTTTTGTTATTGCCCGCACCCTGTGTATTCCTACTGTATTTGTATCGTACACCGGCGAAGCGCTGGATTATAAAGTGCCCTTATTAAAAGCCCTGAGCGTTTTAGATAAGGCTGCTGTAGATGTTTGCCATTATTTCGACAAAAGCATTGAGAAAGTAAATGCATCGCTGGGTATTGAGCAGGAATATTTTTTGGTAGATACCGCCTTGTTTAACGCCCGCCCCGATCTGTTTTTAACCGGGCGTACTTTGTTTGGCCACATCTCGGCCAAAAACCAACAGCTGGAAGACCATTACTTTGGTTCGATCCCGAGCCGGGTTTACGCTTTTATGCAGGATATGGAAACCGAAGCCCTGCAATTGGGAATCCCATTGAAAACCCGCCACAACGAGGTTGCGCCTTCGCAGTTTGAATGCGCGCCGGTTTACGAAGAAATAAACCTCGCCATAGATCATAACCAGTTACTAATGGATATTATGGACCGCGTTGCCGGCCGCCATAATTTTAAGGTACTATTGCACGAGAAACCTTACGCAGGCATCAATGGCTCGGGCAAACACAATAATTGGAGCCTGATCACTAACACAGGTAAAAACCTGTTGTCGCCAGGCAAAACGCCAAAAAACAACCTGCAGTTCCTCGCTTTTTTTGTAAACACCATTAAGGCGGTACACGAACATGCCGACCTGCTGCGTGCTTCTATCGCATCGGTAAATAACGATCACCGTTTGGGTGCTAACGAAGCGCCACCGGCAATTATCTCCATCTTTTTGGGCAGCCAGTTAAATGAGGTATTGGACGAGATAGATACTTCGCGCCTTAGCAAAAAAATAAAGGACGAAAATTCGTTATGGCAGGGCATCCCTAAAATACCGCAGATATTAAAGGATAATACAGATCGTAACCGCACCTCTCCTTTTGCCTTCACCGGTAATAAGTTCGAACTGCGTGCGGTGGGCTCTTCGGCAAATTCGGCCAGCCCGATGACCATCCTTAACCTGATCGTTGCAGACCAGCTGAAGAAATTTAAGGTTGATGTAGATAAGCTGATCAAAAAAGGCGAGAAAAAAGACGTCGCGCTGATGATGATCATCAAAAAATACATCAAAGAATCGCGCAACATCCGATTTGAAGGTAACGGCTACAGCGAAGAATGGGAAAAAGAAGCCGCTGCGCGCGGATTGGCTAACATTAAAACTACGCCAAAGGCGCTGGATGCCCTGTTGACAGAAAAAGCAGCCGAGCTTTTTGCGGAGACTGGCGTTTTTAGCCGTCGCGAAGCACACGCCCGTCACGAGATACTGCTGGATGCTTTTTATAAAAAACTACAGATAGAGGCCCGCGTAATTGGCGAACTGGTGATGAATGTAATTATACCGGCCGCTATAGCCTACCAAAGCAAGCTGGTAAGTAACGTTAAAGGCTTAAAGGAAATTGGGCTTGACGAGAGCACCTATGCAGCACAGCTGGATATTATTAATAAAGTAGCCGAGCACATTAACTTTATAAAAACCAATGTTGACGAGATGGTTTCCGAACGCAAGAAGGCGAACGCCATTGAAGATATCCGCGAACGCGCCATTAGCTACGACGAAAAGGTAAAAACCTATTTCGCGCCGATCCGCTACCACGTAGATAAACTGGAACAATTGGTTGATGACGCCTTATGGCCGCTGCCAAAATTCAGAGAGTTATTATTTACCAGGTAGAACAGCAGCAACCAAAATTACAGGCCTTACGCTTTCCGGTAAACCGGCGGGTTTAAGGCCTTTTTTATTACATAGGTTCGTTGGTATCAAACCGCTGGCGTGGTACGGTTTCTTCAGGCTCCGGTTCTGTTGGCGGGCCAAGGGCAAACGCGGGGTCTACTTTTAAAATGGAGTAGTATTGTATTACACATAAAACGTAGCACAATATATATGGGATGTGCGACAGGAACATTTCCGGCTCGGCTAAATGCGCGCCAATGGTATTAGCCACATAGAACAGCCAGAACACTATTGGGAAGAAGATGAGAAAATAACGATAGTGGACGGTTTGCCTGATAAACAACAAAAAAAGCATCAAAATATGCGTTACCAGCAGTAAAAAGATCAATATGCTGTTTAAGGCATCGGCAGCGCCATTTGTAAAATTAATAGCCAAGCCGGTTTCTACTTCAACAGCAGGCTTAGGCATACCTATCACGAAGCTAAACACCAACGTGAGTATCAAAAAGATCCGAAATCCTATTTTCATTTAATGCCCTAATATAGCGCATGGGCATTAATAAACAATTAATCGCGCGCAAATAAATCGGTTTCGTTGTGCTGCTTGATGATAATCTGTCTGTATTTGCTCAACAAGGCCGATTTAGATACAAAACCGGTAAATCGCCCACCATCTACCACGGGCAGTTGCCAAACATCCAGCTTATCAAACAGATCCATCACCGCGCTTACGTTATCGTTGCTTTGAATAATAGCCGGCGGGGTAACCATAATATCGGCCACGGTAACATCATCAGTATCGCCGCCATATATTTGCCGGCGGATCTCATCTATCCATATCACTCCCTCCAACTCGCCCGAGGCTGTCAATACCGGGAAAATATTAGCATCGGTGGTAGCTAATATCTTGTAAAGTTGGGCAAGCGGGGTTTGGCTGTTAATTGCTATAAAACTTTTGTTGACGATGCTATCTAACGTAATGTTATTGAGCATCGTTTGATCTTGTCCGGGATGAATGTTACGCTCATGCACCAGGTGATGCCAATACATATTGTGCGGGTTGTATAGCTTAGCTATCAAATAAGATATAGCCGATACGATCATGAGCGGGATAAACAGCACATAGCCGCCCGTTATTTCGGCTATCAAAAATATGGCGGTTAGCGGTGCATGTAGCACCCCCGCTAATGCCCCGGCCATCCCAACGGCTATAAAATTGCTGGTATTTAAGTGGATCAGCCCGGTTTGGTTAACGCCAAATGCCACAAACAACCCCAGGAACGCCCCGGTGAACATAGTGGGCGCAAAAGTGCCGCCATTACCACCACTACCTATGGTAATTCCCGCTGCAACTATTTTCATCAGCACCAGCGAAGCGATGAATAGCAGCATTACCAGGGGGTCTGATAACCAGGCACCAAAAAAAGTCTCCTCTTTTAGCACGGAGAGGTTCCCGTTTAATATCTGTTGCAAATAGTGATACCCTTCGCCAAATAACGCCGGGAAAACCATCAGCAATATCCCCAAAAGTAAACCACCGCTTAAAGCACGTACATAACGGTTCTGCTTTAAAAAGATTCCCTTTTCCAGTGTACCACCCACCTTGGCAACATAAATGGATACCCACCCACAAAGCAGCCCTAACACAATGTAAAAGGGTAACGCTGTTATTACCCACCCTTCGGTAACCAAATGGAAAAGCTGCCCCGAATACAATATTTTAGATACCACCACTCCTGTAGCAGAAGCAATCAATAGCGGGATAAAAGTTGGGATGGTGATCTCACCTATCAATATCTCCAGCGAAAACAGCACCCCTGCAATAGGGCTGTTAAAAACAGCGGCAATACCTGCCGATGCACCGGCGGCTATCAGCACCGTTTTTTCATAGGGGCTAAGCTTAAAAAACTGCCCGAGGTTTGAACCAAGGGCCGCTCCTGTACAAACAATGGGTGCCTCCAAACCCGATGAGCCACCAAAACCCACCGTAAGCGAACTGGTTACCAAATGCGAGTATATATTGTTGAACTTAATGTTCGAACGGTTTCTGCGGATGTTTATCAGGATATTGCCTATCCCTTTTTGCATTTTATCGCGGTTGATGAGGTGCTGCCACGATACGGTTAGCAGTATCCCCAGCGCAGGCAAAAAAACATATATAATATGGTACGGCAGGTGCGATGATATATTGCGGCTCAACTCCTCCATAAAATGGACCAGGAACTTTAAGGCAACTGCAGCCAGCCCACCAAAAAGCCCTACTACAACGCTGCAATAAATTAAAAAATTACGCTGCCCGTTGAGAGTTAAGCGCAGCCTGTTGAGTTTATGCAGCAAGGATTTTAACATAGATGTGGTAGATATGGCAAATTAACAATTTTAACCCGCAAAAGGGTATTAAGCAGTATATTTGCCCATGATTTCTCCGCAAAGATATGATCAACGGGGCGTGTCTGCATCAAAAGATGATGTACATAATGCCATTAAAAACATTGATAAGGGCATTTTCCCGAAAGCGTTCTGCAAAATTGTTCCTGATATATTAACCAACGACCCTGAGTACTGCAATATTATGCACGCCGATGGAGCAGGCACAAAATCCTCACTTGCGTATACTTACTGGAAAGAAACCGGGGACATCTCGGTATGGCGCGGTATTGCCCAGGATGCCATCATCATGAACCTGGACGACCTGCTTTGCGTGGGTGCTGTAGATAATATCCTGCTGTCGTCAACCATTGGCCGCAATAAAAACCTGATACCAGGTGAAGTAATTGCCGCCATTATTAACGGCACCGAAGAAATTTTAGCTGAGCTGCGCGAAGCCGGGATCGGCATTTATTCTACCGGTGGTGAAACCGCTGATGTGGGCGACTTGGTGCGTACCATTATTGTGGACAGCACCGTAACCTGCCGCATGAAACGCGAGGATGTGATCTCCAACCACCGCATCCAACCCGGTGACGTGATAGTCGGCCTGGCATCATACGGGCAGGCTACTTACGAGAACGAATATAACGGCGGAATGGGCTCTAACGGCCTTACCTCTGCCCGCCACGATGTGTTTAACAAAACCATCGCCGATAAATTCCCCGAGAGCTTTGACCCTGCCGTACCATACGACCTGGTATTCTCGGGCAGCAAAAAACTAACCGACGAGATTGAGATAGGCAACGGCGAAACCATTACTGCCGGTAAACTGGTACTCTCTGCTACCCGCACCTACGCCCCTATCATCAAAACTATATTAGATACTTACCGCAGCCAGATAAATGGCATGGTGCATTGCAGTGGCGGCGCCCAAACCAAGGTGCTGCACTTTGTAGATAACCTGCACATCATTAAAGATAACCTGTTCCCTATCCCGCCCTTGTTTAAACTGATACAGGAAGAAAGCAATACCAGCTGGCAGGAAATGTACAAGGTATTTAATATGGGCCACCGCATGGAACTTTATGTTCCGGAGGAAATTGCTGCCTATATCATCAAAATATCTGAAAGCTTTGGTGTACCTGCGCAGATTGTTGGGCGGGTGGAAGCAGCGGATATTAAACAGGTAACCGTTTCATCACCATACGGTGAATTTATTTATAATTAAGGCAACAGCGTTATTCATAACAAAGCCCTGGTATTGTTAATGCCGGGGCTTTGTGTTTTTTTAGCAATTGTCCGCTATTCAAAATAGTCTATAACAAAAAAATCCCCAGTATTGTTACCGGGGATTTTTTGTTATTAGTTGTTAAGCGTCGTTTAGTTGAAGATGTATCTTAAACCAAACTGAGCTTGCCAGCGTGAAGCTTGAGAAACGCCGTTTGCAAATGTAGTAGTAAGTGGTGTTTGGTTCGGTGTATCAAAGTAAGGGAACGAGTAAGTTGGTTTACCGGTAGCAGCATCAATACCTTTGTAGGTAAGCAATGCAGTACGGTTAGCAAATTTAAAGTTACCCCAGTTCCTGTAAAGGAAGTTACCTAAGTTGATAATATTAAACTCAAACTGTAAGGTGTTTTTGATTTTCCCGGTAGTTTGGTAAAGATCTTGCGTAAAGTTAAAGTTTACCAAATGGAAGTATGGCAATACTAAACCGTTACGCTCTGCATATTTACCTTTACGTTTGCTCAGGTAAGGATCCTGGTTGATATAGGCACTCAACTGATTGTAGATCTGCACAGGAGTACGCGCGTCATAAGTAGCACTTGTTGCCACAGCGTTATCCTTTACCAAGATGATATCAGTAACATCCTTAGGCACGTAGATCAAATCGTTACTCGTTTGTCCGTCGCCGTTTACATCACCACTGTATACATAAGATGTAGAACCAGCGTTAGCTGCTTCGTAAGTTAAACCTACCGAAGTAGATAAGTGGTTAAAGTATTGCTTTTTGTATGAGAATGCAGCAATAACACGGTTTGGCTGGCGGAAGTTGGTGTAAGATGCTACATCAGCATTCGGGTCGCCAGAAACTGAACGGTCTCTCCAGGTTGATTGCGAAATAGAACCACCATCATTAACCGAACGAGAATCTGAGTGAGTGTACGCCACCATAAAGTACAGGTCTTTAAAAGTACGCTGTAATTGGCCGGTGATGTTGTAAGCGTAACCTTTTTTAGTATTGGTCAGCAAAATCGCATCGCTAATGTTTGGATTCGCAGCAGTATTTTGGTTTACGCCACCTACTACAATAGCCGGGTAAACACTTGTGCCGCTGTAACGGATACGGTTATCGCTACCCGAGAACGCAGTGCCTGTAGATGGTAAAGCAACGTTTTGGAAGATAACGGCATTAATGTCTTTAGAATAGCTACCCTCTAAGGTTCCTATAATACCTAACGGTAATTTTTGGTCAACACCAATGTTCACCCTAAAGTTAGATGGGAATTTGAAGTTCTTATCAGTTACAACCAGGTTGTAAGCAGTATTTGCGGCTGCGCCAGATGGCCTGTTAGCATTAACATCAGGTTTAAATATAAACTTAGGGTCGGTTGGTGAAATACCACCGTTTGCAGGTAAAGGCACATAAGTGAACGAACCAAATTGTACACCATTGTTACTTGCCTGGTTAGATATGTAAACATATGGAACCGGGCCCTGGAAGATACCGGCACCACCACGTACCTGGGTTAAACCTTCGCCATTAACATTCCAGTTGAAACCAACACGTGGTGAAAACTGGATGGTAGATTTGGGGAACTGGGCAGTATTAACCACATAACCATCCCTGAATTTTGTTAAGGCAGCAGCGTTTGAATTAAGCTGGCTTTTGGTATTGTAGCTTGGTACATCTACACGGAAACCGTAAGTCAATTTAAAGTTGTCTGTAGCTTGCCATTTATCCTGCAGGTAAAAACCAATGGTGTAGGCTTTAACATAAGCAAAAGGGAAAGAACCATCTGGCAATGCAGAGTACTGCAAAGCATAACGTACAGCGTTAGGAGTGCCTTTGTTGGCCGACTCCATGAAATCTGCTACACTTTTAAAGCGGTACTGGCCATTGTAGTTAGGCGCGAACCCATTTTTGTAGCTGTTAAACTCACCAGATAAACCAATATTGATCTCGTGTTTACCAGCAAAATAAGTAAAGTTGTCGCTAACCTGAGTGGTGTTGGTATTTAACAGGTTATTGGCAGTAAAAGGCTCATAACCAAATGAGGTTAAGGTAGCTGTACCTGCCGGGTTTAAGATATCAACAAGTGGGAACGAACCACCGCCCGGTGATGAACGAAAATCGCGCAGCGCCTGGTAACCAACGGTAAATTTGTTTGCAAATTTGCTGCTGATACGGGTATTCAACTCGGCAATACCAATATTGAAGTTGTTGTTGATGGTATAGAACGAAGAAAAGAACGGCAAGCCTGTAAAACCCGGGCTACGGCTGTTGTTTTGCGCGCCCGAACCGCTTGGTGGTACATCACGTAAAGATTTCAGGTAGAAATACTTTAACGATAAGGTATTGTTCTTATTAATGTTCCAGTCTAATTTTGCGGTAATTTTATCAGAACGGGTACGTAACTGGTAGTTTTCAAAAGCACCTGCGTCGTAACTATATTTAGTTTTCAGGAAATCTTTCAAAGTTGTCAGGTCATCGTACGAAGCCTGTGAAATAGTACCACCTGCTGTTTGTCCTGTACGTAATGCCGTGTAAGGAGTAGCCGGGTCGCTTATTCTTTCCTGCTCCCCAGAAACAAATAGGAATAATTTGTTTTTAACGATAGGACCGCCTAAACTGATACCGCGTTGTGTGTAGTTAATGGTTGGTTTAGCCACATCGGTAGTAAGGGTGTGTAAACCAACTAAACCTGCGGTACGTTTGTAAAGGTAAACAGTACCTTTAAATTCGTTTGTACCAGATTTGGTTACGGTATTGATACCCGAGCCCGCAAAACGGCCCTGGGTAACATCAAAAGGATTTACAGCTACCTGTATCTGCTCAATCGCATCTAACGAGATAGGCTGTGAGTTGGTTTGGCCACCTAATGAGCCTGCTAAACCAAAAGAGTTGTTAAACAATGCACCATCCACAGTAAGGTTGTTACCATTACCGTTACGGCCGCCAAAACTGCTGCCGTTTGCAGACGGAGTTAACTTGGTGTAATCCTGAATAGACCGGTTAATGGTTGGCAAACGGTCGATCTGGTTACGGGTGATGATCTCCTGTGAACCTGTACGTGAGTTGTTGATAACCTTGCTTTGTGTGCTGGTGATCCTTACTTCACTTAATGAAGTGCTGGTTGGCAGCAATTTGGTGTCAATTCTAAACTCCTGGCCCAATGATAGGGTTACATCGCTTTCAACCCTTGAGGTGAAACCAATGAAAGAATAGGTTACCGTGTAAGGCCCGCCAATACGTAAATTGGGCAAGTTGTAACGGCCATCCACGCGGGATACGGTTGAATAGTTGGTACCGGTTGGGGTGTGTATCGCGGTGATTGTAACACCTGGTAACGATAAACCCTTCTCGTCAACTACGGTTCCTGATATACTACTTGTTGTTTGCTGTGCAAAGCCAACAACAGACGTAAACAGGGCGAAAATTAGTAGAAGTAAATGCTTCCTCATACGCTCTTTTTTTAATTTTTAACTGTTAAGTGATTTAAATTTGGCACAAAGATATGTAATTGCCTCATTGCTAATGTTAAGTTAGTGTTAACAATAATTATATATTTTTCAACATTTTACACGCTAAGTAGCTAATAATGAAAAATTGGTGAATTTTTGCTATAATATTTACATTATTCGGACGATTGTGCCCCTTTAAGGAGTTGATTTTTAGCGGCCAGGCAGCAATTATCATGGTAAAATCCTAAAAACGCCGTTTTTTTTCAATTCCCCGCTTTTTATTTAGCTTTGGCATTCAAAATCAAAAAAGATATATAACTATATGGACTACGATTTAATTGTAATTGGTTCGGGCCCGGGCGGCTATGTGGCCGCTATACGTGCATCACAGCTGGGTTTAAAAACTGCTATAGTTGAGAAAGAATCATTAGGCGGTATATGCCTTAACTGGGGGTGTATCCCTACCAAAGCGTTGCTGAAAAGCGCGCAGGTTTTTGATTATTTAAACCACGCTGCAGATTATGGTATTAAAACCAGCGGTGGCGAGGTTGATTTTGAAGCTGTAATAAAACGCAGCCGTGGCGTAGCCGATGGTATGAGCAAAGGCGTACAGTTTTTAATGAAGAAAAACAAGATCGACGTTATTATAGGCTACGGTTCGCTTAAAAGCAAAGGTACCGTGTCTGTTAAGATAGCCGACGGCAGCACAAAGGACTTTACCGCTAAACATATTATTATAGCAACAGGTGGCCGCTCGAGAGAGTTACCTAATCTTAAACAGGATGGTAAAAAAGTTATAGGCTACCGCCAGGCCATGATATTGCCTAAACAGCCAAAATCAATGGTTGTAGTTGGTTCTGGTGCTATCGGTATCGAGTTTGCTTACTTCTACAACGCTATAGGTACCAAGGTTACCGTGGTGGAGTTTTTAGACAACATCGTCCCGTTGGAGGATGAAGAAATATCAAAGGGCCTTTTCAGGATCCTGAAAAAACAAGGCATCAATATCATGACCAGCTCTACCGTTGAATCTGTTGATACCAACGGCGACGGCTGCAGGGTAAATGTTAAAACCGCATCAGGCAATATCGTGTTAGAGGCTGATGTTGTTTTATCGGCCATCGGTATCTCTACAAACATAGAAGGTATCGGCCTGGAAGAAAACGGTGTAAAAACTGATAAAGGCAAAGTATTGGTTGATGATTACTACCAAACCAATGTAGAAGGCGTTTACGCTATCGGCGATATTGTTAAGGGCCAGGCATTGGCTCACGTAGCATCTGCCGAGGGTATCATTTGCGTGGAAAAAATTGCAGGGCAACATCCAGAGCCGTTAAACTACAATAACATACCTGGTTGTACCTATTGCTGGCCGGAAGTTGCCTCGGTTGGTTATACCGAGAAAGCAGCCAAGGAAGCCGGTTACGAAATTAAAGTAGGTAAATTCCCGTTCTCGGCATCGGGCAAAGCAAGTGCTGCCGGCGCTAAAGACGGTTTTGTAAAACTGATCTTTGATGCCAAATATGGCGAGTTTTTAGGTGCGCACATGCTGGGCGCCAACGTTACCGAAATGATTGCCGAGGTAGTTACCGCGCGCAAGCTGGAAAGTACCGGCCACGAGATCATCAAATCGGTACACCCTCACCCTACCATGAGCGAGGCTGTAATGGAAGCCGCCGCTGATGCTTACGGCGAAGTGATCCACTTATAATAGTATTATAAAGGTTCTCCTTTTAAAAGCACTCCATAACCGGGGTGCTTTTTTTGTACCCGTTCATATTTATCGCTAAATACAAAAGCCGCCCCTATAAATAGAGGCGGCTTCGACGATAATTTCGGCTTGTTATTTCGAATATTGGCTATCGAGGAAAACGTAACGGCCTTTAAGCTGCGGGCTTTCCTTTTCCAATATCGTGGTGGTGTTTAAATTAATAAACGATACCGGGCTACCTTTAGTGTTAGGGGTCCATTTTGGCACGCCCGCACCGTTAGGGTTACCGGTTTTTATAAAGTTGGCAAAATAGGTCTCCATGGTTTCAGAAACCTTATAATCATCCGGTGTCCAGGCGTAAGACTCATTAGTGGCCAGGTTGCCCATTGCATATTCAATTTCGAAAGCATGCGGGGCTCCGTTGTATGGTTCCGGGCCTTTAGGTGCCGCGGGTTTTGCAGGGTCAACTTTATTCATGCCGCCTGCAAGGCCCGGCGTAGAACCCGCCATCTTAGCGCTCATAGGTGGTTTCGGTTTCGAAAACACATAGCGATAAACCGGTTTACCGCTGGTTTCCGCATGTACCGTGGTCCACTTCCAGGTAGCGTACACAATAAACCTGTCGCTGGCCAATTCCGTTGCCGATTTAATGACCTCTGCTTCTGTATTCCCCGGATAAAGCTTTGCTACCTCATCAGCCTTGTCGGAATAAAACGATTTTAATTGCTTCATATAATTTTCGGGCGTTGGCGCACTCCCGTACATCACCGCCTGGTAAGGGATCTCTGCCGAGTTCCATCCCGCCAGTAAAGGCACTTTCGCTTCTTCACCTGCGGCGTATGATTCCGATGGGCTTTTGGTAAAAAAATAACCATCTACTATAAAACCCGTTGGCGGGTTACCCGGTTTTGCCGCAAGCTCTAACAACTCATTAGCAGGGATAGCGCGCAAGGCTGCCAACGTTGTTGCACCTGCTTTTTCACCAAACTTAACCCCATTCCCCTCGGCCACGCTCAGGCTTTGAGGAGCCAACGGTTTAAACATGGCACCACTCTCGCCTATGGCCCCGTTTATCAGATTTTTTGAAAGCGGGGATACCATCTGCGCTGAAACCGACATAGAACCGGCAGACTCACCCGCAATGGCAACCCGTTTAGCATCGCCACCAAAAGCTTCTATATTAGCCTGTACCCAGCGCAGCGCGGCGTTCTGATCGAGCAAACCATAGTTACCAGACGAGTTATGAGGCGATTCTTTGCTCAATTCTGGATGTACCAGAAAGCCAAAAACGCCTAAGCGGTAGTTAACCGTAAGCGTAATGACACCCCTTTTGGCCATGCTTTCGCCATCGTAGCGCGCTTCAGAACCATCTCCGGCAACAAAACCGCCGCCGTAAAAATAAACCAGCACCGGCATTTTCTCTTTCGTTTTTTTAGCAGGCACCCATACATTAAGATAAAGGCAATCTTCGCTCATACCCGGCGAACGGAAGCCCATATCGCCAAACACTTTTTTTTGCATAGCGTTATAGCCAAAGGCATCGCATTTGCGTATGCCGCCCCAACTGTTTACAGGCTGCGGATCTTTCCAGCGCAGGTCGCCTATAGGTGGCTGCGCAAACGGAATCCCTTTAAAGCTGATAACGCCCGATTTCTCGGTAACGCCCTCAACCTGCCCCTTGTCGGTTTTAACAAGCGTTTGCGCCATGGCCACGGTAACGGCCAGTTGCACAAGCACAAAAAATGTTAATTTTTTCATTCTGAATTTTGTTTATTTGGTTGGATTTGAATGGATAACAAATATCATCCTCAAGCGGATAAACTATTGTATCATTATGTTACAATAATAATTCGTAATTTCGGCATTATCAAATTTATTTGTTTGCCCCGGGCAAAATAATGAGTAAGCAACAACCATCAACAGAAGGCCACCCGGCGGGCGAAGGGTTTATTCCCCACCTTGCCGTGGATGCCGTAATATTTGGCTTTCATGATAAGCAGTTGAAGGTACTGCTGATGCAATATAGTAGAACGCACCTATACGCGCTGCCTGGTGGTTTCATCCGCCAAAACGAAAACCTGGATGCTGCCGCGAAACGAGTGGCATCAGAGCGTACGGGCCTGACTGATATATTTTTAGAACAGTTCCACGTATTTGGCGATCTGGCCCGGCACGATCCTTCGCCTTTCGCTTCCTTTATGACGGCCAATGGCGATGAGCCTGATGCCGGACACTGGCTGCTGCAGCGCTTTATTACCGTGGGCTACTTTGCGCTGGTAGATTTCACCCAAGTTACGCCCACACCCGATAAAATATTTGATAGCTGCGACTGGTACGACCTTAACGCTCTGCCCCCACTGATACAGGACCATACCGCTATTGTAAATAAAGCCTTGCAATCGCTCAGAATTATGCTGGATGATAAACTGATAGGCTTTAACCTCCTCCCCGTCGATTTTACCATGGGCGACCTGCAAAGCCTCTACGAAACCATCTTAGGTAAGAGTTTACTGCGCCCCGCATTTCAGCGTAAAATGCTTAGCCTGGGCATACTGGTACGTGTGGCAAAAAAATATAGCGGTGGCGCGCACAAAGCGCCTTATTTATATCGCTTTGTTTCTAAATAAGTTGTTACTTTTATAACCGATGAAACCTACGGTTATTATAGAATATTGCCCAAAATGCAACTGGTTGCTTCGTGCCGCCTACATGGCCCAGGAACTGCTTACCACCTTTAGTGATGACCTTTACGGCGTAACACTACAACCAAGCGAAACCAGCGGGAGATATGCTATCCGAGTAAATGATGCCGAGATCTTCGACAGAAAGCAACAGGGGCGTTTTCCGGAGATAAAAGAATTGAAACAATTGGTGAGAGATATAGTTAACCCGGAGAAAAATTTAGGGCACTCAGATAAATCATAATTTTTTACTTAATTTTCGCCTGTTAGCTTAACAAATTTTGTTTACGTAACTTTGCAGCTTAATTTTTAAAATGCTATCCAAAAAAACTAAATACGCCATAAAAGCGCTGGTAGCCATGGGCAAAAACATGGATAAACCGCCCATGCAGATCTCTAAAATTGCCGAAGTAGAGAAAATTCCAAAGAAATTCCTGGAACAGATCCTTTTAGACCTTCGCAACGCCGGTTTTTTATACAGTAAAAAAGGCGCAGGTGGTGGTTACAGCTTAAATAAGGACCCAAAAGAGATTTTTTTGGTGAGTATTATGCGCATTACCGATGGACCTATAGCGATGGTGCCCTGTGCCAGCTTAAATTTTTACCACCGTTGCGATGAGTGCCACCAGGAAACAACCTGCGGTATCCGCGATGTTTTTATTGAAGTACGCGATGCTTCGCTAAAAATACTATCAGAAACCAGCATTGCCGATATTATTGCAAGGGAAACCAATTTAATAAACTTGTAAGAAAAGCGCACAACCTAAACCGCAAACAACCAACCTTTCTATCATCCGTCTGCAGCAATAAAACTTAGTACAGCTGTTTACGTTAAGTAAAATATGCTCAGTGTAAAACACGCCTGGTTATTAACTTATGCTTTGGTGCTATGCCTGAAATTATCGGCGCAGCAAGCGGGTGCCATATATATCTATAAAACTGCCCCTAACGGCGGAGAGGGTAAATTTTACCTTGGCCGCGAGATTGCACAAATAATGAGTTTTGACGGGGCCGCCTGGCTGGAGCGCGATAACCGCCAGCGGGAAGAAAACACGGAGCTCGCCATATCCAAATTACCAATTAACAAAAGCAGCGTAGTTGCCGATATAGGTGCCGGAACCGGCTACTATACTTTCAGGATTGCGCCGAAAGTGGGAAAAGTTTATGCTGTAGAGATACAGGATGATGCTAATAAGTATCTTGAAAATAAGAGTCGCCAACTTAAACAAACCAATGTTACGGTTATAAAAGGCGGGGAACGCTCCCCAAACTTACCCGCTAATACTATAGACCTGGCCATAATGGTAGATGTATACCATGAGTTGCTTTATCCGCAGGAAATGTTGCAGGCAATACGTGCATCTTTAAAACCAAAAGGAAGGCTGTTATTAATAGAGTACCGCGCAGAAGACCCCGAAGTAGCTATAAAAGCGCTGCATAAAATGAGCGTAACCCAGGTGAATAAAGAAATGAAAGCGAACGGCTTTCACCTGGTGCAGCGGGGCGAATTTATGCCCATACAGCACTTTTTGGTGTACCAGAAAGACTAATGCTATTCGTTGATCTTTTCGGAGATATTCTTGATAGCTTCATCAAGGCGTTTGGCAGAGCTGAGCAGATACTCTTCGCATTGCTTATATTCCTCTTTGTTGTTGTCGCTATGCTGTATAATATCCATAATGCCCAGGATATTGGTGAGGTGTTTGCGTACTTCGTGCGAGTTGATAAAAGCAAGTTCGGCCTTTTTGGTAGCGAACAAAAGCTGCTCGTAATGGCGTTTTTGCTTTACGTTACGGTAAATAAGCGCAATGGCTACAATTATTAAAGCGGCAACTACTACCATAAATATCAGCCAAAGCCGCTCTTTTTCGTAAACGGCTGTACGTTGCGTGTACGAATTTTCGGCCTCGTCTATTTTTATTTGCGAGGAGATATCTCCTACCTGTGTTAACCGCAGATTATTCTCCTGCGACTCCTTAAGCGCCAGCATGTAATTGTACGATGCAAGTTTGTTATCGCCTTTTTGCTGTGCTATTTGTGCCAACACATCGTAAAAGTGGTATTTGATCTCGGGGTGGTTATTTGCTGCGGCGATGGCTAATTGAGCATCTACCTTCTTTTTTGCAGAATCCAGCTGCCCGTTCATAAAATAAGCATCGGCAAGGCGCTGTTCCTCCAGGTCGTTATAAATGTACTTGGGGCTTTTTTCCATGGCAATTATTTGTTTAATGGCCAATGGGTAATCGCGCTTTAGCAATGTAATGTAGTAAGCTGTGCGCTGCCTGTAATTGTATATTTTGTAGTTTTTGTTACGCGGGTCGTTCAACTTTGCGTGATAGGCTTTCAGCGAATCAATATTATTTTGTCTGAAATAATTTTCAGATTTATTATAATATATCACACTCGAAAGCAAATTCATATTCTTTTCGTCATTACTTATTAAGGCCAAAGCTTTATCCAGGTAGTTTAATGATTGGGTATAGAAGCCCGATTTGTAATAAAGATCGGAGATATTAATATTTAAAGAGGCCTGCGGGCGATTATCCGGCAGCTTATCCTTCAGTTTTACCACCTCTTTTTTTGCCAACCTATAGTTGTAAACGGCCGCGATAAAGTTACCCTGATCGGTTTGGATGAAGCCCAAATGTGTATAAAACTGGAACAACAGATAGGCGTCATTCTTCTTTTCGGCCAGTTGAATAGCCTTATTCATGTAAACTTCGGCGTCTTTTAGGTTGTGCTGTTTGTACAAAGCAAAACTGGCCATGAAATTAGAGAAAGCCTCTCTATCAACCATGCTATATTTCACAAACACCTGATTAAAAGTATCTTGCACGGCCAAAAGCCTATCTTCTGCCGATGCATGTATATAATTTTTAACGAATATAACCAACCTCTTTTGCCTTGTAAAGGCGTCTTTTTGCTCAAGGATGTTACTTAAGGTATCCTGATTGATTTTAGACTGGTGAAAAGGCACAACAGTACTTTTAGGCACTTGTGCCTGTAACGTCAGAAAAAACAGGAATGTAAAACTTATAGCAATAATAAGCGTTCTACGCATGAAGTATATTTTCTATAAATTTACGGTTGCCTTTGATAAAAACAAATTATAGCAAGTTATACTTGATGGTTTTTCAAAAAAACATTTTTTTTGAAACTTTTTAAAAAAAACCACGTATTAATACTTGGTTATAAAAATATTTTATACCTTTACATAATCTAAATCAGACCGTACAAAAAACTACTAAATATAATCATGAAAAAACTTATACCTTTTGTTGCCCTGGCCGTAATCGCCACCAGCATCTACTCTTGCCAAAAAGACCACTCTGTTAAACCAAAAGGTACTATTGGTTCTATATCTAAAAATATGAAAAAAGACACTACCCCGCCGTCTTTCAAAGCATTTAAAGATACAACTCCACCTGCTGCTACAACATTGCTGAGAGATACAACTCCACCAAGCAAATAATAAGCTAAATTTTAGCTTTAATAATATTAAAGCCCATGCATTAAATCAATGTATGGGCTTTTTACGTTTTAAATATTGCCTGTTTTTAAGGCATAATAAATTATATCAAGCACAGGCAGGTTACTCCCCCTATACTTTAAGCATCAAACTTATCCAGTAATTTCAAAAGTGTTTCAAAATCTTTTGGGTAAGGCGCACGGATTGTTACCACCTCTTCATTCACCAATTTAAAGGTTACCTCGTAGGCGTGCAGGGCAAAACGCTTCATTATCGGCAGTTCTTCCTGGTCTTTACCTAACTGGTACTTGCGTTTTAGTTTAGAAAGGAACACGGGCTGGCCCTTGTACATATCATCGCCGGCTATGGATGCACGCTGCGTAGCCAAATGGATGCGGATCTGGTGCATACGGCCTGTTACCGGGCGGCATTCTACCAAAGTATAGTGTTTATAGTATTTTAACGATTGAAACCAGGTTTCGGCACGTTTGCCTTCCTGGCGGCTGATAGTTACGGTACCTTTACCCACGTTCAGTATCGGCAGATCAATAAGCAATTCCTCAAACACATGTGTGCCATCAATTACAGCGTGGTAAACTTTCTTCACCTTCCGCCTTTCAAACTGCATACTTACAGCACGGTAGGCTTCCGGGTTTTTAGCTATAATAAGGGCACCTGAGGTCTCTTTATCAAGGCGATGGCATATCTGGGCATCGTCGGCATATTGCCTGGCCAGGCGCAGCATATTTACCTCGCCGCCTTCGCGCTCATCCAACGAACTGATAAACGGAGGCTTGTTCACCACAATAATATCATCGTTCTCAAACAGGATCAGGTCGGCAAATTTTGGAAATTTCATATTTTAATATAGCCGGCAAAAATACGGTTTATTAATTTAATCCGGCCTATGTATGTGAGAACAGAATCCCCGGGGCCAAAAACAAAATAAATATGCCGGTGTTATTATCCTGAAAAACAACATTAACCATCTACCTAAATAAAAACAACATGAGCACAGAAAGTACACAGCCCGAGGAAAAAGGCTTTTTTGAAAAAATAAAAGAAACGATAGAAGAGTTTTGGGAAGGCACAAAAGACACTGCTGAAGACCTTAAGGAAACAGCAGAGGAAAAATTTGATGATATCAAAGAATCTGTCACCGCCAAAAAGGCAACCGCTACCAAAAAAGCTTCTGCAGCTAAAACTACCGTTGCTAAAAAAGCGACTGCCGTTAAAGCCGCAGTAAGCAAAAAAGTAAGCGAAACCACTGCCAAAGCCAAACAAGAAACCGCCGAGGTAAAAGCCAAAGCAGCCGATAAAGCTAAAGCAGTAACCGCAACTGCCAAGGCAACCGCCGAGGAAATCAAAACCAAGGCGGACGACAAAGCAAAAACTATAGCTACTAAAGCGAAAGAAACCGTTGCCGATACCAAAAAAGCGGCTGTAGCTACAAAAGCAAAGGCAACCGATAAAGCTAAAGCCGTAACAAGCGCGGCAAAAACAGGTGCAGCATCGGTTAAGAAAGCAGCTACCACCACACGCAAAAAAGCAGCGACGAAAGCTTAAACTTTATTCAAGGGTTGCCAAATTTGAGCATTGGCAAGTATTATAAACAAAACAGGCCCCGAAATTTCGGGGCCTGTTTTGTTTTATCTATCTGGCTTCAAACTTGTAGCCTACGCCTTTTACGGTAGCTACAACTTCATCACCAAGTTTTTCGCGCAGTTTGCGGATGTGTACATCAATGGTGCGGTTGGTTACCACTACCGAGTCTTCCCAGATGTTTTTCAGGATCACCTCGCGGGTATAAACCTTGCCAGGTTTAGAGGCCAGCAGGTAAAGCAACTCAAATTCTTTTTTGGCCAATACTACCTTTACGCCTTTTTGGTAAACCAGGTAGGCTTCTCGGTCTATCACCAGGTCGCCAATTTCCAGCTTGTTATCGGTAACTTCTTCTGGTGGTGCATTACGGCGTAGAATAGCATTAATACGGCTCACCAGGGCACGTGGCTTAATAGGTTTCGCGATGTAATCATCGGCACCTACGTTAAAACCGGCAATCTCTGAATACTCCTCGCTACGGGCGGTTAAAAAAACCATAAAGGTGTTCTTAAACTCGGGCATGGTGCGCATAATACGACAGGCTTCGATGCCGTCCATTTTGGGCATCATAATATCCAGTACAATAAGATCGGGAAGTGTTTTTTTAGCTTCGGCTACAGCCTCCTGCCCATTACGGGCCGAATAAACCTGGTAACCTTCTTTTTTGAGGTTATATTCTATTAGTTCTAAAATATCGGGTTCGTCGTCAACAATTAAGATCTTTTGTTTTACGGTGCTCATGGGCAGGTTAAATTTTTGTATAAATGTATGCTGTTAATGCAAGCATACGGTTAAATACATATTAACAAATTGTTAACTACTGTAAAAATTTAACGTATTGTTTAGGCTAATTAAATGTCTTGTTTAAAAAAGCTTCCAAATCGGCACCTGTTATGTTCTTTGCGGCGATATTCCCCTGTGGATCAATAATAAAATTGGAAGGGATGGCTTCCACCTGATAAAGGCGCTCGGTAGGACCTTCAAAGTTTTGAAGGTCGGACACATGGGCCCATGTTAAGCCATCACTCTTGATTGCCGAGGCCCAGTTTTTCTTCTCCACGTCTAACGAGATCCCCAGGATATTAAAGCCTTTGCTGTGGAATTTGCCGAACTGCTTTACTACATTTGGGTTTTCCTTACGGCAGGGCATACACCATGATGCCCAAAAATCGAGCATCACATACTTGCCTTTATAATCTGACAACTTTACTTCTTTACCATCTATCGACGTTATGGCAAACTCGGGAGCCTTATGCCCTACCGAGATAGGTTTAGCTCTCTCCATCTGGTGTTTAAACCGGGCCACATCGGGGTTTTCTTTTAAATCGTCCTTTATGTCGTCGGCATAAGCAATCAATTGTTGCTCGTATTTGATCGGGTCGAGCGATGCAGCAGCATAAAAACCTGCCAGTGAGTGCTTATTCGCATCCACAAATTTCAAAACCTCCTGGCTATAATCTGCAATATTTTTCTGAAAAACAGGCATGTATACTTTGAGCAGCGAATCTGAAGAATGCCCAAGTGCTTCTGACTTAGCCATATATTCATCAGACAACTTGCTGTTTTTATCACCATACACGTTACTGATCCTGTTAAATTCCTTTATTTTTTCAGATGGGTCAGAACCCGAAATTTCGTAGCTGTGTTTTAAGTCGTTTAAATCAGTACTGAACGTAATATGGTCACCATTTTTCACCACCACATCAAATATGCGACCGGCGACGCCAATTTTATAAAGGCTTTCGTAAGGAGTAGCGTGCTTAAATTCAAATTTATTATCAACAATAGCAACCGAATCTATAGGGCGCGAGCCGGTACTATCAGCCAAATACAAGGTGGCTTTGCCTATTTTACCGGAGTTGGTTACAGTGCCCGAGATCTTGAAGTTTTCAGTATCCTTACATGAAGTGAAAAAAATCGCGAACAAAAAGGCAATACAGGTAAGCAGACGGATTTTCATTTTCTATTTAGATTCTAATTCTTTTATTAAAAGCTGGTTGGTTTTTTTGGGGTCAATTTTCCCTTTGGAAATTTTCATGATCTCGCCCATAAACAAGCCTAAAACGCCTTTTTTACCCTTTTGGTATTCTATTACCTTATCAGGGAATTTGGCCAGGGCAGCATGTATAAATTCGTCCAGCTGGGATGAATCGTCGCTGATAAGCAAATTAAGGTCTTTAGCTATTTGGTCGGCACTTTTTCCATTTCCTTTCAGCATTTCAGGAAATATCTTGTGCGATGCAACCGAATTGTTCACTTTGCCATCATCTACCAACTTAATCAACCCGGCAAGCGTAGCTGGTTTCAGCTCCAGATCTGTAATATGGATGTTATGATCGTTGATGTAGGAACTTACCGCACCCATCAGCCAGTTAGCGGCAGACTTATAATGGTTAGTATGTTTGATGATCTCCTCAAAGTAAGCGGCGAATTGTTTATCGGCGGTAATAACTCCCGCGTCGTAGTCCGACAGCCCGAGTTCTGTGGTATACCTGGCAAACAATTCCTTTGGTAAGGCGGGCATTTGTTTGCGGATGTGTTCTAAATACCCCTCGGTGAGCTGCACCGGTAACAAATCCGGCTCGGGGAAATAGCGGTAATCGTTCGCCATTTCTTTGGATCGAAGCACGGATGTTTCGCCGGTATCGGCATTGAAGTTTAAGGTGTTCTGGTCTATATGGCCGCCGGCTTCTATAACTTCCACCTGGCGCGCAAACTCATGCTCTATAGCGCGCTGCACATTGCGGATAGAGTTTAAATTTTTCACCTCGCAGCGGTTGCCGTATTCGACAGCACCATGCAGGCGTACCGAGATATTGGCATCGCAACGCATACTGCCTTCCTCCATATTACCATCGCAAATATCCAGGTAACGTAAAAGGCGGCGTACTTCGGTTAAAAACTGGCCTGCTTCTTCGGCGCTGCGCAGATCTGGCTGCGATACAATTTCTATCAGCGGTACCCCTGCCCTGTTCAGATCTATGAGGGAGTACTCGTCGTGTTGGTCGTGTGAGCTTTTGCCGGCATCATCTTCCATGTGGATATGATGGATGGCGATATCTTTGGTGGTATGGTCGGCCAGTTTTACACTAACATGCCCGCCTAAACAAATAGGGCGCTGGTCCTGCGTGGTTTGGAAACCCTTGGGCAGATCGGCGTAAAAGTAATTTTTACGGGCGAAGGTGTTTTTAAGGTTGATGCTGCAATTACACGCAAGCCCCATTTTAACGGCGTATTCCACCATTTTTTTGTTGATGCGTGGTAATGTACCGGGATGCCCCAATGAAACCGGACTCACATGCTCGTTTGGCCCGGCGCCAAAAGCCGCCGAATCTGATGAGAATGCCTTACTTAAAGTGGATAATTGCGCGTGTATCTCTAATCCTACAACTAACTCGTACTTATCACTCACGCCGCCTGTTAGAACTGCCATATTATAATTCAGCTGTTGTACAGCATTGATTTGAACTTTTCAAATATAATGTTATTTCTATTTTTTGAGGTATTTTTTAAATTCTATTACCTGTATTGTAATAAACCACATGAAAATGCTACAAACAGCATGGATTATCTATTGGGGATAATATTTCTACTTTAAAAACAAACCGGGTAGTTAATTAAGAATATCATAAATTAATTAAACTATTTGCCTGCTTTACTGTCTGTATCATAACGTATTAAAATATACGGACACTTACATTACGACATCATGAAAAAAATTATTTTAGGGATGCTGGCAAGTTGTTTTTTGCTTGCTGCATCTGTTACCCAAACTAAAGCACAGGTAAGCCTCAACGTTAACATTGGCACTTGGACGCCCCCTGTGGAATATTCAAATGTTGAATACGTTTACTTGCCCGATGTGGAAAGCTATTATTACGTGCCAAAACATCAGTATGTTTATATGGACGGCGGGCAATGGGTATTCAGGAACGCGCTGCCAACCCGGTACAGCAATTACAATATTAATAACGGGTACAAAGTTATAGTGAACCGCCCGCAGGCATACCGCTACTTTACTACCGACCGTACCCGTTACGCTAAATACAAAGGCTCTAACAAGCAGGTTGTTGTTCGTGGTAATTCATACGCCGCGCATAACAAAAACTACGTACGCAAAAACGTAAAAGTTTACAATGGCAACCCCGGTCATGGAAATGGTGGTGGTAAGGGTAACGGAAAAGGCAACGGTGGTGGCAACGGAAAAGGTGGCGGCCACGGCAAACACTAAATAGAGATGCAATTCAATAAGAAGGCCCTCCGATCACTCGGAGGGCCTTCTTATTTCAATTAGTTTGTCATATCGAGTGAAGCGCAGCGACGAGATATCTTAAACGCTGAGCATCCGAACTTTGCATTCGCCTACAAGCAGCGCGTATAAGAATCGAATTACCCCACAAACGTCCTTGCTTTCGCCAATGCATTATCAATACCGCTTGCATCGCTGCCGCCGGCTGTGGCGTAGAAGGGTTGGCCACCGCCGCCGCCTTTTACTTCTTTGGCCAGTTCTTTTACAATGTTGCCCGCATGCAGGCCATTATCTTTCACCAAGTTCTCGGCAATCATTACCGTGATGTTGGGTTTGCCGCTTATTTCGGCGGCCAGCACCAGGTACAGGTTGGGCACGATATCTTTTAAATTATAGGCGAGATTCTTAACCGCATCAGCGTTGGGTAATTCTACCCTTTGGGCAATGAAGTTGATACCGTTGATGCTCTCTACTTTTTTAGCCAACTCGTCTTTTAAGCCGGATGATTTCTCCAGCACCGATTTTTCTATTTCCTTTTTGAGTCGGCTGTTTTCTTCCAGCAGACTTTCGATGCTCTTGCCAATATCCTTCGGGTTTTTCAGCAGTTCTTTTACCTGTTGCACCAGTTTGGTTTGCTCGTTGATGTAAGTCTCAGCAGCAATACCGGTAATAGCCTCAATACGGCGAACACCGGCCGCTACGGCACTTTCCGATATAATTTTAAAGTACCCGATATGCCCGGTAGCCTTTACGTGTGTACCACCGCAAAGCTCCTTACTGAACTTAGCATCAAAGGTAATTACGCGGACAAAGTCGCCATACTTTTCGCCGAACAGGGCAGTTACACCGCTGCTGATGGCTTGCTGGTAAGGCACACTGCGCTCTTCCTGCAGGTATATATTCTGGCGGATCTTCTCGTTCACAATAGCCTCAATCCTTGCCAATTCCTCTTCGGTCACCTTGGCAAAGTGCGAGAAATCGAAACGCAGGTAATCGGCATTCACCAGGGAGCCTTTTTGGTTGACGTGTGTGCCCAGTACCTGTTTCATGGCAGCATGCAGCAGGTGGGTGGCGCTGTGGTTATTGTTGGTGCTGTCGCGCTTGGCAGAATCAACCATCGCGGTTAAGGCATCTTCAGGCGTCGACGGCAGTTTATCTGTAAAGTGGACGATGAGGCCGTTCTCTTTTTTGGTATCGGTAACTTCAATGATCTCCCCGTTAGGGAACACCAATTCGCCTTTATCCCCCACTTGGCCGCCGCTTTCGGCATAGAAAGGCGTTTTATCCAAAACGACCTGAAACTGCTCTTTACCCTTAGCCGTTACCTTGCGGTATTTAATGATATGCGCGATGGTTTCTGTTTCATCATAGCCGGTAAACTCAACGGCTTCGTCCTCGTCATTTACTAAAATCCAGTCGCCGGTATCAATGGCAGTAGCTGCGCGGGAGCGGTCTTTTTGGGCTTTAAGGGCAGCGTTAAACCCTTTTAGATCAACTGTCAACTCTTGTTCGCGCGCCATTAATTCAGTTAAGTCAAAAGGAAATCCATATGTGTCAGACAGTACGAATGCAAAATCTCCAGCGATAACTCTTAAAAAACTATGAATTATTTCCTTTGCGTCAGATACTGAATTAGATTTATTAGCCAAATCTTTTAATTCATCCAATTCTGTCGTTGAATAGGCTTTTTTGTTTTCATAGTAAAAGATATCCAGAAACTCAATGGACGCGTCGACAAATTGCTCTTTCTGACTATTGGTTTGATACTGAGAATGATAGGCACTTATTTTTAATCGTAAATCACGTAAGACCTGTCTCCTATTTTCAAATAAAATAATCCCTTTTGAGAGAGTTCTTAAAAACGCCACCTCTTCTTCTCTAACAACTTTTTGAACAAAATCTATCTGGGTATGCAGCTCATTAAAAACGCCTTTGAACTGTTGCGCTAACAATGGAACAAGCTCGTTTATGAATGGTCTTTCAATATTCAAAAAACTATAAGAATATCTAACAGCTCTTCGTAATATGCGTCTGATTACATATCCGGCTTTATTATTGGAAGGTAATTGTCCATCTGCTATTGCAAAACTCACAGCTCTTATGTGGTCTGCTATAACTCGCATGGCGATATCAGATTTCTTATCCCAAAACTCATTGCCATCTAATTTGACAATATTAGGATATTGCCTCAGTGAGTTTACTGCTAAATATTGGATTAAAGGTTGAAAAATATCTGTATCGTAATTTGATTGTTTGCCCTGAAGTATTCGAACCAATCGTTCAAATCCCATACCAGTATCCACATGCTTAGCAGGCAAATTTTTTAATGTAGTGAAAGCAAATAAATTATCTGACTTCCATTTTTTTTCATCAATTCCCCCATAGATAGTTGCGGCGTTTTTAAATTCACTTTGGCCTCCGTCCTTTCCACCCCAAATCCGGTTAAATTGCATAAATACGTTATTCCAGATCTCTATCACCTGGTCGTGGTCGGCATTAACCAGGGTGGCGCCACTAAACTCGCCGCGCTCACTGTCGGGACGACTATCGAAATGTACTTCCGAGCATGGGCCGCAGGGGCCGGTTTCGCCCATTTCCCAAAAGTTATCCTTTTTGTTGCCGGGCAGTATATGGCTCTCATCTACGTATTGTTTCCACAGTTCGTAGGTTTCGGTATCTTTTTCAAGCCCTTCTTTTTCGTCGCCCTCAAAATAGGTAACGTACAGGCGGTCCTTATCCAGTTTGTAAACATCAACAAGCAGTTCCCAGCTCCAGGCAATGGCCTCTTTTTTAAAGTAGTCGCCAAAGCTCCAGTTGCCCAGCATCTCAAACATGGTGTGGTGGTAGGTATCAATACCCACTTCCTCCAAATCGTTATGCTTACCGCTAACGCGCAGGCAACGTTGGGTATCGGCCACGCGCGGCGCTTTAGCGGGCGCCTCGCCCAAAAACACATCTTTAAACTGGTTCATCCCCGCGTTGGTGAACATGAGGGTGGGGTCGTTTTTTATTACAATAGGCGCGCTGGGCACAATAATGTGCCCCTTGGAGGCAAAAAAATCAAGAAATGCCTGGCGGATCTGGGTAGCTGTCATAATAGTACTTGTATTGCAAAACGGGTTTGCTGTGCAAAAGTGTGAATTTTTGTGAAATTTTGAGCAGTTATTTCACACTAACCCGTTCGCCACCTCGAGCGAAGCGCGGCAATCATCGGCAGGAAGAGCAATCACGGTTGTCCTGCCTGTGCCTTGTTAGGAATGGATTTGCTATATGAAATGTCAGTGGATGTTACTTTCTTTTGGCAGCAAAAGAGAAGTAACCAAAGAAAACTGCCGGCTGCGCCCTGTTCTATGAGAGTTTGTGCTTTAGCGGTTTCAGTGGTTGCCGAACAGGACAAGGCCGGTTTTGAAGGGCTTCTTTAGGCTTGCCGGGCTCATTAAACAAATCAAAATCCAAAAAATCGTAAAAATCTGCTACATCCTGATTCAGACAAATTCCTATAATTGCCTTTATGAAAATACAGATCATGGGCGCTTCCTGCGCGGGTTCCACTACCCTGGGGCGCGCGTTGGCCGAAAGCCTTAATATCCCCTTTTTTGATACCGACGAATACTTTTGGGTACTTACCGATCCACCATTCACCACCAAACGTGAGCCGGGGTTGCGTAATCGTACCATTAAGGAAGACATGGCCAAACACGAAAGCTGGGTGCAGGCCGGCTCAGTCATTAAGTGGGGTGCCGACTGGGAGGAGATGTTTGATGTAGTGGTTTTCCTATACATCCCGCATGAACTGCGAATGCAGCGCCTTATTGCCCGTGAGTTGGAGCGCTACGGCGACATCATTTTCACCAACCCCGCTCGTGCCCAACAGCACCAGGAGTTTGTAGCCTGGGCAGATAAATACGAGGATATTACCTTCAGCGGCCGCAACATTAAAGCCCATGAAGACTGGCTAAGCCGTGTTAACGCCCGGGTGCTGCAAATAAGGGGCGATACGACGGTTAAGGAACGGGTGGAAAAAGTTTTGGCGTTTCTAAAGAGCGCAGATCTGCGTTAGGGATGGGCGCGGATACCGGCCATAGCGCGTAAGGCCTGCAGGCGTATGAGCATACAGCCCAGGCCGAAGGCAATGCCCAAATCTGGCTAACATTGGGCAATTTGAAATCCCTCCAACCTCAGAAAAAATTCGAAATCTCAAATCCTAAATTCGAAATTTCCACCTACCTTTGCGTATGCCTTACAAAGAACGCGAGATCAGCAAAATGTACTATACCATGGGCGAGGTGTCGGCCATGTTTGATGTTAACCAGTCGCTGATTCGTTTTTACGAGAAGGAATTTGATGTGCTGCAACCCAAGAAGAATAAAAAGGGCAACCGCTACTTTACCCCGGAAGACATCGAGAACTTTAAGATCATTTTTCACCTCATCCGCGATAAGGGCTACACCCTGCAAGGCGCAAAGGACTACCTGAAAAGCAATATTGGCGATAGCCGCGATAACCAGCGCGTGATAGATTCGCTGGAGAACCTCAAAAAATTCCTGCTGGAAGTGCGCGACGAGATATAAAAATCTGCTGCAGATAAGCTACTTTTATTTCCTTAAACCTTATCGTTCTGTTTAATGCAGAACCGGGAAACCCTGTATGATAGCAGCGCACAAAGGCGAAATTACCATTGTAGTTTTATTACTTCCGTTTATGGCGGGCATTGGGCTGGGGCTTAGCTATCCCGGCGCAGGCGCAATTGCTTTAATTATCCCTTTACTTACATTAAGCCTGTTATTTATCGCGTTAAATGTTGGTTATGGTAAACTGGGTATTTATAAAAAAAGCTGGGTGGGTGGGCTGCTTATTGCTGCTGTCCTTTTACTCTCCGGCTGGCTGGTAACCGTGCAGCATTACCAGTTAAACAATACCGATCATTTTTCTAAAACATCTGCCGAATACCTGGTGGTACACGTCAATTCCGAGCCAAAGGTTAAAGGCGATATAGTAAGATTTACCGCCGATGTGGTACAAACCATCCAAAAGGGCAAGGCAACGACTGCCAGCGGCACCCTGCTCGTCGCCATAAAAGATGAACTGGCTACCAATTTATTTTACGGCGAAGAATTACTCATCCCCGCCAGGTATGCCCCGGTGGAACCGCCTTATAACCCCGGCGAATTTAATTATAAGCGCTACCTGGCCAATAAAAATGTATACCACCAAGAGTTTTTGTACCCCAGGCAATACCGGGTCATCAAAGCCGGACAGGGAAACCCGGTGATAGCTTATGCCCTGCAAACCAGGCAAAACCTGGTTAAAAAGCTAAAGGCAAACATGCACGATACCACCGCCATCGCGGTAGCATCGACATTAATATCAGGCTACAAAGCCGACCTGAGTAACGATGTTTTACAGGCTTACTCTAAAACCGGCACCATTCATATCCTATCGGTTTCGGGCGGGCACGCGGCTATTATTTTTGTGCTGCTGGGCTGGGCGCTTGCCTTTTTAAACGGGAATCGCCGGGGTAAGATCATTAAAGCGATAACTATTATTTTACTGATATGGAGCTATGCCCTGCTTACCGGCTTCTCCCCCGCCGTTAACCGGGCGGCGCTGATGATCAGCATGGTGATCTGCGGGAAAACTTTTGTGAGGTATATCAACAGCCTTAACCTGCTGGCGTTCTCGGCGTTTGCGCTGTTGCTTTACGATCCTTTTTTACTGCTGGACGTGGGTTTTCAGTTATCCTACCTCGCTGTTGCAGGGCTGGTTGTTTTTCAACCGATAGTGTACGAATGGCTGGAATTTAAAAATCGCGTGGCCAATTATATGTGGACAGCCTGCTCGGTTTCCATCTCTGCGCAGGTGATTACCTTTCCGCTCAGCGCGTTTTATTTTCACCAGTTCCCGCTTTACTTTTTGCTAAGCAACCTGCTTATTATCCTACCCATTATGGTCATTATGTATGCCGGTTTATTGCTGCTCCTTTTGCCGCAGATACCGTACGTATCAGCAGCGTTGGGTTCTATTCTGGAGCATAGCATCTTGCTGATGAACAAAATACTTTATTATGTAGAGCAGGCCCCGTACGCAAGTATCAGTAAGATCTGGCTTACACATGCCGAACATTTGTCGTTATATGTTATTATCATATGCCTGTTTTATTTTATGTACGATAAGAAAAAGAAATGGCTGCTTAAGGCGTCGGTGGTAACTATTTTGCTTTTTTGCATCAGCATCAGTTTAAAAAAAGTCAGGAGTAGCGAAACACAATCCATCACCTTTCTCAACCTGCGGAAACATACGGGTATTGTTTTCAAAAACGGCGATAGCGGCGTAGTACTCACCGACCTGAGCGATACGGATAAAAACTACCAATACGCTGTGCAGCCGGGCCTTGATAGTATGCGACTGATAAATTACCGGGTTATTAAACTGGCAGATAACATCCGCCTGCCCTGGTTTATTAAACAGCAAAACATGTTGCAGTTTTTTGATAAAAGGATATTGCTGTTAAACCAAACGATGTCGGGGCAGTCTATCCCCCGTAACTTACATATAGATTATTTGTACATCAGCGACAACCCTTTTATGGATACCATTGCGATGAAAAACCGAATACTGATCATCGATGGAAGTAATTCTGATAAGTATATTGATAAACTAAAAAATATTCCTGTAAATTGTAAAATATTAAAGCGTAACAAATCTATCAGTATAGCATCTAAACTATAATAATTTCTATATTTTATAAATAATTTGCATCTCAGTTAATTACACACTAAATTGTATTCATTAAACTAACACTATGAAGATTAAACTATTTACCGTTGCCATGGGCCTTGCCCTTACCGCAACAGCCATTAACGCGAACGCTCAGAAAAAAGCCTATACCGAGGGTATTGCAACCATCAGTACCAGCATGATGGGCCAGGCTACCGAGGCAAAAAGCTATTTCAGACCAGATTCTGCAGCGCTTTCTTTCACCGCCGGCCCGGCAAACATTAAGGTAATATCTGATGCTAAAGCCACGTTTATGGCAATTTTGGTTGATGTTTCTATCGCGTCTATCAAAAAAGCAGCTGTTTTATCGCCTGCCGAAATTGAAGAAGCACGCGCGAAAATGCCTGTGTTAACCTTCGCACCGGGTACCGAAACTAAGGTGATCAATGGTTTTAACTGCAAAAAAGTAGTTGCTACTGATACCAAAACAAGCAAAACTTACGATATCTGGGTAACCAACGATATCTCTTTACCAACAACCGCTATCGCGAAATATTACCAGGGCGCGGGTGGTGTACCTATCCAGTACACCAGTTTTCAGGATGGCCAGTCTACCGAGGTTACTATTAAAAGCATAACCGAAGGCAAAGCTCCTGCGGGCACATTCGGCATCCCCGGCGATTTCGAAAGGATCACTATGGACGACCTGAAAGCCATGAGCGGCGGCGGTATGTAATCCGTTGTTATGAAATAAAGAACCCCGGTAATGCGACGCGTTACCGGGGGTTCTTTATTAGTAGTTCCGCCTACTTGTCCTATCGGAAGATTGCTTCGTACCTCGCAAAGACGAGGTTGGGAAGTTTAATCTGCACATCTGAAATCCGCACATTTGCACATCGGTGAGGCAGCATCTACCCTATTTCCACCGCCAAATTATCTACCCATTTGGCAAATAATGAGGTTTCCATTTCTACGGCTTTTTGGGCGTGTACCTGCCAGTCGGGCGAGAATTGTTGTAGTTGGTTTATCATTTCTTCGAGGTGCCCTTCTTCTTCCAGGATGATCGACTTTACGTTCACTTTGCTGTTCACGTCGTCCAGCGCGTTTTGGTAAATGGGGTATAATTCATCGGCACGTACTTCTATAGCATAGGTAACCAGCAGGTAGGCTGCAAAACGCAGTTCGCGGCCACTAAGGTTCATACCATATTTAAGGTAGCGGCATACATCAATATCCAGTTGGTTTAGGTAGTATTTGCTAAACGCTGGGGCCAGCAGGTATTCGGCGGCATAGGTTGGCAGTTCCACCCCTGTTTTTTCTATCTGTTTTTTAAGGTAGAAAGCATGCCGGTGTTCTTCAGCAGCGTGTTTCAGAATGATATAGGTAACCGTTGTGGGGTCTTCACTGGCAGAAATTTTGCGCGCGCCGGTGTTTTCCATCAGCGATAAGGTATTCAGCCAGCGGGCGTGTAAGCGGTTCTTGGCTATAATTTTAGGTAGAATAGTGTTCAGATGCATAAGTTAGATCTCATCGAGCGCCTGGCCGATGCTTTGGTAAATATAATCGAGCTCGGTATTGCTAATGCAATATGGAGGTAAAATGTAAATAACGTTGCCAAGGGGACGCAGAATAATGCCCTTGCCCAAAAAGTAATGGTAAAGTTTATCGCGCAAACCGTTGAAGTAAGAAGTATCGCTGCCGGTTTCCCATACAAGGGCCAAAATAGTGCCTGTTTGGCGGGTGGTTTTAATGCTGCTATGGCCTTTTATGGTTTCGGCAAAGGCTGCGTGTCTGGCGGCTATCCTATCAATATTTTGTTGGGTGGATGGCTCTAAGAACAGATCCAGACTGGCCAATGCCGCAGCACAGGCCACCGGGTTAGCGGTGTAAGAATGTCCGTGGAACAGAGTTTTCATCCGGTCGTCCGACAGGAAAGCATCATAAATAGCCTCCGTGCAGGTTGTTAAACCCAGTGCCATGGTGCCGCCGGTAAGGCCTTTAGAAAAACACATGATATCGGGCTGCACCTGTACATGGTCGCAGGCAAAGTTCTTGCCCGTGCGCCCGAAGCCGGTGAATACCTCGTCGGCAATCAGGAGCACACCTTCGCTTTGGCAATGCGCCATCAACTCATTTAAGTATTCTGCATCATACATCACCATCCCCGCCGACCCCTGCACCAACGGCTCAAAAATAAAGCAAGAGATCTCTGTCTTGATATTTGATACTAAATACTTGATACTTTCTATGTTCTCCGCGTTCGGCAGATCGATAAACTCTACTTCGAACAATAAGCTATCAAAAGCGGCTGTAAAAGCACTCCTACCGCTTACCGACATAGCGCCGAAAGTATCGCCATGGTACGCGTTTTTGAAAGCCAGTATTTTGGTGCGTTGCTCACCTTTGTTATGCCAGTATTGCAGGCACATTTTTATGGCCGCCTCTACCGCGGTGGATCCATCATCGGTATAAAACGCCTTTTTTTGGTTAGATGGAAGGATGGCCAGTAAGCGTTCGGCTAATTGCACCGCGCCCTCGTGCGTAAAACCCGCGAAGATGGCGTGCTCCAACTTATGCAGCTGTTCCGATACTTTCTTGGCGATGTAAGGATGCGAATGCCCGTGGATATTCACCCACCAGGATGATACGGCATCAATGTATTTGATACCGTCTTCGGCATATAAGCAAGCGCCCTCTCCTCTAACTATAGGGATAGGCGGCTGCGCGGTTTTCATTTGCGTATAGGGATGCCAGATAACGGCGAGGTCCCGTTCAACCAAGCTCATATTGTTTTTATTAAAAGATCCGTAACGTATTGGTCTATCGGGAAGGTGCAGGTATCCGTGGTTAGATCCGACAGTCTTACCCAGCGGAAAGACTGCAGAATATCCCCTCGTCCATCAAAATCAAATACGGCGGTTTTTGTTGTGAAATTTAAAGGCGAGGTATTTCTCACCACATAATATACGCTGATGATCTGCGAATCGTTAAAGGCCGATTTTACGAAGAAATCGGTAGTGTAAAAGTGACTGACAATCTCCACTTCGGTATTGCATTCTTCTACAAACTCGCGTTTCAGGCCATCGGTTAATCCTTCTCCGTACTCCAGCCCGCCACCGGGGAATTTGGTAAAACGCATCCCGTATTCCTGCTCGTCGCTTATTAAAACTTCGTTGTTATCGTTTATCAGCAGCCCGTAAACGCGTACATTAAAAAATTGCTTACTGTTCATAATGCTTTTTATTACGCATAACTTTCTCCATGGTCCATTCTATTTCTTCCGTTTTAGCCTCATGCCTTATGGGGCAGTTGGGCATACTGCAGTAGTGGCAGCAAAATGGCAGGCATGGGTCGGTATGAATAAACAGTTCAGTTTGGATACCGGCTTCGCGGTTGATGAGTACTTCTACCAGCTTTACTTCCTCATGTACCTTGTTCAGGTCGAAATAGTTGGGTAGCGTTAAATGGCAATCTATATGCAGTTCGTTTCCGTATTTTTGCGCGCGCAGATTGTGGATGTCTATCCACTCGTACCGCCGCCTTTCGCCAAGCAGTTTAACTACGTCGCTAACGATAATAAAATCTGTTTCGTCCATTAACCCGGCGACCGAGCTGCGGATGAGTTTGTAGGCCGTATATAATATATAGATGCCCACCAAGATGGATAACACACTATCCAGCCACAATATATTGGTGAAATGAATAAGCAGCAAGCCAACCACTAACCCGGCGCTGGTAACTGTATCGGTTAATAAATGCCTGCCATCAGCCTCAATGGTGATAGATCTTAGCGATTTCCCCTGGCTTATCATATAATATCCTAACCCGCCGTTAATAGCACCTGTGATCCCGATGATGATGGCACCCCTCAGCAGATCGTGGATTATCTCCGGGTTAAAAATGCTGTAGACCGATTTCAGGATGATGATAACGCCGGCAATGCCTATCAGGGCACCCTCAATAAATACCGAAAAAAATTCCACCTTACCATGGCCGTAGGGATGGTTCTCATCGCGCGGCAGCGATGCCAGGTAAATGCTGTAGAACGCGAAGCTGCTGGCCACCACGTTCACAATGCTTTCGGCAGCATCAGTAAGTACAAAATTGGAGTTGGTTAAAAAATACGCGGCAAACTTCATTACCATCAGTACAGCACCGGTAACAAGCGATAGTAGAATGATCTGTTTTTGTTCCTTCAAAACGCGGCTTTTTTTGAGAGGGCAAACTTAAACAAAATTTCGCCTCATCATTTTGAGAATTGTAACGATTGAGTGAGCGGATGGTTCTTTATATTATTCGCCCCATTTCCTCGCTGTCCTGTTTTAAGGGCGTACCATTTTATAATGGTACGGAGTGGGACACCCCCTGTACACCCGGTGGTACAGAAATGGTACACCCGCTTGTGGAAAACTATTGGGATAATATTGGGTTACTTTTTAGGGTCGGGAGTTATTAAGCGACTTTTGTGAGGACAAGGTTGCGCGGTTGGTGGTGACAATACCAACAAGGGAGGAAGATTTGACAACTTTTAGAAAGTTGTCAAATCTATTATCGCTCTTCGAGAGACCCTGCGTCGACAGAAAAGGGTCATTTATTTGAAATTATAGCTTTAAATTCGGTTAAATTATTGGGGCACCAATAAGGTAGGATAACTGCATTGTTCAGGCGGTTATTTTACTTATATGATGAAACAATATCATGTAAGTACTTTCGAACCACCATTGAATCGATTAAATTATAGGTTATTGCAGTATCTGCATGAAGGCTAAGATACTTTAACCTACTCCCGTAAATACCCAAAGTTTCAATAGCAACCTCGTCGACTAATTTGTTTTGCAGAAATAGTTTAGCTTTACCTTTTCTTCTGTCGACTGATAAATAATCAATATTCTTATTTACACGCTCAATCTTTCCACCTATGATGGTATATGAGTAGGCTATCTTGTATCTGCCAAATTCAGTTGGGTTGAATTTGTTCGACTTCAGCCAAGGCAAGAATAATTCCAAATCACTTTGTCCAACAGAATAACTGATAGTAAGCGAGTCATTGTTACATCTGATAAATCTAAATGGGAAGGGAGTCGCCATTGTCACATCTCGCATCAATCTGCCGTTTTGATTAAATAACTGCAGAGAATACGGGCCATTCTCTTCCCTTCGTACAATCCTGACAATTTCATTTTGTCCGGCATAAATTTGGTAAGAAATATCCGGGCCTTCAAATTTAACGAAATCAGTATTATCACATGAACTCATCAAGAGCAATGCAACACCCAAATAAGTGTTCAAAACACAAAAAAGTCTATCCTTTAAAAATCCCATATTCTATATTAGTTTGGGGCGACAGAAATGTGCGCGGATGTTAATCCCAAAACAACGTTTCATTGCACTGCGGTTGTTGATGATAACACCAACAAGGGCAGAAAAGAGCATTATCAACATGCCATTTTACTTCACCACCTCTACCGAGCCAAAAAACACTTCGCTGGCTTTGGTAACCATATTAGCAGGTACCCGGCACGAGAGGGAGTACATCTTACTGCCGATCAGCACCATGTGTATCAGCAAGGTGTTTTTATTCGTTTTTTCGGATGCGGACAGGCTATAAGTGGTGTAGGTCTTCCACTGGCCTATTTCTATATCGCCAAAGGTGTAATTAGTTTTAACGGATGCCAGACCCGCTCTCAGTTGATCGGCAAATTCCTGCTTATCCTTCATTGGCGCTAAAGCGGCCGAATCTAAATGGGCTACAACTTTATAATCTATCACGTTAGCACTGTAGCCAACGCTGTCGGCAGCTCTAAGGGTATAAATGTCGATGCCATTCTTGGCGGTTTTTTGAGGTTCGGAAGGAAATTTCACCGATAGCCTTTCGTCGAGTTTTATAGTTACCCACCTGGTTTGGGATTTAAGCGTTGTGGATAACAACAGTACAAATAACAGCAGGTAGTAGGTTTTTTTCATCTAATTTATTGTGATAGGTTTTACTCAAAAGTAAGGCATTAATTTCACAAATTAAGGCTACCTGCGCTTGTGAAGTATAAGATAATTAAGGTTCTCGCCTAAAAGGCTGCCAATTTCAAAATTTGTCAAATCTAACAGGCTTGTCACCCATCCGTAAAGGTTTTTTCTATATTTGCCGCGCAATAACACAAATAATATGAGCGCATTAAGTAACAGGATAAACAACCTGTCGGAATCTCAGACCATTAAAATGGCAAAAATGGGCCGCGAACTGGCGGCTAAAGGTGTGGATGTGATCAGCCTGAGCTTTGGCGAGCCTGATTTTCATACGCCCGAGCATATTAAGGAAGCTGCTAAAACAGCCATGGATAAGAATTTTACATACTATACCCCTGTTGCCGGTTACCCTGACCTGCGTGCAGCGGTAGTAGGCAAACTGAAAAACGAAAACAACCTTGATTATACTGCCACTCAAATTGTGGTTTCTACCGGTGCCAAGCAGGCCTTAGCCAATGCGGTACTTTGTTTGGTAAATCCCGGTGAAGAAGTAATTATTCCTACCCCTTACTGGGTGTCTTACTCGGAAATTGTGAAGCTTGCCGAAGGTGTCAGCGTTTTTATCGATACTACTGTTGAGCAAAACTTTAAGATCACTCCTGAGCAACTGGAAGCAGCCATTACGCCCAAAACAAAATTATTCATGTTCTCGTCGCCCTGTAACCCTACCGGGAGCGTGTACAGCAAAGCCGAACTGGAAGGCCTGGCAAAGGTTTTCGCTAAATATCCTGAGATCTACATCCTGAGCGATGAAATCTACGAACACATCAACTTTATTGGCGGGCACGAATCTATCGCCCAGTTTGATTATATTAAAGATCGTGTGATCATTATAAACGGCTGGAGCAAGGCCTTCGCTATGACCGGCTGGAGGATTGGTTACACCGCATCTAACAGCGAAATTGCAGCGGCATGCGATAAACTACAGGGGCAAATTACCTCCGGCACTTGCTCTATCACACAAAAAGCGGGCGTTGCTGCTTATACTGGCGGTCTGGAAAGTGTTCACCAAATGCGCGAGCAGTTCCAAAAACGCAGAGATATTGTTTATAATTTATTAAAGGATATTCCGGGCATCACAGTTAACCTGCCCGAAGGCGCATTCTACTTTTTCCCTAACGTAACCTCGTTCTTCGGTAAAAGCTTCAACGGTAAGGTGATCAACGATTCTGACGAGCTAAGTATTTTCCTGCTGGAAGAGGCCCACGTAGCTACCGTAGGTGGTGATTCATTCGGCGATAAAAAATCTATTCGCATCTCTTACGCCGCTGCCGAGGATAAACTGATAGAAGCTGTAAGAAGGATAAAAGAAGCGCTGGCGAAATTGGTATAAATATCTGAGATCTTCTCTACCGTCATTGCGAGGCACGAAGCAATCTCCCGATATAAAGGTAGGCAATTGCAAAGTGGCCATACCTGGCGGTGATGTAAAGTTCAGAGATTGCTTCCTGCCTCGCAATTACGCGGTAGCGAAAACAAAAAACCCCTTTGCCAATGGGCAAAGGGGTTTTTTGTTGTTGATTTAGTTGCAGTAATTACAAACCGAAACCGTAAGCTATACGCAAACCTACTGTACCAAAATTATTACCCTGGCCCGAGAAATTCTCGTAACGTGCGCCTACATCCCATTTCTGATTAGCCCAGCCAATACCCGGCGAAGCGATCAGTTTGGTGTTTTTAGACACATCACCTGCAGAAGTACCTTTCACTTCACCAAAATTGGAAGTTTCGAAACCTGCACCAACTTCTGCACCTAAATAGATGTTTTGCGATACAAAAGCTTTGATACCTAATTTAACCGGGATCATTCCGTAAGATTTGTAATCTAAACCTGCAATAGGAGTAGATTTTCCAAAGTAGTTATAGTAACCAGAGGTAAGGGTTAACGCTAAATTATCGGCAACACCATATTGTAAACGTGGAGTTATACCTATACCTGCTTTAGAGATCTCTTTCAGATTTCCTGTTGGCAATAAACCTTCAACACCTATACCAAAGCGTAAAGCGCTTTTAGGGGTAGATTGTGCGTTAGCATTTGTTCCTAAAAATATAGCTGCTGCTGTGAACGCTGCTGCTACTAAAGTTGTCATTTTTTTCATTGTTGTGTTTGTTAATAAAACAATTGTTAAATTGTGATACATCCCCCTTAACAAATACTTTGCCACTGTGCCAGTTTTTGCATCGGCACACAGCATTCTAATCTTAGAATAACAATATTTACCATTAAATTTTAAGGGTAGAGCGATTGATAATCAGCCAATTTTACGCTAATACGGATATAAAAAACATATCCGGGTGCCATAGACCAATGTAAAGCGATTGTTAACAATTTATGTGGTTGATAGCATACAAACTGTATAGTGTTATGTATACACCATGATTTCAGTGGGCTGAATTTCATCTGTTTTTCATGCCACAAGTGGCTTTTGGGTGTTTTAAAAACAAAAAAGGCCTCTTTTGCAAGGGGCCTCAAATTAAATTTATTAAACCTCGGGGTCTAATTCCGAATCCGGCTTGTAATTCTTCTCCAATTCGGCCAGTTTCTTTTTACCGTAAGCAAACTTGGTAATAATGTAGAACAGCACGGGAACTATAAATATAGCCAGCGATGTTGCCGTAAGCATCCCGCCGAATACGGTGAAGCCAATGGTTTTACGCGCTTCGGCACCCGCGCCCGATGCAAACAGCAAAGGCAACACACCTAATATAAAGGCCAGCGAAGTCATGATGATCGGTCGTAAACGCAGCCTAACCGCCTCCAAAGTAGCTTTTTCAAGCTCCATGCCCCTATCCACGCGCTCCTTGGCAAACTCTACTATGAGGATGGCGTTCTTAGCCGCCAAACCTATCAGCGTTATCAATCCTATTTGCGCGTATACGTTGTTTGTTAAATTCTTATCGAACAACAAGAATAAGATAGCCCCAAAGGCACCAAGCGGCACAGCCAACAGTACCGAGAATGGTACCGACCAGCTTTCATACAAGGCTGCCAAAAACAAGAACACAAAACCTATGGATAAAGCAAATATGTAAATGGTTTTAGAACCCGATAGCAATTCCTCACGGCTCAGGCCCGAAAATTCGTAGCCATAACCTTGCGGCAGCGTTTGTGCGGCTACCTCCTGCAGGGCTTTAATAGCGTCACCGCTGCTGTAGCCGGGTTTGGTAGCCCCGTTTATCTCAGCCGAACGGAAGAGGTTGTAATGCGATATTAATGGCGCGTTCTCTATTAATTTATAGGATGTAAGCGTACTCAATGGAACCATGCTGCCAGATGAGTTACGCACAAAGTACTGCCCTATGTTTTGGATATTGGTACGGTAGTTTGTATCGGCCTGGGTTACTACCCTAAAGTTACGCCCGTAGATGGTAAAATCGTTTACGTAAGCGCTCCCCATGTAGGTTTGTAACGCATTGTTTACGTCAGATACCTGCACGCCTAATTTTTTGGCTTTCTCTCTATCGATAGTAAGCTGATAAGCCGGGGTATGCGCGCCAAAGAACGAGAACGCGCGGGCTATCTCCGGGCGCTTGTTAACCGCGCCAACAAATGTGTTCAATACCTTTTCGAAGTTTTTAATATCGCCGCCCGCTTGCTTCTCTTGCAGGATGAACGAGAAACCACCCGTATTACCCAACCCGGGAATGGCCGGTGGAGAGATCACCACCACGTTAGCTTCTTTAAACCTGGCCAGTTTTTGGGTGATAGTAGCAATAACGCCCGCCAACTGATCTTTCTTTTCCTCACGCTTTTCCCATGGCTTTAACTGCACAAATATGGTAGCGCTGTTTGATTTTGTGGCAAAGTTAACCGCGTTTAAACCGCCTAATGCCGCGTAGTGGTTAATAGCGGGCACGCTGTCCAACACATGCATCATCTCGTGCAATACCGCAACGGTACGTTCAGTTGATGCGCCTTCGGGAAGATCATATGTTACATACACACGCCCTTCATCCTCCAGCGGGATAAAGCCGGATGGTTTGTTTTTGAAGAGGAAGATGGTACCTACTACGATACAGATGAGTATAACTACAACAAATTTAGAATGCTTGATGCCTCTGTCAACCGAATTGCGGTAACGCCCGGTAACCCTGTCGAACCATTGGTTAAATACAAAGAAGAATTTATTTAAGCCTTTAGATTTATTATCGATCTTATGCGGACGCAATAATATGGTACAAAGTGCGGGGGTTAATGATAGTGCCACAAATGCCGATATCAGTACTGATATAGCGATGGTGATGGCAAACTGCTGGTAAAGTCGCCCTACTATCCCCGGGATAAATCCTACCGGTACAAACACTGCCGCCAATATGAGCGCGATAGCGATAACCGGCGCCGAGATATCTTTCATGGCGTGCTTGGTAGCTTCCTGCGGGGTCATGCCCTTTTCGTCCATATAATGCTGCACGGCTTCCACCACTACAATGGCATCATCCACCACAATACCTATGGCCAGTACAAAACCAAACAGCGTTAGCGTATTAATGGTAAAGCCTAAGGGGATAAAGAAGATAAACGTACCCACAATGGATACCGGGATAGCCAGTACCGGGATAAGCGTGGTACGCCAGTTTTGCAGGAACAGGAACACTACGATGATTACCAATACCAATGCAATAACAAGGGTTTCTATCACTTCTTTTAGTGAAACCTTTACCACCGTAACCGATTCGAACGGGACCACGAAGTCGATATCCTTAGGGAAGGATTTTTTCAACTCGGTCATCGTAGCAACTACGTTGTCGGCTGTTTCGATGGCATTACTGCCCGGTGCCTGATATATTAAAAGGTACGATGCGCGCTTACCATCAACAAAAGAGTTACCGGCATAGTTAAACTTGCCCAGCTCCACCCTTGCAATATCTTTTAAATGCACTACCGAACCTGTGCCCGGCTGCGTTTTCACCACAATATTTTCAAACTCGGCTATGTTGGTTAAACGGCCTTTCACCAATACGGTGTACTCAAACGTTTGTCCCTTCATTTGCGGCGTGGCACCTACCGTACCAGCTGCCACCTGCGCGTTTTGCTCCTGCAGGGCGGCTGTAACATCGGCAGCGGTCATATTCAGCGCGGCCAGTTTATCGGGCTTTAGCCAGATACGCATACTAAAATCATCTGCACGTGTAAACACATCGCCCACACCCTTGGTACGCAGTAAGGCATCCTTTATAAATACGTTAGTGTAGTTGTCGGTAAAAGTTACATCGTGGCTGCCATTTGGCGAAAACATGGCCACCAGCATTAATATACTTGGGTTACGTTTACGTACTATTAAACCAAGGCGCTGCACCTCTTGCGGGAGGGTTGGCTGCGCGATGCCCACACGGTTCTGCACATCAAGCGCGGCATTATTAATATCGGTACCTACTTCAAAGTTAACGGTCATGCTCATGGCACCGTTACCTGTGCTGTTACTTTGCAGGTAGGTCATGCCGGGGGTACCGTTCACCTGTACTTCAACGGGCGTAGCAACGGTTTGCTCAACGGTTAGGGCATCGGCACCGGTATAGTTACCTGTTACCTGTACGGTTGGCGGGGTAATTTCGGGGTACTGCCCTATTGGCAGGCTCATCATCGAGAGGATGCCCACTATTACGATCACCAATGATATTACAATGGCGGTTACCGGGCGTTTTATAAAAACATCTGCGATCATTCTGTATTTCTTTTAGCTTAAAAAATCGGGATACACTCCCTTATTTGCTTTAAGTATTAGTTAGCTTTTTTGGGAGCCGCACCTGGCGCCGCGGCTGGCGGTCCAAGGGTTACCTTACCACCGTCTCTTAAACGCTGGAAACCTTCGGTGATCACCTGATCGCCAACTTTCAGGCCTTCCATCACTACCACATTGCTCTGGATACGTGGGCCTAATTTCACCTTCTGCTGGCGTGCAATAGTGTCGCGCCTATCTTTCACCGTTTTATCTTCGGCAGTGTCTTTTATGGTAGTATCCCTTGTAGTAAATACAAAGAATTCGCCCATTTGCTCGGTAACGGCTTTATACGGGATCTGCACGCGCTCGCCAGAGTTATCGTTAAGTACCTGCAGCACGCAGCTCATACCATCCTTTAATATATCCTTTTGGTTATCAAACTGGATCCTTACCTTAATACTCCCGGTTTGGTTATTAACGCCGCGGTCTATCGCGAACACCTTACCGTTTTTGTCGTAGGTAGTCCCGTTGGATAATTGCAGCTTAAAGGTAGTATCGGCACTGTGCTGTTGCAGTTTGTAAAAACGTTCTATATCCTGTTCGTTTATCACCACGTCTACCCCTATCGGGTTGCCGGTAGATATGGTGTTTAACAGCGTAGTACCCGGCGAAACCTGTGCACCCAGTTTAACCTGTGAGATACCAATACGCCCTGTGAACGGCGCACGTATAGTAGCAAAAGAAAGATCTGTAGCGGCGGATGATAACCCTGCCTGCGCTACAGCAACCTGGCTCTGCGCGGTTTCGAACGCGGCGGTGGCCTGGTCTACTGTTTGGCGGGCTACTGCGTCGTTCTTAAGCAACATATTGTACCGGTCGATGTCTTTTTGCGCTTTACCTAAATTTGCTTTGGCGCTTAGCACGTTGGCTTTTGCCTGCTCGTAAGCCGCTACATATTTGCGGCGGTCTATCTCATATAAAGGAGCCCCTTTGGTAACCACTTCGCCTTCTTTAAAAAATATGCCGGTTATAAAGCCGCCCACCTGGCTGCGCAGTTCTACCGAGTTTAACGATACTACAATGCCCTGGTATTTATCATAATATAAAGCTGCGGATTGCTGCGCTTCTATTACGTTTACGGGCGTTGCCGGCGGTGCAGCCGCACCTGCGCCTTTGTTACCGGTACCATGACACGCAGCAAGAAGCAAGCTACCTGCTACAGCGATAAAGGGGATATATATGTTCTTCATATTCTTATTTATTCGGCCCTTAAGGTGCCCAAAGCACGTTGCAGGTCTATTTTGCTTGATAGTAGTTGGAATAACGCGTTATAATAATTGAGTTCGGCGGTACGCAGATCGGCCTGCGATACAATAACATCCAGGTAAGTTTTGATACCCTCGCGGTACTGCAGATCAACCACCTTATATACATCCTTGGCAAGCGTTACGTTCTCGCTTAAATATTGCCAGTTGGTGTAATTGCTTTTGTAGCTGGCCAGCGCCTGGGTATACTCGGTATTAATGGCGTTGCGGGTGTTCTCTATATTAAGGTCTGTCCGTTGCACCTGCAGGCGGGCCTTGGCCAGGTTCTGCAAACGTTTTGTGCCGGTAAATATAGGGAAGGTTAACCCAAGCCCTACATAAGATGTAGGGTACCCGGTATTATAAAGCTTACTAAAGGTATCGTTAAAATAAGCGAGGCTGTACCCTGCCGTTGCAGACAAGGATGGCAAAAAGCCCCATTTATAATAGGATACATTTAGGTTCTGCAAATTTTTAGTGGTCTCCAGTAGGCGAAACTCAATCCTGTTATTATAGTTAATGATCTCGTTGGTATCTATAGCAGCCTCGGTTTGCAGGGCGGCAGAATCATAGGCAAGAATTATTCTTCTATCGGGGTTATAACCCATTACCTGTTTAAGGTACGCGGTTTTACTTTTAATAGCCTCTTGCGTTTGTTTATGCGATGCCAAAGCATTGTTGAGCGATATGGTGGCCTGCTTGTAATCGGTTTTATCAACCACGCCCGCCTGGTAACGCGCATTGGCATCCTTTAAGCTGCGGCGCAGCCTTACAATATCTTCGTTTATAATATCCAGCTGGCGTTGCGATAACAGGACATCATAAAATGCTTTGCTTACATCTGATGCCAGGTCTATCTTGTTGCTTTCGGTATTCTGCTTATAATATTGCCTCGAATATTTGGACGCTTTTGAGGCCAGTACCACATCATTATTATATAAGGCCTGGCTGGCTGTAACACCAAGGGTTGATACATTATGTGCGATGGCTAAATTTTGTGCACCTGTACCGCCGCCACCTGCACCTGTAGCCGCACCGGTTGGGCGCTGAAAATAATGTTGTATGCTACTGCTGCTGTTCACCTGTGGCAACCATGCAGAAAGGCCTATATTAATATCGCGTTCGTTTATTTGCTCATCAATATAAGCCTGTTTTAATAGTGGCTGATTCTTTAAAGCGAAATCAACACTTTGCTTTAAAGTGTAACTTGCGGCAGCCGTATCAGAAGATGTTTGGGCAAATAGCAGAACCGGGAAAAAAAGTACTATATTAGTGATATATAAACCGCGGAGTTTTTTCATAAGGATTGTGTGCGATATTAAAAACGAAACTAAGGAAAAGGAGCCTTAGTTTTTAAAAATTCAAGTAGGGGTATGCGAAGATGATATTTTAATGGACGAATTAAAAATGAGCAACAGAAATTTTACGTTATTAGGATAATTCTTACACTCCTGGCACTATTTTTAGATTTTTTATTACAAATGTTAAAATTTTACCTTTGTTTAAATAAAAATTTAATTAATTTGCCTTATGATTGTAAACTGTGTTGTATTAAGATAGTGTGAAAAAATTTACATTTCTAATGCAACAGATAAACATATTCATGGTATTTTTACAAAAAATTTAAGAAGTGTTAATACATGGTTAAAAAGTTACACGATAAGATTGCCCAGTTCCAGGATGCCAATATGATCCGGGCACAGGGACTGTATCCGTTTTTCCGGCCCATTGAGAGTGGCCAGGATACAGAGGTTATAATAAATAATAAGCGTGTTTTGATGTTTGGTTCTAACTCGTACCTGGGTCTTACCAATCATCCTAAAATTAAAGAAGCCTCCAAAAAGGCTATTGACAAGTACGGTTCGGGTTGCGCTGGTTCAAGGTTTTTGAACGGCACGCTTGATATCCATATCGAATTGGAGAACCGTTTAGCCGCTTACGTAGGTAAGGAAGCTGCTGTTTTATTCAGCACGGGTTTCCAGGTTAATTTAGGTGTGCTATCCTGCATCACCGGTCGTAACGACTATTTGATCTTAGACGAATATGACCATGCTTCCATCATTGATGGTACCCGTTTATCATTCTCCAAAGTAATAAAATATGCCCACAACGATATGGCAGACCTTGAGCGCAAGCTGAGGATATTGCCCGAAGAAGCGGTAAAGGTTATTGTGGTTGACGGTATCTTCAGCATGGAAGGCGATATTGTTAAATTGCCCGAAATTGTACAGCTTGCTGACAAATACGGTGTAAACATTATGGTTGATGATGCCCATAGTTTAGGCGTTATCGGCGTAAATGGTTCAGGTACGGCCTCTCACTTTGGTTTAACCAACGAGGTGGACCTTATTATGAGCACCTTTAGTAAATCCCTGGCTTCCCTTGGCGGTTTTATTGCCAGCGACTACGAAACTATCGATTATATTAAACACCGCGCACGTTCATTAATGTTCAGCGCGAGCATGACACCAGGTTCGGTAGCGGCTGTTATTGCTGCATTGGACATCATCGAATCGGAACCGGAACGTATTCAAAAACTTTGGGACAATACCAATTACGCTGTTAAATTATTAACAGACGAAGGTTTTGACCTTGGCGCAACAGAAAGCCCAATACTACCTATATATATACGCGATAACGATAAAACCTTTATGGTGACCAATTACCTGCAAAACGCCGGTATATTTGTAAACCCGGTTGTATCGCCCGCAGTGCCTTCAGATTCTTCCCTCCTGCGTTTCTCATTAATGGCCACCCATACATTTGAGCAAATTGATGAAGCAGTAGAAAAACTGACAGCTGCATTTAAAGAAGTAGGCGTGCCATTAAAAAAACTGGCATAACTACCCTAAACAAGAAAACATAATCACCATTATAATAACTTAACGCCGATCCATTTGCCCACAGCATTTGAATCGGCATTTATTTTTAAGCCCTCTAAAAATGAAGGAAATAGTTTCGGTAACTTCAAAAAAAGAACTCGCATCTTTTATTGATTTCCCGCACGAGTTGTATAAAAACGATCCATTGTACGTACCGGAGTTATTTATAGCACAAAGAGACATTTTAACTACCCACCCTTTTCACAAGCATTCGTCGCTGCAAACTTTTTTAGCGTACGATGGCGATAAGATAGTGGGGCGTATAGCTGCCATACAAAACAACAACCACAATAAATTCAATAACACCAACGATGGTTTTTTTGGATTTTTTGAATGTATAAACGACCAGGGGACCGCAAACCTGCTGCTGGATACCGCGGTGAAATGGCTGAAAGAAAAAGGTGCCGAAACGCTCACCGGCCCGGTAAACCCATCAACCAACGAAACCTGCGGCCTACTTGTAAAAGGTTTTAACAGCTCACCAGTGGTAATGATGACCTACAACCCCGAGTATTACATTACCCTGCTGGAGAATTACGGTTTAGCAAAGCAAACCGACCTGCTGGCATGGCATTGGGACGGGCAAAACTACAACGACAAATCGTTGCAGATGCTGGATAGGCTGCAGGAGCGTTTAACACGCAACAGCGGCATCACCATCCGCAAAATAAACTTGAAGAACTTTAAAGCAGAAGCCGATGCTTTGCGCGAGGTATACAATAAGGCGTGGGATAAAAACCTGGGCTTCTTCCCGATGACCAATGATGAGTTTGATTATACCGCCAAAGATCTGAAAATGATCCTCGATCCGGATTTCGCGCTGGTTGCCGAGCAGGACGGTAAAATAGTAGGGTTTGGCGTTGCTATACCCGATATTAACCAGATATTGAAGACCATAAAAAAAGGTCGTTTATTGCCTACCGGAATATTTAAGCTATTGCTTAATAAAGGCAAAGTGGATGGTATCCGCATTATGCTTTTAGGCGTAATTGATGGCTACCGCAAAATGGGAATCGAAGCTTGCCTTTACGGCAGTATTATTAAAGAGTACAGGCGCAAAGGCTTAAAATATGCCGAAGCATCATGGACGCTGGAAAAAAATGATATGGTGAACCGTGCTATCGAAGCCATTGGCGGCGACCAGTACAAAACATATAGAATATACGAAAAAGCAATATGAAGGAGCGGGTTTTGATAACCGGTGCGAGCGGATTTGTGGGATATCATATTATTTCGGAAGCGCTTAACAACAATTTAGACGTTTACGCTGCGGTTAGAAAAAACAGCGACATCGGTCACTTGAAAAACCTTAACATTCAATATACATATCTTAAATTTAACGATATAGCATCGTTAACGCAGGAGATACAGGAAAAGCGGTATGATTATATTATACATGCTGCCGGTGTAACCACAGCACGTTCGCAAAAAGAGTTTAGCGTTGTAAACGTTAAGTTTACCCAAAACCTGGCTCAGGCTGCCGAAATTGGTGGCGTAAAAAAGTTTGTATTTATCAGCAGCATTGCGGCTGTGGGTCCGTTAAAAACACCAAACGGCATTATAACCGAGGAAACGCCCGATGCTCCCATTAGTGTTTACGGAAAAAGCAAGCTCGCTGCCGAGCAGCAAATCGCTTCGTTGCCTGCTTTAAATTATACTATTTTACGCCCTACCGCGGTTTACGGCCCGCGCGAGAAGCGAATATTTGTTTTTATAAAACAAATAGTAAAAAAGGCCATCGAACCTTATATTGGTAATACTGAGCAGAAACTTAGTTTTGTATACGCTAAGGACTTGGCAACGGCAAGTATAAAGGCTTTATTCGCGCCTGCCAAAAGCATCTATAATATAACCGATGGTAATTTTTACAGCCGTTACGAAATGGCTGATATCATTACCGAAATTTTAAAAATTCGTGCTTATAAGTTTCATCTTCCTGTAAACTTTGTAAAAATAGTTGCGGCAGTGAGTGGAAAAATAAGTTCTTTGCGCGGCAAGGCGGCCAAGCTGAGCGTTGACAAGATAAACGAACTGACGGCACTAAACTGGAATTGCAGTATAGAGAAGGCCAGGGCCGAACTGGGATTTTATCCCCGTTATAACCTACATGCAGGCTTAACCGAAAGCCTTGCCTGGTACAAAGAAAATAAATGGCTGTAAGCCTCTATTTATATTTAGTAAACAAATATGAAGCGTCATGAGTTCTCGCTTAACACAAAGCTTATGATCATTCATTACCGATTTTAAAACAAACAATTCAAATGAAAATTAACATTAAACCGGCTGCCGGCAAGCTTGGAATTTTAATTCCAGGGTTAGGTGCGGTAGCTACAACTCTTATTGCCGGCGTTGAAGCCGTAAAAAAAGGCATTTCCCAGCCAGTAGGCTCATTAACACAAATGGGAAGCATCCGTTTAGGAAAAAGAACTGAGAACCGCCATCCAAAAATTAAAGATTTTGTGCCTTTGGCTAAACTTGAGGATATCGTTTTTGGCGGTTGGGACTTATATGAAGATAACGTTTACGAATCGGCTATGAACGCTAAGGTGTTGGAAGAATCGTTGCTAAACCAGGTTAGAGAAGGTTTAGAAGCTATTAAGCCAATGAAAGCCGCTTTCGATAAAAACTACGCTAAAAACCTCGACGGTACCTATGTAAAAACCGGTACCCGTTACGAACTTGCGCAGCAGGTGATGGAAGACATTAAAAACTTCCAGAAAGAAAACGGTTGCGACCGCGTGGTTTTAGTATGGTGCGGTTCTACCGAAGTTTACTTTGAAGGATCTGAGATACACGAAACACTGGCTGCTTTTGAGCAGGCTTTGATAGATGATGATAAACGTATTGCGCCAAGTATGATATACGCTTACGCGGCTTTAAAACTTGGCGTACCATTCTCTAACGGTGCCCCTAACTTAACCGTAGATATCCCTGCGATGATAGAGCTGGCTAAATTAACCCAGACCCCTATCGCCGGTAAAGATTTTAAAACAGGCCAAACCTTAATGAAAACTGTATTGGCGCCAGGCCTTGCAGCACGTAGCTTAGGTGTACACGGCTGGTTCTCTACCAACATTTTGGGTAACCGCGATGGTTTGGTACTGGACGATCCTGATAACTTTAAAACTAAGGAAGTATCTAAATTAGGTGTATTGGAAGATATCCTGCGCCCTGAAGATAACCCTGAGCTTTACGGTGAGATCTTCCACAAGATCCGCATCAACTACTACCCTCCGCATGGCGATAACAAAGAAAGCTGGGATAACATCGACATTTTTGGCTGGTTAGGCTACAAAATGCAGATCAAGATCAACTTCCTTTGCCGCGACTCTATCCTGGCAGCACCTATCGCTTTAGACCTTGCTTTATTTAGCGATATGGCAAAACGCGCCAACATGAGCGGTATACAGGAGTGGTTATCATTCTACTTAAAATCGCCGCAAACCGCGCCGGGCTTACATGCTGAGAACGATATCTTTAAACAATTAATTAAGCTGGAGAACACCCTGCGCTACTTAATGGGCGAAGACCTGATCACTCACCTTGGCCTTGATTATTACGACGATATGTTTGCTAACGCATAACATCATCATACTCTTTAAAAACAGGTTAGGCAAATTTGCTTAACCTGTTTTTTTGTTTTATTTTTATTGCAGCTTAGTACTGGCAGGCAGCAGGTAGTCACCACCCCCCGATTATTTGTTAGCATTGCAACACTATTAGTAGTATTTTCTACGTATATAGTAACATTATTAAGCCATAGCCACCTATTTATTCGATATTGTAGATTGGTATAAATTGGCCTGCTGCCAAATTCGCCTGCGTTGCGCAAGGGGAATGTTTGCAATGGCCTGGGGGTTCAGCATTTTTATTATTGATATTTGACTTTTTGACCACAATAGTCTGTAGGGAATTTTTTTTACCTTTGGCCATTGTATTTTGAGCAACCGTATAGTTTATAAATGAATTGTAAAGACACTTTTAAGCGTTTCATTTTTATTGCATTTCTATTTGTAAGCACAACGTTGGCTGCCCAAAATACGGTAGTCACGGGTGTTGTTACCGATGCCAGCAATAAAAAGCCGCTATCTTTTGTAACCGTGAGCTTCACGGGCAGCACCATAGGCACAAACACCAACGACAACGGGCAATACCTCCTCCGTTCATCAAAACCCTATACGCAGTTAAAGATCACCTACATTGGTTACAAAGATGCCGTAGTAGCAGTTACCCCCGGCAAGGACCAGGTACTCAACATCAGGCTGTTTCCATCCGCCAAACAACTTAACGAGGTTACTATACAGGCGCAGAAACGCGCGAAATACACTAATAAGGAAAACCCGGCGGTAGAACTCATCCGCAAGGTTATTGCTAATAAAGAGAAGAACCGCCCCGAAGCCTACAATTATGTAGAGTACAAAGAGTACGATAAGATGCAGTTCTCGCTCAGCAATTTATCTGATAAAATATCCGAGAAGAAGTTTTTCCGCAAGTACAAGTTCATTTTCGAGAACAGGGATAGCACCAGCTATGCCGGTAAATCGCTCTTGCCAATATACCTGGTAGAAAAACTATCGCAGGTATATTACCGCAAAAACCCCGAGAAAACCAAAGAGGTTTTACTTGGCGAAAAAGGCGTTAACTTTGGTGCCGCAGTTGATAACGAGGGCGTTGGCCAGTACTTTAAACATCTTTACGAGAAGGTGGATATTTACACCAACAGCATTTACCTGCTGGGCCGCCAGTTTTTAAGCCCTATTGCAGATTCTGCCCCCACCTACTACAAGTTTTTTATTACGGATACCATCACCACCGAAAACAACACCAAACTGGTTAGGCTAAGCTTTACGCCGCGCAACACCAACGATGTGCTTTTTGAGGGCGATATATATATTACGCTTGATGGTAACTACGCGGTGCAGCAAGCAGGGCTTACCATCAACAAAAACATCAACGTAAATTTTGTGCGGATGATGCATGTTGACCAGGACTTTGAAACGAACCCCGATGGCCGTTACCACCTGAGCCGCAGCAACACTTATGCAGATTTTGGCGTATCAGCAAAGCGTAAGGGCGGGCTTTTTGGTATCCGCACCATTACCTATAAAAATTACATCGTAAATAAATCGCAGCCTGATATTTTATACGCGCCCGATATTGTTTTAGAGGACGACGCCGTAAAGCACCGAAGCGAACAATTCTGGGCCGAAAACCGCCTGGACACGCTCACTACAGCCGAATCTAAGGTTTATAAAAATATCGACAGCCTTACGCACATGGCCTCGTTCAGGCGTACGGCAGACCTGGTTACGCTGTTACTTGCCGGCTTTAAAGGCTTTGGTAAATTTGAGGTTGGCCCTGCCAGCACGTTCTACAGCTTTAACCCGGTTGAAGGTTTAAGGCTGCGGGTGGGTGGACGTACCACGGTAGATTTTAGCAAGCGCTGGTTTTTTGAAACCTACGGCGCCTATGGTTTTAAGGATGAAAAGTGGAAATACTTCTTCGCTGGTACCTACTCGTTAAATGCCAAAAGCGTTTATAAGTTCCCGCAGAATTTTATCCGGGCGAGTTTCCAGCGCGACACCAAAATACCGGGCCAGGAGCTGCAATTTATATCGGAAGATAATATCCTGTTATCGTTTAAACGCGGCACCAGCGATAAATACCTCTATACCGACCAGTATAAGATAGATTACGTGCACGAGTTGGAGAATCACCTTTCGTTTAATTTTGGCGGTCGAAAATGGGTGCAAACACCTGCCGGTTCCTTATATCCTTTTGTGAACGGGCCAAGCAACATCTTTAATAACTTAGCCACTACCGAACTTTCGGCAGGCATCAGGTACGCACCTAACGAGCAGTTTTACCAGGGTAAATTATTCCGGATCCCAATTATCAACAAGTACCCTATCCTGTCGTTAGATTTTACAGCCGGTTTAAAAAATGTACTTGGCGGGCAATACAGCTATGAAAAACTCCGTGCACGTGCCGATAAGCGTTTTTACATAGCGCCATTAGGTTTCTCTGATGTGGCTATAGAAGGCGGGCGCATTTTTGGGCAGGTGCCTTATCCGTTGCTGGATATCCACCGCGCAAACCAAAGCTATGCCTACGTGATAGATTCGTACAACCTAATGAACTTTTTAGAGTTTGTAAGTGATAAATACGCCAGCGTGAGTATCGACCAGCACTTCGGCGGATTCTTTTTCAACAAAGTGCCTTTGCTAAAAAAATTGAAATGGCGCGAGACCGCATCATTTAAGGCTCTGTATGGTGGCTTGGGTGCTAATAATAATCCGACGCTTAGCTCGTCGGTATACCAGTTCCCGGTAGATAATAACGGGGTACCTATTACTTATGCACTTGGCAACAAACCTTATATGGAAGCAAGTGTTGGTGTAGAAAACATTTTCAAGTTCGTAAGGGTTGACCTGGTAAAGCGCCTTTCGTACTTAGACCATCCGGACATTGCGCCTTTTGGCGTGAGGGTTAAAATTAAGTTCGATTTTTAATTATTTGTAGGATTTTATTTATTTTTATTTTATAATGGAACAGCAAACATCAATACGCACAAGTTTACAACTTGGTATATACAAAATTATTGATCCGTTTGTTAAGCTGCTGATAAAGCTTGGCTTAACCCCAAATGCCGTTACTTCAATTGGCTTTGTTTTAAACGTAGGCGTAGCCGCTATATTTATCATCGGTGGCGAAGATGGTGACCGTGCAGATCTAACTTACATTGGCTGGGCAGGCGGCTTAATTTTATTTGCAGGCCTGTTTGATATGCTTGATGGCCAGGTTGCCCGTTTAGGCAACATGAAATCGGTATTCGGCGCTTTGTATGATTCAGTGCTCGATCGTTATAGCGAACTCATCATGTTCCTCGGTATTTGCTATTATCTCGTGGCCCATCACTACTTTTTAAGCTCGATATTTGCTTTTATAGCGCTTATTGGCTCTATGATGGTGAGCTACGTACGTGCCCGTGCAGAAGGCCTTGGTGTAGAGTGTAAAGGCGGCTTAATGCAAAGGCCCGAGCGTGTGATCACTATCGCGGTTTTTGCTATTGCCTGTGGCGTAGCATCAAACTACATTGGCGGCGATTATAAGTTGTGGATCCCGGGCATCCGTTTCCACGTTTTCGAAACCATGTCTATCTTTACTTTCCCTATTGCCATACTTGCGGTATTAACAAACTTAACAGCATTTAAACGACTGGTAGATGCCAAGAAGGCGCTGTCAGAAACTGATCATGAATAATACTTCCGCGCTCAGGTTTACGTTGATTTTATTGGCATGCATTATTTTTGCACTACCGGTAAAAGCAACGTTAAGCCGCGACTTGTATTTGAGTATTGAAGACTCTGCCCGGAGAAGGCCGGTTGATGTTTTAGTATTCCCGGTACCGCCTGCCTATGCCAATACCATGTTTTACTTACAGCGTACCACCAATACCGCTACGCTGATGTACGAATTAAACATGGATAAGGATACCGGCAAGCCAGATACCGATGAGCCGATGCACGTATATTGGATCCGGTACAACGAAAAAGGGCAAAAAGAAGAACTAAACTATATTCAACGCAAATTTGCTTATGGTTTAAGTCAAAAATCGCTGGGGAACGACAAATATGATATCAGGTTTGTGTCATACAAAAAAATTCCACTTACCTTGATGAAGGCCGCTGACGGAAAATATCATATCTTCGCAACTGTATCGCAAAAATTAATGGCGCTGCGTAGTATATTTATTAAAATAGAGGGAGGTTCTTTTTGGTTGCCAAACATTGTGTATGTGGAGATGAAAGGAACAGACCCGGCAACAGGAAAAGAGATTACAGAACGGTTTAAACCCTGAGTTTTATGGCAAAAAATTTTGTTTCCAACTCGCAGGAATCTGTGAGGATGTTTAAGAGTAGCTTTTTAGAGAGTTTATCAAAGGTGCATTTTTTTGTGCCTATTATAATTTTTGTACCCGTTATTTTTGTTTGCAGTTATTTTGCTTACGATAAGGCAATTGGCGCGGTTAACTATATCTGGTTGTTTTTGTTCGGCCTTTTCGTTTGGACGCTTACCGAATACATTATGCACCGCTTTGTGTTTCATTTTGTGCCGAAACAAGCATGGGCACTACGCTTGCACTTTATCTTCCATGGCGTACATCACGATTACCCCAGTGATGCAAAACGTTTGGTAATGCCGCCATCGGCAAGTATCCCATTGGCAACCGGTTTTTACTTTTTGTTTAACGCATTATTACCTGCAAACTATATCTTCGGATTTTTCCCAGGGTTTATTTTAGGATACCTGGCGTATGATATATCGCATTACGCTATACATCATTTTAACTTTAAGGGTGCCTTTTGGAAAAGCATCAAACAACACCACATGCTGCATCACTACCAGGACCCAACCAAAGGTTATGGTGTAAGCTCTCCCCTATGGGACAAAATTTTTAATTCAGATTTTATTAAGAAGCAGAATGGCTAATGCTGTTAATGACGGCATCAAGATCAATCCAAAAAGTATAAGTATTGTATCTGGGCTGTCGCTATTATACTTGTTTATTTCGTACTTACTACTTGGCTTTAAATCTGATCAGCTGGTTTTAGTTGGTATATTTAATGTGCTTTTCTACGCATCGGTACCTACCCGTAAGTTTATCCTCGGCTTTACAATATTTGTAGTTTACTGGATAATTTTCGATTACATGAAGGCCTTCCCCAATTACCATTACAAGGAGGTTGCGCTTAGTGGGCTTTATAATACCGAAAAGAGCCTTTTTGGCATTCATTACAACAACACCATTTTAACCCCTAATGAGTACTTTCTGCTAAAAAGTAATATACCCATGGATATTTTTGCAGGGCTTTTTTACCTGTGCTGGATTCCCGTACCCCTCGGTTTTGCAGCTTATCTTTTCTTTAAAAACCGCGAGCAATTTTTATACTTCTCCTTAACCTTTGTTGTGGTGAACCTATTGGGTTTTGCTGTTTACTACACCTACCCTGCTGCCCCGCCATGGTACATACAGGCCCACGGTTTCAACTTTCACCCGCTAACTCCGGGCAACACTGCCGGGCTCGCCAGGTTTGATAAGTACTTTAACGTCACCATATTTAAAGACATCTACTCTAAAGGATCCAACGTGTTCGCAGCCATGCCATCGCTGCATTCGTCGTACCCAGTTATTGTGGTGTATTACGGCATTAAAAACAAGCTTGGTTTAATAAACATATTTTTCATAACTGTTACGGTAGGCATATGGTTCACAGCGGTTTACGCCAGCCACCATTACGTATTAGACGTATTAGCAGGCATACTATGCGCTACGCTCGGTATTTTATTATTTAATACCGTATTGGCTTCTTCAAATCTGCTAAAAAGGTCACTTCGCCGCTACGAAAAGGTCATCCAATAAATCAAACTACTCGTTTTGTACAGTATTAACTACTAATATTTAATATTAGTAGTTCGCCTTGCGCTGTCGCTAAATATTTTTTGTCCATTTTTGCTGTATATATCAGCGAATTACGCTAAAAGCGCGAAAAAAGCATATCCCTCCCGGTAACAAACACACTTCGGCAAATTAGGGCATATAATTTGAATACAGTTTTATACACTATCAGATACAAATAACCGGATGAAGAAATTCATTATCCTTTCCCTATTAATATTAGCCGGATTTAAAACATACGCCGCGCCTACAGATCTCGACAGCCTGAAGCAAAAGCTGCAGCTGACTGTAGATTCGCTGAAGGGCCCCGTGTACACCGAGATTGCCGATGTTTATTTAAAGTACGATACCATATCAAACCGTAAAAAAAGAATACAGTACCAAAACGAGGCGCTGAACTATACCATGCTGGCGCTGCACAAGTATAGTTATTATAGTGATTCGGTTGGGCTGAGGGTAAGCTTTGATGCATTAGCCAAGGTTTACACATCGCAGCACAAGTTTAGCCAGGCCAAATGGTTCGTTTTGCAATCAATCAATATATCGCGCATTAAGAACGATGTACCCAATCTTATCGCCTCGCTTATCAAATTATCCACCGTTAAAATGGAGATAAAGGATTATAAACTGGCCATGCGCGATTTGAACGAAGCTCTAACCCTTTCCATAGCCAATAAGATACCCCAGCTGGAAGCGGCTGTGCAGAAAAATTTTGGCTATTTATATAACAGGATGGATAACCCCGCGAAAGGCGCTGTCGCTTTAAAACGCGCCGATACCATTCTCGACCGGATAAAAGCCCAGGAAGCTGCCACTATGCTGGCCATAGATAAATTTGCGCGTGATACCATATCCGCCAAAAAGATAGACTCTGTCGCTAAAAAAAAAGCAGTGATCGCAACAAAGAAGCCGGTGAAGGCGAAAAAAATAACATCCAAAAAAATAGTGGCCGCATTGTAGTTCTCGGCATCCCTATACTCATCATCCTCTCCGTAACATTATACTTAAGGCGTAAAAAATAAGCTGGACAGTTTAGCGTTAACTAAACCAGGACGGCAGATCTCTGTCTATACAATTGATGAGGAAATACATTTTCGGCGCTTTATTATTGATATCGGTATTGACGGTATGTGGTTTTACACGCGTACAGCCTGATGACAGCGCTAATTTTAAACAGGAGTTTTTAAGGCTGATTAATAAAACACGCGCTAAAGGCTGCAATTGCGGCAACAAATGGTATCCGCCCGCCGCGCCAATGGTGTGGAACGATAACCTGGAACAAGCCGCCCGCGGCCATGCCGATGATATGTACAACCGCGATTACTTTAACCATACCAGCAAAGATGGCCGCAGCATGAGTAGCCGGATCGTTTTTGCAGGATACTACTTTAAAGGTTATAAAAGCTTTATGGTAGGCGAAAACATTGCCATGGGCCAAAGCAGTATAGCCGAAGTTATGGCGGGCTGGTTTAAAAGCGAGGGGCACTGCCAAAACCTGATGAACCCTGGCTTTAAAGATGTTGGCGTAGCAGAAACCAACCATTACTGGGTTCAGGATTTTGGCGGGCGTGTTTCTTTCTCTCCCGAACAGCAAAAACTAATAAAAGAAGGTAAGTACCGGCTCGTTCAAAAGGAAGTGGATAACCACTAATCCTTATCTTCTTTGGGTTTTACTTCGTTTGTTTTTTCGCCAACAGTTTTTACCCGGTTATCTGGCCTTACACCACGTTTGTATATCACCAGTCCGTTTAAAAAATTGCGCAGCAGCTGGTCTTTACAAGGCTGAAAATTGGGATGATCGTCCGCACGGAAAATGGCACTCAGCTCGGTTTTGGTGGTACGGAAATTAGCGAGCTTTAAAATCTCAATTATATCGTCATCGCGCAGCGACAATGCCACGCGGAGTTTCTTCATTACATCATTATTGCTCATAATTCCTCCTGTTTAAATCTTTTTAAATATCACCACGCCGTTGTGTCCGCCAAAGCCAAAGGTATTACTCAAAGCTGCGTCTATCTTCTTTTCTATGGCGCTGTTGATCACAATATTCAATCCCCGGGGTATTTCCGGGTCGATGGTTTGGGTGTTGATGGTTGGTGGTACAATGCCGTCAATGATAGCTTTTACCGCTATGATAGCTTCCACGGCGCCAGCCGCACCTAATAAGTGCCCGGTTACAGATTTGGTTGCGCTTACATGCAAATTCTCCTGGCCATTAAACACCGCTTTTATCGCTTTTGCTTCGCTGATATCACCAACCGGGGTTGAGGTAGCATGGGCGTTCACAAAACCAATGTCAGACGGGTTTAAACCTGCGTCTTCCAGCGCCAGCTGCATGGCACGGATGGCGCCTTTACCCTCGGGATGGGTAGCGGTGATGTGGTAAGCATCTGATGTCATGGCGGCGCCACCTACTTCACAATAAATATGCGCACCGCGTGCTTTGGCGTGTTCGTATTCCTCCAAAACCAAAACACCGGCGCCCTCTCCCATTACAAAACCATCGCGCTCCACATCAAAGGGACGGGATGCTTTTGTTGGCTCTGCGTTACGGGTTGATAGCGCCTTCAGCGAATTGTAACCACCAATGGACGCTTCGCTAATAGGCGCGTCGGATCCACCGGTTACGATAATTTTAGCTTTACCAAATTTGATATAGTTAAAGGCATCCATTATAGCCGTGTTTGCGCTTGCACAGGCAGAGGCTGTAGAAAAGTTAACCCCCATAAAGCCAAACTTAATGGATATTAACCCCGCAGCCATATTCACCAGTGTTTTGGGGATAAAGAACGGGTTGAAATGCGGCTCAAAGCCACCAGCAGCAAACTCTTTGTACTGATGCTCAAAGGTGTCCATCCCGCCCTGCGCGGTACCAAAGATCACCCCGATATCAAAAGGCGACATGGTATTAATATCAAACCCCGAATCGGCAATGGCCTGCGTAGCGGCTATCAGCGCGTATTGTGTATAAAGGTCGCTTCGTTTTATTTCGTTCCTGTCCAGGTATTGGGCAGCGTTAAATTCTGCTATCTGGGTAGCAAAATGTGTTTTAAACTTATCGGTATTAAACCGTGTGATCGCTTTTGCAGGGCTGTTGCCCTCTACTATGTTATTCCAAAACCCGGCGATGTCCATCCCTGTAGCGGAAACAACACCCATGCCGGTTACTACAACTCTTTTCATTAATATAAAACAGTTTAAATTACGGTAGCGCAAAAGTACTACAGTAAAGTTTATTATTTTGTAAAATTTTTCACCAGCCCATTATCGCCATAGCCTGTAAAAAACCAGGTTGCAGAGGTGCATTTATAGTAACAATTTCCGAGCCGTTTATGGGGTGGGTAAAACTCAGCTCTTCGGCATGCAACAACGTGGTTTCCATCTCCCATCTATCTTTAAACAATTTATTTTGTTTGTTGCAGCCATGGGTACGGTCGCCAATAATGGGGTGAAATATGTGAGCGAAATGCTTGCGTAACTGGTGCATCCGCCCGGTTTGCGGCGTAGCCTGCACCAGCGAATACCGGGATGTTGGGTGCTTACCCAACGGTACGTCCAGTTCCGCTCGTTTTAACGTGGTGAATCGGGTTAATGCGTCCTGCAGTGTACCGTTCTCTTTTCGCAAAGGATAATCTATTTCCAGTTCATCGGGCGTGTAGCCGCGCACTATAGCCAGGTATTTTTTGCTTACTCTGTTTTCCATAAAAGCCTGCTGCATGGCAATTTCTGTCTGCTTATCAAAAGCGAACAGCAATACGCCGCCGGTTTTTCTGTCGATACGATGCGCGGGGTTTACTTTTTTGCCTATCTGATCGCGCAGCAGCTGCAGCGCAAATTCTTCGGCATCGGCGGCGATAGATGAGCGATGCACAAGCAATCCATGTGGTTTGTTAATGGCGATAAGGTAATCGTCCTGGTAGAGTATATCAAGCATCAGATCAGCTTAAGGCAAACTGAAACTGTCCGGTAATTTGGTTAAGCGCGATATCTGCCGCTAAAATAGTGCCCGATGGATCTATACAATAAACCTCGCTCTCGCTATACCGCGAGGCAACGCTTACATGGGTAGTGCCGGCGTGGGGCAAAAATAGCTGCCGGGCCAGTTCAGGGTCGTTATTATCTTTGGATAAGTGTGCCAATAGCAAATGGCTCATGTAATGTGGTTTATAATCGATGAACATTTGCAGCGCCTGCCTGTTTGAAAGGTGTCCCTTGCCCCCGGTGATGCGGCGTTTGAGAAAAAACGGGTACCGGCCCGCAGCCAGCATTTCTTCGTCATAATTAGCTTCCAAAAACGCAGCATGGCATTGCCCAAAATGGCGGATAAGGTGCTCGCAAGGTGCGCCAATATCGGTAAATACCCCAATGCGGACATCTCCGTCGGTTATCATGAAGCTATGGGGTTCAACCGCGTCGTGGTGTTTTGGAAAAGCGGTTACTTCCAGGCTGCCAATGCGAATGGGTGCGTAGGCATGCAGACCTATGCAAAGCTCGTCAGGTACATCGCCGCAGTAATGCCCGGTGCCATCAGTAACATAAACCGGCAGCTTATACTTACGCGCCAGTACGCCAAGCCCGCGGATATGGTCGGAATGCTCATGCGAAATAAAGATAGCCTTTATCTTTTGCATGGATAAGCCCAACCGGGTCATTCTTTTTTCGGTCTCGCGGCAGGATATGCCAGCATCAACCAGCACGGCTTCGTGCTCGTTCCCAACATAATAGCAATTGCCATTACTCCCTGAATTTAATGATGCAATGAAAACCGGCATAGCTTACAAAATAACAAATTTTGGCTTGCAATAGAAAACATAAACGCAGGGTATTTATCAATTGTAAACAAAATACGGCCGACTAATTACTTAGCCGGCCGTATGCATTATATATATTCGGTGGGGGGGCCGAATGAGGATTGTTTATTATTTGCTTCCTGTGCCTACCTGCATTGGGTTTACACCTGTAGACTGGCCACGAACCGGGCCGTTAGCGCCCATTTTTTGTTTAAACACCTGGAATTTAGACGGCTCGCCGGTTTTTCCCCAGAAGTTATTGGTTTCGTCGATATCCACGGTTTCGCGCATCGGGTCAATTTTGATCGATACCACCTCTTTGCTCTGTATGTAAAATTTACTGCAATTCTTTTCATTCAGGCGCCAGATCTGGGCAGGGATACGGTCGACAGAGGTTGTACCATCGGCAAACTTAAACTCAACGATGATCGGCATTACCAAACCACCTTTGTTGCTAAAATTTAACTCGTAAAAATACATCGAACCATATTTTGATTTATCGTCTGCGGTCATCGCATCCGTTTCAAACGCTGGCGGGGTTTGCGCTTTTATCATATTAGAAAATTTCACGGTATCAACACCGGCCAGGCCGCGTGCATACTTCCAATAAAAGTCGTGTGTAGCGGTATCCCTGTCGGTTTGGAAAACGATAGATTTATCGGTACGGTTACGGATCTTAGAGATATCCTCGAAACTGTTTACAGATGGCGGTGCAACTTTTGCAGTTACGCCATTACGTTTAGGGGGAGTGAACGAATCCTTTAGATCGGCTTTACCAACTTTTACAGAATCTAACGAGATATCAACCGGGTCGGTTCCGTAGAACCAGCCTCTCCAGAACCAATCCAGGTCCTCGCCGCTGGCGTCTTCCATGGTACGGAACAGATCGGCCGGGGTTGGGTGTTTAAATGCCCAGCGTTTTGCGTATTCTTTAAAGGCATAGTCAAACAGCTTGCGGCCCATGATGGTTTCGCGCAGGATGTTTAAGCCGGTTGCCGGTTTGGTGTAAGCATTAGGGCCAAAACGAACGATGTTCTCAGAGTTGCTCATGATTGGCTCCAATTCGTTCTTCGGCAGTTTCATGTAATCAACCATGGTGTAAGCCGCGCCTTTTTTGCTTGGGAACTTGTTATCCCAAAGTTCTTCGGCAAGGTACTCCACAAATGAATTCAAACCTTCGTCCATCCAGCTCCACTGGCGCTCGTCGCTGTTGATGATCATCGGGTAAAAGTTGTGGCCAACCTCGTGGATAACCACCCCAATCATACCGTTCTTAGTGCCTTCGCTGTAGGTACCGTCTTTTTCGGTACGGCCATAGTTAAAGCAGATCATCGGGTACTCCATACCGTTTGATGCCTCAACGCTTTGCGCAACCGGGTAAGTGTAAGGAATGCTGAAATCTGAATAAGTTTTAATGGTATGCGCAACCAGCCTGGTAGAATACTTACTGTACAGGTTGTAAGCTTCTTTACCATAGTAGCTCATACACATGATGTTTTTGCCGTTAAGCTTGATGCCCATGGCATCCCAAACAAATTTACGGGAAGAACCCCAGGCAAAATCGCGCACGTTGTTAGCCTGGAACACCCAGGTTTTTTTAGCAGTTGATGGCGCCTTTTCAGCTTTTTTAGCTTCGGCAAGGGTTACAACCTCTACCGGTACGGTTGAGGTTTTAGCTTTGTTGTAACGGGCAAATTTCTCGGGACTTAATACAGCCGCGTAGTTGATACACTCGCCTGTTGAACCGATAACGTGATCGGCAGGTACGGTCATTTGTACATGGAAGTTACCGAAGGTAAGCGCAAACTCGCCACGGCCGGTAAACTGATGGTTTTGCCATCCCTGGAAATCGCTGTAAACGCAAAGGCGCGGGTACCACTGTGTCATGGTGAACAGGTAGTTGCCATCCTCCGGGAAATACTCGTAACCGCCACGGCCGCCAATGGTCATACGGTCAGTTATCTTGTAGGTCCAGTCGATATTAAAAATAAATTGCTGGCCAGATTTTAACGGCACAGGCAACTCAACACGCATCATGGTTTTGTTAACCGTGTAGGCTAATTTTTTGCCGGTAGCATCGGTTAGCTTAGTGATCACGTCGCCAAGCCCGTTATCCACATCGCCGTTACGGCCTAATGTGCGGTCGATATTTTGCGTGGTGGTTTGTTTTGGCATGGTAGAGCTGCTCTGGTAGTTGGAAGTGTTCAGCGTGTTATGCTGGTTCTCGTCCAGTTGCAGCCAGATGTAGGTAAGTACGTCCGGTGAATTGTTAACGTAGGTAATGGTTTCGCTGCCTATCAGCTTTAAGTTCTTCTCATCAAGTTCGCACTTAATGTTGTAATCGGCACGTTGCTGCCAATATTTTACGCCCGGTGCGCCGCTGGCTGTGCGCTGCTCGTTTGGCGTGGGTAGTATGGTCCCCAATTGCTCAAACTTGTTACCGTGATTGCTACCGGGGTTGTTTTGGATATCCTGTGCAAAGGATGCTCCAACGGTGCCCATCACGAATAAGATTCCTGTAAAGATCCGCTTCATATTTCTGTTTTAGTGATTAATAGTTTTTCAGTGTAAAAAAGGGAGGCGCTCTATAGCCATTTTAATGGCCAGTGCAAACACTCCCGAAGATAAAAAAAATATCCAGTCCCTGCGCCGCACCCGCAGCAAATTCATGAACAGCCAGCCAACAATTAGGATGACGGCGACAACCATGATCTGCCCGGCTTCCAGCCCGATATTGAAGCCGAAAAGCCCCATGCCTATCCCCTGCCCCTGTGCCAGCATTATGCGGATGCTGTTGGCAAAACCCATCCCGTGGATGAGCCCAAAGCCCAAGGCCAGGTAATAGTTAACCCGGGCGCTGCCTTCCTTTTTATCAACCCGTAAAATATTGTTGAGGGCAGTAATAAAAATGGTACAGGGTATTAAAAATTCCACCCATTTGCTGCTGAACCTGATCACATCCAGCACGCTCAGGGCCAATGTAAGACTGTGCCCGATGGTAAAAGCGGTTACGAGTATTAAAACCTGCCTGATGTTTTTAAAGGTGTAGACGGCTGCCAGGGCGAGGATAAAAAGCTGATGGTCGAGCGCGTCAAGGCTGATGATGTGTTTCCACCCTAAGCCGAAATAAAAAACAAAATCAGACATGCAATAAAAAGGCGTTGAAAGCGTAAATTTAGCAGGTTTTAATTATAAATAAAACCGGGCACTGTTATGACTGCTTTATTAGCCAAACCGCTATTATATTGTTACATTTTACTGGGTACGTTTTGGGCGGAGAAGCCCGCGCCAGCTAAGTTTCACCCGCTGCACGTAAGCACCTCCGATATCAGCTATAATGTGAAGGACGGGCAAATGGAAGTTATCCTGACCATTTTTACGGATGATTTTGAAAGCGCTCTACAACGGCAATTCAACACCAAAGCCGATTTGAGTAAGGCAGACATGCACGCCGCCATGGATGAGCTGGTGAAAAAATACACAGCCGGCCACCTGCAGGTAAGAGCAGGCGGGGGGGCTGCTTTGCCATTAACTTACCTTGGCTTCGAGATCAACAAAGAAGCGGTGAATGTGTACCTGGAATCGCCTAAGATAGCCTCCCCAAAAAAGATAGATGCCGACGTAAGCCTGCTGCAAAACTTGTACGAAGATCAGCTGAACATAGTACACATGACGGTTGCCGGTGTACGCAAAAGCGCCAAGCTGGATAGCCCGGCGCGGAAGATTACGCAGGAGTTCAATTAACACAAATTTCACGAATTAGGCTAATTACACGAATTTAATTCCCTGACTAAACAAGGCTAAAATATGCGTTTTTGCTATTTCTGCGGGGAGCAATCAGGGTTAACATAACTTAACACAATTCGAAAAATATTTTTATAAAATACTCATAATCAATAATTTATATTTAAACAGGGTTAACATATAATTCACTTTTTCTTGTCGCTAATTTTGTTTATATTATAAATTATCGCCCAGTCAATGATCCACACTTGATCGCCTGGACGCTTACAAATGTTTGCATCAAGACATGGATGCTTGGATGGGCGGGTTTTAAGGTGCGGCTTTATCAACAATAAGTAACTTTTATATTTCCCCGAGATAAATAGTTTCGCCGTCATCTGTGCGACCAGGATGCCAGAAAATTTTACCTTTTAAATCTTTGGGGATTTTAAAAACCAAATTGGTGGTTTTTGAAGTCAAAGGATTAATTTGGTCAAGTAGCAAACCCCATCCGTTGGCTGCTATAATTTCAGATTTGTCAAACTTATAGTCTTGTCCATTGAAATTTATCAATAGTTCTCCATCAACTATCATACGACTTTCGCTATCTACATTTTTAAAGGTTACGTTTATTGTCAAATAATAAATTTCATCTTCCTTTTTAAGATTTAAAAATTCATTCCCAACATCTATGTAGTCTGTTACATCAACTTTATTGACTGTAATATCAAACATACTTGTAGTAAGGGTCTCGCCTACACTTGTTTGTGCATGATAATGATTATCCGAGGTGTATGAATTGCTGGTTTTTGACGGAGAACTTGTAGTGTAGTAATTATAAAAAACAATCATCCCAATTAAGAGAAGTACGAACAGCGTGATATTTCTGGTATCATTATTTTTATGTGCTAATTCAATGGGAGCGATACCCTCAATAGATTCCTCTTCGATAACAGTGGTTTCATGATTGGCAACTTGTTCTTCCTCATTATAATTTATTTCGTCCACTTGTGGAAAGTGATTGTCAACATCTGAAATCCGAAGTTTTGAGCCGCAATTATTACAAAAATTATTTTCAGATGAATTTAGGAAACCACATTTTCCACAAAAGAAATTTGCCATGTTATAAATTTAATAACATTATTTCTAAACACTGTATATGGCCCAAAAGAAAAAAGTCCTTATTTAAAGATTTGTTAAAATATAATAAACAACGAACTCCGCTCCCGTTGCTCCACATTACTACTTCGGTGGCCTTTGCCGGTAGTGTCTTCCATCAACAAGATCTCACCCTGCTCAAACACTCGCTTTTCGCCGAGGGAGGTTTCTATTTCTACGCCGCCATCTAATAACACTACATATTGCTTTTGAGGAGCATTATGCAGATCGTTGTACCCCGCGGGAACTTTCCTAAACACAACTTCTTTCACCGCAACGCTTTGGGATAGGTGCCCAATTGTGCCACCACCGGTTAATGGATAAAACACTTCATCAAAATGGCTTTCGCCGTTTTCATCGGCATACACGCGGGTTACTTTAAACTGTTCCATTTAATTATGCGGCTAAAAGCCTGTCCCATTCCGGGTGTTTCCTTAAAAACACTTCTATGTAGCTGCAAAGCGGGATCAGCACCAGCTTATGCGCTTCTATATATTTGAATGCCTTTTCTACAATAGCTTCGGCAACGCCCTGGCCTTGCAGTTCTTTAGGGACTTCGGTATGGATGAGGTAGATCTTGTTATCCTTAGTTTTGTAATCTATAAAGGCGCGTTGCCCATCCACAAACAATTCAAAATTGTGGATAGCTTCGTTGTTGATCAGTTCGATATCGTCGTAGTTCATTGTTTTAGCTTTTTAAAATTGCTGGCGGTCCATAAGGCCAACAGCCATGCTATCAGTTTGTTCATATAAATATAGTGCTGTTGGCCAGTTCAATTTCTTCCTGACTAATGGAATGCGTCCTGCCGTTGTAAACTTTAAGCGTAACCGCTGCGTCCATGCTCTTTAACACTTTTACGCTTTCCTCTACGCGGGTAAGCGGCACATGCGGGTCTGGGTTACCGGTGGTTATCAATACCGGCATCCCTATAAAATCGCCTTTGTAGTTGTCCAGATTCACCCGTTCTCCTATCAGTCCGCCCGTAAACGCAACCGCGCCGCCAAAGGGCTGTGCATGGCGGGTGATGTACTCCAGTGTTAAACACGCGCCCTGCGAAAAGCCGAGGAAGTAGATCTTATGTACCGGGATACCGTCTGCCAATGCCTGTTTTACGGTTTCATCAACCATTTCCAGTGCCGAATCTAAAGCGGGTTGGTTCTGTGCATCGGGTGCTAAAAAGCTCAGCGGATACCAGCTGTTGTTGGTGGCTTGAGGCGCATAAATGGCAAAACCATCTACATCCAGTTCGTTGGCAATGCCAATAATATTGGCAGCGGTGCCACCCCTGCCGTGTAACAGTATTAATGCGCCTTTGGCAACGGCGGGTGCTGCACCCGCCGTTTTTATTTGTTTTGTGTGACTGTACATAATTTAGTTAGAACAGTTTTGGTAATGATTTTTCCAATGCCGACCTAAACCGCTCGTGTTGTTCAGGCAATTTAAGGTTCTGGCCCAATTCTTCAACCGCTTCGTCAACTGCAAAGCCCGGGTTATCGGTAGCAATTTCGAACAATACACCTCCCGGTTCGCGGAAGTATAAAGAGTAGAAGTAGTTACGGTCTATCTTATCGGTAATATGCAAACCCAAAGCCGCTATCTTTTCGCGGTATTGCATCAATATCTCCTCGTTTGCTACCCTAAAGGCTACGTGGTGTACGCTGCCACCGGCTACATGCCCTGCAACTTCGCCGGCTACCTCAACCAGGTCTACAATGTTGGCGTTTTCAACCGCGTCTGTTACAAAACGGTAACGGTTTACATGTTGCTCCAACAATTTGTAGCCAAATATACCGGTTAAAATATCGGCGGTAGCCTGCATTTTGTTGGTGGTGATGGTTACGTTGTGGAAACCTTTAATAGCGTTCTCTGCTTTAACTTCATCTGTTTCCCATGGTAAGCGGGTATCGGCAGTTTTTGATGCTGTCAACTCCAGTTTCAAGCCATCAGGGTCTAACACGGTTAAGTATTCTTCGCCAAATTTTTCGGCTACCTTATTATAGATCACGTTATGTTTTTCGAAACGGTTCACCCAAAAATCAAGACTGCCTTTTGGTACCGAGTAACCAATTTCGGTAGCCTGCCTTGCGCCTCTCCTGCCGGTTTGGATGCCTTCCCAGGGGAAGAACGTAAGGATGCTGCCGGGCGTTCCGTTTTGATCGCCGTAGTATAAGTGGTAAGTTTCGGGGTCATCGAAGTTAACGGTTTTTTTAACCAGGCGCTGGCCCAAAACATTAGTGTAAAAATTATAATTGCGTTTGGCATTGCCAGCTATTGCAGTAATGTGGTGGATGCCGTTGATTGTATTTTCCATGATGTTGTTGTTTTAAATGTTTGTGTTTTTGTTCCTTGTTTGTTGATATCAAATGTCGGTATAAACACAGCATTTCAACTTAATGTAGGTTAAAGCGGAAAGTTAATGTAGGTTAAGAGGAAGAAGCCTCACCCTGCCCTCTCCAGGGGAGGGGGTTCTAAAACCTTAATAACATTTTTTAAGTCCTCTCCTTTGGACAGGATTAAGTGAGGCTTTATTTAGGGCGTTGGCTTTGCCCCGCGCTAACCGCTCATACGCGCGCGGGGCCTTAGGCGCAGGGGCCGGTATCCGCTTTTATCGCTAACGCAGGTAAGTGAGTCTATCATCTACGTCATAGCTGAAATGCTTACTTCGTATGTTTATCTTCCCATTCTTTACTTTCCCGCAATTGCTTGTACATGTACTGACAAGCCTCATCTTCTGATATAAATATTTTTATAGCAGATTCGCTCCCTCTTTCTTTATAGTACACTTTATACTCGAGCGTATATTTCCCTTTTCTCATTACTAAAGAAAGTTTTTCATCATCATTGGTAGAGCCGCCATAAAGCCCATGCAAATAATACTTGTCTTCAGCTAGCCTGATTCCTGAAGTTTGATATATAATTCGTGTAATGTCATGTTTTTTGTTCCAATAGTTCCTTACCCTCTTTACCGCAGGTAGAGAGGGTCGACCAGCGTAGCGTAGTCGGGGTGAGTCAATAAGCAGGACAAGTAGCCGCAATGTTTCGGTTAACGAGACATAACGGCAAGGGAAAAATCCTGTTCAATCGTTAAATCCTATAATCGTGTGCTACAGCCTAAAATTCAGCGAAACATAAGGGTACCAGCCCTCAACAGAATGCCCGGCCAATACCTGCACTACAATAAGTGCCGCAGGTGAAAAGTACGCGCCGCCGCCTACGCCGTGGTGTATACCGCCTGCGTTGTAGTTATCGGCCCATACCCTGCCTGCATCATAAAAGCCGCTGATGCCCAACTGACCGGGTAAAAGGTAGCCCTTAATGTTGGCCAGTTTAAGCCTCGCCTGGAAATTGTTATAGATTATATGCTTGCCCGCGAAGCGGTTTTGCAGATAGCCCAACAGGTTGCCCTGCCCGCCTAAAAACATGCCCTGGTAAAACGCAGGGCGACCAACGGTGACACCGCCCCCAATCCTGTCGCTCAATACCAATGCGCCATGTTGGGTTAATTTTTTATAAAACGTAAACTCCGAGCGAAGCTGCCCGTACGATTTTGAATAGCCGTTCATCCCACGGTAACCTGTGAGGGTTATGGTAAAATAATGCCCGTCGTTAGGAAATACGCCGCCTTTGCGCTGGTTATCTATATAGTTAACCATTATACCCACATGTACCTTATCCTTGTCTACGATGAGGCTGTCGTAAGAGTTAATGAGCGGCGGGTTAGTAATGAGACGACCTGCATTGCCATCAGCATCAAAATGATAATACTGAAATGACGGGCCCACGCTGATACTTTTCACACTATCCAGCCTCCAGCGCAGGGCAGGGTCGAACTGGTAGGTATCAAAGCGGGTGCGGTAAAACCGGCGGTAATCCGGCCCCTTCACCAGTGGCGTGTTGTTGCCGAAACCAAAAAAGTTTTGCGTATTATCAGGTGCCTGTATATAGGTTTTTATCAGCAGGTCGGCCTTGCCAAAGGCGTGGATCCACTCGCCGCTGTACCTTATGCGGTAAGCATCGGTAGAAAAAGAATGACTTATCAGCAGTTGCTGTACACTGGTGTAAGGCAGTTTACGGAATCCGTCGTACTTGGTATATTTAAAGCCACCGCCAAGTAGGAAACCATCGTCAACATTGAGCGCTGCGGTGGCCAGCGGCATCCAAACATTGTAAGGATAAGTAGGTACAAACTTAGTGTTTAAGGTATCGCGCGAAAGGTGTTTGCGAAATATGCCTTCATCGCCTATAAATTTTAGGCTGTCGGGCTTGTCATAAAGTTTTACCCTGCCGTTTGATTTTATCCCCTCGTAAATTTTATTCCCACGCCCGCCTACAACACGCAGATTTATATTGGAAGTAGCAGTATTGATGGTAACGTGATCGTCACCACCGGATACATACAGCCTTATCTCTTTGGTGATGTCAGCCTTGTACACCATATCTAAGAGCGTATCGCTCAGTTTCCCGTCTTTAGATATCTTTTGGATAAGCACCCGCATTCCGTTATCCGGCGCATCAGTAATGGTTACCTGCTCATTTTTATCGCTCGTGCGGATATCCACCAGGCGGTTTATAAAACGGTAATATTCCTCCATCGCTTTGGGGATATTATCACGGCGTTGTTTCAACCCGGCAAGTAATTCATCGTGCCTTATCTTATACGCTTCAACAGGCATCCGGCGTAATCCGGCTTCCAGCACGGCATCCGTTTCGGCGGCTACAAAGGCATTGGTAACGCGCATCCAATCCTCAAAAGTTATCTGGGCATCGGTATATGGCTTTATAAAGCGGGTTTTAAAAATGGAGTATTTTACGCGCGGTATCTCTCCGCTGAAATTATCAATAGCGGGCGTGATAAATGGCAAGGAAGCAATGCTCGGGAACAGGCCTTCGGCAACGTGTAGCACCTGGTCGCGGTCGCGGGGAACGCCAATATACATTTTACCGTTGCCTTTTTGCCTGTCCAGCCAGCGCCATTGGTCTTCGTGTCTGTCCCAGTCTGCTACCAGCAGGTCCAGCAAACGGGCACGCAGGAAAGCCTCGCCATCAAAATGGTTATCGTTATCTTCAATAATTTTGCCCAATGCTTTTGGGGTATTGTCAGATTCACCACCCGGTTCGCGCTCTTCCAACAGGCAAATGGTGTTAGCAAACTTTTGGCGGTATTTGCCCAGCGCAGGGTCATCGGCCACAACGCCAATAACGGGGTTTGAATGCGGCACATTGGCAGCCTCGGCCATGGGGCCAACGATCAGTGCCGAGAACGGGTGCTGCCCGCTGATGGCATCGTCCAGCCAATCTACCGCAAAGGTGCCGGCAAAATTTGGCGGAAGCAGCTTATCCGGCGATTTCTCCACACTGCGGATTACCCATTCTCGGCCCTTTTTATCCTTAAGCCTTAATGATTTTGATTGGTAGCCTCCGCCCTCTTTATCGGGTGTAAGCCCGCCATAAACTTCGCTTAACCTTATAACTGGCAGCTTAACAGGCACCGCCCACTCCTTACGGTAATTTTCGCCGAAAAGCCATTTATGTATCCCGGTAACATCGTTGTAAGATGGATGGACTTTAACGGTAATGCTATCTTTAAACTTAGGCGCGGGTAATTCTTCAACCGTTGTTTGCTGCGCGTAGGCTGCTGTAGCGGTGATAAAAATCGCGGAGAGGATAAGTAGCTTTTTGCGCATAGGTAAGGGGTATTAAGTATGTTATTCGGCGGCAAATAGCCGCCGGTTATCGGCGTTATTTGGGTTTGGCATATTTAAACAGCAGGATATTACCGCTTGCTATTTCGTCGCCTTCGTTGGAGATATACAGGTTACCCTTACTGTCAAATGCCATGCCTTCGGGTTGTAAAAAACCCTTTAGCATGTAGCTGCCCTGCACCTTCCATTTATCGTCGGTTACTACCAAAAGTTTGTTTATTGATGATAAAATAAACCATTGCTTCGTAAGCGGATTTTTAGCCAGCGCCGATGGGCGGAACTTGAATTTTTTCATCTCGCCACTGGCATCAATATCTCTTACATCGAGGGTAAAATCACCTGTTTTGGTGACGGTGCCATCTTTGCCCAGGTCAAAAATATACCCGCTGTTATTATCGGTAGATTTATCAATATCGCATTGCTTACATAAAATGTATAGCTTTTTGGTATCGTTATCAAAGTGCATTCCCTCATACTCGCCGGCGGGCATCAGGTTTTTTACTTTTTGGCTTTTTATCTGGCCGCCTGCTACCTCTGTTAACGGGAAACTATGAAATTCGCCATCGCTGCGCAGAATAACCACCTGGCCATTGCCAATGGCTATGTCTTCGTAGTCGCCGTGTTTAGCAAATTTAGCACTTTTTGTTTGTTTATCACCCGGATGCAGGTAGTAGATATTGCCGTCTTCGTCTTGTTCGGCATAAATTACATTATCATCACCTTTATTAAAGGCGATTCCTGATATTTCCAGCAATTCATGCGGCATTTTATACTCAACAGGGTTACTAAGATCGTAACCCGGCGGGTTTTGCGCGGCTGCTTCTTCTGTATCGTTCTTCTTTTTGTCTTTTTTCTTGCCTTTATTTTTTCCCTGTCCGCAGGATACTGCGATCATGCCTATTAATAATATCGAAAACGAAATGGTAATTTTTCTCATGGTTATGTGGGTTAAACAGTATCCTTTTTAGTCAAATGCCTGTAAATAGCCTCCTGCGAACGTACCGGCTTACCTGTCAATTCCGGCTTTATGTTGTTAAGATGGGTATCTATTAACACGGCCTGCACATTATCGTTTAGCTGAAACTGAATTATTTCTGAAAGTTGTTCCTGTATCATTTTATCATACACCGGGAAACATACTTCTATCCGATGATAAATATTGCGGTTCATCCAGTCGGCCGAGCCCATAAATATTTCCTTGTCGCCATTATTGCCGAAAATAAATACGCGGGGATGCTCTAAAAACCTATCCACAATGCGCCGTACCGCAATATTTTCGCTCATGCCCTTTACACCGGGCATCAAACAGCAAATGCTGCGGATGATGAGCGAGACCTTTACACCCGCCTGTGACGCCTCGTAAAGTTTTTTGATCATCTCATTTTCCTCCAGGTTGTTCATTTTAATAATGATACTGGCTGGCAGACCCTGTTTGGCAAAAGCTATCTCCCGGTCTATCAATTCCATAAAGCGGGTTTGCAGGTTAAACTGCGCCACCAGGATGTGCTTAAACTTGATATGGTTTTCCGGCGAGGGTTTCTCGCGCTTTGCTAAAAAGATAAACAACAGTTCCACCTCGCGCAGCAGCTTATGGTTGGTGGTCAGCAGGATATGGTCGGTATAAAACTTAGCGGTACCTTCGTTAAAATTGCCGGTGGCCAACAAGCCCGAGTAGACTATCCTATCCCCTTTTTTTGTTTTTACGAGGGCAATTTTGGCATGTACCTTAAGGGCAGTTACACTGTAAATAATATCCACCCCGACAGCTTTCATCTTTTTTGCCCATTTGATGTTGTTGGCTTCGTCAAAGCGGGCTTTCAGCTCCACCACTACCCGTACCTTTTTGCCGTTTTTTGCTGCGCTGATCAGTGCGTTCACTATTTTGGAATCGCTGGCTACGCGGTATAGGGTTACGTTGATCTCGGTAACATCGGGGTTATTGGCGGCCTCGTTAAAAAAACGAAGGATGGTATCGTAAGATTGGTAGGGCGTACTCACCAACAAATCCTTTTTGGCGATTACAGCAGCCAGCGGTTCTTCTGTAGAAACATCGGCAAGTTTACCTGCGGACCACTTTTCATAAACCAGCTTATCGCCACCTACTGGCAGCGCGAAGAAATCCTTCAGGTTGTGATACCTGCCGCCTTCCACCGCTGTGGGGTTGTTGAGGTTAAGGTAGGTGCTCAAACTGTCTAATATCCGTAGCGGCATATCGGCCTGGTATAAAAAGCGGGTGGCGAAACCGAGGTCGCGTTTGTTGAGCTGTTTCTCAATTTGCTCAGAGAGGTCACCCGAGTATTCATCTTTCAGGTCAAGCTCCGCGTCGCGGGTTATTTTAAAGCTGTAACAGTTTTTGATCTCTGCTTTCCCAAACAGCTTATCCAGGTTAAAGCGGATCACATCATCTAAAAAGAGGATATACTGCTCCCCATCGGCCTTTGCCGAAAAAAAGCGGGGAAGGCTATCTGAAGGGATATTTAAAAGAACCAGTTTATCATCCTTGCCTTCCGTTAGCTCAATCAAAAAATACAGTTTGTTATTCTCCGGAAAGAAACCGTGTTTTTCGTCCAAAGTAAGTGGTTGTAAAAACGCCAGCACCTCCGAAAGGAAATAACTGCTAACCTCCTCGTGCAAAGCCTGGGGCAAGGGTTGGTTGTAAAGCAGGTTTACTTTCTCTTTCCGCAAAAGCGGGATAAGCTGCGTAGTCAGGATCTCGCCAAAGTGTTGCTGCTGCGCAAGGATCATGGCCGACGCCTGCTGCAGGATGTCAGATTGCTTTACACTGTCAACATCGCTGCTTTTTTTCTCACCAATTTTTTGGAGCGCGCGCAAAACCGGCATCCGCACGCGGTAAAACTCATCCAGGTTGGACGAATAGATGGACAAAAACCTGATCCGCTCGATCAAAGGCGCGGCTGAGTTAGCGGCCTCTTCCAGCACACGCTGGTTAAAGGTGAGCCAGCTAAGGTCTCGGTTGAAATATTGAAGCATACACCTTATAATATAGGTTTATCTGCAAAAAACGCCGAAAAAACAATAAATGCCAGTACCGATGTAATGAGTCCGAACATGAAGATGTTATAAGCGATACGCAGCAAGCGGTATTTTTTACCGAGCACTACGCCCTGTGCGTATACATCCTTTATCAAACTGCCGTACAGGAATTCCCTATCATCCATCATCTTTTCCATGCCGTAGGTGTATTCCTCCAGCGACATTTTATAAAAGTTGCCGAAGAACAGCAGGTTTACGTTTTTGGTATCTACATCCTCCCGCGTAAACACTCCTTTTGGGATAGACGGCCTGGTGGCGAGGATGGAAAAAGTAATGGCCAGCAAACTTATGGTAAGTAATATAAAGGTTGGAATGATCAGGAACTCATTCTCACTTAACCTGCGCAGCACCAAACTGATAATGGCCGACAGGATAATGGAGTTCACGGTGATCATGATATGTGCCTTATTATCGGCCATATCGCTCAGCCGCTGGTGATTGGCCGAACTGATCCTAAACATGGTTTCGATACCTTTTTTAGGTTCCTCCTGTTTTTCTTTATCTTCTTTTTGTTTATCTTTTTTCACGGGGGCTGGGGTTATAGGCGTTACTTGCGGCTTAACTTCGGTAGCTTTTTGGGCCGTTGCTTTATCATCGGCTTTTGCCACTTTATTTTTAAGCTCCTGGATGTTCTGTTCCTTGGTACTGTTGAGCAATACCTGGCAATAATCGGTATGGTACTGATGCGCGGATAAAAAAGCAATGCTTTTACGCCACCAATCCAATTTTTTTATCTCCTTATCATGAAGGGTTTCCGTTTCTTTGCGCAACAATTTATCGGTATCAAAAAAATCATCGGTACCTAAATGGTACAGGTCGGCATCGCAAATGATCTTTTCCAATAAACTTAAGGGCGATTGCGGCATCCGGGTAGCCATAATACAGCCTTTTATATCGGCTATGTCTTCTTCTGTAACGCCTATGTTTTTAAGGTAGGTGCCGGCAAGTTTCGAGCTCTCTTCCTCATGGTTGGCCATATCAATCATATAGCCGGTATCGTGGAACCAGCCGGAAGCTACTACAACAAAATAGTCGCGGTCGTTCACCTGGTAATGGTTGGCAATTTCTATTGCCCGGTTAACCATATTTTCGGTATGCTGTTTATCGTGGTAAACAAGGCGCGGGTCGGCATGGGTTTTATAGTAGGCTAACACATATTCGTTAACCTGCTTTAGCAGATTCTGGTAGTTCATATAGATGTTGAGTTAACAACCTTTTTATAAAATTGTGTGCATTTGCGTTAGGTACAAAAACAATTTATTAGGTACTTTGCTTAAAGCAATGTCCGTTTTGGCATAAATATAAATATTAAAACATAGCTGCACACCAATGAAATATTTTTTTTGCGAGCGCTTATTTAAGCTATTGATTGTATTACAGCTATTTACCTTTTTTGGTGGCGGTGCAAAATTATTTGCACAAACCGTAGTTGTGCCAGCAAAGGATACTGTTGCCGTTTTACCCGCCCCCAAACCAAAGGTAGCTGTTGTGGTACCCAAGGCCGATAACTTTGTACAACGGTTTGACGACCGCACCATGATCAGCCTTGCCCTGCATCGTACACCCGAGGCTACCCCTACCATGAGTTTCCTATCCCGCAACCTGATGTATGGCAATATTGGCGTGCCCGCCGGCCTGTTGATCGGCGGCATTATCACCAAAGACCGTAACATGCGTGAGAACGCCGGGTACGTTGCCAGCAGCACCGCTATTAGCTTTGTAGCAACCTATCTTATTAAAAAACTCGTGGGGCGCCCGCGGCCGTTCATCCGCAATTTAAAAATAGTGCCGGTTTATATCCCCGGCGAAAGTTCGTTCCCATCGGGGCATACCTCAACCAGTTTTTCTACGGCGATGGCTGTATCAAGGGCTTATCCAAAATGGTATGTGATAGCTCCGTCGTTTTTATGGGCAGGCGCTACCGGTTACTCCCGTATGTACCTGGGCGTGCATTACCCAACCGATGTTTTGGGAGGCGCGGTACTGGGCAGCGGCACAGCCTTACTGTTGAAGCCGGCGTTTTAATTATCTGAATCATAATTTACACCATTTTAGAATTAACAGAATTTGAGCAACTTATTCTGAAAATCCTTTAATTTTGTAAATTCTGATTCGTACATCCTTCCCTCCTAATTAAGTCATAAAGAATATTTTATCCCTCTAAAAGGGCATAAAATTATTATTTTCGTATTTATAATTCTATCAGCCCCAATGTTATCAGAACCTACCTACCTTCCGGCCCGTATTGTTGCACCCGTCATAGAGGCGCACTTTAAAAAGCACCTGCTGGAAGCCCAGGGCATTAAGGGTGTAAATTTGGCCACCGCTCCTGATAGCACTATTATAGAGGCCGTAATAGACATTGGTTTTTGGGCAAGCCTGCGCCGCGAGGAAGGGCATTCGCCAAAAATATCATTGGCACTGCTTAGCCCGGAGCAATCTGCAAAACCGCTCATATTCGGGCAAAAATTAAGGCTTACGCCGCAAAATTTAATAAAACTGGCACCTGCCGTGGAGCAACCGGGCATTCACCTTGGCGTATGGCCCGAGGGCGACGACCTGTTCATCTGGGGCACTACGCACAGCATCCCATCCATTTGTTTTGTGCTGGAGGTTGTAGAACCGGGGCTGCTGGTAATTAAACACCGCCGGGTAGATGGTTTTGGCAAATTTGTAAACATTGCCGTTTTGCAGGGCGACCAGATAAAGGTTTTGGACGAAGTAACCATGGGTGTTGCCGATTGCCCGGTGCTGCTGAAATCGCTGGCGAATATGCCCCTGCCCTCTTTCATGGGCGAATCGTTTAACGTATTGGTGCAATTAGCGGCCTCTATGCGGGTGCATGGCAAAGGTGGACTGGTGGCTATAGTGCCCGTTGGTAGCGAAAAATACCGCGAATCGGTTGTGCATCCCATAAAATACCCGGTTACGCCTGCCTACAGCGCTATACCCGAACTGCTGGCCCTTAGCGAAACCGAACGAAATAAACTGGAATGGCAGGAAGCCCTTTTACAAGCCATAGACCTCATTGGCGGTTTTACAGCTGTTGATGGTGCAACCATCATCACCAATAAATATGATCTGCTTGCTTTTGGCGCCAAGCTTACCCGTGCAGAAAACAGCGCCCGAATTGGACAAATTGTCCTGACTGAGCCACTTGCGGAAGCAAAAGCGACAAAAGTGCACCCCGCGCAGAACGGAGGCACCCGCCACCTGGCCGCGGCACAATTTGTGTACGACCAAAATGACGCCATTGCACTGGTCGCATCGCAGGATGGGCAATTCACTGTTTTTGCCTGGTCTGTAGAGATGCAGATGGTACATGCACACCGTATAGATGTGCTATTACTGTAACAAATTGATCGTAGCTTCGTCTACCGTACTATAACATATATGAATTTAAATGCATTAACCGAAAGTCCTTTCACCCTCCATATCTCGTTCCATAAACTGATAGAGCATTTTGAGGAGATAGCGGCCACCCAAGCAGGGCCGAAGGCGGATTATGCGCGCTCGGTACTAAAAGAGGTTGAGCCCTTCCCCGAACTAAGGAACGGCATCAGCAACAAAAACCAGATCATAAACAATACGGAGGTTATCAGCCATTTGCTGGAGGGGCTCTTCCCTGAAATATTAACCAATAACGAAATTAAGGCGGTAAGCGTCCCTTATCAGGATATTCTTTTTAACCAAACCAAACGTTTCCAGGGCATTTTAGCATCTGCCGGCGAAGAGTTTAATATCGCTTTCAGGGATTATAACGAGCACCAATTTTATGTGATGGCCTGTTGTATCATTCTGGATGACGCTTATGGCACGCACCTTAATTTTTCTAAACCGCTTTACTACGATATACCAACTGCCGATGGTGTACTAAAACACTACCGCATACTTTATAACGCCGATTTTTTAGAACTCACCCCTACGGATAAGGCTGTAAAATTAACCCAGGAGGATATTGACCTGCTGATGGATAATTTTAACAACATCGACTTATGGAAAGAAAAATTCCCGGTTGGCAGCTGGGAACTGCGGGGATTTGGCCTCATGTCCTTATTTGACGCGACGGTGGAAAGCGCCGTATCATCCTTAAAAGGCACGCTGCTTGGCCGCGATGAGGGGAATGCTAACGTGCATGAAGAGATTGAAGACGTTTTCCGCTCGATATACCGCATACCCGATCTGCGCGTGGGCTTCCTTGCTTTCGACCCGGATGAGAACACTTTTTCGCTTGCCCCGTTTAACGAGCAGCTGAAAAGTTTTTTATTGCCCGAAGAAATTGAGGCGGAGCTTTGTTCTGATACCCTTTGCACGCACTCGCTTGCCACCGTTGTAAACGAAAAGATCTATTTTGCGATCTCCGATGTTAAAAAATACGTGGCTGAGAACCCAACCAGCATTATGGCTAAGCGCTTTAAGGAACAGGGCATCAACAGTCTTATTTTAGCCCCGGTTATCAAAAACGGAAAAATGCTGGGGATCATTGAGTTGGTTTCGGGCCATAAAGGTGAGTTGAACAGCATCAACGCTAATCAACTGGACGTGGTTATGCCGTTTATTACCGACACTATTGACCGCAAGTTTACTGACATGCAAAACCGTGTGCAGGCTATTATACAGGACGAATACACCAGCATCCACCCAAGTGTTTACTGGAAATTCAAGAAAGAAGTAGATAAGTATCTGCTACTTAAAGGCCAGCATAAACAATACAATTTAAAAGAGGTAACCTTTAACAACGTATACCCGCTGTACGGGCAGGTTGATATAAAAGGTTCATCAGAAACACGCAACAACAGCCTGCAAACCGATCTGAAGAACCAGCTTTGCGCGGCAATAGCCTTGGTAGAAAAATTAAGCGTTTCGTCGGGTATCGAATCACTCGACGCGGTTTCGCAGCGATTAAGATCTTACGAAATAGAACTTGACTCGGCGCTGAAGGCAGATACCGAGCAACAGATGCAACAGTACCTGGAGCAACAGGTGCACCCTATTTTTAAACAGGCACTGGTTTTAGAAATTGACAACTGCCCCGCCATTACCAAATACTTTGAAGATGCCGAAAAGATGGGCGATTTTCATTTACAGCGCCGCAAATACGAAACTACTGTTGCCATTATTAACGAACGCATGGCAACCATGCTGGATAGGTGGCAGGTAGAAGCCCAGTCTGCCTACCCCCATTATTACGAGCGCTTTAAAACCGACGGCGTGGAGCACAACCTGTACATAGGTGAAAAAATTGCGCCAAATAAGCCGTTCGAGATGGAATACGTGTACAACCTGCGCCTGTGGCAGATCCAGGTTTTATGCGAGATGGAGCTGGAGCATCATTTCAACAGGGAAATACTGCCCTATCCGCTGGAAGTTACCTCGCTGATACTGGCTTTTAGTTCGCCTTTATCTATCAGGTTCAGGATGGATGAGAAACGTTTTGATGTGGATGGTACGTACAACGCCCGCTTCGAGATCGTAAAAAAACGTATCGACAAAGCCTGCATAAAAGGCACCACCGACCGCATTACCGGCATTGGCAAGTTAACCATAGTTTACACCAACCACGATGAGGAAATTGAGTATTTAACCTACATCCGCTTTTTACAGTCGAAAGGGATGCTGGAAGAAGAAATAGAAATGCTGGATGTGGAAGACCTGCAAGGCATCTCGGGCCTCAAAGCCATCAGGGTAAAAATCCTTTACGATAGCAGTCTACCTTCAAAAAAATGCTACACTTACAACGAACTATTGCAAGAAATAGACCCCGAAGAGATGAAGTATCAAAAAGCTAACGAACCAAATACGCCGGTAGAGTAATCGGCCATGGCCTGGTTTATTTCTTCGGCAGTATTCATTACAAAGTTATCTTTCGCGGCAACAGGCTCATCTATAGGTTCGGCCGATAGAAATAGTATTTGGGTATCTTGCTCAGCAGTCAGGATAATTTCTTCGTTCTCTTTTTCAAAAACAATGAGGTTGTATTGCGCTACCGTTTCCTGGTTGATGCAAACGCTGCCTTTGGCAATGTAAAGCAAGGTCCAGTAACTGGGTGTAGCGTTAAACTGAACCGTTTTTCCTTTTTCAATTTCGCCAACTACGGATATTACTGGCGTAATACTTTTCAGGGGACCGGTTTTACCATCAAACTCACCGCTCGCCAGCCGCAGGTTTACGCCTTCCTGCTCCAAAACCAATGGCTGCTGTTCTTTGGTAGCCGATTGATAGGTTGGTTCATCAAATTTATTGGCCTTCGGCACATTCACCCAAAGCTGCAATAGTTCCTGCACGCCGCCATCTTTTAAAAGGCGTTCGCCTGGCCCTTCGCTGTGCAGGATGCCTTTGCCGGCAAACATCCATTGGGCATCCCCGGCTTTTACAATTTCGTTGTGCCCGGCGCTGTCTTTATGGTAACCCTCGCCCTGCAGCATAAATGTAACCGGCGCAAAGCCGCGGTGCGGGTGCGGATGGATACGCAACGTTTGCCCCCGCGCAATTTCTTTTGCTGGCATGTGGTGCAGTACAATAAAAGGATTGGCAAACCTAAAATCCATATGCGGCAGCGGCTGCCTAACGGTCTCTTCCTTGGTGATCTGCTTTTCGCGGCCTAAAAGGATATGCTGGATCTTCTTTTTCATGTTACTGATACTTTAAATAACACGAATTAAGGCGAATTCGTGAAATTCGCTCCATTCGTGAAATTCGTGTCCATATTATTTAATTCAACACCCCATACTTACCCGACTGAAAATCTTGTATGGCCTCCGCAATTTCCTGCTGGGTGTTCATTACAAACGGGCCATAACTGGCAATTGGTTCGTTAATGGGTTCGCCGCTTAGCACTAATATAACACTTTCGGTATCAGCTTTTATGCTGATCTCCTCACCATCGTTTTTAAACAATATAAAGCTGTGTTCATTAGCTTGTTCGTCATTCACGGTTACGTTGCCATTGATCACCAACAAGGCTGTATTATGCCCTGCGGGAACGGTAAAATCTGCCGCGCCGCCTTGCTTTAATTTGATATCGAACAAATTTACCGGCGTAAAGGTACTGGCCGGGCCTGTTATACTGTTGTAGGTACCGGCAATTACGTTTACCAAACCAGCATCATTAGGTAGTTGAACTTTACCCATTTGTGCCGAAGTGATACCCTGATATCCCGGCTGTGCCGATTTATCCTTTTTAGGCAAATTAACCCAAAGCTGCACCATTTCAAATAGCCCACCTTTGCGTGAAAACTCCTGCTCGTGGTATTCTTTGTGCAGGATGCCTGCACCGGCTGTCATCCATTGTACATCGCCGGGATTTATGATCCCGCTGTTACCTGCGCTATCATGATGGGCAACGCTGCCTTTGTAGGCAATGGTAACCGTTTCAAACCCCTTATGCGGATGCACATCCACGCCCCGTAAATGCTCCGACGGACCAAAATCAAATTCGGCGTTAAAATCAAGCAATAAAAACGGACTAATACGTTGCTGCGAGATCCCCGCGCCAGGTATCATATTATAAACCCTAAAACCGTCGCCAACCATACCTGGCCGCGCAGGGCGGGGAATTATTCTTTCAATCGACTTTTTCATTTTAATTTGCTCCTGTTTAATAATATAAAGGTAGGCAACAAAGCAAAGGCATCGAATAAGGTAGGTTAAGGGGAATTGTTAATGTAGATTAAGGGAGAGTAAGTAGTGGGTGATGAGTTGTGAGTAGTTTAAGGAGCTTACCAAAAACTCACCACTCATTACTTATCACTCATCTCCCCCCTATTTTATCACTACCGTATTTAGCATCTTGCTTAAAAACTCCGGCGTAACGCCGATATAGGATGCTACCTGTTTTTGAGGAAGGGAAAGTATAAGCGAGGGATAAAGCGTACAAAAGTTGGAGTAGCGCTCCATAGCGTTCAGGATCATATTATCTATCTGCCGGTGCTGGTAGGTTGCCATGGCGTTCTCGGCCAGCATTCGGCCAAAGCGCTCGAATTTTGGGTATTTGAGTTGCAGTGCATCCAGATCGGGTTTCAGGATGTAGAATAGCTCGGTTTCCTCAATGGCGTCTATGTTAAGGCGAGCCGGCTCGTGGGTAAGCAGGCTACGCATATCCACTATCCACCAGCCGGGCGGCGCGAATTGTAAAACATGCTCGCCGCCATTTTTATCAACCGCGTAGCTGCGCAGGCAGCCGTTGGTAACAAATGCTATTTTGGTATTAACATCACCCGCTTCCAGCAAGTATTGTTTACGCTTTACTTTTTTATAGTGCAAAAAGGAGGTAAAGTAAATTTCTTCCTCCTCGGTAAGGGTAACGTATTTGGCAACATTGTTTAAAATAGGCGCGTAATCCATAGCTGTTACAAGTATAAAATTAATACACTAATTTTTGTCTATCAAAATCAAAGGCCACAAGGATGATCCCTATGGCCTTTGCGAAATATATATATTCGCTCCTTGTATTCAAACTCAATTATACCACCGGTTCTCCCGTGCAATTGTATTCCTCGTGGAATTTTACCAGCTTCAGCATCACATCTATAGCGGCTTCGTAATTTTTTACGCCTACTACTTTTTTATATTCGTTCTCCAGGTTCTCTACCTGCGTTTTAAGGTGCTGGTAAAATTTTTCGCCATCGGGCGTTAAGTAAAGCATAGATGCGCGTGCATCGTCTGCGCTCTTTTCACTGCGCACCATATTGGTGGCTTCCAGTTCTTTTACAATTTTACTGGCGGCCTGTTTGCTTACGCTCATTTTTGCTGCCAGTGCGTTATTGGTGATACCCGTAGTGCCAATGCTCATAAAAAACGGCAGGTGCGCGTTATTAAAATCTAAATGGTTCATACGGCAGAGCTTTTTCATGCTCCAGTCGTCTATAGAACGTTTAAGCAGGTACACCAGTTTACAGGTGATCCGTTTCGAATCCTCAATTGTATTGCAATCTGCCATGATAGTATAACGATTAAAGGCTTACCTGGTTTACGAATTTACGTTAAAAATCGAACTTAACAAATGCGCGTACACCGTATTCAGGCGCACCCGGATGATCTAAATAAGTAAAGCGTTTTACAAAATCTATACGCAGTACTTTAAATATATTACCTACCGCAACGCTTCCTTCAATGTAAGGTGTTGAGCCCAACGCATAAGTGCCGCCGTTAGCTCCCGAAGGGAAACGTAACAGATTAGCATGGTTCATCGGGTCGTTCTCGCTGCGTACGCCACCCCAAAGGGCTTTAAAATCGATGATCTCGCGCAGTTTCAGTTTCTTTAACAACGGCACACGATTAAACAAAAAGCCATTGAAGTTATGGTCGATAGCGATGCTGGCGTAATGGTCGCTCACAAACTCCTGGAAGTTCATCAGGTTATAAGAGTATAGCTGGAACGCGTAAGTTTGGTTAGCATGGTGTATATCCAACAACGGGAACGGCACCTGGCCAAACAAGTAGCCACCTTCGGTACTGACATCAGTAAAGCCTAACTGCGATAAATAAAAACGCTTGCTGATGTTACCGGTTACGTTTTGGTAGTTGTAATCGCCACCTGCCAGGCCTTTAATGCCCTGTGTGTAGCTCAGGGTAAATACCGGGTATTTGTCAGGTATTGGGGTGCGGTAAAGCTTACCCTGATAAAATTTTTCATGCGGTGCCCAGCGTAAAGAGCCTGATAATTCTGCTGTGTGAATTGTACCTACATCATTCAGCGTGCCGTTTGGCAGCAGGTTTTGGAATTGTAAGGCACCTGCGGCGTTTTGGTTCCATTTTTTGAAACCTAATGAGTACGATAAGTGGTTGCTAAACTCGTGCACATAATCCAAGCGGAAAATATCGTTGTACAGCCACATATCATTCGCGCCACGTTTAAAGGATAGCAGGAAGTTACTTTCCTGTACAAACTGCAACTCCTGGCCCGGTACTTTTGTATCGTGCTGGAAGCTTGCGCGGATATAATTCTGCGGGAACGAGTAGATAGATTTATTGTTGAGCGAATAGGTACTGCTTAAAAAGTATTTCCACTCTTTATCTTTAGTACCGTAAGCGCCGTAAGTTTCAAAATAGTAACGTTTGCTTAACAACGGGGTGCTGCGGCCGCCAAAGCGTAAACGCAAACCTTCTACCGGGTTAAAGCTGTAAAATGTGTTGGCGGGGCCAACTTCAAATGTGCCGTAGTTTTTGTAACCGGCAAGCACCAGCGTAGCAATATCCATCGTTTTTTTAAACGATGGGATGGTTTGCAGGCTGTCAATGTTTTTATAGATGCTGGCTGCAGCGGCATCCAGTGTATCGGGGCGGCTCATCAACCAGTAGGTATCATCTTTTTCGGATGCGTTGGAAGCGATAACTTGAGCGGGGCCTTTGTAGGTATCATCGGTACGAGGTGAATTTACCACGAAGTTGTTTACCGATACCAAACGCTCGCCATATACGCCACCGCCTTTATTTTTGTTTATACCGAACTCAATTTTAAGGTCGCTTTGGCTTAAATGGTATTTGCCATCGCTGTTCTTCTCAAAAGCAAGCGTAGCCTGCATCTGCCTTACAAAGTTAAGGTTGATATTTTTGTTTACGTTTAACTGAGCGTTTTGCACGGCATAGTTGCCATCCATGGTAATGTAGATCTTGCCTTCAAACAGTAAACCATTGGTATTGCGCGGCGTAAAGCTCAGCTCTATCAGGTTTGGCTGCTGATCTTTTAATGTATCGGTAATAAAGAATTTGTAGAAATCGGGCGAGTGATCGGCTATCGGGCTCAGTAACTGGTTGCTCAACAGGGACACGTTGTTATCATAGATGTTGATATCCTGATACATCCGGTTAAAGTATGAAGTAAGCCCCTGGTTGTCAACAAAGCTCTCATCGTATTTCACCTGCTTATTAGCAGATATCACCTGCTTTTTCGCATATGGCGACTTACGGTAATAGTTATCAGATAATTTTTCTTCCTGGTATAACGGCAACAATGTTTTACCGCCAATAGCAGTAGAATCCTGCTCGCGGAATAAAAACTGGTAATTTTTAAAGATGCGTTTAGTTTTGAATTTTTCGCTCAGGTTACTCAGCGCAAAGCTCATGCGCTCGTATTGTTTGTATTCGGCAAAGTTGTAGTTCTCCAACTGGTTTTGCTCTTTATGGGCAATAACCTTGCGGATCAGCTCCACAGCAGGGTTATCCTTATTGGTATATTTTTTCTTCTTGCCCGATTTTACAACAACCTCGCTTAGCGCCTGGTTATCTTCAATAAGGGCTATGTTTATTTCCTGCTCTTTACCCGGCTCTATGGTGCGGGTAGCGGTTTTAAAGCCCACAAAGGTTACCTGTATCTGGGTGTATTTGCCTGTTGTGCTAATGCTGTAACGGCCCTGGGTATTGGTACCGCTGCCTATAGTGCTATTGGCAAAGGTTACGCTAACGTAAGGCATTGCCTGGTGTGTTTTAGCATCGGTAATGGTACCGCGTACCACTGTGCTCTGGGCGTGCAGCTGGTTAACAGCTCCTAACGAGAGCAGTAAAATTATGATGCTTTTAAAAAGCGGTTGTAGGTTTTTCATTGTTGTGATATTAAGAATGCGATAGGGTGGTATTATTGTATTGAAAGCGTTTTTGAGCCAACTGGCGGCCCGCGGCGCTGTATTTTGCAACCACGTGTTTTACCGTTTTGCTTGATGTTTGTACCAGGCTGCGTGCGGTAAGGGTTAAAAACTCGGTATTAATGTCCAGACCGTTAAGGCTTTGCTTAAGGCCTTCGCCCAATGCTTCGATAACATACCTGGTAGAGCTTTTTAAGAACGCGGTATTAGCAACCGGTATGTTACCGGCTGTATTAGTATTTGTTTTATATAGGCTTTCAGTTTTCATGACTTTATAGATGATGATACAAAGGTAAACTAAGTTGACTATATTAGTCAACTTAGTTTACGATATTTTTGTTAGTTAGTGTGTTTGTGACACTAAAATGAAAATTGTAGATATTCTGCTTATTTACCCACATACGATTGCAGACGACCATGCTGGACAAACATTTCAAGCCAAGTGTGTTTATGACACTAAGATGAGAATGTCCGTGCGGTGGTGGCGAGGCGCAGAAGGATGTTGTTTTGATCATTGAGTGTAACACGTTTGCTTTTGTTATTGATATGCAACCAGTTATACCAATAGCATACCAACCCATCAATAAATTGACAATCAATTACTTATACAATGGAAGCAAAACTAAACAAACGATATTTCGATAATTGAGGACGACTTTCGCTAAATTTAGTTTGGGGCAGCCAAACAGCTCTCAATAAAAAAAGCCCCGTTCGGTTATGAACAAGGCTTTGATATCAGGGGAATAGAAATACTACTATGCGGGTAGTCCGGCAAAATGATATAATAAACGGCGATGTTTATAGGCCGGGTTTCGGTATTGCGTCCACTTATATTGAGTAAAAGCCTGATTTAGAAGATATTACAAGAGTTTTCTTTGCAAGTCGTTACCCCAGCGATAGCTGATGCTTACCTCGTGAGTGGCATTATTATAGCCACCCAAATTTGATGATGATGTGCCAAACTGGTAACTATAGCCAACTTTAAAGCTGTTGGCGTTTACAGATATTATCCCGGCCACTTGCTTGTTGGTGCGGTAGTTCACTCCCAGGCCTAATTGTTCTTTTAAATAGATAGTGCCCGAGAAATCTGCTATTACGGGCGAGCCCTGCAGGTACGATACCAGTGAAGCGGGCTTAAATTGCACGTCGTCGTTCAGTTTTATTAATGCGCCACCGCAGAAATAATAATGGCTGCGCAGGTAATTGGCCTGCTGTACCGATGCTGTACCCAGGTTGCGAAAGCTAAGTTCCGGCACCGAAACGCCTATGTAATAATTATCGCTGTAGAACATTACACCAAAGCCAATATTCGGTTTTGTTTCCCTAACGTCCTGGCTAAACACCGGGTCATTTGGGTCGAGGGTGGAGTAATTGGCCACGTAGTTCCTGATCCCGGCGTTAATAGATACCGACAGGTATGATGAGCTGGCCAACTGGATAGATTTGGCAAAGAAGGCGTTAACCTCTGTTTGGTTTTCCACCGCAAACTTATCGTTCACTAAAAACAGCCCTGCAGTGGCCCCTATCGACTCTAAAGGAAAACTGGCACTCATCAGTAAACTGGTTGGCGCGCCATCCAGCCCTACAAACTGCCTTCTGCCCAGAATGTTTACATTACCCGCTTTATCCAGTAATGAATAGGCCGGGTTTACGGGCGTAAGGTTATCTGCGTACTGATTGTAGCTAAAAGTATTTTGCTGGGCAAGTGCCCTGCCGCTTGTTAAAAGCAGCAGGGTTATGCCTAATAATGTTACACTGTTTGCTACAGCCCGGGCTGTTGTTATTAGTTGTTTAGTTAGCATTGCGTTAGCTCTTGTTGTATGCGCTAAATATAATCGTTAATAAGCGCTACGCCTTTTCTTTTTTTATTAGTATTTAACAACGATATACCCCGTCTTGCGTTTGGTTTCGGTTCCCTTCTTGTACTCTACCGAGTAGAAGTAGGTGCCGGCCTGCTGCAGGGTACCCTTGCTGCTGTGCCCGTCAAAGGCCTTGCTTTCATTATCGTAGCCTTTAGCTTCGTAAACCACGTCGCCGTTTCGGTTCATGATGCGGACTGTGTTTTCCGGGTAAGCATTGATGCCCTGTATGGTCAACCTGTCGTTAATACCGTCTCCGTTTGGAGATACCGCCTGTTTAACCACCAGGTCTATGGCCTGCGGGTCTATTGATGGCTCTGGTTTTTGCAGTACACTTAACTGGTCTTTGTTCTTCCCTACTGCAGCTATTACCGGCGGTGTGGCCTTATTCAGGGTTACCTCGTAGGTTTTTACCGTTACACCATCTTCTGCTGTTACCCGGATGTTGAACACAGTAGCCGGGCCACTCAGGATAATAGGAGAGGAAGTAGTGCCACTGGCTACTACCGTGTCCCCCTGGCGGATCACCGCACCGGCATCCTGTGTTATCAGGGTAAGTTTTACACTGTTTGTAGAGGATGATACCGATGCCGTGTAGTTAAGATCGGCCGGGCCGCTTACCTGAGTTAGCGGCGCCAACGGTGTAAATATTATTTTGCTTAAGTATGCATTGCTGCTGCCTGTTTTGTTTACGGTTATCTTATAAGTTTTTACCGCCACCCCATCTTCTGCCGTTACCTGTATATTGATGGTTGTAGCAGGGCCGGTAAGCGTAACCGGTGCAGAGTCTGCACCGCTGGCTACTACATTACCGTTCAAGCGAATCACCGACCCGGCATCCTGTGCGGTAAGGTTAAGCTTTACAGAACTTGCCGAAGATGAAACCGCAGCGGTATAGTTAAGGTCAGCGGGGCCGCTTACCCGGGTCAGGGCTGCATAAGGCACTAAAGCTACCTTGCTTAAATAAGCGTTCCCCGAGCCTGTTTTGTTAACTGTTACCTTGTAAGTTTTTACCGTTATTCCGTCTTCTGCTGTTACCTGGATATTGACCACTGTAGAGGGGCCGCTAAGTGTAACCGGTGCTGAATCTACACCACTGGTTACAATATCTCCGTTCAGGCGGATCACCGCCGCAACATCCTGTACAGTGAGGTTAAGCTTTACTGAACCCACAGCGGATGCAACCGATACACTGTAATTAAAATCTGCTGTACCACTTATCTGGGTGAGCGCCGCATAAGGCAAAATAGCTATCTTGCTCAAGTAAGCGTTGCTGGAACCAGTTTTGTTCACCGTTACCGTGTAGGTTTTTACCGTTACACCATCTTCTGCTGTTACCTGTATGTTGACGGTTGTAATGGGGCCGCTTAGTGTAACCGGTGCAGAATCTACCCCGCTGGCCACTATCGCACCGTTCAGGCGGATCACCGCCCCGGCATCCTGTGCGGTAAGGTTAAGTTTTACCGAACCCGCAGCGGATGCAACCGATACACTATAATTCAGGTCGGCCGGGCCGCTTATCTGTGTTAACGTCGCATAAGGCACAACGGCTACCTTGCTCAGGTAAGCATTACCCGAAACTGTTTTGTTAACTGTTATCTTATACGTTTTTACCGTTACTCCGTCTTCTGCAGTTACCCTGATATTGATGATTGTAGCGGGGCCTGTCAGTGTAACCGGTGCCGAATCTACACCACTTGCTATGATATCTCCGTTCAGGCGGATCACTGCCCCGGCATCCTGCGCGGTAAGATTAAGTTTTATAGAACTTGCGGAAGACGAAACCCCGGCAACATAGTTCAGGTCGGCCGTACCGCTTACCTGAGTTATAGCGGCATAAGGCACCAGGGCTACCTTGCTCAAAAAAGCATTCCCCGAGCCAGTTTTGTTAACTGTTACTTTGTAATTTTTTACTGTTACTCCATCTTCTGCCGTTATTTGGATATCGACTACCGTAGAGGGGTTGCTCAGCGTAACCGGTGCCGAATCTACACCATTTGCTATGATATCTCCGTTCAGGCGAATCACAGCCCCCGCTTCCTGCACAATAAGGTTAAGCTTTACGGAACTGGTGGAGGGCGCAACCGATGCAACGTAGTTGAGGTTTGCGGGGCCGCTTACCTGGGTTAGGCCTGCATAAGGTGTGAGCGTTATCTTGCTCAGGTAGGCATTGCTCGAGCCGGTTTTGCTCACCGTTACCGTATAGGTTTTTACAGAGCCGTCTGTTCCTGTTATCTCCACAGGGATGATATTGGCGCCGGTAGCCAACGTAACCGGGGCTGATGCTACCCCGCTGGTGCTGATGGTACCATTCACCTTTACGGTGGCCAGTGCATCACCCGCTGTTGGGGTGAGTGTAATTGTGCTTATAGCATTGGCTACGGTCGCGGTATAATTAAAGGTGTTTTTATTGAAACCCGGGCTTAAGGTGCCTGCACTCAGTGTAAGGCTGCTGAGGGTCGCATCCGCAGCGCGTGTAACTTGTACGCTGTTAACGGCCATCGTGGCACCATCCTGCGCTACACTGGTGATGATAACGGAGTTGGTGCCAACGTTAAGCGGAGCGGTAATTACACCTCCGGTTAGTGTGATGTTATGGCCATTAAGCCTGGCCGACATACTACCCGTGGTATCTATAAGTATCGGTGTGACATCTATAGATGATACTTCATTGGGTACAGCTACATCGTAAGAATTACCCGCCATCTGGTCAAATACCGGGGAAAGGGTACCTCCACTCACTAAAATATTCGACAGGCCTGCTTCACTTGATGGTGCACGGGTGACGGATAAGGTATAAGTCCTGTTGGTTACTCCGTCCGCAGCTGTTACTTCAATATAGTAATTGTGAACACCTACCGTTAAGCTGCTGTTAGTAACGGATGCACCTGCTGCAAGCGGCGCGTTATTTACTTTTACCGTTGCATTCGTTTCCGTTGCCGCCGGAGTAAACGACACAGATGTGGTTGCATTTGGCAGGTAAACATTATAAGTTGTATCGGCACCGTTAAACGCAGGGTTTAAACTGCCGGTGCTTAACGCTATGCCAGCAAGCGTGGCATCAGTTGACGCATGCTGTACATTAATGGTATACGTTTTAGAAGTTTCGCCGTCGCCTGCTGTAATTTTTACGGCAATAGTGGTGGAACCATCTTCCGCTATAGTTATAGGTGCAGATGCATCGCCATAGTTTACGTAATCACCATTTACCAGCATTTGGTAATAGGTTTTGTTGCCCATAGGCGTTACCGTAATAGCCGGAATATTCAGATCTACCTTTGCTACGTAGCTGGTAACATTCGGATCGAAAGCAGGGCTTAAGTTGCCGGCGCTAAGCGTAAGTGTTTTTAACCTGATCGGACGTTTGATCACCAGGCTGTATAACGTGGTGCTGGTACCATCTTCAGATTTAGCAGATATGCTTTTAACGTTGGTACCTTCAAACAGGGCAACTTTCTTTGGCCCGGTGCTGCCGCCTTCACCACCACTTACGCGGGCTGTTGCCAGCGGATCGTGTGTGGTTGGGGTGATGGTTACCGAATCTGTTTCGGCGCTAACATCAAGGTTGTAAGTCCTGATGTCTGGATTGAACGACGGGCTTATGATGCCCACGCTGGTAACCAGGTTTGATAATTTAGAATCGGAAGGTATTGGCGATACATTGAAGTAATAAGATTTTATGGACCCGTCTTCTGCGGTTACGTGTACGCCAACCTGCTCGGTGTTATTGTTAGTAAAGTTTATGGTATAAGGCGTGCCCGATGCAATTGGAACAGCAACTGCAGGGTAAGCTCCTATTGCCATAGTTGAAAGCGGATCGGTTACTGTTGCTATCAATGTTGCCGAAGTAACCCCGTTTGGCGTACTTACCGTGTAAAAATCAGTTGCCGGGTCAAAAGGCTCGTTAAAGCCGCCGCCGTTTAGCGTCGCGCTTGCCAGTGTATTGATGCTTGAAGCAGGCGTTACGGTCATGGTACCGCCTACCTGGGTGATATTATAATTAATGGCGGTTACACTACCAATGGGGTATATATTGTAATCACCTGCACCCGAATTGATGGTTGCATCTGTTGTTAGTTGAATGGCCGATGTAAACGCGGTCGCCTCAGTATCGCCATTTTTAAACCCGCTTACGCTATAAGTAAGCGCCGGGTTTGGTTTGGTAGCAACTTTTGTTTTATTATCGATAGTAAAGGTTAACGGCGCACGGTCAACCTCAAAATAACCACCCTGGAACGTTAGCTTATAGTTGCTGTCGTTTATGGCTAAAGTACCTTGGGTTACGTTATAGGGGCCCGCTGTTTCGCCGGCATCACGTGCTAAAGCACCGGTAATGGTGGTACCGCCAAGTAATGAGCCCGATACAATGCTGTAGTTGATTGCAGGGTCGGCATCGCCATATATTTTTATGGTAGAACCGCCCGATACCACAACTTCCCGCTGTATAATATTGTAAGGGGCGCTATGGAAAATAAGGTCGTAACTTGCACCATTGGTTATCGCTAACGTACCTAACGTTGTTGCATACGAGCCAACAGCCGTGCCTGAGGTGCGGTCTGGTGAACCCGATAGTACATCCCCGCTGGCTAATGTGCCGGTGTAGGAGTAACCAATACCTGGGTCTGGGTTACCAAATTGCACATCCTGGCTTAAGGTATTAATATCAATAGTACGTTTGTTAATGGTAAAGTTTGCAGGAGAGTAGTTAAGCGTATAGCTGCCTGCATTGCTTACCGCAAGTGTGCCCTGCCCTATGGCATAATCGCCAGCGGTTTCGCCTGTGGAACGTTCAACGTTGCCGCTGTAGGTGTCACCCGATACTAAGGCGTCTGCAGTGTAAGTTAAGGCCGGGTCGGTGTCGCCAAAGGTTTTGCTGTTTGCAACGGCTGTAACATTGATCGCCTTTTTATCGATAGTGAAATTTGCACCGGTAAAACTTAGCGTGTAATTGCTGTTTAAAGCAAGTGTATTCTGGCTGATAGCGTAAGTGCCGTAGGTTTCGCCCGCTGCCCTGGAAATTGCACCCGTAAAGCTATCGCCGCTTACCAATGCATCTGCCGTATAGGTTAAGGCAGGATCGGTATCGCCGTAAGTTTTATTTTTGGCAGCGGCAGTAACGTTTATGGTCTTCTTACCGATTGTTAAGTTAGCGCCTGCATAAGTTAAAGCATAGTTGCTGGTTAAGGCAAGCGTACCTTGATTGATAGCGTAGGTGCCAAAGCTCTCGCCCGGCGCACGGGTTAAAGAGCCCGTGAATGTATCGCTAAACGCCAAACCTGTGCTTGTATTATAAGTTAATGCAGGGTCGGCATCGCCGTAGGTTTTGGTTTGGGCACTGGCTGTAACGGTTACAGGTTTTGCTGTTATGGTTACATAAGCCGTTTGAACGGTTACGTCGTAATTAGAGGTAATCTCTATCAAGCCGGAGCTGCCGTTGCTATAGAATTTCTTGGTACCCAAGGTCATCAGATAAGTGCCCACGTTTTCGCCGGGAGCACGCCCAAATTGGTCACCTGTTGCATCCCCGGGGGCCAATGATCCTGCTATGATCTGAAACTGATTTAAGAACGGATCAGCCTCGCCATACACTTTGGTTTTGCCTACGGGTAAAACAGTGACGGGCCTTTTGTTTATTGTAAGGTTTGCGCCTACATAGGTAACATTATAATTGCTACCATAACTAAGGGTGCTCTGATCAATAGTATAAGTGCCAATAAACTTATTTTCGTTTGGCAACACCCGGCTTAATGCACCTGTAGGCGCATCAGAACCTACCACACCTGTTGCGGTGTAAGTAAACGCAGGGTCGCTGTCGCCGTAAACTTTAGTTTTGGCAGCGGCCGTTATGGTAAGGTTTGCTTTATTTACCGTAAGGCTTTGTACCACGTTTGCAGCGGCGTTGTAGTTGGTATTGCCCGTCTGCGAAGCCGTGATATTGGCAGTACCCTGCCCTACTATGTGTACCTGGTTGCTTACAATGGTGGCAACAGCAGTGTTATCGCTCGCATAAGTAACGGTCAACCCGTTTCCTACAGTTGCGCCAGGTGCAAAATCAGCGTTGCCGTAGGTTTTTGCGGGTAAAGCGCCAAAGGTTATTGTTTGTGATGCTTTATTTACCGTTAATACCTGTACCACATCTGTAGCAGCTAAATAGCTGGCATTGCCTGCTTGTGAAGCGGTGATATTGGCAGTGCCCGCCCCTACAATGTGGATTTGCCCGCTTACTATGGTAGCTACCGCGGTGTTGCTACTGGCGTAGCTTACGGTTAAGCTGCTGCTTGCGCTGCCGCCCGGTGCAAAATCTGCATCGCCATAAGTTTTTGAATTTGTTGACGCAAAGGTGATGGTTTGCGCTGCTTTTGGCCTGTTTACCGTAAGCGTATAGGTTTTAGTTGTTGTACCATCTTGCGCGGTTACTATGGTGGTAACGGTATTAGCGCCGATACCTAAACTGATATTGCCCGATGCCGAACCGGATGCGACCGCAGTGCCGTTAACTTTTACAGTGGCATTGGCCTGATTAATGGTTGGTGTTACCGTAATGGTGCTTGTTGCATTGGTAACGCTTGCCGTATAAGTAATAGTGCCTGCGGCAAATGTTGGGTTTAATGTACCACTGCTTATATTAAACGCAGATAAATTAGCATCATTTGATGGTGTTGAAAAGCTAACCACCGAGCCATAAGTTGTACCTGCGCCGTTTATAGCGTAAGCCCGTGCATAATAAGTGGTAGACGCGCTTAAGCCGGTAACGCTTGCCGAATATGCGCCATTTGTAGTTACGGTAGCGTTTGCTGCTTTAGTATCGCTTACGGTTGGGGTTGAATTAGTAGAGCTATATACAACGCCACGTTCTGTACTAAGCCCATAACCATATACTAATGTACCACCTAAGGTTGCCGATGTTGCCACAACGGAACTTGCAGCCGCTGTGGTTACCGTTGGCCGGTCAGGTACTCCAAAATCATATATCTGTGGCGTATTTTGGCCGGTTGTGAAATTGAGTGTCGTACTGAACGTGTTATTTGTGAGGTTTATGGCAACGATTTTTCCCGTGCCATAGTAAGCATCGCCAACGTAGAGGCGGTTATTGCCCGCATCAAGGCCTAAGCGAAAAGGCGAATTACAAACTGACGCAGCTATTTGAACATCGTTGGTACCGTCGATATTTTGTCTTCTTACCTGGTCGGTGGCCGAAAGTGTAGCAGCACTCCCCCCTTCGGCACAATAGTACAAATACCCGGTAACCTTATCTAAGGCGACATCATAAACCGAGTTCAATGATGTGGCAAAGGCGCGCGAAGTAACGGCGTTGCTATTGGCCAGGTCCACGGTTTTTATGCTTCTGCCGCTAAAAGATACATCAACTACGTACACTTTATTATTAGCCGCATCCACTTCAAGCCTGTAGGGGTTTTTTGTTATCGATGTAGCCAGGGTTTGCAAACCGGTACCGTCCGGGTGTACCCGGTAAAGGGCATCATTTGCAGTAACTTGCGTAATATCGCCGCCTTCGGTAATATAATACAGCCAGTTACCAACCACATCGTAATTTATATCCTTTATATAAGCAGAATTGGCGCTGGTAATGGTACTTGTCACCGAGCTACCGGTAATAACTTTGATAACATTACCGCTTAAGTTACCCTCGGATACGAAGATGCGGTTGTTATTACCATCCAACGCAACGGCGAACGGTTGTATCAGCCCGGCGTTGGCACCTGTAATAACGGTACTTACGTTGGTGCCGTCGTAGTTCATTTTTTTGATCAAATCGCCCGCGATAGCGGCGCTGGTGTTACCCGGTTCGCCCATGCTGTAAACAACCTGGGCACGGGTAGCTGTGCCAATCAGCAATAATACTAATAGCAAAAAGGCAGCCTTAAAAACGCCGGAGGTTCTTAGTAAGCTGCTTTTTAATAAGAGTAAATTTGTTTTCATAATGTTCACTTAAATAGTCCGTTTTTTACGGCAACGCCGCTGTATTTTAATATAATATTTGCCCGTTTCAACCTTAAAAACTGCAAGCCGGGCCGTGGTGCAGGTATCATATCTATAAAGTTTTGCCTGTCACCGTTTATTAATACGGGCGGTATAAAACTTGTTATTTGCGAGTTAATAGTATCGGCCGTTCGGCCGGGTGCATAATGGCTAAATTGCAAGGGCTTAGGAGCCTCGCAACTAATGCTAAGTGAAAAGCAGCGCCCCATTATTTGAAGAAGGCGCTGCTGCTAATATTTAATTATGGCCTGCTTGGGTATATTCCGTCCCAGCAAATAATATAGTTTATGGCCAATATCGGTGCGATAGTTGATACCGGCTGGTTACCACCAGTATAAGAAACACTTTTTGGATTTAATGCCGCAAGCGCAAATACAGGATCGGTACCATCGTTGTAGGTAGAAAGAGGGTTACCACTGCTACCATCAATAGGTACCGAGATAAAATTGTTAAGCGGGTCCGACTGGTTGGCCGCGGTAGTTAGCCCATGCATCGCATGTGTGTGTGATGGCATTTGCTGCTGCGTTATAGTTACGCTTTCAGAACCGGCCATCTGCCCCAGGTCATACTTTTGGGACGAGCCCCTGCCCTGTCCCGGTTGTACCGGTGCGCGGCCCCTCAGATCCGGTAGCGCAAAGGTATTTTGGCCATCGCCTCCATAGGTGGTGCCAAGCAATGAGTACAACGTCTCGTACTGTCGTATGGACAATAAGGTTCCATCGCAAAAAAACCAACCTCTTGGCGCAAACGTACCCGCAAAAAGAGTGATGGATGCCATTAACTGATCGTTCATAGTTATAAATTAATTAGGTTTTAGGGTTTATAGTGATTAGTTTGTGTTTGAGTTATGGTCTTGACGGATAAACACCTTGCCAGGCAATGATAAAGTTGATACCTAAATATGGCGTAACTACGTTAAGCGGCTGGCTGTTACCGGTAGCCGTAATAGTTTTTTGATTTAAATAAGTTTGTGGCAGTGTTGTGTCCACAAAATCCTGGTAATTAGATTCTGCATTACCGCTGGTTTCGCCTACACCTATCGCAAGGAAATTATTCTCAGGAGAAATTTGGTCAGCTGCCGATGCAATGGTAAGCACCTGGTGGCTGTGCGCAGGCATTTGTTGTACCGACAATGTAACGTTTTCCACACCGCCTATTTGCCCCGGGAAGTATTGCGATACACCTCTTCCTTGCCCATTACCTGCATGGATAGGCGCGCGGCCCCTAAGATCTGGCAATGCAAAGGTTTGCACGCCGTCGCCGCCATAGGTGGTACCAATTAGGGAAAACAGTGCGGAGTATTGAGCAATAGATAATAAGGCGCCATCGCAAAAAAACCAGCCTTGTGGTGCAAACAGGCCGGCAAAAATTTTAACTTCAGCTAAAATAGGTTCCATGGTTGTAATTATTTAGGGTTATTGTTAAGGTTTATAATTGTTGGGTAAATATATTATATTTAATTGTTAGTAAAAGAAATATTAAATATTAAAAGCTCGTTGTTAATTATTTAAACTACTAATAAACAGTGCTTTATTTGTGTATTGCATACATTTTGTATACGGTTTTTACATATATAACTTATCCCTTTCAGGAATATTTTTTAACAACCAATTAATTTATTTAGGTATACCAGTTATCAATTATTACTATGAACCGACCAGAATATAGCCGGTACTTTGTTCCCGGCTATATATGGTCGCTGGTTCCCTTAACATTAATTATTTATTACGATCCAAATGTATATGGAAGTTTAAAACCGGTACAGGGTGTAAACAGCTTTTTTAAGGGGGTAATTTAAGGGTGAAAAAAGGCTGGATACTTTTTGTGATTGCGCGTGTAAATACCCACTTTCGATAACCTTAAAATTAAAACGTTATGACAATCAAACACACCCTCATGTTATTGGCTTTCGCAGGTTTCGGCCTTGCATCTTGCCAAACCAAAACCGCCGAGCCGGCCGAAACTGCGGATAAACTAACCGCTGTAGACCCTACCGACCTGCTGAGCTTAGACACAGCCAAACGCTATGTGGCTAACTATAGAGCCGGCACCGTAGATTCTATCCAGGCAGATGGTAAACATGTACCGTTGCCAAATTCACGTGCCATTTGGTTTAGCAAAGCAAAATTAGAGGCCATGCTGGAAAGCATGAGAGGAGAGAAAGGCGACGGCGTACGCTTTTACTTTGCCGCTTATGACCCAAAACTGGGCGTACCTACCGGCAACAGTCCCGACCCAAAGTACGCAGGTTATAACACACTCATTATGGTATCAACCGTTAATAAAGATACCCTTGGCCAAAAAGGCCTGCATTGGGATAGCTATACTAAACCAGGCGTTAAAGGGGGTATCATTATGGTAGGTGCCGGTCCGGAAAATCGTGGTGAAATGTGCCCGCCGCCAAGTAACTGCCCTGCAATTGGTGCAACGCTTATCCCATAATAAAAAATGGGATCTGTTCCGTTGAGCAAATTATTTACCCTGAACACGGTAGCCGAACTTATCTGCTTCCTGGTTGCGCTTATATTCCTTTACCGGGATAAAAGCGCGGCCTGGAGGTTGCTAATTGTTTACCTGCTGCTCACCTTTGCTGCCGAAACAACGGGCCTTGTTATTCGCAAGGTGTTTTTATCGCCCAACCTGCCGGTATATAACACTTTTGTGGTGGTAGAGTGCTTTTTTACCAGTTATTTTTTCTACACGCTTTTTAAGCCATACGGCTACAGCATGAAATGGCTTTTTGGCTGGCTGGCTTTATTTACGGTAATGTACATTAGCGAGTTGTTTTACGTGCAGTTTGCCGATTTTGTAGCCGTAACAGCATCCATAATGTCTATTGTATTTGTATTGGCCTGCATGTGGTTCTACTACCTAAAACTTACCGACGAACGGTACGAACCCTTGTTGCAGTCGGCCGAATTTTGGTGGGTAAGCGGCGCGCTGTTCTTTTACTTTGGTAGTACCGCCTGCAATATCTTTTTTGATTACCTTAAGCAAAACGAGGTATCTACCTACAATAGTTCCATCAGGTATATTATTTTTAATGTACTAAATATTATATTGTACTCATTCTGGTCATTTTCATCCGTATGCCGATATCGCCAAAGGAAATCGTTTCGTTAATTGGACTAACTTCCATCGTTTTCCTCATCGCCCCTATCTTCCTGATACGGTACGTACTGCTGTATAATCGCAAAAAGAAAAAACACGAAGAAGAAAAATTAGCTATGGTAAAAACACTGGAAACCGAACTGCTGCGTACCCAAATGGAGGTACAGGAGCAAACGCTTAAAACCATCGCGTATGATCTGCACGATAATATTGGCCAGCTGCTAAGCCTCACCACCATTACCCTCAGTTCTATTAACCTGGATGATAAAGTAAAAACCGCCGAGAAAATTGCTCTGGTGGAAGATCTTACCGCCCGCTCCACCAAAGAGGTGAAAGCCCTCTCGCGGATGCTGCACAGCGAGGAATTACTAAGCAGGGGTCTGTTCTCGGCTATTGAATTTGAGCTGGACTGGATGAAACGCAGCGACCGTTTTACCATCAACTTTAAAAAACCAAAGTTTGAATCTTTTACGGAAGATGCAGGTAAAGAGACCATCATGTTCCGTCTTTTCCAGGAAATTATAAATAATATTATTCAGCACTCAAAGGCAACAGAAATATTTGTTACTTTGGAGCAGGTTGAGAGTTCGTTAAAGTTAACCATCCGCGATAACGGCGTTGGTTTTGATGTAGACGCGACCCTGAAACGAAAAACCGGTATGGGCCTGTATAATATTAAAAAACGCGCTGCCATTATAAATGGAACCGCTTCAATAGATTCTACGCGTGGTGCCGGTTCTGTTATAACCATTACAGTACCTTATTAATACAATTACCATGTCCTCCCCCGACAAAATAGATATTGCCATAGTTGACGACCACACCCTCTTTCGCCAGGGCCTGGTTGGCCTCCTCACCGAAAGCGGCCGCATAAATGTATTGTTCGATGCCAGTAACGGCGCAGATATGATCCAAAAGATAGGCAAGCAAGCCCTGCCAGGCGTTATACTGATGGATATTACCATGCCAATAATGGATGGCTACGAAACCACCAAATGGCTTAAACAAAACCACCCCGAAATAAATGTACTGGCCCTGAGTATGTTTGAAGAGGATAAACCCATTATTGAGATGCTTAAAAGCGGCGCGGGTGGGTACATGCTTAAACAATCGAAAGTAGCCGATTTGGTGAACGCCATTGCCGGCATCAACGAACACGCGTTTTATATTAACGAACTGGTATCTGGCAAGTTGCTGCGCAACATCCAAAACAAGCAAACCGTTAAAAACGACTTCTCGGACCTAAACTCCAACGAACTCCGTTTCCTGGAACTTTGTTGCTCCGACCTCACCTACAAACAAATTGCCGACCAGATGAACCTGAGCCCCCACACCATTGATAATTACCGCGAATCGCTGTTCCAAAAGTTTGAGACCAAATCGCGCACAGCCCTGGTAATATCGGCGTTGAAAAATGGGTTGATAAAAATTTAGCGTTTCAAATTGAGACTGAGATCTTGCCCCTGCCCAACCCGCTAACGGGCAAAAAAAGAATCGGCAAAATTGGTGTGAAAAAAGGAGTCAAAAGACGCGTTTTGGTCAAAAAAAGCAAAAAAAGAATGTTTTCTATATAGTTTTTGAACGATTTTTTATCTAAAAATTGTCCTCGTAGTTCACTTTTCCGTTGGAAAGCTTCACATAATCTACCGAGCCGGTGCCCTGAAAACTAAAATCGATACCAATAATTTTGGAGCGGATAATGCCGCTGTTTACGGTGTAAACCAACTTGTCATCCATATAAATTTTAGCCACCCGGTTATGCGATTCTACCCTAACCTTCACAAATTTGCTAAAATCGGCCCCAAACATGGATAAATCCTGCTTCTTACCCGATTTAAAATAGTTAGTAAAAATAAAATCGACGTTTGATACACAGCCCTTTGCGCAAAGCGGGATGCCTACCGCCGTTCCCTTGCATAAAATGTAGATATGGGTTTGCTGGCAGGCGTTGGCGCCTCCGCTGTAATCGTTTTTCAGGAGGGTTTCAAAAACAAAATCGTCGCTGTAGATCTCGCCAAAATCTTTCACGTTACTAAAAAGCACGTATGGCGCAACAGGCTCTGTTTTAATATTATGCGCCATTATCTGCTGCATAGGCAAGCTCATTTTGCCGTCCTTCATTACATCTACGCTATCAAAATACACCGGCACCGGGCTAAGGGTGACCGCTGTAACCCATCCGTTTGATTTGATGAGCAGATCGTGCTGTTTTACAATGCGGTTATTTACAATAAGCTTGGCGAGGTAGTAATCGGGGTAGTAATAAATAGAGGTGTGCTGCTTGTCCTGTTTGGAAACCTTCTGGCGCAGTTTAACGTCCCAGGATTGCTGTATAATAACCGAATCGCCGGGCGCTTTTGCAGCGTTGTAGTTAAAAATAACCGAGTTGGGTACCCCCTCCGTAACTACCGTTTTACTGCTAAAGGTATAATCGGCATCCACCACCGGCGGCGGGTTTTTATTAATACTTAAGTAGGTGATCACAATGCCTGTGATGAGCGCTATCCCGGCAGTCATTTGCCAGATGCGCTTATTGGTTGGGTTTAAGGAAACAACCTGTTTAGGCGCGGGGATCTGCCCGGGCTCGGGGGTGACTATTACATCTTCTAATATGGCGACGTTGGTGCCGCCGTTTTTTTGGTGTGCGGTAACAAAACTCCTCCAGCCGCTAAAACCAATATAATGGGCAAGAGTATCCAGCGTGTAGGTATTGGGCAGGCTATCATATTTCACCTTGCCCCAAATGCGTTTTAGGGTAACATGGCTTAAAGTAACGCCGGTGCGCTGGTGTATGCGCTCGCTCAGGTTAATAAAATCCTGGTTGGTCCAGCCGCGGCTGTCGCCCCAGCCGGTTTCGGTTTCGTACTGTTGTTTAAGCGTTTCTATAAGTTCATCAAAAGGCATGTGCGATCTCCTTAATGCAAAATTAATATCGCTATTGATTTGTTCGGGCTTGTATCAACTTGTACCAACTTGTACAGCCGCGGCACGTACAAAATGGTTTCGGCGCAGCTACATTTGTATCAGCCAGCCAATATGCAAGTTATAAAATGTACCCGGCTAAATAACCAAATCTCTCTTATATTTTTTATGGATAAGCTAACAATTACGGGCAAATGGTTTTATGCCGCTGCGTTTATCATATTTGGTATACAGCACTTTATGTACGCCCAATTTGTGGCTACCCTCGTACCCGCATGGATCCCCTTGAAATTGTTCTGGGCGTATTTTGTGGGCGTTGCCTTTATACTGGCATCCATTAGTATCATCATTAATAAATATGCATTATTCTCCAGTGTGCTATTGGGCATTATACTGGCGATGTTTATTGTATTGATACATATTCCAAACCTGGTGAGCCATCCGCAAGAGCCTCAGCGCTGGACACGTGCGCTGCAGGATGTGGTAATTATGGGCACAGCGCTTATGGTTACCGGCGAGTTAAAGCTGCAAACCGCCGGCAAATATTTGTTTGCTGTGCCCATTATCATTTTGGCACTACAGCATTTTACACATGCAAGCTTTGTTACCGCAAAGGTGCCCGCATGGTTCCCTGCTGTAGAAGTTTGGGACTACATTGTTGGCGTGGTTATGGCTATTGCGGCAATTGGCATTATTACCAACCGCTATATGGGCGCACCGGCGTTGATACTTGCCCTTTTGCTTTTAACCTTTGCCCTGCTGTACCATGTGCCCTTGCTCCTGGCCGATGCACACAACGGCCAGCAATGGACGGGTGCAATGCTGGATATTGCCATAGTAGGCGGGGCATTTATTGCGGCGGCTTTACCTGCCGTTTATTATAAACCCAGCCAAAGTAGCAACCTAATAACCAAGTAATGCGTACATTTATATAACCACTTGTTGTAAACCTCCAGCTATATGCCGGGCCGCATTTTATATTACCCTTTTTTACTACTGATGCTAATTATTTTTGGCTGCAGCGGACGGGGTTATGCGCAATTTTTTCAGCTAACCGAAGGGCGTAACCAGGTTAGCGTGCCTTTTAAAGTGGTACGGAATATGGTTATTATCAGGCTAAAAATTAATAATAACGGGCCCTATAATTTTATTTTGGATACAGGCGTAGGCTTTATGGTGATAACAGAACCAAGCCTGGTAGATAGCCTGAACATACTGGACCGGCGCACGCTAAAACTGGCAGGGCTTGGCGAAGGAGATGACTTTGATGCTTTTTACACTTCACCCTTAAACATAGAGATTCCCGGGATAAACAGCGTAGGCGTTAGTGCTGCTATATTTAAAAAAGACCATTTTGGCTTATCCAATTATGCAGGGATGCCAATTCACGGTTTATTGGGCTACGAGTTTTTTAACAGGCTGGTTGTTAAAATTAACTTTAATGATAGCACACTAACCGCCTATCGCCCGGGCAAAATGAAGACCCCAAGAAAGTACGAAGCCCTGCCGATAACTATAGAGAGCAACAAGCCATTTTTGAAAACCTGCGTGCGTTTTTGCGACAACAGCGAACGCAAATGCAAGCTTATTGTTGACATTGGCGCGGGGCACCCGCTATCGCTCGATGATAATAACGCCAACCCCTGGCCTACCCAAAAAACTATTGCCGCTAACCTGGGCATGGGTTTAACCGGGCCCATAAGCGGCGAAATAAGCCGCGTACGGCAGTTGGATATTGGCAAATATAGCTTCACCAATGTCCTCTCGTCCTTTCCTGCTAAGCGTGGCGATGACACCTTTATTGCCGAGCGTGACGGCAATTTGGGTTTGGATGTGCTGAAGCGGTTTATCCTGATATTTGATTACAGTAACGGTTTACTCTATGTTAAACCGAGAACCAACCTGAAGGAAGCCTTTGAACGCGACATGAGCGGTTTGGAATATTACGCGGGGGGCGATGAGCTTAAGCGTATCGTAATAAGCCGCGTGGAACCTGGCTCCGCAAGCGATGACTTAGGGCTGGCTAAGGATGATGAGATCCTGTCGGTAAATTTTAAGCCTGTGGCAAATATGAGTTTGGAAGAACTCGATCACATTTTCCGCTCGGGCGATGGCAGGGGTTTGTTGCTGGAGATCTACCACGACAAGCAATTCACCAGGGTGATATTAACTTTAAAAAGAAGGATCTAAGATACGTTGAGGTGTTAGTGCGTACAATTTCCCCAAGTGCAGGAGATACAGGTGAGGACGCGGGGAATTGTATGACTAATGTGAACAGGGGGATGTTTCGTACTCGTAATAAAAACGCGCTAATTAGACAACCCATCGTATACAACTTCCGTCCTCCGGTTAAGCTGATCTTCTGTTTCGGTACACGATGCACGATCCGGGCAATTATTTACCAGGTTTTGTTTACCAAACCAGCCCGCAGATAACCTGCTGCGCAAAATACCCTGGCTAACCAAATATGCTATCGCTGCTTCCGAGCGGCGCTTGGACAGCCCGATATTATAACTTCCGGATGCACGTACATCGGTATAAGATGCCAGTTTTACTTTTACCAATGGATTGGCCTTTAACAGGAGAACAAGCCTGTCCAGTTCCGATGCCGCGTCCGACCTGATGTTTGCCTTATCCAAATCATAATAAATAATTGCATGTAAGTCCTCAGGCTTAAAGGATTGTTTTGGCGGGCCCGCTATTACAGGAACGGGCGGCTGTATTTGTTTCACCGGCTCAGGAAGGCTTTCGTATTTAAAACTATAAATATCATCGTTACCAGTGCCGCCATCACGGTTAGAGGAAAAGTAGCCCGTTGCCCCGTCTTTAGTCAGCATATAAAAGTCATCGGCTGTGCTATTTATAGGGAATTTCCCGTTTGACAGCACCGACCATTGAGCACGCCCACCCTTTGTCGCGAAAATATCAAAACCACCCATACCGGCATGCCCCTTTGAAGCAAATAGTAATACATCGCCCATTGTTACCGGGAATGCTTCTTCATCTTTTGTGTTGATGGTTTTACCACAATTAACAGGCTCACCCCAGTTCCCGTCCGCTTGTTTGAGGCAGTACCAAATATCTGTTTTACCTTCCCCACCGGGCATATCAGATGTAAAATATAAGATACCGCCATTATAAGATAAAGCCGCGTGCCCTACCGAGTACTCTTTAATATTATTATATGCGAAGTTTTTAAAATTGCCCCAAACGCCGTCAGTTTTGGTGGCCATCACCAGCATCAGCCTGCGGGTATACAGGCGCTGGTGGCTGCCTTTTTCTTTTTTGTCGACGGGCAGGTTGCCGCGCGGAACGCTGGTTGTTACCGTAATCCAGGCCGTATCAGCAGCAGCGTTGAAAAGCGCAGGCCCTGCATGATAATTGCCGTTGAATATTTTGCCGGCATCGGTACTTACCGGGAGCAATACTACGCTATCCTTAATAGCGTAGTATAGTTTAAAATAGCCGTTCCCGGTGCGGTTATCGGTTTGCTTGCCGCTGTCGTCGTATCCTGTTACTCTGTCGGACGTGAACACGATCCCATTTTCTCCGTAATAGTTTGTGCTCCAGTCCGAATAAATGCTATTGAGCTTTTTATCCAAACTCACGGTATAATCTTTACGCGGCGCGGCCATCCATTTGGCGGCAGAATCGCAGGTGGCCAGTTTAAAAAGCAGCTGTTCGGGGTTATTTACTTTGGCGTAATAGGCCTGGTACTGCACTTTCGCTTCCTTTAATTTATTGTTGCGGAGCAGCGATTCGGCATAATAATACCAGTCCATATCAGCGGATTTCTCATCAGAAATGGCACTGGCGTACCAGTTTTCGGCATTTTTACTGTCGTTTATTAACCGGTAGCACTCGGCTATTCGTTCTACCACCTGTACGTTGGGGTTATTTTTATCAGCAAGCGGCAGGTAAAGGTTTAGTGCTTTAAAATACTCGTAACGCTCGAAAAGCTTATCCGCCAGTTGTTTTTTACTCAGCTGCTCCTGTGCGGTTGCAACCAACCGGCAAGTCAACAATAAGGCTATTATTAGTATTTTCTTCATATAGCTTATTAAAAAAACCGTGGGCTTATTACCCGGGGCTGCTTCCTCCTGAACGATAGACTTAACGATACCTCGTGCGTACCACTTTGGTAAGTGCCCAGCGCGCTCGTGCTGAAATCGTACGAATATCCAAACCGCAGAAAGTCGCTAATGTTAAACTGCGCTATCCCAGTTACAGTGTTGCTTTTATCGAGCCCTTTATACTGCCCGGATCGCTTGATATTAACGCCTGTATTGTACGAAGCTCCCAGCCAGAGTTTTTTATCAAAAAGCAGGTATGTAGTAAGGTCCAACCCGGCGGGGCTTTTAAGATCGCCTTTTAGCATCACCGAAGGTTTTATATCGATAGTATTGCTCAACGCGATTACGGTACCCATTGTTAAATACCCATGCGGTACCGGGTTGATGACCAGCGTATTGCCACCCGATACCGGCTTAGAAAACAAGTTAAGCACCGATGCCCCAACATAAAACGACGGCGTAGTGTAGTAAACCCCCAGCCTAAAATCGGCCATCAGCGTATTCTCATTGCCGATGATCCTTCCATCTGTCGGGTCGTTCGCGTTAAATTTCGAGGCGTCTATACGGTACTGTACCAGCCCCGCGCCAAAGCCGAAACTTAGGCGTTTGGTATCCTCATCGTCCAGCCGCAGGCGGTAAGCATAATTGGCGTAAAACGAGGTATTGTTCTCCGGCCCCAGCCTGTCGTTGGTAGCTAAAAAGCCAAATGCAACGTTTTTATTATCGGGATTCAGCACACCATCTATAGATATAGTATTGGTGCGTGGCGCGCCATCTATCCCCGCCCATTGCAGACGGCTGCTCAGGTTAAGCGTCCAGTCCTCTTTATAACCGGCATAAGCGGGGTTCACCACCAGGCCGTTAAACATATACTGGCTAAATTGCACGGTTTGCTGCGCATAGCCATTTTGGAGGGCAGCACTCATTATCAGCAGCAGGATATATTTCTTCAGCCTCTTCATCTATCGTCTGTTTATATAGATCCATCCTTTGTAAACGGTAGGCTTGTCCGCACCTGTATTCAGTTCCAGCAGGTAATAATAGGTCCCATCGGCAAGGCCGGTGCCATCCCAGTTATTATGGTAATCTTCCGATTTGTAAACCTGGTTACCCCAGCGGTTAAATATCAGCAGGCGGCTCCCGGGGTAACTTGCTATGCCAATCACTTCAAACACATCGTTTTTACCATCGCTGTTTGGGGTAATAATATTGGGAACCTTAATGTTACTCGGATCGGGACTTTGCACCCTGATATCCACAGTAGCCTTTAGCGCCGGGCTTATCACATAGGCCCAGGTGTCAATACTGCGTTCGTTCCCAAAATCATCAGCATCGTTAATATTGGCAGCGGGTTTGCCCCATTTATGGCCATTAACTAAACTGCTTAGCCCGGTGGTGTTCTTTACCGGGTTCGATGGCACCCCCACTTCGGTAATGTCGCTGTCGTCCCAGTAAATGGTGTTATCCGGCGAATTACTGCCGTTGATACGGGTGAGTAATATGCCGTTGAGGTTTCGTTCCACATCAAAAAACGGAAAGTGCACCTCTGCCGCAAATAGCGATACCGTAATATTAATGGCGTAGCTTGCCGCGCTCGGCTTTGCCTGGTTACCCGCTCCGTCCAAACCATCCCAACTTACCTGGTTGCCTCCTGCGTTAACAGTGCCGGTAAGCTGCCGGTCTATCGCATCGGTAAAAATGTTATTATGGTTTACATCAATATTAATGGCGTAAGTTCCGTTGCCGGTAGCCGTAAATTTTATTTTACCGCCGGGCAGGGCGGTTCCGGCTACTCCGTCCATTCCATCGGCACCGGTAAAGCCTATATTGGTTAAGGCAGGCACAACCGGCACATTTATGAGCCAGGTAGTACCACCGCCCGGCGTATTGGCGGTAGCCGGGAGATCTGCTGAGGGGGCATTGAAGAATATTTTGTGGGTGACATCGGAAGGGGTATCGTTGTTAACCGGGCTATAAGCATTAGGGTTATTGGTGTTATCCACGCTTTTGTAGGATGCCGTACCATCTGCGTTGCGGAAACCTTTATTGTTCACAAAAAACGTAAAGCCATTACCAGCCTGCCCGTTATTATCTAACGTATAACGGTAGCCATCCTTGGTGAGGATATTTAATATGGCATTAAAGCCGACATTAAAAGTACCCAGTATGCCCGACAATACATTGGTAAACACGCGCCCGGTTAAAAATGCGGTATTAGTACTATTCCGCACAGATACATCAAACGCGGCCACATACCGGTTGGTGGGCTGGATCCATTGCGCGTTCACCGCTATGGCAGGCGGGTTACCGCCAAAATCGGTACCATCGGTAGGCGAAATAAAGTCGATCTCCCAAATACCCTCCTGCCCGGCAATAACTGTTTTGCTAAAGGCTTGGTAGCCGCCAGTGTTGGGCAGCGGCCCCGCAAGTTCCTGTGCCCGGCTACCTATAAAACCAATAGTGGCAGATGTGCCGCTGGTGTAGACCGAACCATCCGGCGCACGCATGTTCATGGTGCCCGATCCCTGCCCCTGCGCACTTGAGCCTACATAAATAGTTTCTCCGGCCTTTACGTACACCTTCATGGTGCCTAATGTTGGGAAAGGGTATGAAGGGTTGGTTGTTGTTGTGGAAAGCAAGTAGGCGCGGTTGCCGCCGTTGGCAGCGAGTTCTTTACTCCCCTCGGCCAGCGCTATTTTTGCGGATGATAATAACAGGCTTAAAACCGAGCAGCAGCACAACCATTTACCCATAGAAAGTTTTTTAAATATTACGCCCATGCTCAGTCCCGGAAATATTTAACAGCAAAAAATATCCGCCATTAAAAGTAAAAAAATCCGGCGTAAAACAATCATTCAAGCAACGGTTGCCGTGGCTTCAGGCAGATTTATTTCTGCACGCTCACATCTATACCCATCTCCTGGTAGCGTTTGGTTAGAGCATTCTTTTTATGGTTAAAATGCTCCATAAACCAGTTATCGTAACGCGAAAGGTACCAGTTGGGAAGTTGTGCATTGGTTATACAGCTGAGCACCGTTTCCCCCGCCATAATGCCCGACATGAGGCCGCTTAGTATCCCCTGCCCTGCTGCGGGATCTAAAATACCGGCAGCATCCCCGGCGAGCAACAGCCCGGGGCAGGCCAGCGGCCTAAAAACGCGCCACTGCATATTAGCAGCCTTGATAGTGGCGGCTTGCGACGATGCCGACAATTCTTTTAAGAAAGCATCGCTGTTTCTTTTATCGGCGAGTTTTGTCCAGGTGTAGTAGCCTTTGCTGCTGTAGGCGGTCCATGTCCAGCCATGCGGGTTTGGCTCAAAGTGTGCTAATTCGCGGTCGGGATTTTCATCTGGATTATCCTTGCTTATGCCTGTCCATGATAGCAAAGGGCGACTGAGCAACTCTTCATCAATTTTCAAGTGCCGCCCGGCAAAACGACTGCGCCCGCTGGCATCTATCAAATAAGCACAATTAAGCGCTGTTCCGTCAGCCAGTACAACACCTGTTACCGCATCCTCGCTGCAAACTATTTCGTTTGCCCGGCTTACAAACCGTACCTCTACGCCAAGTTCTTTTGCTTTCAGAAGACCATATGCCGAGAAAGGCCCCGGTGCGATGTGATGGCCCTCCCAGGTCTCCCCTTCCACTTTACTTAAAGGCGATACGTTGGCACCTGTTTTTATACCGGTATAAATTCCTTTGGATGCAAAGGCCGTCGCCCCGTCCATCTGTAATTGCTTCAACAAGGTTTGCACACCGGGATGCAGGCTTTGCAAAGGCTCGGGATGCTGCATTTCGGTATCGGTCAACTCCATTTCGGGCTGATCGGTTAATAGCACAACACTCAGCCCTCCCTGCACGCAGGTAATAGCTGCCGCGACACCTGCGGGGCCTCCGCCTATTACTATTACATCAGCAACAACCATACTTTAAGCGTTCCAAACCAGTTTTTGCGCCGGGGTGAGGCGGTCACCATAGATCATTGTCCATGCGATGCCGCTTTCGGTAACCTGGCAAACATAGAGTTTAAGGCAGCCCTGGATGCGGCGCTTGGTTGATAAATTATCGGCCATAATGGGCTTGGCTTTATCGGTATTGGCAAAAACGTACAGGTAACCCGGCCCGCTGATGCCTTTACGGGCCCTGATGGCCCAGTTGATATTATCGCCTACAAGGTCAGCGGGGATACCCAGCCCCTTCGCGCCCTTACCCCAATCGTCTACCTTTTCGGCGCTTACCAGCCACAGGCCGGTTAGGCCAACCATTTTTTGCTTATTATCGTCAATTATCTCCTGGTCGAAATTGGTTTGCGGGAGTTTATTGATACATAGTTTTAAGCAGGCCATCCGCGACCGTAACTCCGCGCTGGTTAAATTCCGCAGTACCGACATATCCATCTGCCCGTTCATGGCGTTTTGGATATAATCCGCGCAGGCCAGATCGGTAAAGTTCACAAAAACGTTATTGTACACCCTTTCCAGAAAAGGGCCCTGTTCGCCATCCCAGCCGGTACTTTCAAAAAGGTGCAGTTCCTTACAGGCCGGTGAATCTTTGTGCAGGCCTATCTCTTTATCCATCAGCGGCACAGCGGTAGGGTTGCGGTAATCGGTATCCATCGATCCCTGGTAGGTACGCGCGGCATCGGGCGAGGCGGCGGGCCACATCCCATTCATGGCGGCGCAAAGCTTCATATCCTCCGCAAAAGGCGAACCCAGCCCCCGGGTGCTCAGGTAGCTGTCTACCTTTTCATATGTGCCATCGGCTTTCCTGGTATCATTGGCATAGGTGATATCCCATCCCGGCGCAAACACACCCGAACATACATCTGGCAGGAAACTGCTCGATTGGTATTCACGCTTGCTCGTTTCAGTATACTTATTTCCCGATATAACTTTGATGTTCTTACTTTCAGAGAATACGGCGGTAAAGGTATCGCCGTGCGTGTCAAAAGCCTGTTTTTTGGTAATCGGGTTCTCCATGGTTTGGTTTGGCCGGGTACGTTCGGCACAGAAACTGTAGAGCCCGCCCTCGAAAAAGTTGGAAGTATTATCCTCAAAATCAAAGCCTGCCAGATCGTAATTATCTACCAGCGGGAAAAAATCGGGCGCGGTGATGATAGAGAACGCAGGCAGGCAATTATGCGAAACATGATCGGGCAAAAGCCTGCTGCTCCAGTTTTGCGTATCAACGGTCACACAGCCATCGCAAATGCTATCCTCAAACAAAGCGGCCAAATAATTGCCACGGGGGTTGCGTTCCAAATGGATAAAACCGGGCATTGCCCCATCTTTTTTAAACTTGGCATTTACAAACATGGGCGTGTTGCGGGGCACATCATAAGGGTTTACTTCGCGGTAAACCTGCTTATCCAGGTCATCGAAAACCAAAACCTCTTCGTTGCCCACATAGGCGGTATTCATGGCGGCGAAGTAGGCGCTGTCCTGCTTTTTAACGGTGTAATACGCTTGTTTGCCGTTTTGCTTTGCCCAGCGCACCAGTGCGCCCGGTACCGATTTTATAAGCACCGACGAGCCCGTACCGATGCTTTTTACCAAAGTTGCGGAGTTACGCGAATCTACCCTGAAAGGCGGTTTGTTGATATCGAACAGGTGTTTGCCGGCGGCATCAATCGGGTTGTTAAAATGATCGGAAAAGGTTTTTACCAGGCTGTTTAGCTTCTCGTTAACATGGTATTCGCTAAAGCTGAGTTCTTTGGTATCCAGCAGGGCATCCCCTTTAAAGATCTTGCGGATGGGTTGCAGGAACGTGCGTGTTCCGTCTTCGCCATCCTTTGCCTTGCCCATCAGCGTAATGCCCGCTTCGCCGGTTACTTTTTTAGCCAGGAATAAACCAAAGCGGGCGGGTGTTACTGCTATATTCTTCACTTTGGCTGGGTCGGCCGGTTTATTGGTGTAGCAACGGTTCAGCGCATCGTAATTCATTTCGCAATCACCAATGCGCGAGATCCCGGTACGGGAGAAAACCATATCGGCGTGTAAATGATGCGGCGTTTTATAGGCGGGGCGGTATTCGTAAGCAAACACGGCCAGCACCATATCCGTCATCTCGTCGGCAGTAAAAGCCCTCAGGCCATATATGACGTCTTCCAGCGAGTCGATGATCTCTACCGAAGGATAATTGCCGGTGCCAATAGCCGGCCTCACCCTTGGGCTTGCCAGCGCATGGTAAAGTAAGCTACCGGCAGGATAACCGGGTTCTATCAGCTTCTCCCCCATAAAATCGTCAAAGCCCTTTGCTTTGGCAAAAGTTTGATTTTTGGTGTAAGCTGCAATATCCGCGTTGGCTGGGTTTATATTAAGCGATAAAGTTTTGTTGAGGTAATCTATCCATCCATTATCCAGCATCCATTTCAGTAAGACCTTAAACTTGGCAGAAGCATCTTCAGTTAAAAGCGCCGCGTTTACTTTATCGAAATCAACATCCTTTAAAGAGCTGCCTGGTGACGCCAGTATATTGAACGAAGAAAGTTCGCTCAGCAAAAAGGTTGTCAAGGCGGTTTTAGTGATAAAATCCCTGCGTTTCATAATCGGTAAGGTTAGATAATAGGTTGAGTAGTAGGCCCAATAAATATATAATATTTATTGGAAAGTACGGCAAAATAGCACAGCGACAAAAGGGTATAAACCGCTGTTTTACAAGGGGGTTTTTAGCTATTTTATCTACGGGAGACATTCAGATTGAAATGCCTTAGAAAAGCAATTAAAATATTAATACATATTCATTTTAAATTAGCATAAATACTTGATAGGAATATAGTTAAATTATCATTTGCGTAAATTTACGGCATGGATAATTTTATGGCCGCGCGCTCGCAGATGGCATTGTCCCTCGGCTTTCACATTATATTTTCATGTATTGGTATGGTGATGCCCTTTTTTATGGCGGTATCGCACTTTATGTACCTCAAAACCCATAACCCCATCTACCGGAATGTAACCAAGGCCTGGAGTAAGGGCGTGGCCATCTTTTTTGCCACGGGCGCGGTATCCGGCACGGTATTATCCTTTGAGCTGGGCTTGCTTTGGCCCACCTTTATGAAGCATGCAGGGCCGATCTTCGGGATGCCCTTTTCGCTGGAAGGCACCGCTTTCTTTATTGAAGCGATAGCTTTAGGATTCTTCCTTTACGGCTGGGGGCGGTTCAATAAATGGTTCCATTGGTTTACCGGCGTAGTGGTTGGCATCAGCGGACTTGCATCGGGCATATTAGTAGTAGCCGCCAATGCCTGGATGAACAGCCCCTCGGGTTTCGACTTGGTGAACGGAAAATATACCAATATCGACCCGATAAAGGCTATGTTTAACCCGGCCTGGTTCTCGCAGGCGCTGCACATGTCGGTAGCTGCCTTTGCAGCCACGGGCTTTGCTGTAGCGGGCGTCCACGCGTTAATGATATTAAGAAAACGAAACGTTGATTTCCACATGCGGTCCTTCCGCATCGCGGCTATATTTGGTGTGGTGGCGGCTATTCTGCAGCCCCTGAGCGGCGATATTTCTGCCAAGATGGTAGCCAAACAGCAGCCTGCAAAACTTGCCGCAATGGAAGCTCATTTTAAAACCGAACCGTATTCGCCCCTCATCATCGGTGGCATTCCCGATGTAAAAAAAAAGAAAGTAGATTACGCCCTCGAACTGCCCGGTATACTCAGTTTTATGGTGTATGATGACTTTAAAACGCCCGTAAAAGGCCTCGACCAGATCCCGCTGGCAGATCAGCCCCCGATCGCGGTAACGCATTATGCCTTTCAATTAATGGTGGGCCTCGGCATGGCCATGATGGCATTGGGCGTTATCTACCTCATCGCGTTAGCAAAAAAGAAAAGCTGGTTTACTAAACGCTGGTTTTTAAAACTCTTTATCGCCGCTACACCGCTTGGCTTTATTGCCGTTGAGGCTGGCTGGACCGTTACCGAAGTTGGTCGCCAGCCCTGGATAATACAGGGCGTTATGCGCACTGCCGATGCCGTTACGCCGATGCCGGGCATAGGCTACTCGTTTTACTTGTTTACTGCCGTGTATTTTACGCTGAGCATAGCGGTTACCTTTTTGCTGTACCGGCAAATAAAGATGGTACCCGTACTTTATGATAATACAGAACCCTTAACACATTAAAATATAAGGCTTATGATGATCTACGTAGTGATGGGTTTCTTATGGCTGGCGCTGCTGCTGTACCTGGTAATGGGCGGTGCCGATTTTGGCGCGGGTATCATCGAATTGTTTACTTCCAACGCCAATAAATCGCGTACGCGCAAGATCATGTACAACGCCATCGGTCCTATTTGGGAGGCCAACCACATGTGGCTCATCATCGCCATTGTAATCTTGTTCGTAGGTTTCCCGGTGATCTACACCACCATGTCTACCTACCTGCACATCCCGCTGGTGATCATGCTGATGGGCATCATCGCCCGCGGCACCGCCCTCACCTTCCGTAATTACGACGCGGTGACGGACAATATGCAGCGCGTTTACAATAAGATATTTGTGTACTCCAGCTTTATTACGCCGCTGTTCCTGGGTATAATCGCGGGCAGCGCCGTTAGTGGCCGAATAGATACCGGGGCAACCGATTTTCTATCGGCCTATGTGTATAGCTGGCTCAATTTGTTCTCCGTAGCCATTGGCTTTTTCACGGTGGCACTTTGCGGTTTCCTGGCGGCAATTTATCTGATTGGCGAAGCTAACGACGAGGCCGAAACCAAAAGCTTTATCCGCAAGGCCAGGTTTATGAATATAGCGGCTGTGGTAGCCGGTGGGCTGGTTTTTATCGCTTCTGTTACCGAGAAAATCCCATTGGTAGAATGGGTTTTCGGTAGTATTATTGGCGTTTTAGCGGTGAGCGCCGCCAGTATTTCGTTGATAGTGATGTGGTACCTTATTGTAAAAGGCAAACGGTTTATCATCCGTGTTTTGGCCGGTTTTCAGGTTACGATGATATTGCTCACCACCACCTACAAGCACTACCCCAATATCGTTATCCTGAAAAATGGCGGCTATCTTTCCCTTATTGCCGACCGTGGCGCAGATAAAGCTATTGAGGGTTTAGGCATTGCTTTGTTGATAGGGAGTTTGTTTATTTTACCTGCGCTTGGCTATCTTATTTATAGTTTTCAGCGGAAGGATAAGGGAGATGTGGCGGAGCATTGAGGGATCCAATCAACCACTCCTTGCCTTACATTTTTTATGATTTGTCCCGTTAGGGACTACCTGTTTGTAGCAAAAAATAAAAGATTCCTTTGCGCCGTAGGTGCTACCCATCGATAAAGCGGCTAACCTGCTGGTGTAGGGTAGCACCTACAGCGCACAAAAAAATTGCTTGAAATTTCAACAAACAGGTAGCTCCTATGGAGCAGAATACACTGTTGGCTATTATAGACAAACTATCACGGCGACGACAGCAACCCAAGCAAATCCGTTTTTGTAAGCGACTGAAATATCGTATCCGATGAGATCAGCTTGCCTGCCAGTTCCTTTTTGGTTTCCTGTAATACAATGATCTTTTCCTCAATGGTATCTGGGCATATCAGCCTTACGGCTACCACGTTTTTGGTTTGGCCGATGCGGTACACCCTGTCGATAGCCTGATTTTCGATGGCGGGGTTCCACCAGGGGTCTACCAGGTAAATGTAATCGGCGGCGGTGAGATTTAGCCCGGTACCGCCTGCTTTCAGGCTCACCAGAAATACCCGGGTATTGATATTACCCTGAAAATCGTTCACCACCTGCTCGCGGTTGCGGGTGGCACCGGTAAGGTAAGCAAAGCCGATATTGCGCCTGATCAATTCCTTTTTTACCAGATCGAGCATGCCCACAAATTGCGAAAATACCAGAATCTTATGATTAGCCGACTTGCCTTCAATTTCGGCCACCAATGTATCAATTTTGGATGATTGATTACCCGGCACCCGCACGCCATCCAATAATTGCGGCGAATCGCAGATCTGGCGTAGTTTCGTCAAACCCTTTAAAACATGCATCGAACGTTTGGGCAACTCCTCCTGCGTGGTGGCCGAGATGTATTCTCTAAACTCCTTTTCATAAGCCAGATAAATGCCCCTCTGCTGCTCTTGCATAGGGCAATGCAGCACCATTTCGGTTTTTTCGGGTAGCTCAGATGCTACCTCCTGCTTGGTACGGCGCAGGATAAACGGACTTATCTTATTATGCAGTTCGCGCGAGCGTTTGCTTACTTTAAACTGATCGATGGGCACAGCGTAAATCTCTTTAAAATACTGGTGTGTACCCAGCAAACCCGGGCAGGCAAACGATAATTGCCCATAAATATCGAAAGTATTGTTCTCAATCGGCGTTCCGGTGATGGCAATCCGGTTTCTCGCTTTCAGGAGCTTCACCGCCTTATAACGTTGAGAAACAGGGTTTTTTATATTTTGAGATTCATCCAGGAAGATGTAATTGAAAGTATAGTCCTTCAGGAAGTTAACATCAGATAACAACGTGCCATAGGAGGTTAAAACCAGCTCATAATTATCAAAATCTGCTGTGCTTTTTATCCTGTCGGCACCATAAATGGTATGGATCTTCAGCGATGGGGCGAATTTAGTCACCTCTGCCTGCCAGTTGAAGATTAACGACGTAGGTACAACCAACAAATTGGTATTTTGCTCAACCTTTATGCGTTGCGACAGAATAAACGCCAGTATTTGTATGGTTTTGCCAAGTCCCATATCATCCGCCAGGCAACCACCAAAGTTAAAATCATCCAGGAAGTTGAGCCAGTTCAAGCCCTGCTTTTGGTAAGGGCGCAGGGTAGTAAGCAATGTACCAGGCACTTCCACTTCCTGTATCGATTCAAAATCTTCGAACTTGCGGCGAAAATCCTTGATCTCCAGCTTTACCTGCTCATCCAGCATTTGTTTTTCAAACAGCTGTTCTATGGTTTCGTAGTTGGTTTTAGGGATGCGGAGTTCGTCGTCCCAAATTTCGCCCGATTGGAAATAGGCCGCGAATTTCTCCATCCATGCTTCGGGCAGGATACCCATGGTGCCATCATCGAGCTGTACAAACTTGGTTTTGTTGCGGATAGCTTTGTGCAGGTGCTTTAACGAAGCCTGCCGTTTGCCAAATTTGGCAACAATATGCGCATTGAACCAGTTGATGCCACTTAAGATCTTTATTGTAATATTGATCTTATTGGGATTGAGCTTATTGCCACTGAGTTCGTTAAAACCCAAAATGGTGATGCCCGCTTTGTTCCAGGCTTCAAAGGCGTCTAAAAACCAGTTTTCATCTAAAAAGCGCTTTTTGTGGAGATAGAAATATTGGATCTCATCGCCTGTTTGTTCCTCAAAATAAGGATGTTGCTGAATAATGAGTTTATTAAAAATCTTTTCGGTAGCATCATTCCGTTGTACCAAAAACTCTTTGCCTTTACCATCAGGGGCGTAGATCTGCGTATCCTTTCTGATGGGGATCTCGGCCTCCCCATAGCGCATTACGGGCAAAATCATTACATGTTGCCCAAAATCCGACAGGTAGATGATCTGTTCGTTTTTATCAAAATTGTATTTTTTAACCTGCGCGGGGGTGGCTTTCAGAACGAAAGGATAACTAATTAACATACTCTCTTCCAGCTTATTAAGAATCCTCGAGCGAAACTCTTTAAACTGCGACTGGTGGATCAGCAAATTCTCCCCACCCGATCTGAACAGCCCGATAGCACCCATCATCTGCAGATCCTTCACTAAATAAAGCGTGTTATCCAGCCGTATAAAATAACCGAAAATCGTTTCAAGATTGTTTAACGTGTAGCGTTCCTCCCCAATGTGCAGTTCGCCCGAAACCTCGTAGAAATCGCCTTTTTCCTCCACGGTGAGCTGTAGGCCTTTATTGATATTTCGCAGGGTAACCAGCTGCAAGGCATTTGCCGACACTTTTTCAGAAACCTCATTATCAAGTAAATAACATTCCAAATTTAGCGGATTTTTAACGATAGCTTTCAACCCGTCCAGGTTGGATTGGTTTATTTTGGCATCTATGTTTTGCTGGAAACGGGATACCGCGGTATAAAATTTCAGCTCCAGCGGGTCATTGGTCTCTGTAACCAACTGCAGGGGTGCAACCGGCGATAAAGGATTTTTAATCCGTCCATCCTTCGCCATGGCAGCATCATACAATTCTACGATGAGGTGTTTGTAGAATCTGCGTTGCTTAAATACTAAAACCCTTTTAATCAATTCATTAATGTCTGATTTCTTTGCAAGATCTGGCATTTGCCCCAACATCAGCTGCTGCTCCATATTACTGAGGCTGGCGCTGGTAACCGGAAAAAGTGATTTATTTTTTGGTTTGATAATCAGGCGATTATCTCGTAGTTCGGAGACAAAGTACGCGTCCAGGTCGGGTTCACCGGCAAGCCCGTAGTCTGTGGCGAATTTTCTTAATTTGATATCCCTCAGCTTATTATCAAAGAAAACAAGGTAATTCTCGTTGCTGATAATCTGCAACAAAGCCGAGGACTGATGACCGCAAAGTTTGGTTTTGGACTGGCGGCATCCGCAATAGAGCACCAAACAATCCAGCTCCTGAACTATCTGTATATCAATAATTTGCAACCCATCCCGCCCGGTAAATTTTGCTTTATTGATGCTAAATTCAATCGGAGTCAAAGCTTCTTCCCCTAACTCTTCATAAGCAGATACAGGCGAATGCTGCGCGATCGTCACCGCGTTTAATTGAGCGATGCTTTTATCTTTCAGGATATAAATTCCGTCATTTTTTTGTCCATCATTCGCGGTAAAAACGTTCTCCATTGATAGCGGCAAATTACGATAAATTGACGAGGCTGCTAACCGTAGAGACGCAAAATCTTGCGTCTCCCGTAGGATAGGTGACGATACTGCACCTACGCAAGACGGCTATGCTTATGGATTTGCATACGAGAGACGCAAAATATTGCGTCTCTACATCAAAGGGCTACGCCCTACTTTTGCATCACCATTACCCCATTCATCAAAATGGTGCTGCCTTTTTCGGCGACGATGTTGTACACGTTTTGTACGCCGCCTGCCTGCTCGTTTTTTTGGAGCACGGTGTAGGCTTCATACTTGCCGGTTTTATCATTCAGGCAAAGCACCTGCTGGCCCAGGGTTATCTCCCCTATTTTAAAGTTGCCTTCTTTGGTCAGCATGGGGTGATTTGGTGTAGCCTTTAACACTTTGACGCGCAGGTTTACATTGGTACCCTCAGCGGTGTTGTTTTCCTTTGCCGATACCAGCACCAGTTGGGTAAGCGCGTAGTTTTTGGCAGCATGTACGGTAAGCTCTTTTACTTTGGTGGCAGATGGCTTGCGGGTTACCGGGTCGAGGGTGATCACTTCATCGCCACTTTTAATATCCTTCAGCAGTTTTTTGCTGCCGTTACCCATGGTAACCATTTCATCACCCGGGAAACAGATATCGTTACCATATGTGGCCGATTCTTCCTTCATATCCTTACCGTTGTTCAGCACCTTGTATTGCTGAAAGCTCAGTTCTTTGGATAGCACGTAGGAGAGCTTCAGGATGAAGTTTTTTTCCACCTTGTTGATATCGTCAATATCCTGGAAATAGGCTGCCCATACTTTGGCATCGGCGGTAAAATCTGGTACCAGGGCCTGGTATTTCTTGCCGGTTTCGCTGGTGTAGAATACCATGGTGCCAATTTCCTGCATTCCCTCTTTAGCCACCAGTTTATAAAGATCGATGCGCTTTTTAAGGTTATCGCTGCCGGTGATAAAGTAGGGTTTTCGCCCTTCGTACCTGTCCAGCACATAGGCGTTATCAAACTTTACATAAGTATCCTGGTCCAGGTTGGCAATGGCATAAGTTTTTGCTTTGGTATATTCTGCCAGCGTAAGCGGGCGCGGGTTAACGGTTTTTTCCTGAGCGAAGCTCGCCGTGGTTAGCAGGGCGATAGAAATTGTAAAAAGTAATTTGCGCATTAGTAGTACATTATGGTAATCGTCATGCCGAATTTATTTCGGCACCTCACGTGTTTGCGATCGCTCGGCAAACTTGTCCGGTGGGGTCCCGAAATAAATTCGGGATGACGGGCCTTTGTTATTTATTTACCGCTTTTGGTGTTGTCACCAACAACAGTTTTTCATTAGTTTACGATATCTCTTTAAACGCAGCGGCAAAGGCTTCCATTTCGTCCATACGGCCGATGCTGATGCGGCACCAATCCTGGCCGTTCAGTTTCCAGTCGCGCAGGGCCACACCGCGTTTATTCATCTCCTCACTAAATTTTTTACCATCCATCTTTAGTTGAAACATCACAAAATTTGCAGACGACGGGATGTAGGTATAGTTTTCCTTCTTCAGCGTTTCGTATAAAAACTCTTTCGATGCGTTAGTTTTCTTCAGCGCATCTGCAAGGTAGTCGGTTTCGCGGTATGATGCAAGAGCCGCCGCAAGCGCGGTAGATGATAAACAGGCCCAGGCCGGTGTATACATGCCCAGTTCTTTAAGCGTATCGGGCTGGCCCACCATATAGCCAAAGCGTAAGCCCGCAAAACCATATAATTTAGAGAACGTGCGCGCGATGATCACATTATGCCCGGCTTTAATACAATCCATCATGCTGGATGCTTTAGGGTCGGGCAAATAATCAATATAGGCCTCATCCACCAAAACAACCGTTTTTTTAGATACGCGCTCGCAAAAGCCTTTCAGTTTTTCCGTATCTACAATAGTAGCCGTAGGGTTATTGGGGTTACAAATATAAACCAGCCCGGTGTTGCCATCTACCTTTGCTTCCATGGCGTCGAGATCCAGCTTGTAATCTGCCGCTAAAGGCACTTTTACCCATTTGCCATCAAAGTGCTCAGCCTGGGTAGGCAGGTCATCGTATGACGGGTCAGCAGTGATGATGCTTTTACCGCCTTTGCTATAATACATGGCAGCAGCCTGCAGCAATGGCGACGACCCCGAAGACATCAGTATATTAGTTCCCTTAACACCCTCGTAGGTAGCTATTTTACCACGCATGGTAAACATTGACGCGAAAGTGTACTGGTAACCTGTATCCAATGAATCGATTATCGCTTTTTTTGCAGCTGCCGATGGGCCGAAAGGGTTTTCGTTAGCCATCAGGCGTGCTTTGAGTCCGGCAGGTGCCTGCATTATCGCGGCTTCTTCGGCAAGCATGGTATTGCCTGCGCGCATTTTGCCGATAACCGGCATCGCAGCCAGCTTATTCATCGTACCTGTTAAAAAAGCCACGCCGCCTGCCATCAGGGCGCTGCTTTTTATCCAGTTTCTGCGGTTTAGTGAATTTGACATATCGTTTAATTTTAGTTTTCTCTTACTTATTTGCCGGGTAGCTCACCCGCTGCTCGGTTACACGGGCATGTACCTGCGCCACCACGCTCCTTGCCGATTCAAAGGCCCCCGCCATCCAGGCGTTGAGGTATGTTAAATGCTCGCCGGCAAAATACACCTGCTTATCGGGCTTTAACAAAACCGGGTACTGGGTTTTACGGGTCTCGTTATTATAGAGCGCCCATCCGCCTAAATTGTACTTGGTTTTGTGCCAGCTTACCGAGAACGACCGTTCAAACTCCGTATCGTACTGCGGGTGTATCAGCCTGCCTTTTTGCAGGGCAAGCTTTTCGCGTTCGGCGTAGCTTAAGTCGCCCGTGCGTAGTGCTTTTTCGTTAAAATTATAATATCCTATTAAGATACCCTTTTTACTTAAATAATCATAACTCGGGTAAAATATCTGCGTTAAATCATTGTTGGTGTGCGTGATACCCCCGTAAATATGATCATCCTCCTCCCAAAACCTCCGCTTAAACTGCAAGCCTATTTTGCCCGTTTGGATGTAGCCGATATAATCGATAGCCCGGCTTACATCGCCCGAAAAATTGTTGTTAATATTGCTGAGCACCGGCAGCGGCAAGGTGCAAATGCACAGGTCGCCCTGTAAAACGTGTTCGCCGGTGGCGTCCTTATATGTTACTTTTACACCCTCGGCGAGGTTGGTAATATTGCTTACCTCGGCGCCTAATTTAAGAGAAAGTGCCACCTGCTTTTGCAGCGCTTTGGCAATCATATCCATCCCGCCTACGGCCTGGAACATCGTCATCTGCAACTCGTAGGTATATTCGGCCACGTTGTAAAAATCAGGGTCCAGCAGGCCCGACTGGATTATATCCGCCAGTTTATTCGCCTCCGCTATTTTGCCGGGCTTGTTTCCCGCCCCCGGCAATTCGGCATACCCCCTGCGGGCAGATGCCTTGTAGAGCTTATCAATATCCAAACCACCTTCGGCAGCCAGGTATTCCAGTACTTTTTGGGTATCTTCTTTCGTGAGGGCGGCGTCTAAAGCGCTGTGGTCAACACTTTTGCTCAGCAGCTCCGCCATGTAGCCGCGTACATCGTTGTGTACCTCGCGGGCACGGATCTTTTTATTGGATAGCGGGCCCTTGCCCTCGGCGAAGTAGTACGCGCCTTCGTTTACGTTGTTGTAAACCTGTATGGGTACGCCCAGTTCTTTGCAGTAGTGCAGCGTAAGCTGGTGGTGGTGGGGTATGCGCGATGGACCCGCGTTAAAATACAGCCCATCGTCGAATTTAGCGGTAGCGGTTGGCATCCCGGTTTCGGTATTGGTGCTCCCATTGCGGATGCTCCAACATCGCCCCCCTGCCCTTTCACGTGCCTCTAAAATGGTAGTTTTATAGCCAAGCTTATTCAGTTCGTATGCCGATGCCATCCCGGCCAATCCTCCGCCTAAAATAATAATGTGTTTGCCGTTACCGCTGCCGGTAAGGTTAAAGGCGTGCGCGGGTGCAGATTTGAGCATGCCCAGTGCCAGCATAGCCGGATAGGTGCCTCCTGCCAGCATGGCCCCTTTGCTTAAAAAATTTCTGCGGGTTAAATTTTCCAATGTAACGATCAGTGATAGGTGATTGCTCCGTAGCGCCCTTTTTAAAAGATCCATAAGAGATAAATAGTCCAAAAAGCATTAAAGACCATTTACAGCGGGAATTTACCTGTTTTTTAAAAGAAAGCCAATTAAATTATCAACATCCATAAAAATGATACACCTTTTTGTGAGAAAAGCAGGGCATGGTGCGTTTTGGGTTGCGGCAGCCCCGCTGTTCGCTTTACGTTGTGCCGCTGCCATCGGGTTTAGGTGGGTAAGGAGGTGTGTTATTTATTTAGCTTCTCCACTACGTCATCCTATGTTTGCATAGGATGACGTAGTGGAGAGTTTGCCGCGCATTAAACAAACCCACCATTGCAAGGCACGAAGCAATCTCCAGATAGGACGGTCGGCAATGTACGGTTATGAGATTGCTTTGCACCTCAATTACACGTGGGATTTAGGGTTAACAAAAGTTAACACAATTTCAATAAATATTTTTTAAAAACCTGATAATCAGCAACATAAAAAAAACACAGGGTTAACATATTTTCCCATAATAAGGTCACCATAAATCCTAAATCTTTATTACGAAACCGCAAGGAAATTTAACAACCACTGTCTTCTGATGGGCTATTGTTCTCCCCCCGGGAGGGAATTATAAGCTGCTTAGCTCCCGCGCCTTCAGCAATTTTTTGCCCACGCATGGTCTCCCGGCAGAGGACCATGCGCCTTAGGACGATAAACGCTTGGTGTAAATTATCCTGCGATTACACCAAAACCAACTGCCCAAAATGATAGGCAATATGATTGGTGCGGCTTAGTAGTACACTGAGGCGGTTTCGGGTGGGGTCGTCGGCGAAATCTTCGTCTGTCATGGCGTTGTGGCGTTTGAACCAGTCTTCGGCGGGCAGGGCGTTAAATAGCTCTGTTAACCGGGCGTGCACCTCATGCCAGTATTGTTTTAATTTTTCTACGGGGTAGGCATTAACAGCAGTACCATCGGGCGAGCGGAGGAATACCGGGGCGAGTTCCGGGTAAAAGGCTTCACCCAAACCTAAGGTTTCGCTCAGCAAGCCATGGTAGCTGGTAAGGTGACCATACAGATATATGATACGGTTCTTACCTGGTGCTACCGTCTTTTGAAAATCGGCTTCGCTAAGCGCGTTGAAATATTTTTCGGCGCGGGCTACCTGGGTGTTCCAGCCCTGCAGCGCCATCTTTACAAACAATTGCTGATCCATCTTTTTTTTCGGTAAAGATGGATCAACAATTATATTTTTGGTAACATCCCGCCAAAATTGACCAGCGGTTGACGGTTGCCTGTTTATTTCACTTCAAAAGTAAATGATTGCGAGGCTACGTCGCCATTAGAGGTGATGCCCTGCACTATTCCAAAGTATTTCCCGGTTTGGTCTGAAGTGTAAAAGGTAAGCTTATTGGCGCTTATTGGCCCTGTTTTGATATCGGGCGCCCAAAACAACAGGTTCCTGAAATCGGGCATACGGCTTTTCGCCTGCTCATCGGTCTCGTAAACAGGCGAGTAAAATTCGCGCTGGATCTGCATCCCTTCGTAATCTATCACCACGGCGTGCGGGTCCATTTCGGCACCGCCAAGGTCACCTTTATAGGTGGTATAGTTCATAATACCCTCGAATGCCGACGGGCCCCAGAAGTAGCGGCTGCGCACTACCTGCAACCTTTGCACTTTAAGCGGATCTATCGCCATTACTTTATCAATATTAAATACCGGCACACCATCAAGCATAACCAAAGGGTCGCCGGTGAGCATTACCTTCTCGTCTATCAGCGTAATGTGGGACCTGCCACGAGACCTGGATACGCTTGCTTCGCGCACATATTCGCGTACTACTTCTTCCATAGTAACAAAGCGGGTAAAATCATCCAGCTTATAGGTTTTATATGGGTTCCCAAAAAATCCGGTGCTATCCACCACCGGCTCGAAGTAATGCTTAAGCTTATTAGCCGCGTAAATGTTTTGCACCTGCATACCCAGGCTTTGCTGCTGTAAGGAAGTCTGCATCCCCGGTGTAAGCCCGAATGCGGGTAACGCCGTTTTTGAATACTGCTCAGAGAAGGGGCTAACGATCTCTATCTTATGCGAAGTATCGCGCTCGGTATTGGTTTGCACAACAATTTCGTTAGCGCCGTAAAACTCTTTGGTATTGAAGTACAGCTTACCTTCCGCATCGCTTTTTGCAGCATAAACCTGCACACGTTTGCCCGGCACGGCCAGGTAGGCTATCACGTCCTTCGCAATGTTTTTTGCCGAGTCGGTAAGCTTGCCAATAACCATATGCCCGTTAAACTCGGGCAGATATTTAAATGCTGCCTGATTAGGCTGCAAGATCTCGTCCCAGCGGAAACGCCTCCAACCCTGGGTAAGCAACAGGTTATCGGTGGCTTCATCAGCTTCGGCGGTAGTGGTTTTTAAGTAATAACCCGGCGATTCGATACTCCCTTTTAAATCGGCACCAAGCCAAAAATAGCTCGCGATATCATCCTGATCTACCGTTTGCAAGGAATCTACCCGGTAAACCGACATAGACAAGCCGGAGTTGATCATTTTATCGGCAGCGTTTTTAGCGGCCACAGTAACGCTTACTTTTTTCCGGGCAGCATATTGCCTGGCATCGGCATCTGCATTAATAAATAAGGATTGCTTAGGCCGTTTAAAGTACAATCGTTCGCAAACGGGCTGCTTGCCGCCATCAAATATGGTGAGGTACGAGATCCCTTCGCCCAGCTTATCCTTGCTAACCGCAAACTGTGCTGCCCCGTTACTGCTCACAGCGGTCTGCACTAATTTGGCTACTCCCCTGGTATGTGCAAAAAGGTAAAGTTGCTGGTCGCCGGTGTTGCTGTTTACCTTTACATTGATGCCGCCATTACCGCCATCGGTTACCTGCATGGTATAGCCGTTACTTTTTACGGCAGGCAGGTTGGTAACTATGGGTTTATCGCTTCCAATTTTTATAATGGCCTTATAGGTGTTATTTGCGGCCGGTGTAAATGTAAAATGTCCCATCCCAAACTTTAATGGTTGAAAGCGGGCCACCGTATCGTTATCGTCGTTCACAATAGCGCCTTTGAAGCTTATACCCAAGCCATTTTTGGCAACTGCTTTAAAGGCTACATTGGCGGCCAGGCCGCTAACCAAATAACCACCCTCGGGGAAAAACTGTATGTCGTAATCTGGCGTTTTGGCTTTGGCCGTCGCATCCGGCGATCTTAAGGCGTTAACAATCGTTATCTTTTTTTCGAAGAAGCTCTCGGGGCCAAAATTCTTCATCCAGTTGGTATATGCCCGTAGTTTATAATTACCATTAGCCACCGATGGCGGTATCACCAGCGAGCCGCTCCCCATGCCGTTTATCATGGCAATTTTTGCCTGCATAACGCTTACCTGCGCGTTATCTAAAATATCAACGTAAACTACTTTGCTTAGCGTAAGCGGTTTGTTGAGGGCACCATCTACACAGTAAATTTTAAACCAGATGATCTCGCCGGCCAGGTAGGTGCTTTTATCGGTATGCACAAATACCTTTTCCTGCAGCGCCGTTTGGCTGTACTTATTAAAGGCATTTTGCACCTGCTGCAAGTCCTGCGCATTGCTTTGCGAAACAAACGCAAGCAATGCTACCGATGCAAGTAGCGTATTTTTAAGCATGTTCAATTTTTTTTTACTGTTCATTTTTTTCAAATGGTTATTTTGTTGGTACAGCACATTCTATTAATCCCTCCAAAAATCGGGGCGTCTTTTAACGCCTCTCAATGTACAATCGGTACATTGGGGGCTCGACCTGCCGTACCCGATAGCCGGGCCTCCTTTAGGGCCTGTTATAACATAGGTGGGCAGATATATACCGCTGATAATAAAAGAGGCAACATCGTTAGCCTGGGTTATTGGATTTTTATACAAGGTGGAATCCTGGCGGCAATCGTACGGGTATTGTAAGATCCATTCGTTAGGCAACTCCTCTTTATTAATAAAGATCCGCTTAGAGGTCATGGTACCTACGCTGATAAAGCCAATTACCGGCTCGTTGGCGTTTGCCGTGTTATGAATGTTACCCTTAATTTCTGAAGGTAAAGCATCAAATATGCTTCCTAACGATTCGGTGTTCTTTCTCAAATTTTCCCAAAAATCAAACGCCTCTTTGTTGAGGGCATATTGCTTTATTAATATGCTGTAACGCATACTAATTTTTTCTGAACTGGGTATAATATTGGTTATAGGCGCTTCGCTAACCACAGCTGAACCAAGTTTTGCCGTAGATGCCAGTAAAACTGTGCTCGAAGCGTGATTGGCAAAACAAGTAAATATTTGGTCTTCTACCTGGCGGGGCAATATATCGCCATTCACTACTTTATAATTTGAAATATAACGGCTGTGGAACTTCCAGGTCTCATCGTAATCCCAGCGGTAATATTGCGTTTTGCTGGTTGGATCATGAGCGCTGACGTTAATGTGTAGTCCATCGTTTTTTGTTTGGTAGGTAATAGTATCTACCGGAGGGGTTACCTTCACCTCGCCTTCATCAGACAGGTACTCTTTTCCGCTGGTTAATTTTATACGCAGGCGGTATTTTTGCGAGCCATCCAAATTCAGCGGCAAAGCCGAGTATACGCCGGCCCTTATTTCGTTCAACTGATAGGTTTTGCCATTCCCTTCCACCGTTACACCGGCGTTCCGCTCCGCGCTTATACCCACCGAATCGGTAAGTTTAACGGTGTGGCTGAGTTTGATAAAGGTAGAATCGTTACCACTATCGATAAATCCTTCCACAACCAGATAATTGCTTTCGTTAGCCGCTAAAACCGGGTAATAAGGTTTTTTACAACTAAAAGCTACCAGCAATAAACCCAGACAAGTAAGATGTTTTATATTTTTAAGCATGTTCATTCTAAAATAGTAATTCTTTTATAAGACCTTTCGAAGCACAATCTGCGTGAAAGGATCTGGTATGATCAAACTCCTTCAATTCGCCCAAAACGGGACAGATCCAGCAAACAGCTGCATAAGTGCCTCCCGATATATATTCCCCCACCCTCATTATTTATCTTTCCAAAATACCGGGCGTTTTTGTGTGCCTCTTAATGTACAATCTCCGCAAATAAAATCTGTTCTGTAATAACCTAAAAGTGCCGTGCCTACGCCAGCAATTTCCTGGGTGGGTAGTGTAAGGTTTGTTAAAATAAAGGCCTTCACTTCTGGTGCGCCGGTAATGGGATTACTAAACCAGGTTGTGTCCTGCCTGCAATCGTAAGGGTATTTGGTTATCCATTTTGCCGGTAGTTCTGTTTTATCTATAAAGATCCTTTTCGATTGAACTGTGCATACACTTACATACCCAATAACCGGTTCGGCAGGGTTAGTAGTGCTGTGCACATTACCGGCAATTTCTGATGGCTGGGCATCAAATATGCTCCCCAATTGCTCGGTGTTCTTTTTTATATTCTCGTAAAAACCAAATGCTGCCTTGGAAAGGGCATACTGCTTTAAAAGTATACTATACCGGATGCTTATTTTTTCCGACGTTGAATCGATAGTCAATATCGGTTGATCTGATATCACATCCTGCGCGAGTTTTACCGATGAACCTAAAACAACAACCGTTGAAGCGTGGCTCGAAAAGCAAGAGAATCTTAAATCTGCAGGCGTACGTGGAAAAATTACTCCGTTTACTACTTTATAACTCGAAAAGAACTTTGCATTAAAACGCCAGTCCTCGTCATAGTCCCAACGGTAGTAGCGCGTTTTTCCCGAAGGATCGTGCGCGCTTGCGCTTATTTTTAAGCCCCTAAAAGTCGGCTCGTAAGTTATGGTGTCTATCGGCGGTGTAACTTTCGCCTCCTCATCGTCTGACAGATACTCTTTACCGTTGCTTAGTTTTACACGTAAACGGTACTTTTGCGTTGCATCTGCATTTAAAGGCGGGCAAGCATAAACGCCCGGCCTCAGCTCTGTAAGCGGGACGGACAAGCCGTTACCTTCCACAGTTAGTGTGGCCCCCTTTTCGGCTGCTACCTTGGTGGTGTCGGATATTTTTACCGTATGGCTGAGTTTGATGAAGGTAGAATCGCTCCCCGGATCGATTACTCCCTCTACTACCAGTAAAGTATTACCGCTGGATACAACCTGAGGGGCATAGGTTTTCCTGCAGCCTGCAACAGCCGCCCCTAAACCTAAAATACAAATACAAATGTTACGCCCCTTCATATCGCACATTGTTATCAGAACCTTATATTGTAATTGATAAACGGAATTGGTTTTGCAAAGATGGACAGCTTATACCCGGTGATCACCCCGGCCTCCTGTGTAAAATAGGTTGAATAGGCATTTTGCCTGCCGGTAAGGTTGTAAACACCAATGGTGAACGAGTTATGCGTTAACTGGTGCACCTTGTGGTTGCCATCAATGTTCATCGAAAAATCGCTGCGGAAATAATCGGGAATGCGATAGGCATTCCTGTCGGAATAATATACCCTTTCCGAACCCGCATAGTAGTATTTACCGGTTGGCAAGGTAATAGGCCGCCCGGTGCTATAAGTTACGTTTAACGACAGGCTAAAACGGTGTGTAAAGCGGTAGTTGCCCACAAAGTTAAAGCTGTGCGGCTTATCATAGTTAGCCGGGTAAAAGCTGCCACCGTTTACCGGCTGGCCAACGTTAGGGTCATCCTGTTTTAAAAATGTGCGGGAGTAAGCGTAGCTGATCCACCCATTTGCCGAACCTGTGTTCTTGCGGATCATAAATTCAACACCGTAAGCTTTGCCCCTTGTATTGATCACGTCCGTTTCGATGTGGTGATTTAGCACCAATGTAGCGCCGCTGCGGTAATCCAGGTAGTCTTTCAGCCTTTTGTAATACACCTCTACCGAAGTTTCGATAGTGTTTGACTTTAAGTTTTTGTAGATCCCCAGCGACACCTGGTCGCCGTATTGAGGTTTAATATTGGGGTTGCTTAACTGCCAAACATCGGTAGGTGCAATGGCCGTTGTGTTTGATAACAGGTGGATATACTGCCTGAGTGTATTGTACCCGCCTTTAATAGACAGATTATCGCCCAGGTTGTAACGAGCTGATAGCCTTATCTCCGGGCCGCCATAGGTTTTAATGATCTTGCCACTGCTGTAGTTGGTGCTATCAATAAGACTGGTGCTGCTGCGTGGTGTACCCGGCGCGTAGTTATTAACGGATTGCGGGCCAAGGAAGTTGTATAAGGAATAACGTACGCCAAAGCTTACCGATAAGTCGTCGTTCACGTCGTATTTATCGCCCAGGTACAAGGCGCTCTCCAAGGCTTGCTGAGCCGGTACCACATCAGGCAAGGCCAGGGATTTAGGGTCGTTTGGCCCGTAGCTGCCCGGGTGCAGTTTGTAATAAATACTGTTTAACCCAAAGGTAATGGTATTGCTGGTGTTGAGGTAGTAGGTAAAATCCGACTTAAAGTTGGTTTGGTTGATATCGAATTTGAGCTTGTAGGCATTTACCGGGTTATCAAAACTGGCTATATCGTACTGATACCTGTCGCTGCCTGCCAAAAACAAGCCAAATAGCTTATTATTAAAATTATGCTTCCACTTAATGTTTACGTTGCGGTTGCTATAGCTGTAAGATGTATCGCTGTTCAGTTTAAATTTATCGCGACTGATGTAGCTGGTGATGTAAATGTTGTTCTTATCGTCTATCTGGTGGCTTATATCCAGGTTAAAATCGTAAAAGGACGCCTGGCTATTTTTGTAAGCCCCGGGCAGCAGTTTAAGCAGCCAGTCTGAATAGGTTCCACGGGCGCCGAAGATAAAGGAGGTCTTATCTTTAATAATAGGCCCCTCTATGTTAAACCTGCTGGTTATTAAACCTATACCCGCGCTACCGGCAAATTTCTTTTTATTACCCTCCCTATCGGTAACATCCAATATAGATGATACCCTGCCGCCAAATTTTTCGGGGATGCTGCTTTTGTACAGCTCCACCCCTTTTACAATATCGGGGTTAAAGGCTGAGAAGAAGCCAAAAAAGTGCGATGGATTGTAAATGGTAGCATCGTTCAGTAAGATAAGGTTCTGATCTGCCGAGCCACCGCGAACGTTAAAGCCTGTTGAGGCTTCGCCCACGCTTTGCACACCGGGCAGGGTTAAAACCACCCTTAATATATCGGCCTCGCCAAATACGGTTGGCACCTGTTTTATGCTTTTAATATCCAACCTTGTTACTCCAAGCTCAACCGACCTTACATTGGCAACCTTATCGGCAGATATTTTTACTTCTTTTAAGCTGGTAACCTGCTCCATCATCTCTATGATGATCTTGCCATCAGAATACAGAATGATCTGGCGGCGGGTATCGCGCATGCCCACGCCGCGGATGCTAAGCAAATGCCGCCCCTTTGGCAGGCTAATGGTAAAATAGCCATACTGGTCTGTAGCCACGCCGGTTTTTTGCGCGGTAATGTAAATGCTGGCCCCTGTAACGGCCTCTCCAGATTTAATATCGCGGATATAACCGGACAACGTTGCCCTGCCCGTTTGTATGGTATTGGTTTTAACCCCAATCTCGTACAGCTTATTTTCGGTAGTAGCCTCCGGAATTATTTTATCGCCCTCACTAACAAAAGCGCTTACCGTGTTAACCGCAGCAACCGGAACACCCGGCGTTGCCTTGATACCAAAGAAACCCGGTGCCAGCGTTGTTTGCAAAATCTTTCCCTTGGTTAGGAACACTTGCTGCCCGTTTAGCGCGTAATGGAAATCGGTGCCGTTAAAAGCGAGGTCCAATATAGCCGGTACGGTTTTATCCGTGGCCTGCAGGGTTACCTTCAGGCTATCAAACTGAGCGGCATCATAGTAAAAATGATAATTGCTTTTACTTTCAATATCGGCAACTACGGTTTGTATAGTTGCCTGCTGAAAATTTACGCTAATGACAGAGCCGGCCGACTGCTGCGCTTTTACATATTGTGCAATAAATAAACAGCAGATGCCAAACAAGTAAAATTTCTTCATATTAGTTATTTATTTGGTCGTAATAGGCTATTACCCTAACCATTGCCTGTTCTTTTTCGTCGCGGAAACTGACGTGATTATCCTTAATGAATTTTTTCAATTCGGGCTTTTTATCTTTCAAAGCTTCGAGTAACGATTTTTGGCTGCTGAAGATCCGATAAGTGCCATCGCTCATTTTGAGATACATTTTTCGTGCTTCGTCTGTAAAATAGCTATCCAGCGTTGCCGAAGTATTGGACTGGATGGTTTTTTCGCGCTGGATGATAAATTGCGTTTTACCATTATACATCAGGTCGTAAAAGCCTGCGATAAGGTTGGGGCCTTTTACCTGCGTTACGGCGTCCATCCTAAAAAAGTGGTGCCCAAATACGTCGAAACTCTGCACCCTGTTACTTAGCAGTTCAATACTCGCAATTTTGCTGGGCAGCTGCATCACTACCGATCCTTTATAAAGGTCGTACATCACTTGCAGGTTTTTATACACAAACCCATCGTACTCTACGGTACCGTTGGTAAACTCCGGCGATTCGGTAAAGTAGGCGCTGCCTTTGAGCATTTTGGAGTAAAAATTATACTCGGGACCGTTAAACAGCCGCGATTGCTCACCAATGTTCTTGTAATATCCGGCAACTACGTTGTCTATCTGGGTTTGCCTGGCACTTGTATCGCTATCGGCATTTTGCCCGAAACTGTTTATGCTGATCACAAGGAAGGCAAAGCAGCCAAGTGCATTTTGGTATAAGGTTCTGGTCATTGAATTTGGGTAATATATTGGAATTTGAATTTACATAGTTTTAGTTAAAAATCAATGCGTTACCCGAAAAATCAGCTAATAATTTAATTGTAACGACTTTATTACGAATCAGATATTTAAAACACGACAGGTATCACCGAAAAATTCCGAAGCGATTTTTTTGTAATAGATTGAAAAGCGGTGAGTTAGCCTCCCGGGGAGACGGGATATTATATAGGTATCAATTAAAATTGATGGAAAAAACCGTACGGCGCTCGCCAATAGTTTTTAGGGAAAACTCATAGCCGTGGTTCAGCATGATCTCGCGAACGAGGGTGAGCCCTATCCCCTGTCCGTCCTTTTTGGTGCTAAAGAAGGGTGAAAAAAGCTGGGCGCTTTCTTCGTCGGTAATGCCTTTACCATTATCGGTGATGGTGAGCAGGCGTTTTTTTGCATCGACATTAAAACTTACCTCACCACCTGCTTCAATGGCTTCGATGGCATTTTTCACGATGTTGATAAGGGCCTGCTCCAATTGCTCTACGTCAGCGCTAATAATGCGGGGTTTGGGGTCGGGGTTAAATATCAGCTGCACATTTTTGCCCAGCGCTTTTATCTGCATCAGCTCAATAACCGCTTTTAGCAACAGGTTAAGGTCGGTTTGCTTTTTGTTGGCGGGCGGCAGCTTCACCAGGTCGGCAAAGTTGCGCATAAAGTGGTTCAGGTTTTGATTACGGTCGAAAGCTACCTGCAGGGCATTGTTCAGTTGGCCGTCGGTTTGTGTTTGCCAAAGGCTATCGGTACGCAGGGCCGATTGCAAAATAGAATTAACCGGGCCAATGGTGTTGTTCACCTCGTGCGCCATCATGCGGATCACTTTACCGTAAGCGTTCTTTTCGGCGGCTAATATTTCGGCGGTGAGTTCTTCTATCATTAAAAACCCGCGTTGGAAACCCCTGTCCACAAAATGTGAGCGCTGCAATTTGTAGGTATTAATGCCATCGGGTTTTACAGTGATGGTTTCCCCAGCTTTAAGGCTTGCGGCCTGTGTTAACAGCGGGCTTTGCATGAGGCCTATCTCCTGCCCTATCAGTACCTTTTCGGTTAGGCCGAGTATTTGGGCGGCTTTGGGGTTAAGCTGCTGTACGCGGTTATCATGGTCCAGTATTACAATGCCGGTTGGCGAGGTGTGAATCAGCTTCTCCAAAAAAAAGTGCTGTTCTTCCTGCCGGGTCCGCTCATCTCTCAATGCGTCTATCATGTGGTTATAAACGTTTATCAGTTCATCAACTTCGTGTTTGCCGGTTGGCAAAAATTTCACATTAAAATCCTGGTCCTTTATGGCTTCTATCCCTTGCAGCAGCATCTTTATGGGGCGTATCAGTTGCTGGTAAAGCTGCACGGCAATAATCACCGAGATGATAATAAACACCTCCGAAACAATAAAATAAACCCTGTCTTTATCGAAAATATAAAAGCTGAGCGCAAGCGCGAGCGCGTGCAGTATTACTACAAATATGATGTACTTAGTCCTCAGCTTCATCGTAAGGGATCTCAAATTTATCAAGCCGCCGGTATAGCGCGCTACGGGTTAAGCCTAATGCCGTTGCCGCCTTGCTTACCCGGTTCTTATGGAAGGCCATGGCACGTTTTATCATTTCAATTTCCATCTCCTCCAGCGTTACGGTACCAACACCCGGCCATTTGGTGTTGCCGTTCTTTTGCGGCGACAGCTCCAACTGCGATTTAAAATCATCTATTTCCAGCACGTTCTTTTTACTTACCAGGATAGAACGCTCCACCAGGTTTTTTAACTGGCGGATATTGCCCGGCAGCGGTAGCTGCTGCAGCCACTTCATGGCGCTTTTACTTACCGTAAGTTCGGGCCGGTTGTAGATCTGCTTGAGGTTGTTGATAAAAAACTCCACCAGTAAAGGAATATCTTTCGGCCGCTCGCGCAGGGCGGGCAGGGTTACGGTTATCAGGTTGATGCGGTACAACAAGTCCTCCCTGAAAGTGCCGCTATTGGCCATAGTTGTAAGGTTTTTGTTGGTGGCACAAACTACACGCACATCCACTGTTTTTGTGCGGCTGCTACCTAATACCTCGTAGGTCCTGTCTTGCAGTACCCTAAGCAATTTCACCTGACTCCCGGCATCCAGATCACCTATCTCATCTAAAAAAATGGTGCCTTTGTTGGCCATCTCGAAGCGGCCCGCCCTGTCAAACCGTGCATCGGTAAAGGCCCCGCGGATATGCCCGAACATCTCACTCTCGAATAAAGAAGTAGAGATGCCGCCCAAATTTACTTTTATAAATGGCCGGTTGCGGCGGAGGCTGTTATGATGCACGGCCTCGGCTATCAGCTCCTTACCGGTACCGCTTTCCCCCATGATCAGGATAGAGGCATCGGTACCGGCCACACGACCAATAGTTTCCAATATCTGCAGCATCTGCGGATCTTCTCCTATGATGTGTTTAAAATTATATTCTTTATCCAACTGTTTGCGGGTACGGTTTACGGCGGCGTCCTCGCGCAGGTCTAACAAGGTTTTTACCGATTGCAGCAAATGCCCGTTATCCCAGGGCTTGTTGATGAAATCATTCGCGCCCATTTTCATTCCCTGCACGGCCAGCGCTATGCTCCCCCAACCGGTGATCAGTATCACCGGGAGAGCAGCGTTCAGCTTTTTAATATCGCCCAGCAGATGCATCCCCTCCTCGCCCGTAGTGCTGATAGAAAAATTAAGGTCGAGGATGATCAGCTCCGGGGCATCCTCTTTTATGATACGCAAAGCCTCGCCCGGCGTTTCGGCACCGGTTACGGCGTAACCCTCGCTTTTCAGCAAAAGCTGCAGCGAGGTGCGTACCGCAATATCATCATCAATAACCAGTATCATATGCCAAAGCTAAATTTTTATTCCTCATGTAAAGCAACCGCGGGATAAATTGCCGCGGCCTGTTTGCCGGGGTAAAGTGAGCATACCAGCACCAACAGGTAAATAAATATAACCGCGAACAACATAGCAAACAGGTAAACACTTGCAGGTAAATCAAATACGTTTAATAAAGGAAATTGCACCGCGAAGAACGCCCCGATAATAAGCGACAAGGTTGCCAGGATCATGGCCTCGCTAACCAGCTGTAAAGATACCGCGGCTCCCGGGGCTCCTACTGCCCTGCGCAAGCCAATTTCGCCCCGGCGTTTGTTGATGTTGTACCAAAGCACGCCGAATATGCCCAGCGCTACATTGATGATCAGGAAAGCGGCTACGATAGAAAGGATGATAAGCGGCACCAGTGTAAACTTGTTATAAGCCACCAGTCTATTATCCAGGTGCTCTATCTCGATATTAGAGTTTTTAAACGTGTTCGCCATCAGCTTGTAAAGCTTCCCCTCAAAAGCAGCATCGGCATCTGGCGTAACTTTTACCAATATTTTGCCCATCCATTTGTAAGCAGCCGTATCATGCCGGTTATAAAGCGCGTAGGCAGGGCGCTGGTAATCACCATCGGTTTTTATATCATTTATTACACCAATGATCCTTTGCCTGGTTTTAACGTTATCGCCAAGCATTTTGCCAACGGCATCGGCCTTGCCAAAAAGTTTTTCGGCCAGCATTTTATTGATAACAATTACTTCCGACTTGATCACAGGATCGGTTTTATTATACCAACGACCACTGAACATGGTAGTGCCCATGGTGTTTATGTAATTTTCATCTGCAAAAAAGTTGTTTATGCCGGTAACCTCTACGCCTTTTTGCGTTAGGCCAGTGGTGCTGTGATTGTTAGCGAACGGAACGTTACCACTATGATACCCGGCATTTACCACCTGCGGCATCGATTTGATGTTGCGCAGCAGGGTTTGGTAAACTAAAGTAACCGAATCGGGGTTTTGGGTTTCTAAGGTATGATTATAACTGATAGCCCAAACGTGGTTATAATTAAAACCCATGGGTTTGGCGTAGTTGTTATAGGAGTTGAGCGCGAAGCTGAACACCCCAAATATGACCATGAACGAAAGCAAGATCTCCACAATAAGCAGGGAGTTTTGCTTCTTTTTATTCCAGATCATTTTAAATAAATGCTTGAACATAATATGTTGAATTTTAAGGTTGATAAAATTATTTAGGCCTTTAAAGCCAGTACGATGTTGAGTTTAGACATGCGCCAGGCAGGGTAAACACCCGATAGCAGGCCGAAAAACACACAGGTAAACAGCGCGTAAGCCAGTACCGTAAAGTTTAGGCTTAAATTAAGGTTGGCAATCAGCTTAGCATCATTGATGAAATACATTACTACTACTGAGAGCACCACGCCTATTATCCCACCCAAAAACGTCAGGATCAGGTTCTCTACAATAAACTGGTATACCAGTGTTTTTGATGATGCCCCAAAAGCCTTGCGCACTCCAATTTCTGATGAGCGCTCCATAATACGGGTAATGTTTACGTTCACCAGGTTGAGGGTAGGCAACAGCATCACAAATAGGGCAAACAGCGTTATGGCTGTAAACGCGTACACCATGCCCGAACTTTTTTCATTCCCGGTACGCACATAACCTTCAATATAGGTATCTGCGTGGCTGTAGAGGTGGTCCCACTCCTTACCGGGGATGGGTAGTTTAGCTACAATGTTATCATACTCCTTTTTCATTTTTGGCACGTCGCTGCTGTTTTCTGCCAGTACGATAGCCGAGTAATTGCCCATATAACCCTTATCTGCATCCAGCTTTGTTTTGGAGGTGGTGATAGGCAGGTATATATCCGAATAAAGCGTGTAAGAGGTTATTGGCAGGCTTTTTACAACCCCGCATACCCGGTATTTAATATTGTCGGCCTCAATGTACTTGCCCACAGCCGGGCTGTTGTCGTCGCCAAAGTACTCCTTTTTCATATCTTCAGATATCACCGTAACCCGCTCGGCATTATCTGTTTGTTGTTTGCTGATGGCTTTGCCCTCTACAAATTCAAAGTCGAGCACTTCCCAAAATGCGGCATTGGCGTACTTGTAATTGATCACTATCTTACGGTTATTTACATAAGTGTTGGTGGAGCCGAAACCTGATGAAACAGCGATTTTAACAGGCGTTTTCATTTTGTTTACAAAGCGGCTGATATAAGAATAACTCAAGCCGCTGGAGTTCATAGATTCTTTTCCGCGCAGCTCGATGTGACTGATGTACAGGGAGCGGTCGCGCTTTTTATCGGGGTAATCATCGTTCACCACTTTATCTATAAAGGCGGTCATCACCAGCAATATGGTGAGTGTAAAGCTGATGCCAAACAAGCTGATAAAAGTGAAGAACTTGCGGCGTTTGAGCACCGCTATGGCTATTTTGAAATAATTTTTTAGCATGATATTAATGTTTTAGGCTGATAAATTATTGAACCTGCGACCCATCGAACAACCTCACCAAACGATGCGTTTTTTTAGCCATATGCTCATCGTGTGTTACCATTACTATGGTAGTGCCTTCGTCGCGGTTAAGCTGTAAAAGGATATCCATGATCTCATTACCCATGGCGCTGTCCAGGTTACCCGTTGGCTCATCCGCCAGTATGATCTCCGGCCTGCCCACAATGGCCCTTGCAATGGCCACACGCTGGCGCTGCCCGCCCGATAGCTGCGTAGGGAAGTGTTTAATGCGGTTGCTAAGGCCGACCTTTTCCAAAGCCTCGGTAGCCAGTTGCTTACGTTCCTTTGCCGTGGTATCGCGGTAAAGCAGCGGTAATTCCACGTTGTCCAGCACCTGCAGATCGTTTATTAAATGGTAGCTCTGGAAGATAAACCCAAGCTTTTTATTACGGAACGCCGCCAGCTGCTTATCAGAAAAATTGTCGGTAATTTGCGAATCGATGTTGATGCTGCCTTTTGAAGGCATATCCAGCAGACCCATAATGTTCAGCAGCGTACTTTTGCCGCAGCCCGATGGGCCCATAATGGACAAAAACTCGCCTTTTTCTATATCAAGGTTAATGCTGTTTAATGCTAAAGTTTGGATGGTGTCTGTACGGTACACCTTTTCAATGTTTTGTAATCGTATCATTTTAGTTGTGAATTATTGATTTAGTGATTTTTGTATGTTGTTTATTTTGTTGTTTGTTAGTCGCTTTTTCAGCCTCACCTAAGTCCTCTCCAAAGGAGAGGACTTTTAAATTATGTGCCCCCTCTCCTTTAGAGAGAGTTGGGGTGAGGCCGCTCTATTTATAATTTATCTTTTCTTTCCTCTCAAAATCGTACAGGCTCAGGTACCTCAACTGGTAATACGCTCCCCAGAAATCGCGCAGGGCGGCTACGTAATCGCGTTTGGCTTGGTCGTTCTCCTGGAAGGCGATGCTGAGGTCGGTGATACTCAGGTCGCCTAATACGTAGCGATCGCGGGCTATTTTGTATTTTTCTGAAGCGATGCTGTCGGCCTGCGCGGTGAACACCAGCTGGTCTTTCATCATATTGAACAGCGTTACCTGGGTTACTATCTGTTGTTTAAAAGTTTGCTTATCCTGCTCCACCGCGTATTCAATAAATTGCTCGTTGGCCTGGGCCGTTTTCACGCGCGATTTAGAGCGCCCCCAATCCAACACCGGGATGCTGAACTGCAATTGCAGCAGTTGCTGGTTTTGCGGGTTACGGTAAACATCGGGGATGTTCCTGGCCGTGTTAGAAAAACCAATGTTTGCGGTTAAGGTTGCTACCAACCCACTTTGGCCCTTGGCTTTGGCCACATCGCGTTTGGCCTCCGCAATTTTGCGGACAAATGCTATAGCATCGCTACGGTTGGCAAAAGCCTCTGCCAAAACCTTATCGGCAGATACCTCCATATTGATAGTTGAGCCTGGTAGCTCCAGCGCTATCTTATCCTCCCCTTCCGCACCGGTATAGGTACGCAGGTTCAGGGTGGCTATCTCCATATCGCGCTTAGCGGTACCTACAGCTTTTTGGGCGTTAAGGCGCTCTAACTGTAGCTGCAGGATCTCGTTTTTAGAGATCTTCCCCAAGTCGAACTTTACTTTGGCAATGGTGAGGATCTTCTCGGTATTGGTAAAGTTAGTTTGGGCCATCTGGTAGTTCACCTGCGCCAGCAGCAGATCGAAGAAGTAACCGGTAACTGTAATGGAGATCTGCTCCTGTGATTCGATGTAAGCCTGCTTGCTCTCGTTAAACTTCAGGGGTTCTATCTTTTTATCCCAGCGCAAAGCGTTAAACTGAAAAAGCGGCTGACTGTACCCAATGGCGTATGGCACACCGTTAAACAGCTCGTTCTTCCTGTCGAAATCGTAAAAGCGCTGCATGGAGGTAGTGCCGTACACCGTGCCGCCTGTCGCGGTAATGCTTTGGCTAAAATCGAGTTGTAGCGACGAATTATCGTTATGCACCGGCTGGAAAATGATAGTACCATCGGGCTGCAATACAGGCTGTGTTGTTTTACTGTAGCCCGGCAAAATACCGCTTAAAGATAGCTGTGGCTGATAGTTTGATTTAAATGTACGCCACTGCCAGTATTTGGTTTCGCGCTGAGTAACGGCTTGCTTAGCGGCTATAGAATTGCCTTTGGCCATATCAACCACCTGCTGTAAGCTCAGCCTTACGGTATCCCCGCCGGCGTTGGCAGAGGCTTTGATGCCCGAAAATATGCAGATGAGTATATATAAATATTTCATGGCCTTAATCTTTAATAGTGAGCTCTTTGGTGTTCTTATACTCGCTCATGTCAGATGTGATCACCACGTCGCCGGGTTTTACACCGTCTTTTATCTCTACAAAATCGAAATTGCTTAAGCCGATATGTACCGCCCTGCGTTCGGCTTTGCCGCCGTTCAGCACAAAAATATCCTGCTCTGCCGGGCCTTTAAACGCCGCACCGTTGGCTACGCGTATGGTTTTGCTGCGCACGTCGGTAACCACATAAACATCCACCTTCATGTTGGGGCGCAGTTGCTTGTTGTTACGCTCATCCAACTGCACATCAAAGCTTACAATGCTATTTTGTACCGATGGGTACACGTTCACCACGTGGCCCTTCATCTGTACCTCGTTTATGCGGACAACAACCGGCATTCCGGCGTGCAACTGATCCATATAGCTATCAGAAATGCTGCCATTCACCTTAAAGCTGCTGAGATCGGCAATGCGGGCAAGGGCGTCACCTTCGTGCACGGTTGCGCCAATGTTTTTGTTAACGTAGGTAACCACCCCGCTGCGGGTTGCAATAATACTGGCCAGCTGTAATTTGCGCTGCAAACCGTTCAGATCGTTCTGTTGGATGGCCAAAGCAATTTCGGCTTCCTTTATCTCTATCTGCATGGTTTGCTGCTTGCTTTTTATCTCGTTCTCCAGCTGTTTCTTTTCCAGTTGGGCAACTTTAAGGTTCAATTCTGCCTGCTCAATACCTTCGCGGGTACCGCCGCCTGCTTTAAACAGGCGTTTGGCGTTTTCTACGGCATCGGCCAGGTTGCTGATGCGCAGTTGTTTGATATCATTGTTGGATTGGATATCGAAAAAGCTTTTGTTGAGGTCGAGTTTTAGCTTGGCAATCTCGTTGCGTTTGCTCTGCATCTGGAAGTTGATCTTCTCAAACTCCGTTTGCGATGCCGATTTATCCAGGGTGAGGATAGACTGACCCGCATTCACCTTATTACCGGCATCCATCACCACATTTTTGATAGAGGCATTGATGGGGCTGGTTAAGATCTCTTCAAACTCGGGCAGTACTTCGCCGGTGGCGTTCAGCGTATTTTCTACGCTGCCGATCTCCACGACAGCGGTGGTAATGTCGGCTCTTTTTATGCTCGATTTTAGCGTGGTGCGCAGCAGCCAAACTGATGCGGCCAGCGCCAGTATGGCGATGCCCCCTATTAAAATGCCCTTTTTCTTTTTACGGGCGGTTACTTCCTGTTCTATCAGCTGATCCATTTTGTGACAATGTTATATGCACAGGACTTTGCAATGGCTGTACCAAAGTTAAAATATTGATAATAAGGATATTATAAAAAACAAGCTATAAAAAAGTGCCCGATATCGGACAAAGCATTTCAATAGCGGGAAGAATGGTGTTCTTTAGAGGAAGGGTAAATTTGATTTTAACAAAAAATCCACTTTAGCCTCGTATTAACTGGCGACTTCTTCAAAATCAATCGTTGTTAGGAGGCTCCGCTGGAGCCTAAAAACCTCAACAAACTTCTTCTATAAACACGTGGCTCCGCTGGAGCCAATTTGCTTTTTCACGAGAACAAAACGCCCCGTTAGGAGCATCGTGTTTATAGAAAACAAAAACAAGCCTCTCAGGCTCCAGCGGAGCCCCCTAAATCAGTTCAATTGCAGCCGCTTGAGGTAAGTGTAGCGGTTGGATCTTTTTATTTCTAATTTCTTACCTTCTTTGCGAAGCAGAGAGGGTCGGGCAGCGAAGCGTACCCGGGCTGAGTCCACTCGCCGAGCGCTTTATCATTATAACCTACTTCAGCGTAAACTTATACAACGCGGCATCTTCCGCATTAAGTTTCAGGTCGATACTGTTATTCAACCCGATCGTATTATCCTGCAAAACCTCTTTTACCGCGGTAATTTTGGTGGCCACTAATCCTAAACGCTGGTAGTTGAGCGCATAAGCCTTTTCGTTTTTAGAATAGTTGAACACCGCCAGGTACAGTGTCTTACCCACCTGTTTAGTAAACACCTCCGATGCGCCGGTGCCGGTATTCCCTTCCACCGGGCGGAACGCTTTACCGTTTTTTACCAGTTCCAGCAGGTCTTTATCCTGGTAGTATTTTTTTACGCGCTCGGTCCATTGCCCGGTTTTGGAGAAGTCATCTCCGCTGATCAAGGTGCCGGTTACCAGGGCAGATAACAGGCGCGCACGGTTGGCGCCAATTTTTTCGTCGTTAAATACCACGTGGTCGGCATCAATGTAGTTGTACAAATAGGTTTGCCACCAGCCGTAGCTTACGCTGTTGAGCGTGTACTGTGTGTTATCAATACTCTTAAAGGCATCGCAGGCAATGCGGCGCATGTGCACGTAACGGCCTGAGGCCATACTTGGCGATATGGCAGCATAAATCAGCATCTGGCTGCCCAAATGTTGTATCAGGTATTCCATGCCGGCTTTATAGGCCTGCATCCCAGTGGTTACTTTAGGGTCGTAAAAGTGGTTTGCCTCGATAGCGCCATGGCCCAGAAAATCAATTTTGATCATCGTAAAACCGCAGGCCTTTAGCTTGCCGATAACAAAGGCAATGCGCGCTTTGGTACCGGGATGGGTTGGGTCGAGCGCGCGGGCACCATCCAAATCGTGGTAGCCGTTGCCGGTTTTTGTCCACATATCGCCAAATTTGTAGTTACCTCCATCGGCAATCCTGTCCGGCCCGCCGCCATGGCCCCAATCGGTAAAGGGTGCCCAGTATACGCCGGGTTCCAACCCTTTGCTTTTGCAATAATCGGCAAGTTCTTTTAGTTTACTGTAATCGCCATGCGACACCATCATATCCCAGTATGAATCCAGGTCGATATAGGCCGCATTCCCGGTGCGGAAGGCAGGGATGCTATCGGCAAAAAAATTGGCGACTTTAACGGTTTTATCAAAGTTAATGTGCTCCTGTATCACGCCCCAGCTGTTCCACCCTACGGGGGTTGGTTTGGTCCAGTTAAAAACAAAAGGTGGCTCGGCAATACGGTTCGCCTTGCTGTACGCTTCCATACCGCTGCGCCAATCGCCAAAACTACCTACAAATATCTTTGGCGACCTAACCGTATTACCGCTAATGAAGCCGTGCGGAATTTTATCGCGGGTAACGGACTCTTCTGTGTAACCGGCCCAAACTTTGAGTTGCCCTGCTGTGGCGCTCGATTGGGTTTCGACGCCGGTTTTCCAAACCTCATGCTCTACCGAGCCGATTATGATACCGTTCCGGCTGTCATTAACGTAAACCGTCCCAACTTCGGCGCTCATTCCCGCCGTCGTGGTAAACGGTTTTGAATTATAGCTAATGAAGGTATCGTTATCAAAAGGCACAAAAAGGCTACGTAGATCGCTTCTCGTAAGCGGCTTAAAATGCCCTATCAGCGGCATCATATAATTAGTTTTTAGCAGTGCGCCCGTAAAACAGATCTCCGTAAGGAAATAATTACGGCCTGTGTAGGTATAAAACACTTGTTTCATCATGGGCTTGCCGGCTGCAGTTAACACAATAGTATGCTTTATGCCTTTACCAAAACCATCGGCTATGGCTATTTTATTATACTGCCGTATCTCGTAGTTTTTTGTACTGAGGGTATCGGCATTTACGGTAGCAACGGCGTAAATATCCATAAACACCTCGTGCCCGTTTTGGATAACGTTGAACGTGCCCGTTTTTAAATTGTAACGGATGCTGCCAGCATCGCCAAAAGCGATATTGACAACCACGGGCGTTTTTGCCCCTGCGTTAAATATAAAAACAAAGGCAAACAGGATGCTTGCTACGTAGCAGATATAAATTTTAAGCATGATGTATTTTTGGTTTTTAGTTGGCCTCACCTAAATCCTCTCCAAAGGAGAGGGCCTAAAAGGCTTTATGTTTTATTTCTTAGCCCTTCTCTTTTGGAGAAGGGTTGAGATGAGGCTAAAATAAGCGCTTAGCTTTTTACCGTATTAAGCGTTTTTAGCAAACCATTCATCTTTATCTTCACTTTCCGGGGGTGGGAAGAGATTATTTTACAGCTAATCACCTTCCCGTTTAACCAACTAAAGTCTACTATATAATTCCCCCGGGCTTTCACACCCTTAACCTGGCCCGATGCTTTCCAGCTATCGGGTATTGCCGGCAACAGCTCAATAAAACCGGCGTGGCTTTGTATCAGCATTTCTGCTATGCCGGCGGCCGTGCCAAAGTTGCCGTCTATCTGGAACGGTGGCCCTGCTGATAACAAGTTTGGATAGATGCCCCCACCCGCGCCGTAGTTGATATCGGTACGTGTGGTGGGTTTCATGATCTCCGTAAACAGTTTATAGGCGCGGTTGCCGTCTTTCAGGCGTGCCCAAAACAATAATTTATAGGCTATCGACCAGCTTGGTCCGTCGTCTCCCCTCACGTCCAGGGATTTTTTGCAGGCTTCGGCCAATGCGGGCGTGGCTTCCGGCGTGATCAGCGATGCCGGATACAGCCCGTATAAATGCGAGATATGCCTGTGCTGCGGGTCGGTTTCTTTGTACTCTTCCAGCCATTCCATCAGGCGGCCATCTTTGGCTATTTGCCCGGCGGGTGGCAGCTGCTTTAATTTTTCGGCTAAAGTTTTGGCGAAGGCATCATCCTTTCCCAGGAGTTTAGATGCGGTAATTACGTTACCAAAAAGTTCCCGGATGATTTGATTATCGATGGTTGGCGCTACGCAGATGCTGGCGGTTTTACCATTGGGCAGGTAAAAGGTATTCTCGGGCGATGAGGAGGGCGAGGTAACCAGCCAACCGGTTTTCTCGTCCTTATTCAGCATACTGCTATAAAATTGCGCCGAGCCTTTTAGTATGGGGTAGATATCGTTGAGGTATTTTTTATCCTGCGAGAAAGCGTAATGATCCCACAAGTTATTACATAACCAACCCGAACCTGCCTTGGTTACACCCCATGACGCACTTTCGCCTGGCTCGGTAAAGCCCCAAATGTTAGTGATCACATGCGCCACCCAGCCGTCTGCATTGTAATAGGCCTTTGCGGTACGCTCGCCGGGTTTTACCAGACCTTTTACCAGGTCGGCAAGGGGCAGGTTTAGTTCGGACAGGTTAGATACCTCTACCGGCCATTGGTTCATTTGGATGTTCACATCGAGGTGGTAATCACCGTTCCATGGGGTTTGAATTTGGTTTGCCCAAAGGCCCTGCAAGTTTGGTGGCAGCAGCCCCACCCGGGTGCTGCAAATGCTTAAATATCTGCCAAACTGATAAAACAGTACAGGCAAAAGTTTATCTGCATTGGGGTTTTGATGGAAAGTGAGCAAACGCTTATCAGTAGTTTCTTCGGGAGATGTGTTTACACCTAAATCAACCGAAACCCTTTTGAATAATTTTTGATATTTAGCAATATGGCTGGCCTTTTCTGTCGCGTATGGCGTTTTTAAAGCGGCGTTGAGTTTGGTATTTACATTCGCTTTAAAATCTGCCCCCTTAAAGTCGGTACCTGCCGATAGGTAGATGATAGCTTCGGTGGCGTTTTTAATGGTAATTTGATGGCCGTCGTTACTAAGCTCACCGCCTTTTAACACCGTTTTTACTTTGGCCAGGTATTTCATTCCACCTGCATCTATGCCGCTGGCTAACTGACCGGCCATCTCCAATTCGTCGAATTGCCCGCTGATGGTTGCGCGCTCGGGGCGGGATAAGTTGATACTGAAATTAAGCATCCCGGGATGATCTGTGCTGAGTTTAATAATACTCACATCGCTGCCAAAGCTGGTGAAATACTCGCGTTTATATAAAACGCCGTTTACTTTAAAGGATGCAGAAGCAACCGCGTTATCTAAAGAAAGTTCGCGTTTATAATCTGTAGGGACTGCTTTATCATCGGCGTAGTTGAATTTTAATTGCAGGTTGCCCAGGGTTTGGTAACAGCCAAACGGTACACCGCCCGAGCCAATGCCCTTGCATATAAAATTCTTATCAACCAGCATTTGTGCTTCATCATTTTTCCCTTCGGCCAGCAGCCTGCGAATCTCGGGCAGGCTTTTATAGGCTTCGTAGTTATTCGCATCCTGCGGGGCACCGCTCCACAGGGTTATATCATTCAGGGTGATGTTATCTTCACCGACACCGCTGGTGGGCATCATGCCTAAACGGCCGTTACCCAATGCCAGGGTTTCTTCCCAGCGGGCGGCGGGTTTATCGTACCAAAGCCTTAGCGGCTTATTTTGCGCGAAGGTATTAAATGCTATAAAAACAGAAACAAGTGTAAGCAGGTAGCAGTATCTTTTCATTCTTTTTGGCTTAGCGCCCTCAGCGGGCGGTTAAAACAAGCGGCTTTAGCAGGGCTGTTTTAACATTTGTTTAATTCTATTGGCTGCATTAAAAATAAACGCTTATCCCCGGCTATAAAATGGATAAAACCACAAAAAGAATGGATTATTCACTCCTCAGAAAATTGACGATACGGCAGGCATGGCCCTTACTGTTTGCGTTATGCTGATCTGCTATTTTCAGTTTCAACACATGTTTTCCCGGCTTTAAATCACCATCGAACAAAATATACCAGGGAAGGTGCAAGCCGCCGCTCCATTGGGTGTACAGGTCGATATTTTTATAGGATCTACCATCTATCATATAAGAAACCATACCTGCGTCACCACCCGAAACGATGGCTATACCAATTGCTGTTCCTGTAAAGTTCAATGTTAGTTCCGCGCCGGGTTTCTCTGCGGAGAGGACAGGCACGTTCACAAAGCCGGGACGTGTACCCAAACCATCTTTAGGTGTCCAATTTGGGTTAATGCTCCAATTGGCATCAAGTTTTGCATTGTTAATGTTGTAATAATTACCTTTTACAAAACTGACCGCGTTCAATCTTTTAGGGTGAAGCTCCGGGTGGAGACGTTTATTAACACTATCGCTACACGCCTGCAGCAGGGCCTTTATATTAGCGAAGTACAACTCCTGCCCAAACGGCGCGGGGTGCAAGTCTTTAAAATCCTTATCCCAATCAAATTCCTTGTTCTTAATTTTATCGTAAACCTCTTTGGCAATATTAATGGATGGCAGGCCATAGCGTGATGCCACCAACTCGTGGTTAGCCACTTCCACAGGAGTTTTGCCCGATGCATAATCCCGGTTCTTATCCGAATCGGCGAAGGACATCATTACAATATCGATCTGCGGATTTACGCGTTTTGCATGGAGCACGATGCCCTCCAGATCGCGCGCCTGGGTTAAACTATCGGTGCTGTTTGCCCGGTCGTTAACAGCCGCTTCTAAAAACAGCAGGTCTATCTTGCCGGAATCCAGCAGATCGCGTTTCAGGCGGAAGGCATGCGGTAAACTCCCCAACGATGGGATGCCTGCGGCAATAAACCTGAATTGTGTATTGGGGTAACGCTCTCTTAAGTAATACATTACCTTATCACGCCAGCCGGGGTTAAAAGTGATGGAACCACCTAAAAAGGCCACCGTCGCTTTTTTCTTTTTATTAACGTTGAACAGGAAATTGTTTACCCCTCCCCTCACTTTATAATAATCGGCATAAGGCAAAACCGACTTCACCGGATAAGCGTTACTCATCAAAAAATCCGCGATATTTTCCGGGTGTTCTATGATAAAATGATGGCCGGATAATTCCTGTGGCTGCTTATCTATCACTACCTCGGTAGCCGGGCCGCCCAATACTCTATACTTCTTTACGAGGACGTTGGAGTTCTCGGTAACGGGCACTAATTTATCCGCGTTGCTGATGTAATGTAGTATGGGCACATGGAAAGCTGCCAGTCCCTCCAAATTGTCGATCGGGTTATCTTTAAAGGCCAAAGCCTGCTCCTCGGTAAAGCCAAAAACCTTTTTAAACTGTTTCCATGATGTGGTATCGCCCATGCTTGTTCCCTTCCCTCCCGGCCAGCTTTTAATATCGGAAACCGGGGTTTCGCCATAAATGCAGCTCACTTTATCGGGATTGCGCTTAGCCCATGCATAGGCGTATAAACCGCCACGGCTCACGGCTTCCAGCGCCGGTTTTGTGCTGAACGACGCGTTTTTTAGCAAATACGCGTAGAACTTATCCCAAACCTGCATGGCCTGTGGACTGCCGTATTGATCGTCTACATCGATATAAGCCACATACATGCCGCGCGAAAGTAAAATACTATCCGCGTCGGTATGCCAATCTGCAAACGAGGAACGCCAGGCCCATGGATTGCCCGGCAGGGGTCTATTTGGTTTTACATAGTACGCGGCATGCCCGTCAATAGCAAAATTCACCCGCTCAAACCCCTTCCATTTGGTATGGGCGGGTTTAGCCTGCTGCGCCTTGGCCGACAGCATAAAACAAAGTAAAACACAAAAAGTAAAATAGTATTTCAACATCGGTTTGTGGTTTGGCCTGAATGGCGGCCATGTATCAACGAAAATAAGATGTTTAAAACCAATAAACCATCCCTTTTGCAAAGAATGGTTTATTGCTATTTGTATTGGCAATGATAAGTTTAGTTAAGAACGTCGTTCCAGAAAGTCATCTCGCTGATGTTACTGTAGTTACCATCACCGGTGGTTACGTGTTTGATACGCACACGGATGTACCTTACCGGTGGCACCGTCCCAAAATCGTATTTCTGAGCTTGCTGGCCATCGTCGGTTCGTTTGATGTCTTTCAACAGTGTCCAGCCTTTGGCAACCATCTCTGCCGACCAGCCGCCATCGTGTGGCGATAGGTTTGTGGCTGCGCCGCTGATATCGGCTATGCCCCAAATTTCAAACTGATCCGGGTTGTTACAGCAGTTACGGCCCGTTTCTTCTATCGAAGTAAGTTTTTTATAAACCTTACCCATGTCAAAAGTGATGGTATGCGGCATGCCGTGGTCGCCATCGCTATGGAAGATATTTGGATAACCCTGCGGACCGTTAGAACCATCCCAGAGTTTGCTTACGCTGGTTTGCCCTTCGTAAGTACCGGCATCTCCCGATAACTTATTCTCTTTGAATAACGATTTGCTACACTGCGCTATGCCGGTAATAGCCGGGAAAGTGCCATAGTTTGCCACGTAAAAGGTGTCGATGGAATTTTTAATAGGTACGAATGACGAGCGGAATTGCACAGGTACGCCCGATTTGTAATCGGTTAACGTGATGCCCAAACTATCCGGCTTCAATTGCTTTACCACTTCTACCCCATTCCGATTGGTGTATTTTATATCGGTACCAATGTTTACTACGCTGGTATCGCGCGGCAAAAAGTTGAGCCTGATGTTACCATTATCGCTCACCGAAAACGGATTGGCTGCATCGTAAGTACGATTTAGCAAACCCGATTGGTAAATTGGGCCATATACCTTCACATTGTTAATATCCAACGGAATAGAGCGATTGCCCTTTGCATCATAGGAATAAATAGTGAACGAATAAATATACTCATTAAGTCCCGGGATAACCGCCGTTATGGAATCAGTTGTATTATGGTTGGTTGATGTTAAAGTAACCGAATCGGCTTTGTTGTTCCAAAAGATCACATACTTGCTTATGCTTGGATCCGGGCTTGGGTTCCAAACCAGGGCCGCGCGCAGGTTACCGCTTTTGGCGTGTATTTTACCCACCAAACCCGGGTAGGTTACTTCCTTATTGTTAAGGAAGTTTTTAAAGTCTTTATCCTTGTTTCCGCAGCTGAATAAGCCAAGCATCACACAGGAAAACAGACAAATATTAAAAAGGCTTTTCATAATTTCTTTTTTAAATATTGATGAATACTACTGCGGTTTCCCGTAAACCGAAACTTCCATTAAGTGCGTTACATCGCCCTTGCCCCAGGTATCGTGTACCAGCAAGCGCAGGTATTTTACCGGCGGCGCCGATGTTGGCACCACGAAGTCTACCCCTGCCGCAACAAATTTTTCGTCGGCACCATTGGTAAAGCCCGGCTGCAAACCCGATGGCGGATTTGGATAACGGTAGTTAGAAAGGTTAACCCAATCGCCAACCACAGTACCCACCGGAGCCGATTGCGGCAGCACTACATCAGCAGGTGACTCCTTACTTGAACCCCAGAAGGTGAAGGTTTTAGGGTTACCATGGAAGAACGCGTACTCCAGCGGGCGCTCCCAAATTTTGATACGGCTCAGCTGTGTAAGCACGCCTAAGCCAAATGTACATTGCAAAGGCTTGCCTGTACCCGGCTGCGTATGCCATCCGTTAGAGTAGCCATCTGTTTTACCATCCCATAAATAGGGCAGCTCCCAGCCGTAACCAATATCGCTATCGCTTGCCTTTTTGTAAACCGAGAACTTAGTTTTATCAAGCTGGGTTTCAAACAGTGGCGTAAGGGTTACAATGGTAGTATCAGAAAGGTTGCCGAATTTATCGGTAAGGTATACGCCAAACTTGGTGGGTATCGAAGGGAACCCGCGCACCGTATAGCTAATGGTATCGGTATTGGTGTAATGCTGGTCGGCAACTTCCAACGCTTTGGTAGAATTATCCAGGGCTATTAATATTACGCCCAGGTCTTTCCGGTTGGGGTTTAGCGCGTTTATAGCCACGCCGCCAAAATCTGTTGCTATGGTAACCGATGGTTTTACCAGTTTGTAAAACGGCGTATTGGGGTGCACGGTAACCTTTACCGGGTCTGATGCCACGTTGGCGCGGCTTATTGTGGTAAGGGTTACTTCATAATCCTTTACATCGGCAAAACCATCAACGGTAACCGTGTCGGTGTAATAGCTCGATTTGGTTTCGCGCCCGGTCTTATCATTTATATTATACTTGGCCAGTACATATAAAATGTTCTCTGAGTTGGGCAGGTCGTACGTAATGTAAGCGCCGCCGTTAAAGTTTTTTACCTGTACATTGGTAACCACACCCGGCTTTGCTTTATCGGTACTTACCGGCTCTTTGTTGTAGCCATGGTTCTTTTTGCACGAACCGATGATACAAACCAGCGCCATGGCCAATGCCCAAAGCCCTGTTTTTGTTGAATATTTGTTTATCTTTTTCATATATCTAATACTTTTAGATGTTCCGTTTAAATTTTACCAGTAAGTATTTTGTACCAGGTTGCTGTTAACCGTAATGTCCTGGTCTTTAATAGGCCACAGGTAATTTCTCAACCCAAATACCGATGTAAATACGGTGTGCGGCTGGTAATAGTTGGCTGGCTGGCTTTCGTAAACGCTCCACCCTTGTATAGGTTGGCTTAATACGTTTTGCAACTCTTTCCACCTGCGCAGGTCCCAGCCGCTTTGTGCTTCAAAACAAAGCTCGATACGGCGCTCCTGGTGTACTATCTGGCGGAAACCATCTTTTGTGGTTACTTTACCCGGGGTGTTAGAGTAGTTTGTCCATGCGCTAACTACGCCCGGTATACCTGCCCTTGTGCGCACTTTATCTATATACGTTATGGCATCGCCTGTCGGGCCGTTTACTTCATTTGCACACTCAGAATATAAAAGGTACAAGCCTGCAAGCCTCATTAAAGGCAAACGGTAGCTCGATTCGATAAAACCGTCATCATAAACTGATAAATAGTTAACGAGTTTTTTTGGCCAGTAACCAGTGATGTTTAAGGTGTTGATATCCTTAGGGCCTGCAAAGGTTTCTATACCGCGTGCTTCCACATGGAAAAGATCGCCCAGGTTCACCTTGCCGTTACCAAACCATATACCACCATCAAAACCAATGTTGGCATACATACGCGGCTCGCGGTTAAAGTGCTCTTTTACGGTGGCGTAATTCTGCGCTATGTAAAAGCGGCTGGCGTTGTCGCCTGTTTTGATGGAATAGCGGCCGGCATAATCAAAGGTTTTATCCTCGTTTATAGGGACGCCTTTATCGCTGTAAAACATCTCCTGTGTAGCCAACGGCACCGCGAACAGCGACGGGTTGCTGAAGATATTGATTACCGATTTGTTGGTTAAACGCGGCGTAGCATATCCCTGGAAAGGGAACGTTGGGTTAAGCGCCCAAATCAGCTCGGTATTTAACTCCCATTTTTCGGTAACGGCGGTTTGTACAGAAAGCACTTTACGCAAAGAATCGGGCAATACGGTGATATTTGCCGGTGGTATAAAGCTATGCAGCGACATACCGGCTGCCTCGCACTCGGTAATAGCTACCTTGGCTGCATCGGCCGCTAACTTCCATTTGTTAGCATCGTAAGCAGCCGGGAATAGCGCGATGCCATCCTTATTCTTCAAACTATTATAGTCGGGGTTACCGTTAAACAGAGGGCTCGCGGCTGTTGCCAATACCTCTGCTTTGATTGATAGCGCGATAGGCCTGGTTATGCGGCCCAATTCCTGCACCTGATTGGTAATTGCCGGCGGCAGGTCTACAGCCGACTCATCCAGCAAGCTTACGATGTAGGCAAAACACTCATCCAATGGCGCGCGCTTTACCTTTATTTCTTCGGTAGAGGCGGTGATATCCAAATTGGTTTTTATTAATGGTATTGGTCCGTACAAGCGCAGCAAATAGTAGTGGTAGTAAGCTTTTAAAAACTTAACCTCGGCTATCCAGCGTTTCTTTTCGGTTACGGACAGATCGGTAGGCTTATCGATGTTCTCCAGCATGATATTACATCTGCGGATAGAACGGAAGATAGCCTGGCCGTGGTTTTGGCCATCCCAAAAGTTTAAGCCGGGGTTATTGCTATTTTGCGTACCACGCAGCAAAGCAAAGCCGGTTTCATCAAGCGGGTGTTTGGTTAAGTTGTTTGGGTATACAATTTCGCCCGAGGTGGTGAAACCCGCGTTGGCCGTTGCATCGTACAATTGCTGCAGGGTTGCGTAGCAGGTGAACAGGTAGTTCTCGGCCTCGTTGCGGTTGCGGAAAGCATACTCCAGCGTTCCAGTGTTATCCGGCGCAACATCCAGGTACTTTTTGCACGATCCGCCAAGTAGCAGAACTACTATAACGCATACAAATTTTGATATTTTTTTCATGTTACTATGTGTAAATGGTGCTGATTATAAATTGACATTAAGGCCTATATTAAATACCTTTTGTATCGGGTAAGAAAAACCGTTACCGCCAATTTCGGGATCCCATAATTTGAAGGGGCTCCAGGTAAGTAAGTTCAGGCCGTTAAAGTATACGCGTGCTTTGGTCATGCCCAACTTCTTTGTTAAACTGGCAGGAAGGCTGTAGCCAAACTCTACCGATTTTAAGCGTAGGAAGCTGCCATCGCGCATCCACCAGGTGCTGCCCTGCCTGTTGTTTTCAATCTGGTTACCGGTTACTCCTAAACGCGGATATTGCGCGTAAAGGTTTTGGTTATCTTCGCTCCAGTGGTCGTCTGCAAATGCCTTAAGCAATTGTGTATTACCGCTTGCGTAAGCGCCATCGGGGCTTTGGATGAACGGACTGGTACGGCTCGGATCGATAAAGAAGCTAACCTGCGCCTGGCCCTGGAAGAATGCAGAAAGATCGAAACCTTTATACCCGCCGGATACACCGTAACCATAAACTATTTGCGGAACGGTTGGATAACCGATGAATGTTTGGTCGGCACCATCAATTTTACCATCACCGTTTAAGTCGCGATATTTAATATCGCCGCCCCTTGGCGGTACGCCATTGGATGAGAAGATCTGGCTTGGCGAGTTTGCCGCCTCGTTATCATCAACAAACAAACGCTCGGCTATATAACCGTAGTTACGGTTAATAGGCTGGCCCGATTGGTAGCGATAAGCTTCGGCATACTGCGGCTCTTCGTATTTATCGTAGTCGCTTTTAGCAATGGTTAAGTTACCCCTTGCCTGGATCCAGCCGGAGCCGCCTAAACTTTGTTTGTAATCTGTCTGCAGATCGATACCTTTCGAGTTTGCCGTACCAAAGTTGGCGCTCACGTTTGCTTCCAGCCCCATAGTGGTTGGGATGGCCGAACGCTGCTGTAAAATATTGTAGCGGTGGTATTTGTAAACCTCGGCCACAATGTTCCAGTTTTTAAACAGGGTAAGCTCCATGCCTATATTCAGCTGGCGCGAAGTTTCCCAGGTAATATCGGCATTAGGGTAATTGAAAATGGTAACCCCGTTACGGCTGTAACCGTTGTTGGTACCAAAAGTAGCCGGGTTGCCACCGTTGAGATCAAGCCTCGACAGATAATAGAAACGCTCTGAGCCTATCTGGTCGTTACCTACGGTACCATAGCTGGCCCTCAGTTTCATGCGGGAGATAACGCTGTATATGCTATTACCCCAGAATTTCTCGTCGGACACGATCCACGAACCGCCGATGGTTGGGAAAAATCCGTAGCGGTGGTTTGAGGAGAAACGCTCGGTACCGTTATAGCCAAAGTTGAATTCTAAAAAGTAGCGGCTTTTGAACGAGTAAGTTGCACGGCCGGCTACCGTTAAGTTACGATATGGCAATGAACTGAACAGATCGCCGGTGTTGCCGTATAAGGTTTGCTGCTGCGTGCCTATCAACGAACCGCTGATATTATGGTTACCAAAACGCCTGGAGTAATCCATCACCCCCTGGAAAAACAGGTAAGTATTGGCTTGCGTGTTATTGGCGTTGCGATCATAAATAAGGTATTCGGTAGCATCGCCTGGCTTTGAGTTTAACCAGTTGAGGGTATAATCATTAGTAGGTTTATCGTACGAGCCAATGTTGTAGTAAAAAGGCTTATACCCCATTGATGATTCGAAATACGAGAACCTGTTGGTGTGGAACAACCCGTGAAAATTTAACCCGGTGGTTACAAAATCGAGGTTTTGGTTCAACTCCAATTGTGCCGACATGCGCGACTGTGAGAAGTTTTTATGCCCCCTTAGCAGCGCTGCATACGGGTTTAAATAGGCCGTAGCGTTTGAATTGTTGCTGCCGGGATCGGGCGAGTTACCGAATAAGATATGCTGTGTGTTCTGGTTAGCTACATCTGCCGGGTAAAAAGCCGGGAACAGTACCGGGCTGGTGTGCATAGCTATGTTGTACAAATCGGTAGAGAACGATGCATCAGCCGTAAGCGGGCCATTGTATTCGTTAAAACTACCCACAAGCCTTACAATCAGTTCGGTGCTTTTGCTTAGGTTCACGTTAACGTTTGAGCGTATCTGGTAATTACGGAAGTTAACATTGTTGTTATTGTTGTTGTTAATATCCTCACGCAGAATACCGTGATCGATATTGTACGAGCCGGATACATAATAACGGGCCACACCGCCGCCGCCGCTTACGCTCATATCTGCACGCTGGGTGTTGGTGCGGTCTTTAAACAGGGTTTTTATCCAGTCTACCGCGGGGTAAACATATTTGTTGCTGCCCGGTGCATTGGCTATTGTAGCCTCGCGGTTTAAAATATCGTTTTGGCTGAAAGGCAATTTACTATACGGCGGGCGGGCGATAGTAGCCTCGTTAAACAGACGCATATAAGTAATAGGATCGGCCAGTTCGAGGTTTTTTATCGATTGTGATGTAGAGTTCTCCACCCTCGCGTTTATCACCGGTTTGCCTACTTTACCTTCTTTGGTGGTAACCAAAATAACACCGTTTGCACCACGCGCGCCATATAGGGCTGTAGCACTGGCATCCTTAAGGATAGAGAAGCTGGCGATATCATCTACCTGCAAACGGGCAAGATCTGATGTGGAAAGTTCCACGTTATCTATCAGTATCAATGGGTCTTTTTTGTAACCGAAAGTGGTAACCCCGCGGATAAAGAAGGAAGCGTTATCCTGCCCGGGCTGGCCGCTTGGCTGGTAGGCAATTACACCCGCAACCTGGCCTGCTAAAGCGTTGGTTAAGTTACTCGCCGGAATTTTAAGATCGCCGGGCGTTACGGTGGTTACCGATCCTACTACGGCTTCCTTGCGCTGCTTGCGGCCGTATGCCGTAACAACTACGTCGCTAAATTCGTTCTTAGCTTCCCTTATAATTATGGGGTAAACAAGTTTACCTGCCAAAACAGTAAAGGTGGTTTCTTTGTAACCCACATAGGTAACACGAAACACGGTACCCGGCTCTGCGTTGATAACAAAGTTACCGTTAACATCGGTCACCGTACCAGTGTTCTTGCGGTTTTCGGCGGTTAAGTTGGCGCCTATAATTTTCAGGCCCGTAGTATCTGCTACTGTACCGGTAATGGTCACCTTTGTTTGTGCCGATGCCGTGCTGCTGATGCCGCATAATACTATTATGCAACATATCGCAGCCAGTTTGCCCTGAACATTTTTTGGTAACCAATGGCTTTTTATGCGTTCGTAAAATGGTCTCATAAATATTTTGTCATAATTGGTTTTAGTTCGTTGAATCGTTTTTGATTTTTTAGGAGGCATAGGTATCCACCCACCGTATCTCAGTGTAAAAAATCACAAACCCCAGTTGTAAAATACGCTGATTATAAAGCGTGTTTATGCCAGCTGCAGGGACCTGGGAAATAACCTTTTGGAAGATGGGCGGGATCGGGGCTTATCCTTCGCCTTGAACGGGGAAAGCAGTTTTGCTGCCTGCGTTTTGTAATAATGTTTCATAATTATAAGAATTGGTTAATTGGTTGGATAAATTTAGAATGTTCACAACGGCTTTAAAATGGATAAACCTTTAAAGGTGATGGACAATCGTATTATTTATTCCTTTGAGTTTTGTATTGGCTTTTACAAATAACATATATCTGCACCAACGATAATTTTATGTTATTATCCAAGCATTCAGCGATATTGTATGGACAAAAACAACTGTATTTTTGACATATTATAGCCTGTCCTGACAACCTCTTAAAAAGCAATGGATTGCTTTTTACAACACAGGTGATTTTAGGCGTAATTTGTTTCCATGTTGGCAAATAGTGCTGTAATTGCACCTTTTTTTGTAACCGGCGGAGGGATGCAGGAACTGATATTATTTTATCACCGGAAGAGCCAGAATAAAGCAGCCATTATTACAATAAGCAGCAGCGAAAGAAATTTGTAATTCCCCACTCCTGCCCAGCCCGGACTATTAAGCGATTCCAGGGGCGATCGCCAGTAGAGCACGTCGCTTTCGGCGGTATGCTGCACCTTGTAGATAAAGGAGAGCGACACCTGCAGTAAAACACAAAAAACGAACAGGTAAAATGCCATCATCATAAAAGGTACCTGTCCAATTACAGAGTGCGGTAAAGTTTTGCTGTAGATAAAGATCAAAACACCGGCTGCCGAGCCAATGTATAAGGTAAGCTGTGCCGATATCGCTGAAGCTTTTTTCCAAAATACGCCTAATAAAAACACGCAGGTAATGGGCGGCGCAATATGGGCTATGATATCGTTCAGTCCGTTAAAAATACTTTCGTAGTTATTTAATAGCGGTAATAATAATAAGGACACGATAAAAGAGATGCCCGCGGCTATTTTACCGGCGCGCACCAACTTATCGTCGCTGGCTCCGGGTTTATAGCGTTTATAAATATCGTAGCTGGCCAGGGTGGAGATGGAATTTAGCGCGCCCGAGATCTGGCTCATTAACCCGGATAATAAGGCGGCTACCAATACACCGGCCAAGCCCTTTGGAATCAGCTGTAGTATCATTAGGGTATATATGCCTTTACTGTTCACCACCTCTTTACCTGCGGCATCAACCGTTTTAAGGCTGCCCACATCTAAATGCCCGGTTTGATACAACGCGTACGCGAACAGGCCGGGCATCACAAAAATAAATACCGGTAATATTTTAATAAAACCGCAGAACAAAGGCCCTACCCTGGCGTGGTTCTCGTCCTTAGCGCCCAATACACGTTGTACAATAGTTTGATCAGCACACCAGTACCAGATACCCAGCACGGGGTAACCTAATAGTACGGCATACCAGGGTAAGCCGCTTGCATCGCCATGCGGGCGCATCATCGAGAGTTTATTCAGTTCGTTTTTCTGTTGCAGCACGTGTACCATATCGTCCCAGCCGCCCATTTTTTGATAGGCAACCACACTCATGATCACCGCACCCGATAATAGCACAACCGTTTGTATCGATTCGGTAACTACTACCGCTTTCAATCCCCCCACAACCGTATAAATTGTGGTGATAACTGCTATGATGATCACACTGGTGTACATGTTTACCCCAAACAGCGTTTGCAATACAATGCCACCCGCCAATAAGGAGAAGGAAATGTGAATGATAATGGCTGAAAGTATGGAGATAAAAGCCAGCCAATCCCTGCTGGCGCGGTTATAGCGTTTCTCCAAAAAATCGGGCAGCGTTGATACGCCCGATTTGATATAAAAAGGCACAAAGAACAGGGCCAATAAGATCAGCGTGAACGATGCCATCCACTCGAAAGTTCCGTTGAGCAGGCCGGTATCAAAACCACTTTGGGCCAGGCTAACCAAATGCACGCAAGAAATATTGGTGGCAAACAGGGCCAGCCCTATCATGGGCCACTTTAAACTTTTGCCGGCCAAAAAGTAACTGCTCGCCGCGTTCTTTTTATTTGCCGAACGATGCCGCAGCCCGGTATACAAGCCAATGGCCAATATCACCAGCACATATAAAATACTCACCGTGGCATCAAAAGAACCTATCATGATAATATATACTACTGTAAAATTAATCTTTTAAAACAAGGAGGTCGCAACTGCTGCCGGGTACTTGTGGTGTTTTGTAAACGCCGCTTATAATTTGCGCTGGGTTTACAAAATGCTTTTGCAGGTGCGGGATATGCTCCAAAAACAAAGCATCGTGGCCCATGGCAATGTGGTTAAACAATACCAGGTGCTGGTGCAACTGCCCCATATCCCCTACGTGCGGCACCACCGGTACGCCAAACTTTTTGCAAAGCAGGCTCACGGTAATAAACTCGCTTACACCGCCTACTCTTACAGCATCTACTTGGATAAACGAAGCGGAGCCCGATTGCAGGTAATTTTTAAAGATGATCTTATTAGGCACATGCTCGCCCAGCGCCAATTTAACGGGAGCTATGGCTTTCGCCAGCGTGGCATGCGCGTTTACATCATCCGGGTGAGTGGGCTCTTCTATCCAGTATGGGTTGATGCTTTTTAGTTGATTACAAATTTGGATAGCCTGCGGCAGGTTCCATTGCTGGTTGGCATCAAGCATCACCTTTACATCGGACCCGGCAACTTCGCGTACGATGTGTGCCCGGCGGATGTCGCGCTCCGGATCGGCAGAACCAACCTTTAGCTTCATGGCGGTAAAGCCTTCGGCCAATGCTTTTTTGCAGTTCTCGCGCACTAACTCATCGGGGTAATTAAACCAACCTATTGAAGTATCGTAACCGGGGTAGCCTTGTTCTAAAACCGGTATTCGCTCCGCCCTGGTGGATTGCTGTGTTTTTAGCAGATCCAACGCCTGCCCGGTGGTTAATTCATCCTCTAAATAGGATAAGTCCAGCGTGTTGACGATTTGCTCCGGCGAGAGGTCTATCAGCAATTTCCAAAGTGGCACACCGCGTTTTTTTGCCCAAAGATCGTAACAGGCATTAGTAACCGATGCCAGCGCCAAATGGACTATACCCTTATGCGGTCCCAGCCAGCGGAACTGCTGGTCGTTGCTGAGCTGTTTAAACAGGTCGCCAAAATTAGCCATCACTTCTTCAATATCCTTGCCCTGTAACTGCCTGGTGTAATACTCGGCAGCTTTGCAAACCAAATCATTTCCCTCGCTCAGTGTGAAGGCAAAGCCGGTGCCGGTAATGCCGCTGTCATCGTGCAGACGGGTTACCGCATAAGAATATATAGGGTCGCGATGAATGGCGTCGCTGCCGGCATTGCCTTCCAGCGGAAAGCGCACATCATCAATAGTTATCTTCCTGATCATAGTTCATTAGCTTTTGTATCTATAGGTAATACAATCCCATCTATAGGGGGTTAAACTAAAAGTACATAGGACAGAAAACGGCAAAATGAGAAAAAACGGCGTTTTTGATAGCGTGGAGGCTGTTTTTGTTGTGTTTTGTAGCATGGTGGTTTAACAAACGAAAAATACAGCTACCATTACTTACCATTTACTTACCGCTTAATGTACAGCAACCGGCTGTATTGCCTGGATTACTACTATAAATATAGAAAAAAAGGCCTTTAAACGCCATTTAAAGCTGTTTTAATAGCCGGTTAAATATAGCATAAGCCCCGCAAAGGATATAACTTTTTCGGGGCTTAGTTGCGTTTAAAGCAGCCTTTTTTTGCAATTTGTTGTAATTAGGGTGGCTATTAGGGTTGCAGTTAGGGTTGCAAAACAGTACTTAAAAAGTGGCTATACACCCCCTCGTAATACCATTTTTGAGCGGTTTAAACGCTGTTTTTGGCACTATAGCCCCCCCCCTAATATGCGTTTAAAGTATAGTAAATATAGATAACTAACTGATTTTTAGTTTTTTGTAAAATTGCCTTATTTTATTTTTTTATTATTCTTACAACAAAGCACCTTATGGAGGCACATTTTCAGGTTGTTTTTGACCTAAAATGCGTGCAAAGGCGTTGGCTGTTTTTTTTATTTATTGCTATTCCAGGGTTCTGGACTTGTTGCTTTGCCTCCGTATGAAAATACCATTACTTCATTTAATTCATCACCTTTGGATATAGAAATCTCTTTGTAGCTATATCGAAACCAGTTCCAATCTTCTTCAAGCGGTGATACTTGCATAACCAATATATAATCTCCGGTAGGAACGTCATTTTTGTAGTAAGAGGTGGCACGACTGGTAAACGCAATTATTGAATGGTTAGGGCAGTTTTCGGAAACAGTATTTACATTTTTTAAGTCGCCTCGATCTTCTGGTTTAATTAGATACATGTCAACAAGTGCCCGGCGAGTTTCTCCCTTATAATCTGTTATATAAGCAGTGGCCGAAAGGGTAGTCTTAACATTATAACTCCCATCCTTTTTACAAGAAGTTGCAAGCGTAATTACTGCAATAAGAAAATAAATATGTTTCATTTTATAGATTTATTAGTCGTCAATTTTTTTTACTATATTAAAAATTTGTTCAATATCATCAAGATGCAAGTCCTGATCAGGGAATCTGTCTTTGTCAGGGTTTAATGAGTGTATGGTAATAATACCATTTTCTACATCGTGCTTACTGATCTGCTTAATTAATATTCCCTCTGTTCTATGTACAATAACCCAAGCTCCCCAATTATGAGTATGTAACTTGTACTTCCATTGATGCTGTGGAAGTTCTCTTCCAACCACTTTAACACCATCAAAAATACTACGTCTAAAATGTTCAGGCTCTAAAGTAGTCATGCTGTCGCCGCTTACTTCAAATGCCAAATAGTGACCGCGATGTTGTTTGAATACTTCAATTGATGTGTATTCTAAGTCTTCGTAATATTCTTTGTCTTGAAAGCCTACCAAGTAACCAGCAAAAGCGCGTTGAGGTATAATTGGAACCCTCATCCTGAGCGTTCCATCTCCGAGTTCTTCAAAACGTGAACCATCATTATCGAAATCGCTGGGGTCCGCTGCCAGGTGCAAGGGCTTAGCTTGTAATTTTGGAATTGATCTTTTAGGGAGTGTAGTTATTTTAGTAGAGAAAATATCTACACCAAACGTAGATGTATACTTGTTTTTCAACTCTCTTTTAAACTCATCACGATTGTAGTGAGAGTAAATAGTAGTCCTGTGTATACCTAACTTTTTTGAAAGATCAGTAACATCAACACTATTTGACTCTATAAAATCTTTTAGAACAATCCCATCGTGCATTATCTACAGTTAAATTCTGTTGAAAAAAAATATACAATTAATTATACATTTGATTTGGAAGTGTAGAATTAATATCTACATTTGTTTAATCAAACTTAACAAAGATACAAAACGATAATACAATGCAAGTAGTCAAGGCAAAAATGGGTGATTTCACGGGTACAAAGACAGGGCAGCTAAAATCGCTCCCCATATCATCAGATAAAGCGCTCCATGTTAAGCAGGGCGATGTATCAAGCGTACGAACAATCATTTCGCAGCTTCATAAAAAAACTCTTTACAGGTTTATAACCGGCAAAGTTGGCGAAGGCATTAACGTTTGGCGTCTCCCTGATGCAGTTCAATCAGAAACCATCAATCAACAATAAAATGAAAAAGCTTTACAACGCTGTCAAAAACAACGAGCTGACCTTCGGTCAGATGCTATTTGTAACCTGGTCATTATTGGCTATCTCTTACGTAGCTGTCCTGATCATCCTGCCACCACTATTAAAAAAATAATCATGAAAAAACCAGACTCATTTGAACAAGCCTGCGAAATGCAAGGCTACGACCAGGCAACCGCATTGCCTGATGTAAGCAAGATGCCGGAGCATTTGCAGGCATACACTTTAGCTGCCAATAAACGGCTGATCATCGCCGAGGCCATTAAAGGGGGGAAGCACCCTGGCCCTAAAGACCGTCACTGGTTTCCTGTATTCAATTCGCTTGGTGCGTTCGTCTTTTCGGGCACGGACTCCTCGTACACGTTCACGACCCTCGGTGCCCGCCTTGACTTCAACACGGAAACCGAAAGCGATTTTTTTGGCGAAAACTTCGCCGATCTGCACGAGGCAGTGATGGTAATAAAAGAACAATAGTAACCCCAGCCCGAATGCGTAAGCAGGTGATCGCAGCCTGCCGGGAGCAAAAATTTAACAATGAAAAAGCAAGAACTAACCCGCAGCTGGTACCGGAACATGAAAATCATATCGAGGTTCTATGATATAGCCCCGGAGGCATTCAAAGAAGTAATAGGCGTACCATACCTACCCGTTACGTTTTTTTATGCGGTTATGCTTAGCCAGCTTAATAAATTCAAGAACAAACTGGCTGATATCGGCACCAGATACATCAAAAGCGGCGCGAATGGCCGGTTCAATATCCTCAATAGGGTCAAGCTGTTGCGGCGTAAGGCTGCTTCTGATGAATGATAGGCCCAGTTTTAAGGCCTCTGCTTTATCGCCAATGCTATAAAGCCGTTGAGCTTCTTGTAAATCTTTATCCATAAGGTAAATATATAATAATCCCCCTAATTAATACACCCATGCAAAGCGCATACGAGCATTACAATAACAAAATAGGCGTAAGGCTAAGCTACCTGCTAAGCGATATGGACAGGTGTACCGATAACAGCCTGGCGGTGATGAGTTATACAGCTTATAAAAGCAAAGTAGACCGGTGCAAAGACTTCAAGCTGCGAGCTGGTTTAGGTCCTGGTAACGAAGTGCTGATCGCCTGGGACAGGATGCCTGATGATTGGCAAAAGCAATGCATTGCCCGATTTGGTAACCCGATGCCTGAGACGAGCCCTATGGGCAGGTTTTTTACGATGGATGCCGAAGCAAAACGCTATTACGACCAGTTTCAGTTTGAGGGCAGCGGAGAATATCTTACCCCTGCTCAAAAGAAGCGGTACAGCATTAACGCGTCGGTACTGAACGCGCTGAAGGCACTTAAAATAAACCGTGAGGGACAGCGCAGAAGCAAGAACGGCAGCCTGAAAGGACTTTGGCGCTCACTCACACAAGATACGCTCCTGTTTAACGATTACCTTAAAAGCAAGCATAATATTCAACACACCTTACCCAATAACCAGCGCAGCCTTGCAAGGCGGTTTAATGCCTATTTAAAATGCAGTTATGACGCTTTGATTGATGGCAGGAACAACAATACCAACGCCCAGGTGGTAACTCCAGAGATGATAAAACTGTGGAAGGACATTTTCGCCGGGCAGAAAAACCACAAGCCAACCTACTTTGAGGTATCGGTAAAATACAACCAGTTTTTAGCCGGGCAGGCGGATATCATCAACAACCTTACCGGCGAAGTTTACGACCATACCGCCGAATGCTATAGGGCGGCCAGCGAAGGAACGGTTTATAGCTACCAGGAACTATGGGAAAACAGGGCGGTAACGCATAGCCTGCGGAGCGGCGACCGGCAGAAATTTAAAGGCATTTACGAGCCGTACCATAAACTGAAACAACCGGAGTTTGCAGGAAGTATCATCAGCGTGGATGATAGGCAGCCGCCGTTTGAATACGCGCCCGGTAAACGCATGTGGTTTTACAATGCTATTGACCTGGGCAGCGAAGCGTTTACCTGCTGGGTTTACGGCGAAACCAAGGAAGGCATCATACTTGATTTCTACAAGCAGCTGGTGAAGAACTACGCCGAGTTTAAGGTGCCTATGCCGCATGAGCTGGAGGGAGAGGCATCGCTTAATAGCTCGTTTACCTCTACCTTTTTAGAGAATGGCGCTATGTTCCAGCGGGTGCGTATCGAGGCCAATAACGCGAGGGGTAAAAAGATAGAATCTTTTTACAAGAAACTAAGATACGGGCTGGAGAAACTGCGCATGGGTTGGCTGGCGAGGCCGTTTGCCTTAGCCGAAAGCAACCAGGCGCATAATGGTAAAAAGGAGTATTTAACCAAAAGAGAAATTATAGAGGGCTGCCTGATCGATATTCAAACCTGGAACAATTCTCTGCACAGCGACCAGGAACTGCACCCTGGTATGACGCGATGGGATGTGTTTATGGATAAGCAACACCCTAACCTTGTAGCAACCAATTGGGCAGGCATACTCCCTCACCTTGGAGAATCGCAAAAATCAACAATGAAAGCCGGTAGAATAGAGTTGCAAGGTAAACACCGGGTTGTAGGCTTTGATGGCAAGGTTGCCCTTGGCGAAACACTTATTGCCGTAATGAAAAGAATTGAGGGACAGCGCGTAATGATAAAATGGATGGAAGACAACGACGGCGATGTGCTAAAGTCTTTTGTGTATGACTTGAAAGATGGTTCGCTTATATGCGAGTTGCTTAGCGACCTGGAATACAGCAGGGCTACGCTGGAGCAAACAGATTCTGACCTTGAAAACAGGACGCTAACCAGCGCATATGCCGCTACTGTGCAGGGTTACATACGCAGGAACGCTGCCGAGATAGAACGCATCACCATTATAGACAGGCCGCAGCCGGTATCAACCCGATTTAAAATGCCAGGCGTGAAAAGGTATATACCAAACGGTGAGCCTGCCGGTGCATTGGAAGTGGCACAGGTAGATGATGTGGAAGTGATGGAAAAGAAAGCAACCTACAGGCTGGACACAGCGAGCAGATTTTAACAATTAATACCCTATTGATATGAAACTGGAGAACGATTACAAACTAAAAGTGGTAGCTGCCCTGAAAGAGGCACGCAAGCTATACGGTGGCAGCGACGCGGCATTTGCCAAACAATGGGACATTAACAGCTCGGTATGGAGCCGCGTTAAAAATGGAGAGATAGACAAAGTGATCAGCGAAGACCAGTGGATAACCATGGGGCAGGATCTGGAGGTAAGCAACGCCGGCTTTGAATTTATAAAGGCCGAAACAGAAGTATACGAGGCTATCAGCAATGATATCAAATTTTGCAAGGAACAAGGGCAGGCCATGATCATGGTAGATGATTGCGGCATAGGTAAAACCTTCACCGGCAAAAATTGCAGTAAAACACTGGAGAACTGCTTTTACATAGACCTGAGCCAGTGCGGGCAGAAAGATGCCTTTGTGCGGACGCTGGCAAAGGTGATAGGTGTAAAGTATACCGACCGCCTGATTAAAGTTGTACAACGCATTAAATACGCGCTTTCGGTACTCAATAAACCTATGGTGATCATAGATGAAGGCGGCTTTGTGAACAAGGCGATAGTGCAGTTTTTACAGGAGCTGTGGAACGCTACCGCTAACGGTATCTGCGGTTGGTATATGATGGGCGCGGAGGGTTTCAGGAAGGTGATAGAGCGCGGCATTAAGAACGATGTACCCGGCTACCGCGAGTTCTTTAACCGTTACGGGAATAAGTTTATGAAGGTTACCCCCGATGGTAAGGCAGACAGGGTGCTATTTTACGAGAAGCTGGTTAAAGATGTGCTGAGCATGAATATGAAAGATATGCGCCTGATGAACAGGATCATTAAAAAATGCCTGAGTACAGATGAGGTTAACGATGATGAGGGGAATAAAATAGGTGGCTTGCGACAAGCAAAAACGCTGCTGATACTTAACGCGGCCTGATGAAGAAAGCGCAATCTATCAGCAATATAGATAAGCAAAAATTCAGGTGTTTTCAGTTCGATGGGGAATGGTACGAAGCGTTTGAGCACCCGGAGATGTGCGGTGTGTGGTTCATTTGGGGCAGCAGCGGCAGCGGTAAAACCACTTTTGTGATGGAGCTATGCAAAGAGCTGTGCCGGTTTGGCAGGCTTGCTTACAACAGCCTGGAAGAGGCCGGCAGAAAGAGCTTCCAGAACGCGATACGCCGCTCGAACATGATGCAGGTTAAAAAGCGGATGGTGGTGCTCAAGGAGTCGATAAGCGAAATGAGTTACCGGATGTCGCTGCCAAAAAGCCCTGATTTTTGGGTGGTTGACAGCTTCCAGTATACGCGGCTTAACTACGACAAGTACCTGTTATTTAAAGAAAAGCACCCGGATAAGCTTATCATTTTTATAAGCCAGGCAACGGGTAAAAACCCAAAAGGCTCGGCAGCCGAATCGGTAATGTATGATGCAGACCTGAAAATATTTGTAGAAGGCCACACCGCCTTCAGCAAAGGCCGCTACATAGGGCCGAACGGCGGGCAAAAAGTAGTTTGGAAAGAAGGAGCGGAATTATATCACGGACAACAGAAAAAAGGAATATGAACACCAAGGTATTTAAAATCAGGAGAACACATATAGCAGAGGTTAGGGAAACCAATACCAGCCAGATGGGCGAAGTGTGCGACCTGCTTGGCTGGACCATAGACCAGTACACCGACTACCAATTTTACCAGTACCAGATGTTTGTGTGGGAACTGTGCAAAGGCTGGCCGATGGTGCGGAAAGAGATTGAGTACTCGCCGGTGTTTCGCGGGTTCTGGAACAATGAGTGGAGCCACAGGAACCAGCACGAGTTCTTGCCATTCGCTTACGACATCAAATACGATAAGTGGCAGATGCTGGAAGAATACCGCCTGCTGAATGACCACGAGGCGCTATTGAACGATGACGCTTTTTTGATACGGTACGAACACGTAAGGAGGCTGATATGACCATAGCGGAGGTAATTGAACTGGTGAGGGAGATAACGGGTGTACGGGTAGATTACCTGGGCCGTAAGGGCAACCTGGCGCAAACCAATGCAAGGTACCTGGCCATTGTGCTGATGGACGAGTTTGGTTATGCTAATACCGCCATAGCCGCCGCCCTGAATATTGAACGGACTACCACTTACAACGCCATTAACGAGGCGGGACACCTTTTGGAGAACGACCCGGAGTTTAAAAAAATATACAAGGCCAGCGGCGAACGCATGGCAGATATGGAGGAAAAGAAATGAGATTTTGTAATACAACGCCTTTTCAGTTAGTGGTAATACCATCTTTTGATAAAGTGGCACCAAGGGCTGGCAGTAATTTAGAAACTATAATGACGGCGGTTATCAACGAAACCGGCATAAGTGAGGATAAAATGAAAGGCATTGACAAGCATAGGATGGTAGTTGAAGCAAGGCAAATGGCTATGAAGCTGATACGCTATTATGAACCAAAATTTACGCTTAAGAAAATTGGTGAATTTTTCAATAGAGACCACTCTACGGTAATATATGCGATTGATACCGCAAACGACCTGATAAAATATGATAGGACTTACCGACAAAAATTCAATGCGATTAATTGCCAACTAAGAAAAATGGAAAGGGCTACAGCATGACCATCAAACTAACATACGACCAGGCAAAAGCACTTGAACATCTTTTCATCAATGTAATTAACCCGGAAGAGCCTGCCGACGTAGCGGAAAAACTGGTGAAGCACTTAATGACCGCAATATTTAAAAAGCTTAGAAACAAGCTTGAAAGCAAAGTTAAAGACGGTTACAGCCTGGCGTTAACCGACACCGAGGCGATGGCTTACTACATCTACTTTCAACAGCGGCATTTGGGCCTTGGATGGCTTTACGAACAGAATTTCATAGACAGGCATATTCTGGAACTTGATAAACAATACGCATAAACGATAAAATTTAAGATATGAGCACATTAACATTCAATCAACAAAAACCGGCAGATAAAAAATGGCTGGACGAGCAGGGCAACGTGATCCCTTACGACCGTACTACCCCATACGAGCGGAAAGCAGAAAGTAACATTAGCAAGCTGGCCAAAGAGGCCATTGCTATCAATGCCAAGCTGAACATTTTTAAAGCCTTTATAGACGAAACAGCAGAGATGCTATACCAGGAGTTTGTAAAAACAAATAACGGCTTACAGGGCAAGGGAAAGGGCAATGTTACGCTCTACAATTTCGACCGCTCTATTAAACTGGAAGTATCGGTAAGTGAGCCTATCCGGTTCGACGAAGAGTATATCAAACTCGCCAAGGCTGAGCTTGATGATGTTTTGCGTAATGCCTTAAAAGATGCCGAAACATGGGTGAAGGGAATTATAACAGATGCCTTCGAAAAGAAAAGGGGCGAGCTGGATACCGATAAGGTGCTTGCCCTTAAGAAACATGCTTTCCGGGTGCCGGAGCATATTAAGCCACAGTACGATAAGGCGATGGATTTTATTGATAAAGCCATCAACCGCCCTACCAGCAAAAAGTACCACCGCGTTTGGGTGCGCGGCACAGATGGCCAGTACAAAAGTGTTCAACTTAATTTTTCATCAATATGACGAGGGAAAAGGAGGTGATGAACTTGCTTACATCAGCATGGAACTCCTGGTGCATGTTGGAAGATGACCCCAACAAAACCATTCACCCAGATGACGATGTGGATTTCAGGAAAGCAATTCATGATGCGCAGCGAATCGTAGCAACAGTGAGTTGCAGAGAACATAATCCCGAACTTTTTAAATAACCAAATAAATTAACCCGCTACTGGAGCAAGGCAGGGGTTCGCTTCCCCTCCGGGTTCATAAAACCTAATTATTAAACCAATGAGTACAACAACAAGAAACGTCCTGATCATAGCCTGCGCTATCCTGCTGATAGGAGGCATTAGTAACATCGGCTACGTGGAGTTATTCCAGCCATGTTACTATAGCGTACTTACCATTCTGCTATTCATCCTGGTGCGTCTGCTCTATCTGGCTGCTAAAGACCTGAGAAAGGAGATCAGGCATGAAGAATAATAAATTTTTTGTAGTGGTGGTAATAGCAGCTATGATGCTTACCTGGCTGGTGGTATTCGTAGCCAATTACACCGCTTACCAGCACAGTAAAGAAACCCGCGACAGTATACCGGTCGACATTGAACATTCAGAGATAACAGATAGAAGCGTTTTAAAATGAAGAATAGTTACCTAACAGTTACAGATCAGTTTTGCGGAGCCGGTGGCAGCAGCCAGGGCGTGCGTAATTTTTCCCGTAAGATGGGCGGCGGCATTGAAGTAAAGTTGGCACTTAACCACTGGAAGCTTGCCATAGAAACGCACAATACCAATTTCCCAGATACCATTCATGATTGTACCGATATCTCCGCCTGCGACCCGAGGCGCTATCCGAGCACTCACATACTCATCACCTCGCCCGAATGCACAAACCATTCGGTAGCCAATGGCAAAAAGCAGGTAAAGGCGCAAATGGATCTGTTTAATACCGGCAAGGCTGATGCATCCGGCGAGCGCAGCAGGGCCACGATGTGGGATGTGGTAAGGTTCGCTGAGTTTCACAAATATGAGATCATCATCACCGAAAATGTGGTAGATGCCCGTAAGTGGATAATGTACGATGCATGGATATATGCTATGAAGGCTTTGGGATACGAACACAAGCCATGCTTTTTAAACAGTATGCACTTTTGGCCTACCCCGCAGAGCCGCGACAGGATGTATGTGGTGTTCTGGAAAAAAGGAAACAAAGCGCCTGACCTAAACTATATGCCGCTGGCCAGGTGCCCTAAATGCGAATGCGACGTTAACGGTATTCAAAGCTGGAAAGCCAATCAAAAAAGCTGGAAGTATAAAACAGGTTATGTTTATTGCTGCCCCGCCTGCACCACCATTGTAGAACCTTATTACTACGCCGCTTTCAATTGCATCGACTGGAGCATTCCGGGCAAGCGCATAGGTGACAGAAAGAATCCGCTTGCTGAAAACACACAACGAAGGATAAAAAAAGGGCTGAAGCTGCACGCGCCAAATCCGTTTTTAATACTGTCTGCATACGGCGATACCGCCCGTGGGGATGTCAGAAGCATATCTAATGCTTTGTATACCCAAACCACTTACGAGATGCAGGGCGTGGTACAACAGCCATTCATTATTAACAACCAGCAAAGCGATGAGGCGGATAACCGGATAAAAGGCACTATTGATAGTGTGTTATCTACCTGTTCTACACAGGCAAACTTCGGTTTAGCGGTGCCCATGCCATTAATTATAAAAGGCGAACACTCACAACAGGAGGGTTATGTAAAGCCGATAAACGCAGCCTTGCAAACACAGGCAACCCGCCAAACAATGGGCATACTCACTGGCGAGCCGATGATCATTGAACTGAATAGCTCCGGCAAAGCGAAAGCAGCATCAGAACCATTGTCAACTTTTACGGCAGGCGGTATCAATCAGGGATTGCTTATGCCGGTAATAGTTGAGAACAAAGGGCAATCCAATGCGCGTAGCAGCGCTGAAGCGCTCAGCTGCGTTACAACCCACACATCACACGGCGTATTGACCAGAGAGTCCTTTAAATCATTCCTCGACTATCAATACGGCGGCTCTGACGTGAGTAGTCACATCACCAAGGCATTAGGTACACAGGGCACTACAGACACCTGCGGGTTGGTCAACTTTAAAGAACCTGTTTACGAGGATAGTTATTACCGCACGTTGCGGGCGCATGAGGTAAAGCTCGGTATGGCCTTCGACAAGGACTACAAAATATTAGGTGATGCCAAAGCACAGGTAAAATAGTGTGGTAACGCCGTTACCCCGCCGCCTATGGCCTGGCTCATTGAATAAACATCAGCAACCCTTAATTAAACTATATGAAACAAGAAGTAAGCAAGATAGCCGCTAAGGTGGCTGAAAATACCGAGGACAAGGTAATGGTGTATATCGCCGGAAAAGTAACCGGCCTTAAGTACGACGAGGTATATGCCAAATTTAAAAAGAAGCAAATAGAGCTGGAGGAGTTAGGGTTTTTCGTACTGAACCCCTGCGACCTGGTAGCTTCCGATTGCAAGTGGCAGCTTGCCATGAAGATATCGGTAATAGCGCTCGCATGTGCGCGGTACGTCTGCCTGTTGCCCGACTGGCACGATAGCGACGGCGCAACAGTTGAACGGGCGCTTGCCATGAAACTGGGCTTAGGTGTAATACAGGATTAACAATTAAACAATAAATAATGGAAACAATTACTATCGACAAAGGGAACGCCATTAAAGCCTACAACCAGGCACAGGGCGAAGTTAAAGGGGTGCTGGGTACGTTGTTTGGAGTGGAGGTGCTCAGCCAAAACCCAACGGAGCTATTCGACAGCTGGGCGGACATCTGCGCGGCGGCCGGCATAGACCCGCAGCTATTACTGCCATACCAGCAGGCAAAAACAAAAAAGGAAGTTTCGTTAAACGGGGCTTTCAAACTGGAGACCATTTTTGAAGAGTACAACAAGCGCACCGGCGACGACTACAACGAGCTATGGGAGGCAGATTACGCGAACAAAGATCAATGGAAGTATAGTCCCTATTTCGTTTGGGTTCCTTCGCTTGGTGCGTTCGTCTTTTCGTACACGAGCTGCACGCGCACGGGCACGGACCTCGGTGCCCGCCTTTGCACGGAAAACGACGACTTCGGAACCGATATCGGCAAGAAGTTCAGTAAGGAATGGAACGAATTTTTAAACCCGCAAATATAATTACCATGGACAAGTTAACATTTGAAAAAGCCTGCAAAATAACAGGTACCGACCCTAACTTATTACCCGGCGTGGAAGGCCTGCCGCAGATCACCGCTAAGCGCATCATCGCAGACTACAAACTGGAGATAATAGCAAAGGCGACCAATACCACTAAAGGCAAGGTTTGGATAGCTGATTTTAACGATATGAGTCAGATGATATTTACCGGCTGGTTGCAATGGGTTCCTTCGCTTGGTGCGTTCGTCTTTTCGGGCACGTTCTACACGGGCACGGACACGCGCCTCGGTGCCCGCTTTTGGTTCAAAACACGGGAAACGGCAAAACGGTTCACCGAACAGAACATCGACCTGATCAACGACCTGCATAGGGTAGGATAAAACGAAAGGCTGTGCGCTGTAAAGCCGTAGTTCCTTCGCTTGGTGCGTTCGTCTATTCGAACACGAACTACACGAACACGAACACGAACCTCGGTGCCCACATTTGCAAAAGAGAATAAGCAGCGCAGGCCCTGCCCACATGGCAAAAAATCACGAATAAACTTAAGGGCGTTGGTACCATAACGGGAAAACGACCTACAAAGCAAAGGCATCATGAAACGATACGGAAATTTATACAATAACATCATCAGCCTGGAGAACCTCCGGGCAGCCGATGTTATTGCCCGTAAGGGTAAAGGGAATCAATCCGGCATCAGGGAATTTGATAAAGACAGGCAAGGCAACCTGGTGCAGCTGTACAACGAGCTGGCAGCAGGCACTTACCGCACATCGCCTTACGAGCACAAGATAATCTATGAGCCAAAAGAACGAGAGATCTCGATACTGCCATACAGGGACAGAGTTGTGCATCACGCTATCATGCTGCATACCGAACAGATATGGAACGCCACTTTCACGGCCTTTACTTACAGCTCTATTAAAGGGCGCGGCATCCACGGCGCGGCTAACGCGGTAAAAGAAGCCCTGAAAGATGTTGCCGGCACTACCTATTGCCTGAAGCTTGATATCCAAAAGTTTTACCCGAGCATAGATCACGCCATCCTAAAAAACATCATCAAGAAAAAACTGAAAGATGTGCGCTTGTTAAACCTGCTGGACGGCATTATAGACAGTGCTCCGGGTCTGCCTATCGGCAATTACCTGAGCGCGACATTTTCCAACCTGATGCTTTCGCCATTCGACCACTGGCTGAAAGAAGATAAGAGCGTAGGGTACTGTTTTAGGTACGCCGACGACATTGTGATACTGTCGGGTAGTAAGTCTTACCTCCACGCCTTATTGGCCGATATACGGGCATACCTGCAAACTGAACTTAAGCTGACCATTAAGAGCAATTACCAGGTGTTCCCTGTTGCCGCCAGAGGCATCGACTTTGTGGGCTATGTATTCTATCATACCCATGTACTCCTACGAAAACGAATTAAACAAAATTATGCCCGAATGATGTACGGAAATCCCCGCCAGGCATCAATGGCATCTTACAACAGTTGGGCTAAACATTGCAATAGCCGCCACTTACAAAAAAAACTACTACATGCTACTATTCAAAGATTTGGGGATAATCACAAACACATTAAACAAAAGCTTCAAAGGCGACAAGATAAAAACAGAGCGGCTGCTTAACAGGGAAATAGCCGTACACGACTACAAGATAACGGATAGCAAGCAACAACCAGGAACATCCTGCCTGCATTTGCAGATATCAATAGGAGACATCTATTATGTGGTTTTCACCGGCTCAAAGGGACTAATTGAACAAATAGAACAAGTACCAAAAACGGCGTTCCCGTTCAAAGCGACGATCATTAGAGAAAACGATTGGTTAAAATTTGAAAATTAAAATATTATGAATTTAGGATTTACAGAAAAAATAGATAACAAGCCCAACTTCTTTGTAGAGAAGATATGGAAGGGATTAGTGGCAAACGAGCTATCAGACATTTCCACGTATCAAAATTACAGGTTTGACTACAACGAAAAATTCAATCGAGACTGGGACGATATTGAATGGGAGGATTGCAGGGAAAAACGTCATACCATCAGAGAGTTTTGGAAAAATAAAACAACTGGGTTAAAGGCCAATAAACAATGGCAGGCAGGCAATTTGATCCACCCGGTTATTGGCAACAGATCTCCGAACCATTTCCAGTTCGCACCAGCTATTCCTTGTACAGGACTTCAGATGTTTGAGACTAATAATAGGTTCGGCCATGCTTCATTTGAAGTACTGATAGACGGGGGGATATTCGCACAGCTGCACTACGGACACGATGAGGATGTTAATGCGGAAGGTTTATACCAGCTTGCTATAAACGATGGGTTCGAAACCCTGGAGGGCTTCGTTAACTACTTCCCGAATTTTAAAGGACAAATTATTCATTGGACTAATAACCGATATTAAGATGACTAAAGGACAATTTATAAAAGCATTGCAGGAGTTGCCATGCGGCGATGAGGTAGAGGTTAGGATTTTTGACCACCTTAAAAATTTAAATGAAGGCGGTGGTGAACCAACTTCTGCCGGTATCTATGCCGATATCGACATAGATATACTGCACCATAACCTTACTGATGATGAGAAGGAATATTATATGGATGTACACGATTATATACCAAAACCAATTATCGCATTAATATTCACTAACCCTGATGAACCTAACCCTTTAGCCGATGAAGGGCCGCAATTATGAAACGAGATTACAGCCAAATTTTTGCCATCTGCAAAAAGATAGGCAAGGATTATAAAGACGTAGTTGCCGAGTTTACGGAACATAGGCCGGCTGGCCAAACTGACAGCCTTAGAGCGCTTACAGATGGCGAATACAGCGAACTGGTGCGGCGCATAGCGATGTTCAACACACCTCCGCCCGGCGATCAGCAACGCAAGAAGATGATAGCCATAGCTAAACTAATGAAGTGGGGTAAAAACACCGACGAGATACTGGAGAGCATCGACGGCTGGTTGCTTAAACAGAAATACGAAAAGCCATTGATGGAGCTTGACCTGCAACAACTGGGCGTAATGGTAACCGTATTTGAAACAAAAGTGTACCCCGATTATCTGCGAGGGCTTAACAAATGAACAATACCTATAAACTTACATCCGGCAAACTGGACGGTTACATTGAACTGGAATATACCTCCGGCCTTTTAACTCGCATTTCAATAGCGATTAAACAGGGTTTAAACGATAAACAATTTAGCTGGTTAATATCAGCCATTACGCAACACGAGCACCAGGTAAGGCAGCTGGAAGAGATCGGCATAACGGTATCTGCTGCCATGCCTGCCAATCAGAAGCTGGCGCTATTTTGCCGCTTGTACGAATTGTACAAAAAGATAAAGTACAAGGTTAGCCCGGCCGACAGCGGTAAGATCAAGCTGATCACCATTGACGAGCCGATGCTCGTTGCTTACTTCACCTCCGAAAATTTTATCTTTAAGAATAAGCATAGCGTGAGTAACCTGGTAAGGTATTACAACGAACTGCGGGCAGAGATCGCAAAATCATCGAAACCGGCTCATCCTGATTACTGGAGTGATAAGCACGCATCAAAGCTGGATGGTAAAGCCAGGGCTGCCTACATAGGTCACCTGCACAGTATTGGTTTAAAGCCGGTGTATCTGTTGAATGGGGACGTAAAAGATTGGGTAAAAAAACAGTAAATTTGATTTATGGAAGAGATTAGGCACTTAGATACAGTTTTTATGGCTGATATCCCTTTGAGACCGCACAGCCCAAAACCTGTGCTTGCACGGTCTGTCATCGAAAGAATACCGATGTCGTTTATTGGTATGTACGATAGCTTGAGTATTACCTGCTATTTTAGGAAATACCGCAGTGTAGAACGCTACAAAGCTGAAATTGATTTTGCATGGAAAGGTACTGAATGGGTGTGGCAAGACTTTTATGTACAGAAGACCGATGATGGCTACGCGGTTGTTGTGGATGATATTGACGAACAGCCGGAGCCGTTCGATAGAAAAGCAACTGCTGAGATTTGGGTGAACTATATTGCGGAACTTAGTACCTATAGCAGCGGCTGGCCCGAAAAGAATGCGCAAACAGACGAGGAAAAACAGGATCGCATAAAGCATTTGCAGCATGACAACGAAAACTGGTTTAAACATTACTTTGGCACTTATTTGGAGACCGATAAGAATGGAGAATAAACATTGCCCGGAGTGTGGGGGGCTGCTGGTGCCAATACCAGATGCTTTATATCAGTGTGCTGGTTGCAAATCATTGCACGAACAGGGTAAGCCGCTGCACACCTATCAAACTATTTACATGCTTCCAACGGCAAAATAGTGTTGAAAATAATCTGAAAAGCCTGTGCTACTTTTGTATCAGTGGCATACAACAGCAATAACCATAAGCGCCGGGTAGCGCAAATACTGGAGGTCTATAATGGGCTAAAGGAATCTGATGTGCCTGATACCCGTATTGTCGCCAAAAAACTCCCCGAGAAAGGCATCCACATCAGCTACCGCACCTTAATGAACTACAAAGGAATGAAGCCTTCGGAATTGCAAACAGAGCAGCTCAACCTGTTTGCAATTGCCGTTTAGTTACTCTTCGGCTGTCAGGTCGATGTAACTGGTGGTGTACACCATCTTCCTTATACAAAGAGTATCCCGCCTCGTTTCCTTTACATCGCTTTGCCTGCTGAACGTATCTATCTCATCATCAAAATAGCCCTGGAACTTCTTATAGATCGCGTCGATGGTATCGTTGTGTGCCAGGCTACGCGTAACGGCGGCATCAGGCGCAAGGCTTGATGTTTCCTGCTTAACAGGGTCGTACCAAAAGCGCATCACCACGGCAACACGGCACAGCTGGCGGGTTTCTGAAATATCCTGCGTGTTTAAAAGGTTAATGGTAATGAGTACGCTGTTGGGGGGGATGCTCGGCTTGGTGTCGTAATTGTCTATCTGGCCGGTATCTTCATCGGCGTACTTTACTGAAGTGATCTCCTTAAGTAAGGCCCTTGTTTTTAAAAATGGTATTTTCATAATCCTAATGCTTTTGCTATTTCTCTTTTTACTACGTTGCGCATGGCGGTTTCAAACGCGGCTGTTTTACCGATGAACTGCCGTTGCGGTAAATTGAAGCTGGAGGCCTTGAATGTAAGCCCTTCTCCGGCTGTTGTGCCCTTCTTAAAAGCACCCATTCCGCCGAACATTTTTGATTTAGGCCCTTTGGTATAACGGTTGCGCACAAAGGTTTCCGACCGGGCCGCGCGGCTGATCTGCGCACCGTTGTTGTGAGCCACCATGTAAAGCACATCGGTACCGAAGCGAACTGAGTTAGCCGTTGTGCTGATCACCCGGATGCTCCTGCGGCCACGGCCGGACTTAACCAAAATACTGCGGCCGGCATCCTTCTTGCTTTTGCGGGCTGCCCAGGGCTTGCCTTCCCATGCCTGGTTGCGGAATGCATCTAAACTGTAATTCACGGCCTCGTTGCCGATGGTCAGCGGGAGCTTCTCTATCGCTTGGTTTAGTCTCTCCCTGATCTTTGCAAAAACATCGTTTACCTGCCCCTGGCTCATATTTGCTTATTAATAATATTTGTTAGTATATTTGTAATGGAGGGGCCGCGTACCCGTCCGCAGTGAGGCAACCGGATTCGTTCGGTTGCCTCACTTATTTTTTAGGTCTATGGAACTCAATATATTCACCATCGGCGGTAACAAAGCCTATCTCCAAAATATCAGGAAAATCCTTAAAGCGCTGTTCGGCCACCTGTTTCAATAAAGCCCTTTCATATTCCTGCTCCAGTAAAACAATTATCCTGTCGGCCTGCTGCGCCGCTCCGGCCACGTTACGCATCAGGGTCTTGTAGTTAGCCGGTGTCTGCGGTTTCTTTACGTCGGCATAATCAGCGCGATCTAAAAGGATGTCCGGGTTCTTGCCGTTAGCGACATCCGGCAATAGCGCTTTACGCAGATCTGTTTCCTTGGCGTGGATCTCGGGAAGGATATCTACCGACCGCCCTTTATCAACAAGTGCTTTACCCGCTTTTTCAATATCCGGCAGATCGGGTTTATTTTCTATCAGGGTTTTGCGGTTAACAGACAGCTCCACGCCGGCTTCGCCTTTGTACCTGATAACATACTGGTCGTTTTCGGGCATGTAAAGGGTGGCGTTTTTTACCACGTGCGGCGGCGCGTCTACAAAGTAGTTGCTGTCAGGAGAGAAAGCCCAGCCGTTCTTGCCGACGTTATTTTTGAAAATGGCGGCCATCTTTTCAGGATGCACTATCTCGTCATCCGGCGTTACCTTTCCTTCGCGTAAACGCCTGATCACGCTGCGTTCGCCAAAATGGTTAGGAATGTAGTAGGTATCCCAAAAAGGATCGTCTACGGCTTTTATTATGCCGTCCAGGTGTATGCATATCTGCGATGTCCTGTCATCCAGTACCGCGTCATACTCCAAAAACGGGAAGGTGTCTTTTTCCGCTTGTATTTGCAGCCATTGCGCCGCTGCCTGTCCCGAGCCTATGGCGGTATCATATTCTGTTTTGAGCCAGCGTAGCTGTTCGCCGGTGATCTGCTGGGCTTCCCGCCTAAACTCCTCGAAGCTGCGCACCTTGCCGTTGGCATCTACCAGGGCGGCGCTCATGTCCTTCATCTGTGTGTAGGTTTTAGCCGCGCTAAACTGCCAAACGTTATTTTGCAGGGATACAAGTGTCTTGGAGTCGGGCGTGGTAAAGTCAACATCGGCCAGCGTTTTGCCAAACCCTTTAATAATGCCCGATTCCAGTTTATTGCCGTAGGTGCGTATCAGTGTAGGGTCGGCATCCGGTGCCGCCTGTGCCTTGAATATCCGGTCTATCAGCTTATCAATATAGTCCTGGTAAGCCTTCGGCGCGTCGTCCAGGCTCAGGTTAATGGCGTGGCCACCACAGCAGCTATGATACAATTCGTTAAGCCTACTTTGCAGTTCGGCAAAGTTGAGGCTTTGCGGCCCGCTTAAGCACTTAATTGCCGACGGGCCTTGCCAAAAAAATCTTCGTCTCCTAAAAGGTCGGCTTTGAGCTTTTTAGCATCGGTGCCGGCACCCGGAAGCGGCGTTTTACGGGCCGCTGTTAATTCAATGCCAGTTTTTTCCTTTAGCCACTCAATATCAATCTCATAATACTGGAGAAGATCTTTAACCCAGCCCATCAATTGCTTGGTATCTTCATTCGGGACAAATTCAAAGGTTAATTCGCCCGTTAAAAACCCATGCTTTTTTAACGCCGGCAGGGTGATATTATTCCAGTAATCTTCCAGCATGGCCATATCACTCTGTACGATAAGCCATAGCATTTCTTGTGCTGATTCATCCTTGCTGCGCCCGCCGTTCTTGGTGTCCTGGCCGATGATCGCGCCCGATATAAGCAGGCATATCTCATCGCGGCAGAGGTCAATAAGGTTCTTGTAAACGTCACCATTCGTTACCGCTCCCTGCGCCCACTCAAATTTTTCGTCTTCGTCAATAATGAACCAAGCCGCTGAACCCATATCCTTCATCATTTTGGTGGCCCTGTCCAGCATTACTTTATCCTGTGTGTTGGTAGTAAGCACGCGAGGGGGAATCCCGTAGATCTCGCAAAGCTCACTCCAGCAGCTTTGTGCAAAACGTTTAAACAAAACGTGCGGAACGGCCTTATTTAACAGCCCCAGGTCTTTGGAATTATATTCCAGCAGCCAGGTACCAAATTCGGGCATCTCGCGGTATTTTACCACGTTAATATCATCATAATAGTCACCATAGAACAAACCCGTTTGGGGCACTACATTGGTGCGCGGTATGCTGTCACCTATCAGGAAAGGCTTGCCATCAACAGTTTTGCCAAGGCTCAGCTCCAGCATACTATATCCGTGGGTAATTGATTTAATCTTCTCCCAGGTAGCAAAGCGATAGAAGGGCATTTTCTTCAAAACGTCCTTTTGAACATCGTTATTAGTCCCGTCAGCATTCTTTAAGTTAAAATCAAGGCTAAATATCTGGTGGCCTCTATTTTGCGTTTGCGAGTGCAGCAGCGCGTCGATCCCAACTTCATTATAAAGCAATTGCAACATCCAGTTTTTGGGTTGCAGGTATTGCGCCTGGTCGAGTGCTGCGTTCCATTTCTTAATATCCTGACGCGTCCGGTAAACGGCTTTGCTGTCATAAGGGAGGAAACGGTTTGTTTTGGCATCGCTGATTACGCCATCCTTATTTTGCTGATAAGCTAAAGTCATCAGGTCTATAGGGCTGGCTAAGTTACTTTCAACTGCGGACTTGCCTTGTAAAAGGCTTTTTAATTGCGTGTATATGCTCATACGTCAGGTTGTTATTCGTGGGTAAATTTGTTTCGGCTTCCAAAGCGGTAGGGTAGCTCGTCTTCTGGTGGTGGGCCTGCCAGGCGCGGCAGGGTGGCGCTGTTTACATCGCCCTTTGCCAGAGCTTTCAAATAGGCGGTAGCGCGGTCGTAACGGTCTTTGGCTTCGTCGTATTCAAGCCCGGTATTGCATAGATCAAGCAGATACCAAATAGCCACTATTTTGGTATTGGCCAGCATCAGCGCATTGCGTTGCGCACCAATAGCCGCGAAGATGGCAGGTACATCATAATGCGGCCTGCCATCTTCCCAAACCTTTTTATCACTTGCGTTAAAATAGCTGGACACTTCTTCGATAGCTATCTCGATAGCGGTATCAACAATGCTGTCGTCACCATCGGTTATCGCATCCAGCTGGTAATCGCGGATAACGGTTTTAAATTCTTCTTTGATTAAAAATGCCATGATTAAAAATGATTGTTAACCCTTGCACCATGTACATAGGTATTGTTTGCGTTCGCTGTTCTCTTTTGAATGATCCAAACCGCGCCCTCCAGTGCATCGGGGCCGTCCATAACCTTGCAGGCGACGGAAACGGAAAGCATTTGCTCCTCCATGGTCACCATGTAAGGAGTACCTTTTAGTTTGATATCGAATATTAAATTCCCTTCCCGGTTGAGTGGCTCTAACGTGCCGTCGATACGGGCGAACTTATCCGGTTTCTTGCGCCTGTCAGGCGTAATGGGCGGGCGGTCGTTCCTGTGCTTTTCGGTAGTCCGTTTCTCTATCAGCGGTTTGATAACCTGCGTGTAAAAAGGGTCCTGAAGACTGTTGTTTTCGATATAGATCTTCTTAGGGTCAACACCATGGCGGTCTAAGTAATCCTCGGCATCGAAGATCCAGTCTACAAAGCCGCTGTTATTGATCTGGTCTACCCAAACCCGATAGATGAAATATTGGTAGTTTTTAAAACCAACGATTATCAATGACTTATGACTGGCGGCACTTTTAACCCCGCCGTTCTTATCTGAAGTTGAGGGGTCGGCATAGCACACCACCCGCTCGCAGCTTGAAATTCTCGGTGCAACGCCGTAGGTAATAAATTTGAAAGTATCACCCTCGGTAATAGGATTGTTCTTATACTCCTTTTGAAAGGAATTAGAGCTGATTGTTTTGGCTACCCTGGCGATCATCTCTGCGCTGTTCTTTTGCGGCCACGAGCTATTGCCGTATTTGTCGGTAATGTTGATGATGTCGTGAAAATCAGCCTTTTTGGCCATTTCTGTTACACAGCAGTACTTGGCAATAATGTTACCGCAAACAATAATCAGGAGCGGAACGGAAATAGACCGCGTTGGTATCAGCGCCTCTTCAATCCATTGCATTTTAAATTTGATCCGCTCTTTGTTCCGGCACTCTTCGTCGGTGTCGATGTCATCGATCAGGATAACATCCGGCCTGATGGCATCGTTCTTGGTTCCCCTCGGCGTTTGGCCCGCACCCAATGCCCTGAATGCCACACCCTGCTTTGTGCTAAACTCACCGGCTTCCCATTTACCTATGCTTTGTTGCGTTCCGTAGTCGTTAATAATCCTGTTATTAGACTCTAAAATTGTTTTGTATGGCATCAGCAGGCGTACAGCATTGTCGTAGGTGCTTGAAACCATCAGGATGTTGAACTTTTTGCCAGTCAATACCAGGTAGAGCACTTCCATCATGGTTCGCCCCGATTTAGAAAGCTCACGGCTCCACGAGCGCACTTCGTAATACTCCGGGTTTTCAAATATCCGTTTAGTTGCTTTTAGATGGAACGGGGCCGGTTCTGCTGTGTAATGGGTAGGGAAATAGTATTTAAACCACTTTTCGGGATTCTTCTCCAGGTCGGCAATACGCTTGCGTTTAGCCAAAGGGCTTTCATCGAGGTCTACAGGTGTCGACTTCCTGATATTGTCCCTGAAGGCCTCCCATTCTGCCCAAAACTTCTTGTCCGTAGCATTCATCATTTCATTTTGGTTTGAATGTACAGGTCAAAAAACACGGTGATCTTTTTAGCCAGTTCCAGGTCAGTACTTCGTACAAAATTGATATAGTTGCGGGCTACCTCTACGGTTTCCCCTACCGACGTTTCTACCTCCAGTTTGCGGATGGCTGCGGTAAGTTTCATAATAATGTCGGCCTCTTTGCTGGATGCCGCTTTGATATCCCGCATGGAGATCTCCAGGTTAAGCCAGTCCAACTGATCGTAAAGCAGGTTAAGCTGATTTTGCCTTGTGGTCAGCATAGAACGCTTTAGTTTCTTCCAGCCTCCCTGTTCTATCCAAACACCAACTGTCTTATCGGTAACACCAACCCGCGCGGCTAAATCCTTCTGACTGATGTTTTCAGAGAGGTACAAAACCTTGGCGTATTCGCGCTCCTGAACCTTTTTTAATGCCATAAACTTGTTTATGGTAGCAAAAATGTAGTTAAAACGCCTCGTAATTAAATAGTTATGCAAGGCTTGCGCACTTAATTGGCTGTGCCTAAAGATGCTTGCATCTTTGAATCAACAACAACTATAAATAGCAAAAAGCACATGCCAACTTTCGTACTGAATGATGAAAATGTAGTGAACAGTTACGGCTTTAGGGTGCGGAACGAGGGCATTGATTTTAAGCGTTTCGATGCGAACCCGGTAATGCTTGACAGCCATATCAACCGAACCGATAAGGTAATGGGCAAATGGGTGAACAGGCGAATAGAAGGGGCATTGCTAAAGATGGATACCGAGTTTGATAAAGGCCTGCCCGCTGCGGTTACACTGGAGGGCCAGGTTGAACGGGGATATGTAAAAGGCAGTTCGCTCGGGTTGGGTATTTCGTTCGATGAAAACAGCTTCGAACGGCAGCCGGATGGTAACTGGGACCTGATCCAGTCTGTATGCATGGAAGGCACAATTTGCGGCGTACCCAGTAATGAAGGCTCGCTGTCCTTATTTGACATAGCAACCGGGCTGGAGATCAAAGAGGATCAGATCAAGCTTTCCTTGCAACAACTATCAGCAGAAAAATTAAATCAAAATACAACACACATGAAAGAATTTAAACTATCGGCCCCCGCGATGGCGGTATTGGTTGGCTTCGGGCTGGCGAACGCTGAGAGCGAAGTGGAGATAAACAACGCTATCGAAAAGCTCAATATAGCTTTAAAAGCCGAAGCGACAGCTAATGCCAACTGGCAAACCAAGTTTGATGCGCAGGCAAAGTTGCAGGCCGAAGCACTGGTTGATGGTGCAATAGCCAACGAGCAGATACTTGCCGGTGAGCGCGAAGAATGGGTTGGCTTCGCGGTAAGTAACTTTAAACTGGCTTCGTCCCAGATTGGTAAAATGCCGGGCAAAGTAAGTCTTAGTGCCAGGGTAGATAATAAAACTGCCGCTGACGACAAGATCAAAACGGTAGATGATTTTGAAAAGCTTACAACGCCGCAGCAACTGGCCTTTAAATCGGAGAAGCCGGAAGCTTATGCCGCGCTGTTTGCTAAATAGGCCACGCAACAAAACCAACTGACAAATCCCCTACTAATTTACACCTAAAAAATAAAAACATGCCTGCGAATTTCCCCGAAATGTGGGTGAACAGGGTTGAAACCAACCTAACTTCACAAGACCAAGCCCCCTGGTTAGCAGGGGTAGTAGAAATAGATACATCCGTAATTGAGGTAGGTTCGGGTAGCGCCAGTGAGCAAAACCTGATCCATATACCGGTGACCGATTTTGATATCGATATCCTGTTCAATAACACGGTTTACCCCTTGCCGATCAGCGCATACGGCGACAGCTCGGTAACCTTGCAGTTAGACAAGCTGCAAACCCCACAAGTCCCCATCAGCGATGATCAGGCCAGTGGCGCGTCTTACAAACGTATTGATGCGGCTACTTACCTAATGACCCGCGCCATGCTGATAGCCAAGTATAAAAAGGCTATTTACATGATCGCGCCTGCCGCTAACGGCGCTTTTACCCCGGTTGTGAGTACCACCGGGATACATAAGGACCGTGTGGTACATGATGGTGCAGGTGCGCCCGTAGCGGATACCCCGCTGATGGACGGCCCCCGCGTGATCTTTGTTTATGATGACATTGTGGCGCTGAAAAAGAAGTTTGACGATATGGAAGTACCAGAAGATGGCCGCCGCCTGGTGCTTTGCTCTGACCACTGGAACGACCTGTTGCTGGATAGAAAACGCTTTGGCGATATGTTCAGCAATTACAAAACCGGGATGCCTGCTCCTATGGTAGGCGGTTTTGAGATATTCCAGTACACCGGCAACCCATATTACAACGGCACCAACAAACTGGCTTTTGGCGCGGTGCCTGCCGCAGGGCAGTACAAAGCGTCCGTAGCGTTCTATGTGCCTAACATTGCCAAGAAAACGGGCTACACCAGGCAGTACTTTTTGCCTTCGACCCTTAATCCGGCAGGACAGTCTAACATCGTTTCGTATCGCCATTACTTTATGGCCGTGCCGAAAAGAGCGAAGTACTTAGGCGCTATCGTATCGGCCTATGTAGCCCCTTAATCGTCGATAAACATACCCAAAAAACGATAGATCCATAAACCCGCCCCGTTAATTGCGGGGCGGTAATTTAAAACCGGATGAACCATTTAACCAGACTTTTAAAAACATTTGATTTTCACAGCTTTGCCGAGTTTGGCAATAGCCTGGTGCCGAGTATACGCTATTCGTTTGTTCACCAGCTACTTATTATCAGCTTTAGTTGGGTAATGATAGATAAGATCTTCGGGTTAGACCAGGCTGGCTTTATCGCCTTACTATTAATCTTCCCAACAGAATTGGTTAGCGGCATCTGGGCTTCCATGGTTAAAAAAGAACCGTTCAGCAGCATCAAGCTTTCGCGCTTTAGTTTAAAGGTTGCCTGTTACCTGGTGATGATCGGCGTAAGTTATTCCCTTTTTAACAGTTTTAGCAAGCATAACGAAACTGTAGCTGCCTGGGCATTTGGGTGGCTCCATATTGTGCTGGTAACCCACGTAGGGTTTGAGAATACGATTAGTATACTGGAAAACCTTGATGTGATCAATGGGAAGGCAAAAGGCACCATTGTGACCAAGATAACCGCAAAGTTTAACGCCCTATTTATATCGTAATGCTAAACGCAGCAACTGACCTGGTTAAGAACCTCCGCAATGAAGCCGCTACGGCCTGGGCGGTCGACAAAAACGATACCACCCTGATAGAGGGCTTTGAGGGGTGCCGCTTAAAAGCCTATCTCGATATCGCGGGTGTGCCAACTATCGGCTGGGGAAATACCAGGTACGAAAACGGCATAAGGGTTAAAATGGGCGACACCATTACCCAGGCGCGGGCAGATAGCCTGTTGCTTTTTAAACTGAAAGAATTTGAAGCGGAAGTGCGGAGCCTGGTGAGGGTGGCCATTACCGACAATCAGGGTGCCGCGCTTCTCAGCTTCGATTATAATACAGGTTCTTTAGCGGGTAGCACACTACTGAAGAAACTAAACGCCGGTGATTACAACGGCGCAGCTGATGAGTTCCTGAAATGGAACAAGGTTACCAAAAACGGGGAAAAGAAAATAGCGGATGTGCTGGTAAAAAGGCGCGCTGCTGAACAGAAATTATTTAAAACACCATCATGAAAAGCATTTTAAAATTAGCCTGGGCATTTGTATGCAGCATATTGCCCGGCAAGCCAACACCCGCCAGTACGGACAAGATACCGGACGGCATCACCGAGGCAGACATTGAACACGCCATCGTGATCGTAAATAACATCAGGGCGGGGCTGGCTTCGCCGCTGGCTGTCATCCTTACCGACCTGATACCGACTACCGTAGATAACCGGATCAGGGAAGTATTGGTTGCAGAACTGCCCGTAATGGCCGGTATATTAACCTATGCTAAAGATCAGCTCTTCCATAAATCAATGGTGGTAGTGAGCGAAGCCGATAAGGTGGCGCAGGATGCCTTTGCGCATAATATGGCAGCCCGGATACTGATGGTATTCGGCGGTGGCAAAGTGAACTGGAGCCTGGCGGTGCAAGCCGTGGAGTATTACCTTAAAAACGTATTTAAAAGCTAATTAAACAATATTTAAACAGCGGACAGAGTCAACAAACGGAAGAGCCCATGAGGCCGCATTAAATACCAAAAAGGACAAATGCGCCGCTGTTTTAACCCTACAAAAACCAATACTAATGAGTAAAAAAGCAAACGAGGAACGCGCTAAAGAGATATTCGGCGCTTACGGAAACAAAGACGTTGTATACTTTTCAGGCGATGGCTCGGCATTCTTTAGTGAAAGCGATTGCATTAACCATGCAAAAACGCTTGATGATAAAGGGGTGTCGCAGTTAACGCGTGTGGAAGTTATGCCTGGTACGACCGACGCGGAAGAGCTGGACGGCGATGATGATCTGATTACGCAAGAGCAGAAAGATGAGTTAGCGAAACAGGCCCGCGCCATCTTGGAGGCCGAGTACCTGGAAGCCACCGGCAAAGAAGCGGGGCCTGATCAAAAAGATGCGACGCTGAAAACGGCCATCACCAAGGCTAACAAAGCTAAAATAGCCGGGGAATAATATCCGGCCCAACACAAAATTAACCCCCTGCATTCGGCTTCGGCCGGTGCAGGTATTTAACGATACCCCAACAAACAACGAAATTATGAAGCAAATTGCTTATTCCCTAAAGTCCTTAAAGGATGGCGAAATACCTGATGAGGGTACCATGTCTATCATGCTGGTGCAAAGAGGCACTACTTACAAGGGCACCGCTTCGCTTAAGGAAGCAGACCCAACCGTATTTGACGTTGAGTCGGAAGAGTATCCGGGCCAGCCGGATGAATCCTTTACTATTGACGGTGTAATTACCCTGGTGTTTAGCACCTACGATTATGATGCCGCACAATTGGTCGCTTATAAAGGCGGTGAGATTGCGGCAGATGGTGCCTGGGAAAAGCCACTGCAAAACCCGGAGATAGAAAGAAGCTTTCAAACCATCGCCAAAGACGGCACGCTGGTAGAAATACCGAGAGGCAAGCTCCGCTCTAAGATCAATTATGAGATGAAGCAGGACGGCGTTGGTTTACTGGAGAATACCGTAACGGTGTTGAAGCCTACCGGCGCTGGCGTTAAAGCCTTAAGAATTTCAAAATACGTAGCCCCTGTTGTTAATGCCGGTGCCGATCAGCCTGGTGTTGTTCTCGCAAATGCTGCCCTGTTAGGTACGGCTGTAGCGTACCGGGGTACCATCGTATCTAAACTATGGACTTGCACAAGTAAACCGGTAGGCGCTGCTGATCCCGGCATCACTACACCGGCCGCGCTTGCCACCAACATTACCGGCCTTGTTGATGGCGTGTATGTGTTCCAGCTGGCTGCTACAGACAGCAACGATTTTACAGGCACCGATAAAGTAACCGTAACGGTAGACGTCGCATAATGAACATGGAACAACAGGCGGCCGCAACGCTGCTCGATCATGGTATAAAGGTGCGGGTAACCGCACCTTTATTGTTTAGGCTGTTTGGCCGCAAACATATCGAGCTGGTGATCATTCCGCCGAACATGGGTACGCTTACCAGGATAAGCTACCTGTACCTGAGCAGCGGCATCACCGACGAGCAGCTGGCCAATATGGACGATGCCAACGCGCACAACCTGTTCAGCAAGCACGGCAGGTTGCTAAGCCGCATTATAGCCACTGCCTGGCTATATGGTTACTGGCGCGGCAAGCTGCTAACCGGCATCGTATCGGGCTGGATGTACTGGCACCTCAACAGCATCCAGATGCGAACTATAGTAAATGTGCTGGTGATGCTTTCCAGCAGGGAAAGTTTTACGAGTTCTATCAGATCGGTAGCAGCGATGAAGATGACAGCGCCGACACTGAGCCAACAGACACAGGGGAGTTAAAATGCTCCGGCATGCATAGCCCCTGGGGAAAAAACTTCAACATCATTAAGGAACTCGGTTTCACCTGGCACCAACTGATGTGGAAGATAAGCTGGATAAACCTGCAAATGATGCTGGCAGATGCGCCCAGCTACAAAACGAGGAATAAGGACAAGGTTAAAAAGGCAACATCATTTGATGACTTCGCCGACTTTATGGATTAAGCAATGGATAATTTAGGGCCGATAGATATTGAGATTATAATAAACAACCCCGAGCTGCTTGCTTCATTGAACCAGGCAGAGGGGCTTGTTGCAAAATCTACAACCGTAATGCAAACGGAAGTTAACAAGGCAGTTGCCGCCATTGAGCGCCTGCGGGCCAGCGGTGGCTTATCTGATTCCGTTGCCGAGGTTGCCGCTTATCAAAATGCCTTGCAAGGTGCCGGTGACACCGGCCGCGTGGCCATCAGCGGGATAGATGAGCTTATCCGCATCCTGAATGCCGATCTGGATGCCGGTGTGGTTACGCTGGCCGAATACCAGGCAGAAATGACCAGGTTAGTAGCGATCAGGGAAGCGGGAGCGGCAGCAACCGTACAGGATAACGTAGCCACCGCCGAGCAGGTAGGTTTATTGCAGGGCCTCATTAATAAGCTTGAATTAGCCAACGCCAACAAACTAAAGTTGATTGACCCGGCGCAAATAGCTATTGCGAACGCAGAGATACAAGGCCTTACAAACCAGATAAGGAACCTGAACCGTGCCGGCACTGCCGGTTTTGATGGTTTGAACGGTGCTGCAACGCGCCCTGTTGGCACCATTGGCCGGTTGATCTACGCCGCCAACCTGTACAAAACTGCCGCTGCTACTTCTTTTAATCCCGATATCATTGCCAAATACAACCGTAAGCTACAGGAAACTGAAGCCCAAATTGCACGTACCCGCAATATTGGCCGGGTTGGGTTTGATGATATGGGTAACGCCGTTGCCAGGAACACGAATTATTTAACAAAAGGTTTTTCGGTATTAAGAAACATAGCCTATATATTGCCTGGTATAGGTATAGCCGGTTTACTGGCTTTCATTACATCACCAATAGTAAACTACATCGCCAGCCTTAATTTATTTGGCAATAAGATAACCCTGCTTGCTGCTAAACTGAATGCCTTAAATGAAATTAACCGCCAAACGGCAAGTAATTTTGCCGCGCAATCTGCAAACCTCAAAGTATTGTATGCGCTTGCTACAGATGTTACTGCCGCTGAGCGTGACCGTATTGCGGCGGCAAAAGAACTTAAAAAAGAGTTCCCAGAACAGTTTGCGAATTCCAGGCTTTCGGCAATTCTTAATGGCGAAGAAAAGAAAAGCTATGAAGAATTGACATTGGCAATATTATCGCAAGCCAGGGCGAAAGCCGTAGTTAGCAACCTTGAAGATGTGGAGCGAAAGCGTTTTGAATTAGAGCGCAAAAAAGATAAGATATCCAACTTTCGACAGAACCAATTAGCTCAGCTTAAAAGGGATGAGGCAGCTGGCAAATACGATGGCGAGGGCGGCGGTATCTTATCAGGACACCAGGAAGATAATATAAACAAAAGCGCAGTAGAATCACTGAAAGAAGCTGACAGGCAAATTAAGATTTTGGAAGATCAAAGGCGGTTTGCCATATCCTATGGCGGAGGTATAAAGAAAGTTGCAGAAGCAATTTACGGCGGCACAAATCTCATTAAAGAGCCTCTTAAAAAATTCGACGAGATCATAAAAAATGCCTCGCAGGCTGCTGATCTGGATAACCTGAAAGCCGCGCTGGAGGCAAAGCTGAAAGCCCTTGGCCCAAACGATAAGCAAATACAAACATACAGGGATAAGATAATTGAGGTTGAGAAGCTGCAAAAACGCTATAGCCCAAAAATTACCGATGGGAATGCGGACGCTGATTCTAAGAAAAACAAAATTGCTTTATTGAATGAGATCACAGAAGCTACAGCCGCTTTTGACAGGAAAGCGCTGAGTGCAGATGAACAGGCTTTAAAGGCTATAACAGACAAATTCGACCAGTTGCGGGCAAAGGTAGTTGCATTTAACGCCAATCCTAAAAATGCAGGTAACCAGGTAGCGAAAGCGACTATTGATAGGTTAATCACTCAACCCGAAAAAGCGGCATTAGGCAACCAATTGGAATTAAATACAAATTCAGCTATAAAGGCCGACCTCGACGAAAAGAAAGCGTTATATGCAGAGTACGAAGCTTATAAAGAGAAGCTTGGTAAGGAGGCGGCTGATAAAGAGTATGCTCTTTTGCTGCGTTCCGGCGAAAACTTTAAGAATTATTTAGATAATCAGGCTGACGAAATTCCTACCGGTAAAATAACCGGGCCATTGCAGGCGCGTGCGGACTTAATTACCAAACACCAATTAGAAGAGAAGCAAGCCGAGGCCAAAAAGAACCTTGAACTGCTGGCCTCAACGCTTAGCTACGAACAGCAGCGCAACCTGATAATTGAGCGATCCCTGCAAAAAGCCGCCGAGCTGCGGGCGCAGGGTGCCGCCGAGCAGGCCGATGTTGCCATACAGCAGGGTTTGAAAGAAGCGACTGCGCTGGATGAAGCAAAGGTTAAAGAGCTTGGTGCCTACAAGGAGTTATTTGATGGCATTGCTATCATCTCTCAAAAAAGAGCACAGCAAGATCTTGCGTTTCTAAAGAAATACCTGGATAACGCGCTGAAGGCTGGCACCATCACCAAGGAGGCTTATGATAAAATAAACGCGCAGCTTAATTCCAAAAAGTCCGATACACTGAAGGCAACACCTGAAGAGTTAAGGGCGGTGGCTTCCGCGCTGGGCGGCATAGTGACCCAGGTTTCCGCATTTGACGAAGGACTTGCGCAGGCCCTCAGTACTGTTAGTAATATTCTTAACGGCGTGGCTGACATAAAGAGCGGCTTTGCTGCCATTAACAAAAAAGGCGCATCACCACTGGATAAAATTGCCGGAGGATTGGGGATTATAGGTACTGGAATCACTATTATTAGCAGCATTGTTGGCTTGTTTAGCAACTCAAAGCAAAAAGCCGAACAACAAGCCTATTCGCAGCAATTGCAGCTTAAGGCAGTAGAGGCCATTAACAAAGCATTGGAGCGGCAGCTGGCTCTTACAAAAGAAATTTATGGACCCGAACGGTTAGTAGCCTATAAAGCAAACATAGATGCTATTATAGCGGCGCAAAAAGCCGCCTTGGAAAGCTTGCAAAACAGGGCATCGCTATCGGGCGACAAGGCGATTGATGACCTGCTTAAAGCCAACAACGGGGGAGCCTTCACTGGGGTTTTGGCAAAGGCCTTTGCCAACTTTGGCACCAGTGTTTCTTTGGCTGGAAAATCTATTCGTGAACTCGAAGATTTGCTTAATAAAGACCTGCTTGATGATAATACCGCAGCCGTTGTGCAAAACCTGCTTAACCTTGAACAGCAGGCAAAAGATACAGCCAACGCTTTAAAGGCCGAGATCACTGGCACTACGTTCGACAGCCTTAACGATTCAATTACCTCGCTGTTTGAAAATGGAGAGGCATCTGCCGCCAACCTGGGCAAGGCCATTGAAAAAGCCATCGACGGCGCGATACTCAATTCTTTTAAACGTACCCAGGTAGACCGCGCTATGCAGCCGTTTTTCGACGCGCTGTATAACGCGGGTCTCGACGGTAGTTTTACCGACGATGAACTTGCCGCACTACGCGCACAAAAAGATGCTATTGCCGCCAACCTGCAAAAACAAGCGGATGCATACAACCTGCTAACCGGCGGCAGCGCGACAGGCTCTTCATCATCTTCAACTCTGACGGGTGCCATTCAAGGTATTACTGCCGAGCAGGCCGGTGTTTTAGAGGGGACGTTTCGCGGCGTTCAGCAGGCGGTGGTAGAAGCTAATGCCATCAGTGCAGCCAACGGTAAAACTATTCAACAGCAATTGGCTGAGCAGCGCACCCAGACGCTGGTGCAAATGCAGATAGAGGCCAATACCCGCCGCATTGCTGATAACAGCGATTCGATGCGCGACAGCCTAACCAATATAGACAGCAACACATCATCAAGCAACCTTACCAACGCCATTAAGGCGGCGGGCATATAACACAGTTATGGACTATACATTAAACGGATACGACCTTAAAGAGATGTTCGGGCTTGTGATCAGCAATGGCTCGGACACTTTCCTTGCTTATCCCAAACGTAAGGACAGCCTGCAAAACAACTGGCCGGAACAGGATGGTATTGATAAAGACCTTACCGACCCGCACTTTGAGGCCAGGGATTTTAAACTGTCCTGCGCCCTGATCGCAGAAGGCAGAGAAGATTTTAAAACCAGGTACGATGCCTTGTTCACCCTGCTGAGCGGACAGGGCAGCAAGGAGCTTTACATAGCCGACATTGACCGCGCTTACCATGTTTACTACAAAGAGCAGGTGAATTTAACGAAACTCACCCAACTTAACCGCGAGAGCTGCGGGGTAAAGTTCGACCTCGTTTTTGCCGAGACCAACCCGTTTGACAATATACCGGCCGTGTACCTGGTAGACGATCAGGATAGATTTTTATCAGCATGATAACCATCTATAAAAAAGGCACCACAGAGGTTAGGGCAACGATAAAGCCCGACAGCTCCAGCTTGCAGGACTATGGCCTGATGCGTAATGATATTGTTACGCTGATATGCAAAGTGCCGGTCGCTATTCCTTTCGCTATAGGTGATTACGCCGATATTTTAAATAAGCGCTATTTCATTAACGACCGGGTGCCTTTCCAGCAAGATGCCAAACGTAACATTGTATATACTATTACTTTCGAAAGCTGGCTTTACTTCCTGCGCAGAGCGAATTACCTTACTTACGATTCGGCAAATCATCTTACTGAAGGCAAGTTTGAACAGCGCGGGCGCGCTATCGACTTTATGAACCTGCTGCTGGCAAACATGGAGCGCATGTTCCCGGGGGCGGGCTGGTCGTTAGGTAACGTGGTCGACAGCGATTTTGTAACGATGTCTTTCGCCGGTGAAAAATGCCTCGCCGTGCTGGGAAGACTGGCCGAGCAATTTGATACCGAGTACTTCCTGGAAGGGCGGAAGATCTATTTATTTAAACGACAGCTGCCAAGTGGTGTGACGCTGGAATACGGGCAGGATAAAGGCCTGTTAAAGCTTTCGATGCAGAATGCTGATAACACCGATGTTACCGGCACTGTAACCAGGTTGTACGCTTTCGGCAGCGATAAGAACATAGGCACCAATTACCGCAATGGCGCAAAATACCTGCGGATGCCTGACAGTGTTTATATTGAAAAGAATGCCGACCTGTACGGCGTATTTGAACACACAGTGTACTTCGATGATATCTACCCGCGTCATCAGGGTGTTGTAACGGCTGTTGGCGATAAAGTCACATTCAGCGATGCCTCGCTGGACTTCGACGTTAACCCGCAGATATTACCAGGCGTAACTGCTCAGGTTACCTTCAACACAGGACAGTGTGCAGGGCAGACATTCAACATCGATTCCTTCAATAATGGAACGAAGACCTTTGTAATTGTTGCTAACGAAGGCGAGACGGTTAACCTGCCCACTGATGTGCTTAAACCAGCCCCTGGCGACAAGTATGTGATCATTGGGATAGAGATGCCGCTGATCTACATAACTAACGCTGAAGCCGAATTAAAGGCCCGTGCGCAGGCCTGGCTTGCCGATAACGGTAAAGGGAAAGTTAACTACCCCGTATCTATCGACCCCTTGTTTTTGAAGCGTAATCGCAAAGAGCTGCAAGTAGGTTACACCTACAGGCTGCTGAGCACCGCCCATGGTATAAACGACCAGGTGCGTGTAGTTGGGTATAAGCGCAAGATCACCTCACCATACGAATACACTTCGGTAGACCTCGCAGACAGCGTAACGCCGCGCCCTGCCATTGTAAAACTTTTAAACCTGATCTAACATGGATGTTATAAAAATAAAGATGCCGGAATCGCCGCCTTTTGCTGAAGGCATTACCCCAACAGGTGATGACCTTGTTTGGGTTTGGGGCATAGATGACGGCATACTGCGTAAATGCAAAATATCAGACCTGCCCTTTTCTACAAGCGGCGGTGGTGGAGGCGGTGCTGATCCCGGCATCACCAACCCTAACCCGTTCATGGTTTTTACCAGCAGCGATAACTATGCCTATGACGCCGACACCAATACGGTTATTGTTAGCGACGTGCGTCTGAAAGGCCGTGTTCAATATCCTGTCTATGTTTCACAGGCGGGTGGTGGTGAAGTAAACCCGGCAATAATAGGATATGAAGAGATAGACCCGGAAGACGATACGAAAGGCCGCTTTACGCTAACCGGCTTTCAACTGGATGAAGGCGCGCACCTTACTGTTATTGTGCCGGTGAACCAGAATGCCGGTGATTCATCCCTAACGCAGCTGACGGCCGATGTGGCAGAGCTAAAGCGCATGATGGCACCATTCACACCAACGATCACCGGAGCAAATGGAGGCAAGGCCTGGTATACCGGCGACCTGAATGATCTTGCCGGTACAGGCTGGCAGGAATGTGTGGAGATGCGCGGTTACTTCCCGATGCACCGTGTGGAAGGCGATGCCGACTTCGGCGGCAATGTTGGCACAGATGGCGGCGCTAAAGGCGTAAAGATGACCTTGGGTAACCTGATAAGCCACGTGCACAATTTCATCAAGATACAAACACAGGGTAGCGGCGTTACCAGCGGCTATGTGCGCGGCGCTGTACAGGGCAACGACACCAAGGCCACTGAGGCTACAGGCAGCGCAGACCCCGATCCGATAAAAACAATACCGCCTTTCCTCATCGGCCACTGGATAGAGTACGTCGGCATTTAAACAGTATTTAACCCTTACTAAAATAGCAATGAAACGATTATTAAACATTTTACTATTACTGTGCCTGGCGGTCACTGCAGAGGCACAAAAGAAGGTGCCGTATGAACGCACCACCACTAACCAGATCATGGCCGACAGGGCCACTCTCTCGCGCTGGTATATGGGTGTGCCAAAGGTGCCCGGTGTAACATGGAAAAATTATATTCCCGACAGTTTATTTGTAAATGGACTTTGGCGCAATACTGACGCTAAGCCCGGACTATCGCTTTATAATCCATTAACCGGCAATATTGAAAACGTTGTCGTGTTTGGGATGCTGGATAGCCTCGCTAATAGACTTAAAATAAGCGGGGTATCCAACCAGCGTGTTTATGGTAACGTTGGGTTTAACGAGGTAAAAAGCTACAACGGCGATGATTTTTCAACCCTGTTCGGAACCAATTGGGGCCATAGTGGCGGCAATAATATAGATCTGCATACCGGCACCGGCAATTACGATATAGGCCTGGTATCGCCAACGGGTAATATTTCAGTTAGCCCGGAAGCAAACCACTACTTTAATGTGAATGGCGCAACCCAATTGAGCGGAAACCTTAATTTTTCCGATGGTAGTTATTTTACTGGCTTTCCAAATGTCTCATTGTCATTGCGTATTAATACCCGAAATGGTTTGCAGATTTTTGGCAAGGATGGTGGTGCTGTAATGTCAGCCAATGATGGTAACGTAGGGGCCGACAACCTCGATATAATAATGTACCGACCTTTATCTTTATGGTCAGCACCTGATTTACCAGCAATAGGCTATGATATATTAGTTAGAGACCAAGTAGTCGGAGGCGGACATGGCTATGTTTATAAAATACCTTCATCAACGTTTGCTTTATCATCTTCATTAAGTTCATATACGCCATATACCGGTGCAACATCGGATGTAGCTATTGGCGCGCATGGTTTATCAGCACAGAGTATCTATACTACAGGAACATCAGGGGTTACATTTGAAACAAAGAACGCTCAAATAGATGGTTATACAGATCATATTGGACTATCTTATTTTAGAGATGATGCACACATTTACGATAACAAGTCCTTAGTTTTCCATGATAATGTAGGCGCACGTACTAATTCCTTTAGTAACTCAGGAGCTGGCCACCAATTGTGGTTACATGATGAAGTAAGTGGTGATGTTACAGTGTTCACAAATGGCACCATAAGAGACTATAATACAAATAAGTTATATCTCAAAGAGGGAGATGCGTTACCCACTGCTGGTGGCACACTAACCGGCCCGCTCTACCTGCATGCCGACGCGGTGAACGCCATGGAGCCGATCACCAAGGGACAGTTTGATAATTACACCACCGGCGTTACCTGGAAGCAGGAGGTAAGGGTAAGAACTACCGGTAACATCACGTTATCGGGTACCCAAACGGTAGATGGCGTATCGCTGGCCGTCAACGACCGCGTTTTAGTAATGGCGCAAACTGCCGGCGCGGATAACGGTATCTACCTGGTTAAAAGCGGCAGCTGGACACGATCTGTTGACGCGGATGCCTCTACAGAAATTTCCACCGCTGCCGTATTGGTAAGGCTGGGCACTCTTTATAAAAACACGCAATGGACATGTACAAACGCTACCGACCCGGTTATCGGTACGGATGCCATAACTTTTGGGCAGATCGCCGGTGTTGGTACGTATACCAATGGACCAAGCATGAGCCTTAGCGGTAACGTATTTGACGTAAACTACACCACACTGGATGCCAGGTACGTTACCCAGGCTGGCAGTTTTGCAAACCCTTCGTTTATAACAAGCCTTGCACAAAGTAAGATCACGTATACCGGCAGCACATCCCAATATGTACGCGGTGATGGCTCATTTAGCACGTTTGCTACCGATGTGCAAACGGTAGGTGATGCCCGTTACGGGCAATTGACCGCTACGAATGATTGGTCGGGTACCTATAATAAGTTTGCAAAAGTGTTTATTGGCGGCGTGAACGGTGGTTCGCAGCCGTTCTATGTTACCGGTAGTTATTCCGGATCGGGCCTGGCATCGTTTTACAACACCAGCACAAGCGGCTACAGCTCGTTTGATTTTTACAGCAGCGCCAACGCGCTACAATTGGCTGTCGGCTATGGCAACGCATCCGTATCAAACACGGCACTACAGGGCATCAATTATTTTTTATCTCCGCAAAGCAGTAGGTTCGGTTGGTTATTTGGCGCATCTACCGAGGCGATGAGCCTTACCACAACAGGCTTGGGCTTAGCCACAACAGCGCCTACGCATTCGCTAACATTTGGGTCTACATCAACGTTCCTGAGCATGAATAACCAAACCGATCAAACTACGAATTATGAACGGTTACGGCTTGGTTTTAGCGGCAACGTAGCTAAGTTGGTGGTCGAAAATGGCGGCACTGGTGCATTGCGAAATCTTAATATTTCATCCGGTATATCCCAAATAACTATCGGACAAACCGCAGCCGGTTCAACAGTTGAGGTAAGAAGGGATGCATCAGGAATCTCCAACCTGTTTGCAGCTGCATCTACAGCCTTAATAGCCTCATCGGGTATACAAAGCGGCGTTGCAAGCTGGTTAAGTATTGCGCAAAGTAGCTCTGCTGGTTATATAGCTAATTGGGCAAATGTTAGGGAAAATAGCTTGGGTAGCGGCATCCATTACCTTTACCGCGGGACATTATCCACCGGTGACAACGCCTCCGGTACCTTAACTGATAAATTTTGGGTAGATAACACCGGCTTGACCAAAAGCATCCATTTGGGCGGTTTATCATCTGCCCCAACCATTACAGCCGGTACAGGTGCAGGTACAAGCCCTACAGTTAGCGTTAGCGGTAATGACATAGCAGCTACCGTAACCATTACTACCGGCACGTCGCCAACTGCAAGCGCAACCGTGGCCACTGTAACTTTTAATACAGCGTTCGGCGCGGCCCCTAAGCTGGCGTTATTCCCATCAAACGGACCCGCAATAGAGCTGGCCAGTACGTCCCGCGTGTTTGCCGACGAGGCCAGCACCACTACCACCACAGCCACTTTAAAGGTCGGTGCCGGTGGCCTCGCTGCTTCTACCACTTACAAATTCACCCTAATAGCAATTCAATAATCATGAAAAAAGCAATCTTCATCACGGCCATGATGGCCATCACCATTTCGGCATTTAGCCAGGCTAAAACAGATGTAATTAAAGCCCCTGCCGACACCACTTACCGCCCGGATCAAAAGCGGGTTTACACGATACAATTAACAGCGGGACAGCTGATAGATCTAACGCAGACCTCCCAAGCCGGCGTAATTCCTTATTTAAAGAGCGTTAAGCTCACTATGGATAAGCTGGAAGGGGTTCAGGGATATTTTAATACCATCCACCAGGGCATCGCCATTCAGTTCCGGCAGCAGTACGTGGCCGATAGCCTGGCATACCGAAAAAAAGCCTTATACCCTGCTAAAAAGCAAAAGTAAATTCATTGACAGTATAAAGGCCATTTAAATTAACTTTAAATGGCCTTTATACTTACCTAAAAACTCAGTTGTATCTGGTGTGTTTTTCTAAAATTTGTACTTTTAGTTTTTAGAAAGTGTACTTTTAGTTGTGCCGATTATACATCTTTTGCAAATGGCTTATCCATGTACCTGCGGTACCCCAGCTCTGCCCCGCCAGATACCGGGAGGATGCAGCCCGTAATAAACCTTGCCTGCTCCGATATCAGGAACAAACACGCATCGGCCACCACATCGCCTTCGGGGCAATAACCAAGGGGATGAATCTCATCGAGGTAATGCTCAATGTGCGCTGCGTTTGGTTGCTGATTGCTCCAGCGGCGCAGCATGGGTGTCCACACGCCTGCAGGGGCAACTGCATTAACGCGGATGCCAAAAGGCGCGTAATCCAGCGCCATAGATTTGGTAAGCGCGTTAACGGCTCCTTTTGTAGCGGTGTAGGCGGCGTGCAGCTCCTGTCCTATATCGGCAACAAGGCTGCCTGTGTTTAAAATGGTTCCCTTAGTTTCCTTAAGCGCGGCTATGCCATATTTAGTGGTATGGTAAATGCCTTTTACGTTGACGTTGAAAACCTTGTCCCACTCCTCATCCGTAGTATCGCATACGGTTTTGGAGGGGTTGGATACGCCCGCGTTGTTATGGATAACATCTATTCTCCCAAATCGCCCGATGGTTTCTGTTATGGCCCGGTTTACGTCCGCCGGTTTAGATACATCGGCCAGGATATAATGGATCTCATCATTAAAAAACTGCATACGGCAGTTTTGCAGGCTATCTTCCTTGTGGGTGATGATGCTCACTTTGGCGCCGGCCTTGTGGTATGTTTTGGCGCATTCGTAACCAATACCTTCGGTACCACCGGTTAAAAAAACAACCTTATCTTTTAGTAGTTGCATACTGGTTTTTGCATTTTTATTTACAGGCAATAACAATAGGCTATTGCAGTATTTACTTGCTTAATATTATATGTGTTTGTGTTTGGTATTTAACCGGTTCATTACCTTAAAAAACCCGGTGCTTTTTGGATAATGCTATAATTGGCTTTGTTAAATACAACAGCCAAATTTAACTGCCGGTTTAAAATCGTCTAATAGGTAATTCGGCTATTTTAATGGATAATTCGCCTGAATTATTTTGGAAGAATAATTTGCTGTAATGGTGCGCTTTATCCAAATAAAATATAATTTAGCCCGCATTATAAACACCAGCCATTCTCTGATGGCATATACTATTACACACCTTAATTAATAATGGGTAACTCTTTTAAACGCAAGGACGGGTTCGACGGTGAAAAACTGATCAGTATCCCTCAAAAGGTATTAACAGACTATGTTAAGCGTTACCCGGCGCTGTTTAATATTTACATTACCCACATTGGTTATTTCCCAAAAGCATCGTACCATTATAAAGAGCGCCGCCGGGGCTGCGTGGATAACATATTGATCTACTGCCTCAAGGGAAAAGGCTATTATGTTATTGATAAAAAGAAATTCGAGGTTACACCCAACCAGTTCTTCCTGCTGCCTGCTACCGAGGAACCCATGCGGTACTGGGCCGATGAAGAAGACCCCTGGACCATCTATTGGGTACATTTTACGGGCGATAATATCGAAAACTTCAACTCCTCGCTCAACCTTAACATTTTTAAAGGACCGATCCAGATTCCCTTTAATAATAAGGCGCTGGAGATATGGCATAATATTTACCAGAACCTGGAGATGGGTTACAGTATTGAGAATTTGTGCAATGCTACGTTTTGCCTGTACAATTTGATCGCGACGTTTTTGTTCCCCGATAAGCACATCGTGAGCGAGCAGGTAGAGAACGAGGACATCATAACCACCACCATCCTCAACATGAAGCAAAACATCGAAAAAAAGATGACCGTGGAGGATATGGCGGGGCAGCATAAATTATCCAGCTCGCATTTCAGCAGTTTGTTCCGCAAGGCAACAGGCATGCCGCCGATGGATTACTTTATCCACCTGAAGATGCAGAAGGCCTGCCAGTTTTTATACGCCAACGAAGCCAAGATAAAAGCCATAGCTATGGACCTGGGTTATGAGGACCCGTATTATTTTTCCCGCGTGTTTAAAAAATATATGGGCATGTCGCCAGAGCAGTATAAATTGACGACTAATATAAGGTCGCAGGTGTAGGGGTAAATCGCAACAATACGTTTTTTAGCAACCATCGTAACTACGGGTTATATCAGCACTTTATCAAATCCGTCTGGCAGCACCAGCAGTGGCACTCTGCTGTGCGTTGCAAGCTTTTGGGTGTAGCTGCTGCCAAAAATGCCGTGGCTGCGGTGGATCATCACCAACATATCAATCTGCCCGTTTTCTGCAAGCTGGTTTAAGCCGGAACTTATCCCTTCGTTTTGCAGGCTGCGATAATAAATGTTGGGGTAATTTATTTTACAAGTCACATCGCTTAAAAAAGCATCTATATCTTTTTGATCCTGCCCTGATGTTTGGATAACGTGGCTAACCAATACTTCGGCATTAAAATACCTGCCGAAGTTGGTCAGCGAGTGCAGGGTATCTATATCGCTATCCGTTAGGTCGGTAGCAAAGGCTATTTTTTTTATAGGCGTGAAAGCATAGTTTTTAGGTATCAGCAATAAGGGAAAATCGGCCTTATCTATCAAATCGCGACTGTTACTGCCCAGCACAAACTTAGAAAACAAATTAGCGCCCGACATACCCATCACCACCATGTTCAATCCATCATCCAACACCAGGTTGCGGATATAGTCTGTTACATTACCTATGCCAATGGAATGCTCAATACGGGGTTTAAAAATATCATCTCCCTGTCTCCCCTTGTCTAAAACGTTTGCTAAATAGGTTAATTCCGCTTCCGACTCCTCTTTTAAACTGCCCATATCTTCGAGCGGCCAGGCAACCTGCGCCGCATACAACGATTCGGCGGGTATTTTTATAGCATTACAGAGTTTTATGTTGGCCTTAACTATTTCGGCTATGCCGTATGCGTACTTGGCGGCGTTGTTTGCAGCCGGCGAAAAATCGGTAGGCACCAATATCATTTTCATATTCAAAATTTTATTTTTCAAAATTGCGTGTTTCAACACTTTAAAATAATGACGCTCGTCATCTAAAAGGTTTTTATTTCTGTGATGCTGATCATTGTATTTCTCAACTCTCCAAAATTAGTTTTGGGTAACTTTTAGTGTTGGGTCGTTTTTGCTGTACATTAACATATCCAGGTTTTTATCGAGTCCATAGATGTCGTCATAAACTACCAACGTACCGTTTACCATTTCGCAGGTGAGATAAGTAATAGCTATAGGCATTGGGTTTTTGAGGTTAAAAATTTTTCTCAGTCCTTTGTCAACAGCCTGTTCCATTGCAGGTACTAAAGCCTGCGCATTATCATTTGCCAGCAGCAACTTAGCGAGGTTTACGATATGCTGCACGCGTACACAGCCATGGCTGTATGCACGGTTGTTTGTGAAAAACAGATCCTGTTCGGGCGTATCGTGCAGGTATATATCATATATATTATCAAAACTGACCACCATTTGGCCGGTGGCATTATCGCATCCTTCGGTTTGTGTTGCATAATAACGCTGCGGTGACTTTAAGATCAATTTTAAGTAGGCTTTACCGGGCGTTATCAGCATCCCTCCATTATTGTAAATAGCATAATGATTATTGGCCAGGTAGGCAGGATCAATTATCGCTTTTGGAAGCAGTTCTTTAACAAATACTTTCTGTGCCACCCGCAACTCCGGCGTTGTGGTGAAATATTTGACGGCGCTATTTAAAGATGGCGTTGGCGTGCCGGGCATCCCCACAATTACCCTAAAGGTATCCACCGCTCCCCTATGATTGAAGCTAAGTTTGTACGACGGAATGTTGACCTGAATAAAATTGCCGGTGTCTAATGCCGACCATCTCAGCCGCTCCATATTAAGCGCCATTTTGCGTACCTCCGCTTCGGGGAACTCATAGCAGTCATCCAACTGTACCCCGGCTACTTTATGCATATGGATTTGAAGGTTTTGATAAAGCTTGTTTTGAGGCTGCGCACTAAGGATAGCCATTATAAAATCTTTACTTGGCATTGCTTTGTTGATCACTTCCATAGCATCAAAAGAAAGCCCGCCCTTATCAATTTTCGAGTCGGGAAAAAGCGGGTTGTATTTACCGAAGTGTAAATTATTGGTAAAGGATAGCATAGCATCCGTCAGGATAATTTCAAAACGTGCCTTTTGAACCAGCGGCACCCTGTCCGGGCGCTCCAGTATATCGTGCAGTTTACCGTACAATAATTCGGTGGGGTGATAATCTGCATGATTTAGGCCGAATTGCAAAACGCAGTCGATCATCAGCATAGCTGCCCAGGTTTGCCCGGCATCCGCTTCCTTAACTATCCAGTTTGGGGTAAACTGCCGTTGCAGGTAAAACCGTTTTACCGTTAAGGGATAATTCAAGGGCAAATTCGAAAGGTTAACTTGCCTGGCAATTTCATCAGCCAGTTCCCTGTCGCCGTTGCTGTTAACCACCCGTTTATCCGCTGCTTTTACCGTTAATACGGCAAACATCAAGGTTGCCAGGAATAGGCCCATCAACATTAATGTTTTAATACTATAGCGGTGCGGTTGATATGCTACGGGGTCTATTTGCTTTTTCATGTCCTTGGTTTGATGATGTAAAGGTGTGGACAGCAGGCCCATTAAATAATGATACCGGTCACCTAATAAACTGACCTAAAACGAAATGGCATAAAAAAAGGCGCACATAAATAACTATGGCGCCCTGGGAAATTACGTACCTGTGTTTTATTTATGTTCAAATAACCATCGGAAGGGTTTATACGCCCGTTTGGGTTTCAGGCCAAACTGTTTGATGCTTTTTTCTTTGATCAGTTCCACAGCCTCGTTTATATCATCAGTTACCAGGAAATAGCTTTCATCGCCATCGCCTATGGTTCCGTTGCGTTTCATCACTACGATATGTTCCATTAATTCCTCGTGGAACTCCCTGCCGAAAATAATGATGGGGAAGTTTTTTATTTTTCGGGTTTGGATGAGGGTAAGCGCTTCAAAATATTCATCCAATGTGCCATAGCCGCCGGGCATCACCACAAAAGCAAACGAGTATTTTACCAGCAATACCTTACGGATAAAAAAATGGCTCATGTAAACCCATTTATCCAGGTAAGGGTTTGGCGTTTGTTCTACAGGCAATTGGATGTTACAGCCTACCGAAAAACCACCTACGTCTTTCGCGCCCCTGTTGGCGGCTTCCATTAAGCCGGACCCGCCGCCGGTGATGATAGTGAATCCCAATTTTGCAAAGGCCGCGGCAGCATCGCGGGTAAGCTGGTAATAAGGGTGATCATCTTTAAAGCGGGCAGACCCGAATACCGTGATACAGGGGCCGATAAAATGCAGCGCACGCAAGCCTCTGATCAGATCCAGCATGGTGTTCATCACAAACTTTAACTCCTTTAACCGGGAGTGCGGACCGTCAAGAAACTGTATCTCTGTACTGGCAGGCATAGCTATTGGTTTAAAGTAAAGGTGCATAACCCGCCCCGGCCAAAGGGTGACCAGCGGCACTTATTTTAGTGGCGTAAGTCAGCAAAAGACCTTCCCGGATTAAACTTTTTGCGCTAAAAGTGACGCACGTCATATTTTGGATTGAAGTACATTACTTTTTAAAAGTTGCATCCCCATCATATTTGTACTAAGTTGCCCATAAAGGATAACTTAGTTTATGGAAAACGCTGCATTACTTAAAGCCATTATACAAAACGCCATCGACGGTATTATTACCATTGATGAAAGAGGGTTGATAGAAACCATTAACCCGGCCGCATGTATGCTGTTTAGCTATACGCCGGAAGAGGTTATTGGAAAAAACGTTTCGTTTTTAATGCCCCCGCCCGATCGTACCCAACACGACGAATACCTAAGGCGTTACCAGCACACCGGCGTGCCGCATATTATTGGTATAGGCCGCGAGGTTACCGGGTTACGCAAAGATGGTACAACATTTCCGTTCCGGCTGGGCGTTAGCGAGGTTGAGTACTCCGGCAGAAAGATCTACAATGGCTTTATTCATGACCTGAGCAAGCAAAAAGAAGCGGAAGAACAACTAAAAGATTATGCCGCGCACCTGGAAGAGGTGGTGGAAGAGCGTACGCAATCCCTAAGAAAAACGGTATTGGCCCTGCAGGATGCAAAAGAAGAAGTGAGCTTGTCGCTGGAGAAAGAAAAAGAGCTGGGGCAGTTAAAAAGTCGGTTTGTATCTATGGCCTCGCATGAGTTCCGCACACCGCTAAGCGCTATTCAGCTTTCGGCCTCGCTTATTGATAAATATTCGCAGCCATTTGAAAGCGAGCACATTACCAAGCATGTGGGCAAAATAAAAAACGCCATAGGTAATTTAACAACCATATTAAACGATTTCCTGTCGCTTGAAAAATTAGAGGCCGGAAAAGTTGAACCCACCTTTTCGTTGTTCGACCTGGTAAAACTATCAGAAGAAATAACTGAAGAGATGCAAATGGTGGCCAAGCAAAACCAGCATATTATTTACCAGCACACCGGGAAAGAGAGCATGGTAACGCTTGACCAGAACCTGTTAAAAAACTGCATATTCAACCTCATAGCCAATGCCATTAAATATTCGGGCGAGAACACCTTTATTGAGTTTAATACCGAAATAAATGAACAGGGATGTAACGTTATGATCAAAGACAATGGCATAGGTATACCAGAGAGAGACCAGAAACATCTTTTTGAACCATTCTTTAGAGCGCATAATACCGGAAATATACCAGGTACCGGTTTGGGCCTGAATATAGTGGCACGTTACACGCGTTTAATGCACGGAAACGTTGAGTTTAAAAGCACCGTTAACCAGGGCACATCATTTACAATTTCATTTAAAAAGCATGAGTAAGCAAGTTTTGATCATTGAGGATAATGACGACATCCGGGAAAATGTTGTAGAGATATTGGAACTGGCCGATTTTGCAGTTTTACAGGCAAGCAACGGTAAGATAGGTGTAGAGCTGGCTATTAAAAACAAACCAGATATCATCCTTTGCGATATTATGATGCCCGAGCTGGACGGTTACGGCGTACTTTATATGCTGAACAAAAACCCCGAAACAGCAACTATCCCCTTTATTTTTTTAACCGCCAAAGCCGAGCGCCTCGACCTGCGAAAAGGTATGGAAATGGGTGCCGATGATTACCTCACCAAGCCTTTTGATGATATTGAGCTTTTAAACGCCATAGAGACCCGCTTAAAAAAGAAAGAACTGCAGCAGAGCCAATATACCAACCCGCTGGATAGAATAAATGGCTTGTTATCCAAAAACAATGGGCTGGCCGAACTTAAACGCATTATTACCGAGCGAAAGACCCGGCAGTTTAAAAAGAACCAGGTTATTTATTACGATGGCGATAAAGGCAACGGGCTGTACATTATTTTAAGCGGGAAAATAAAAACACTAAAGCTTGCAGAGGACGGCCGCGAATTGATGACCGGCATTTACACCACCAACGATTACCTGGGCGTAAACGCCATGCTTGCCAACGAACCGTATGCAGACACCGCCACGGCCCTGGAAGATTCGCAGCTTTGTTTGATACCCAGGGAACAGCTGGACGAACTGATAAACAAGTACCCGGATGTGGCACGCCAATTCATCACTATACTGGCAAACGATGTCCGCGATAAAGAGGAGCAACTATTGCACCTCGCGTACAATTCTGTACGTAAACGCATGGCCGAATCACTATTGCGATTGCACAAACAAAACAATGCCGCTGAAGGATTTAAAATTAGCCGGGAGGACCTGGCTGCCATGGCCGGCATGGCTACCGAAACCGTAAGCCGCACCCTTACCGATTTTAAAGAAGAAAAACTGATAGAAAAAAAGGGCAGCCTGATCACTATACTTGATGAAAACCGCCTTGCCAAAATGAAAAACTGATAAAGGTCATGTTTTGGGCTGACTACGCTCAACTGTAATTCCCCCGCGCCGCTATAATTTTGAAAAAATAAACTATCGCGCATGAAAG
>NZ_JBDSZG010000015.1:0-45471 GCF_039925265.1 Mucilaginibacter sp.
CCCGAGCGAAGCTGCTCCAGGGCTTTCTTTTTCATTTGCTCGTACTCGAGCGACTCTTCTTGTTTCATCTTAAACTATGTTAAAGGTAATTAATTACACTTTGACACAGTTTATTTTACACCCTCAATTCGTGAGAAAAAGACGAAAGGTAGTTGATTCCCCCGCTCCGTCAGGCGTCCACGCTGACGGGTTTAATAAATAATTCAGCCCTTGGTTGGTGTTATAACTGCATCACCTTCATTTAAGCCGTGTAAAGTATAATACCAACCCGGCTAAAGACTTATTGTATTAGCTTATATCTATTTTCATCATCACCCCCCCCCAGCTCTTTAATCAAACTTTCTGTCATCGATTTCTGTGTTTCGTTATTTGCGAGTTGCAGTGCAGATTTGGCGAATTTTATAGCCTTTGCTTTTTGCTTGCTCTCTGCATACATTTTGGCTAAACTATAATTAGTGACAAATACAGAAGGATATTTATTGTAGTTCAGTAAATAAACGGCAGTAGCTTCGTTCGTTTTTTTCTGTGCCATTAGCGAATTGGCATAGCATTCAGCTGCGGGAAGGTACCATAACTTACGGCTTCCCCGCCTGACTGTAAATGTTTGTCAGCGTCCGCGCTGACGGGTCTCGATAAATTAATCCTCCCCCGGATGGGCGGAAAAAGTTGAATGATTCGGTACCTGGCTGTTGAATTATTAAATGCAATGTTATTATTTAAATAAGTTATGTACATTTATTTATTTATGAGGTAGCTTACCGCGAGATACACCCCTTCTCTCCGGATGCTCCTGGTTCACCTAAATCGCTTTTATGAACAACATCTTCCTGGCACCCGACAAAGAAAAGAACTATCAAAGCTATATGGTTTACGCGTTGGCCATTATTTGGTTGATGGTAACCGGATTGGTTGTTTTTATAGAGTTCTTTTATTTCCCTCAATTGTGGTTGCGATGGGTGTTATTAATGAGTATCACCCTTTTTATAGCCGCCTTTAACCTTACCCTGAACCATCTTGGGCGCACCCGCACTGCAAGTTGGTCGCTAACTGTTATGCTGTGGCTATACATTACTATTCCCTGTTACTCCGCCGGAGGGATCTTTGCACCGGGCATTCTATCGCAAATGAGCGTGGTACTCACCGCCGGGTTTTTACTTGGCCGCAGAGGTGGGTTGATCATCGGCTTATTAACGATTGCTACGGACTTGGGACTGGCCTACCTGGAGGTAACCGGTCATTTGCCGGCCGCTACAGTAGTACATGATCCTATCAGCCGCTGGTTTAGCGCCATTATTCCTTTTGGTACCGTCCTTGTATTGCAGTATTACGCTATCAATCACCTGCGCACCAGTTTAATTTCACTGCAACGCCAAATTATAAAGCGGAAAGAAGCGGAAGCGGTAACGGACCAAACCGTTCATGATCTTAGAGAACGGGAAAAAGAACTGAAAGATTATAAGTATGCCTTAGATATTTCTTCTATTGTAGCGATCTCTGATGTGGACGGCTCCTTTACTTTTGTGAACGAGAATTTCTGTAAGATCAGCAAATACAGCCCCGAAGAATTATTAGGCAAAGAGCATAGCGTTCTCTGGTCGGGTTACCACCCAACTGAGTACTTCACCGAGTTAGGAATTGCCATGCAGGAAGGGAAGTTTTACAGGGGAGAATTTTGCAATAAGGCAAAGGATGGCTCCTTGTATTGGGTAGATACCACCATTGTGCCGTTTTTGAATGACGAAGGAAATGTATACCAGTATATGTCCATCAACCGCGATATTACACGGAAGAAAGAAGCCCTGGAGAAACTAAGGGCAAGTGAGGAACGCTATAAATCTATTATCGCGGTTTCAAATACCGGCGCGTGGGAGTACGATCTGGATACGCAACGGGTGTGGTACAGTGCACAATATTTCGCGATGCTTGGCCTGGACAGGCCCGATGGCGTTTGGGAGGATACACAGGGCATGTCCTGGGTAGAGCGGCTCCATCCGGATGATCGCGAACGTGCTGTAAAGATCTTCGATGACTTTTTAATGGGTGGCACAACAGAGTTATATGAAAGTTTTTTCCGGATGCGCCATCAGAACGGCGACTGGGTTTGGATCTGGTCTCGTGCCAGGAGACTGCACGACAATAATGGAAATATAACCAATGTAAGCCTGGGTACCCACACCGATATTTCTGAACGGATAAAAGCGGAGGAAAAAACCAGGGAAAGTGAACAATTGATAAAAAAGATCACCAGCCAGGTTCCGGGGGATACGTATATGTTTGAAATTGAGGAGAGCGGGCAAACCAACATCATCTTTTGCAACCGTGGAACGGATAGATTGAACCATTCGCACAATCCGGAGAACCCGGCCACAGACCCTACTAAAATAAGGGAAATAGTGCACGATGATGATAAGGCTAAATTTGATGAAGCGATGAGGGCAGCCTGGCTGACGGGGGCTATAATTAGTTTTCAATACCGAGTAGTTATAAATAGCCATGTAAGTTGGCGCTGGATGCAGGCTGTTTCCGAAAAAAGCACGAATGGGAAGATATTGTGGTATGGAGCTATAAGCGATATTACGCCGCTTGTGGACTACATCGTATCTATTGAGCAGATCATTTTTGATATCGCGCATGTTATTCGCAGGCCTATCGCTTCTATGATGGGCATAACCGCGCTAATTTCTGATAATGAATTTAGCGAGGAGGAAATTAAGGAGCTTTCGGAGAAACTGCACCTGATCTCAGACGAAATGAACAAATTTATTCTGGAGTTGAATCGTGTTTATCATGAAAAAAGGGAAAATACGGCGCTTAATATTGACATCTCGTCGTTAATTGATGAAAGGAATTCTTTGTTCAATTGAAAATCAATTCTTTTTAAAACATACGTACACCTGGTGCAATTTCATTCTTACTTCGAGTAGATCTTTCGCAAGTTAGTCGTTCTACTTATCATCAATACAGGAATGCTATCCCGATAGTCTATCTTGAAACCGGATATCAGTTTGATTTTTTTAAAGTCGAGGGCGTTGCCGGCTATCAGGTTGGTTTGTAGTTGATGCCTTACCTTCTTTTCGGGGATAAACCTTGAAGCTGTTTTTATGTAATCATTCAAAGTTAAATTCGCCGTCGGGTTTGCAGTGTGTATCTGCTGGTTTATCTTAAATAACGCGAGCAGAAAGTCCCGTATCGACCTTTTGCCACCAGACGCAAGGCGGATCTGGTTGTCGAAATAGAACGCGTAAATAAAACCTCGTTTATACGGCAGGGTTTGATAGTTTTTATCCACCCAAAACTTCGCGGCGATGGAATCGTTCGGCGCATTTTTTACCTTGCTGCTGTAGTGCGCCAGCAAATTATCGTTATTTACGTAATCTAAAAACGCGGCCTTATCCTGTATGCCCGAACTTACGAGGTTGATCATGGTAACATAATCGTTAAAGCCTTCACCAAACCATTGGTTGTCGAACTCGTCGTTACCAATTTGCATACTGTTTCCTATCCAGGCATGTGAGGTTTCGTGTGCAAGTACCCGCTTTTTATTATTGTCGAATTTCCCGGAGTATCGCATCACAAAGCCATGTTTCTGACTATAACCCGTTGCCCAGGGTTTGTCGATAGATAGTAAGGGTAATACACTGATATAGTAATAGGGTGCATTGTCGTCTTTCCAGAAATTGCGCAGTCCGGGAAAGTAATCCTTAAAAAAGGGCTCCAGGTCGGCCTTTAAGTTATTCAGGGTATCAGCTTTAGAAGTAATGGCGTAATAAGGGATGCCATGCACTTTATAGGTATCAATTATTAGGTCTGCCCCCATCAGGATAAGCACATCCTGCTGTTTGTTTAGCGGTATGCTTTGTTTTACGTTAGGTGCCGTACCCGCGGCGGTTGAAATGAAGTACGGTAACCCGGGCGGGAACGAATCCCATTGGATAGTTGCAGCCGCTGCAGGATGCCCCACAGGGTTGATCATGAAAAACTGCGGCACCAGGTATAACAGATTCGGCGTTATCAGGGGCCTGAATAATTCATCCAGCGTTGCACGCTTTGGGTTACCAACCAGCTGTCCGTTAATGGTATAACTTATCTTTTTAGGCCCACCATCGGTATGGTACACCGTAATTTTCCTTTCGGTGGGTGTGAGTTTTATTTTGTCAGTGGTCTCGATATTTTGCAATACTTTAAAGATCTCCTTCTGCCCGCCAAATTTTAGGTCACCGTAAATAAATACGGTACTGTCTTTGGTTGCAGGCGTATAATCGAGGCTGACTTTTAGCAGTGATGAGGTTCCGTCCCAACCCAGGTGATAATTTAAGTAGGCAGCAGGTTGTATGCTTTTGGTTTGAGCGTTTGCAAATAACGTTATAGCGAGAAGCAGGCAAGTGGCGAGTAGAGATCGGGTCATGAGCTATAGATATGACCGCAATTTATGAAAATAGCGCCTGATTTGAAGGATTGCTAACTGAACCGTGTCACCTCTATAAAAAACAAAACCCGTATGCTTATGGCATCCGGGTTCGTTATTCTATTTGGGTGTTTTATCTGTGTCGGTGTTGGTGGTCATTTGTTTCGCGGATCCAGTTATCTGCCGAAAACTTGCCCGAGCCCACTATCCAAAACAATACCAGCAGCATGAAAACGATGATGGATAGCCATAGTTCGGTGTTCATGAACGATAAGCCTTTGGTGATGTTCACAAAAAATATGGCGCCTAAAACAATGGGCATCTGCATAACCACCACCATGCGGGTAAGCAACCCCGTTAGTATCAGCAGCCCTCCTATTACATGTACAAAGGCAATAATATGTATCAGCACTACAGCCATCAGGCCCAAACCACCAAAGGTTTTGTTCTGGAAGATCCAGTCCTGTTGCACGCCTGTACTACTAATGAAAATTACGCCCTTAGTAAAAATGATCAACCCCAGAAAAATACGTACAATATCCAGCCACCTCGGATGATGAAGATCACCCCAATGTTCTACTTTTTGGACCATATTCATGATGCCTCCTTTTTAAGAATGTTAATAATTGGTAATAATGAAGTTACAACAAATAAAACTGAAATTAAAATAAATTATTGTTCTTTTTTGATGACTTAAAACCAATAAACGCCTTGTATCGAAGGCGTTAAACCGGACGTTGCATTAGCCGGGGGGGGTAATTTTCAGCAATTGCATCTCTCCATCTTTTAACTGGTTTTATTTGATATTGTACAGCGGGTAATGGCTATTAAGGCTAAAACGCAGATTGAAAGCCCCGGCGGTGCCAAAACCCTCATTTACCATAAATAACCGATCAGGCCCGCGCCCTATTGATGGATGTAGCTGTGCAGCTGCTCTATGGTTTCCTGTTGCGAGTGGATGGTTTCGTACACCACATCGTTGATGGATATGATACCGCAAAGGCTATCAGCGTCGTCAAACACAGGCAGGTAACGAATGTTGTTCTCGCTCATGATGATCATACAGCTTTCTACCGACGATTTTGGCGTAACATGCGGCAGGTTTGTGCTTATGATATCGCCGGCTGTTGTCTCATCAGAATGTTTGCCCATCAGTATTATTTTACGGGCGTAATCGCGCTCGGTAACAAGCCCTATGTACTGGCCATTATCAGTAACCACCACCGAGCCGATGTTTTTTTCGGCCATAAGTTTAAGCACATTTAATACAGTGGTATCGGCAGGTACGGCAATAACCGCACTACCCTTACGGGCTAAGATGTGTTTTACGCTTTTCATAAAATAACAGGTTTATTTGGGTTTATGAATTTACGAATAACTATTTTAAAAACAATAGGTTGGTGTTATTAAATAATAAATACGCCGTGTTTTTATTTTACATCAGCTTACACTTTGTAGGTGCGCGGGAAAATATGGTAAGATTTTTCCTAAAGCAAAAAGCCCCAACTTAAAATAAGTCGGGGCTTTTTTTATTGGGCGGCGTTATATTACAAATAAGATTGCAATAAGTTCGCTTTTGAATTTTGCCTTAAACGCATCAGCGCTTTGTCTTTTATCTGGCGAACACGTTCGCGGGTCAGGCTGTATTTTTCGCCTATCTCTTCTAAAGAATGAGCTGCATTGTTATTCAAACCGAAGAACAATACAATAACCTGCCTGTCGCGTTCTGCTAAAATATTCAGCGAGCGTTTTATCTCCTGTGAAAGGGAATCGGTCATCAGTTCACTATCTGTGCTTGCATCAGTACTTTGCAAAACATCAAGCAGGGTGTTTTCTTCGCCGGTAATAAAAGGCGCGTCCATAGAAACCTGGCGACCTGAATTTGATAACGAATCAGAGATTCGCTCGGTGGTAGTTTCCAGGTCTTCGGCCAATTCTTCCGGAGTTGGCTGGCGCTCCAAAGTTTGCTCTAATTTAGAAGCAGACCTGTTTATTTTACTTAGCGAACCAATTTGGTTCAATGGTAAACGTACTATACGGCTTTGCTCTGCAACGGCCGATAAGATCGACTGGCGGATCCACCACACGGCGTAAGAGATAAATTTAAAGCCTTTTGTCTCATCAAAACGTCTTGCTGCTTTTATTAAGCCCAGGTTGCCTTCGTTAATTAAATCGCCTAAGGTAAGCCCCTGGTTTTGATATTGTTTTGCAACGGATACCACAAAGCGCAGGTTTGTTTTTGTTAAACGTTCTAAAGCGGCCTGGTCGCCCTCGCGGATCTTCTGTGCCAGTATAACCTCTTCCTGTGCGGTAATAAGGTCTACTTTGCCAATCTCGGTAAGGTATTTATCCAGAGATTGCGATTCGCGATTTGTAATGGATTGTGATATCTTAAGCTGTCTCATATAAAAAAATGTTCAACTGTTAAGCCAATATTAAAGCTGTATTGGCAAGTGAAAAAGAAATAAAAAAAGAAAAAATGTATTGAGCGATTCGGAGATAAGTTGTACTCATAAACGAAAAGAGCAAAAGTTTGTAATGTTTAATATATAAACCTAAATTAAGAAGTGTTTGTGTTTCGCTGCTCCAAATCAATCTGCGAAGATACACAAAGATTTGTAGTTACAGTGTAAAACAAACACTTATAATTTATTCACACGATGTTATTAACTATGTGTATGTAAAGTCATTTATAGTTTGTTGACAATTGTTACAACCCGTAAGATGTAATTTTGATTTGATAAATAAAAATTATGTCATCTACATTATCAAACATACTCTACTCCGTACTCGACCTTGCTACCGTTGTAGAAGGCAAAACGCCTATTGATACCTTTCCCAACAGCCTTGCACTGGCCCGGCTTGCCGAGGAATGGGGCTATACCCGCTATTGGTTTGCCGAACACCATAACATGATGAACGTAGGCAGTTCGGCCCCTGCTATACTTATTGGCTATATTGCCGGCGGCACAAAAAGCATCCGGGTTGGCTCGGGTGGCGTAATGCTGCCCAACCACGCACCGCTTGTAGTAGCGGAGCAATTTGGCACACTGGCCTCGTTATATCCCGGTAGAATTGATTTAGGCCTTGGCCGTGCGCCGGGCAGCGACCAGCTTACGGCGCTTGCCATCCGCGGCGAGAATATGAACGCCGCTTTTAACTTTCCGAGGGATGTGGAGAAGCTGCAAACTTATTTTTCTGCCGATAACGTGGACAGCAAGGTTCGCGCAATCCCGGGCGAAGGTTTGGAGATCCCTATTTGGATCTTGGGTTCCAGCACCGATAGCGCGCGTTTAGCAGCCGCGAAAGGTTTGCCATATGCTTTTGCCAGTCACTTTGCCCCTGCTCATTTTTTAGAAGCGATAGAACTTTACCGCCAAAACTTTAAGCCGTCGGAGTTTTTGGATGAACCTTATGTAATAAGCTGCATCAACGTAGTAGCGGCTGATACCGACGCGGAAGCAAATCGTTTGGCAACATCGGTTCAGCAATTTATAAAGGGTGTGGTAACAGGTAAAAGGCAATTGCTGCCACCTCCTATTGATACCATGGACGGTGCCTGGAATTATTTTGAACAGGAAGCCGTAGAACAAATGTTGGCTTACTCCATTTTTGGTAGCCCCGAGACTGTAAAAAACAAAATGCAGGCATTTGTGGAACTAACCAATATTGATGAAGTAATGGTAACCTCGCATATTTTTGATCACCAGGCGAGGCTGCGCTCATACGATATATTTGCGGAGGTGATGAAGGGCAACTAATGAGCGTTTATCCCAAATAATCGGGCGGGAAGAGTTTTTGTCCATACTTTTCGGCTACGGCTGCCATCTTTTTGGCGGTCTCCGGATCCATTGTTGGCGGCGGTAAAAATTCGCCCGATTTTACCGGCTGCCCCATTTCTAAAAACATTTCCTCCAATCCGGCAGGGACAACCATACAAAGCAAATGAGCCATTTTATCGCTTTTGTTTTTAAAGCCGTGCACAATGCCACCTTTGGGTATGCTCACAAACGCGCCTTTTGCAGCGATGTAGGTAGATGCTTCTGATTTTACCTCGACTTCGCCGTCTACAATGTAAAAAGATTCTTCAAATTGGGGATGAGCATGCGGACCTGGGCCGCCTCCGGGTGGTACCATCATTTCGATGGTAGCAAACGCACCACCTGTTTCTTTGCCCGATGCCAGTATGCGATAGTTACCGCCCATTACCGAAAGGGTTTCGCTATCTGTTGCTCCTAAAGTTTTTGGTGCCTTTTTTTCGTTTTCCATAGTGTTGATATAGATTACTGTAACAAATGTAAATGCCTATTAGTTTAAGTTAATAGCCGGAATACTTTCGGGGTAATATTTCGGTATTAACGCGACGAGTTCAGCTTTTTATTCACCACCCTATCGGCATAATCCTGTATGAATGCTTTGCAATCCATCATGCCTTTTTGCATTTCGGGGCTTAGTTCGCCCGTCATCAGGTTTTTTGCCAGTCCTTTATCGGCCGCTGCAAAAATTCCGGTGATGGTTTTTCCATCAAACAAATAAGTGTAATTGCCCTGCATAAACTGGTAAATATTACCGGTAGAATTGATCACCCGCGGTGTTTCTGCCGGCAGGTTGCTTATTAGGCTCCTCCCCCAGGAACGGAACGGTTTGTTGTAGCCTATCAGATCGGCAACCGATGGATATATATCCATTTGCGAAGCGAGATCGGTACGGGTGCCCTTTAGCGCATAGACCGGGTTGGCGCTGTAGAATAATACAGGTACCGCAAACCGGTTGATCGCCTTGCTGTATTCGGGGTAGTGGGTTTGGCTTGTATGGTCGGCAGTTATTACAAAAATGGTATTGTTGTACCAGGGTTGGCTTTTGGCATAATTGAAAAACAAGCGTAGCGCGTTATCAGAATATTGCACGGTTTTGTGTATCGGCAACGGCCCGCCGGTGAAACGCTTTTTATACTTTTCCGGCAGTTGGTACGGGTCGTGCGAGGATAGCGTGAACAGCGTGGCCATAAAGGGCTGTTTTTGTGTGCCAAGAGTTTTGCCCATAAACTGAAAGAACTGCTCATCCCAGATGCCCCAGATGCCGTCAAAATCCTTGTCGTTATTATATTCTGTACGGCCGTAATAGTTTTTAAAGCCCAAAATGCTGCCAAAGCCCTGGAAACCCATCGACCCATTGGCAGCGCCATGGAAGAAGGCAGTTTGATAACCCAGGCTATCACACACCGAAACGATAGACGCTATCTTCTGCTTGGCATAGGGTGAAGAAGTAAAGGCTGTTTGAAATGACGGTATCCCCGCCAAAACCGAGGACATGCCATGGATGGACTGCCGGCCGTTAGCATAGGCATTGGTGAAGATGAGGCTGTTATCGCTCAGCGAATCTAAAAACGGCGTGTACGATTTAAAATCGGCTATCGCGGTGCCTCGATTCATGCTGCCCCAGTACTCGCGGGCCATGCTCTCTAATATGATGATCACCACATTTGGTTTTGAAGCCGGGTGACTATTATATTGTTTTATGGGTTTAATATTACTATCAATGTAAGCTTCATCGGTAAAATGCTGCAGCTTAAAATTGTTGCTGTTAAGTGTACGGAAAATAGCAAAGGGTGTATTCAGCACCACATCGCCCTGGTTGGGGACGGTAACGTGTTTGTAAGCATCCACCATATTAATGGGGCGCGTACTGTGTTTAAAATCACCCCGTATACCGCCAATTATGAGGGCAACGGCGACGAGCAAAACCGCTATAGACGAAGCGAAATAAACCCAGCCAGGCTTAACATTAACAGGCTTAAGTTGTACACGTTTATACAGCCAAACCCACAAAACGCAGCATAAAAAGTAAATAACAATTACATACCAGTAAGCAAAGGCAAAATGACTGGCAAGCGCTTCCTTATTACTTTCCTGCGATACCACATCCAGCGTGGCCCTGGTAGAGCGTACCTGGCTGAAACGGTAATAAATAATATCGATAAAGCTGGTGGCGTAAGTCAGAAAGTTGGTTACGAAGTACAAAATGCATAGCCCCTTTTGGTAAGCTGGCTTAGTATTGATGGTTAGCGGGAGAATGCTTAATACGATGAACAGGATGTTGATATACATCAGCGCGGCGGTATCAAAGGCTACCCCATAGTAACATAGTTTTAGCAAGGTGCCCAGATCATCCACCGCAAGCAGGTTGGTGTTAAAAGCGAAGAACAATACCCTTGCGATAAAGTAGAAAAGATAGCCTAAAAAGAGGCGGTATAAAAGTGCTTTATATTCGGTCGGTCTGAATTTGGGATCCATTGGTGTAGCGCTTTTCCTTATATAGCTGCCGGTTGACGGAAACGAAGGTAATGAAAAGCAGATAATTGTTAAGTCAGGGTTAAGCCATTGTTTTGGCTTTTAAACTTAGTGTGGAAAGGGACTCAAACTCCAGGCCAGTAAATCATTAGGTAAATCACTCCGGGCCTAATTAATCAGTTTAACATATTCCATTATAAATTGTAACTTAGTGTATCATGAAACAGCAGGAAAAAACTTTGCCCACAGCTGAAAGTTTGACACTTATTAATGAAAGCGAGCGACTAAAAAGGGATATCGAAAGACCCGATATGGAAAAATTTCGCTTGTTTACACAAATGCTTCGTACCAATCTATTGCTCAAAAAGGCTATCATCCGCCATAAATAACTTATGGATATTTTGGATGATGAACTGCTGAAATTTTGGCGCTCCCTGAATAATAATCACTGAGGTATATTATGGTTGGTGGTTTCGCAACCCGTTTTCATGGCTTTAACCGCAGTACTGATGATTTAGACCTTTGGCTGGATGATAATCCGGTTAATCGGGGAAATTTGCGAAAATCATTCGTAAACCTTGGTTATGGCGACTTTCCCTCCCTTGAAACAATGGAATTCATACCCGGATGGACAAGTTTCTATATCGGCCAAATAATAGAACTGGATGTCATGACAAAGATGAAGGGGTTGGACGATTATACTTTTGAGCAATGCCTCGAAATAGCCTCTATTGCCGACCTGGATGGAATACATGTACCGTTTTTGCATATCGATCAATTAATCGCAAATAAAAGAGCCGTTAATCGCCCTAAAGATCAGGTTGACGTTTTAGAACTTGAGAAAATAAAAACGTTAAGGAATGAGGCCAACAAAAAAAGCCGTTAACTGAAAAAGTTAGCGGCTTTTAAACTTAAGTGCGGAAGAAGGGTTTTTTTAGAACCGCTTGAGTTATTTTATTCAACTCACGTGACTATGAAGAAAACTCTAACCATTTATTTTTTAGTCTTGATCATTAGTTTATAAAGATCAAGCCTCCTGTCCTTCAAGTTTCTTACAGCTCCAAAACTATGCAACTCCTTTAGCAGGTCTACGTCAACATCGGCAATCAGCGTCATCTCTGCATTCGGCGTAGCTTCGGCCTTAATGCCGTTACTCGGAAAAGAAAAATCAGATGGCGTAAAAACCGCCGATTGCGCATACTGGATATCCATGTTGTGTACTTTTGGCAAATTGCCCACGCTTCCGGCTATGGCTACATAACATTCATTCTCAATAGCCCGTGCCTGTGCACAGCAGCGTACCCGCGTGTACCCGTTCTGTGTATCGGTCATAAAAGGTACAAAAAGAATCTGCATACCCTGTTCGGCCAACAAGCGGGGCAGCTCCGGAAATTCTACGTCATAACAAATCAATATCCCTATCTTCCCGCAATCTGTATCATAAGTAGCCAGTGAATCGCCACCTACCATACCCCAGGCACTTTTTTCCGCAGGCGTTAGGTGTATTTTTCCGTACATCTCGTAAGAGCCGTCCCTTCGGCAAAGAAAACCAACGTTCCGCAAAACCCCGTCTTCCATATAAGGCATGCTGCCGGTGATAATGTTGATGTTATAGCTGATAGCGTACTCCATAAACTTGTCACGTAGGGGAATTGTGAACTTCGCTATTTCTCTCATAGCCTCCGCTCCGCTTAAATGATTGTAAGCGGTCATTAAAGGCGCGTTAAACAGTTCAGGAAACAAGACAAAGTCGCTCTGATAGTCGCTCACCACATCAACAAAAAACTCTATCTGCTCGCACAACGAGTCCAGGCTCGGGAACGGCCTCATTTCCCATTGTACCAATCCTAATCTGATAACAGACTTTTTAGAATTGATATGTACCGCCTCTTCATTATAGTAAATGTTGTTCCACTCTAACAACGACGCGTATTCGAGAGATTGAGTATCGCCGGGTAGATAGCCCTTTAAAATCTTTCTTACGTGAAAATCATTAGCGAGTTGAAATGACAAAGTGGAGTCGTGTATTTCTTTTCCTTTAACTTTCTCCAGGTATTGCTTGGGGCTAAGTTCGCCGGCATAATCTTTATAGTTAGGGATCCGCCCGCCTGCAATAATGGCTCTCAGGTTATGCCTTTCACATATTTCCTTCCGGGCATCATAAAGCCTTCTCCCTATGCGCATACCGCGAAAATCAGGATGTACAAAAAAGTCGATACCATATAGTACGTCTCCTTTAGGGTTATGGGTAGAGAACGTATAGTTTCCGGTAATTTGACCATACGTGTGATTATCTCCAAACTGATCGTAATCTACTATTAACGATAAGGCACATCCTGCTATGGCACCGTTTACTAATATACAGATCTGCCCTTCCGGGAATATCTCCACCAGTTTGCTAATATGTGTCTCTCCCCAAACGGACGCCCCGGCCCAGTCCGAATAGGCTTCCATCATGGATGATTTTAAGCCCAGGTAATCATCTTTAGTGAGTGTGCGCAGTTCTATCTTTAAGTCTTCGTTCTTTGTTTCTTTTTCCATTTTTGGTAACTATTCCTGGTTATTAGTATATAAATGACCATCAAAATTAAGTAAAAAAAAAGCACCCCCCATTTGGAGAATGCTTTACAATAAATTTATAATAGGTATTAAGCTACTTTTACATTTACGGCATTAGGGCCTTTACGGCCTTGTTCAACATCATAATCAACAACGCTATTTTCGCGAATGTTGTCGATCAGACCTGAAGAATGAACAAAGATTTCGCTGCCACCGTCGTTAGGTGTGATGAATCCGAAACCCTTAGCTTCATTAAAAAATTTTACTGTTCCTTGTTGCATTATATTAATTTAAAATAAGTCTACAAGGTACGCATAAATAATGGAATATCTGGCTTTTTGTTGAATTACTTAGAAGCGCCCAGCATAACATATTCAGAGAGAGTGGATTTTGGCGGGGCGAAATAAATTCATTGAATAAAAAAAGCCGTTAACTTTTTCGGTTAACGGCTTTTAAACTTAGTGCGGAAGAAGGGACTCGAACCCCCACGCCTCGCGGCGCCAGATCCTAAGTCTGGTGCGGCTACCAATTACGCCACTTCCGCGTTTTGGTTTTTTAGAGTGTGCAAAGATAGCTTTTATTGATAAATATTAAAACACAATTTTGGTTTTTTAGCTATCTGCCTCATTTGTTAGCTTTTAAATTTACCTATGCTTTCTACAAGGCCTGTAAAATAGGCCGGCACCTCCAGTAAGCGGCTTCCATACCACGAAAACATCTCCCCATCAACCAGCAAAACGCGGGCATTGGGTAACAGCGCGCTGATCTCAGCTATATGTTTTTCTGCAAATGGGTACGGTTCGGATGATAGCAACACTAATTCGGGGTGGGCGGCTATCAACGCTTCTGCTGTTATTTCTGGATAACGGGTTTGGCTAAACACATTTTCAAACCCGCATTGCTGCAGCATACAATCAATAAAAGTTTCTTTACCAGCCGCCATGTACGGTTTGCGCCAGATAAAATAAGCAGTGCTAATGGTTGCCGCCGGTGTTTTTAGTTCATCAAAGCGTTGCCGGATGATAGCATTAAGCCGTGAGGCCTCTTCTACCCTGCCGGTTATAGCGCCAATACCGCTTATCATTTGCATTGCCCCCGGCAGATCTTGGATATCGCTGATCCAAACCGGGTAATGCTTCATCAGCTCTTCTACCTGGCTCTGTTCATTTTCTTCCTTATTAGCGATGATAAGATCGGGGCGTAACCGATGGATAGCTTCCAGGTTAAGTTGCTTAGTGCCCCCTATTTTGGGCACCTGTAATACTTTAGCTGCCGGGTGGATACAGAATTTGGTAATGCCTGCTATTTCATCACCTAAGCCCATATAAAAGAATAGTTCCGTTTGCGACGGAACTATGGAGATTATTCTTTTTGGAAAAGCAGGTACCGAAACAGCCCTGTTCAGCTGGTCGTAAAATACGGGCATGGGTTATTTACCTTTACCTTGTACCATCACCTTAACGGTCTTCAGGATGATGTTCAAGTCTGAATTAAGGCTGATATTTTGCAGGTAAAGCAGATCGTAACGTACACGATCACACATCTGGTCAACGTTCTCGGCATAACCGTAATGCACCTGGCCAATGGAGGTCAATCCTGGTTTTACGCGAAGCAGTTTCCTATAGCTTGGTGTTTTCTCAACAATTTGCTCAATGTAGTACTGGCGTTCTGGCCGTGGCCCAACAACCGACATATCACCTTTCAATACATTCCAAAATTGTGGCAATTCATCAAGGCGTGCTTTACGCATAATCATTCCCCATTTGGTGATGCGCGGGTCGTTATCCTTTGATAGTTGCGGGCCTGCCAACTCGGCATTAACACGCATGCTACGGAATTTGTATATGTAAAATGGTTTTTCGTTTTTACCTATACGTTCCTGACGGAAAAAGGCCGGACCTTTAGAAGTAAGCTTGGTTATGGTGTATAATACAAAAAACACTGGTGCCCCTGTTACCATTACCGTAGTGGAGAACAATATATCGAAGCTTCTTTTCAAAAGCCTTATTTTTAAACCTATCTCGGGATGTGAATTTAAATGCAGAACCGGCACATTATCGTAGTTTACCAGCTGCGCATAATTATTACTCAAAATAAGATCAGACACCACCTTTATTTTTATCAGGTATGTATCTCCCATTTTAACAAGGCGGTTTAACAGTTCGGTATTCATTTGTTTGTAGCAAATGAATATCTCGTTAGGGCCTTTCTCTATGAGTAGTTGCATTAGGGCATCTTCGGTCATGCCGGCCATTTGTTCTTCCGATATAAAATCATTCAGGTCGTAACCATACTCCGGATGCTGAGAAAAAGATCTCACCAGCCTTTGCGCTATGTTTTGATCGCCAATAATAACTATCTGGCGATGATTGTATCCTTTTTTACGAATATAGTCCAGAAAAAAGAACAGTGCCGATCTTTGCGCAACTACCAATATAAAGAATATGCTATAGCTAAGCATTACTTCAGCGCGGGAGATATTAAATATTTTGAAGAAATAAATGATTCCGAAAACGCAAAGCAGATGATAAATAAGCGTAAGCAAAAACTTGTTGATGTTATCTCTAAGAAGCAAGGGCCTGAATACATAAAAACTTCTTGACAAGGCAGAAACCACCACCCACGCTATATTCACTAATAGAATAAAAGTTACAGATGTATTCTCCGGACGAAAAGTGTTGAATTTGATGAAGTGAGAATTATACAGCGCAACGTTTAGCAGCAGTAGATCACTCAAAAAAACAAACCCCGGAAGGTGTTTAGAGTAGCGTGTTGTCATAGATATTTATCCTGGTAAGATATTGCAAAAGTACATTTTTTATAACAATTTATTACAAAAAATGGGGTGATTAATAATTGTTAACAATTATATTACTAAAACAATGCCAAAATCTTAATCAAGAATATTTGAAGGGGCAATTAACCTGCTGCATTTTACTTATGTAAAATATTGTATGCCCGCTTAAAAAGCGTCGTCTACTGCGCCGCATATAATATGTCCTATCAGGATATGCATTTCTTGTACGCGGGCCGTTACATTTGACGGTATCACAATGTTTATATCGCAGCAGTTGTTCATCTCGCCGCCATCCCTGCCGGATAGCCCTATGGTTTTGCAGCCAGCTTCTTTACCCTTTAAAAGCGCCTTTATCACATTTGGGCTGTTGCCGCTGGTAGAGATCCCGATCAGTACATCGCCTGCAACTGCAAACCCTTCCACCTGTCGCTCAAACACGCGATCGAACCCATAATCGTTACTGATAGCCGTTAAAGCCGAGGTATCTGTTGTAAGCGCTATTGCCGGCAGCGAGCGGCGTTCTTTCACAAACCTGCCTATAAATTCAGCGGCGATGTGCTGGGCATCAGCAGCGCTGCCGCCATTGCCAAATAGCAATACTTTTTTGCCGCTCTTGCTGCAGGCTACTACAATTTCGGCTGCTTTTGCGATATCATCTTTTAAGTGCGCGAGTGTTTTTTGCGCTACCTCTATATGTTCTTCAAAAAGCGAAGTGATATATTGTTCCATCTTAGTAAAATGCTTGTGTTGATAGATAGTTGCGCACATAATCGTCTACGCCTTCTTCCAGTGTGTAAAATTTATCGTTGTAACCGGCCGCGTGCAGTTTTTGCATGTTGGCTTCGGTAAAATATTGATACTTGTCGCGGATATCTATCGGCATATCAATAAACTGCACTACCGTTTCTTTATCCAGGCCGCTAAAGGTGGCGGCAACCAGGTCGTAAAAGCTGCGTGCCTCGCCGGTACCTAAATTATAAAGCCCGTTTTGGCTTTCGTTCCATTGGCCGTCAACCATGGTTACGGTCATCCAGTACATTACTTTTAGCAAATCTTTCACGTAAACAAAATCGCGAAGCTGTTGCCCGTCCTCAAAATCATCACGATGACTTTTGAACAGCTTTACCACGCCGTCTTTATTGATCTGGTTAAAGGAGTGCCATATCACGCTGGCCATGCGGGCCTTATGATACTCGTTGGGGCCGTAGATGTTAAAGAATTTTAACCCCGTCCAGTTTGGTGGTTGTGCTTCCTGTTTAAGCGCCCATTTATCAAATTCGTTTTTGCTGATGCCGTATGGGTTCAGCGGTTTCAGGTCCTCCACTACCTCGTGGTTGTCGTCGTAACCCAATTCGCCGGCACCATATGTCGCAGCAGATGAAGCGTATATTAAAGGCACCTGCTTGGCAGTACAATAATTCCAAACATCGGTAGAGTAGTCTACATTGAGTTTTTGGTGTACGGCGTAGTCGAACTCGGTAGTATCGGTACGGGCGCCCAAGTGTATAATAGCGGTGATATCGCCTTCGTACTGATCCAGCCAGCCGAAAAGCTCTTCCCTGTCAATAAGTTCCGAATATTTTTTTGCTTCCCAGTTACTTCGTTTGCCTGGGGTATCAAAATCATCTACTAAAATAAGGTTGTTAAAACCTTTCTCGTTTAAGTACTGCACCATGCACGACCCAATGAATCCTGCGGCGCCAGTTACTATAATTGCAGAATTACTATCCATTTATATAAAAATTAATCTTCAAATTTTTCTTTTACTTCGGCAAGAGTAGCGGTTGCGCTGCCTACCTTGTTTACTACAACAGCCGCCGCGTGGTTGGCAAAATCGCAGGCATTATACAGCGTGTTGCCCGATGCCAATGCAACGCCAAGTGATGCTAATACAGTATCGCCCGCACCGGTTACATCTACTACATCAAGCGCCTTTGTTGGGATGATCTCTAATTTCCCGCTGTTGTACATGGCAATCCCATCTTCCGACATGGTGATGACCACGCTATCGCAACCCGTAATTTCCTGTATTTTTATGCAGGCTGAGGTAAGGCTTTCTGTATCGGTTATGCTGATGCCTGATGCAATTACCGCTTCTTTACGATTCGGCTTTATTACATTTACGCCTTTGTATTTAGAGAAATCGATCCCTTTAGGGTCAACAATGGTTTGGATGTTTTGCTCGCGGCAAATGCTGAAAATACCGTTAAGCAGCGTAGGTGTAAGCAGCCCCTTGTTGTAATCGGATATTAAAACAATATCGTGCTGCGCCAGGTACTGCTTTAAATAAGCCAGTATCTCCTGTTCTTTGGCGGGTTGCAGCGGTTTGGTTATCTCGCGATCCAGCCTTATCAACTGATGATTGGTTACCAAAACTCTCGATTTCATGATGGTGCAGCGATCTGTGTCTTTTATAACGCCATGGCCACTAATATTGTTAGATGCCAGTTCATCAAATACGATGGCTGCATTTTCGTCATCGCCTACAACGGCAACAATATCGGCTTCGCAGCCGAAGGTTATCAGGTTTTCCAACACGTTGCCCGCGCCACCAAGCGTGTACGATTCCCGGGTGATCTCTACCACGGGTACTGGCGCTTCCGGTGAAATGCGGTTACAATTACCATAGATGTAGTGGTCAACCATCAGGTCGCCTATCACCAGTACTTTTAAACCATCTTTAATATCAAAATTCATATTTTTATTTAAAGGACGATCACTCATCCATTATAGGTCTATTCAAAAAACTCTTTAACCCAGTTATTTACAAAATATTTGTCAAACGCCGGGTTGATTGTTAAAATGCTGCCCTTTAATGCCGCGGTTTTACTTTCTATTTCTTCGATATTCTTTACGTCGTTAATATCATCAACCACCACGATGTAATTAGGGTCGAAAAACTCCGCCTGGCGGATAGATGTATTCGTAGTTACTAAAACAGCGCCCGCGGCCAATACCTCAAAAGTACGCATTGTTAAACCGCTTTGTCCAAAGCGCTGAATATCCAGCACGCTTTTAGATTCGCCGAAGATCTCCGCCACATCCTGCTGGGTAAGTTTATTAAAGCTTACATCACTCCATTGTATTTTGTTGTAATAGCTTTTAAACGTTTTCTCAAACCAAAAGAACCATTTGGCAGGCGAAAAAAAGAACACAAATGTATCGGTAAAGTTGGCGAACAGCGCTTTTATTACCGAATAGCGGTTGGAATGCAGCGTGCCCACAAACGAGATGGTATACTTCCGCTTCTCCGGTGCCTTTGTTTGTTGTTGGTATTCCCTGGTGTAGAACAGGTGCTTTAATTTCAACACGGGGTTAGCTGCTACGTCCTTAAAATCGAAGCTAAAGCACTTATCAAAATGCTTTAAAATATACACCGAGTTCTTGTTGTTGTTATTAATTGAATCGTAGGTGTAGTAGATCAGCTTCGCATTGGGGTTATTCTTTTTAAAATCACTAATAAAGCTTTGCGGTACCACCTCCCCTTTTATCAGAAAAAAGAAATCGTACTTTTTATCTTTTATCTGCCGGGTTATGTTTTTGTAATACTTTTCTACTATGGTGGTCAGCAAGCTCTTCTTCACCCTAAAAACCGCCTTCATCAGCGAGTTATTGGAGGTGCGCTCATCAAAAAAATCCACGCCGAAACCATTAGCCTCCAGAGCGTCGCAGATAGACACTTCGTATCCAAAAAACCTGGGGCCAATAAAAAGTACGTTTTTGGTAGCGGCTGCCATTATTTAAATAAGCCTTTATCTTTCATTTCCTGTAATGACTGCTGGTACTTGTCCGTTTTAATTTCCTGCGTATTTACCCATGCGGCAAATTTAGCTATCCCGGTTTTAAAATCAACCTTAGGCGCAAAACCTAATACCGATTTGATCCTGGTAAGGTCGGCATAATTATGCCTGATATCGCCCAGGCGGTAATTACCCGATATGGTTACCGGTACCGTGCGGCCGTAATTTGCCATTAGTTCTTCTACCACGGTATTCACCTCTATAGCTATCCCGGTGCCCACGTTAAATACCTGGTTATTGGCTTCGTCTTTTTCTATACCGAGGATGGTAGCATCAACCACATCATCAATAAATACGAAATCGCGGGTTTCTTTGCCATCTTCAAACACGTTAATATCCTTATCGTTTTTGATACGGGTAGAGAAAATAGATAAGATACCGGTATACGGGTTAGAAAGCGACTGGCCGGGGCCATAAACATTTTGGTAACGGAAAGCAACCGGCGCAATACCAATAGTTGGGCAAACCGTCATGATCATTTGCTCCTGGTTTTGCTTGGTGATACCGTAAACAGATGACGGGTGGATCTTCGAATCCTCATCAGTAGCTACCAGCGTAAGCGGTTTTTCGCAACCGGCGTACTTCACTTCAAAATCGCCGGCTTGCATGTAATCATCGGTACGGTGTTTTGGGTATACGTAACCAAGCTCTTCGCTCAGGTATTTACCCTCGCCATAAATAGAACGCGACGAAGCGATAACGATCTTTTTAACCTGATGAGGGTTGTTCGCCAAAATATCGAGCAATAAAGCCGTACCGCCAATGTTTACATCGGTGTAGCGTTTTATTTGGTACATAGATTGGCCGGTGCCGGTTTCTGCTGCAAGATGTACTATTACATCTTGCCCGTGGATGGCCGCAACCAAGTCGGCTTCAGCTTCTACGGTGCCTTTTATAAATTTAACCTTATCGGCTATTGATTTATATAGCGGAGATTCTTCCTCCGGGTTTTCGCCGTGGATTTGTTTCGAGAGGTTATCAAGAATGGTAAGGGTATGCCCTTTTGAGATAAGTTTTAGCGCGAGGTTTGAGCCGATAAAGCCTGCCCCGCCTGTAATTAGTATATTCATTTGGTAAAATTGCCTTTTGAGTCTGTTTTCTCCCAAACCAGTGTTTCGGGATTGTATCGTTTTAAAATTTTTGCCGGTGCGCCTGCTATCACACAGTAATCGGGGAATGTTCCCCTCAGTACGGCGTTAGAACCCACAATGCATTGTTTGCCCAGTATGGTACCCGCCTGCAATACGGCACCGTAACCAATAAAGCAGTTTTCGCCTATGCGGGTGGTTTTTACAAGATATTTTTGTTGAAGGATGTGCACGGCAATATCCTGGTAATCATGATCTACATTGGTAATAAATACGTTGCCCGATATGGTGGTATGGCTGGCTATTGTTAAATTTTCGCCCGAACTGATGATGTGAAAATTTTGCCCTATGGATACATCTTCCTCAATAACGATTTTACCACCATGGTGGGTTTCGGCGCGCAGCCCGGGGAATATGCGCACTTTGTTGCCTATGCTTATGCCCCTGCCCCCATAAATTAATATGGGTTTGCCAATGTAGCTTACCAGGCCTATACGCCTGATGAGTAATCGTAGAAATTGGGTATTGATGGCCCAGCTAAGCTTATATAACATACAATTAAACAAGGGTTTTACTATAACCTACAATATCCATCACTCCGTTGTAAACCTCATCTACGACAACACTTTTAATGCACAAATTGTGGCCAAACTTACAAAAACTTTGATAACAAGGTTTACATTCCATTTGGTGAGAAATAATTCTACGGATGTCTGCCCCGTACGGTATTACATACTGAGGATCCACATTTCCGAAAATAACAACCGTAGGTATGGCAAACGCACTTGCTATATGCGCGGCACCGCTATCATTACAAATTACTAAATCACAAGCGCTTAACATCAATATGTACTCGTGCAGGGTTTTATTTATGATAATGTAGCCAACATTATTTGCTTTTAATTCGTTTTCTATTTGGGCTACGGTGTTGCGTTCGTTGGGCCCTTCGTATATAATAAAGGTGGCATCGGCGTTTGCAGCAGCCAGCTTTATCATTAGTTCGCTGTACTTTTGCTCGTCCCAGCGCTTTACTTCCTGGCTTGTGCCCGGATGAACACCGATAACCAATTTGCCCTTTAAATTGTTTTGAATTTTATAGTTTTCTACATAAGTACTGTCCGCCTGGGATGATGTTAATGATGGCAGCCTATCGGCATCACTAAAGGTGCAACCCAGCTGTTGTAAAAAGTAAAGCGACTCTTCTGTGAAATGCACAATATTGTTATTGGGCGTAACAATATCGGTAAGCATATATTCGCCGCCGGTGAAATTATAACTGGCTTTACGGCTGGCCTTAATAAAATTCAGGTAAAAAATATTGCGCCAGTCGCCACGGAAATCTATCGCGAAGTCGTATTTTTTTTGATTGATGATGCGGATCGCAGAAAAGAAATTAAACAGATTTTTAAACGAGTAATTCACAGGCGCTATCCAGGGGCATTTAATAATCACAAAATCATCTATCACGCCCTGCTCTTCCAAAATGGTTTTCACGGCTTTTTCGCAAACCAGGGTAATTTTGGCATTAGGGAAGTTTTTACGGATGATACGGAAAGCAGGCAGGTACATAATGGTATCGCCTATTAATAAAAACCCCAGGATAACCAGGTTAAATATCTCATCCTTTTTTATAGACGGGTAAACCTTTTTGTTTTTGGGGAACAGGTAAAACGCCTTGAATATTTTATCTATCTTTTTAAGCTTCTCTGTTTTCTGAAGATTAAATGTTGGCATATGTATTATTAAAGTGCTATGGGCGTTTAACGCGGGTGCAAAGTTACAATAAACCGGGTATTAAAACGCACCTGAATATTTGGGTTTGTTTTGTACTGCTTTACTATTATTAAGTGATGCTGAAACCATCTTTAAAACCGCGGAACATTTCTTTCTTTTGATCTTGTTTATAGTGGAGGTAGCGCAATCCGCGGGTTAAAACCGTGTAAGCCAGTGCCACCTGCTTAACCGGGAAAGAATAATTTTTACGGATAAAATAAACCCGGTTACGATTAAGGTAATAGATAGAAAACAGCGATTCGCCCCCGCCTGTACTGCTCGATACCTTGTGGAACACCTCCAGTGTTGGCATATAAAATATTTTGTAGCCGGCTTTTATCAGCCTTACTACAAAGTCGGTATCATCATAGTAAACAAAGTATTTTTCGTCCATCAGGCCAACTTTATCGAAAACCTTACTGTTTAGCAGCATAAAGCAGGTTGGCGCGTAATCAAAATAGCCTTCTTTGTTAAATGCTTCGGTATCCTGCTGGTTATCGCCAACATGGCCGGTATAGCCTTTGTATTTTAGCATAGTGCCGCCGGCCATCCATATAGTGCGGGTGCCGTGGTAAAATATCTTGGGGATGATAACAGCCTCATTTTTTTCTTCGGCACATTTTACCATGTCTGCCAGCAAAAAATCCTGCGGAAAATCAATGTCGTTATTTAATAACACTACGTAAGCGCTATTATCTTTTAAAGCCAGTTCTATCCCCTGGTTATTTCCTTTAGCTACCCCGTAATTGCCGGGGTTTTTTATATGGGTGATATGGCAGATTGGGTACTTGTTTAGTAATTGGTTTACAACAGCGTCCGTTTCGGCACCGGGCGAATTATCAATAAGGTACAGATGATAATCCTTAAAAGTTTGGACGGAAAGGCTTTGGAAAAACCCTTCCAGCACATCATCACTTTTGTATAAAACGGTAACTAAACCTACTTTTGCCATAGCTATTTTTTCTCTTATTTATGTGTTAAGCTTTTTTTGACGAAGCGCCGCTTAACTTTTTTCCAATTTTTATAAAGGGTTTTTCTATTAAATTATAGGTGATCACCGATACCGAAATGGTAACGCCTATCCATATAACCGCTGTAACCGCCGTATTGCCAATGGCGGGTATAATAACAAGTATCGTGCCCTGAACAAGGTAAAGCGAGTAACTTATGGTGCCCATATAAACCAAATACACCGGGAATTTTATATTACGGAGCGATACCGCTGCAAAAAACACTAAATACGCTGCAAGTATGGCCAGTGTAACAGGTAAAAAACTTTTATCGCCACCCAAGGCAGGCTGGTCTTTTCCGTATAGGTTTGTATAGGTATTAAACAGCAGTACCATTAAAACCAATAACATCATGCCGGCAAATGCCCGGGCCGATAACTCGCCGTTTACAAGGCGGTAAAACAGCGTACCAACAAACATGCTGGTCAGGAAAAAGATCATCCCCCATCCCCCGCCGGCTAAATGAAGAATACCGATGGCTACGCCCCCCGCAAAAAACGATAACGCCAAAAAGGCCAGTGCTATCCACATCGTTTTTTTGATGAACCCAAAAAAGAAAATTGCAGATATAATGAAGTAAAAGAGCAGTTCGAGGCACAGTGTCCAATATAACGGCATTACATCTGGTACACCCAAAAAATGCTGGAACATAAATATGTTAATGATAATGGTTTTTGCCGCCGGGAAGCCCGCCGGGTATAGCCCTAACCGGATACTAATTAACACCGATACGATACTGAGCAGATACAAGGGGAAGAGCCTGAAAATACGGCTTATCCAAAATGTTTTAAGAGAAGCACCTTTTTCTAACGAAACCGGGATAATGAAACCGCTGGTGAGGAAAAAAACCATTACACCAAATAATCCGCATTGAAAATAATAGGTGGTAAAATGTTTGAAAGCGGGCCATATGTTTTCAAAAACGTGCTGAAATAATACAGCGAAAGCGGCTATAAAACGTAAGAAATCCAAGAATCCGAGCCGGTGCTTTTTTGGATCCGCTATGCGGGTTGTATGTGATTGGTTAGACAAAGTTATGGGTTAAGATAGTTGTGTGACTGTATCGGCGCCAGGCGATAAATTATCTTGCATTGCAAAATAACACCTGCCCAAATAAAAACCGTAAATAATTATAACAAACAATTCTACACCATTAAAAAATAAAAACGCAATTAAAAACGCATAGTACTTATTCTCGAAGGAGGTAATAATGGGCGAATTGAATTTCCTTGTGAAATAACAAAGCCAGGTGAAGAAAATGACGAGCCCAAATTCGCAAACAAAATAAAACCATCGCATATCCAGATTATAGGTTAACGTGCCAAGCGGCCTGGAGCCTTCCACGTTGTAAACAAAGTAGCGGGTTGGTATGTAGCCGCCATTTTTTATACCATAACCGGTTAGGTATAACCACGGTTGGTCCTCGAAAAATTTATATACGGGCAATTCAGAGTCTTTTTGTAAAGGCAATCCCCCTACCTGGCTATCGGCGGCGTTAAGGTCCTGCACGTCGTACCGTTCAATGGCCCGCGATAACACCAGGTTAACAACGTAATTATCGCTGTGCGCCAAATAAAAATCAAATAACACCTGCTTTAATATCGAAATACTGTAAACTGTAAGCAATATGGTAGCAAGCACTAAAGCAATGTTCAGCCGTATGTTTTTTATCCTCCGGAACAGGTAAAATACCACTATGGCTATTATTACGCCTATTACAAATGTTTGCGATGCGGTGAGCAGACCAACCATCAAAACAATTGCTATAGGAATTAATTTTTTGTCTCTCAAAAATAAGGGAAAAGAAAAAACCAGGAAGGAGGCCAAGGTTTTAGGTTCCACAAAAAAAGCGGATATACGAGCACTGCCGGCCTGTACATCATTGGCTGTGTAACTTAAATACTGGCTGCGTAACCCAAAGATCCGCAGGAGTAATGAATTGCTGGTAGCAGTTGACAAGAACAATTGGAACAGCCCAATATAACAAGAGATAAGGGCTACTTTTTTTACCACGTCAAAAAAATACTCGGTACTTTTTACCTGGCCTTCTTTAAACATACGGGTGCCCAGGAATACCAGGGGCAAAAAGAATTTACCATAAAAGAAAAAGCCGTCGTAATACACCCGCGCTATTGGCGGGTTGCTGCCTTCAAACACGTCAAAGCCCGCTAAAACTAAAAGAGATATTATGATGGATGATAAAAATGGCAGAAAAAGGATAATGAGCATAGATAACCGCAATAATAGCCTGCCCCGTATAAGTGCGATAGCTTCCGATGCAAAAAAGTAGGTTGTTACAAAAAATAGCGGAGCTATGGTATTACTAATAAATGATATGATAAACGTTGAACTGGCAACGCTATAAAGTATCAACTCGATAGCACCTATTTTGCGCTTATTGTACATCCAAAATAAAAAGGCTGTAAACAGTATGCATTCTATGCTTACAAAACCCTCTTCTATAATTGACGTGGCCTCCATTTTTATGAATGCTGCTCGTTAATTGGTTTTGTTGCGGGCACGCTTTCCCAAACACCGTTATCGAAAGAATACTGTTTTATAATACGTGCCGGCGTACCCGCGAGCACGCAATAATCGGGATAGGTTTTACCTAATACTACCGAATTTGCCGCAACTACGGTATGCAATCCAAGCACAGTGCCTGGTAAAATAACCACGTTGTTATATATCTTACAATCGTTGCCTATGGTTACGCTGCTTACCTCCAGGGGCTGGCGGTCTGGCGCAAGGGTAATATCGGTGTAAGGGTGGTTTATATCGCTGATGGTTACGTTTGCTGCAATGGCAGTATTACTTCCAATTATAATTTTATTAGCGCAGGTAAGGTGTAAATTTTGCTCTATAGATACATTGTTGCCAATGGTTATTAAAGGGTTGTATTGTTGGTTAAGGTGCGCCGGTACGCCTTCTATTCTCGCCCCATCGCGTATAAAAACCTTATCGCCGGTAGCTAAGTATTGGTAAGTTATCAGTAGTGGGTTAAGCACTATGTTTTTTTTACCGCAGCTTTTCATTTTAAAGCGGTTAAAGAAAAGCAATAAAAAATAGTAGTAATAAATTTTAAGGCGATAGCTCATCAAATGCAAATATCAAATTAAATTTTGGTGTTAGGGTCAACGTTTAACTCCATATAATCTTTAACGTTCCATAACAACGGCGCGTTTTTTTCTAACCATTCGGTGTCTTTATCCCACCATTTAGTGGCGAGCAGCTTTTGTATCTCTTCGGGTTCGAACCTATACCTGATGTGCCTGGCAGGTATACCGCCAACAATGGAGTAAGGGTCCACATTTTTCGTAACCACCGCATTAGAAGCAATTATGGCCCCATCTCCTATGGTGATCCCATCAGAAATAACAGCGTTTGCACAGATCCAAACATCGTTACCTATTGTTACCTTACGGTAAGGGTTGTGTTTGTCATCAGGCGAAAAGTTTTTTAAGCAATAGGGCGGGTTTGAGTATATGGCCGGATGCGTACTTACAATGGTACGCGTAGGGTGTTTACCCGGTGCTATGCGAACGTTTGGCCCTATCGAACAAAATTTACCTATTTCGGCTTCCAATATCACGGTACCGTCTGAAACATAACTAAAATCGCCAAGGCTGGAGTTTGCTACAAAAGCGTTTTCCGCCAGCCAGTTATATTTCCCAAAAACCACATTAATTGCCCTGCTTTTGTAGCCAATACGTAAATGACTTCCCCAATATTTAGTTTGGTAGCGAATCTTACCGGCCAACCATTTAAAATACGCTAATAAAGGGTTGCTAAGAAAACCGGTGTCGATGTACTTTTTAAACATGATATCTGTATTGCATATCGCTAAGGTAAAGCTAAGGCTACCTGTTGCGTATATCTGCTATTTTAAATTTTAAAAAATAATAACAAACAATGGCGGTGGCTATTACCAGGCAGGCAATATCTGTTATCAGGGTATATGCCTTTACAAAGTTGCAAACATTAAACAACACAACCACAAAAAGTGCCAACGCATAATAAATGTCCGATCGCCTTAACAGCACGTTTACATTTACACTAAAACGTTTGCCAAAATGCAGCATAATATAAAATGAACCTATAATAACCGCCGCAAACCATCCCAAAACTACGCCATAACCACCTATCATGTACCCGAGCAAAAAACTAATGGCGGCATTAGCCAGGCCAAGTAATAAATGTGTTTTTATCAGCACATTTAAATTAGCCTTGGCCATATAATAAAAGTACGATGGCGTTATAAGCAGGTTTACAAATAAACTACAGGCCAGTATAATAAGTGTATAGTAAAACACGGGCTGATAGTTGCCTATCCATAACAACGCAACCAAACGGCCACCCAATATAATGAAAGCCGTGCTTGCCAGCGAGAAGAACAGCACATTAGAAAATATTTTTTTATAGAACGTCTGCACTGCCGGTACGTCATCATTTAAATTCACCATAATGGGGACTAAAGATTGTGTGCTGTTTACAATAACGCCCCGCGCCTGCATTAGTAAGCGGTTAGCCATTTCGTAGTAACCTACAAACGCCATTCCGCCAAATTTGCCTAATAGTATTTTGGTTACCGGCTCGTTAAGCATGTTGGCCAACGAAATAAACTGAAACTTCATGCCGTAACTAAAAATCTGCTTAAAAATAGCTTTACTCCAATTCCATTTTAGGGGATTATAAGCCGTATGGATAATTACAAACACCATGCAGGCCGAAAGTGTAAATAAGGATTGTGCAACTTGTGCAAAGGCTACTCCCTGCAGCCCATAATGCGGAACAAGGAAATAGGTTGCTCCCAGCAATAAAAGAGATGATAAACTAAATAATATACTGCGGATGTAGTTTTTTTGTAGCCCATCCAACACCGAAGAAAACACGCCGTTCACCGCGTTTATAATAAGGCAAAGTAGCGAATAAGGCAATATCAGTAAACCTTCGTTTAAATACTTGAGAGGCAATACGTGCTTAAGTATCAGGTCTGCAAAAGGGTAAATGACACATGCGATGAGTAAAAACAGGCCCAATAAAAATAACGAAGCCGTAAAGATCAGCTCACGCATTTTGCTCCTGTCGTCATCTTTAGAATACAATGCCACAAACCTGATCACCGAATCGGCTACGCCAAAGTTGGCCAGGTTAGCTAACGAAGAGGTGGATAATACTACCGACCATACGCCGAGCAACTCAACACCAAGAGATTTTAAAAGGATGCGGTAAAGAAAAAAATAAACAAGCCCTATCAATAAAACCTGCGCGCCAGAACTTATTACGTTAATGAGTACGAGGTGTTTACCAGCCTTTTTAGTAGTATCGATCATATAAAAAATTGCACTCTTAAATAAGCCAATAGCTTTTTAAAGGGTGCAAATATAGGCTCAATTATTTATATAATCCTTAATAATGTCCAGTATATAATCATAATGGCTTTCGTTGAGGCCCGGCCAAACACCCAGCCAGAAGGACTGGTTCATGATGATATCCGTATTGGCAAGGTCACCTACAGTGCGGTGGTTAATGTTGGCATACGCTGGCTGACGCAATAAATTACCACCGAATAAAAGCCGTGTGCCTATCATTTTTTCTTCGAGGTGTTGCACCAGCATATGCCTGTCGGCAGCGTCTCCTTCACGTAGGGTAAGCAGGAAACCAAACCATGATGGATCGCTATGCTTTGTAGGTTCGGGCAGGATAAATATCTCCTCCAACTCTTTCATGCGCTCGTAAAGTGCCTTATAATTCTCGCGGCGGCGCTGCACAAAGTGATCCACTTTTTTTAGCTGCGATACGCCGAATGCAGCCTGCATATCGGTAACTTTAAGGTTGAAGCCAATGTGCGAATAAGTGTATTTATGGTCGTATCCGTAAGGTAACGAACCCAATTGCTGCGAGAAGCGGCATCCGCAGGTGTTATCTTTTCCCGGTTCGCAATAGCAATCGCGGCCCCAGTCTCTAAAGCTTTCGGCTACTTTGGCCAGTTCGGGGTTGTTTATTAAAACGGCGCCGCCCTCTCCCATGGTGATGTGGTGTGCCGGGTAAAATGAGAACGTGGAGATATCGCCGAATGTGCCTGTTTTTTGCCCGCGATATGTTGCGCCAAGGCTGTCGCAATCGTCCTCCACAACCCACAGGTTATATTTTTTGGCCACCCTCATTACCTCATCCAGGTCGAATGGGTTGCCGAGAGAATGCGCTATCATGATCGCTTTGGTTTTTGGCGATACAGCCGCCTCAATATCTTCGGCCTTTACGTTGTGTGTGGCTATATCCACATCCACAAATACCGGGATAGCACCAAACTGGATCATTGGGTTTACCGTGGTTGGGAAACCAGCTGCGACGGTTATAACCTCGTCGCCGGGTTTTACGGCGCGGTCGCCCAGTTTTGTAGAAGTAAGCGCGTAAAACGCTACTAAATTTGCCGATGAGCCGGAATTTACCAACAGCGCTTTATGTGCGCCGAAGTATTTGGCAAAGTCGTACTCAAAAGAATTTGCAAAACGCCCGGCGGTAAGCCAGCCGTCCAAGGCAGCATCTACCCCATATAAAATATCTTCTTCATCCATCACCTTGCCGGTAACCGCTATATAGTTTTTACCCGCGATAATTTCCCTGGTGGTGTTTTTTTTGATGACAGCCGCTAACTGGCTTTTTATACTATCGTCGATATTTTTGTAGGGGTGCATAGTGATATATTTAGTAGGTGCTAATGTCTTTCGTCTTTTATTTATTGTCTCTTTTTATACCACTCTATGGTTTTCTTCAGCGCGCTATCGAACCCAATTTGTTGCTTTACACCCAGAGTCTCTTTAATAGCCGAGGTATTTGGTATAGATATGGATGATTGCACGGGGTAGGCTTTTGAGTATTTCAGCAATACGTCAATTTTATTGGGGAAGTTGGCTGTTATTTTACCGGTCAGGTCCTTTAGTGAAATAGCCTCATCACCGCCAATATTATAGGTAGCCGCAGTTTTGCCGTTGGCAAGCGCCATCAGTAACCAGCAGGCTACATCGCTGCCGTAGAGGTAGCTGCGCATGGTGTTCTCGTTACCTAATATGCGGATGGGGCCGTTCAGGATGCTATCCCTGATGAAGTTGTTAATGGCCCATGGCTTCTCTAAATTTTGGTATGGGCCAATGAACGAGAACGGGCGGGTGATCACCACCGGCAGTTTCTGCTGGTTGCGGTAGATGGCGCAAACGGTCTCTGCCATGCGTTTTGCTTCGCTGTAGGCGGCGTTTACGGTGTTACTGTCAGATACGCCTATCTCACCTTCTTTGATACCTTGCGGCGATGATTGCAGCGGGTGGCCGTATATGGTATTGGAACTAAGGTGTACAAATTTATTTAGCCCCGGTAAACGTAAACAGGCATCTAATAAGGCTTGCGTTCCCTTATAAAACGTTTCGATGGTTTTTAGCGGGTTGCTTACGTGCGTACGGTTATCCGGCGAACCAGCGGCGTGAATGATCCAGCGGACATCCTCCGGTAAAACGCTCACATTGCGAATGTCCTGCTCTATCAGCGTAACGTATTTCAGCGCGGCCAAATGCGGAACCTCAGCGCGGTAATCTTCCATATCGCGCGCCAGCAGGTAAAGTTTTATGCCGAAGTTTTCGTCGTCGTTTAAAACGGAGGTCACTTCGGTAATCCATTTGCCAATAAAGCCGGTACCGCCGGTTACCAAAATGCTTTGCCCGCGCAAAACTTCGAGCGATGGTATGTACCCGCTTAGCGAAGCCCTGCAATCGGCTTTTATATCGTTTAATTGTTCTTTTTTCATTTTTCCCGGCGTTTAACAATATCCAAAACAACCTCTATGATCAGATCCTCCTGCCCCGCCACCACCTTGCGCCTGCCCAGTTCGAAGTATACATCGCGCTGGTCAACATTATATTCTTTGGAGATGCGGTTTACATGCTTGGAGAAACCCGAGAACACCCCCGCAAGCCCGCTCACCACGCTTTCAGATTTTATTACCGGCACCACAGGCATAATCTCCCGCTCGGCAATATCCGCAGCATCCAATATTTTATAAAGGTTTACGCCGGTTGAGTAGCCCATTTTTTCTAAAACGGCTATCAGTACTTCCAACTGAGCATTACCTGCCCCGGCACCAAAGCCACGGGCCGTTCCATCCAGCATAGTCGCTCCGGCTTCTATCGCAGCAATGCTGTTTGCAATGCCCATCCCCAGGTTATTATGACCGTGAAAGCCTACCGGGATAGCCAATCCGTCAACCAAGGCAGTAATACGTTCAGTAACATCAGATGGTAAATAGGCGCCCGCCGAATCCATAATAATAATGCCTTCGGCGCCGTACAGCTCCATCTTTTGGGCCTCTTCTACCAACAGTTCCGGCGATGCCATGTGGGTCATCATCAGTACACCATAGGTTTCCTTACCCTTTTCGCGGGAGTAGCCTATATGGCGTTGCGTAATATCCGCTTCGGTACAATGTGAGGCTACGCGGATCACATCAACACCCCATTCAATCGCCATCCTTAGGTCGCGCTGTATCGTGGCAAAACCCGGGATAACATGGATGCCCAGCTTGCTTTTGCTGAGGTGTTTGCGTGCTGTTGTTAACAATACTTCATCGCTTTCCAAACTCTCCCCTACCTGTAGTGATGAGGCACCCAGTCCATTACCATGCCCTACCTCAACAATAGGTACACCTGCGTTATTCGCCGCCTCGCAATACGTCGCTACCTGTTTGGCAGATAGCTGGTGCGATACAGCGTGGTTGCCGTCGCGCAGTGTAGGGTCGCTGATGAGTATATGTTGCTTCATTAATTTGCTAAAAAGTTCGTACCAGCCGGGTCGGACGCTTTTTTGGCGTACTCCTCTGCTACGGCTATTGCCGCGCAATTGATGATATCCAGATTACCCGCGTATTTAGGCAGATAATCGCCCAGACCCTGCGCTTTAACCATTACTACAATGCGGCCATTCTCATATATCGGCGATACCAGTAATTGATAGCCCGGCACATAAGAGTTTATATTCTTTACCATTGCTTCCACAGCAAGCGTTAACGCTTCGATGTTAGGGTTGGAAACCTTGGCAAATATGGTGGTTTGCATATCAATGCAGGGATTGGCCGGGTTCAAATTCAAAATAGCCTTTGCCCTTTTTGCACCAGAGAACAGCCTTACGCCCTCCTCGGTAGTTTCTATATATTCATCCAGGTTTAGCCTTGTTGCCGGCCCTGCGCTGCGCGATGCGATGCTGGATACTACTTCAATATACTCCACCTCCGGGTGTGTTTGCCCGATGAGGTAAGCGATGGGTATAGAGGCCTGGCCGCCACAGGTTACCATATTTACGTTTTGCTGCGCGATTGCATCATTCAGATTCACCGCGGGGATACACAGGCCGCCGATTTTTGCGGGGGTCATGTCCACAACTATCTTTCCTAATTTCTTCAGTATTGCCCAATGGTGCTGGGCGTCTTTTGCGGATGTAGCATCAAATACCAGGTCGCAGCAATCCGGGTCTTTTACAATGGCATTAATGCTTTGATCGGAAACTTTTACACCCAAACTAATAGCTTTTGCCATACCCGGGGAGGATAGGTTACGGCCAATAAAAAGCACGCACTCCAGGTATTCCGACCGCTGAATTTTGATCAGCAGGTCCGTCCCGATGTTTCCGCTTCCTAATATGGCTACCTTTAGTTTGCTCATGGTGTAAATTTTAGTTCACTTCTATCGTTTGCGATTTGGGGTGCAGGCCAGCCAGCATATGGGCTTTCAATTCCTCCCGCGGTATAAATGGCGACAGATCCTCCAGCGGCGGCGAGATCAGCGTACCATCTTTTTGGATAGCAAGTGATAGCTTCGGTACAAAAGTTTGGTGTGGGTGGGTAAACACCTCGCAGATGACCGGGCCATTGTGTGCCTGCACCTGCGGGATAATTTCATCGAAATCCTCCCAGGTACGGATCCTGAAACTCTTGAACTTAAAGGCATCAGCCAATGCCGAAAAATCCGGACAACTCACGCCCGATTTACGGTCGGTACCGGCAGCACGACCATTAAATAATGCCTTCTGCGTGTTTTTTATCATCAAATAACCATCGTTATTAAAAACGAACAGCTTGATAGGCAGGTTATGATGCACCATGGTTTGCAATTCCTGCAGGTTCATCATCATGCCGCCATCGCAATTCAAACACATCACCTCGCCATTATTGGTAGCGAAGGAAGCGCCGATAGCGGCTGGCAGTCCGTAACCCATTTCGCCAAGACCGGTAGAGGTCATCAGGCGCTGGCCTTTTTTCAGCTTTAACACCTGGTGTCCGCTTAGTAAGGCGGTACCCATATCAGTCACAATAATTTGGTCGTCTTTTAAATGGGCGTTCAGTTTATCCATAAACGGATAAGAATTGATAAAACCATCTTTATCCGGGTGGTCGAACGGATTTACCCATGGGAAATCCTCGCGGTATTTATCGCAGGTGGCAACCCATTCGCTGTAGTCAGTTGAAAGATCCTTGGTTTGAGCCAATAGCTCAGTAATGAAATCCTTAGCATCAGCCACAACGGTTGTTTTGTATCGCGAGGCATATTTTGCCAATTCGTGCTCGTCTATATCCACAACGGCTATTTGTGCTTCACGCGCGAGTTCGTTTATCTCATACCCTATCTGCGGGATAGCCATACGCGTGCCAATACACAGCAGGTAATCACAGTTTTGTACTACAAAGTTTGCGCAGCGCTGGCCATAAGTACCCGCCCTGCCATAAACCAGCGGATGATACGAATCTACCATATCTATGCCTGCCCACGTAACCAAAGCAGGTGTGCCCAACTGTTCCAATAAAGGTTCCAACAGGTCCACTGCATCAGCCAATCTGATACCGTGGCCAAGCCAAAGCACGGGGCGCTTAGCCGCCTTTAGATCAGCAACTATGCTGCTTACCTGTGTTGGCAGATCTTTTGATGGGATGGCTGCCGCAGGTTTTTCATAGGGTAGTATCGCGCTTTCATCAATCACAGATGATTGGATATTCATCGGCACGTCCAGCCAAACCGGCCCCGGGCGGCCTTCTAAGGCGATGTCCCAACATTTGTTTAACTCAACGGTTATATCTTTTGGTTCGAGCACCCGACCAGCGTATTTCGTTACCTTTTCTACCATCAGGGGGCTGTCGTAACCCTGTACGCCCCACATCCTTACATCTTTATGCAGGTCGATGAATTTAGAATTTTCGTTACCGGAGATCACAATGCAGGGGATAGAATCGGCCCAGGCGCTTACTACGCCTGTGCTGGCATTGGTAGAGCCTGCTCCTGTTGTGAGCAAAGCCGCGGTAACTTTGCCGGTAAGGCGGTAATATGTTTGTATAGCCATACAGGCGGCCTGCTCGTGGTGTACGCAAACTATTTCGGTGTAACCCTTACTGAATATCGAATCGAAGATGTGCGCGTTGCCCGCGCCAATTATTCCAAAAACATGCCTTATTTCTTTTTCTTCTAAAAAATCGGCTATAGCATCGCTTATTTTCATGGATAGTAAAAACTATTTATACAAGGTAACTGTCAATCGTGCGCTTAAATCCTGTCGCAATATTTGTTTGCGGGTGCCAGCCTAAAGTTAGCAATTTATCTACATTCGGGGTGTTGCGCAACAGCGGGCTCTTTAAATACTGGTCACCGGTGGAAGCTTCCACCTTAATAACCCTTAAACCGGCGTCGCTTAACTTTACAACAGTTTCGGCAAGTTCTAAAATACTATGTTCTTCATCCGGGTTGCCAACGTTATAAGCTTCGCCGGGTGTGCCGTTCAATAATACGGTAAAAAAACCGATGGTGGCGTCTTTTAAATAACAAAAAGCCCGCCGGGCCGATCCATCGCCCTTCATTTCTATATTTCGGGCGTTTACTATGTCGGCTACAAAATCGGCATAAACGCGGCCATCATCCAGTAACATCCCCGGCCCATAGGTATGAAACGGGCGCACCACTTTGGCACTGACGCCATATTGCTTATAATAACTTACACAGATGTTCTCACCCATCCGTTTGCTTTCACCATAGCAGGAACGTACCTGCATCGGGTCGAGATAACCGTAATAATCCTCTTTTACGGGGTTGTGCGCGTTGTCAATTTGCCCGTAAACCTCGCCCGAACTAAAATACAGGAAGGATTCTGTCTCTTTTTCCCTCGCCAAGTTCATCAGGTTCAACGTACCCAGTACATTGGCACTTAACGTCCCCACAGGGTCTGTACCATAGTATTTGGGGCTGGCCTGGCTGGCCGCGTGGATAATGAAATCAACCTTTTTACTTGTTTGAACCGGAAGGCTTACATCCTGCTCCATAAAGCTCAAACTCTCATTATCAGCATACGCAGCAAATCGCTTTTTCGCCTTCGCGATATTCCTTACGAGGGCAATAACCTTTACATCGATACCTGCTTTCGCGTTAACATATAGTAACGACTCCACCATATACGCCGGTAAAAACCCATTCGCGCCTGTTATTAAAACCGTTTTACCGCCAAAGCGTCCCCAATCAATAGCCGACTGGCGAATTGCTTCCAGGTCCTCTAAAACAATTTTATTGCTGGTCATTTAAACTATTTATAAATTCCAGGATCTGTTCTTCTGTGTATGCGTTAGCTTTATCCTTATCGGCATAATAATTCTTATACCAGTCAATAGTGTATTGCACCGCTTTTTCGGCGTTAAGCATAGGTGTCCAATTTAACTCGCTTTTTGCTTTGCTAATGTCCAGTTTCAGCAAACCCGCTTCGTGCGGCTGGCTGGTATCTATATTGGTAAAGTAATCACCGTGTCCCCAGCATTTGATAGCAAGCTCTACCATCTTCTGCACCGGAAAAGCATCGTTCACATCCGGGCCAAAGTTGTAGGCTTCAGAATAAGTTGTCGGTTGTCCGGCAAGTTTTGCTCCTAAAAGCAAATATCCAAACAAGGGCTCCAAAACATGCTGCCATGGCCTTACCGAATTGGGGTTACGGATCTCGATTTCCTTATCATCGGCCAAAGCCCGTACAATATCGGGTATCAGCCTGTCTTTAGACCAATCTCCCCCGCCTATAACATTACCTGCACGGCCCACTGCGATTGCTTTTTGATGCTTATCGTAAGTTTCTATATTAAAGAACGAGTTGCGGTACGAATTGATCACCAGCTCGGTACAGGCTTTGCTGGCGCTGTATGGGTCGTACCCACCGAGGCGGTCGGTCTCTTTGTAAGGGTAATTCGTTTCGTTGTTGTGATAAACCTTATCGGTAGTAATTAAAACCGCGTTGCAGGGCTTTTGTAACAGCCCCATGGCATCTAAAACATTCGCTGTGCCTATGGCATTCACTTCAAATGTTTCCGAAGGAATTTGGTAAGATAACCTAACCAATGGCTGCGCTGCCAAATGAAATATAAAATCGGGTTCGAAGCTGGCTACGGCATCGTTAAGCGCCTTTCGGTCGCGCAGATCTGCTATAACCGACTGGCAAATAGAATCGCCATGTATAACACTGTAAAGGTTCAATGCACCCTCCGGCGCTAAGGCATAGCCTTTAACATTGGCACCCAGCAAGCTGAATATTTTTACCAGCCACGAGCCTTTAAAACCCGTATGCCCGGTTAAAAACACTTTTTTGCCTTTATAAACTTCGGTCAGTTTGTTTAGCATAGGTTACCATATCTTCCAGGGAGCGTTGCCGGCATCCCACATTTCGTTAAGGTCGTGTTTATCTTTCAGCGTATCCATGGGCCGCCAAAAACCATTGTGTCTGTAGGCATCCATCTGGCCGTCTTTGGCGATGCTTTCCATCGGGTCTTTTTCCCAAATGGTGCTGTCGCCGCTTTTTATGTAATCAAAAACCTGCGGCTCGCATACAAAGTAGCCACCGTTTATCCAGGAGCCATCGCCCTTAGGTTTCTCAAAAAAGGAATGCACCTCGTTTTTTTCATTAATGTCCAGCACCCCAAACCTGCCCGAAGGCTGTACAGAAGTTACCGTACAATATTTGCCGCCGGTTTTATGAAATTCCACCAGGTCGTTTATGTTGATATTACCAACACCGTCGCCGTAGGTAAGCATAAACGGCTCGTTATTGATGAAGGGTTGAATGCGTTTGATACGCCCGCCGGTCATAGAATCATTGCCGGTATCTACCAGGGTGATCTTCCATGGCTCGGCCTGCGAATCGTGTACCTGGATGGAGTTGTCTGCAAGATCAATGGTAACATTAGACCGGTGCAGGAAGTAGTTGGCGAAGTATTCTTTTATTACATATCCTTTGTAACCGAGGCAAACCACAAAATCGTTAAAACCGAAGGAGGAGTATATTTTCATGATGTGCCAAAGCACCGGCATACTGCCAATTTCTACCATTGGCTTCGGCTTCAGTACGGTTTCTTCAGAAAGGCGCGTACCCAATCCGCCGGCTAATAATACAACCTTCATATTTTGTTTTTATTGATCAACTTGTATTTCAATATCATCTGTAAGCGGGAAACTGCTGCATAATAAACGCTCATCAGGCTGCAGTCCGTCGGGTAATTTTTCTACCCCTATCATCTTTACATCACCTTTTAGCAGGCGGCCCTTACAAACCAGGCAGTTTCCTGTTTGGCAGGAGTATGGCATATCAATACCGGCATCTAACGCGGCCTCCAGTATGCTTTTGCCCTTTACCGCCTCAATTACAGCACGTTCGCCATTGTTAGTAATGCCAACCGTACGGGTAACGATGCCCTTAAAATCGGCAGGGTTGCGTACCACTTCAAAATCTTCTGAATATACGTTTTTACCTTCAATACCTAAAGCGGAGAGTGCAGCTTTTACAGATTCTTTTAAACCGGCCGGCCCGCAGATGTAATGAATGGTATCGTCCAGCACCCCTTCGGTGTGCATTACCGCTAAAACTTTGTTAGGGTCTATCCGGCCCTGTACCAGGTATGGGTTACTTTGCGATACGGCCAACTGTGTATGAAAATGCCATGCAGAAAAGTTGCTGAACGATACAGAAAGCTCATTTATCTTATCCTGAAAAATCACACTTTCGGCGTTGCGGTTACCGTAAACAAGCGTAACATGCCCGCCAATACTTTTATGCAAAGCATACTTAGCTATAGAGATCAGTGGGGTGATGCCGCTTCCGGCTCCCCATAAAACGATATGCGTTTCGGTGGTAATAACCTCTTCGTTCAGTATAAAATCGCCCATAGGGGGCATTACTTCCACCAGGTCGTCCACCTTTACTTTATCAATAATATGGTTAGATACAATGCCGCCCGGCACGCGCTTTATGGTAACCTCTAAATTTGCATCAACAGCGGGTGCCGACGAGAATGAATACGGGCGGATATATCGCCGTCCGTTTATCCTGAAAGTAAGGGTAAGGTATTGCCCTGGCAGGTATTTAATTTTTTTTAGGCCGGGTTGTTTAAAGGATACCGTTACAGCATCCTCTGTTTCCTGATGTATACCAACAACCTTTAAAGTAAAAAATTGCAATGTTTCTAGTTTTTACGACATTAATTTTCCTGCTGCTTTTCTTGCCACAAGTGCTACAATCCCTAAAATAGCCCCTAATACAAAACCGATGACAATACCTTTAGCTTTGCCTATTTTATTAACGCTAAGCGGTAATACGGGCTGATCTATCACTTGTATCAAAGGCGTTTCCTGGCGAAGAGATATTTTGGAGATCTCGAGGTTTTTTACAATCTCGCTGTAAATGGCCGAACTTGCCTGCACATCTACCTGCCGCCTTTGTGATGGCACTTTTAAACTAAGCATGGCCGGGTTGGCGTTCGGCGCCGCATCAATAGCCGAGGCCACACCACTAATAGATGAATTTAAAACGGCCCGTACACTATCGGCCTGACGCTGTAAAACTTGTATGTTTTGTGCGCTTTTTTTGGTTTTTGTAAGGGTGTAAAAGTTATTTACGGTTTCTACCAATTTATTATTGAATTCTTTGGCAAACAGCTCATCTTTGGTCATTACATCAACCCTGATGATGCTTAGCTTTTTATCAAGCTTGGTTACCCCAAGCACTTTCCGGTTAAACTCTTCGGTAATATCGGTTATGATACTATCCTGTGTACGGCTAAACTTTGTCGGATCGCCATAAAAAGAAACAGACTCGATGGCATTCTTAGTCTTCCATTTCTCTCGAAGCTTATTAAAATCGATATACCTATCTATCAGCAGTTGTTTTCTGCCATTTATCTGCACTTCGCTCAGCAAGGCTTTTTCTATCATCACCCGCGATTTGTAGAGCTCGAGGATATTATCCCCCTGGAATATTCCGCCTCCATCTTTACCAAGGTCTATGCCAGCTAAAGACGCCAGCCCGGCATATTGGCCAAGTGCACCGCCTTTGCCGCCGTTCTCTTCTAACACGAAGGTTGATGTAGCCGTGTATACCGGCTTTTTAACTACCGAAAACGCGACACCTGCTATTGCGCCTACGATGCCAATCAATAAAATAATATACCATTTACGTTTGAGGTAATTGATCGCCGACTTGATATTGCTGACTATATCCCTAATGGATATCTCGTCTGCATTGTTGTTACTGGTGCTCTGGTTACCCGTATCCATACTATTTAGAAAGATTGATGATACCCAATATAATTGCCCCTAATGATGCCAGGCCGGTTGTAATGCCTATTACTTCCGGTGCCGATAAACCACGATGCTCGGGCTTTTTGGTAACGTATATCTCGCTCCCCGGTTTAACGCTGGGATGCAGATTAAAAAACAAGAATTTACTTGTCCCGCGTACCGTTCCGTTAGGATACACTACGTACGAACCTTTTTTTGATGCTCTTGATGAATATCCGCCGGCATTTAAAACATAATCGTTAAAGGATTTGCCTTTGCTGTAAACTACCGCGCTTGGGTAAAGCACTTCGCCGTTTACACGCACAAGTTGCTGCTGTTTAGGTACCCTGATGATGTCGTTATCCTCCAATCGCAGGTCGATGTTGGAACCGGGCTTTTCCAGGATCTCTTTCAGATCAATGCCCACAAAGTTATTGCGTAGCTGCGGTGTATCGTTTGCTGTAGAATCTTTGTTAGTTTGTTTTAACCGGCTCAGCCTTTCCAGCCGCTCTTTTTCTACCGCGTTGGTATCTATCCCGTTTTTGTTAATGCCCAAAATGGCAAAATTATCGCGTTTAAGGGTGCCGCCGTCAGCATCGGCAAATGCAGTTAAGCCACCCGCACGCGCAATTACATCTGATATTCTTTCGTTTTTCTGTTTAATGGTATAATAACCGGGGTAAAGCACCTCGCCTTCTATTTTGATAGTGCTCTGTTTTTCGTAACCCGGCAGGCTATATATCGATACGATATCAAATGGTTTTAACTTAAAACTTGCATCGCCATTTTTTAACTGCCCGTCAACATCAACATTAAAAACCTGGGCCAGGCTACTTGTTTTTGAGTTGGGGTCGCTGTCATTCACTCGTCTTGCCACTTCGATACGCTTGGCACTCGCACCTTCGGTAAAGCCACCTGCTTTTACGATCAGGTCTTCCACGCTCATGTTTTCGGCATAGGCAAATTCACCCTGGCTGCGCACTTCACCCTTAATGGTAACCCGGTATTCGTCCCTAAGATCGAAGATGGAAGAGATGCTTACCACGTCTTCGCGCTGCAATAAAATATCGGGTGTGGTTTTATTCAGTATACCATTTACATCAAAGGAGATCAGCTCCGTAGTATTATCGGGTTTAAGCCGGGTGATGCTACCACGCGCTGTGAACGCGTCCTCTTTTAGGCCTGCCGCGTTTTTAATCAATTGCGATAAGGTGAGTCCTTTTTGCAGTTCGTATTCTCCGGGACGAAAAACTGCGCCCCCGATCACCACGCGATTTTCATAACGATCGAGAATGCGCTCCACGGTAAATTTGTCGCCCCGCAGCGGGATGTAATTCTTGTAATCGGCCTCAACCACATCGCCTATACGGCGCTGCTGATCGTTTATTTGTGATACCTTGATGCGTGCGGTAAAAGCCTGATCGGTAAAGCTACCGGCAAAGCGTAATACATCCTGCAGGCTTTCACCTGCCACAACTTCAAACAAGGCCGGGTTTTTTACCTCGCCAACCAATTCTACACGTGTGCGGTATGTGGGTACCCGGATGATATCCTGGTCTTGCAGTGCAATATTATCTTTCTGATCACCTTTTACTAAAAAATCGTAAACATCCAGGCGCCTGATGATGCGGTTATTGCGGATGATCTCTATCTGGCGGAAGGAGCCGTTATCGTTTGGCCCGCCTGCCGAGTATAGGGCATTAAAAACGGTGGCCAACGATGGCAGCGTGTAGGTACCGGGTTTTACCACCTCGCCTACCAAAATAACTTTTATGCTGCGGATATTGCCCAGGCTCACCTGCACATTGGTGCCGCGGCCAACAGCGTAATTATTAGCCGCAAGCTTGCTTTTAATAGAAGCGGTTGCCTGTTCGATAGTTTTACCCGAAACATTTAAGATGCCCACCCCGGGGATATTGATATTCCCTTCCGGTGATACATCCAGCTTCCAGTTAACGAGTGACGCGCCGTATACATTGATATTTAGCTGATCCTCGGGACCTAAGATATAATTTACCGGCGTGGCTATCTTTAAGTTCGGCTCGAAGGTGATGTTGCTGTTACGAAACAAGTTAGCCCCGAATATTTTTGGTGTGAACGCACCATATAGGTTATCCCTTGATGATGTGTTAACGCTATCGGGGCGATAGTTTAAACTGCGCGTTGTTCCAGGGTCGGTTGTGGATTGCTGCTGATCGGTAGTTGAGTTACTCGCCTTACGGATGGTAGCCACCCGGTTTTGCAATATTTGTGCCTGCTCGGCAGATAAACCGCGCGCCTGCAGGGTTTGCAGTAGTTGCGCATCCGTCATACCGGTGGCTTGTGCCTGTTGTAAGATCTGGCGCAGTTGCGCGTCAGACAGGTCGTTGACGTTTACGCCGGATAAATTTTGCGGGATACTTTGTGCTTGTGCCGGGCTAATGGCCAACAGGCATAGTATGGTAAAAAGAAGTACTAAGTAAGGTTTTAAACGATTCATATGTGGATGACTAAATAGCGCAGCACTCAGTTGCATTTTTAACAAAATAAGCACCAGTTATGCAGTAAATATACTTGATTATTTGATTTGGGCGATGATCAAACATAGTAGCGGCAGCGTGTTTAAGTAGCAAATATATACTAAATTCCGAAGCTTGAATGCAAAAGTTAGTGACGCCTGTGTTAACCATAAGTAGCTTAAAATGTTTTACCGGCGTTGAAGAATGATAGTAAAAAAATACAAATGCCTTAGGCAGTGCATAAAAACATTAATTTTGAACGATGAATTATTTTGAATTTTACAACATCACCGAATCGTTCCACCCTGACCTGGCCGCGATAAAAAAACAATTTTACGCGCTGAGTAAAAAATACCACCCCGATTTTTTTGCCAACGAGGATGAGGTAAAACAACAGGAAATACTGGAGCTTTCCACCTTAAATAATAAAGCTTACCAAACGCTGTCCGACGCAAATAAGCTATCCGAATACATTTTAAAGCTGCACGGATTGGTAAATGAGGGGGCAAAACCACAGCTCCCGACAGATTTTTTAATGGAAATGATGGATATTAACGAACGCTTGATGGAAATTGAGAACGCCGAACAACTTGCCGGGGTTACTGCCGAAGTGCTTGCCATTGAGGGCGATATAAACGAAGAACTGGCAACTTTAACCACCGGATATGAGGGTTTGGGCGATACCGCGAAAGAAAGCAGGCTTAACGAAATTGCAAATATTTACTACAGACAAAAATATCTGTTGCGGATTAAGGAGAGTTTAAATACATTTGCATCCCGCTTCTGAGCAGCTAACGCGGCCTCAGAGTAAGCAAGCCCAGCTGGCGGAATTGGTAGACGCGCTGGTCTCAAACACCTGTGGGAAACCGTGCCGGTTCGACTCCGGCGCTGGGTACAGAGCCTTTCTGAGCAATCAGAAGGGCTTTGTTGTTTTAACGCATTTCGAGCTTCTTGTACTTAAAAATTAGAAGTGATGATAACACCTGCCACAACTAAAAGGAGTATTAATAGCAAATCTCAAGCTTATATCCTTTTCCGCGTATAACAACGATGTTGATATTTGGATCAAATTCCAATTTTTTTCTGAGTTTTGATATGAACATATCCAAGCTCCGCCCCACAATAACACCTTCATCTTCCCATATCTCCTTTTGCAGGCGGCTTCTCTCTATAGTCTCATTGGGCGACAACGCGAAAATGTGCAGCAGGCGCGTTTCAGTTCCGGTCAGGTCTATGCTGTTGTTATTTATTATCAACTGCCGTTCCTCCGCATTAAACAATACCGGGCCTAAAAAGAATGTCTTAGTATATTGATCGTTAGGTAAGGCTTTGCGCGGCTTTGATCTTGAAACAATAAAACCAACAAATGCTAAAATTGGCAGGCTGCTCAAAAGATAGCCACTCATTGCTGTGTTTATACCCGTCGGTTTAAATTTAATGTTAACCGCGTAACGTGCTGTAGGTTGCCTTCTTCCTCTGCATGGCACAATATCATCTTTTTTATTTTTGGATATAGCGTATCCATAGGCTACACTGGAGTTGCCACGGTTCAGAACGTTAACAACATAATCACCAGTTAGCGGGTCATTGGCCAACAAACGCCGGATAGTATTCACCAGCGAGTTCGATTGAAAAGTAAACTCATTCTCAAAGCTGATCTGGTATTCATTTTCTGCTATCCTTTTTACCGGGAGCACCCTTGATGTGCTGTCGCCCGATTGCAAGAGTAGTTCATGTCCTATCCTGCGGAGCAAAACTTCTCTTCTGGAGATATCAAAGTCGTCACTATCAGTCATACTGAAAGCTACGCAGATCACAGAAATAAACAAAAGCAATATCGCTCCAGCCAGGTACTTGCCTTTCCCGGACAGGAGATTTGGGCTATTAAGCATAGTGTAAAGTTTTTATTTACAAAGTTTACATTTTTATTTACAATCTAAGTTCCTCAGGCTGAATTATATCAAAGTATTTTTGTTGCACCAACTTTAAAAGGATATGAAAAATAAAAAGAATGCCTTAAACGGATCTGATTTATCAGCAGATAGATCTATGTTAATTAAACCTACAAAAAATATGAAAAAAGTTATTTATGCGCTGATCTTACCGCTGGTTGTGGTAAGCGGACTTGTATTTGCTAATGGCGAAATTAAAAATGAAACTTCTAAAAGGCCAACCCCAAAGCCACTCTCTGCTGCTGAAAGGGCAGCCGAACTGAAAAAATGGGAGGCTACCCCTGATGGTGTAAAGTTCAAAAAATGGGAAGCGTCTCCCACAGGTAAAAAAGTGTATGCCGGCGCTGCTAAAATAAGGAAGCATATAAGTGCTTTTACCAATATGGAGGCTGTTATAACCTCTCTTTCTCTTCCGCCAGGATCAAGATTAGGTTTCGGTGTGATGGCCAGGATTAATGGTGTAGATTACATTGTAAAATTTGAGCCGGAAAAGTCTCAACTTGAGCAATTAAATAGCCTGAAAGTTAACGACAAAATAATTATAAAAAGCCATAACGTATCGTACGCGCCCAAGTATTCATACCCAATAGTATCGGGCGAATATGTAGAACGAGATAGTAAAGTAATTTTTAAACGTGTCCCTCGCAAAGGCGGTTGCTGAGCAAATAAAAATGAAATACATATTGTATGGCTGA
>NZ_JBDSZG010000016.1:0-214953 GCF_039925265.1 Mucilaginibacter sp.
GTTACAGTACCTATGGCTAAAGTGAAGATGGTTGCTATGGTTAAAAATGTTGTTTTCATGATTCCTAATATTTTGATTGTGAGTGCTATTTGTGTTTTTCGTTTTATTAAATACACCCATATGACGCCCCGGTGAGGAAACGTTACAGCAAAATATGGCCAAATAGACGTACGGCGGGATTACATCGGTGAACGGTTGAAATAGGTCGGCGAAAAGGGATAAAGGCAGATATGCAAATAAGATCCGGATTGGGGGAACAACCTTAGTGGCATATTTATAATCAAAATGTACCGGCAATGGCCGGCAGCTACAGAAAGAGCAGGTTTCGGGATTTCCAGGCCAAGGCACATAAGAACGAGCCGTGTATAGCTAAGCTACATGCATTGTCCGCTGCGAACAAAATAAATGCGCTACTCCAGAGAGATCTTCCTGATCCGGCCGTTATTAGGCTCACTAACGTACACAATTCCTGATGGGTCTACAGTAATTCCATGCAGCGAATAAAATGTGGCAATATCTACCGATCCATCAACTGTAGGAAAGCTGCCGGTTAGTTTACCGGCAAGGGTTGTAACAACCCCTGAAGGGTTAATGCTTCGTATCAGACCATTATAATTATCTACTACAAGCAAGTTTCCGGCTCTATCGAATGCCAGTGAGGTAGTGAAACCAAAACTTGCTAAAGTTCCTTGTCCATCATCCACGCCCCGTATCCCGGTACCAGCCAAACGGGTTTTTACTCCTGATGCGGTAATTTTATCGATGGTATAATTTTGGCCGTTGCAGGTGTAAAAATTACCTTCTTTATCTATTGTTAAACCATATGCAAAACCATCGACGGCAAATGGAAAAGTTGTAACTACCCCTCCTGGCGTAATTTTCCTTATTCCGCCATCTAATACATATAAGTTTCCCGAAGCGTCAATGGTTATGCCATTGGGTACATCGAAAGTGGCGGCACTGCCCGTCCCATCATGAGCGGGGCCAACAAAACCACTTCCCGCTAAAGTAGTCACAACACCCGCAGGTGTAACTTTTCTGATCTGCGCGCTGCCATGATCAATAGCAAAGACATTTCCGTCCCCGTCAGCAACTATTCCATAAATGGAATTAAACGAGGCCGCCTCTCCGGTACCATTTGCAGAACCGGCTTTGCCACTTCCCGCCAGGGTTGTAACCACCCCAGCAGATGTAATTTTACGAATTACATTATCTACCCCATCAGCAACATAAACATTTCCATTTTTATCGGCAGTGATATAGGACGGAGAAGAAAATGACGCCGCAGTTCCTGTGCCGTTCACCAACGCGAATGTTCCGTTGCCCGCAAACGTAGATACTGTAGCGGTATATAGGTAATTAAATATGGGGCCGGCTGCCGATTTGCCGTTTACCATTATCGAAACCACCCCTGTTCCGGCACCTTTTGGAACGACAGCCGTTATTTCGGTAGTACTTGCTGCCGAAACAATTGCAGGTTTGCCATTAAACGATACCTGATCTTCGGACGCCGTTTTGCTGAAACCAGTACCTCTTATAATTATTGATGCATTAAAACGGCCGGAAAGAGAACTTAATCCGGCTATGGTTAAAGGTGTGTTAGAACTGTCCCCAGAGCCGCCTTTCTTGCAAGCAACAAGCACTAAACAGCAAATTATAAAGGATAACAGAGATTTGTGACTGAACATAGGTCTTCGGTTAGTTACCAAAAATAGTAATATTTGGATACATATCGCTACAAGTAATACTTCTCCCCATCCGTTTTTATTTTGCCAGCATCCAGCAGCATACGGATGGTTTCTATCTTTTCCTTTTCGGCACCGATTTTAAGGGTGGTTACCAACTCGCCGATATTATAATTATCGATGCTAAGCAGCTGCACTATCTCGTTAGTGATGTTCTCAAAAATTTCGGCAGCGTTCTTTTGCCGTTTTTCGGCAAGGCACACATCGCATACCCCGCATTTGGTGGCGTTTGGCTCGTCGAAATATGCCAGCAGCATTTGGCTGCGGCAGCGTTTATGCTCGGCATAGGCAAAAACGGCTTCCATTTTACGGCGATAGGTGGCTTTCCGGGTCTCTATATCAGCCTTATTGATATAAACGTTATTCGCTTGCTGCCTTGCCTTTATCCAGGTTATCTGGGGCTTATCGGTTTGCGGAAGGTAGCTCAGCACCCCAAAACTTTGTAATTTGGTTAAGCCTTCGGCCACCTGCTGCACGCTCATATTGGTGCGCCGCGCCAGGTCGAACTCCTTTAAACGCACATAGTTTTCAAACGCGCCGCCGTAGGAGCGCAGTAATGTTTTAACGAAAGGGTCCCAACCAGGGTTTTGGATCTGGAAGTTATACAGTTCCTCATTTAAAACCTCAAACCTAAACCGCGATGGCAAAAACACACTCTCGCTGAAGGCGATATATTCGTTCTGCTCTAAAAACTTTAGGGCATTAATAGTTTTAATACTATCCAATTTGTAACGGCTACAAAAATCGCCCAGGTCAAGGTCAAAATTGGCACCTTCGCCAGTATCATAAGCTACCTGGCAATAATTGCCCAAATAGTGATAGATCTGTTTTATCTCCGCTATCGAAGGAAAATTCTGCAAAAACATCTGTTCCTTCCGCAACCGGTCGGCGAGGTTGTATAATAATATGCCATAAGCTTTTTGCTCATCGCGGCCTGCCCTCCCGGCCTCCTGGTAATAGGCCTCCAGGCTGTCCGGCATTTCCAGGTGCACCACAAAGCGCACATCCGCCTTATCTATTCCCATCCCGAAGGCGTTGGTAGCCACAATAATGCGGTTACGATTATTTTTCCAGGCCTCCTGCTTTTCAGCGCGTTCATCGGCGCTTAAGCCAGCGTGGTAATAATCGGCTTTTATCCCGTTATCATTAAAAAATTTGGCCACCTCGGCAGTACCCTTGCGGCTGCGCACATACACAATACCGCTGCCTTTTATGTTATTGGCAATATCCAGCAGGTTACGGCTTTTATTTTCGGTATCGCGCACTACATAGCTGATGTTTTTGCGGGCGAAGCTTTGTTGATAAACAATGCTACCGGGTTTAAAAAGTAGTTTATCCTGGATATCTTCCCGCACATCTGCTGTGGCTGTAGCGGTAAGGGCGAGCACGGGCACATTGGGGTGTAACTCGCGCAAGTCGGCGATGTGGAGGTAAGGCGGGCGGAAATCATAGCCCCATTGCGAGATACAGTGCGCCTCGTCTACCGCAAACAAGTTTACCTTCATGTATTTGATGCGTTCGCGCACCAGGTCGGATAGTAAGCGCTCCGGCGAGAGGTACAGGAATTTGGTATAGCCGTAAATACAATTATCCAAAGCAATATCCACCTCTCGGCGGCTCATACCCGATACGATGGAGACGGCATCAATACCTTTGGCTTTCAGGTTCTCCACCTGGTCCTTCATTAGCGCGATAAGCGGCGAAACTACAATACAAATACCGTCCTTAGCCAATGCCGGGATCTGAAAACATACTGATTTACCGCCACCTGTTGGCAGCAGGGCCAGCGTATCGTGCCCCTGCAATACCGACGCGATGATCTCTTCCTGCATCGGCCGGAAGTTATCGTGCCCCCAATATTGTTTTAGTATTTCGCGTGTGGTCATCGGATCAACGTTGTGATTTTTTTTTAGGAAAGCACTGTGAGCCAATAGCCCCACCGGCATATTCCAATACAAGATTTGGAGTTGCTAAAATATAAGTGCAGCTATCGTTGTACCTGGCTTTTAAGCTGTCTGCAATTGGTGCGTCAAAAACATTAAAGAAATATATACCCATCCCACTTCTCTTAAAACCAATCTTTGCAGGCTTACTGTTAACTATGGAGATACAATTGGCATCCTCCAGGTGTTGTTTAAGGGAATCTAAGGTATACTTAGTCCAACCTAAAACAGCCAGCAATGAATCGGCCCTTTTAGATTTAACCGGGATATTCCAATCCTCAAAATCAAGCGAAGACTCTGTCTTTCTACCTGCCCCAATAGAAATTATTTTGAATCGAGCAATTTCACCGCCATCCAATTCAATCTCAACAAGCTTACCGTTAGGAACAATAGCGTTGTAGTACAACTTTAACTCATATATCTCGGTTTTCTTTTTATTAAATTCTTCTACCAATTGGTTTGTAGTGTATTTCTCATCAAAATCTCCGAAAGCAATAAATAACCTTACAATATAAATGATCACGCATAATATTGCTACCCCTAAACTTACTAAAAACGTAATTTGAAATGCTTTTAACCAGTTAATTTCAGGCATCGCTTTAAGGTTATAAAAAAAGCCCGGCAAATAGCGGGCTTTTCAATAAATTATAGGGTGATTATTATCTCGTTTTAATATCGGTATACTCCCTGTCGGTAGCGCCAACGTAGATCTGGCGAGGGCGGCCGATAGGCTCTTTATTGGCCTTCATTTCTTTCCACTGGGCAATCCATCCCGGCAAACGGCCAAGGGCAAACAATACGGTAAACATATCGGTAGGGAAACCTAAAGCGGTGTAAATAATACCGGAGTAAAAATCTACGTTAGGATAAAGCTTGCGTTCTACAAAGTATGGGTCGCTCAGGGCAACTTCTTCCAGCTTTTTGGCTATTTCCAGCGTTTCGTCCTGTATGTGCAGCTTCTCTAAAATATCGTCGCAGGCTTTTTTGATGATCTTGGCCCTTGGGTCGAAGTTTTTGTAAACGCGGTGGCCAAAACCCATCAATCGGAACGGGTCATTCTTGTCTTTTGCTTTTTTGATCCATTTATCGGTATCGCCGCCATCTTCCTTAATTTTATTCAGCATTTCTATCACGGCCTGGTTTGCACCGCCATGCAGAGGGCCCCAAAGCGCAGAGATCCCTGCGGATATAGATGCGTATAAGTTAGCATCAGACGACCCTACAATACGCACGGTCGACGTAGAGCAGTTTTGTTCGTGGTCGGCGTGTAGTATCAGCAGCTTGTTCATGGCGCTTACTACAACCGGGTCTATCTCCACATCTTCTGTACGCTGCCCAAACGTCATGTGCATAAAATTGGTTACGTAATCCAACTTATTCTGCGGATACATCATCGGGTGACCCAATGATTTTTTGTAGATCCAGGATACGATGGTGCTCATTTTAGCGATCAGCTTAATGATCTCCAGGTTCACTTCCTCAGCAGTTAAGCCTTGTTTAAGCGATGCCGGGTTAAATGCCGCCAAAGCGCCAATTAACGATGACAACTGCCCCATTGGATGCGAACCTGAAGGGAAGCCATCAAAAAACTTCTTCATATCCTCGTGCACCAGGGTATGGCGGCTTATCTCCAGCTCAAAACTTTTCAGTTGTTCTGTAGTAGGCAGTTCTCCATATATCAGCAAATAAGAAACTTCGGTAAAAGTTGAGTTTTCTGCAAGCTGCTCTATCGGATAGCCACGGTATTTCAAGATTCCTACCTCGCCATCTAAAAATGTGATAGCGCTTTTTGTAGCGCCGGTATTTTTATAACCCACATCAAGGGTTACATAACCGGTAAGGTCGCGCAGCTTAGATATATCGATAGCTTTTTCACCTTCAGTACCCTCAATCACCGGCAGATCGTACGTTTTATCACCAATTTTTAGTTGTGCAGTATCAGACATAGAAAATATAGTATTTGCAACAAATGTAAATAAATATGCGTATTAAACAGCTTCAAGTTAAATTTACCGTTTGTAAAATTCTTAACGTAAGTTGGCAGCTTTTTACCGTATATTGTTTCGTGCAAATTAAAAACAACTTAATAGATGTCGTTTAGAGAACGAACCCTCCAGTTAATTGAAAATGACAATACCATTCACAGGCTACTTTTATTAGGGCTGCTTATCGCAGGTCCTTCGCTGCATTACCTGTGTTTCTACAACTCTTACGACCCCATTTGGTTGCGCGCCATCAATTCATTACTGAGTGCCGCAGCGCTCACATTGTCATTCACTCCGTACAAAACGGCCTACAGCTGGCTGGTTTATACCACCATATTAGCTTATCTAATTATTAATAATGGCATTTTGCTTGGCGCAAACGGTTTTGAGCATGTGTACCTTTTCAGTTCTATCACCATATTCATTTCGTTAACGTTTTTTTGCAACCGGCGCTGGGAATTTGTTACCGTTAGCGTGCTCAATCTTATTGCCATCCTTGGGGCCTATTACTATTCGCCAAAACTGTTTATATCGGGCGGTGTGCTTGTTATTTTGCTGGTTGTTTTTACGCTCATCGCCTATGTATCGTTTTTTGTGATGATAAGCTACCAGGCGCAGTTTAAGAAAGCGCTGGGCGAGGTATTACAGCTGAACGAATCGCTGGTAGAGAACGACCATAAGCTGCGTGCCAGCCAGGCACAACTGCACGCGCTTATCAGTTCGGTAAACGATACTATTTTTGAGCTGGATGAGAATATGGTATGCCTTAATGTTTGGTTTGGGCCGCACAGCCCATCCTATTTGGCTAAAGATCACTTTTTAAATAAAAGCCTTTTGGAGGCAATGGGGCCGGAACAGGGTATTTACTTTGAAAATATTTACCAGGAGGTTATTAAAAGTAAAGAGACCGCCACTATAGAGTTCCCGTCGCTTTATGGCAAGCCAAAGTGGTTCATGTCTAAGATCTCGGCAGTATTTGACGTTAATGGCAATTACATGCGTCGCATATCCGTGGCGGTTACTGATATTACCGAACAAAAAAAGCGTGCCGACGCCTTAAAAGAAAGCGAAAGCCTGCTACAACAAGCGCAAAGTATAGCCAAAACAGGCAACTGGTGGTTTGATGCCGTCACCAGGGAAGACTATTGGTCTGATAATTTATTCACCGTTTTAGAGGTAGATACTATACCCGATGACGTTGACAAGTTCAGATACTATATGAGCCTGGTCCACCCCGACGACCTGGAGCGTACCACGGAGTATTTCACAAATATTACCACCATAACAGAAACCAGCCACGAGCATAAATTGATTACCCCAAAGGGTAATTTAAAGTACATTAAAATATTACGGGGAACGCTGCAATATGCTGCCGATGGTAAACTACAGCGCATAGTTGGTATTATACAGGATATTACCGATGCCCGGCTGGCCGAAAAAGCGGTAAAAATAAGCCAGACAGAACTACTGGAAGCCCAAAAGATAGCCAAAATTGGTAACTGGAAATTTGACAATACTACAAAAAACCTTGCCTGGAGCGAAGAAGTAAACGCTATTTATGAGCTGAACCATAGCGAAGCATCATTGTCACTGGCGGGGAGGGCTTTAATAAAATACATTCACCCGGATGATGTTTATGTGATAAGGGACTTGTTTAAAGCCTCCTCGGATGTGGCAGTAGAATACCGCATCATCACACCAAAAGGCAACATAAAACACATCAGCGTAATTACCGGCAAGCTCATGTTGCGCGAAGACGGCACCGTACGCAAAATTGTGGGTACGCTGCAGGATATCACGCAGCGTAAGCAAGCCGAAATTGAGCACAAAAGCACCGAAAACAAATTCAGGCAGGTACTGGAAACCATTAAACTGGCGGCTATTTCCTTGGATGCCAACGGCACGGTGATCTTCTGCAATAAGTATTTGGCCCAACTACTGGGCTATCACCAGGATGAGGTACTGGGTATGAACTGGATGAAAAGTTTTGTGCCGAACGAACTGCAAGACACCATGACCGGCTGGTTTAACACCAATACAGTTAAAGCACATTTTGTAACCCCTGTTATTTGCCGCAACGGCGATATTCGCACCATCAGCTGGCAAAATACCATCAGCTACGATGAAGAGGGAAATTTAAAGGGTACCACCAGCATAGGCGAAGATATTACCCTACAGCAAATTGCAAGGCAGGAGCTCATTATCGCTAAAGAACAGGCGGAACGCTCATCACACTTTAAATCGGAGTTCCTCTCTATCATGAGCCACGAAATTCGTACGCCAATGAATGCGGTGATAGGGACCACCAACCTGCTGCTATCAGAGGACCCGCGCCCCGAGCAATTAGAGTACCTAAACACCCTTAAATTTAGCGGCGAAAACCTGCTGGCCATTATTAATGATATCCTCGATTATAATAAAATAGAGGCCGGGAAGCTGGTGCTAAATCAGTCGGTATTTAATATCCACCACCTGGCGCAAAACATCAGGCAGTCGTTTTATGCTAAAGCAGTAGAAAAAAACCTGGAAATAGCATTAATTGCCGACAGTAGCATCCCCGAGTACATCATGGGCGATCAAACCCGGTTAGCACAGATCCTGATAAACCTGGTAAACAACGCCGTTAAATTCACCAAACAGGGCAAAGTGACCCTTGAACTGGAGAACGAACAGCTAAGCGATAAAGAAATACTGATCAAATTTAAAATTACCGATACCGGTATAGGCATAGCCACTGAGAACTTTGGCATTATCTTCGATCCCTTCATTCAGGAAGAGCAGGTGATCAATAACGACTATGGTGGTACCGGGCTCGGCCTTGCTATCACTAAACGGCTTGTGCAGCTTTATAACAGCAGCATACATGTAACCAGCGAATTAGACAAGGGCACACAGTTCAGTTTCTCGGTATTGTTTAACCTTGCCGCGCAGCACTTGCCACAGCCAGAAACAACGCCCCATACAGCGCTGCCGCCAAACCTGTATGGTATGAATATCCTGGTGGTTGATGATAACAAAATGAATATCATGATAGCCTCCAAATTCCTTAAGAAATGGCAGGCCAATGTAGACGAAGCCCTAAACGGGCAAATAGCGGTGGATATGGCAGCCAATAAGGCCTACGACCTCATCATTATGGACCTGCAGATGCCGGTAATGGATGGCTTCGAAGCTTCGGCTATTATCAAGCAAGCAAACCCCAGCCTGCCCATTATAGCTTTTACGGCAGATGCCATGCCCGAAACGCACGCCAGGGCTTTTGAACACGGCATGTGCGATTACCTCACCAAACCATTTGTGCCCGAGGATCTGTTCGGGAAGGTCTCGAAGCATTGCAAACCTACAGCCATTGCGCCTACCGGTTTAGTGTAATTATAATTAGTTGGTGCGGATAGCCTCTACCGGGTCCATGCGCGATGCGCCATAAGCCGGAATGATACCTGCTATAATACCAATGGTTAGGGAATAGCTTACACCGGTTATGATGTTATCTATATCCAAAATGATTTGAAGATCTGTTGCTGCCTTTACGCCAAAGGTGCCCAAATAAACCAATCCGATACCAATAAGGCCGCCTATGAGGCAGAGGATCATAGATTCGATCAGAAACTGCAGTAAAATAAAGTAATTCTTTGCGCCCAGCGATTTTTGGATACCTATTATGTTGGTACGTTCTCTTACCGATACAAACATAATGTTGGCGACGCCAAACCCACCTACCAACAGGGAGAATAAACCGATAATAAAGCCGCCCTTATTCACTATCCCAAATAAGCTATCCAATTGATTGGTGATAACGCTCGATTTGTTTAGGGCAAAATTATCGTCGGCGCCGGGGCGGATACTTCTTACAGACCGCATGATACCACGGATCTCACTTTCTACTTCGTCTTCCGACAGGTTATCTAATCCACGTACAACAATGGAAGGCTGGTATTTTTCGTTCTCTACATCAATAACGTTCTTGGCAAAATTAAGCGGCACCAACACTTGCTTATCGGTTGATATGCCCAGCATATCGTCGCCTTGCTTGGTAAACACGCCTATAACGGTAACCTTGCGGCCCATAATTTTTATTTGCTTGCCCACGGCATCGCCTGCCGGAAAAAGGTTTTCGGCAATATCATAACCTATCAGGGTAATCGGGGCACCGGTACGCGCTTCAATCTCGGTAAAATACCGTCCGTCCTTAAAATCAAAGTTAATCACCTTATCGTGCTCAAATGATACTGCACCTATCTGGGCACCATCAACCGTGTTGCTGCCATATTTTACAGTGCGGTTATCAATACTTATATCGTAAGATATGGCTTTTGCGGTTTGGCTGCGGCGGCGCACCTGCTCGTAATCGCGCAGTTTGGCCACCGGGCGCTGCATATATTTCCACCAGGGGAAGTTTTCTTCGCCTACCCACGGCCATTTCTCTATGTAAATACTGTTATTACCCAGCTTGTTTACGCTTGCCTGCAGGTTATTACGCAAAGTATCAACCGCCGAATACACCGCTATAATGGTAAATATACCAATGGTTACCCCCAATAACGATAGCATTGTACGCAGCTTATTTTGCCTAAGCGCATCGTACGCAAACAGGAAACTTTCGCGGATAAGTTTTAATATGATCATATCAGTATCTTTCTGTAGAGGCTTTTTAGGGCCGCCCTGTTATTTAACAAAACCGGGGTAACAATTGGTTAGACCGCCATTAAGGCTTTAAGTTACAGCAATTTTAATAAAAGTATTTTTTCTGCAATCAAAACGAAATGCAAAAAAAATCGGTTAATCTAACAAAAAATCCGTACATTTGCGCCCTGAAAATTCATATATAAAGCATGAAATTATCCCAGTTTAAATTCAACTTACCCGAGTCATTGATCGCCCATTCACCATCAGATATACGTGACGAATCGCGTTTAATGGTTTTACACCGCGATTCGGGCAAGATTGAGCATAAGATATTTAAGGATGTACTGGATTATTTTGACGACAAGGATGTAATGATCCTGAACAACACAAAAGTATTTCCCGCGCGCATGTACGGCAATAAAGAAAAAACCGGTGCTACCATCGAGGTTTTTTTGCTGCGCGAACTTAATAAAGAACTGCGCCTTTGGGACGTTTTGGTTGACCCGGCCCGTAAGATACGTGTTGGCAACAAACTATATTTTGGTGATGACGATCTGTTAATTGCTGAGGTTGTGGATAATACCACCTCGCGTGGCCGTACCATCCGCTTTTTGTTTGACGGCACCGACGAAGAATTCCGCCGTAATGTGGAGATCCTTGGCGAAACACCGCTGCCAAAATACATTAAACGCAAAGCCACTGCCGACGATAAAGAGCGTTACCAAACCATATTTGCCAAGCACGAAGGCGCTGTTGCAGCCCCAACCGCAGGCCTCCACTTTAGCCGCGAACTGATGAAACGCCTGGAACTAAAAGGTGTTGAATTTGCCGAGGTTACCCTGCACGTAGGTTTAGGCACTTTCCGCCCGGTTGAGGTGGAGGATCTGACCAAACACAAGATGGATTCGGAACAGTTTATCATCGAAGCAAAACAGGCTGATATTGTAAACAAAGGCATCGAACGTAAGAGCCGCATTTGCGCAGTAGGTACAACCTCTATGCGTGCGGTTGAATCGGCTGTATCTGCAGGTAAATCCCTAAAGGCGGCTAACGACTGGACCAGCAAGTTCATCTTCCCGCCGTACGATTTTAGCATTGCTAACAGCATGATCACCAACTTCCACACACCAGAATCTACCCTATTGATGATGGTAAGCGCATTTGGTGGTTACGAACACGTAATGAACGCCTACGAAGTAGCCGTGAAAGAGAAATACCGCTTCTACAGCTACGGCGACGCGATGCTGATCATCTAATTTCAGATGTGAGATATAAGATTTGAGATATGAGACGGAAGTCCATATCTCATTTTTGTTTTATAGCTTTGGCGTTAACAACCCGTCATCCCGAACTTGTTTCGGGACCCCACAGGACAAGCAAGCGCCATACAGGCTACTCGCAGGTGAGTTGCCGAAACAAGTTCGGCATGACGGGATTTTTTGAATACAAACAATGGATTCCAATCTCACATCTCAACTCTCACATCTCATATCTAAGAAGACCTACGCTGTTATCGTAGCAGGTGGTTCGGGTACCCGTATGCAATCGGTTTTGCCTAAACAATTTTTGGAATTACATGGCAAACCGGTGCTGATGCATACACTGGAAGCATTTGAAAATAGCACTTCATCGCCACAGCTTATTTTGGTGCTGCATGCTCATTATCATGAGGTGTGGAAAGAACTGTGCGCTGTGCATAACTTCGCTATAAAACACACATTAATTTCGGGCGGCGACACACGCTTCCATTCCGTTAAGAATGCCATTGACCAGATTACCGATAAAGATGTGCTAATTGCTGTACACGATGCCGTAAGGCCACTGATAAGCCCGGCAGTAATAGACGAGGCCTACCTATGCGCCGAAAAGCATGGAAGCGCCGTGGTTGCCGTTAAAAGCCGCGATTCGGTAAGGCAGTTAACCGGCAAGGTATCACAAAGCTTAAACCGCGATGGAATTTACCTGGTGCAAACCCCGCAAACCTTTCAGTCGGCATTGCTAAAGCAAGCTTATGAGCAACCTTACGACCCAAAATTCACCGATGATGCTTCGGTAGCAGAGCAATCCGGGGTTCAAATACAGCTTATTGAAGGTAATTACACCAATATTAAGATCACATTCCCCGAGGATATTACTATTGCCGAGGCCCTTATAAACAAAAAAGCCACCGTTTAAGCGGTGGCTGATGTTCGATAAAATATCGTGGGTTAAGCTCTCCTGATCACGCCTAATAATAAAGCGATAATGGCGATTACCAGTAAAACGTGGATGATGTTGCCGCCAAAGGGGCTTACGAATGCGCCGAATACCCAAATAACAACCAGGATAACGGCAATGATGTACAATAAGCTTCTCATGTTGTAAGTTTTTTGTTAAAGTTTAGTTAAACGTATATAAATGCTAAAACCAAAATCATTCCAAAATTGAAAGATAAAGGACGCTTTGGGGTTGTTTTGCACATAAAAATGCTGTGCCGGGGAATTCGCCCCGGCACAGCATTGCTCAAGCCCTTCTTATCACACCCAGAATTAAAGCTATAATAGCTATTACCAATAATACGTGGATGATGTTACCCGCATGATTAAAGAAAAACCCGAATATCCATCCGATAACCAGGATAACTGCGATTATGTACAATAAGCCTCTCATGTTGTTGTGTATTTATATGTTAATATTTAAGTTGATTGTATAGTGTCAATGCCAAAATCATTCCAAAAAAATTATAATAAAAAAAAGAACGCTGCGTTGCAGCGTTCTTTGTATGCTAAAATATTACAGCGGGCAATACGCGGGCTGCAACATTGCTCAAGCCCTTCTTATCACTCCCAAAAGTAACGCGATAATAGCGATTACCAATAAAATGTGGATGATGTTGCCGGAACCGGCGTAGAAAAATCCGAATACCCATCCTATTATCAGGATGACGGCGATGATGTACAATAAGCCTCTCATAGTGTTGTGTTTTGTAGATGTTTAGTATGTATGTACACACACTTATACCAAAATCATTCCAAAAACGTTTGAGGGCGCAAAAAACTGTATGGTAAATAGCAGGGGCCAAAAGAAGTGTAGCCCGAAACACATGGGAATAACGGATTTACCCCCTTGCGCTAAACAAAAAAAGCCCCCGAAATTCGGAGGCTTTCAATATTATCAGGCAACGTTAATACTCGTCTTCGTTAAAAAAGAAGTCGTCTTTGGTAGGATAATCCGGCCAAATCTCCTCTATATTCTCGTAAGGCTCTCCATCGTCTTCCAGTGCCTGCAGGTTCTCAATAACCTCTACCGGCGCTCCGGAACGGATAGCGTAATCAATTAATTCATCTTTAGTTGCCGGCCAGGGCGCATCTTCTAAGTGTGATGCTAATTCAAGTGTCCAATACATGCTTTTATATTAATTGGTAAATTTCCGTTTTCGCAAAAGTATAATATTTTTAAATTGATTTTTACTATTTTTTTGTAATTTTTTTATACCCTTGGTATCCAGTTATTTTCGGGCACCCCGGCATCGTTTCCCACCTTCCGCGCCAGGGTAAATAAATAATCACTTAAGCGGTTAAGATATACATTTACTTGTTCATCTACCGTGCTCTCTTCTGCGAGGTGAACGGTTAAGCGTTCGGCCCGGCGGCATACACAGCGCGCTATATGGCAGTAAGATATAACATTATTACCGCCCGGCAAAATAAAATGCCGCAACTCGGGCAAAGTTTCGTTCATCTTGTCCATTTCCTGCTCCAGCAGCTCAATATCTTCGGGTTTCAGGTCGGGGATCACCATGCGAGATTTCTCCGGGTCGGCCGCCAGCGAGGAGCCGATAGTGAACAGCCTGTCCTGTATTTCCTTCAAAACATCCTTATCGTGGGCGGTAATAGGCTGGTCGCGGATGAGGCCTACGTAACTGTTCAGTTCATCTACGGTACCATAACTTTCTATGCGCAGGTGATGCTTGGGCACCCGGGTACCACCTATAAGTGAGGTGTAGCCCTTATCACCTGTTTTGGTATATATTTTCATAATTAAAGCGAATTTCACGAATTAAAACAACACTAATCTCACGAATTGTTCAAATTACACGAATTAAACGCTCAATTTTTACGTTAGAGATATGATATGCGGCATAGCATTTGTGTAAATTCGCTGCATTCGTGAAATTCGTGCCTATTATGAAACCCATCCTTCCCGCTGCTAAACTCACCGCATTAAGTTTATGCCTCATATCACTTTTAAGTTTTAGCTGTGGCGATAGTGCAGGCAAACAAACTGCTATCGCAACTGCTCCTCCTACCCCATCCTTCAGTAAGTTTTTAAGTGAGCAGCAATACAACGATCTTTTCCCGCAGCGCGATAAATTTTATACTTACCAGGCTTTTATTAAGGCTGTCGACGAGATGGCAAAAGTAAAGGTGCAGGTAACCCGGCGGGCGGTATCGGTATACCAATTCATCCGCACAGATAAGCGCACGGGTAAAGACAGCATAGTGCGCCAGGATGGCGACTGGAACGAACCCTGGGCAAAAGAAAAGCCCGACAGTGTTTACCTGGTAAACTACGGCGGTTTTTGTACCGATAAGGATGCCATCACCAACAAGCGCGAACTGGCGGCGTTCTTCGCGCAGATATCGCACGAGACCCGCCACGGTATGAACGGCAGTTACACCGATGGGTTGATGCTTACCCACGAAGATAACACCAGCCTGCAGTACATCAGTGATAGCGACGAATACCCACCTGTGAAAGGACAAAAATACTACGGTCGCGGGCCAATGCAGATCAGCTATAACGGTAACTACGGTTACGCGTCGGATTGCATCTTCGGGAACAAACATATTTTACTGGATAATCCGGCATTGGTAGAAACCGACCCGGTGGTAGCTTTTAAAACCGCCATCTATTTTTGGATGACGCCCGAAACCCACAAACCATCTGCCCATGATGTAATGATTGGCAAATGGCAGCCAAACGCTAAAGATAAGGCTGCAGGCCGCACCCCGGGCTTCGGTATGACGATAGTGATAGTAAACGGCGCACTGGAATGCAACAAAGGTGAAGACAATTACAGCATGAACGACCGCATTGGCTTCTACCAATTTTTTTTAAAGAAACTGGGCGCGAGTGATGCCAATTGCGCTTGCAGTTGCGGGAAGATGGCACCGTATAGTTATTGATAGTTTGATTTCGGAAGTCGGATTTACCGCCTCTTCAGGCATCCACGCTTACCTTCAACCCCAAGGGGGGAAATTTTAACAAGCCTTTTGTGATCAATTAAAATATATAAATTACTACTTTACGTGCCTTAACCTTGCAAAATGAAATACCTGAAGCTGGCTTTATTGCTCCTGACCTACCAAAGTACTTTTGCGCAATTGCCAATTAAAAGCCTTTACGGTACCTGGGTGGTGAGTAGCGTCGGTTTTAAAGATGGCTCTGAATTGCCGAAGGACAATTTACTTAAATTCGCCTATTTTAAATACACATTTATGGAGCCGGACAAAGTTGCTTTTACAACAGCATACTACGAGACCGGTACAGAAAATAATTTTGAGCTTGACAAAAATATTCTGCTTATCAAAAACCAGCAAGGGTATGTGATGAATAGTTTTAAGATAAATATTGCCGGCGATACCCTATCGTTGTTACAAAAAGGTGCTAACGGCTTTGAGGACCCCAATTGCTTAAATTATAAACTGATAAGTGAGAATAATTATCAAAAGGGATTGCCTTTAACGCCTAATGATATATACGCTATCAGAAATGGTGATACAATTTATAAAGAGAGCAGAAAGATTTACGCTAAATATATCGGGCCAAGTTTCCAACAATATATCTATGCAGGTATTAGCGGTAAAATGGATGGAAAATCAGGGCATTTTACAGCACGCTTTACGGTATCAAAAGAAGGCGTTGCTGATAGCTTGAAAATAATAAACGGGATAAGCAAAAAATTCGATACCCGCTTTTTAAAAGTATTTACGCAGGCAAAAAACAACTGGCTCCCTGGTTATATCAATAACAAACCTGTTCCTGTGCGTATGATGGTCGAATTAAGATATTCAACTTCAGAAGAAGTTATACCGGCTCATTTTGCCGGCCAACAAGCTAATGACGCATACAACAATAAAGATTACGAGACTGCTATATTTTTTTATGACCAGGCATTAGAAACCGACCCTGACGATAAAGATCATTTATTTCGCAGGGGCATGAGTAAAATGCTTTTGGGCAACTTTAAAGGTGCCTGCGAGGACTGGAACAACGTGCAGAAACTTGGAGGCAATACAAACGCGGAGGATGCAATCAAAAGATATTGTAAGTAGTAACAAGCATCTCGCCCAAGAAAAGGATTTAGATAATTACCATGCATAAACATCTACATAAAGCCCTTTTTCTTATCCTCTTATCGGCAAGTGGCCTTTTCGCTCATGCTGCCCTAAAACCCGATACCACCAAAGTATACCCCAACCGCCCGGCATCCCTCGGCATAATTGGCCATTCAGCAGATGTGCATACCTCCACCAAACTGGGTGTGGTAATGATGGGTGGCGGCAAGGCTGTAGATGCAGCCTTTAAATGGATGATTGGCCGGAGCGGCGGCGGAGATGTGGTGATCATCCGCGCATCGGGCACAGCGGCTTATAACCCCTATATTTATGAACTGGGCAAAGTAAATTCGGTGGAAACACTGAAGATAGATTCGCGCGAGCTGGCTGATAACGACACCGTGGTGAACATCATCCGCAACGCCGAGATGCTTTTCATTGCCGGCGGCGACCAAAGCAATTACATGAAGTACTGGAAAGGCACCAAAACCATGGATGCCATCAACTACCTGCTCAATAAGAAACACGTGCCTGTTGGCGGCACCAGTGCGGGCTGCGCTATCTTAGGCGGCTTCTATTACAGCGGCGAAATTGCCAGCCTTACGGCAGATACCGCGCTGGCCAACCCCTACCACAATTTGGTAAAGCTATATAACAACGACTTTCTGCACGCCCCCTACCTGCAAAACGTAATTACCGACCAGCATTACGTAACCCGCTGCCGCCAGGGCCGCCATGTGGTTTTCCTCGCCCGGATAGCGCAGGACTGGCGCACCAACATCAAAGGCATAGCCGCCGATGAACGCACCGCAGTTTGCATGGACGAGAACGGACAGGCCGCAGTATTCGGCAGCAACAGGGCCTACTTTTTATTACCCGACGCAAAGAAACCCGCCGAAACCCTCGCCCCCGGCAAACCACTTACCTGGAAACAAAATCAGCAGGCCATCAAAGTTTATGAGATACAAGCCTCAAATGCAGGTGCCGGGCATTTCGATCTGGCGACATTCGATACCAGCAAAGCCAATGGTGGTAATTGGCAATGGTGGTGGGTGCAGGGTGGGGTTTTGCATCGATAATATTTACTGCTACCTTAGTATAAACCTTAACCAATGAAAACCATAATTGCCACTTTTATACTATCGCTCTTTTTACTAATAGATTTTGCCCAAATAAATGGTCAATTATCAAAGCCGAAAAAGTTAAGCAGTCCGGGCATGGCCGTTAAAGGGCAAAACCTCAAACTGCTTAAATACGATTTTTCCAAACTGTTCACGTTTACAGATAATGCGTATGTATATGGGTTTATAGGGAACGATTTTCAGCGGATAAGAATCAAAATTATCTCCATAAAAAAGGATGCGGTGCGTGCGGATGTTTATCGCGTTTACGGCAAATCGATGGTGAAAAACAACATCGATGAGTTTAGGGGGTTTATCATGATAACAACTATCAGCGAGGTGAAACCAATGCACTATGGTGTAGACGACGAACTGAAAAACAAAGGTATCAAAGGCGAATATGTAATTTCAGGCAAATACAAATTTGAGGAGGACTCAAACCAACTACACAGTGGTGTATTTAAAGGCAGTTTTCACAGTAAGTTCTACCTGGATAAAAACAGCGATGTGCATTACTACGATATAGATTCCTACTCGGATGGCTACGCTAACAACCAATTTGTTGGCACATGGGCAAACCACGACAAAAAACTAAGCAAACCCTGCAACTGGGGCGATTATCGTATACCTAATTCCGGCTCCTTTGATGGCGGGGCGGGGGAGTTTTCGCCCATAGGAGGCAGTGGTTGGGAAACCGTGCGACTGCAATCGTCTTATGATATAAAAATAGCCGATGCAGCTAAAAAAGCAGAAAGCGCCCAATGGTGGTTATAACCATTAAGCGCTTTCGATATATCTATAGTAATTTCCTTACTCACTCTTCCCTACTAAAGTCCATTTGTAACTCGCGCCATCTTTCACAATACCAAAGTAATCAAACGTTCCGCTGGCACGATCGCCGGCGGCATCTAAGGCATCGGCACCGGTTACGCCGGTATCTTTGTTAGCTTCGGCCACAAAAAGGGTTTTTATCTTGGCAAAGTCGGTGGTGCTGCCGTCGGTAGCTTCCAGCGTGTAAGCTATCGTCCAAAGTGCATCGTAAGCGGCTAAGGCGTAAGCATCCGGGTCGATACCGGTTTTTGCTTTTATGCGTGCGGCCAATGGCTCCCATTTGGTTTTAAACGCATCGGGCAAGCCAAACGATGGCGCGAAAAAGCCTGTTTTAATGGCAAACTCCGCAACAACTGGGTCGGTTAGTAGCGCGGTGCTCAGCACTACGCCGTCGCCGCCGTACCATTTAATACTATTAAGAGTTGGTTCTGTGCTGGCCAGTTTAAACAGCTCGATACCTTCATCAAACGACGCTAAATATACAGCAACTTTGCCGACACCCTTAGCCGTGGTTAAACGCGCAACTTCTGTTTTGATGCTGGCTATAACCGATGCATAATTGGCCGAAGTAATTGGGTACGGTGCAATGGCACTAACCTCGCCGCCTTTAGCGGTAAACGCGGCACCGGTTGAGGTTTGCAGGCCTTTGTTGCCGGCATCATCGCGGGCAACGGTAACTAAACCTGTACTGCCTTGCTTAAAAATAGTAGCGCCACTTGCTGCACCTTCAATTTTATCTGATGGACAAAAGCGGAAAATATTATCACCCGCGATAGCTAAACTACCCGCCGTACTGCTCTGGCTTACTACCAATACATCGTGAGCATCAGCCTCGGGCTTTATGGCAGCAAGCTCGGCGCTCGACTGCGGGCCGATAACGAATTTTACGCCGACGTCTTTAGCAGCAACAAAAAGTAATCTTGCGGTTTCGGTTTCCAGTTTAGTATCTGATATCGCTACCTCAATGTGGAACTTGGCATCTTTTTGCGCCAGGTATTTATTGATATCCTCCTGCGCCAGTTCCAAAGCAGCCCTTGAAGTTATGCCCAGCGACGACCAGTTGCCGGTAATGGAAAACAAACCCTGCACCTTTACAGGCTGCGATACCACAACTTTTTTTGATTTGGCACAACTTTGTACAAGCAGCGTAACAGCCAGTAATGCAATAACGGGGAGTAATAGTTTTCTCATTTACAGCAGATTATTTTAATCCGCAAAATACATAAAATTATCTTTTGGCAAACGGCATTAACCCTCACAACCCCAGTTTTAATTAAGTCTTAATTTTTAGTTGTGCTGTCGCTTTCCATCCGCAGGCTTTCTTCATGTATAGCGTTCATCAATTCGGTAATAAAAACGGGCGAGAGCCCTTCCTTACCACCGGCAATTATGGCTTTATCTACCACCTCTTTAAATCGCGCGGGCTGCAACGGCGGGATGTTGTTCTTCTTTTTATACACACCTATTTCCTGCACAATGTGCTGCCTGCTGCCCAAAACGCTTATCAACAATTTATCCAGCGAATCTATCTTTTTACGGCTGGCGCTTAACTCCTGGTTTATTACTTCGGCACTTTTCTGCTGGGCCGATGCGGTAAAACCAAGCGCTACACAGCAAACGGTGCAAACCAGCATACTCTTAATGTATTTCATGGGTGGCGGGGTTAATTATTAGTGAAAAATACACAAAATTATTAATCTGCCGCTTAGTATATTTAGCCTGTTTAATTTATATAAATGGGCGAATTTTTATTTGATACAAAAGGTCTTTCACAAGACACTATCGACAACTTCCAGGCAACTTATGATGAGTTGCGGGCGCATTTTAATATGCAGCTTACCGGCCACATCAATTTCCATCTGGAAGATTTCGATGCCTTTAACCATTACCACGATTATAACCTGCTGGGCTCCTATGTTATTAAAAATGGGCGCAGCGATTGTTATATCCTATTTTTAGATACGCATACCAAAAAAGCGCACGAAGGCTTAATAACCGATCATTTTGAATACCAAACCTGGGCATTGGCTTATCTTAAACGCGATTTTGGACGCGTAAAGATCCGCCCGGAAACGCTGAGGGATAAACTTGCCGAACTGATACATCCGCTGGAACTCGACTTTAAAGAAGACAAAGCCTTTAGCGACACTTTTTATGTAATGGTGAACGACCACGCCAAAGCCATCAACTGCATGGACCGCCACTTCCGCAACGCGGTGATGGATATCCGTGAGGATGATTTTGTGATAGAGATAGTGAACCATACGCTCGTTATCGGCAATAAAAAACCCATTACGCCTGAGCGCGCCGTTTACATGGCGGAATTTGTTTGCAAGCTGGCGGAGGTGTGTTAAAACCCTCAAGTTCCCCTCTTGAGGGTAATAGCCTATCATTAGACAGATTTCATAAAACGTTCCGCTGGAACGTGAAAATTGCCGTTATTTTTTCTACCCATGAGACGTTCCTCCGGAACGATTTTGTTTCTTCATCCCTTCGGGATGTTTTATGGGTAGAAAATGCAAAAGAACCCTCTAACGTTCCAGCGGAACGTCTTATGAATTACCCGCCTGTCTAATGATAGGCTATTACTCTTGAGAGGGGAACTTTTCATCCTACTTCAGCACCGCCGGTAAAATATATTGCTGCATTATTTTATCTGCCTGTGGATGCGCGTAACCTTCGTTGTAAGCTTTTGCGGTGATGATAACCACCAGCGGTTGATCTTTAAAAATAAAGATCTTATTACCGCCGTTGCCGGTGCAGTACCAGGTTTCGTAAGCTTTATCGCCAATGGTGTAGGTTTTGTTCCAGAACAGGTAGCCATAATTACCGGGACCAACCACATTGGCAGGCAGGGCAATTTGTTTGGTGAATGATTTTTCAACCCACGCCTTCGGGATAATCTGTTTGCCGTTCCAAACGCCGTTGTTTTTATAAAGCTGCCCAAATTTGGCAAAATCCAACGCTCTTAGCCTGATACCGCCTGCGGTACTCGGTACATGCTGCGGCGTGTACGGCCATTGATAACTCGTGATGCCTAATGGCCTAAGTAATTTATTATCGGCATATTTCTCCAACCCGCCGGGTACTTTTTGGTTGAGGATATCCCCCAATACCACTACGCCGGCGGTAAAATAATTCCAGCTTTTGTAGGCTTGCTTGCTGCTATCCACCTTTAGGTCCAGCGCAAATTTTACCCAGTTATCCATCGGGTACATAATGTTTTCGTTGCCCGGGGAGTTATCATCGCTATCATTCGCATCAAAAACAGAACTCATGGTAAGCAGACTTTTTATGGTGATGCTGTCCTTTTTGGGCGAGTAATTCTGGTAATTCTTCAGGTTGTAAAACTCGCTCAGCGTTTGCTGTTCTGATTTAATGTATCCTTCTTTAATGGCAATGCCCATTACTGCCGATGCGAATGTTTTACCTACCGAGCGTGGGTCGTGCAGGCTGTCCCGCCCTTCGCCATTAAAATATTCCTCTATTAAAAGCTTACCGTTTTTGATAACTACGATACCGCTGATGTTCTTAAACTTGTTTTGGGCTATCCTCTCGTTCATGCCCATGATCAGTTTTTTATCGTAAGCTTCTGTAGATACCGGCCAGCCGCTGTTGGGTTTAATGGCCTGGATCTGTATATCCTTCACCTCCGCAGGAGGTACAATTATCTTTAAATCGCCTTTGGCAATAATATCACCCACCTTAAGCGTAGGGATGGCAACGTAAGGGCGTAATTCCACCCGTAAAGTATGCGAGCCTGTGGTTAAGGCATCTTCGCCTCCGCGCATCATCAGGCGGCCAAAGAGGTAGCGGCTCCACATATCCTCGTGCTTAGTGCTGATGAGTTTAATCCGCAAGGCGGTACGGCTGTTTTTTATCCACGCGTAGCCCGCACCTTTGTGCAGGTTTTCCTGGTAAATGAGCTTATCATCAATGTAAAAAGAGAAATGATAATTACCCTCGTTTAGTTGCGCCACCGTAAGATCGGGTGCCATTTGGTGCTGGTAATTGGTAAGCGAGTTACCCATAAACGCGCACATGCTGAGGTTGTTGTTGGGGTCGAGGATCAGCTCACTTACTATGTCGGCATCTTTTATCTGCGCTGCAAGGATGGTGTCGTTCAAAAAAATAATGCGACCGATATTGGCTTGATGCCTGGGGGCAGTAATAGGTTCCGGCGTTACAATATCGGTGGTTTGCGCGGTTGCCCGAAGCACGATGACGCAGAGAGCGGCAAATAATAAATGTTTTATGTTGGTATGCATGTTTTCAGTTTTGATGTTGTTCCTGCAAATCTCCGCTAAATTACACCTGCAAAATAGAACAGGATTAACATGCCCGCATTAAAAGTTTGCGATAAACGGTGGGGTTTGCCTGGTTAAAGCTTTTAAAGCTACGCAGAAAATGGCTCTGGTCGGCAAAGCCGCAGGTAAGGGCAATATCGGTAAGCGAGAGATGCCTGCTCGGCAGTAAGGCAAAGGCTTTTTCTATCCGAAGCTTGCGGATATACTCGCCCAGATTGCACTGGAAATATTTAGAAAAGTCGCGGGATAGATGCACGGGGTGGATCTGCAGCGTAGCGGATAATTCGCTCAGCGTAAATTTGCAGGCAATACTATCGTTCAAAATATCCCTCAACCTGCCAACCCAAATTGGCGTTTGCTTAGCAGCGGCCACACTATCGCCCTGCATCTGCGCTAAAGCCTGCAACAATAATATTTCGGTAGAAAGCGCGGTAATGCCGTCCTGGATGTTAGTTTCGCGGAAGATCTTGTAGAAAAGGAATTTCACATCGGGGTTTGCTACCGCGAAACTGCCCTGTAAATTATCCCGGTAAAATTTGAAACTATTGAACCAGCTTTCGTTCAGTTCGATATGGAAACCTCTTGTAAACCCTTTGGGTTTGATGTTATAATGAGCATCCTGCCAGTTGTGGAACAGCAGGCTGCCGGCGGTGCAGTTGTAAACTTCCTTTTTGTTGCCCTCTATAACTTTGCCATCCAGTATGAAAGTAAAGTAGGCGTTATCGTGGTAGTGCCAGTCTACCCGGTCGTGCGTGTATTCGGTATCCGTAATGGTGGCAAAATCCAGGTGAATGGTGCTGTTGGTTTGCCCATAAAAGCGACCAGTTTTTAAATTCTCCACAATTCCGCCCCACAATTTTACTATTCCTTCCCCAAATCAATCCCCGCAGCAACGCTATGCTGGCGCACGGTTTGGATGTTGGTGTTCATGTAATCCTTCTCTACCAAACCATCGCGCATACGTACAATGCGGTGGGCGTGCTGGGCTATATCCTCCTCGTGCGTTACCAGGATAATGGTATTGCCTTTGGCGTGGATGTCTTCTATCAGCCCCATAATTTCTATCGAAGTTTTAGTATCAAGGTTACCGGTTGGCTCATCCGCAAGGATGATGGATGGATTGTTGATCAGCGCACGGGCCACGGCTACACGCTGGCGCTGACCACCCGAAAGCTCGTTAGGGCGGTGATCTGTACGGTTACCCAGGCCTACGTTTTCTAACGCAGCTTTGGCACGGTCGCGCCTTTTTTCTTTGCTGATGCCGGCATAAACCAACGGCAGGGCAACATTATCTAAAGCACTGTTACGTGGTAAAAGGTTAAATGTTTGAAAAACGAAACCGATCTCAGTATTACGCACTTCGGCTAATTCGTTATCCGTCATGTGGCTTACGTTGATACCGTTGAGGATATACTCGCCTTTGGTTGGTGTATCCAAGCAACCCAAAATATTCATCAGGGTAGATTTTCCCGAACCCGACGGCCCCATTAGCGCCACAAACTCGCCTTTGTTAATAGTTAGCGTTACCGATTTTATAGCGTGTATGATCTCGGCACCAATAACGTACTTACGGCCAATGTCTTTGATAATAATAAGTGGCTCTTCCTTGGTTTTTAATGGCGCGTCCTTGGATTTGTTCAGTGGTATCATCCGTTTTTCTTTCTTTGACAGTAAGGAGGGTGAAAATGTTACAGGGAGAAAGATAAAAGATAGTAGAATCAAGAGACAGGAATCAAGAGACAAGATTAAAAGCTTCAACTTAGCCGATTTTCTTGTTTCTTATCTATATACAATGACGATTGAAAAGTTAAATTATTCCTTCTCCTTTTAGTCGCTTAGAAATAATAGCCGGGTCAACACTGTCATGTTCACTTTTCAGATAAACCTCTGATAAGTATACCGTTTCCTCTACAAAAACAACAAAAGTAATAACTCTTGCCCCGCCAGATTTTCCCTTGTTACTGCCTGAGATAGACAAGCGTATTTTGTAATAACCACCACCAATATCCGTGCCTTTGGTTGGGTTCTCCTTCAAGTCGTTAATAAGTGCCGCTAAATCGGTTCTTACGCCTTTGTGCTTTTTGGCAATGCGTTTAATTTCTTTGTCAAAGTGAGCAGTGATTTTAACTTTATAGCTCATCAAGCAGTTCAGTTGCGTCCCTTAACTGAATTTCCCCACGTTGGTGTGCTCTAATCTCCCCCATCGATTTCTTTAAATTCTTATAGATCTTTTGCTCCGACTTATTCAAAGGCCTTTCTTCGGATTGCGCCGCGACGCTATAATCCAACCCCAAAGCGTCCAAAACAGCTTTAATAGCTTTTTCAGATTTCTTATTATCGATATTTACGGTTAAAGTCGTCATCTTAACAAATTTACAATTGTTATTCCAATTATTAAAGTCCGTCGGTAGCGTTTATATTTAATGCATCCAACTACTTTATCACCTTAGCTACCAAAAAGTGGCTGCCATCATGGTCAGGAGCGTTCTTAAGGGCCTCTTCAGTAGTGATCACCTGTTTCACGACATCTTCACGCAGGATGTTGGGCTCGTCGGTCATGTATACCAATGGTTCTACGCCGGTGGTATCTACCTCGTTCAGCTTATCCATAAAGCCCAGTATCTTGTTCATATCGGCAATCATCTCCGCCTTTTCATCGGGGGCAAGTTCAAGCCTGGCAAGGTGGGCTATTTTATCAACTGTTTGTTCATCTATGGTCATGCTCTGCTAATTTTTGGCTGATGATGGCGTGCACCTCGTCGCGCAAGGCGTCGGCATCATCAATAGTTAAATGCGCCGTTTCTATCGGCTTATGTACAAATATATTACATACACCCGGTTTCGAGCCATATTTCAGGCCGTCGTCCCATAAAATTTCCCAGGTATTTAATGATGTAACCGGGATGATGGGCAATTTAAGTTCGATAGCCATGCGGAAAGGGCCGTTCTTGAATTCTTTTAGTTCGGGAGGGTAATGATCGGGGATTGTAGCTTCGGGGAAGATGATGGTGGTAACGCCACTTTCTAAACGTTCCATTACTTTTTTAAAGGCACGGAAGGATGCGATTTTGCTTTGCCTGTCAACTGGTACGTCCACCGTTCGGAAGAACAAACTCGTCACAAAAAAATCGGCCAGTTCCTGTTTACCCATAAAACAGCAATCGTTGGTTTTCACAAAAATGCTCATGGCAGTAATATCCAGGTTGCTGGTGTGGTTGGGGCAAATGATATACGTGCGGCTCCAGTCTATCGGTTGCTCTATCTCAAAAACATACAATATGCCTACGCAAAACGAACTCACTATGCCCCATACCCGCCGCAGGGCGTTCATGTACTTGTATCGGGAAGGTTTACGCGAAAAGAAGTAAAAGAAAGGGAATAATAATAAGTATGAAAATGCCACGCTAAAGGCGTAAAGGTAAACGTGAACTTTCTTCAATATCATTTTCATCAGCCTCAAAAATATAAAAAATACTTACTTTCGCCCCCTATATGGAAACTGTTGTTAGTGGTATACGATCTACCGGGAACCTGCACTTAGGTAATTATTACGGAGCTGTTCAAAACTTCGTGAAAATGCAGCATGAATACAACTGCTATTTTTTTATTGCCGACTTGCATTCTTTAACCACGCACCCCACCCCCGCCAACCTGCATGGCGCTGTGAAACAAGTTTTGGTGGAGTACCTGGCCTCTGGGATCGATCCTGAAAAATCTACCATTTACGTACAAAGCGACGTGCCCGAGGTATCTGAATTGTACCTGTACCTCAACATGAACGCCTACACCGGCGAACTGGAACGCTCCACATCTTTTAAAGATAAAGTGCGCGCCAACCCCGATAACGTAAACGCCGGGCTGCTCACCTATCCTGTGCTGATGGCTGCTGATATATTAATACACAAAGCCACCAAAGTACCTGTGGGTAAAGATCAGGAGCAACACCTGGAAATGAGCCGCACCTTTGGCAACCGCTTTAACCGATTATATAATAACGAATATTTCCCCGAGCCTTATGCTTTCAGCCTTGGCGAGAGCCTGGTAAAAATACCGGGGCTTGATGGCAAGGGCAAAATGGGCAAAAGCGAAAGCGAAGGCAACGCGATATTTTTATCAGACACGCCGGAAGCCATCCGCAAAAAAGTAATGCGCGCCGTTACCGATGCCGGCCCTACTACCGAGAACCAGGCAAAACCTCAGGAGATCCAAAACCTGTTCGACCTGATGAAAGTGGTATCTACACCAGATACTTACACCCATTTTGATAACCTATACAATAGCATGGGCATCCGTTATGGCGACCTGAAAAAACAGCTTGCCGAGGATATGATCATCGCTACCCAACCCATCCGCGAAAAAATAAACGATATAGCCAACGATGCCCCATACCTGCGCCAGGTTGCGATTTACGGAGCCGCCAAAGCCCGCGAAAGCGCCCAGAAAACAATCAGGGAGGTGAGGGAAATTATTGGTTTCAGGAAGTTTTAATTCGGTTCATAGTTGATGGTTCATAGTTCATAGTGTATATTAGCCATGTAGCTAATGTAGTTTGTGGGCTATACTTCTCGCCACGAACTATGATCTATTAACCAAGAACAAATAACAAACACATGCACATAGCTATTGTAGGAAATATTGGCGCGGGTAAAACTACACTTACCGAAATGCTGGCAAAAAATTATGGTTGGGAACCCCTTTACGAGGCGGTAGACAATAACCCCTACCTGGAAGATTTTTACAGCGAAATGAAACGCTGGAGCTTTAACCTGCAGATCTATTTCCTCAACAGCCGCTACCGCCAGATAGTGGAGATACAGCGCAGTGGACGCAACATTATACAGGACCGTACCATTTACGAGGATGCCTACATCTTTGCCGAGAACCTGCACGATATGGGCCTGATGACCACCCGCGATTATGAGAACTACGAAAGCATGTTTGATAACATTACCGAGTTCATTAAACCGCCCGATCTGCTGGTGTACCTAAAAGCATCTGTTCCAACGCTGGTAAATAACATCCAGCGCCGCGGCCGCGAATACGAAATAGGCATCCGGATAGATTACCTCTCTAAACTGAACGAGAAGTACGATAAATGGATAAAAAACTATAAGCTGGGCAAATTGCTGGTGCTGGATAAGGATAACCTGGATTTTGCCAACAAAACCGAAGATATGGCCACGATTGTAGAGAAGATAGAGCGCGAGATAAACGGGTTGTTTTAAATGCATCTCCTGAAAAGGAGACAATGACATAACGAGGCGTTTTTATTGTCCGAAAACGATAATACACTTTAATTCGAAACATTTTTGAGCGAATGAGTCATATAAGTTCTAAAGGAATCCGGTTGTTGTTCTGCTTGCCATTTATGCTTTCCTGCAGTTGGTTCAACGATGATTGGAAATTGCTCGATCTTCATTCCTTTAGCATCTCAGTACCTCAAAACTGGAAATATAAAAAACTCCAGGGCGAAGATTCATTTATAGGCCAAATAAATGGCCCCGGCGTTTCTCTTGCTTTCGATTTCAGCGACATGGGCTACGCAGGAGATCTCCCACCGACCGAACAACAGTACATAAACGGCAGAGACTGGGATAAAGGTTTCTTTTATAAGCCTGGCATCACCTACACTGCAAATTTTAATGTAAAAAAAGAGAAGCCGCCCAAATGAAAAAGCTTGGGACCACAGATTCTACCCTGGTTAAAGTGGAAGCAGACCCCAGCTATGAAACTAAAAAAAATGTGCTTTTGCCTACATCGGCAGAAAAAATAAAATTCCCTAAAGCCGACTATGTAGCTCACCTTTCTTACAGGGAAGAAAAATTACATATGCCGATAGAAATACCGGCATATGTAAAAATTCATAACTTCCGGATTGATACCACAGATAAATATTTCATTAAAACCGTTTGGCCAAAGGTACCCGGGCAAGGGCTAACCGGCGTTTATTATAAAGGCCGAAACAATCGGCTTACTTTTAATTTAGCTGGCGCACGTTTGTCTGCCGCACAACAAGATCTGGCCCTAAAAGCATTTAAAACCATTAAAATAAACGATTAGTAGAAAATTGGCGGAGGCCATGCCCCCGCCGACTTACGTTAATTTGATGAGGACGCGCCCTGCACATCATCATTACTAATGCCTCTCTTATTCTTCTTTACAGCCTCTTTCAGTTTACCAAAGCGGTAGTTAAGGCTGGTGGTAAACCCTCTGAAGTACGACCGGTTAATATTTGTTTGCGTAAAATCGGGCCCGAACGAATCCCTTATGTTATTGCGGTATTTGCTAAAAGGGTTGTTTGCCGTTGCAGAAAACGAAAGCTTATCCTTCACTATATCTTTATTAACACTGAATGAGATACTGGCATAAGCATTTGAAGTTCCCTGTATAGATAGGTTTGGTCCGTTTAAAAACACGTTGGTACTGGCGCGCCAGCCTTTTTCAAAATTATAGCCGCTATTGAAAGATGCGCCGTACATCAACCCCTGATTTTTTACCAGCACTCCGTTCACTATCCCCTGCACCCGGCCATGCGCTATTCTGCCGTTAAGAGATGAGCTCCATTTTTTGGTGATGGGATAATTTATACTGGCGTTAAAGGTGAACAGCCGGGCCCTGCCGGTATTATCAAAACTACTGCGGGTTATATTAGTAGCGGGGTTAAAAACCACAACGGGCATGATCAGGTCATTAAAATAATTATAGCCAAGCATCAGATTCAACGATGCCTTTTTGGTTCTGCTATAGCTTAATTGGATACTGTTTGATACCGCGGGTTTAAGATCGGGATTTCCGGATGATTCAAAATTCGGGTTCGACCTGTCCACAAAGGGGTTCAGCTGATAAATACCCGGCCGCTGGATCCTCTGAGAAAACCCTAAGTTAAGGGTACTGGAATTTTTAAACCGCCTGTTAATACTTACCGATGGAACTATATTGAAGAAGTTTTTGCGCAGCTGTGTCGTTGTCGAAATAAAATCAGCATCAATAAAGGTCTCCTCTATCCTCGCCCCCGCCTTAAACGCCCAGTTTTTAAAACTGTAGCTATAGCTGTTGTAGGCACCAAATACATTTTGATTATTATTGAATTTATTGCTTCGTGCCGGGTCGGTTTCAAAATCACCGGTAACCGGGTTAAACCCCTGGTATTGAAAATCGCTGTTATTATCTCTAATAATTGCTTTCAGGCCCGCTTCTATATTTAATTTCTTTACCGGGTGCACGTAATCTACCTGGAAAGTTTGTTCTGATGACTCGCCCACATTATGCTGCAAATAGTCGGGCGTGGCGTAATTCACACGATTTGATGCCGTTAAGGCCGCGTTTTGCCTGTTATTGAATGTATAATACTGGTACGAGAACGTAAGCAGCCTTTGCTTACTGCTTTTAAAACCCAGCTGATAATTTAACCCTACATTTATTCCCCGGCCTCCAGCCTCATTGTTATTATATAAATCATACTGCTGCACAACGTTGGCCCCTTCATTCAATACAGAACGCTGCATATTTATACCATCCTGGTTATTTCCGTTGATGTTAAACTGCCCCGAGACCAGGTTAAGGCTATCTATCTCATAGCTCAGGCCTAATTCTGCATAACCGTTTTTGCCATCAAATTCGGCCGAGTTATTTTGGTTAAGCTTAGTGGGATTGCTTCCGGTGGTTAACCTTTGGATGGAATTGATTACTTCCGGCGAATTTGAAACATTAGCGCCAAAAAAACTCGACACCTCCAATTTGCCCTGTTTGGAAGAAAACGACCCGCCCAACCTGGGGCCACCTACCGGGAACACCTCGCTTACATTTATGGTACCATTGTAACCATTAGTCACTTTTTTGTTGGTTACAATGTTAATGAGGCCCGCTATACCCTCGGCATCGTACTTAGAGGAAGGATTTGTGATCACCTCAATGCTTTGAATAGTTGATGCAGGCATACTTTTGAGGATATTCTTAGCATCGCGCTCCATCATACTGGATGGTTTGCCATTAATCAATATTTTGTAACCGCTGTTCCCTTTCAACAGGATATTATCATCGCCATCAACAGTTAATAAAGGCACTTTGCGCATCATCTCCAGCACACTATTACTTTTGCTATCCGGGTCTGCCTTTAAATCATAGGTAAGCTTGTCTATCTCCTGTTTTATAATGGCTCTATCGGCTGTAACGGCCACTGTTTTAAGTTGAGTGGTCTGTTCTCTGATGGCTATACTTCCCAGGTCCAATGTAAGTTTGGAATCATCTGTAAGGTTGGCAGGTATGGTTTTTGAATTATAGCCAACATTTACCATCACAATAAGGTACTTACCCGATGGTAGCTTGTCAAATTTGAAAGTACCGTCGGCCTTTGTAACTACCGTGCGCACAAGTTGCTTTGTTGCATTTCGCAAATTAACGGTTACATAGCTTACAGGTTTTTTTGATACAGAATCAGTTGTGATTCCATTTACCGCGAATAATACCGGGGCTGTTTGCCCGAACACCGGGATCACAGCGATTAAAAGGAGGAGGATGAGTATGAGTTTGAGTTTCATAGTTTGTTAGTTAAATTTTTGAGAGAAAAAATATTGCCCATTCCGCAGCCTTCGTCAAGGCCCCCATTTAACATAATACCATGTAATGCATAGTACTATAGGTATAGGACGTTATCCTAAATGGATTTGTTACACTTTATTTAAGTAAATTTTTATTTATTATTTTAAGTTGAAAATCAGGTAGTTAAATTAATTTTATAGGCAGTGAATATTTAAAATCGCTACCGAACACGGTTAATTTAACTACTATTTTGCCTCATCACTCCCTGCTTTTATGCATGTAGTGATGAGTTGCGCCTAATAAACCGTTCAAGTTTCTTCAACCGTTTAACATTATAACCTTTCAGCTTTCCAACATTGCTACGTTTTCCACAATTGCATTTTTGATACCCCATAACCCGCAAATTTTCTTACTTTTGTACCCCGTACACAAACATTCGGCAACGGCCATATTCCGCTGCCGGGATTTCAAAAAAATCTCATGACTAAATACATTTTTGTTACGGGTGGCGTTACTTCGTCATTAGGCAAAGGCATTATTTCTGCCTCGTTAGCTAAACTCCTCCAGGCCCGCGGTTACCGCGTTACCATCCAAAAGTTCGACCCGTATATTAATATCGACCCGGGAACCCTTAACCCTTACGAGCATGGCGAATGCTACGTTACCGAGGACGGTGCAGAGACCGATCTTGACCTTGGTCACTACGAGCGTTTTTTGAACACCCCAACGTCAAAGGCTAATAATATCACCACCGGCCGTATTTACCAGAACGTGATCAACCGCGAACGCGAGGGTGCTTTTCTTGGTAAAACCGTGCAGGTTGTTCCGCACATTACCGATGAGATCAAACGCAACATGCGCATCCTGGGCGAAACCGGCGACTACGATATCGTAATAACTGAAATTGGTGGCACCGTTGGCGATATCGAATCGCTGCCCTTTGTGGAAGCCGTACGCCAGTTTAAATGGGAAGTTGGCAGCGGCAACGCGCTGGTTATCCACCTTACCTTAATACCTTATTTGGCTGCCGCAGGCGAGTTGAAAACTAAGCCTACCCAGCACTCGGTAAAAATGCTTTTGGAGTACGGTATCCAGCCGGATATACTGGTTTGCCGTACCGAGCACCATATTAATATGGATATCCGTAAAAAGATAGCCCTGTTTTGTAACGTAAACATCAACGCGGTTATCGAGTCGATGGATGCATCAACTATTTATGATGTACCCTTGCTGATGCTGAAAGAGCAGTTAGATAAAACCGTATTAACCAAACTAAAGCTCCCTCACAAGAATGAGCCAAACCTGGATAGCTGGAAAGAGTTTTTGGGTCGCCTTAAAAACCCTACCTCCGAAGTGCGCATTGGCCTGGTAGGTAAATATGTGGAGCTGCCGGATGCCTACAAATCTATCATCGAATCGTTCATCCACGCGGGTGCCAAAAACGAATGCAAGGTAAAGGTACAGTACATCCCATCGGAACAATTAACTGTAGAGAACGCTATAGACAAGCTGAAAGGCTTACATGGCGTATTGGTTGCCCCTGGCTTCGGCGAGCGTGGTTTTGAAGGTAAAATAGAGGCGATCCGTTACGTGCGCCAAAATAACATTCCGTTCTTTGGTATCTGTTTGGGTATGCAGTGCGCCGTGGTTGAATTTGGCCGCAATGTATTGGGCCTTGCCAACGCCAGCAGCACAGAGATGAACCAGGACACCCCGCACCCGGTTATCGCCATGATGGAAGATCAGAAAAACATCACCAATAAAGGTGGTACCATGCGTTTAGGCTCCTACCCGTGCGACCTTAAAAAAGGAAGCAAGGCAGCTGCTATTTACGGCAAAACCTCCATCACCGAACGCCACCGCCACCGTTACGAGTTTAACAACGAGTACCTTAAACAGTACGAAACCGCCGGTTTACTGCCATCGGGCATTAACCCCGAAAACGGCTTGGTAGAGGTAGTTGAACTTAAAAACCACCCGTTTTTTGTGGGCGCGCAGTTCCACCCGGAATTAAAATCAACAGTTGCAAATCCGCACCCACTTTTTATTAACTTTGTCGCCGCTTCGCTGGCCTACGCACGCAAGAATTAACAATTAAAACAGTAGGTTGATGGACACCCGGTTGTAACAAAACCAGCCGATGTTAATCATACGATATATTAGATAATGGATAGAAATACGTTTACAGGATTATTCCTGATCATGATCATCATGGGGGCCTCGATCTATTTTATGAAGCCCAGTGATGAGGCCATAAAAAAGGAAAAAGAAGTTGCCCACCAGGATTCGCTTAAAAGAGCCGGCGTAAAAGAGCCCGCTGCAGTCGCCAAGTTTGATACCGTTAAAAAATCTACCGTGGTAGATTCTGCCGTATTAAAAACCGCTTTTGGTGCAGCAACCGTGGGCCAGGAACAATTTGTTACCGTTGAGAATGATGAGCTTGTGCTTAAACTTTCTACAAAAGGCGGTCGCATTTATTCTGCCGAGTTAAAAAAGTTTAAAACCGCTTACAAAAAACCGCTAATTCTTTTCAGCGGCGATAAAAACACCTTCGGTTTAAACTTTAGCGCGCAGGGCAAAACCATCAATACCAACGATCTGTACTTTACCCCAAGTGCAAAAGCGTTAACCGTTGCGGCCAAAGATTCTGCTTCGCTAACCATGCGTTTAAGCTACAGCCCTACCCAGTATATAGATTACGTCTACAGTTTAAAAGGCACCGGCTACAAATTGGGCCTTACCATTAAACCTGTTGGCCTGGATCAGGTTATCGCCAATAGCGGCACGCTTAACATCAGCTGGGCAGCCAGCCTGCTTAAGCAAGAAAAAGATATTGCGCAGGAACGCCAATATACAACCGTTTACTACAAAAACACCGACAACGAGGTTGATTACTTAGCCGAAACTAAAGACGATACAAAATCCATTACTGATAAAAAAATGCAATGGGTTGCGTTTAAACAGCACTTTTTCTCAAATGCGTTGATCGCTACAGGCGGCATCAGTAAATCTAACTTAACGGTTAGCCATGATATTGCCGATACTACCGATGTGAAGCAAATGAAGGCAGATCTCACGCTTGGTCGCAATGCTTTGGGCGAGGCGCCGTTGCTATTTTATTTTGGTCCAAACCGTTACTCTACCTTAAAAGACCAGGGTTACGATCTGCAAAAACTGGTTAACCTGGGCTGGGGACCATTAAAATACATCAACCAGTTTGCTACCCTGCCTATATTTAACTTCCTGAATAAATTTAACTGGAACTACGGGATTATTATATTAGCGCTTACCGTTATTTTGAAGTTGGTATTATCGCCGCTTACCTACAAGTCGTACTTAAGTATGGCCAAGATGCGCGTGCTGAAGCCGGAAATGGACGAGATAAAAGGCAAAGTTGGTGAAGATAATCCTACCCTTTTACAGCAGGAATACTTAAAGCTTTACAAAAAAGCAGGCGTGAACCCGCTGGGTGGTTGTTTGCCGTTGGTGATACAAATGCCGATAGTGATCGCGTTCTTCCGCTTTTTCCCAAGCTTATTTGAGCTTCGCGGCCAAAGCTTCCTGTGGATGCACGATCTTTCTACCTACGATTCGGTGATCACCTTCGCGCCAATATTTGGGGTAAGCCACATCAGTTTGATGTGTTTGCTGATGACCATCTCTACGCTGATCTACACGTATTTCAACAACCAGATCTCGGGCGCAACCGGGCAGATGAAATACATCGGCTACATTACGCCGCTTATCTTCCTGATCACGCTGAATAGCTATCCATCAGGTTTGAACTACTACTACTTTCTGGCCAACATGCTCACCTTCTTACAGCAATACCTGATCAAATTCATGGTTGATGATAAGAAGATCCATGCCCAGATCCAGGAGAATAAAAAGAAACCCGATGACCCTAAAAAGAAAAAAACAGGTTTCGGCGCCAAACTCGACGAAATGATGCGCCAGCAAGCACAAGTGCAGACGAAGAAGAAGTAGAGTTTAGCGATTGGTGATTAGAGATTAGTCAACCACAATCATATAGAAGCCCCGTTAGTGATACTATCGGGGCTTTGCTTTTAAAGATTCTTCCGTTTATCTTCACCACATGAGGCTTTTAAAAAACGCACTGTTATTACTTTCAACTGCATGCTTGACAGGTTGTGCAGGCCCGCCAAATAAAACGGATAAGAAAAGCCTCCAAACTGTTAAAACAGATGCGCACCCCAAAAAAACATCTGAGAAAGAACTTATCCTTAACAGTACGAGTTATACCAAAAACCCAGCGCCAATTACGCGCTTACCGTTCGGAGTTAAATTTTCCCGGAACCATGTGCCTTCTTCATCCTACTATACAAAGCTAATTTACCACGATATTAGCCGATTGATAGGTATAGGAGGCTTCGATAAAAAGGCACTAAGCGAAATTAAGCTCTATAAACTCCCGCCAATCAAAAAACTCGACTGGATAAATATAGCAGCCCAAGACTCTATAACCTGCAAAGACGGAACACCATTCAATACTGTATTTAAAATAAACAAGTATAGGTACCGATTGCCAGATAAAGACGGGCTCGAATATTATTACATGTGCGACTATGATGTGCGGCATGCAGAATTCCCGGCAACGGTTGTAATGAATTGCAAAACCTTCTTGTATGATTTTTATGGAATATTAATAGTGTATAACAGGAATGAGGAATCTGCTAAGGTACTGCCGATATACTTCGACACATTTGGAGGTGATTATTTGACTTACTCCCGCCATTTTTATATCGATAGCAAGTTTACCATTCATGTAATAGATTCGGCCGTAGGGGAAGAAAGTATAGTGCTTGGCAATAGGTATGATATATCAATTTTACCGGACGGCAACGTCGCTAATCACATAAAAAAATAAAATCTTGTATTTTTTTATTTTTTTTATGCATAGATTTAAGATGTATTAAAATACGATGCAACACATAGCTATGAATAGTACCGAATTATTAAAAGGAACGCTGAGCACCATCATTCTTAAGTTGCTGGAAGAAAACGGCAGAATGTACGGTTACGAAATTGTGCAATTGGTTAAACAGATGTCGGGCGAAAAAATACTGATAAAAGAGGGCTCGCTTTACCCGGCGCTGCATAAACTGGAGGCAGACAAATTGTTGGTGGCCGAAGAAGTGTTTATCGGTAAAAGGGTGCGCAAATACTATAGCCTTACAACATCCGGGAAAACGTCGGCTCAAGAATCGGTAGACGAGCTACTGGAGTTTTTACAAACCATACATAACCTTATAACAGCCCAACCGCCAAAAACGTATGGAGCAGCTTAACGACAAGCAGGTATCATTTATTCTCGACCGTATTATGGCCGATGGGGTTACCGATGAGAACCTCCAAAATGATTTGCTTGACCATTATTGCTGTTTTATTGAGGAAAGATTGTTGCCTGGGGCTGATTTTGAGGCGGTTTACGACATTGCTTTTCAAAATATAACGCCCAACGGCATGCACGAAATTCAACAGGAACTGTATTTTATCTTAAACTTTAAAAAACAAACAACTATGAAACGTATCATTTATTTCAGCAGTTTTATAACCTTATTTCTCACTTCTACAGGTATAATGTTCAAAATCTTACATTGGCCGGGCGGTCCTGTTTTAATTTTGATCTCCCCTTTTTTGGTGATGTTAACATCAGTTATTTTGTTTTCAAACTCGATGACGCATTGGAAGTCGCATTCCCGCATGTACAATATAAGGGTAGTTACGGGTTTCGCTTCCGCATTACTGATAGCAGGCGGCATGATTTTTAAATTACTTCACTACGCCGGGGGTGCCTTCCAGGTAGTAACGGGTGTTTTTTTGCTTAACCTAATATTTTTACCGATTTTCTTTTATGGCTTATACAAACAGGCAATAGAAAACACCTCAAAAACATTGATCAATCCGTGATCACGGTACACATCCACCGATTTTAAAACCAACGAGCGTCCCGATAAAATATCGATAGGTTTGTTGATTAGAGATTTGTTATCTGCAATAATAAAAGTTCCGGTAGTTAGGCTTCGGGACTTTTAATCACCACATCCTTGCGAAGCACGAAGCAATTTCCAGATCAGCAGGGCGGTTATGCAAATCCACTAAACGCGCGGGGGAATTGTGCGATTCCCCTCTTGAGAGGGGGCGGAGGGGTGTGTTCGCGCGTTGCAAAGTTGGCAAACACGCCCCTGCCACCGCTCATTCCCGCCCGCCCCCTCTCGAGAAGGGAATCGAAAATTCTACGCTCAACTTTTTTCACCCCTCTCAACTAAATATATTAGCAAAATTGTATTACATTTGAAATATGTACGCAATTGTGGATATTGAGACTACGGGGGGGCATGCCAGCGCGAATGGCATTACGGAGATTGCGATATGCATCCACGACGGTAAAAAAGTTACCCGCCGTTTCGAGAGCCTGGTGAACCCGCAACGCGATATCCCGGTGTATATCCGGGCCTTAACCGGTATCACCAACGAGATGGTGAGCACCGCACCGCTGTTTGAAGATGTGGCACACGAGATCTACCATCTGCTAAAAGGCCAGATCTTCGTAGCCCACAACGTTAATTTCGATTATTCTTTTTTACGCTACCACCTCCATACTGCCGGCTACGAATTGAATGCTAATAAGCTTTGCACGGTGAGGCTTGGGCGCAAGATCATGCCGGGGTTGCTATCGTACAGTTTGGGTAAGCTTTGCTCGCACCTGGGCATTGGCAACACCAGCCGCCACCGTGCCATGGGCGACGCGGAAGCAACCGCGCAGCTATTTTCATTATATCTTAAAAGCGACACCGCCAACCATATAGGGCAAGCCCTGAAACTAAACTCGAAAGAGCAGCGTTTGCCGGCCAATTTGCCAAAAGCAGATGTGGATGCCCTGCCCTACTGCCCCGGTGTGTATTACTTTCACGACGAAAAAGGCAAAGTGGTTTACGTAGGTAAGGCCAAGAATCTTAAAAAACGGGTATGCAGCCATTTCACCGGCAACAATGCCGGCCAGCAGCGGCAGGAATTTTTAAAAAGCATTCACCGCATTAGTCACCAGGTTTGCGGTACCGAACTAATTGCCTTTGTACTGGAAGCCGTGGAAATAAAACGCCTGTGGCCAAAATATAACCGTTCGCTTAAACGGTTCGAGAACACTTATGGGCTTTATGCCTACGAGGATCAGCGCGGTTTCCTGCGTCTGGCGGTGGATAAGCACCGCAAGCACATGCCATCGGTATATGCCTGTAACTCGCTGTTGGAAGGTTATAACCTGCTTAATAAGCTGATAGAAACCTTTAGCCTGTGCCCAAAAATGTGCTTCGTTCAAAAGAACGACCAGCCATGCACGGGCAATAACGTAAACGCCTGCGCCTGCGAAGGCCACGAAACACCCGACGAATACAACATCAAGGTAATCGCAGCTATAGATGAACTGAAGAAAGCCCTGCCCACCTTTGCCATCCGCGATGAGGGTCGCAACGGAGAAGAGCATAGCTGTATCCTGATTGAAGAAGGCCGTTTTTACGGCATGGGCTACATCTCCCATTACTTTGACGCCAACAACATCCAGCAACTTAAAAACTACCTCACCCCCTACCCGGGTAACGATTATATTAAAAACATTGTAACGGGTCACGCCAGCAGATTTCCCGAGCGCAAGGTGAGTTTTGCGGTGTAATTAAAACACGCGTCATCGCGACGCACGAAGCAATCTCTACGCTGTGCATCACCGCCTTGTAATTGCTATTTGCTTATCGGCAATTACATAAACGCCATGCATATTGCCTACCTGTCCTACCGGGAGATTGCTTCGTTCCTCAAGGACGGGGTGGCGAATTTCTCTAACTCTTCCAACCTCTCTTAACTTTTATAACTCTTCCAACCTTTCTTAACTTTTTCCAGCCTCCACCCAAACAATTAAATTTCTCGTAGGTTAATATATTATCATTTAAAAATACATTAACCTGTTATGGATAGCATTAATCAACAACAACCCGAAGATAATTTTGAGAACCTGGAAGGCAACAAGGCCTGGAAAAAACTAAAGGAAATGGCCGAAGGTACCAGTTGCTTTTTTTGCAGCGATATTAAAACCGGGCTGCCTTTTTCTACCCGCCCTATGTCGCCCCAAAAGATAGACGACAATGGCGACCTATGGTTCCTGAGCGCTAACGACAGCCACAAAAACGCGGAGATCTTGACAGACCCAATGGTGCAGTTGCTGTTCCAGGGTTCTAAATATTCAGACTTCCTGAACGTTTACGGTATAGCCGAAGTAAGCGAAGACAAAGAAAAAATAAAAGAATTATGGGAACCCATCCTAAAAACCTGGTTCACAGAAGGCGTAGACGACCCGCGCATCTCGGTTATCAAAGTAAGCCCAACGCAAGGTTACTACTGGGATAACAAGCACGGCAACGCTGTCGCTTTTGTAAAACAACTGGTAGGCGCTGCCATTGGCAAAACGCTTGATGATTCTATAGAAGGGAAACTTCAACCCTAACCTTTGTTGATAAGGCTGGCCCGGGTACTCCTATTTAGGTATGCGCTAATAACCCGGCCGGCGTATTCAACTATATATGCAACCCCACCATAGGCCATACGATCAGGCTAAGCGCCAGTTCATGCAACAGGCCAGAAAATATAAAAGATACCATCAACGCGATAGCAACGCCCGTCTTGTTTTTCAACGGGCGAAATATTGCCACAGACGTCATTTCGCTGAAAGCGATGTTCCAGCGTTTGCTCCAAAGTTCGGTAAGGCTTAAAGCTTTTGCCGGCTGCCGGAATAGATAATAGGTATTTACGCCCGAGAAACGCCACATCCCCGCGCTGATACTTAGAAAACCAAAATGCAGAATAAGGCTTAACCCAACCAGCAGCAACGCGGTTACCACCATATAAGTTAGCATGGCATTTAAGTGTAATGCAACCACACCGTGTGCTATAGCGATGAGCAAACCGCCGGCAATTATCCTACTCGCACCAAATTTCACCATCGCGCCGCCGCCGGGTAAAGCTTGTTGGCCAAGTGTCTCAAACGGCTGTGCACGCATCCCCACCCATCCTATGGCATAGGTAAGCCATTGTTTAAAGCTAAGCGTAAGAGGTCGGTTTTTGTAACCCTCTGTTACGGCTATAACCTTCATCCCGCTAAAAGTAGTCGCGATGACAGCCAGCATTTTGAGGATAGGATGATCGGGAAGGAATATAAAGTAAACAAGCGCTATACTGATTACAAGCATTACCCAACCGGCAAATAGCCATTGCTTCTTCAGAAAAACATAGCCAACCAATATGATCGCCAGGTTTATAAGGGCAAAATATAAGAGATGGATGAGTAAATGAATATTCATACCTGTTAAAAATTTAGGTAAAAGACCCAACTGTAAATGATACTGAGGGATATGAAGAGCGTTACCAAAACTATTTCGGCAAGTTTACTGAGCTTATCAGCCGGGAAATTACTCCTGTCGAAATAAAAGAATTGGGTAAGTACTCTTGATACCCAATAAACTGCAATAAAACCGGTAAGAAGCAATGCCAGTTGGGAGCCGTTGAGCAACTCATGTGCGGCAAACAACGAAACCAGCCCCAGGCACAGGTTTATCACCAAAATATAAGCACCATGAACCCAAACCATTTGTTTGATAAGGGTTTGTACTTTCGCCAGTTCAGGGTTCCAGCCCAATACCTTCGGTATGGCTACACTGCCGGCGGCCAACACTATTTGTGCCAGCCCGGCTAATTGGAGGATCTGAGATGCTAATGCTTTATCCATTGCGTTGGTTATTTAGTGCGACAAATGTAATTATAATTCTGAACTTTCAAAATATATTGAAAATTAAATTATCGACAGCCGGATAAAAACCCCTAAATCAATTGATGCCACGGTTAGTAGTCTCAAAACCGCTCCATTAAGGCAATGACATAAACATTATCATAATAAAATTACAGATAAAAAAGTACAAAATATGTTAACCCTGCTAAAATACAATAGCTTGATTACGAGATTATTGTAAAATCACTTTTGAAATTATGTTAAGTTATGTTAACCCTGATCAAATGCTTACTTGGAGCAAAAACGCCAGCAATGAGGCAATCGCGCGCCTATTATTTCAAATACTTATCATACCATTTTATATACCGTTCCACCCTATCTACCTGGTAACTGGGAATGCTGATGCCGTGGTTTTGGTTGGGATAAAGTATCAATTCAGCTTCTACGCCAAGCGATTTTAGCGCCTGGTACATCTGCTCGCTACCGGCGGTAGGCACGTTAAAATCCTTCAGGCCCGACATAAACAGCACCGGCGTTTTTATCCTGTCGGCATGTAAAAACGGGTACGAGATCTTGTTGTACACCTCCATGCTTTTCCAGGGCTGGCCCAATTCGTTATCATACTGCAGAATGTATTGGTCTATACCGTAATTGGCAATTTGCAGGGCGCTGCCGGCGCCGCTTGCCGCTGCTTTAAAACGGGTATCGCTGGCTATCAGGAAGTCGGTAGTGATACCGCCGTAACTCCAGCCGCCCACGCCCAGTTTATCAGGGTCGGCAATACCGCGTTTTACCAGTTCATCAACCGCGCCGTGCAGGTCAATCACTTCTTTGTTACCCCAATCGGCAGCTATTGCCTTAGTATAATCTATACCCCGGCCCGAGCTGCCACGGTAGTTAACCGCCGCTACAGCATAGCCTGCGCTGGCCAATACCTGGCAGGTACCATCAAAGCTATAATCATCCTGCGCTACGGGGCCACCGTGTACAAACAGGATGAAAGGCATCTTTTTGGTGCTGGTGCTATCGGGGCGATACAGCACGCCCGACACTTTCGTACCATCTTTACTTGTAGATTGAAAGCCGGTAACCTGCGCCAGTTGTACTTTGCTCAGCCATTCCTGTTGCTGAAAGGTAAGCCGACGCAGTTTGCCTGCTTCCAGTGCATAGATCTCCTGGGGCACATATGGGTCGCTTAAAGTTGCCACCCAGTTGCCTGCGCTATGGGCTGTAATATCGCCCATGCTTACTTTGCCACGGGTAGCAGGTATAATGCTTATCTTTTTGTTTGCGAGGGTGTACGTAGCGGCATAACGCTCGCGGTCGTCATCTACTAAAAATGCAATGCTTTTGCCGTCTTTGCTCCATTCGGGGCTGTCTACCGGGCGGTCGAGCTGCTTGGTAAGCACTTGGTTACCGCTACCGTCGGCATTTATTATACACAGGATGTTTTGGTCGTACATATTGTACCCTTCGCTATCCTGGCGGAGGTAGGCAATGGTTTTACCATCGGGACTAATTTTTGGACTAATATCGTGCCCTTTCCAAGTAGTTAGTTGCTTAACATTTCCGTTTGTTTTGGCCTCCACCACAAAAATATCGGTATTCTCGCTCCTGTCAGGGTCGGCATCGTGGTTGCTCACAAAAACAATGCTTTTGCCATCCGGGCTCCACGTTGGCGAGCGTTCGTCAAACTTACCTTTGGTTATGGTATCCAGTTTTTTGGTGTTGATATCAAAAACATATAGATGGTTTCGCGCATCTTCCAGGTAGCCCTGGTAATCCTGTTTAAAGTGGTAGCGGTCTACCACTATCGGCTTTGGCGTTTTTGGCGCTTCCTTGCCTTTGTTGTCGGGGTCGCCTATCACAATAACTACTTTGCTGCCATCCGGGCTCCATTCATAATCGCCCAGGTTGCCTTTTATATCGGTTACTTTTTTAGCCTCACCACCGCGGCGGTCCATCAGCCACAGCTGCGATCCGTTCTTCGATTCGCGCGATGATAAAAACGACAAATAAGCGCCATCCGGGCTCCACCGCGCCTTCGAGGCAGGCTCGGCACCATGTGTAAGCTGGATAGAAGTTTTACCGTCCCAGCTTTGCATCCAGAGGTGCGATACGCGTTTATCCTTAGCGGTATCCACGGTAGAAACGCCATAAGCCACCCACTTGCCATCGGGCGAAACCTGCGGGTCGCTTACAGATGGGATCTTATAAAAATCTGTCGGCTTAAATGGTTTTTTATCGGTTTGAGCGAATGCGGAGGATGCCAGCGATGCGGCTAAAAGCAGCGTAAGGTATTGTTTCATATCAAAGCATTAGATTGGGAGGTAATTTAAGGAAAAGAGGCTGGAGATTAGAGGCTGGAGGTTAGTTTTGAAGCATTTTTAAACAAACTCACAAAAATATTACATATGCCTCCTATCAAAATCTCCCAAAACAAGAAGGGTTGAAATGCCGAGGGTTATGAAGATTTTAAATTGAGGGGATTATAAATCAAAGTCGCTAATATTGATTCTATCGCCAACAGGGCCATAGAAGCTTGTTTTCATTATCATCTGTGCGATGTCCGGCTCCAAATCGGATAAACTCAACGGAATAACCGGTGATGCAACCAAATGATAATTGAGTTCGGAAAAATTGCTTAAAACGGTTTTATCGAAAGCGAAAAATCCCTTTTTAGCCATCTCTTTAAAATCGGCCAAATATCTTTCGTCAAAATCAGGAACGATTTTATTTAGGTTTGGATTGATAACAACGGTTGATACGGAGTATAACATCTTGCAATGAGCCGCAATAATGGATGTGTCAAAACTCGAGGAAATAGATAAGGGTAGCTTACCACCTCCGGATGCTACAAAAGCAATATGCCGACCATTGGTAAAAAACCAATCAATATCCGACGTTTGCTGCTCAATTTCTGAAATCATATAAGTTTATCCAAAGAGTTATCAACGGCGCAAGGAGTTTCGATACCCTACCCAACCCCTAATCAACAAACCTCTAAACCCTATATCACCCCCGCCTTCTCCAACTCCACCTGCATCTGCTGTTGCAAACTCAAGGCTTCTGCCCGTGCCGCTTCGGCAAAGTCTTCGCCATTACTGGCGTAGATGATAGAGCGGGAGGCGTTTACGATCAGTCCGCAATCTTTGGTGATTCCGTATTTACACACCTCTTCAAGGCTACCGCCTTGTGCGCCTATGCCGGGTACCAGTAAAAAATTATCGGGTGCGTATTGGCGTATATTGGTAAACTCGGTGCTTTTGGTGGCCCCTACAACAAACATTAGCCTGTCGGCACCGGCCCAGGTATTGGCCTTTTGTATCACGGTTTCGTACAGGTAACCTTCACCGGTATTGAGGTATTGGAAATCTTTACTCCCTATCGATGAGGTAAGCGCCAGGATGATCACCCACTTGCCATCGTACTTTAAATAGGGTGTAACGCTGTCGTTACCCATATATGGCGTCACAGTAATGGCATCAAAGCCCATCCCGGTAACGTCTTCGTTAAAAAATGCCTTGGCATAGTTATCAGAGGTGTTGCCGATATCGCCGCGTTTGGCATCTATAATAGATAAACAATCTTTCGGCAGGTATTCGTAGGTGGATATCAGGGTTTGCAATCCTTTCATCCCGCGGCTCTCATAAAAGGCGGCGTTTGGCTTGTACGCGATGCACAGATCCTTAGTAGCATCAATAATACGTTTGTTGAATTCAAAGGCCGGATCGGGATATTCTTTCAGGAAATCGGGAATTTTATCTACATCGGTATCTAATCCCACACATAAAAATGTTTTCTTTTGTTTTATCTGTTGTATAAGTTGCTGGCGGGATATCATGGAGGGTTATTTTATCAAATGCCAAAAGTCTAAAAAAATATGCGAATGCTGTTATTTTTTTATTAAATTTGCATTTTAAGAATATTTCATTAAAATTGCACTGTTATCCCCTGCATCTTCTTGCACACAAGAAACAATTTTTATCACCACGTCGTTATTTCTGATACTTACCTGGCTTAAATTTTGCATATACAGGGTTGCGAAACAATCTTTCAACTAAAAAATCCTTTTGAACTATAATTCATATCATGTCTGATACAATCGAATTGAACGACAAACTCGTTTCTGAGTTGCGCGACATTGCTAAAAGTTTAGGTATTGCCACAGCAGATGAGCTAAGAAAAGCCCAGCTGATAGTTGCAATAGTAGAACAACAGCAACTAATAGAAGCCGCCCGCAACCAGCAGAGCACCGTCGAAAATAATTACGCTCCCAAAACTGCTCCCGCAGAAACTGAAGCGCCAGAAGCCGAAGAAAAAACACGCAAAAGAACCCGCGTGGTAAAAGCTAAGAACGAACCAAGGGTAGAAGTACCTTTAAACGATACCAACTTATTTGAGCAGGAAGAAGACGAGGCGGAGAACAACAACCGTGGCAATAACACCCCTGCAGTTTCGGCTACAAGTACCGAAACCGAAGAGGAACAAGCCATACGTGCTGATCAATTGCCTGCTGCCGATACCCGCCCTCAAAAATTTGAGCGCCGCGTTAATAATACCGGTAACGGCCCTGCGCAAAAAAACCAGGAACCCGCCATTAACATGGATTTTGACAACGTAATTGTAAACGAAGGTGTGCTGGAAATTATGCCCGATGGCTATGGCTTCCTGCGCTCATCAGATTATAACTACCTCACATCTCCGGATGATATATATGTATCGCAGTCGCAAATAAAATTGTTCGGCCTTAAAACCGGCGATACGGTGCGCGGCAGCATCCGCCCTCCAAAAGAAGGCGAAAAATATTTCCCATTGGTACGTGTTGAGGCCATTAACGGCCGGATACCCGCCGAAGTGCGCGACCGTGTACCTTTCGACCACTTAACCCCGCTTTTCCCGTCCGAAAAACTGAGCCTTTTCACTGATGCTGGTAACTATTCTACCCGTATTATGGACCTGTTCTCTCCTATCGGTAAAGGCCAGCGTGGTTTGATCGTAGCGCAGCCAAAAACGGGTAAGACCATGTTGCTGAAGGACGTTGCTAATGCGATTGCCAAAAACCACCCCGAAGTTTACCTGATCATTTTACTGATTGACGAACGCCCTGAGGAGGTTACGGATATGGCACGCAGCGTACGTGCCGAAGTGGTATCATCAACCTTTGATGAGCCTGCAGAGCGCCACGTAAAAATTGCCAATATTGTATTAGAGAAAGCAAAACGCATGGTAGAGTGCGGACATGATGTTGTTATCCTGCTGGATTCTATCACCCGTTTGGCTCGTGCTTATAACACTGTTGCACCAGCATCCGGTAAAATATTATCGGGTGGTGTGGACGCTAACGCGCTGCATAAACCAAAACGCTTTTTTGGTGCGGCCCGTAACATCGAGGATGGCGGTTCGTTAACCATCATCGCTACGGCACTTACCGAAACCGGTTCTAAAATGGATGAGGTTATCTTTGAAGAATTTAAAGGTACCGGTAACATGGAGCTGCAGTTGGATCGTAAATTATCAAACAAACGCATCTTCCCGGCTATCGATATTACCGCATCGAGCACCCGCCGCGACGACCTCTTACTTGACCGCGACACATTACAACGTATCTGGATACTGCGCAATCACCTTGCCGATATGAATTCACAGGAGAGCATGGAGTTTTTACAGGCCCAGATAAGGGGTACTAAAACCAACGAGGAGTTCCTGATTTCGATGAATTCATAATATATTTATATGTATGGAGTTATAATTTAGCACAATGTTAATTTATAACTCCATGTTTTTTATAAAAATAATGATACCTTCATAACCAATTATGAGGAGGCGAGTAAAAAAACATCTTCCGAATGCCATAACATGCGCAAATCTGTTTAGCGGCTGTGTGGGCATCGTGTTTGCTTTCCAGGATAACCTGGTAATTGCATCCTATGCCATTTTTTTGGCGGCCATATTTGACTTTTTCGACGGTTTTGCCTCCAGGGTGTTAAATTCGACCTCCTGCATTGGTAAAGACCTTGATTCGTTGGCAGATATGGTAAGCTTTGGTTTTTTACCCTCGGCCATTATGTACGAGCTGCTTTTACAGGCGCCGCAAACCGGCATAAGCACCTGGCTTAATTTTATCGCCTTCCTGATCCCGGTATTCTCGGCACTAAGGCTGGCCAAGTTCAATACTGATACCCGCCAGGCCGAAAGCTTTATTGGCCTCCCTACCCCGGCAAACGCCATCCTCATTGCATCGTTCCCGCTGATATTAGAGCAATATGATGGTTTGGATCGTTATATTTTAAACCCTTATGGTTTAATGAGCTTTATTATAGTGATGTGCATCCTGCTGGTGGCCGAAATACCGCTTATGTCGCTAAAATTCAAGAACCGCGATTTCAACAAAAACTTTTACCGTTATTTATTGCTGCTGTTTTCGGCAATACTCATACTATTTTTTAAATTTGCGGCAGTTCCGGTGGTTATTGTAATGTATATCACCTTATCGTTAATCCAACTAAAATTTGCCGACGATACCATCATGAGCGGTTCGCACAGAAAATCCGTTTAAGGTAGTATCCTCCTAACACACAATCAAACAGATGAAAAAGTTCCTGGCCGAAATTGATGTAATGCCGAAAAAAGAAATTCTTGACCCGCAAGGCAAAGCCGTAACCGGCAGTATGAAGAATTTAGGTTTATCCGAAATTCAGAACGTGCGCATAGGCAAGCACATTTCCCTCGAAATTGAGGCCGATAGCACCGAAATCGCCAACGCAAAAGTTGACGAGGCCTGCAAAAACCTACTGGCTAACCTAATAATGGAAAGCTATAGCTTTAAGCTGGAAGAAGTAGCTTAAGGGAAGAGGAAAGAATCAACAGACAAGAATCAAGACAAAAAAGAATTCTCATAAAATAGAAGAGGCAACCACTTATGTGATTGCCTCTTTTTATTTAGGCGACAATTATTTGCAGATAAATTGCCTTTTTATCTTGATTCTTGTCTCTTGATTCTAAATCTTAAAGATTCGCTTCCTTCTCTATTTTAATTTTATTCAGCTCAATCAGGTTTTTGTTTACCATGGTTTTTACCTGGTTAAACGTCGCGATGATCTCGGTTGGATTTGCGGCACCTGTTTTGCAGGCTATCTCTACCTCTTGTATGGTAGCCTGGCACCAAGGCATACCAAAAAAACCTAAATTTGGTTTCAGCTTGTGCGATGCCTGTGCGGCAACTACCCAGTCCTGTGCGTTAATGGCATCGGTAATGGCGGCCAGCAGCTGTGGGGTTTGGTCTAAAAACATGGCTATCGAATCAACAATAAAGTCGTCGGCACCATCGGCTATTTCGTATAAAAAAGCAAGATCAAGGTCTTGTGCTGGTATGTTATCGGCCATCGTACAGGTTTATATATCAAAAGTATACTTTTTTTACAATCAAGTTATCTTTTAGCTCACTTTTGATTGTTAAAATGTTTTTAGTAAACAACGGGTGCATAAACTCCGGCGCTATCTCGGCCAATGGCTCCAGTGTAAAACGGCGGTTATGCAGCTCGGGATGTGGTACTATCAGGCCCGGCTCGTTGATAACCGCGTCGCCATAAAATAAAATATCGATATCAATAATCCGCGAACCCCATTTTTCCTCGCGCTTACGTCCCATCAGTAACTCTATAGCCAGTATTTTTTCTAACACGTGCCGTGCGGTAAGATTGGTTTGCAGCGTAATAACCCGGTTAAGATAATCGGGCTGGTCGGTTTTACCCCACGATTGCGTTTCGTAAACAGAAGAGGCTTTGGTTACAGGCGCAACAAGCTGCTCGATATGCATAATTGCCTCTTGCAAAAACAATTCCCGGTTGCCAAGGTTAGTCCCCAATAGTAAAAAAACAGTAACCATGTTGTAACAAATAGTATATATCGGGCTCTTAATAACATTAAACAGGCCCTATTTTGTAAGTTTGCATATATAAATGATTTATAACAGTTAATGAAACAATTCTTCAAATTTGTATTGGCCTCGTTTGTAGGTGTTATTCTCTCAGTCTTCGTTCTATTTGTTTTGTTTGCTATTTTAATAGGTGGAATAATAGCCTCTTCGAGCTCCAGCAAAACATCCGATGTTGATTCGAATTCTATTCTGCATATTAAGATAGATTACCCTGTAAACGAACGTACTCCACACAATCCGCTCGCCGAAATTCCCTTTCTGGGGCTCGATTCGAAAAAAGAGCCAGGGCTGAACGATATTTTGGCCAGCATTAAAAAAGGCAAGAACGACGAAAACATTAAAGGTATTTTCCTGGACGAAAGCTATATGATGCAGGGCCAGGCCACTACCGAAGAAATTCGTAACGCGCTTATCGACTTTAAAAAATCGGGCAAGTTTGTGGTGGCTTACTCCGAAATTTACACCCAGGGCTTTTACTACCTGGCTTCTGTTGCTGATAAAGTTTACATGAACCCAAAAGGTATCATCGAATTTAAAGGTTTCAGTTCGGAAGTTACTTTCCTGAAAGGTGCGATGGATAAACTGGGCATCGAAGCACAGATCATTAAGGTAGGTACTTACAAAAGCGCTGTAGAGCCCTTCTTTTTAACAAAAATGAGCGATGCCAACCGCGAGCAGGTTACCTCCTACCTCGGGTCGATGTATAACCATTTTTTGACCGGGATAAGCGCCAGCCGCCATATTAACAAAGATTCGCTTTTCAATTACGCTAACAACGGCACCATACAGGAGCCGGAAGACGCGTTGAAATACAAACTGGTTGACGGATTGAAATACAAGGACGAGATCTTAAGCGACCTGAAAAAGCGAACCAGTATCTCTGAAAAAGACGACCTGCACAGCGTTGAACTTGGCGACTACGTAAAAAGCGAAGCGAAGGAAGACGATGATAAAAACGACGAGAAAAAAACCTCATCAAAAAACCGCATCGCGGTGATATATGCATCGGGCGAAATTAACGGCGGCGATGGCGACGATAATAGCATTGGTTCCGAAAAGATCTCAAAAGCTATCCGCAAGGCACGTACCGACGATAAAGTAAAAGCTATTGTGCTGAGGGTGAACTCACCGGGTGGCAGCTCGCTGGCATCTGATGTGATCTGGCGCGAGGTTATGCTCACCAAAAAGGTAAAACCTATCATTGTTTCCATGGGTGATGTGGCTGCTTCTGGTGGTTATTATATTGCCTGCGCTGCCGATTCTATTTACGCGGAACCAAACACCATTACCGGTTCTATCGGCATCTTCGCGGTGCTGCCCAACATGCAAAAATTCTTTAACGATAAGCTGGGGATCACCTTCGATGGTGTAAAAACCGGTAAATATGCTGATTTGGGGGATGTAAGTCGCCCGTTAACACCGGAAGAAAAGGCTATCCTGCAAAAAAGCGTGAACCGCGGTTACGATACTTTCACAAAAGCCGTTGCTGCGGGTCGTAAAAAATCGCAGGCATACATCAACTCCATTGGCCAGGGCCGTGTGTGGACGGGCGAACAAGCCTTGAAAAATGGCTTGGTTGACAAACTTGGTAACATCAACGATGCTGTAGCCTCTGCCGCCAAAAAAGCAAACCTGAAAGAATACCAATTAGTAAACTATCCCGAACAAAAAAGCGTTTTCAGCAAATTAGGGCAAGGTTTCTCTGCACAAATAAAGGCTCATTTTGTAAAAGCCGAGCTTGGCGAAAACTATAAATACTACGAACAAATAAAAGGCGTAACCCAAATGATGCGCACCCCGCAAGCACGTATGCCTTACGATGTGGTTATAAAATAATTTTGTGTTAAATATTTTGATTGAAAAGCTGCCCAGAAGGGTGGCTTTTTTTATTTATTTCTAATTTCAGGCATGGGCCGAATCTTCAAAATTTCGACACTACTATTTATCGCAATAAATATTGGCGTAATCGCCTATGCATTGCTTTTAAAACCGATTGAAGACAGGTTGGATCCTTTTGTAAATGAGATATATGTTAAAGTAGAACTCCTTGTCATTCCTTCGGTTATAACAGCTTATGTACTCATTATACGCATAAAAAATGCCTCCTTTAGGAACTGCGTTATAACTATTAGTTTATGCTTTTACATATTCTATACGATCATAATGGTAGGGAACATTTTGTCTCCCAGATTCAATCTGGGGATTAACTTCTAATCTGTTTAATGTATGCCTTACGATGTGGTTAGAAAATAAATTGTTTTTTAATATTTTGATTGAAAGTTGCCCGAGAGGGCGGCTTTTTTTTATTTCCCGAGTAAAAACCAAAGAATAACCGAAAGTAAGATAATGATAGGTATTACCGTATCTAAAGGGATATACATTTTAGGCTGTTGCCGTGGAAAGGCGTGTTCGTAGGCACCTGCCTGAAGTTTTGCTGGGGGGTTTACGGGTGGTTTTTCCCGCCAATCCTCATACCATTCAAGGCAGTCAATACAATTTACGTCGATTGCTCCTTGGGCCAGTTGTAAAAATGGTTCGGGTATCCAGGCGAACAGGACTTTCCATCCATTTACATGGACAATATAAAACCATGTGTCAATCGGCGGACAATCGTTACCGTCCACCAGCCCATCCGATGCGCTTTCGGATGCACCATCCAAGAGAGTTTCATCTATATTTGCTACCAATATCCTCCCTGCGTAAACCGACTCTTTAGCAAACGTACCAAATGTATTGCTTTTATGGTTCAGCTGCTCATCAAACAAACGTTGATACCAATCTATGCAACTACTAAGCACATCAATATTCCAGTTAATTTCGTTCCAGCTAAATTGTTTATGACGTCCAATCCCAAACGAAAACATAGGCTTTCCGTCATACTCCGGGTTAAAACTCCGCAATATTTCCGACGGGTATTTCTCCGTATTCGCTAACTGCAACTCGCAATAAGCTTGCGTAAGCAGGAGGTTTTGATTGAATATTTCCTGGTCGATGATTGGCGTTGTATTCATTAAAGCAAATATACAATTTAGTTAGCATAACAACTAATAGTAAGCTAACTAAATTTATTCTACGAGATCAGCCTTTGCATTTCTGATTAAGCCCAAAAAACAGTTCCCCCATCCTGTTGTTCAATTATAAATAAAGCCGCAAATTAACTCCACCTTTTGTATTTTTACCGCAAACCAATTTATGGAAAACAAGCCCATAGCCCGTACGCTTCGCCTGCTCTCGCAATTGATGGAATTGCATGAGGTTAACCCCTTCAAAATTAAATCCATAGCCAACGCTGCTTTCAAAGTAGATAAACTCCCCTTCCCTATCGCCGGCAAAAGTATTGCCGAACTGGAGAAGATAGACGGTATTGGCAAAAGCCTTGCCGCCAAAATCGCCGAACTACTGGAAACCGGCAGCATGGCCGAACTACAGGAAATGCTGGAGAAAACCCCCGAAGGCGTTGTGGAAATGATGGGGATTAAAGGGATCGGCGCTAAAAAGGTAGCTACCATATGGCACGAGCTGGGCATCGAAAACGTGGGCGAACTATACTACGCATGCAACGAGAACCGCCTGGTGGAGGCCAAAGGGTTCGGGTTGAAAACACAGGACGAGATCCGCAGGCTGATCGAATTCAGGATGGCGGGCAATGGCAAATTCCTATACGCGCAGGTAGAGGAAGAGGCCAAACTGCTGATGGACGAGATAAAGAGCATCTTCCCGGAAGCTTTAAAACATTTTGCGGGTGAATTTCGCCGCTTAAATGAGGTTATTACCGAACTGGTAATTGTGATAGGCAGCCTTAACCAGCATATCGCGTTCAATGCGCTGGCCAATTCGCAAATACTTTGTAATGTTAGTTTGAATGGCGACCACATTAGCGGCGAACTTAAAAACGGACTATTGGTGGACATTATATGCGTAGATAAATCGCAATACTATAAAGAGCTGTTCCTAAACACCGGCAGCGACGAGCACGTAGAAGCCGTATTAGCCCTAATAACCGAAGAACTGGAAGAACCATCGAGCGAGGAGTTTATTTATAAGAAAGCCGGGCTCGCATGGATGCAGCCGGAACTACGCGAAGGGGACACTTTTATAGAACGGGCCGGTAACAACACGCTGCCCACTCTCATCACCTACCACGACCTGAAAGGCACCCTGCACAACCACAGCAACTGGAGCGATGGCGTAAACACCATTGAAGAAATGGTCCTCTACTGCCGCGACGAACTGAAGCTGGAGTATTTAGGTATGTGCGATCACAGCAAAAGCGCCTTCTACGCCAAGGGTTTAAGCATCGAGCGGGTATTGCAACAGCACGAGGAAATAGATCATCTAAATAAGAAGTTTACAGACTTCCATATATTTAAAGGGATAGAATCGGATATTCTGAACGATGGTTCGCTGGATTATCCGGATGAGATATTGCAGCGCTTTGATTTCGTCGTAGCATCGGTACACTCCAACCTAAAAATGGCGGAAGATAAAGCTACCGCAAGGTTAATAAAAGCCATAGAAAACCCTTACACCACCATATTGGGCCACCCTACCGGCAGGCTATTGCTGAGCCGAAAGGGATATGATATCGACTATAAAAAAGTGATAGATGCCTGCGCCGCCAACAAGGTGATCATCGAAATAAATGCCAACCCGGTTCGTTTAGACCTCGACTGGCGCTGGCACCAATACGCCCTGGATAAAAGCGTGATGCTATCCATAAACCCGGACGCGCACCGCAACAGTGGTTTCCTGGATATGGAATACGGCGTAAATGTTGCCCGCAAAGGCGGCCTTACCAAAGAAATGTGCCTGAATGTCTTATCTTTGGACGAGATAAAAAAGGTTTTTGAAGCAAAGAAGCCGAAATAAGGTGAGCTAAATTACCGATAAAACGCCACCCTGAACTTATTTCAGGACCCCACGCGGCAGGTAGTGCGCATGCATTGCCGCCCTGCAACTCGCGGGACTTTGCAAGTGAGGTGCCGAAATAAATTCGGCATGACGGGTTGGGTTAATCGACCCTGCTCACGCGTTAGGGATTGCAGCGGATACCGGCCCGTGGCTAAGGCCTGTGCAGTATGAGCGGAAAGCCCGGCCGCAGGCAACGCCCGGAAAATAAAAATTGATTGCATTACAAATATTAAATCTGTTATTTCCCAAATTATAAATAAATTAAATTCGGCTTTTCCAAAAACAGCATCATGCGTCACAACCTCGAACAAACCCTTTTAGATAAAATAACCGATACCCCCTCCCTTGCTGCCCGCATACAACGGTGGAAGGCCGAGGGTAAAAAGATAGTGTTCACCAACGGGGTGTTCGATCTGCTGCATTTGGGGCATATTACCTATATGGCCAAGGCTGCCGAACTGGGTGATAAACTGGTAATCGGCTTAAACGCCGATGCATCGGTTAAAAGGCTCAAGGGCGAAAGCCGCCCGGTGAACGACCAAAGCAACCGCGCCGCGCTGCTGGCCGCCTTATTTTTTGTAGATGGTATTGTGCTATTCGAAGAAGACACGCCGAGGGACCTGATCGTTACCCTGATGCCGGATATTTTGGTAAAGGGCGCAGATTATACCGTTGAAAACATTGCGGGTGCTAAAGAGGTGCTGGCCAACGGCGGCGAGGTGAAAACCATTAGTCTGGTGGAAGGCTACTCGTCAACCTCCATCATCAACAAAATACGGGGACAAATAGCTTAACCCGGCAATTTATAAAGATGAAAATACTGGTTATCCGTTTCAGCTCCATGGGCGATGTAATTTACACCACACCCGTTGTGCGCTGTTTAAAAAAGCAGATACCCAATGCCGAAGTTCATTTCCTTACCAAGCCGGCCTTTCAATACATCTACAACAACAACCCCAACCTGGATAAGCTGCTATTGCTGAAACCAATACTGGCAGAAACCATTGCCGATATTAAAGCGGAAAAATATGATTGTATTATAGATCTGCACAACAACCTGCGCACGGCTATTATTAAATTGCGCACAGGCGTCAAATCATCCGCTTATAAAAAATACACCATCCGTAAATGGCTTAGTTTAAAGTTTAACCTAAAATTAGTACCTAATACCCATTTGGTAGACCGGTATTTAAAAACGGTCGAGTTTTTAGGCGTTGTCAATGATGGTAAACCGATAGATTATTATGTGGGGCAATACCGGTTGGATACGCTGCTGCCCCCATCTCACCAAAACGGGTTTGTGGCTTTTATTATAGGCGCCACCCATTTTACCAAAAGGCTGCCAAATTATAAGATCATTAACATTTGTGAAGACCTGAAGCTGCCCATAGTACTTTTAGGCGGCAAAGATGTGAAGGCAAATGCCGACGAAATTGCTACCGCTTTGGGCGAAAAGGCGTACAATGCCTGCAGCGTAACTTCACTGGATGAGTCGGTTTTTCTGGTCTCTAAAGCTCAAAGCGTCATTGGTTTTGATACCGGGCTTACCCATATTGCGGAAGCGTTTAACAGGCCCATCGTATCTGTTTGGGGTGGCACCGTGCCCGATCTGCTGGGCGTGCAGCCCTATATGGTAAAGGATGTTTTAGTGGCGGGAATTGATCTCGGCTGCCGGCCCTGCTCTAAATTTGGGCTGGAGAAATGCCCGCTGGGCCATTTTAAGTGCATGAATGATATGCCCGAAGCCCCCATTACTTCCTTTGTGAACAGCCGGTAAATTAAATATCTGCACAAAATTCCTTTTTTATTATTTACTTTTAGGCAAAATTTAACCCTTATACACATGAAAAAATTATTACTCGCAATCGTTTTTGCTGCAGCATCTATGGGTGCATTTGCACAGATCCCTAAATTTGGTATTAAAGGTGGCGTAAACTTTGCCAACGTTACAGCATCAAGCGGAAGTGTTTCTGCATCATTCGGACAGTTAACAACATTCTCAGTAGGTGCTTTTGCCGACTTAAAAGCAGGTTCCATTTCTATACAACCAGGCTTGTTTTATACAGGTAAAGGTTTTAAGATCGATGACCAGGCTAGCAACGAATCTGCAGAGCTGAACTTAAAGTATCTACAGGTACCGGTAAACTTTGTTTACCATGCTCCTATTGTTGTAGGCAACATTTACCTGGGTGCCGGCCCGTTTGTAGCCTATGGCATATCCGGTAAAAGCAAAGCTAAAAGCGGAGGCTCGACTATTGAAGAAGATGTAGTTTTCGGCGATGATGGCGATGTTAAAAGAACTGAATTTGGTTTGCAAGGTATTGCCGGGCTGCAACTTAAAGGCGGCTTTTTAGTTGGCATCAGCTATGATCTTGGTTTATCAAACATCGCAAACAATATCGACGGGGAAGGAAGCTTAAAAAATAAAGTATTCGGCGTTTCTGTTGGTTTTACTTTCTAATAGAGAATTATTTAATACTACAGAAAAGAGGAGCAATTTTTGCTCCTCTTTTTTTATACTTTTAAACCGATGAAGAAACTGCTGCTGATACGCCATGCCAAAGCCACCCACGAAAGCGGCTACACCGATTTTGAACGCCCGCTTACCGAAAAAGGCATAAAAGGCGCCGAAACAATGGCGCAGCACCTGCTGGAGCAGGGCATTATACCGCAATTATTCGTCACCAGTCCTGCATTGCGTACCCATACCACTGCAAATATTTTTACCGATACCTTAAAGCTTGCCCCATCAACCATCATCAAAGCTATTTATGATGCCGGCGAACCCACGCTGATGCGTATTATCAACGAACTACCTGCCGACCAGGATTTTATCGCCCTTGTTGGGCATAACCCCGCTGTGGAGCAAATACTTTACACTTTGAGCGGTGCCATAAAAGAGGTGCCGCCAGGCACGGTGGCCCTGATCGAGTTTAACCTGGATACCTGGGAAGAAATCTATGAAGATTCGGGTAAGCTCACTTATTACGACAACCCCAAAATTTAGTTGATGCTATAGGTTTTACCCGGTAACGACCGGATGAAGCCCTGCAACTCCATATCCAGCAAGGCCATGGCCAGTTTGCTAACCGGCATATTTGCTTTGATGCTCAGATCATCTATAGCCAGCGGCGACCTGTTCTCCCGGATGATATCATAGATGGCACGTTCGCCCGTGGATAGATCGATAGGTAATATCAATTGTTCGGGCGTATTTTTCAATTCAGTGTTCTTTTCCCAGCCGAGGCTGTAAGCAAGGTCGGCTACGCAGGTAAGCAGCTGCGCTTTATTATTGCGGATGAGGAAGTTACATCCTTCAGAATACTCATCCCCCAGCCTGCCTGGGAAAGCAAACACATCGCGGTTGTAGCTGTTCGCAATTTCGGCGGTGATAAGCGCACCGCCTTTTAGCCCGGCCTCTACCACCACCGTAGCATCGGCCATGCCAGCCACAATACGGTTGCGCTGCGGAAAATTCTCCCTGTCGGGCTTAGTGCCCGAGGGATATTCGGACAGTAAGCCCCCGTTTTCCAGCATCTTCTCAGCTGTACCGCGGTTTTGTGACGGGTACATCCTATCGTAGCCATGCCCCAATACGCCAACGGTTGGCACACCCATACGCAAACATTCTTTGTGCGCAGCCACATCTATACCCAGGGCCAGGCCGCTTGCTATTAATATATTGTATTCCTGCAGTTCTTCTACCAGTTGCTTACAAAGTTGCCTGCCGTAATCGGTAGCATTACGGGTGCCTACTATACTAATCACCCGCTGCATATTTAAGTTGGCGTTACCGCGTGAAAATAATAGTAATGGCGAATCGTGGCAGTTTTTTAAGCGCTTGGGGTATCGCGGATCGGTATAAAAAAACACATCGATGTTATTTCTTTCGATGAATTTCAACTCCAGCTCCGCGCGGCGCAGCGCCTCATCAAAATCGGCGAGTTGTAAAGTTTTTGCGCCAATACCACGCGCTTTGGTCAGCGCGGTTTTCGATAAACGGAAGATCTGCTCGGCATCGCCAAACTGACTTATCATGGATTTGGCCAGCACCGGGCCTATCTTTTTTACAAACGTTAAAGCGAGTTGATGATGTAACGACATAGTTTTTGCTGCACCTAAAATAGCAATAAATACCAAAATAATTAGCAATTTATTTGAAAACTCTCTCTTTTTATAAAGCGGCGGCTATGAGGCTGCTACAACTGTTCGGAAGATTAAAAAAGCGGAGGAATGTGCGGTTCCCCTCTTGAGAGGGGTGGAGGGGCGTGTTTCTGCCCCATGCATTTCGCAATTGCATGACGGCTAACACACCCCGCCACCACACAATCCCGCGCGCGCCCCTCTCGAGAGGGGAATAAAAGATTCTTCCGAACAGCTATGGTGTCCTCATTACCAGCTTAGCAGATTAAAAAGAATTTTAAAAAACTACAAAAATAGTTTGCAAACTATAAAAATAGTTCTACCTTAGCCTAACTACAAAAATAGTTTGCTATGAAAGTAAAAGAACTCACCAAAGCCGAAGAGCAGATCATGCAGATACTGTGGCAATTAAACGAAGCTATAGTAAAAGACATCATTGAGAAAATACCCGAACCAAAGCCTGCTTACAACACCGTATCTACCGTGGTAAGGGTGCTGGAGGGGAAAGGTTTTATCGATCATAGGGCGTACGGCAACTCGCATGTGTATTTCCCGCTCATTAGCGAGGACGATTATAAAAAATTCACTTTTGATAAGCTGATGAAAAACTACTTCAGCGATTCGTATAAAAGCCTGGTATCTTTTATTGCCGATGAGAAGAATCTCGGCCTGAAAGAACTGGATGAGCTAACCGAACTATTAAACAACCTAAAAAACAAAAAACAATGAACTGGCTGCACTACCTTGTTGAAGCAAATATTTACCTGGGGGTATTTTATTTGTGCTATTGCTTGTTTTTAAATAACGAAACCCACTACCTGCTGGGCCGCGCGTATCTGCTGTTTAGCTGCGTAGTTTCGTTTGTTCTGCCGGTTACCCAGCTTAGCGTGCTAAAACCGGTTGAGCAACTCACCCTGCAACCCGTAGTGTATACGCAGCCGGCAAATTATGGCCCCTTGCCCGAGATCACCATAATAGAGCCAGAAAAAAACGTTTCGATGGATGATGTATTGTTTTATGCCTACATCGCCGGCGCTATAATTACCCTATCGGTGCTGTTTTACCGCCTGTACCGCCTATCCTTACTCACCCGCAAAAGCAAGGCGTTATATGGTAATAAGTACAAGCTTATTCAACTCAACGGAGATAATACGGCCTTCTCTTTCTTCAATTACCTGTTCATTGGCACCGAAGTACCGCAAGCAGATACCATTATAGCGCACGAACTGGTACACATGCGCCAAAGGCATTCGGCCGATATTATTTTTGTGGAACTGCTAAAGGTCGTCAGTTGGTTCAACCCATTTATTTACCTGCTGCAAAGGAGTTTGCGTAGCATACACGAGTACATTGCCGATGAGCAAGCCGCCGCGCAGGAACGCGACGCCCTCACCTATTCTTCGTTTTTACTCAACAACGCCTACGGCCTGCAGGGCTCGCCTATTGCACATTCTTTCTTCAATTATAATCTTCTAAAAAAGAGAATCATCATGTTAAATCAAAAACGATCAGGCAGGTTAGCAAGGCTAAAATACCTGGCGGCGGTACCCCTTTGTGTAGGGATGCTGTGCGCATCAACACTCGTGTTCAGTAAAGATTACGCGCTTATCGACCTGGCGCCGAAGGCCACCCCGGTTGAAAAACCAACAGCTATCGACAGTAACTACACCTTAAAAATTGTCGACAAAAAAGGCATGACCCTCATTACCGATAAGGTTACCTTAACGGATAAAAAACATGGGATAAACAAATTTTACAGCGCCAACACCCTTACCCAAAAAGATATTGACGATGCCTTTAAAGTGGATGGCACTGTAATTTCAAAAGTAACAAGGGAATCGGTAAAGATCGATACTAATAAACGTAAACTATTCCCTCCGCTACCACCATATTCACTCAGGAAACCCTATGAGGCGATATCGGCCTATCTGCATAAAACTATAAAGTTCCCTGCCGAAGCGTTAAAGGCTAACGAGAACGGCGCGGTTGTATTTAGTTTTAAGTTGGATGCGGCAGGGAAAATAAATGATATAAAAGTGCTGCAAAGTAAAGGTAACGGTTACGAAGCGGTAGCGATTAAAGCCCTACAAGATTATCCTTACCCTATAAAAGAGGCCGCCGGGAAAAAAATACTCGAAATGAATTTTTGGTTGCCCAATAACCAGGCTACCTACCTTGCAAGCAATAAAACGAGGATGATACCCGGTTTTGTAGGCAACATTATTTTTCATAACGAAACAACCCCAGGTAACATACCTAACTTGCCACCTCCCCCTCCGCCCCACGCACCCAAAAAAATTGCCGCAGTACCACCAAAAGTAAAGCTGGCCCCACCCGTGGTAATAGCCGATCTGAACCCAAAAGCGGCTCCCGAAATTGAAATAGTACCAGTGCCTGCGGTTAAGGTTAAGGTTAAAGCAGCGCCAAAAGTATTAATTGATGTTAAACCAGTACCTCAGATCACTATAGACCCGTTACCGGCAATTGCACCGGCAAAGCCCGCAAAAGCAGCCAAGCCCGCTAAGGTTAAGGCAATTAAATTAGCGCCGCCTGTAGTGGTGCCAAACACCCCGGAAATAAAAATTGATGAGCAGCCTGCCACGCCAAAAGTTGGGCAGACGAAGTATAAAAAAGCTGAAAAATCTTTTATTATCCCACCATCTCCCCCGCTTAAAAATGCGCAATTGCAAGGGCCGCCGCCTGCTTATGATAAAGCTTACGTAGCGCTATATAGCCATATGACCCGCGCCATTCACTACCCAAATGCCGCCATCGAAAACAAAACTACGGGTAATGTAGTGCTATCTTACCGCGTAAACGCCAGCCATAAAATTATTGATATTAAGGTTTTAAAAAGCATCGGCAAAGGCTGCGACGAGGCGATGATAACTGCCTTAAAACAATACAAAGGTACTATTGCCAAGCCGGAAGGTGAATATTTTATCGCGGGTGCATTTATCCTGAACAAATACAGTAAAGCTTTTGAATCCCTTGGCGATTTGAGGTTTAAACCAAACTTTACCGGTTGGGTAGTGGTCGCCGCTAACGCCATGATGAGCAACGATAAAACAGCCAACATTATTCAAAATTCGCCAACTGCTGATATGGTTAGGCCCATAATTGCGTTCCAGGCAAATAAATAAAGGGCTTAACCCTTTACGTAGATAACCTGCTTGGTATCAAAAAACTCCTCCTCAAAATAATCCTTGAGGTAGAATTGCTGAACGATTAAACCCGATTCGGCAATTTCTTGTGTAAGGTCGCCCCCTTTTAAATAGAGGATCCCACTGGGTAACTTATTGGTGGTAGCCTTACTGAACTTCCCTCTCACCCATGGGTAAAAATCCTTCAGTTGCGTAACCGCGCGCGATACTACAAAATCAAATTTCTCCTTTATTTCTTCGGCGCGTGCGTGTGTCCCTGTAACATTTGTTAAGCCAAGTGCTGCCGCAACCTCGTTAACTACCTTTATTTTTTTGCCGATAGAATCTACCAGGTGAAAACTTGTTTCTGGGAAAAGGATAGCCAGGGGGATACCCGGGAAACCGCCGCCGGTGCCTACGTCAAGCACATTTTCGCCGGGTAAAAAGGACATTACTTTAGCTATTCCGAGGGAATGAAGCACGTGGCGCTCGTACAGCAGGTTGATATCCTTGCGCGATATTACGTTGATCTGGTTGTTCCAAAAAGTGTAAAGCTCCTGCAGGCGGGCAAATTGTTCTTGCTGTGCCGGGGTAATATCCGGGAAATATTTTAGGATCAGATCAGATGTCATCCTTATTATGTCTGTTAATAATGTTGCCTAAAAGGAACCTCGCCCTAAATAATTGCGCCTTTACGGTACCCAAAGGCAGGTCCAGTTGCTGGGCAATTTCCTCGTAAGATAACTCATCAAAATAGCGCAGGGTTATTAAATTACGGTAGCGGATGGGCAAGCTTTCTATGAGTAATTTAAGTTCCTCGGTTTGTTGCTTTTTGATGGAGGTTTCCTCCGGGTTCAGCACATCCGCCTTTATTTGCAGCGGTTTTTCGTCCCCGTCCTCGTCCAGCATACCGTGGATAGATTGCGTGTTGAGCTTTTTCTTGCGGATAAAATCGATACAGTTGTTGGTAGCCACGCGGAAAAGCCAGGTACTAAAAGCGTACTCGGGCTGGTATTTTTCCAGTTTTTCGAAGGCTTTGGCAAAGGTTTCCACGGTGAGGTCCATCGCGTCTTCCTTGTTGTTTACCATCTTCAGCACCATAAAGTAAATAGAGTCTTTATAGCGGTGCATCAGGTCGGCGTAAGCCTTTTGGTTACCTTCCCTGGCTTTCACTACCAGGTGAAAATCATTCTTGGCGTTCTCGGTAAAATTGGCGTTTACTTCCATCGGGTCGGTTTTATAAAAGTCCCTATCAATCCAAACACGTTTAAGTAAAGGTAGTATATCAAATCAAAAAAAGGCAGTGCCCAAAGCATATCGCCGGCATCCAGCTTTTTGTAAACCTTAAAATATATTGTTACCTGCAATATAAGCCTAAAAGCTACAATACCTATGGCAAGCAACGGTTCAAACTTAAATACAAGGCATAATATAAATAAAACATAAAACAAAAAGCCACTTACCGCATCAAAACTTAGCATACGGCGATGCTTGTTCTTATACTCTTTGCCCACACCCATATGCCGTTTTTTTTGCCTGAACCAGCTGCCAAGCGTTGTTTTTGCGGGCGTATAAGTAAAGGTATCGGGGTGTATCTCAATTACGGAATTTTCGGCTGTAGCGTTTTGGTTTACAAACAAATCGTCGTCGCCGCTCATCAGATGCATGTGCGCTGCAAACCCTTTCGATCCAAAAAACAGCGTTTTTGTATAGGCCAGGTTACGCCCTATGCCCATATAAGGGTCGCCGTTTAGGGCCGACGACAGGTAATTGATAGCCGTTTTCACGGTCTCGAACCGAACAAAGGAATTTAAGAAATTGCTGCTGCGGTAGTACGGCGAGTACCCTAAAACAATCTCCGCGCCCGGTGTGGTAAAGTTGGCGGCCATGCGGGTGATCCAATTTAAGGTAGCAGGCTTGCAATCGGCATCGGCAAACAAAAGATGCTCGTTTTTGGCTGCTTTTATGCCGAGGGTAAGTGCGAATTTTTTGCCGGTTTTATAGCGGTCGTGCTCGGTAATGGTTACAATTTTAAGGTGCGGGAATTCGCGTTGGATATCTTGCAACACATCATGCGAGTTGTCGTGCGAACAATCGTTCACAACCACTACCTCGTAATCGGGATAAGTTTGCTGTAATATATAAGGTAGGTTTTCGGTAAGGTTGCGGCTCTCGTTGCGCGCGCTGATGATCACCGAAATGGGAATATTAACTTGCGGCAGTTCTTCCAACGGCCTATAACTATATAGCCTGCTATGGTTACCAACTAAGTAGTATAGCTGAACAATGAAACAAAGCTGAAATAAAACAAATAACGCCTCTTGAATATAGCCTTCCAAAACCCTAAATAAAATGAATGCAAATTTGATAAAAAAGGTTGATATAGTGTTGGAAAAGTTGGGAGAAGTTATAAAGGTTGAAAGGGTTGTAGAGGTTAAAAAAATTGGAGTTGTTATGGAATGTGCTACTCAAAGCAAAAGTGGATTTGCTAATGGTTATTGCTTAAGAATATATCCCTTTTTAACACACAAAGTCTTCAACTTCTACAACTTTTTTTACCCTTTCTAACCTCTTCAACATCTCACATCCTTTCTCAACCTAAATCACTAATTTTGCGGCATTAATGGAATTTACTTTAACAGCACAAGACCCCCTATCTAAAGCCCGCGCGGGCGAACTTGTTACCGACCATGGCGTGATACAAACGCCCATTTTTATGCCGGTTGGCACAGCGGGCACCGTAAAAGCAGTGCATCAGCGCGAACTTAAGGATGATATTCAAGCTCAAATTATATTAGGCAATACCTACCATTTATACCTGCGCCCGGGTTTAGATACTATTGAAGGTGCTGGCGGATTGCATAAATTTAACGGCTGGGACGGCCCTATTTTAACCGATAGCGGCGGCTACCAGGTGTATTCGCTTACCGATGTACGCAAAATAAAGGAGGAAGGCGTTACCTTCCGCTCGCATGTGGATGGCTCAAAACACCTGTTTACTCCCGAAAATGTGATGGATATTCAGCGTGTAATTGGTGCCGATATTATCATGGCATTTGACGAGTGCACCCCTTATCCCTGCGATTATAACTACGCGAAACGCTCTATTGAAATGACCCATCGCTGGCTGAAACGCTGTTGCGACAGGTTTGATACCACCCAGCCAAAGTATGGTTACAACCAAACGTTGTTCCCTATTGTACAGGGTTCGGTGTATAAAGATCTGCGTGTACGGTCGGCAGAAGTGATCGCCTCTTTCGAACGCGAGGGCAACGCCATAGGCGGTTTATCTGTTGGCGAACCTGCCGAAGAGATGTACGCCATGACCGAAATTGTATGCGATATTCTACCGCAAAGCAAGCCCCGTTACCTGATGGGTGTAGGCACACCGGTGAATATTTTAGAGAATATTGCCCTCGGAATTGATATGTTCGACTGCGTAATGCCTACCCGGAACGCCCGCAACGGGATGCTTTTCACTAAGGATGGTATCATTAACATGCGTAACGAAAAGTGGAAAAACGACTTCTCGCCCATTGAAGCAGACAGCGACCTGTTTGCCGATACGCAGTATACTAAGGCCTATTTAAGGCACCTTATCCACTCGGGCGAGATGCTGGGAGCACAGATAGCAACGCTGCATAACCTGCACTTTTACTTGTGGCTGGTGAAAGAAGCACGCAATAAAATCATCAGCGGAGAGTTTTACGACTGGAAGAAAATTATGGTGAACCGCCTGGGGCAACGATTATAAATGAAGAAGCTCTTAGACCCGTATTTAAAGACCATTGATTGGTATATTATTAAGAAGTACCTGGGTACATTTATATTTACCTTGGGGCTGTTTATGGCTATATCTGTCGTATTTGATATCTCCGAACACCTGGATAACTTTCTCAGCAAACACGCATCGCTAAACGATATCATCTTTAAATATTACGCCGGTTTCATCCCGTTTTATATGATGATGCTGTCGCCGCTGATCAACTTTTTGTCGGTAATTTTTTTCACCGCCAAGATGGCCAACCAAACAGAGATAGTTCCTATACTGACCAGTAAGGCGAGTTTTTACCGCTTTTTAAGGCCGTATATGGTGTCAGCTTCGGTGATTTTTACCGTATCTATACTGGCTAATATCTTCATTATCCCGTTCACAAATAAATTAAAGGTAGACTTCGAAACCGCCAATTCCTTCATTAGCGGCGACGACCCAACCAAAAGCGAGGTCCACATTCAATTAGATAAAAACACCTTTGTTTTCCTGCAATCGTACGACCCGCAGGTGCATACCGGCTACCAGTTTATGCTCGAAAAATTCGAAGGGACGGAGCTTAAAATGCGGCTCACCGCGCCCAGTATTCAGTTTGATACGGTTAAAACAAGGTGGAAAATTATTAGTCCATCTATCCGTTATGTGAACGGCTTAAAGGAGAAATTCATCTCTAACGGACCGATGATAGATACCGTTTTAGACATGCGCCCAATTGATTTTGAGGTGCACGATAATGTGAATAGCAACGTGTATGGAGGTATGAGTTTAAAGGTTTTAAACACCCTTATAGAGAAAGAAAAGGTACGCGGAACCGGCGCTTTAATGGATATGGAATTTGAAAAATATCGCCGTTTTGTGGAGCCATTATCTTCATTTGTACTCTGCATTATCGCGGTTGCCATCTCATCCAGAAAGGTGCGGGGAGGCGTTGGCTTGCCCCTGGGGATAGGTATTTTTATCTGTTTTGTGTACATCGTAGTGAACCGTTTTGCGTTGGTTTTTGCAGTAAAAGGTCACTTCGAACCGCTACTTTCTGTGCTTATCCCTAACATAGTTTTTGGTATATTAGGCTGCGTATTGATAGTAAAAGCGCCCAAATAAATGCCCGAAAACGCCCCGGTACCGGCCTTAAATAAGAACCTCGTTATCCTCCATTTCACTGTTTTTGTGTGGGGATTTACAGGCATATTGGGCCAGCTCATCACCATATCTGCGGTAACGTTGGTTTGGTACAGGGTTGCAATTGCCGTTATTTCGCTGTTTTTTTACTTCACTTTCAGCAAAAAAGCGTACAAAATTGAGCCGAAAACACTGCTAAAAATGGCGCTTACAGGCGCTTTAGTGGGTGGCCACTGGATTCTTTTCTTCTCTTCCATTAAACTTTCCACTGTTCCGGTAACATTGGTTTGCCTCTCGTCCATCACGCTTTTTACGGCAATTTTCGAGCCCCTCATCAATAAAACGCGCATCTCAAAAATGGAGATCGTGGCCGGAATTTTTATAATCATTGGCATCGTCCTCATCTTTAAATTCGAAACACGATACACTAAGGGTATCATCGCAGGACTCATTAGCGCGGTGCTGGCGGCGCTCTTTGCCATCATCAATTCGCGTTTCGTGAAGAAGCACGAGGCTCCTGTCATCGCTTTTTATGAGCTCTCTGGTGCCTTTGTATGGATCACCATTTACCTCGCGGTAACCGGTAGCTTCCAAAATTTCAGCTTTCCAAAACCCACCGATATAGGCTACCTGGTACTGCTTGGCACCGTTTGTACATCGCTGGCTTACGTGGCCGGCGTATCTGTAATGCGCGAACTTTCTGCGTTCCGGGTGGCCCTCATCACCAACCTCGAGCCGGTGTACGGTATCATTATGGCTTTCCTTTTTCTGGGCGACAGGAACCGCGTAACCCCCGGTTTTTGGATAGGCGCGTTTATCATCCTCTCCACCATCTTCCTGTACCCGGTGGCGCAGAAGCAGGTTGCCAGGCGCAGAAGCAAATAATTTCATTCCCCAAAATTCTCATCAAATTCGTTGACAGTTGCCCAATCCTCTACCGGGGTAGGGGCAAAGCGCGCTTCAAAAACAGACCACGTTTTAAGCCCTTTTAAGACATCCAAATTTTCGGAGGGGAAATAGTGCACCTTATACAATTCCGCGCGACGCGCGCAAAATCACAAATCTTAATAGTGTACCGAATTAAAAATTCAGCAAAAAACAGCACTGGTATTGTCACGAGCTTTTATAACGATTTTATTGGACAATAAATTTTGAATTATCGATTTTATAAATAAATATATTTAACTTAAAATCAATATATTATATCATCTATATAACTCATTAATGCAAATAATTTAAACTTCAAAATTTTCAAAATACTAAACATATTAGTAGTCATTGACGCAATGTTTAAAATACCCATTTAAAAACATAATAATGAGTAAGATACAAGTTATTATATAACGCGATTATACAAACGACGAAAATTCAATTTTACACGTTAGAAAGTGTACCGAACTAAAAACAGAGAGTTACTAAAAAATCTCAGGAGTACTCCCGGCGTATTCAAATTGAAAAAAATGGAGAGAAGATCTGCCTTAAAAATTAGCTCGGCAGTTCCAAAGGGATTTAAAAACCGAGACAAAAAACTATGATATACGGGCACAAGCAATTGTGAGATTTTGGTACGCCTGAAAATTTCAAGCCGGGAAATGCATGGTAAATTTTCAACGTCCGGAAAAAATGGCCTGGTAAATTTTTCTACCGGAATTTTTGATCTGCAAGCTCCCCTCCTTTACCCCCACGTGAATTTTGAGCGCGGGCAATTCCCGGAACCGGGCCGGATAAAAAGTTGATTTTAAAATTGCATATTAGAGTAACCATAAGCGGTAGAATTTTATGCGCATCAAAACCATCATCATCGTGGCCATTGTTATTTTGTTGGCCATTATCTTTTTTCAAAATCAGCACACGGGCACGTTCTCTATTTTATTCTTTAGCATTTCCATAACCACCACGATGCTTGTTGTCGCGGTTATAGCGTTCATTGCTGGTTACCTCGCGGGCAAGCCAGGCAGATCAAAATACAACCACCTTGGCTACGAAGAAGACGTGCCCACCAACACAGATAAAAATACACTAAGCGACGAGGATAAGGATTACCTCAGTTAGATAAAGGAGTTAGTACAAATGAAAAAGGACAGGCGTTAGGCCTGTCCTTTTTCATTTTATTTTTGCTAACGATTTTCTAAACGTTATAAAAAACCTGGTTATATTCTTCCATCGCGCCCAGTGCTGGCGTACTCTCAAAAATCCCGAAAACGGACGCTCCACTCCCGCTCATACTGGCGTATAACGCGCCGTGTTCGTACAGCTCTGCTTTTACGCCACGGATAACGGGGTTGTCGCGGAAGATGTGCCCCTCAAAATCGTTCTTAATATGGCGTTTCCAATTCGCTATGGGGGTTTTTATAAGGTCGTATAATGATTCCTTAACAGGCGCCGGTTTTACGCCTCTGTAAGCCTCCGGGGTAGATACATGGGCATCTGGCATCACCAAAACAATTTGATAGGCTGTAAGGTCTAATTTTATGGCGTCAAACTCGTCGCCTTTGTCAAAAGCAAAAACGGGTTTACCTTCGATGAAAAAAGCGCAGTCGGCACCCAGCACGCGGGCGTAGTCCATCATGGCATCAACTGACAAACCAAGCCCGAATTTTTCGTTCATCAGTTTGATAAAAAAAGCGGCATCACTCGAGCCTCCGCCAAGCCCCGCGCCTATCGGGATGTTTTTGTGGAGATGGATTTTTACCGGTGGTAATTGGGGGAAATCCTTCTTCAGCAAATGGTAGCCTTTGATGCAAAGATTATCATTAAGATCGCCCGGAATATCCAGCCCCGAATAATCGAAGCTCAGCTCGTTGGCTTCTATTACTTCCAGCACATCGTTAATTTTTATCGGGTAAAAAACGGTCTCCAAATTGTGGTAGCCATCTGGTCGGCGTTCGGTAATATTGATGCCTATATTTATCTTTGCGTTTGGGAATACGATCATCCTTAAAATTTGATTAACAACCCATGTATTTATAAACATCGGTAGGATACCAAAATTAGATTATTTTTCTTTGTGTTGAGTTGAAGAAGTTGGAAAGGTTGGAGAAGTTAGAAAAGTTAAAATTGACATCTGAATAGTTACAAGATATGAATAGTTTCGAGGAACTTGATGTTTGGAAACAATGCCGATTGTATCGGATCACCATCCATAACCTTTTGCCAAGTTTCCCTATGGATGAAAAATACCGCTTGGTTGACCAATTAAAAAGATGTTCCAGATCGGTTACCGCCAACATCGCAGAGGGTCATGGCCGGTTTCACTACGGCGACAATATTAAATTCTGCAGAAATGCACGGGGCTCGTTAAATGAAACGTTAGATCATCTGATTTGCGCCCATGATGAAAATATTATCACCGCTGAAACACTAAGCGAACTAAGAATTATTTACGAAAACTGCTTCCGGCTTTTGAACGGTTACATATCATATTTAAAAACAAGATTAAGTCAAACTACAAGTTAGTAATTTCCAATAGTTGAAAATTAGGATTTGTTTATCAATCTTCAACTTTTCTAACCTTTCTAACTTTTAATAACTTTTACAACCAACATGAAACAATACCTCGACCTGATGCAGCACGTGATGGATGCCGGCGCGCAAAAGCACGACCGCACCGGCACCGGCACCCTCAGCGTATTTGGCTACCAAATGCGTTTTAACCTGCAGGATGGTTTTCCGATGGTGACCACCAAAAAGCTGCACCTGAAATCTATCATTCACGAACTGATCTGGTTTTTAACCGGCGATACCAATATCCAATATTTGAAAGATAACGGCGTGCGCATTTGGGATGAGTGGGCCGATGCCGACGGAAACCTCGGCCCGGTGTATGGCTATCAGTGGCGCTCCTGGCCAAAACCCGATGGTGGCCACATCGACCAGATCACCCAGGTGGTAAACCAGCTCAAGAACAATCCCGATTCGCGCCGCATTATGGTATCGGCCTGGAACGTAGCGGATGTAAACCAGATGGCCCTCCCGCCCTGCCATAGCCTGTTCCAGTTTTATGTGCAACCCCCTAACCCCCTGAAGGGGGAACTAAGAGGAAAGTTGTCTTGTCAGCTTTACCAGCGCAGTGCCGATATATTTTTGGGCGTGCCTTTCAACATTGCATCCTACGCCCTGCTCACTATGATGATGGCGCAAGTGTGCGACCTGGAGTATGGCGACTTCGTACACACCTTTGGCGATGCCCACATTTACAACAACCACCTGGACCAAGCCCGCCTGCAACTGAGCCGCGAGCCGAAGCCGCTGCCAACAATGAAGATCAATCCGGATGTGAAAGACATCTTCGGTTTTAAGTTCGAAGATTTCACGCTGGAGAATTATGAGCCGCATCCGCATATCAAAGGGGTTGTAGCAGTCTAATTATAATGGGCACTTGGGGAACGGCAATTTCATCCAATGATACCTTCGCGGATATCTATGCTGATTTTTTTGAGCAATACAATGATGGAGCAGTGCCACAAATTACTTCCAACCTAATCAAAGTAAATAAGGAAATCATAAACGATGATTCCGACAGCAATAACTTTTGGTTTGCGATAGCAAAGGCTCAATGGGAATGCAAAGCTTTAGAGCCTTCGATTTTTAGAAAAGTAAAAGAAATAATAGAATCAGGTGCCGACCTTTTATTGTGGCAAGAACTTGATGCCAATTCCAAAGATTTAAGAAACCGAAAAATTGCTTTAGATAAATTCCTCGCAGATATATCATCGGAACGGGCAAAACCAAAACCAAGAAAAAAGCCGATAGTAATACAAGCCCCTTTCGCAAAAGGCGATTGCATCACTTTTAAATTGGATAACGGCAATTACGGTGGGGCTGTTGTCTTGGAAGCCATAAACGATCACAAGACTGCAAGTAATCTAATTGCCACAACAAATCTTAATCAAAGCACCCGTCCCACTAAAAAAGACTTTTTAAGCGCCGCGGTGTTAATTTTAACTTTTGCGGCATGGAACGAAAAGCCTTTGATAAATTGGATCTTCGCTGTTGGTTATAAACGCGAACAGCATTTGTTTGAGATAGCACACAAAATTGAAGTGAAAGTCCTGTATGAGACAAAAGACACCAGATATTCTTTCGGGGGAGGTTTTGAACGGATAATCATTCAATCGGCAAACGATCAATTTACAACCAACAATCCGCAGTCAACCAAAACCATCACCGTCAAACAACTGATTGAAAAAAATAAATTCAAATTTTGGTGAAAAAGGGGTTAACCACCGATAATTTATAAATTTGCATATGACACGCGACGAACTAATAAAAGCGATACACGACTGCATAGAGAAACTGGAGGACAAAGATTTGCTTGAAGTTTTGATGTATTTAAAAAACAACGTCAGTGATGCTGATTTTGCTCAAAAGATGAGCAAAATTATTGAGGATAACAGAGAACTATTAGAAAGCCTTGCCGAATGATCATCTCCATCATAGTAGCCATTGGCGAAAACCACGCCATCGGTAAAAACAACCAGTTGCTTTGGCACATGCCAAACGATCTGAAACATTTTAAAGAAATAACATCGGGCCGCACCATTATCATGGGGCGCAAAACTTTCGATTCGGTTGGCAAGCCGCTGCCCAGGCGCCGCAATATTGTGGTAACGAGGCAGGATATCGAGATCCCCGGATGCGAGGTGGTGAAGTCGATGGATGAGGGTCTGGCGCTTTGTGCGCACGATGATGAAGTGTTTATTGGCGGCGGTGCCGAAATTTACCGCCAGGCGATGGATAAAACCGACAGGATCTATCTTACCATCGTGCACAAAGCGTTTGACGCGGATACCTTTTTCCCGGAAATCGACTACCTGCAATGGCAGGAAGTGAGCCGCGAAGATTTTGAGCCCGACGAAAAAAACCCGCTTCCTTATTCATTTATACAGCTAAACCGCCGCTAACAAAACCTGCTGTTATTTTGTTTCAATTAAAAATTTCATGCTTGTGAAATTTTATTAGATTTGCCGTCTATTTTTAAAAAGCTTATAAACTAATTAATTACATATAAATTCGCGATGCAAGGTAAAGGGGTTATTAAATTTTTCGCCATTCTGCTGGCTGTTGTGTGCATATACCAGCTTTCTTTTACATGGGTGGCCCATAAAGTTGAGAAGGATGCCAAGGAATATGCCAAAGGCAATACTGAAAAGGAAACTGCCTATTTAGATTCTATTTCTACTCAACCGGTATATCCATTATTCGGCCACACCTACCAGTACTGCTTAGACAGGGAACTGGCTTTAGGCTTGGATTTGAAAGGTGGCATGAGTGTTACCATGCAGATCTCGTTACGCGAGCTGGTACAAACCTTATCAAACAACAACCCGGACCCGGCTTTTAAACAAGCCATGGCCGATGCTGAAAAAGATGTTGTAACCACTCAGAAAGATTACATCACTCTTTTTGTTGATGCTTACGAAAAACGCGTGCCCAACGGAAAATTGGCTGCCATATTTGCAAACAGCAACAACCAGGATAAAGTAAAGTTCAACTCTACCAACAGCCAGGTTGAAGCTTACCTGAAAGACCAGGCCACCGCCGCCGTGCAGCAATCATACACTGTACTGCACCGTCGTGTGGATCAGTTTGGCGTTACGCAGCCAAACATTCAGTTGCAAAAAAGTACCAACCGTATTTTGATAGAGCTACCAGGTGTTAAAGAACCGGATCGTGTACGTAAACTTTTATCGGGTACTGCCAAATTGGAGTTTTATCAAACTTACGATAACACCGAAGTATACTCGTTGTTAAACAACGTAAACAGCGTACTGGGTGCAAAAAGCAAAGCTGCTGCTAAAACAGATACAGCCAAAGTAACAGCTGCTGTTAAAACGCCAACCAGCTTAAAAGATTCTGCAAACTCCTTATTAAACAAACTTAAAAACGCAAACGGTAAAGATTCGTCCGCGCTAAACAACAAAGCGCAGCTGGCTGCGCAAAACCCGTTGTTCTCGGTAATGAGCCTGGTTACTACCACTGATGCCAACAACCAGCAGCAATTGGCCCCTGGCCCTATTGTTGGTTACTCGCAGGTAAAAGATACTGCTAAAGTAAATTCATACCTGCGCAGCGCCGATGCAGCTACGGTATTGCCACGTAATATCAAATTCCTTTGGGGTGTGAAACCTATTGATAAAACAAAGGTGTTCCAGTTATACGCTATTAAATTAGCTGGTGCCGAAAATGGCCCGGTACTTAACGGCGATGTGATCACTGATGCCCATAAAGATGTTAACCAGCTTAACGGTGGTTACGAGGTTATCATGAACATGAACTCGCAGGGTGCCCAGAAATGGAAAAACATTACCGCCGAGGCATCTGCCGGTGCAAACAAAAGATCTATCGCTATCGTGTTAGATGATAATGTTTACTCTGCCCCTAACGTTCAAAACGAAATTTCGGGTGGTGTATCATCAATCTCCGGTAACTTTAAAATGGAAGATACCGAAGATTTAGCCAACGTATTAAAAGCAGGCCGCCTGCTTGCACCTGCCCGTATTGTTGGCGGTGAAGTTGTAGGTCCGTCATTGGGCCAGCAAGCTATCAGCGCAGGTTTACTGTCTTGTATCCTTGGTTTGGTGGTTATCCTTATTTTCATGGTTGCTTACTACAATCGTGCAGGTACCGTTGCCGTAGTTGCGGTATTGGTTAACGTATTCTTTCTGTTGGGTGTGTTGGTGAGTATCCGTGCGGTACTAACCCTGCCGGGTATTGCCGGTATCATCCTCATATTGGGTGTGGCGGTTGATGCCAACGTATTGGTTTATGAACGTGTACGCGAAGAGCTTGGCTTAGGCAAATCTATCCGTATTGCTGTTGCCGATGGTTTTAAACATGCTTTACCTTCTATCCTTGATGCCAACATCAGTACTTTCTTAACAGGTATTATCTTATTCGTATTCGGTTCGGGCCCAATACAAGGTTTCGCAACCACATTAATGATCGGTATCGTTACTACCTTGTTCTGCTCGTTATTAATATCAAGGCTGATATTTGAATTTATGCTTGAAAAAGAGTGGGATATTAAATTTTCAAACCCTTGGAGCTCGCATACCTTCAAAAACGCTAACTACGGTTTTGTGAAAAACCGCTTTAAGTTTTATATCTTCTCTGGTATATTCATTGCTGCCGGTTTGGTATCAATGGCAACCCGTGGCTTTAACTACGGTGTAGACTTTGGTGGTGGCCGTACATACCTTGTACAGTTCCCTAACAAAGCAGCTACGCCAGAACAAATTCACCAGGAACTGGATAAAGCTTTGGGCTTTGGTTCGGAAGTAAAAACATATGGTGCCGATAAGATCGCCATCACTACCAACTATCTCATTGACGACACCGCTACGGATGCCGACGATAGAGTAGAGGCCGCTTTAATTAATGCTTTAAAAGTAAGCCCGGTTACAACCATTACTAAAGATGATATTTTAAGCCACTCCAAAGTGGAAGCCACTGTTGCTAATGAGCTTAAGGCTTCGGCAAAATGGACCATCATCATTGCTATCTTAGCAATATCGGCTTATATATTGATCAGGTTCCGCAAATGGCAATTTAGCCTTGGTGCAATGGTTGCAACCGTGCACGATGCGCTGATGGTATTGTCTTTCTTCTCGTTGTTTAAAGATGTATTACCGTTCTCGCTTGATATCGACCAGGCGTTTGTCGCTGCGCTGCTTACCGTTATTGGTTATTCTATTAACGATACCGTGGTAGTGTTTGACCGTATCCGCGAGTTCCTGAACTTGCACCATGCTAAAACCGATGACCCTAAAGAGGTTATTAATCATGCTATCAACAACACGTTAAGCCGTACAATTATTACCGCTTTAACCGTGGTATTGATCTTGATCATATTGTTCCTTTTTGGTGGCGATGTGTTACGCGGTTTCTCATTCGCGTTATTGATAGGTGTGCTTTTCGGAACATACTCGTCTATCTGTGTGGCGACACCAGTTATCATCGACTTTGGAAAGAAAGACCTGAGATAATAAATTATGACATTATAATTAAGGCTCCAAAGAACATTTGGAGCCTTTTTTGTTTTAACAGCTGAGGATTAAATACACAACAATCTACGTATCATGAACCCTAACGAACTGTCAAAATTCCCAACAGTAGTTATCATAGGCGGTGGCTTCGGTGGCATACAGGTTGCCAAACAGCTTGCCAATAAGCCTGTAGAAGTTATACTGCTTGATAAACATAATTACCATACTTTTCAACCACTGCTTTACCAGGTAGCCACCGGCGGGCTGGAGGCCGAATCAATAGGCTTTTCTCTCCGCAAAAACTTTGAGGGGCAAAAAAATCTTCGTTTCCGCATTGCCGAAGTGAGCAAAATAGATACGGAACGCAACGTGGTGCAAACCGATATAGGCCCTTTCCCTTACGATTACCTGGTGATAGCCACCGGCTCTACCACTAATTTCTTCGGCAATAAGGATATCGAAAAGCACGCCATGCCGATGAAATCGATTCCGGAAGCACTCAACCTGCGCTATATGGTGCTACAAAACCTGGAGGAAGCCATTTTAAAGCCCTCTAAGGAAGAACGCGCGCCATACCTATCATTCGTGCTGGTTGGTGCCGGCCCTACCGGTGTGGAGCTTGCAGGCGCTTTAGCCGAATTGCGCAATCACGTGCTTAATAAGGATTACCCCGAACTGGCCAAAGAAGAAATGAGGGTTTACCTGGTAGATTTTCTGCCGAAGGTATTGGGCCCTTTTTCTGATGAAGGCTCCAACGCAGCAAAGGGTTACCTCACCAAAATGGGTGTAGAAGTATTGCTGAATGTAAAAGTAGAAAGCTATAATGGCGAAGAAATTAAATTCGAGGGTGGTAAAAGTATCCGCACCAAAAATGTTATCTGGTCGGCAGGTGTGGCTGGTGTTGTACCCGAAGGTGTTTCTAAAGAAGCCATAGAGCGCGGCAACAGGGTTAAGGTAGATAACGTTTGCCGCATGGTAGGCAGCAGCAACATCTTCGCTATTGGCGATGTGGCTGCCATGATTACCGATGATACGCCAAAAGGGCACCCGGGCGTGGCACAGGTGGCTATACAAATGGGGCAGCTTACCGGCAAAAACATCAACCGCATTATTCGTGGCGAACAGCCCGAGCCGTTTAAATATTTTGATAAGGGCTCATTGGCTACCATAGGCCGCAACAAAGCCATCGCCGATTTGGGCAAGATCAGGTTCCAGGGATTTTTTGCCTGGCTGATATGGATGTTTGTGCATCTCATTTCGCTGATGGGCGGGCGTAACAGGGTAATTGTATTCATCAACTGGGTAGCCAGTTATGTAAATAACAACGGTGGCAGCAGGCTCATTATCCGTAAGTTTGAGCGCGAAGAACTGGCGCAGAAGGATGTACAGGTTTCAAAAGTCGACTAAATGGCTGAGCAGATAAGAATAACCGAATGCCCCCGCGATGCCATGCAGGGCCTTACCGAATTTGTACCTACGGATGTAAAGGCCGCCTATATCAACCTGCTGTTACAGGTAGGTTTTGATACCATAGATTTCGGCAGCTTTGTATCGCCGAAGGCCATCCCCCAACTGCGCGATAGCGCGGAAGTATTAAGCAAGCTTGATCTGAGCAGCACGCGATCTAAACTATTGGCCATTATAGCCAATTACCGGGGTGCAGATGAAGCTGCGACGCACGAGGAGATTACCTTTTTAGGATATCCATTTTCCATCTCAGAGACTTTTCAACTGAGAAACACCAACACAACCATTAACCAAGCCTTTGACAACGTAAAGCGGATAAATGAGCTTTGCCTCGCTAAAGATAAATCGCTGCTGATATACCTTTCCATGGGTTTTGGTAACCCCTATGGCGACGAATGGAACGCGGAAATAGTGCAGCACTGGGCACAAAAGATGATCGATGAAGGTATTGGTTACATTGCGCTATCTGATACTATTGGCATTGCCGAACCGGAGCAGATCAGCGCCCTGTACCCGGCATTGACCAAAATGTCGGAGATCACGAGTTTTGGGTTGCACCTGCACTCCACGCCCGATACCTGGCAGAAAAAAGTATCCGCTGCCTACGAGGCCGGCTGTACCCGTTTTGATGCCGCCCTGAAAGGCTACGGCGGCTGCCCAATGGCCAAAGACGACCTCACAGGCAACATCGCCACCGAAAACCTGATAGCCTACCTCCTGCACCAAAACAGCGACCCTGGCCTTGATTTGGATAAATTAGGCGAAGCAATGGAATATTCGGGTAAAGTGTTTAGTTCGTAGAGGCAAGAAATAAGAATCAAGAGACAAGAATTGAATATATCTCCACACGTCATTGCGGGACGGTTGTTAGTGCCCAATCTAAATCTGAAATTACTTCCGCACCATCTTATAATGCCTTATCCCCGCTTCTTCAAACTCGGGCCCGGTTTTTTCAAAACCGAAGCGCTCGTATAAGGTAACAGCAGCTAACTGGGCGTGCATATAAATGTAAGTGGCATCGGCAGGTAAAGCGCCCAGTACGTTGCGCACCAGCTCCTGCCCTACGCCAAAACCGCGGAATTTTTTCAGTACGGCAAAACGCTCCAGTTTATAGCCTTTATCGGTTTTTCTCCAGCGGCAGGCGCCGGCGGGCTCGCCATCAACCGTGGCTAAAAAATGCGTGCTTTCATCTTCAAACTCCCACTCCAGTTCGGGCGGGCAATCTTGTTCAACAACAAATACTTCGCGGCGTATGGCAAATACTTTCTCCAGTTCAATAGGATCACTTACCTGATGTACTTCTATTTTTGAGGGCTCGGGCATAATGAGATTTAGATTTATAGCCGGTTTGCTTGCTTGAATGGTTCTCCTCCGCCGCGTCTATCGAATGCGTACAGGTAAGGTCATCTTCCTTCTCGGCAAGATCGGATAATTTTACATAAAATTTATGTAATTGGTCCAGGTCTATTTCGCTCAGGTCCTCAATATCCACCATTCGGTTACTGGCTCCCTGGTGCGAAGCAAGCAACTCGTTCAGTTTCAAATGGATGGCCTTTGAGTCTTTATTCTGCGATTTCTGGATGAGGAACACCATTAAAAAGGTGATGATGGTAGTACCCGTATTGATGATGAGTTGCCAGGTGTCCGAATAATTAAATATCGGCCCCGTTATTAGCCATACTACAATAGTGGATATTGCAATAATAAATGCAGCCGAACTACCGGTGGCCATAGTTGCCCAATTGGAAAATCGTTCGAATAAGTTATTGTTCTTCTTTTTAGCCATGTTGCTTAATATTTAACCTTACAAACCTAAAAAAACCGCCAATGTTCTTACACAAGGGCGGTTTTTATTCTTATGAGCTATGTAGCTTATATCTTGCTGTTAGCGTCGATGCAATTCAGATCGCCGAAGGCAACGGTTAAGCGTTTTACAAAAGTTTCTTCGGCCTTGCGTAACCATACGCGTGGATCGTAGTATTTTTTGTTTGGCGAATCATCTCCATCCGGGCTGCCAATTTGTGTTTGCAAATAGCCTTCTTTTGCCTGGTAGTAATCTTTTATACCTTCCCAAAATGCAAACTGCATATCGGTATCAATGTTCATTTTTATAGCTCCGTAAGATATCGCTTCGCGAATTTCTTCCTGTGATGAACCCGAACCACCGTGGAATACGAAGTTGATAGGTTTATCGGCAGTAAGGTTGTGCTTTGTCTTTAAAAACTCCTGAGAGTTGTGCAGGATAACCGGTTGCAATTTAACGTTACCTGGTTTGTACACACCGTGTACATTACCAAATGCAGCAGCAATGGTGAATTTATCGCTCACTTTAGAAAGTTCTTCGTAAGCGTAAGCAACCTCTTCTGGCTGGGTGTATAAGCGTGAGCTATCTACATCAGAGTTATCAACGCCGTCTTCTTCGCCGCCGGTTACACCAAGTTCAATTTCAACGGTCATGCCCATTTTAGCCATACGGGCTAAGTATTTGGCAGATATTTCGATATTTTCTTCGATAGGTTCTTCAGAAAGATCGAGCATGTGTGAAGAGAACAGAGGTTTGCCGGTTTCAGCAAAAAATTTCTCGCCATGCTCTAACAAACCGTCTATCCATGGCAATAATTTTTTTGCGGCATGGTCGGTATGTAAAATTACGGCAACACCGTAATGTTCAGCTAATAAATGCACGTGCTTTGCCGCAGATACACCGCCTAAGATACAGGCCTGTAGTTTTGAATTATCCAGCGATTTACCCGCGTAAAACTGCGCGCCGCCGTTTGATAATTGAATAATAACAGGAGAATTGACAGCCTTTGCTGTTTCCATTACTGCATTTATAGTGTTTGTGCCTATAACGTTTACCGCCGGCAAAGCAAACTGGTGCTCTTTAGCTGCTTCAAATAGCTCCTGCACCTGGTCTCCGGTCAGTACGCCCTTGTAATCTTTTAAACTCATTAACTTTATGAACTTTATGTTTGTGCGCCGAAGTTATAAAAATAGTTGAAAAGTTTGACGGTTTGACGTTTGAAAAGTTGAATAATATACATAGACGCCCGTTTATGTAGACTTTACGCCCTATCGCAAAGCTTTAATATATTTTTTAAGTGCGGTTTCAAAAAGACATTTCAACATTAAAACATTATAACCTTACAACCTTTTTTTCGTTTCTTTGCACTACTTGAAAGACTTAGAAATAGATATGGCGTGGTTTAAGCGAGAACTTAAAGGGATAATTACGACTACTGAGGAAAAGAAGGAAGCCCCCGACGGCATCTGGAACAAATGCCCCAACTGTAAAAAACCTTTGCATTACTCCGAGCAGGTTGAAAACCAATACGTTTGCCACTACTGTGGTTTCCACATACGCATTGGCTCCAAAGAGTATTTTTCTATTCTGTTTGATGATAACCAATTTACCGAACTGTTTGGCGGCCTTACCTCCGGCGACCCGCTGCACTTTACGGATACCAAAAAATACACCGACCGCTTAGTTGAAACCAAAAAGAAAACCGGTTTACAGGATGCTATCCGCGCAGGCGTTGGCAAAATGAACGGGCAAGATGTGGTTATCGCTTGTATGGATTTTAACTTCATTGGCGGCTCTATGGGTTCGGTAGTGGGCGAAAAGATAGCCCGGTCTATCGATCACAGTATTGCTAATAAGATCCCTTTCCTGATGATCTCCAAATCGGGAGGTGCCCGAATGATGGAAGCAGCCTTCTCGCTGATGCAGATGGCCAAAACATCGGCTAAACTGGCCCTTTTAAGCCAGGCAAAAATACCTTATATCTCTTTACTTACCGACCCAACAACAGGCGGTGTAACCGCATCTTACGCTATGCTGGGCGACATCAATATTGCCGAGCCGGGTTCACTAATTGGCTTTGCCGGCCCGAGGGTTATTAAGGAAACTATTAAAAAAGACTTACCAAAAGGATTCCAAACCGCCGAATTTGTACAGGAACACGGTTTCCTCGATTTTATAGTGGACCGCAGGGAAATGAAAGAAAAATTAGCGAGCTTTTTAAAGATGCTAGCGCCCGTAGCCCCCCCCGCCCCCTGAAGGGGGGCTTGGTTATATCCCTTCTGTACCAGGCTCGTGCCCTACCATACGGCCTGTAGTGCGGCCATGCGGACGGCTTTCAAAATCTGCACGTGCCGGGCCTTCAGACGGGAACTCTTTTCTATCCGGCTGGGTTACATCATTTTGTTCGCTGTATGATGCATCATTGCCTTCCTGCTGTTGTTCTTGTTCGTTCTGCTGGCGGTAACCTGTACCCTCCTGTTCGCTTTGGCGCTCTTCAGGTGTTTCGTTCGGGTTATGGCTTGGATTGTATTCCGGGTTTCTTTCGTTGCTTTCCATGATATTTAGTTTTTAATTGTTCATTAACCATCAACCAAAAACAATACCAATTTTAACGATAACGAAATTTAATTACCATTTCTTCTTCCGGTGCCCTAACTGGAAGGCTTGGAATGCGACGGTGAGGACACCATCAACAGCGGCAAAAAAGACAATAAGTAATTATCTTAATTCAATTTTTTCACCTTTTTTAATATCGTCTATTGTCCAGCTATTATAGATTATAATCGCATCGCTGACCCGACTTAGTATATCATTTTTGAAAAAACTTAGTTCTGCTTTCTCGATCAAATTGTATTTTAAAAGATAACGGGTATCGCGTGTGTCAATGGATTTCATCATAGAAGACGAGAAGCTTAACTTATCAGGCAAATCATCGAACACAATTGAGAAGCTTCCATAAGGCCCCTCGTTTTTACAGAAACTAAAAGCTATGCCCTCTGTTTTCTCAATCGAAAATTTTAACTTCCAATTATGGCTTTTAAAAAGTGGTTTTACAATTTTCTCTATATTTAATATCTCGTCGAACAACGCAAAGTATTGTTCCTCGTTAATTGTAGAGTAAACATTATATAGTAATTTTCTCATTTGGGTTGTAAGATAATATTCCGAAGAAACGTATCCTTACGCGCTCACCATGCAAAGCTCTTTCAACTTAGCAACCGTAAAATCAACTTCATCCTTAGTATTATACTTAGAGAAGGAGAACCTAACCGATGGCCTGTCCGCGCTGGCGCCGATGGCGGTTAACACGTGCGAGCCAATATCCGAGCCGGAACTGCATGCACTGCCACCCGATGCCGAAATGCCTGCAATATCCAGGTTAAACAGCAGCATATCTGCCATGTCCATCTCCGGGAAGGAGGTGTTCAGTACAGTATACAGGCTCTTCGCCGGGTCAGTTTCGCCGTTGAAGGCAACGCCAGGTATTTCCTGTATCATTTTAGCCATCATGTAGCTTTTCAAGTCCTGTATGTAAGTTTGGTGGGCGCCCATTTCGGTGTAGGCCAGTTCCAGTGCTTTGGCAAGGCCGGCTATGCCGTAAACGTTTTCGGTACCGCCGCGCATGTTGCGTTCCTGTGCGCCCCCGTATATCATGGGGTTGATTTTTACTTTGTGATTCACGTGCAAAAAGCCAACGCCTTTTGGGCCGTGCAGCTTGTGGGCCGCGCATACCATAAAGTGCACTTTAAGCTTCTGTAGATCGTGTAGGTAGTGGCCAACGGTTTGCACGGTATCGCTGTGGAAAATAGCATTATAGGCCTCACACAGGTCGCCTACGCGTTCTATATCGGTAATGGTACCCAACTCGTTATTGGCGTGCATCAGGGACACAAAACTGCGCTCGTTATCCTTCAGCAAAGTTTCCAGGTGGTTGTAATCTACGTTGCCTTTACAATCAACATCCACATAGCTTAGTTTGATGATACCCGATTTTTCCATCGACTGCAACGTATGGATCACCGCGTGGTGCTCCAGCTTGGTGGTGATGGCGTGGGTAAGCTTATGATCGATAATGCCGCAACGGATAGCGGTGTTATCGGCCTCGGTACCACCGCTGGTGAAGAAGATCTCCGCAGGCGAGGTGTGCAGCAGGTTAGCTACGGTTTTACGCGAACGCTCTATCAGCGTGCGTACTTCACGGCCATGGGCGTGTATGGAGGATGGGTTGCCAAACTGGTTCTCCATCACCTTGTACATTTCCTTTAAAACTTCAGGATCGAGGGCGGTAGTGGCTGCATTATCGAAGTAAACGCGCATAGTAGTAAGTGGTGAATGGTGAGTTGTGAGTGGTTATTGCTCCGAATTTTCCGGTCTTTCAGACTTACCGTCTTCCGGAGTTCGGACTCATACCAACCGTTATAAATTTAATATTTCTTTTATGTCTGCTATGATCTTTTCGGCCAGGTTATTCGCTACTGTTTCCGAATTTGCTTCAGAATAGATGCGGATAATGGGTTCGGTATTCGATCTGCGCAAATGTACCCATTCTTTGTCAAATTCTATTTTCAGGCCATCAATTGTTGAGTGCGGCTGCTTTTGGTATTTCTCCTCAACTTTCAGCAGCAGCGCGTCTATATCCATCTCCGGCGTAAGCGTTATTTTGTTTTTGGAGATAAAATAACCCGGGTAAGAGGCCCTCAGAACGGATACCGGTTTGCCAAATTTAGCCAAATGGGTTAAAAACAAAGCGATACCCACCAGCGCGTCGCGGCCGTAGTGCAGTTCGGGATAGATGACCCCGCCATTGCCTTCGCCGCCTATAACAGCGTCAACTTCTTTCATTTTATTTACCACGTTCACTTCGCCAACGGCAGCGGCATGGTATTCGCCGCCTTCCTTTTCGGTAACGTCCCGCAGGGCACGGGTAGATGACAGGTTGGATACCGTATTGCCTTTGTTGTTCTTCAGCACATAGTCGGCAACGGCAACCAGGGTATATTCTTCACCAAATACGTTGCCATCTTCGCACACAAAGCAAAGGCGATCCACATCCGGGTCAACCGCTATACCCAGGTCGGCATTTTTCTTGGTCACTTCCTGAGCTAAGGCTACCAAATTCTCGGGCAGCGGCTCGGGGTTATGCGGAAAATGGCCATCGGGCTCGCAGTATAATTCGTGAATGGTATTTACGCCCAGGGTTTTTAACAAGGCCGGCACAAAAATGCCACCGGTAGAGTTTACGCAATCAATCACTACCTTAAAATCGGCAGCTTTGATGGCTTCTACATCCACTAAAGGCAGGGCCAGTATTTTATCGATATGTTTTTGCAGGTAGCTATCGTCCTTAGTCACTTTACCAAGGGCATCTACACCGGCGTATATAAAATCGCTGTTTTCGGCAATTTCTAAAACTTCTTTTCCATCGGCATCGCTGATGAATTCGCCATCGGCGTTCAGCAGTTTCAGGGCGTTCCATTGTTTGGGGTTGTGGCTGGCCGTGAGGATGATACCTCCCGCAGCCTGCTCATCGGGCACGGCAACTTCTACGGTTGGTGTTGTGGATAGGCCGAGGTCTATCACATCAATACCCAAACCTTGTAAAGTGCCGATAACGAGGTTGTTCACCATATCACCGGATAGGCGTGCGTCGCGGCCGATAACGATCTTTTTGATACCCGAGCGTTTAACCGCCCAGCTGCCGTATGCCGATGTGAACTTTACAATATCCAAAGGCGTTAAGCCGTCGCCTGCTGCCCCGCCAATGGTGCCCCTGATGCCCGAAATTGATTTTATGAGTGTCAAAATGTGCTGTTATTTAGGCTGCAAAAATAAGTTATTTAACCCATAGCATTGTAAACATACGGTAGTTTTAAGGCTGAATTTATTGGCTATATTTGGCGCGTAAACATTATTTATCCGCCAGAAAGCCAATGCCCGATTTCCTTTTACAGCTCGACCGGCATTTATTTTACTTCATCAACCACGACCTATCCAACGCGTTCTTCGACTGGATAATGCCCCTGATGCGCAACCCCGGGTTTTGGATCCCGCTGTATATCTTCATCATCGCTTTCTGTATTTACCGCTATAAAAAACAGGGTGCCGTATTGGTGCTAATACTTGCCTTAGCTGCCGGCTTCGCCGATTTTACCAGCGCCACAATTATAAAAAAACAGGTACAGCGCGCCAGGCCCTGCCGGGATGCGGTTACCTCCCAAACCGTCATCAGCAGGGTGCCCTGTGGAACGGGCTACAGCTTCCCCTCCACCCACGCAACAGACCATTTTGCCCTCGCTGCTTTCCTTTGTTGCCTGTTTTACCGCAGATGGAAATGGGCTGGCATCACGGCCCTGATATGGGCTGCTATTATCTGCTTTGCGCAGGTGTATGTTGGTGTTCATTACCCGGTAGATGTTGTAGCAGGCGGGCTGTATGGGGCTTTAGTGGGTTGGTTATTTGCCTTAGGGTTTAGAAAATTGCAGCCGGGATTTAAGGCGTAGAACTAAGCTGGCAAACCCCTCCCAAAGGTTATAGCCTATTAAAAACAACATAATTCAATCCTATCAGCCCTGCTAAGATTCGCTTCAATTTGGGCATCGCTATTCCCATCGGTAACATTTTTTTATGGCAAAACAGGGTTAACATAACTTAACACAATTTCAATAATTATTTTTTAATTATTTGATAATCAATAAATTACAAAAACAGAGGGTTAACATTTTTTGGGGGAATAGTCGTGTCACCATAAATGCTAAAACTTCTACTATGAAATCGTAAAAAAACTTAATAAATAAATCTTCTGATGGGCTATTACTCTTCGAGGGGAATTAAAAAAAGAGGAAAGGCGCCCGTTTTGCACATGCGCCTTCTATATCTTGTTTTCCTGATTTAAAAAATCTTGTTTCTAAACTTAAGCCCCCCTCATTTTATCCAATAGTTCGCTCAACTGGCCTGCCTCTTCTTCGGTAAGGTTTTCGCCGAGGATGTCGCGGGTTTTAAATTCCTTATCCATTTTGGACAGGATCTCCAGCCCCTGGTCGCTGATGCGGATATCTACAGCGCGGCGGTCCTTATTGTTAGTGCAGCGCGACACCAATTCCTTTTGTACCAGCCTGTCTACAATGCGGGATGCATCGGACATCTTATCTATCATGCGCTCTTTCAGCAGGTTAACGGTTGCGGGCTTTGGGTATTGGCCACGCAGAATACGCAGTATATTAAACTGTTGCTGGGTTAAATTGTACTGTTCGAATTTTGGGCGTGATATATTGGCCATCCAGCCGTACGTGTACGACAGGTTGATGGCCGCTTTGTGGTAATTATCCTCAAAATTCGTGCTTTTGATATCTTCCTCTATTCCCATTTTAACGCAATACCTTGATTTTGATGCAAATATAACTTATTTATTTTCTTTTTGTTTTTCCTCCTCTTCGCGCCCATAGTTCCAGGGGCAGTGCAGGCATTTGTTTTTGCAGCAATAACCGCGTTTTAAATGATATTCTTTTGTGAAAACAAAGTTACCATCCTCGTTGATGTAGTAGTCTACGTTTTCCTGCAGCATTAGTTCAGCAATTTTACAAAAATATCATTTTTAAAATGATCCCGAAGGTGTTTACCCTCCCCGTGCAGGGTCCAAACTTGTTTTGGTTGGGTTTGTTCTATAGTGTGGAGGATATCGGCCCAGTCGGCATGGTCGGATATAAACAGGGTATCCTGCGCGTTTACCTGTAAATTCTTCCATCCCGAAGCAAATAAGCGCTTAACGCCGGTTGCCCGCAAATAACTATCAAACGTAAAGGGCGGCACAATGTACACCCACTCCTCCTGCGTTTTCATCAGCTTGCGCCCATACATCTGGTGTTTGCCCAGGGCGAAACCCATCTTCTCGTAAATAGCGTTAATGGGCATAATGCGATGATGCACCAATATCTTTTTTTGCGGCGCGTAATCGTTTATCATCCTGATCAGGCGCTGGCTTTTGCCGAGGCTGTAGGCCCCTAACAGAATATTTACCTTGATGTCGTTCAGTTTTTTTATCTCCTCAACCGGGTCGGGATGGGCGGTGTTGGGTTCTGCAAAAGTACTTTCGGTGATCAGTACATCTGCCTTTACAAATTGCATAGGCTCACAGGTGCTGTCAGGTTGCAGCTTGTAATCACCTGTATACAAATACCTTGCCCTCTTATATTCCATAAGCACCTGCGCGGAGCCGGGCATGTGGCCCGCAGGAATAAAAGTTATTTGCACGCCTCCAAGCTCAAATGGGGCATTATAATCGGCAGTATAAATTACCTTCCCTGCGCTTTTGCCGTAGCGCAGCTGCATAAAAGCGATAGTAGCAGTGGTGGCATATACATTGGTATTCCCGCTTACGGCGTGGTCGGCATGGGCGTGGGTAATTACGGCTTTAGCTACGGGTTGTTTTGGGTCGAGGTAGAAATCGCCGTAACGGCAGTATAGCCCGTTGGCATCGAAAGAAAGAAAATCGTCTAATATCATTCGCTTTGAGCAAGAGACAGGTATAATTTGTGCAGTTGCAACACCCGTGGTATTACCAGTTCGGTATCGTCGTTAATAATTATATCGTTAGCCAGATCCAGTTTTTGCTCTTCGCTCATTTGGCGGCTATTACGTTTCTGTACTTCTTCTTCACTTACCTTATCGCGCAGCATTACACGCTGCAGGCGTATTTTCTCAGGTGCCGATATCATCAGCGAGCGATGGCACATTTTGTAGGAATCGCTTTCGAACAGTAATGCAGCCTCCTTTAATACATAAGGCACATCTTTTCGCCCTTTGAATTGCTGCACCCACACCTCAAAAGCACGGAAAACAGCCGGATGTACCAACCGGTTTAGCTTTACCAGCTCTTCCTCGTTATTAAAAACAATTCCGGCGATATGCTTGCGGTTAAGCGTTTCGTCGGCCAGGTAGGATTCAGTACCGAAGGTTTCTTTGATGCCCTCCACCAGGATAACATCTTTCACCATCACCTTTTTAGCTTCATCGTCCGCATAAAAAACGGGGATGCCCAATACCTCAAATATTTTGCAAACCGTAGTTTTGCCGCTGCCTATATTGCCGGTGATGCCTACTTTAAACATTATTTCTTAACGATGAAATCCACATTTTGTGGCTCTATTTTTACTATTTTACTGTACGATGGCAGGTGGTTAAGCCTTACCGTTAACACACGGTAGCCCTGCTTCCACTGGTCAAGATCGGCCACGGCCTCAAAATCATCCTCGTTCATATCGGGGTAATCCTTCAGCGAAGTGGTGAACGTAACCCGTACCTTCTGCGGAAAGATCTTAACGTCATAAAAGTTACGATTGTTGATCAGTTTAACCGGGATCTGCATCGTTTTCTCGGTAAACTCGTCTACCGGAATACTCACAAAAACGCTTTTAGGCAGCACATTGAGGTTACCCTCGCCGGAAGGCACCAGGTTAACCCGCGACCTGAAACTTTCGCTAACGTCGTTTAAATTAACCGAATCGGTTCGCCAGTATTTGATCTTAGCAAGTACCTCGGCAGGGCCGCTAATGGTAACGTATGCCGGTTTCATGCGTATAGCACCAGACTGTGCAAACTGCCGCTGGTAATGCAACGCCGTTACCAGTTTTACGGGTACGCGCTTGATGAGCCGGTTTGAGAAATCGAAGTAAAGCGTATCGGGGTTAAAGGCCACAATTTGGTGGTCTAGGTCCTTCTTATCGTTTATTTGGCTTAGCTGCGTGCTTAAAACTACATAGTTTTTATTTTCGAGCGTGCTAAGATCTACCGTAACAGCCTTGTTCTCGCCGGTCATCTGCGAAAACAGCATCTTCCAGCCGGTACCTTGCACCGTTGCGTTTATGGTATCGGGCTGAAGTGAGTGAAATGCACGCCGCTGCGGGGTATTCTTAAAATTAAGCACCCGCTTAACGGTGTATTTATAAGGATTTGATAGCACCGTAAATAACCAGGCAAATAAAGCAACCACCAGGCAGGTAACAAAAGCGGATAGCCGCCTGCGCTCAATTGCCGATAATTTGATTATTGCCATTTTTAGATAAAAAGAATAGAAGGAGAAAGGACAAAGGTAAACTTTGTAAAACAAAAGAAGGCGAAAGAAATCTTTCGCCTTTTACCTTTATCCTTTTATGGCTTATTTAACTACCGCGGGGGTGTTTAAAGCTTTAGATTCTTCTAAAGAGATAGCCGATTTGCTGAAACGGATGCGGCCACCATTCTCTACTTCAATTAAAAAAGTTGTATCGGCAACTTCGTATATTTTACCGTGGATACCGGAGGTGGTAATTACCTTATCGCCTTTTTTAAGCTCTTCAACGTATTTCTTCTGATCTTTCGCTTTTTTCATTTGCGGGCGTATCATGAAAAAATAAAATACTACCGCAATTAACCCGAACATGATGAACTGTGGGTTGATACCGTAAAAATTAGGCGATGCTGCCTGTAAAAAAATAGTTGCTGTCATTTTTAAATTTATATATTAATTAGTTTGTTACCTCGCCAATAAGGTGCACCATAGTTTGTGCAGGGTTTGTATTGGCGGTAACGGTTATCTGTTTATCCTGCAGGCCCATTTTGCCTATACTGCTAAAAGTTACTTTTATAACACCATCGGCCCCGGGCTGTATCGGCGTTTTTGGTGCCTCGGGTTTTGTACAACCACACGTGGCTATAGCATCCTTAATAATTAAGGGCGATTTGCCGGTGTTGGTAAATTTAAACTCGTAAGTTACCTTATCGCCTGTTTTAATTTTACCAAAATCGTGCGATTCTTTTTCAAACTTCATCACCGGCGCATTGGTAGCGCTTACATTATCGGCAGTTGCAGCACCGCCTGTTTTGGTAGATGAATTACATGCCGAAAACAACATCCCGGCAACCATGGTACATAAGATCAGCTTTTTCATTATATTGTTATTCTATTAATCCTCTGCCTATTTTCTTTACTTTATTCTCTGCTTTCAACTCAAATAAAATCTTGTCTAATATACCGTTTATAAACGAATTACTTTTAGGTGTACTAAACTCTTTGGAGATCTCCAGGTACTCGTTAATGGTAACCTTAACCGGGATGGACGTAAAATTAATAAATTCTGTAATAGCCATCTTCATTAATAAGGTATCCATCATCGCGATACGATCCGGCTCCCAATTTTGGGTTTTCTGGGCGATGAGTTCCTGGTATGGGGTATCAAACCTGATGGTTTGCTCAAACAGGTTTACTACAAAATCCCTGTCCTCCACCCAATTGCCGCTAATTTCGGCCAGGTGATTTTCTTTAGGGTCATCGTAGGCAAAGTTTTTAAACGTTTTGGCAATAAGCGCCTGTAAAACCTCTCTATCTACCGGCCAGTAAATAAACTTATCCTCAAAAACCTGCTCGGCAAGTGATGATTTAAGGATAACTTTTTTGAAGATGAATTTAATGATGTCTTTATCGCTACCGATGGTGTCCTCGGTTTTCGCCAGGTATTCGGCGTAATCCGTAGAGTTTTTTAAAGTAGTGAACAGCGATTTTGCCAGTTCGGGATCAAACGACCAGTCTACCTTGTATTTTTTTAGCGAAACGAGGTATTCTTTATTATCACCAAGAGAAGTAAAAAAGCGGTTAGTTAATATTTTAAGATTGGGATTTAAGTCATCGGCGGTTGGCAAGTGCTTATTGGCTCTTTCTTCCGCGTCGCGCTCCGTGTACGATATTACTTCGCTGATAAGCGACAGCATCCAGATGTACATTTCAAATACCTGGTCTATACTGCTTAAGAGCTGTTTTTCGTGATGTTTGATATCGCGTGAGTTCGATTGGTGGTACGCATACAACGATTGTAATACTTTTACCCTAAGGTGCCTTCTGTTTAACATTTGTAAGAACGATTATGCCGCCCGGTGGCTGGCTGTTTATGATAATAATTAATAGGTTGACTTTACTTTTTTAATATCTGAAATACGTTTTTCGGCAATTTTGTTTGCAGCGTTTACAGTAGAAATATTTTCGGCCTTTGATAGCTTTAAAACATTACGCGTGGCTTCGTAAATATTCTCTGTAAGCTGCATGGTGCGCTTTTTACTAAAGCCCATCAGTTCCGAATAGCAATTGATAATGCCACCCGCGTTTATTACGTAATCCGGCGCAAACAGGATGCCTTTATCCAGCAGCATTTGGCCGTGCAGCGCCTCGTCCTGTAACTGGTTATTTGCCGAACCTGCTATAATAGGGCATTGCAATTTGGCAATGGTTTGTGTGTTGATAGTAGAGCCTAAGGCACAAGGCGCATAGATATCGGCATTAATATCAAATATCGAATTGTTTGATACCGCTTCGGCACCATATTTTTTTGATACCTGGCGGGTACGCTCGTCGTTAATATCGCTGATGTAAACCTTGGCGTTCTCCTCGCGCAGTAATTTTACCAAATGCTCGCCTACGTGGCCAATGCCCTGTACAATAACAGATTTGCCGGTTACGCTATCGTGGCCATAGAGTTCCTTAATGCAGGCTTTAATACCCATATAAACACCCAACGCGGCAATAGGCGCAGGATCACCGCTCCCGCCCATGGTTTCGGGTACGCCGGTAACGTGTTCGGTCTCCATGCGGATGTACTCCATATCGCGTGGATTGGTACCTACATCCTCGGCGGTAATAAATTCGCCATTAAGGTTTTTGATGAACCTGCCAAATTTGCGCAGTAAAGCTTCTGTTTTGTCTTTACGTGAATCGCCGATGATAACCGCTTTACCCCCACCGAGGTTTAAACCCGCGATGGCCGATTTATACGTCATGCTTTTGGACAGGCGCAATACATCCTGCAGGGCTTCCTGCTCGGTTTTGTAGGCCCAAAATCGGGTGCCACCCAAAGCCGGGCCCAACGTAGTATCATGAATAGCGATGATGGCCCTCAAACCGGTATCCGGATCGCTGCAAAACACAACTTTTTTGTGGCCGAGAGCGTCGAGCTGGTTAAAAATACTATCGGTTGGTTGTTGCAAAGGCATTACAGAACGGCAAAAAAAATTCGTTTTTCAGTTCTGCAAAAGTAGAGGTTTTTTTAATAGGGACAAAGTATAATAGTCCTAAGTCGTAAAACACCTAAAGTCAGTCAGGTAAAGTTATTTTTGGGCGGAAATTAAAACAAATTTGAAATTCAGGACATTTGTCTGTATCTTAGGAGACATAAAGCACGGAGGTAAAAAATGAAAGAGTCAAAAGTGTTTAATATTGAGAACCTCGGGTACGAGGTATCTGAAAGTGATAACGTTTTCAATTTTTTATTATCAGAAGCAAGCGTTGCCTATCAGCGTACGCCACGTTCCACAGAAAACGCCATAGATAACATCCGCAATGGCCTGCCTAAACTGGCTATTGATACCGTTTTGGCTAAAACAAGCATATCGCGCTCACAGCTTTCTAACATCCTGCACATCAGTACCCGCCAGTTAAACCGCTACGAAAAAGATGATCGCCTCTCTCCAGAGCAATCGAACTTTTTGTATGAGTTTACACGTATTTACACCCGTGGCCTGGATGTTTTGGGTGATGCCGCAACTATTGACGCATGGCTGGCCCGCCCTAATATGGCATTAGGCGATGTATCTCCCATAGAATTACTGGATACCGGCGAAGGTGCCCGCATGGTGAATGACCTGCTTACAAACATCGAATACGGCTTTTATTCGTGATATTTTACAGGATAACGAGGGAGAAATACGCCCGCGACCTCAGCGGCAAAGGAGGGTTGCTTTCGGCAGCACGCTGGCATAAGCACATCCCGGTGATATATGCGTCGGTAAATTCATCAACCTGTATTTTAGAGAAACTGGTGCACCTGCATACCGAAGAGATACACAACGACCTGGTAATAGTAACCATTATTGTACCAGATGATACCGCGAGCGAGCGAATAGATATAGGACAGTTACCTGTTAACTGGCGTAAATATCCCGCGCCAGCCCTACTGCAACGCATTGGCAATGCGTGGCTAAAATCTGAAGGCACTTTGCTGCTTTATATCCCCAGCGCTATAGACCCGCTTGCCAAAAACGTTTTAATAAACCCTTTGCATCCCGATGCAGCTGCATTAATAATTGGCGATATACAGCCTTTTAGGTTTGATAAAAGATTGGTAAAATAACGCCACGCCAACGCCATATTTACGCTTTTACCTTTCTATCCTTGTGCTCTTTTACTTACTTTTGGCCATAGCCAATGAAAGCACTCGCGTACCTCAATAAATTCTTTTATAAATACCGCTGGCGATTGGTGCCGGGCGTGCTGTTTGTTATCATATCAAACATATTCGCCGTGTTACCCGCGCAGGTGGTTAGGGTAGCATTTGACCTGGTTACCGAGAACATTAGCACGTACCAGCTTTTCAGCGGTTTTAACCGGCAGGAGATGATCTATGACATCTTTGGCTCAAGCCTGCTGTTGTTTGGTGTGCTGGTATTGATACTGGCTTTACTAAGGGGCCTGTTCTTGTTTTTTATGCGGCAAACCATTATATTGATGTCGCGCCATATCGAGTATGATATGAAGAACGAGATCTACAGCCATTACCAGCGCTTATCTCTTGCTTTTTACCGCCGCCACAACACCGGCGACCTGATGAACCGTGTTACCGAGGATGTTAGCCGGGTGCGCATGTACCTGGGGCCGGGCATTATGTACAGCATTAACACGGTAATCCTTTTCATCCTGGTTATTTACGCCATGCTTACGGTAAACGTGCGGCTTGCCGTATTTTCGGTATTGCCGCTCCCTGTTTTAGCGGTTATTATTTTTTACGTGAACACCATTATAGAACATCGCAGCGAGCAGATCCAGCAGCGCCTTTCGGGCTTATCCAGCTTTGTGCAGGAGAACTTTTCGGGCATCCGGGTGATCAAATCTTACGTGCGCGAAGGTTTTGTACGCGAGAAATTTGCCGCCGAAAGCGAAGACTATAAAACCCAAAGCATGGCCATGGCCAAAGTGCAAGCCATGTTTTTCCCATCTATGCTGCTGCTTATCGGGCTCAGTAATGTGATCACTATGTATATTGGCGGCGTGGAGGTAATGAAGGGCAATATCACCGCGGGTAACATCGCCGAATTTATTGTATACCTTAATATGCTGGCTTTCCCGGTGATATCGTTGGGCTGGGTAACCTCGCTGATACAGCGTGCCGCAGCGTCGCAAAAGCGCATAAACGAATTTTTGCACGAGGAGCCCGAGATACGGTCGCCCAATGCTTTACCGCATACGCTGGCGGGCAAAATTGAGTTCAGGGATGTATCGTTCACCTACCCGGATACCGGCATACAGGCATTAAAGAACGTATCATTTATAGCCAATCCCGGAGAAATGGTGGCTATTATCGGCCGTACCGGCTCGGGGAAATCTACCATCGGTAACATCATCATGCGAATGTATGATACCACCGGCGGGCAGGTTTTAATAGACGATAAACCGCTCACCCAACTCCATCTGGATAATTACCGCTCGCAAATTGGCTTTGTGCCGCAGGAGGTTTTCCTGTTTTCGGATATCATATCGCACAACATAGCCTTCAGTGCCGATGTGCTGGATATGCCCCGCGTAGAGCAGGCAGCTAGAGATGCCGCCGTTTACCAGAATATTATGGAACTGGAAAAAGGTTTTGACACCTTGATAGGAGAACGCGGCGTTACCCTTAGCGGTGGGCAAAAACAGCGCGTGAGCATTGCAAGGGCCATTGTAAAGCAACCACAGGTGTTGATTTTTGATGATTGCCTATCCGCCGTTGACACCCGCACTGAGGAGGAGATATTGAACAACCTGGGCCGCATTATGCAGGATAAAACCAGCATTATTATCTCGCACCGCATCTCTACCATCAAAAATGCCGACAAGATATTGGTAATTGATAATGGCGAAATTATTGAACAAGGCACCCACAATGAGCTGATGGAACTGAGGACGGCTTACTATGAACTTTACGAAAAGCAATTGCTTGAGGAAGAGGAAAAGCCTGCGTAACGGCACACACTACAATTTATTGCACAGTAATTTTATTAAATAGTCAATATTGTTACAATTAATACTTGCGCTTTAAAAATTTAATTATATTTATCCCAACCAAAACTATTACAATTACGATTTATGGGAGATTTTGACAACAGAGAGCGTGAAGAGGTGCACTCGAAAAAGGTGAGAGCCGGGAAGAGAACTTATTTTTTTGACGTAAAGGCAACCCGGTCTAACGATTATTATGTTACGATCACTGAAAGCAAAAAACGTTTGGAAGACGGGGTTTTTATAAAACACAAAATATTTTTATACAAAGAAGATTTTGAAAAATTTGCCGAAGGACTGAAAGAAACGGTAGATTATATAAAAGACCACCAGGAGGTTACAGAGAAACGATACGAGTTTAGCGAAAGCCCTGAGGTGGCCAAAGCAGACGAAGATTTCTCTTTTTAAGAATAGGCCCTAATTTAAACCTGAATATTACAAGCAAAAGTACCCCGCCCAAAAGGCAGGGTATTTTTGTTTTACAGCAAATGCTTTAATGCGCGCCGGCTAAACTGGCCATAACGCCGAGTATGCCAAAAGCAATTGCCAGCACATAAAATGATATAACAACAATAGTGGTTATTCCCCAAAGCTTAAAGAAAGATTTTAATTTACTGAATGCTAAGGTGGCCCCTTCGGAATCGTTAAAGACTACGGCTTTTTTTATCCTGCTGCCAAACTGGTAAACGTACAACGCAAAGAAGAACGAAAACAAAGCGACAAACAGGTAAATAACTGTCATTAACGTACCCATGCCTGCAGACATAAGTGCCATCATAGGATTGATCCGCGCCATGGCCGCGAAAATACTGCCTATAAACAAAGCTAATACAGCAACCAGGCCCGACATTACAAAACCCACAATGCCTATGAAAGAAGCCCACCGCCCGGCTTTTTGAAGATAATACTTTGCGTCTGCGGTTATTACCATTTGTGGCTCGCCGGCCGTTTCTAAAATGTTATCTGTTGTATCCATCGTTTAAGGTTTAAATTTCTTAAAAATATAAAATTAAACCTTAATTAAAACTGCCTACAACAAAACACCATTCATAAAGGCCACAGCCACGCTGAAGTAAATAATGAGCCCGGTAACATCTACCAGGGTGGCCACAAAGGGAGCCGAAGAAGTTGCAGGGTCGGCACCGAGTTTCTTTAAAAGCAAGGGGAGCATAGAGCCGGCCAGTGACCCCCAAAGCACCACTCCTATCAGCGAGAAGCCGATAGTAAGACCAACCAGCATCCAGTGTGGACCATAAAGCGTGCTAAACATACTGAAAGCCGCTATCCTTAAAAAGCCAATGATACCCAGGGTGATCCCCAGCATTAGCCCGGAGATGATCTCGCGGCGCATTACGCGCCACCAATCAGCAATGGTTACCTCGCCCAGGGCCATAGCCTGTATAATTAAGGTTGAAGCCTGCGAGCCGCTGTTGCCCCCGCTGGATATGATCAATGGGATAAACAATGCCAGCACCACCGCTTTTTCAATAGCGTGCTCAAAAAAGCCCATGGCGGTAGCCGTAAGCATTTCGCCCAAAAATAGTATCACCAGCCAGCCCACGCGTTTTTTTACCAGGCGGAAGAGGTTGATATCCAGGTAGGGCTCGTCCAATGCTTCGGTACCACCAATTTTCTGGATGTCTTCGGTGTATTCTTCGTTAGCTATCCAAAGGATATCATCAACGGTAACAATTCCTAATAATATATTTTCGCTATCTGTAACCGGCAAGGCCGTGCGGTTATTCATCCTGAACACGTTGATGGCATCCTGCTGAGGGTCGCTGGCGCTGAGGGCTATCAGTCGGCCGTCCATCAGGTCGCTCACCTTGGTTTCGGGTTTCACCAGCAAGATCTCGCGGATCCGTATATCATCCAGCAGTACGCCGTTCTCGTCTATCACATAAATAACATCAATGGTTTCGGAGTTTTTACCGTACCGGCGGATGTGTGACAGCACGCGGGTTACATCCCATGTTTTTTTAACAGCGATATAATCGGGTGTCATCAAACGGCCAACGCTGTCTTCCTCATAACCTAAAAGCGATAGCGCTTCTTTACGATCGGCAGGACTGAGGTGAAGGATGAGATTTTTTACGGCATCGCCGTGCAATTCGGCAAAAAAAGCGGTACGGTCATCGGGTGGCAGCGCGTTAACTATTTCGCCAACCTTTTGCCCGGTTAATTTTTTGATGATGCGCTCCTGTGTGGGGAAATCGAGGATGCGGAAAACATTTACCGCCCGGTTGAGCGATAAGATAGCGATGAATTTAGGGCCGTGCTCAGGCAATTCGCTTATAAGCTCTTCTACGTCAGATATATTGAGGCTATTCAAATATTCCTGTAGCTGCGTTGTATCTTCCTGCTCCAGTAACAATTCTATCTGCTCAACCATCTCTTCCATAAAAAACCCTCTTGCTTACATCTTTTTAACCTGTTTTATGCCTTGTATTAGCGCTGGCAAAAGTCGTTTATTTTTTCAAATTACAAGCCTTTTTTTCTGTTATCTTTGCAGCCGATTTGAGTTGGCAGTTTACAGTTTCCGGTATGCAGTCAAAATTCAATTTTTGAGTTTAGGAATTAGAATTTAGAATTTTAAAATACATGGGTTTACAATGTGGTATAGTAGGTTTGCCAAATGTGGGTAAGTCGACACTTTTTAACTGTTTATCAAATGCAAAGGCGCAGGCGGCCAATTTCCCGTTCTGTACAATCGAACCCAACGTGGGTGTAATAACCGTGCCGGATGAGCGCTTAACCAAGCTTACCGAGATAGTAAACCCAAAAAACGTGGTGCCAAACGTTATTGAGATAGTAGATATTGCCGGCCTTGTAAAAGGTGCCAGCAAAGGCGAAGGCCTGGGTAACCAGTTTTTGGCCAATATCCGCGCTACCAATGCTATCATTCACGTGCTGCGCTGCTTTGATGACGATAACGTGATCCACGTAGATGGCTCGGTTGATCCTATCCGCGATAAAGAGATCATTGATACCGAACTTCAGTTGAAGGATCTGGATTCGATAGAAAAAAAGATCTCCAAAATAGAGAAAATGGCCAAAACCGGTGGCGATAAGGAAGCTAAAAAGGCTTACGACGTGCTTACCATTTACCGCAACCACCTGCTGGAAGGTAAAAGCGCCCGTACCGCACCCGTTGCAGAAGGAGACGAGGAATACATTGCCGATATATGGCTGCTTACCGCAAAACCGGTAATGTACGTTTGTAATGTTGACGAAGCATCTGTTGTGAGCGGCAATGCTTACGTGGAACGCGTGAAAGCGGTTGCCAAGGAAGAGAATGCCGAAGTATTGATCATCTCCGCCCAAATTGAAGCAGAAATTGCAGAAATGGAATCGTACGATGATCGCCAGATGTTTTTATCGGACCTGGGTTTAACCGAGTCTGGCGTAACGCAGTTGATAAAAGCGGCTTACCGCCTGCTTAACCTGGCCACTTACTTTACTGCCGGTGTGCAGGAAGTACGCGCCTGGACCATCACCAAAGGCTTCACCGCGCCGCAAGCTGCGGGTGTTATCCATACCGATTTTGAGAAGGGTTTTATCCGTGCCGAGGTGATCAAATACGAGGATTTTGTAAAATACAACGGCTCGGAAGCTGCTATTAAAGAAGCAGGTAAAATGGGTGTAGAAGGTAAAACCTATATAGTTGCAGACGGCGACGTGATGCACTTTAGGTTTAACGTTTAGGCCGGGAGCCCCCTAACCCACTGAAGGGGGAATAAGAATTTCGAACACCGAATTTTGAATTAGGAATGATGAAGGCAACTTCGGAGTTCGATATTCAGCATTCGGTGTTCGGCGTTTAAAATGCCAAATTTATTCGCCCGGTCAGGCGTCCACGCCTGACCGGGCGGTGGTAGGAGGCACCTATGGAGCCAACGCCATTGCCTATTATTTCTATAAACACGGTGCTCCTAACGGAGCGTAAAACTCAATTTCGGCTAACACCCCGGAGGAGTATCGTGTTTATAGCAACAGAAGAAAAACGAGAAGACTCCGTAGGTGCCGCCTAATCATCGACTTGTTTAAACGCGATTTCCCTGCGACCACCAGATTTTAAACTTGCACCGCTCAAAAAAAGACTACCTTTAAAAAAACTCTGCAATTTTTTATGAAGAAAGTACTTTACCTGTTTTTTGCTTTATTTATCCTCAGCGCCTGGAACAACCCGGATGATCCTAAGAGAAAGTTTGTTGATGTAGCGGGGATAGATTCCACAATAAGCCCCGGCGATAATTTCTTTCGTTTTGTAAACGGCAGATGGTACGATACCGTAAAAATCGCGGATGATCAATCTGGTGTAGGTTCTTACTCGTTCCTAAATATCCCGCAAAAACAACTGCTGCAAACCATACTGGATAGTGTTTCAAAAACGAAGAATACGATGGGAAGTATCGACCAAAAGGTAGGCGATTTTTACGCCTCCGGGATGGATACCCTAACTATTAACAAACGCGGATACCAGCCTGTTGCGCCAATACTTGCACGTATCAATGCCATAAACAACGTGCCATCGCTCATGAAATTTGTTGCGAATGAAGCAAAAACAAGCAACTCCTCCATCATTGGCTTCAACATTTCGCCCGATAATAAGAACAGCGGCATTAACATTGCCCATGCTTACCAGAGCGGTACCGGTTTACCTGAAAAGGGCTATTATTTTAAAACAGATTCATCTACGCTGCACGCTCAGCAGGCTTATAAAAAATACATCAGCACCCTGTTTCAGTTAACAGGCAGTACCCTTGCCGCCGCCACAAAAAATGCAGCCGTTTGTTATAACCTCGAAAAACAAATTGCAGCATCACATAAATCAAATATCGAATTAAGGGATATCAAAGCCAATTACAATAAAATAGCTATTGCATCCCTCCGCAAAACCCAGGCTAATATAGGCTGGGCAGCATTGCTTGCCAACCTGGGTGCAAAAACCGATTATATTGATATGGCGCAACCTGCTTATTACAATAAGTTGAATTCATTGCTGAGATCCGTTCCCATAAACGACTGGAAAACTTATTTAAAAGCCAATACTCTTATCAACTACGCCGGTACGTTGAGCAAACCATTTGTGAATGCCTCTTTTGAGTTTCGTAAGGTGCTATCCGGCCAGGCCACGCAAAAATCGCGCAGGCAAATCATCACTGATGATGTAGATAACTACTTAGGGCAGGCATTGGGTCAGCTGTATGTAAAACGATATTTTAATGAGGATGCCAAAAAACGTGTGCTTGTGCTGGTAAATAACCTGCAAAAGTCGTTTGAAAACAGGATAAACCATCTTGACTGGATGAGCGATAGCACTAAAATAAAAGCAAAAGAAAAATTATACGCCATCACCAAAAAACTTGGTTACCCGGATAAATGGCGGAATTACGATAGGGTAAATATCAACAGGAACAGGTACTTTGAAAACATACTCTCGCTCAATCAAAACGATTACCAGGTTCAACTGGCAAAACTGAATAAGCCGGTTGATAAAACGGAATGGGGCACAACGCCTTCTACGGTTACCGCTTATTATAACCCATCTTTTAACGAGGTCGTTTTCCCGGCAGGGATCCTGCAGTTCCCCTATTTTGATTTTTCGGCAGATGATGCCATTAACTATGGCGGCATTGGGATGGTAATTGGCCACGAAATGACCCATGCCTTTGACGACCAGGGTGCACAATTTGATAAGGATGGCAACGTAAAAAACTGGTGGACAAAAGAGGATTACGAAAAGTTCAAATCGAAAACAAGCCAGGTATCAAGCCTATATAGTTCGTTTACCGTGTTAGATACTGTACATGTAAAAGGTGCATTAACCCTGGGCGAAAACACTGCTGATAACGGCGGCATTGCCATAGCTTACGACGCTTTCAAGATGACAGAACAAGGAAAAGGTTCTGTTAAAATTGATGGCTTTACGCCCGACCAACGTTTTTTTCTGTCGATCGCCCGGATATGGCGGGTAAAAACAAGGGATGCGTTCCTTCGTACCTATGTAAATACCAACCCGCATTCACCGGCTATGTGGCGTGTAAATGCCCCGTTGATGAATTTCGACCCGTTTTATAAGGCGTTTAACGTAAAAGAAGGCGATAAAAACTACAAGCGCGAAGATCAAAGGATCAAGATATGGTAGTAAGTACAAGGCCCGGAACTGACTGACCGAAGAAATTGGAACCCGGCGGGTGTTTTAAATGCTGATTTTTGTAACGTTTGCCTGGGTCCCACAGTCTTACCTACCAAATACTGATCGATGATATATTTAAGAATAACTGTTTGCATGGCTTTGCTATGCCTTTTTGGGTTACGGGTTTACAGCCAGCCAAACAACGCACATAGTTTTTCGCTCATCGTATCTATAGAAAAAGCACAACCTGCCGAGGCTGCCACAGTAAAGCTGCTAAAAGCACATACCGTAATTCAAACCACCATTACCAACCTAAAAGGCGTTGCCAGCTTCAACAATATCAAAACCGGCGATTATACCTTTTTGGTGACCTATACCGGTTACAAGCCTCAAACTACACATGTTTACCATTTCCCGGGCAGTACAAGCCAGGATACCGTTACCCTGCGAGCGGCAAGTACCGGCCTGCAGGAAGTAAACATCACCGCCAAAACGCCGCCCATTACCTACAAACAGGGTAAAGTAATATTGGATGTTAACGCGTCGGTAGCCAATACGGGATCAACGGTGCTGGAAGTATTGGAACGCTCGCCGGGTGTAACAGTAGACAGGAACGGCGGCATAGCTCTCAACGGAAAAGCAGGTGTAACGGTGATGATAGATGATAAACTCACCTACCTCTCGGGCACCGAACTGGCCAACCTGCTCGGCAGCATGAGCTCTACCCAGGTATCGCAAATAGAACTGATAGCCAACCCAACCGCCAAATACGATGCCAGCGGCAACGCGGGTATCATCAATATCAAAACAAAAAAGAATACGGTAAGAGGCTTTAACGGCTCGCTCACTACATCTTTTGGGCAGGGCGTTTACGCAAAGAACAACAACAGCGTTACCTTAAACTACCGCGTTGGTAAATTCAATACCTTCCTGAATTACAGCATGAACTATAATGAGAATTTCTTCAGCATATATGCCCTGCGGAAATATTACGATAGCAATAAACAGCTAACCGCTATGCTCGATCAATTCTCCTACCTGCCAAGCAGCGCTTTAAACAATACCATAAAAACCGGGGTTGACTATTACCTGAGCGATAAAACCACCCTTGGCCTGGTACTTACCGGCACTACGGTTAGGCGCAATAGCAGCAACCGCGCCAATGCCGATTGGCAAAGCCCGCAGGGCGTGCTCGATTCGGCCATTTATACCACCAACAGCAGCAAAAACCGCTTTAAAAATGCCGGCATCAATCTAAATTTAAGGCATAAAATATCTGCATCGCAGGATTTGGCCGTTGATGCCGATTACCTGCATTACGACATCCGTGCAAACCAGGATTTTAAGAACGAATTAAGTGGCAACAATGGTTATGAGGAGATCTCTCGCGGCAATATCCCCACTACCATCAGCATCGGCTCGGCCAAGGCAGATTATACCATAAAGATTAATAAAACCGATGTGCTGCAATTTGGCGGCAAAGCATCGTTTAGCAACACTGATAACCTGGCCGCTTACCAAAACCTCGTAGGCCCAAACTGGGTAGATGACAACATTAAAAACAACCACTTTATTTATAAAGAGAAGATAAACGCGCTGTACTCTTCGTACGATACCAGGCTTGGCAAGGTAAGCGGTCAGTTTGGGTTACGGTACGAGCATACGGGTTACGACGCCAGCCAATTGGGGAATGCTATCCAGAAAGACTCTTCGTTCTCGCGCGCTTACGGGCAGTTTTTCCCGAGCGGGTATTTAAGTTTGCAGGCAGATACCGCTAACAGCTTTACCTTCACGGCCAGCCGCAGGATAGATCGTCCGCCTTTTCAAAACCTTAACCCGTTTTACCTCATCATTAACAAGTACACTTATAGTACGGGTAACCCCTTCCTGTTGCCGCAATTCAGCTGGAACTTTGAAGTGAGTCACCAATACAAAAACCTGCTGCGTACGGCAGTATCATACAACCGTATTAAAAACTATTTCTCACAGATCTTTGTGGCCGACCCAAGTAACGACGCTATCCTGCTTTACACCCAAGGCAATGTGGGCAGCACCTATAATGTAGGCGCATCGCTTACCCTAACCACCTCGCCGGTAAGCTGGTGGAGCTTAACCACACAGGCACAGTACAACCATAAACAGCTAAAAGGCTTCAACGGCAACACCTATACTACCGAGATAGATCAGTTGAACCTGAACGCCAATAACCAGTTCAGCATTGGCAAAAAATATACGGCAGAGCTATCGGGCTTTTATACTACCCGTGCCCGTAATGATGTGGCCGAATTGCTTTACCCAACCGGGCAGGTATCTGTAGGTGTCTCCCGGCCGGTATTTGGTAAAAAAGGCACCTTAAAATTCAGCGCCCGCGATGTATTTTACACCAACGCCATGGAAGGTTTTACCACTTTCCCCAATGCTACCGAGTATTTTTTACTGCGGAGAGACAGCCGGGTTTACAGCATATCGTTCACTTATCGCTTTGGGAAGCAATATAAAACCGTAAAACGCACCGGCGGCAGCGCAGGCGACGAGATAGACAGGGTTGGGAACGGGTAAACGAATTTTAAGAATTGATAGAATTTTGATAGTTAACGGAATACACTCTGTCCATTCGTTAATTCCATAAAATTCGAGTTCAGACATTCAGGATGCAGAATTATCCTATATTTGCGCAGATTTTGTTTCCGTAGTTCAATGGATAGAATTATGGCCTCCGAAGCCGTCGATATGAGTTCGAATCTCATCGGAAACACAAAAACGCCTTGCTGAAAATTCAGCAGGGCGTTTTGCTTTAATATTGGGTCGATTTAAAATCTGCGGAAACTTTTATAGCTGCCGTTTGTACTTGTAGGTATAAAAACGCTTAGTTATGGATAACGCAACCGTGAACCACCTCAACATCCCATCATTAGGTATTACAACCGATAATGGCCAAACCCTTAATGTATATTTTGAGCCGATGAACGCAACACTGGCCGATTGCGAAAATTGCCCGGTGTATGCCATTTACCGCGCTAAGGATAAAAACGACAGCATTTTTAACCACCTCAGCATTCCCGGTGAAATTGGCGACAACATCCCAGGGCTGGATAACATCAACCAAAAAGATTACCTCGGCGAAATTAACTTCACCGCAAACGGGGAATGGGAATACGATGGCGAAAAACTATCTGCGGCAGAGCAACAGCAAGTGGCGGAACATATACAAGCGCAGCTATAATATTATCGGGCCTATAAATTATCAGTGACTTTTTTTGTCGCGGGCGATTGATTTAAACTTTTCCTGAAACCGAAAATAACGGCCATTATAAGCCCAAAGTTAAAGGCCACGCTAAAATTCAACATGCCTAACCCTATAGATGCGCCAATGATGAAGCCAACAAAGGCTCCCTTGTAAGAAAAGTTTTTTGCAAGAAATATCATGGCTACATTGGTTAAGGTTAAATGGTGTGTTAAATTTAGCTTTAAAAATAACACCAACCAAACCTTAGCAATGTAACATACAGCGCTAATTAAGCGCTTGCCACCAACCTGCTTACGCTGCGGTAAACATAGTTATTGAAAATGTGCCTGCGGGCAAATCTTCCCGGCGAATCGGCGTTGATAAGCTTTACATAAACCGCTTTAGGTACATCAAAGTACTCATATTCGCTGCCATCCAAAAAGCTCACCTTAAGCACCTGGGATTTGTATTCAAAATCGGCTATGTTAGATGATGACGTAGTAAGGGTGTAATCGGCAATAGTTTGGTTACGGGTTTCAGGCGCAATGCTTACCAAAAAGTGGTACGCTTCTATAATGGTTTTGCTTTTTTCTTCCGCAGCTTCCTTTTCCTCAGCACTATGCTGAAATTTATCAGGGTGCCAGGTTTTCATCATACCACGGTAAATGGTTTTTAATTCCTGCAGTTCCGCAGCCTCGTTAACGCCCAAAAGCTTCCTGTAATCTACTATTTTTTTCATGCTTGTTTTTATTCGTATGCTTATTAACGTTGAAAATGAAGCAGATATAGCTAATCACCATCGCAGAAAATACGCCGCAAAGGTACGGTTTTTAAATTTGCTGTGCAATGGTTCGCGGGATATTGTATTAAGGATAGAGTAGCTGTTTAAAAAAGAATTTAGTAATCGTAAACGTGCTCTATAGTGGCCTTTTTGCCCAGTAATTCCCGCAAAACCGGGCTTAAGTTTTTAACCGTGGTAACAATGGCTATACGGTTTAAACCTGGCTTGGTAACTATAGGCTGCGTAAATATCACTTTGAGATCTTTAGCCGGGGCCATCGGTTTTGTGCTTAGTACAGTAAGCATAATAGCGCCGTTGTTACCTGCAATTTCCTTAAAATTTACACCCAGCAGGGCCAGCTTGCAAACCGCCGGGTTAAAATCGGCATAGCGGGGCAAATTCATCATCACCGAGTCGCTACTGAGCTGTATCAGATCTTTTACCTCGGGATACTCAGTCATTTTTGCCGGGAAGCCGTCGGTTATTACAGCGGTATTAAGCAGCGCCTCGTCGTAGGCGGACTTGGTGCCCTGCTTTATTAGCCAGCCGTATCCACTCTTTACCAAAAGTTCAGTAGTGAGGTAATACTTACGCTCCATCTTTCGTAAAAAATGCGGACCGAAAAAATCAGTTGTGCTCCAAAGATCGCTCAATTGGGCGTTAAAGTTGTAATCGTACCAGGGCGTAGCTTCAATAAAGTTAACGTAGCTACGCATGTAGCGGGCGTTAAACTTATCTTCTTCGGTCATATGCGTATTATCGGTAACGCGGCCAATGGTTGTTTCGTAAAACGACTTAATGCCATATTCCACCGTGGTGCTCACGCCTATCACCATAATCATAATATGATAGCCAGTGTTGAATTTATAATTGCCCTTTATTTGATCGTACACCACTCCGTAACCATTCCACAACTGATCGATGTGATTAGTATACGGAAACGAGGTTGATGTATGCTGCTCAAAATAATCAGCCTGCTCTTTCGGGCTAAAAACCAAAAACCATTCGGGATAGGTTAAAAAAGTTTGGTCGGTGGGGCGTACATCTTTTTGCGGGGTGGCGGGGTGAGGGTTTATTGTTAGCCACGTCTTATCCATAACAAGCCCCTTGCCCGCAGCAATGGTGTCGGGTTTCTTGTTTTTTAAGGCGAAAACAATGCCGGCTAATACCACAGCAATTAAAGTCAATATCCGCAGCCTGGCCATATTTATTATTTAATAAAATGCATTAAAGTATTGTCCGATGGATCCTTGTCCTGCAGCACCCGCGCTCCGCTATCCTTAAACCCGGCTTTGGCAATAATAGCCGCCCATTCGTCGGCCGACTTAAAGTTTTTGAAATCCTTGGCCTCAAACTCATAGCTTTCATTTAAACCAGCATTAAACACCGTGTGCACCAATGATACAAAGGTTGCCATTTGCGGTGTTTTCACATCATGATCGTGGATAATGAAAGACCCACCCGGGCGCAGGATGCGGAATATAGATTGTACAAAACCGTCCAGCCTGTCAACCGGGCAATGATGCAGGCCAATATAGCAGGTAACCAGCGCTATACTTTCATCAGCAATATCGTGCTTGCTTACCGGCTGGTAATCTTTAATATTAATGAAGGTACCGAGTTTACTTAGTTGCCCGCGTTCCATAATATCGCCGGGAGAGTTTGTTGGAGCAATATCGTTAAGCAGACAAATAGGGCCGGTAACTTTTACCTGCTTCCGCAACTGGCTGATATATCTGCCGGTAGAACCGATCTCTACATAACCGTCAATTTGGTCTTTACCGCCTAAAAGCCCAAGGGTTTGGCGGGCTATTTCCTTTTTTTGTTTTTTAAGGGCCGGCAGCGCATAGGTTAATTCCGAAAGAAAGGGCTTTATCCCGGGCAACTTGCTCTGCACCGATTTGTAAATCGCCTCATCGGTATTGTTGGCTGCTGTTTCTTCTTTTATCAGCTGATGAAATTTATCCTCGGGATAAAGGTGGAATATCACCTGCAAAAATCGGTAAAAATCATCGCTCCATTTGGTATTGTTAAATACAGCTTTAAATTCTGATGCCTCAGCCATTGGTTTGTTGGTTTAATGGTTTATAATATGTGTCCCAAAGCGTATTCCTGAATTTGTTACCCGGATCAAGCTTTGCTTTCAATTGAAATAATTTATGCGCATTGGGGTATGCTTTAAAAAACTGTTCTGCAGTTGGGTGTATTTGGTAGGGCAGGTAATATGCTCCGTTTACGGCAATCACCGCGTCGGCAAGTTCCCGTGTCCAAACGGCAACGGCATGTTTGGCCGCAGCATCCGTACGTTGCTTGTAATACACCACAAAAGCAAATACTTCTTCGCGTGCCCATGCCATGTAGGTGCCGGGGTCGGCTCTGGCGTGCCGCATGGAAACATTCAGCACATTCACATTATATCGGATAAAGATCTCCGCCATAGTAGCCTCAAATTCTTCAAAGCGCTGCACGGGTACAAAATACTCCAGCAAAACGTAGGTGCTGTCGGTACGCGAGCGCGGTTCCAGCTCGGCAACATCATAACCGGCCTCGTAATTGCGCCAGTGTATTTTCTTCCCTCTAAAAAGCAGCGGATCTATCAGGTATTCCCTGCGCCATTTACCCAATGGTGTTTCCGTGAACGACCATAAAAAATAGCGTTCCAAAGGATATGATTCCTTCAATGGCATCAACCGGGTTTTTACCGTTGGTTTTTCGTCCGTTTCTACCCAGGTTACTGCCCTTAATTTTTTGTATTGGGGCGGATAAATATCTCCGTTATGGAACACAGCCTTCCCATTATCGCGAATGTTTTTAAAGAAGAAGTCTTTATACTCCGCAACGTCCATCTTCTTATCAATGCGTTTTATGGCCACGTTATCCGCAAGTTCCAGTTCGGCTTGTGTAATTATACCTATCGCATTATATCCACCTATCGCGCCAAAAAACACTTCCGGGTTTTCCTGCAGACTGGCGTGCACCAGCGAGCCATCTGCCAGCATTACGTCTATCGAACGGATCGATAATACCACCGGCCCCAAACCCATATAGCGGCCATGCGCGTTTACGCTTAGCGCACCGCCCACTGTAAAATTGGCATAGGTTTGCATAATTTTCACGCTCAGATCGTGCTCATCAATATATTGCTGAATATCACACCAGCGGATCCCGGTTTGTACTTTTATCAGCTTAGCTTCCTTATCAAACTCCAGCACTTTGTTCAACCCGCGGATATCCACATGAATGCTGTTGGGGCTTGCCGTTTGCCCACCCATGCTAAAGCGCCCACCGCCCACAGAAATGCTGCCGGTCGTATTTTTTACAATTGTACAAAGCTCCTCAACAGATACAGGGCGAACAATGCCCGATACCAGCACCGGGTTTAACCGGGTTACATCGTCGATAATACGTTCATCGGTTTTAAGGTGTGGAATATCGCGGCCTGCGTCGTTCTTCAAATAATCCGCAGCCGCACCCGGCACCGAGCCATAACGGTTGCCTGCGTAATTGCCTTTCTTAAACCCGAGGCACCAGATAAGCCACAAGGGCCCAATTACGGGTATAACAACCGTTAGCAGCCAATACCCCGATCGGTTCTGGTCGTGCAACCGTTTCATGGATGTGGCTACAACTATCCAAAACAAAAATGGGTATAAGATCCACGTTGAACCGTAGCCTATAGTAAAGGCAAGTAAATTAAACAGCACGTAAAATGTACACCAGTAAAACAGGGCAGCAAGCCAGTAAACGCCTTTGGAAAGGCGGCCGTTAAAAGTAAATAGCAGGTAGGTAACCGGTAGTTTTTGTTGTAATCGCATTTATTATAAGCCTAAGCTAATATATAATTTTGTTTGAATTACTGTGTGTTAGCACCGTTTTTTTACCATACTTTCTGTTGAAACAAAAAGCAAATTACAATATGCATCCATAGCAAACGTTTTATATTTTTACGAAAACCCTTATTCATATGAAATTATTAAGATCAAGTATCCTTGCGGCTGCTATTTTATCAGCAGTTGTTTTATTCCCGGCCTGTAAAGCCAAAAAAGCCGTGGTTGCCCAGGCACCTGCTCCTGTAGCCGAGCCCGCGAAACCTGCACCGGTAGAAACACCAAAACCAGCCCCACCTGTGGCTGAAACACCTGCACCGGCTCCTACCCCACCGAATTATAACTTCAGCAATATTCAGTTTGAATTTAACTCAGGGATCTTAAAAACAGATTCGTACCCTGCGCTGGATAAAGCGGTTGCAGAAATGAAGAAGGACCTTTCGGTTAAGTTTATACTGAACGGAAACTCATCTGCCGAAGGTACCGATGCGCATAATATGGAGCTTTCTGTTGAACGCGCTACCGCCGTTAAACTGTATTTAACAAACAGCGGCATCAGCAGCGATAATTTAACCGTAAAAGGCTGGGGCGAAAGCAAACCTATTGCCGATAACAAAACCGAAGAAGGCCGTGTATTGAACCGCCGCGTAGAAATTAAAAAGCAATAAAGCCTACCCAGAACCAGATTGGAGCCTGTTTGCCAAAAGCAGGCTCGCACATTAGTTTAACAGCTCCGCAATGTACACATTGTGGAGCTGTTATTCTTTCTGATAAAAATACGCACCTTTAATATTCCCTTTAAAAATAGAATTAGAAAGATCTATCGATAGATCTTTAATTTGATCAAAAGATCGTTTTGATTAAAAACCAAACCGCCTGTTTGGCCAACTCTTCCAATTTGCGAATAAAAGAGGTTGGGGATATCACCATTACTCCCGGGATCGAGGTGGTGTTTCGAGCCTTTTCATACTATATCCCGTCCCCATCGCCGTTAAATATATCATGAAACTGGCCGGGGTGTAACATTTGAACTATACTTAGAAACATTTGACCCCTTCCAAGAGGTGGTTCTGTCTTAATTTTACTGTTGAATTCAGATGAAGGCGATGGGTGGTGAACCGGTATTATTGCCGGTAAAACTCCTCATTTTGCAGGAAAGATCTGATAGTGTTTCATTAAGCATTATCAAAACACTGCCCAATACAGCCTTTTTTCTGACTCCAGTTTTCCGCTGCAAGCTAACCAGTTTATATAAACAATTAACAAAAACGCACACCATCTTAACATCTGACGAGCGTTTGATGCTAACGTTAAACGAGCTTTTATCATCTAAAGCCACTTTTTTCGTACTGATGAATAGCGTGCTATAGTGGCCATAAGAACAATCGCCACTAAAGCTTAAAAACCAATTATAAACGCTCAGCTCTGTAATTTTTTGAGGTAAGGGGATGATGAGAAGCCGAACCAGGAATGGTTCCGTTTATATAAGCACCCGGCACCTGGATTTGGTACCGATCTCTTATGAGTGATCAAATTATTAAATACATGCATAAAATTAAAACCTTTGAAATAAACCAAATAATTATATACCTAAAAAAACAATGTTATGAAAAACGTTAAGCTAACGATCTTGCTTTTTGCAGCGCTATGCGCTGCAAGTTCCTGCACAAAAAAAGAAGCGGATCTACCCGCGGCAGAAGTATCACAGAGCAGCAAAGAGTCAAATCAAACTCTTGCTGCAAAAAGAGGGACGTACCCAAGTTATAATATCAGTCCCTTACCTCCCGATGCTTCGGGAATGCCCAGTAACGCTGTTCAGCTTGCCGCAAGTATGAAGCTTGGATGGAATCTTGGAAATACCCTTGAAGCGATAGGAAGCGAAACGGCCTGGGGTAATCCTGTGACCACACAGGCGCTAATTGATAAGGTTAAGCAAAGTGGTTTCAATGCGGTGCGAATTCCCTGTTCATGGGATCAGTATGCTAATGCCTCCACAGCCCAAATACAAGCTCAGTGGCTCGATCATGTAAAACAAGTTGTACAATATTGTATTAATGATGGCCTGTATGTTATTCTCAATGTTCATTGGGATGGTGGATGGCTCGACGGCCATATCAATACACAGGATCAGGCTTCAGTGAATGCAAAACAAAAAGCATTCTGGGAACAAATAGCCACCAAGATGCGGGGCTTTGATGAACATTTAATGTTTGCGAGTGCTAATGAGCCACCTGTGAGCAATGCAACAGAAATGAGTATCCTGCTTTCCTATCATCAAACTTTTGTCAATGCCGTTCGATCAACCGGAGGACGCAACAGCTACAGGGTTTTGGTGGTTCAGGGGCCGTCAACAGACATTGATAATACAACAACGCTTATGAACACACTCCCTTCAGATCCCACAGCCAGTCGCATGATGGTCGAGGTCCATTACTATGGTCCGTATCAATTTTGCGGATTGACTACAGATGCTACCTGGGGATCAATGTTTTATTATTGGGGAAGTGGATATCATTCAACAACTGATCCGTCGCGAAACGCCACATGGGGTGAAGAAAGTTACGTGATCGATGAGTTTCAAAAAATGAAAACCAAGTTTATAAACAATGGCATTCCGGTAGTATTGGGCGAATATGGAGCCATTCGTCGTACTACGCTTACCGGCAATGCACTTACACTTCATCTGGCTTCAAGGGCATACTGGGATAAATATATTACGCAGCAGGCAAAAGCGAATGGCCTGCTTCCTTTTTATTGGGATGAAGGGTCACTTGGAAATAACGGCTTCGGAATTATGAACAGGCCAGCCAATACAGTAGGAGATCAACAGGCATTGGATGCGCTGATACTTGGTGCTCAATAGTAATAACCGGGCTTCGATCAACATGCGGTTTGCGCCGGTTCGGGAGTCTTTCCGCCCACTGGGAGAGATGCCGAAGGCATAGAGAATATACAACTATGCTAATTCACCTCAGCTTAGAGGCTGTATCATAAATTATGAGCAGCCTCTTTTATGATTTAATAATTTGGGGGGCTTCGGATAATTTTGTGTTGATCGTCTGATCTTAGAAACTGTTAAATTTAACACTGCGCATTCTTCCACGCCAATTTTCTTGCCTTTTCCCGTAGCATGGTATTGATCTCATCAAATAGCCACTGCCACCCTGTTTTTAGCAAATAAAATAGAGCATTCATATCGGTTTGGTGCTGTTAAATATTTTCTATTATTTGCCACTGGGCGTCGCTTAATCTCAGCACGTCATTCACCATGGAGTTCGGCTTATCGGCACTGTTTAATAACGCGCCCGCAAATGAGGACTTCGACAAAAATAAAAGGCCTGTTGCGGCAATAGCGCCGCTGCCAATAATCCTGCGCCTGCTTAGATGATGCTTTTCGATAAAATTTAACTTGTTTGGGTAATAATGTTGGTTAAACCAAAGTTATTAATTTAATGATACGGGCAAAGCTTGTATTAAATGCGTTACAATGACACATTGAAGACGGTGATTAGTGAGTGGAGAATAGAGAGTGGTTTTTAATGCAGATCCGGGGAAGTGTTAGGCGATAATTACCCAATTTGCTAACCTCCTGTGATGAAAAGTTAAAGGCGTCTGCGCATCTAAGATTAAAAAACCGAACACCCAAATACCTATAAAAAATTGATTACCTGTTTAATTGCCTAAACTAAATAGCTACGCACCATTTAATTATTATACCTTTACGGCTTACGCATGGAAGAAAGAAAATATTTAACAACCTGGAAGCGGTACATTCCGGTTATCCGTCTGCATCTTAAAAAGAGCCTTAACGAAGAACAAAGCTTCAAATTAAATATAACCGATTTTGAATCGGCGGGCGACCGCGGCAAATCTGGCTATACCTTTAATTTAAGTATGGAAAACGGTAAGGTGATCAACAACATCAGCGGATCGGCCGTAGCGCGCGACCTTTATGAGGCCCTTAAAGCAGATGAAGCCATCAAAGCTTTTCTGCAAGACAGGAGCATCAAAATATCCGTAGGAAAATCTTTCCTGCTGACCATAAAAACCACCCACGTTTCGAGCTATAAAACAGAAACACCCCAGGAATAAGGGTTGTTAGCTGCGGGTAATAACACATATTCAAAATTGTTTTAAAAAGATAATAAATTTAAAAACAACTTATTGGAGTAAGTGTTTTACTGCTATGTCTGAAATTTCTCCAGCCGGTAAAGTAATTACTTTGCCGGGCAATGTTGCACCCGCAGGTGATAATTCATTTGCTGCCGGTGTATTAGAAAATTTGCCGGTTGCCGTTTACAATTGCGATGCTAATGGTTTTATTACCTTTTATAACCACGCGGCTGTTAAACTTTGGGGGCGTACCCCGCAAATTGGGAAAGACCTTTGGTGCGGATCGTGGAAAATATACAATCCGGATGGCAGCCCTATGCCGCTTGATAATTGTCCCATGGCCAAAACACTTACTACCGGCATTGCGGTGGAGGGAGAAGAAATATTAGTTGAGCGCCCCGATGGAAGCACCAGGTATGTGCTCCCCCACCCGGTTCCGATCTACGCCGGTGAAAAACTCATTGGCGCTACCAACACTCTTATTGATATTACCGAACACAAAGCCGACGAAACCAGACAGGCCGTGCTTGCAGCAATAATTGAGTCGTCAGACGATGCTATTGTCAGCAAGACGCTTGATGGCATTATCACCAGCTGGAACAGGGGTGCAGAAAGGTTATTCGGTTATAATGAAGCAGAGGTAATTGGCAAACACATCAGCATCCTGATCCCGCACGATCGCTTACAGGAAGAGGCGGTTATCATCGAAAAAGTGCGCAACAGCGAAAAGGTGGACCATTTTGAAACCATCCGCCTGAACAGTAAAGGTGCTGAGATCCCTATTTCACTTACTGTTTCGCCTATCAAAAACAAAAAAGGCTTAATTATAGGCGGTTCTAAGATCGCGAGGGACATCAGCAAGCAAAAGCAGGCCGAAACAGATTTGCAACGCTATGCCGACAACCTGGAGACCCTAAACTCGGTTGGCCGTTTAATATCAGCAGAACTGGATATCCAAAACATCCTGCAAAAAGTTACCGATGCAACAACTCAGCTTACGGGCGCTGCATTTGGCGCGTTTTTTCATAACCTGACAGATGAAAAAGGCGAATCGTACATGCTATATACCTTATCGGGTGCACCAAGGGAAGCGTTTGAAAAGTTTGGAATGCCACGTAATACCCAAATCTTTCATCAAACCTTTAGCGGAGCTGGCATTGTTAGGGTAGACGATATTACAAAGGACCCGCGTTACGGTCACAACCACCCACATAAAGGGATGCCCGAAGGGCACTTGCCGGTGGTGAGCTACCTGGCCGTACCGGTAATGTCCAAATCGGGCGCGGTATTGGGAGGCTTATTTTTTGGCCATCCACAGCCCGGAAAATTCACAATTGAGCACGAAAAACTGATCAGCGCGGTGGCTACGCATGCCTCGGTTGCGCTTGATAACGCAAAACTGTATGAAGAGATAACGCTGCTCAACTCCAAAAAAGATGATTTTATTGGTATGGCCAGCCACGAATTAAAGACCCCCGTTACCAGCATACAGGGATACCTGCAAATAGTTGAACGGAGCTTAGCTAACGACGACAAGAACAAATTATTTGTTACCAAGGCCCGCAACCAGGTGGGTAAACTGGCCGCCCTTATTGCCGACTTGCTTGATGTATCTAAAATACAAACCGGTAAGCTCCCGTTTTCATACAGCAAGTTTAACGCAGAAGCATTGATAGCCGAAGTAGTAGAAATGATGCGGAATAGCCAGCATACGCACCAGATACGGTTGGAACAAGAGCTGAGCACCCTCGTAATAAATGCCGATCAACAGCGCTTAGAGCAGGTTATTATCAACCTCGTATCAAACGCTATTAAGTATTCGCCAGACGCGAAGGAAATTATTGTAAGGGCTGACGCCACTTCAACATCGCTACATGTATCGGTGCAGGATTTTGGCATTGGCATTGATAAAAGCCAGCAGGAACGCGTTTTCACCAGGTTTTACCGCGTGGAAAATCTGGCAGCACATATGTCGGGACTCGGCATAGGCCTGTACATTAGTCACGAAATAGTGAACCGCCACAATGGGAAAATATGGTTGGAAAGCAGCCCCGGTGCGGGTTCTACCTTCCATTTCCAGATCCCGATAAATCATCAAACGGCTTAAGAGCGCGTCATTTTTCCCCGATAATTAGGCAAGCACCGCTCTAAACAAAAAAAGAGACGCGAAGTATCGCGCCTCTACGGGGGGAATGCTATAATAAAACCGCAATGTTTTACGCCTCCCTCGATGTATTATTTCTGCAACTCGGGCATTAGTTCGGTGGTGATCCCTATCCGGTTCCAGGCGTTGATAGTAATGATAGCCATTATCACTTGTGCCAAATAGGTCTCGTCAAACAGCCCTGCAACACGGTTATACGTTTCGTTTGAAACATGATTCGCGGCTATCAGCGTAACTTCTTCGGTAAGGGCAAGGATGGCCTGTTCCTGCTCATCAAAAAAATTGGTATCGCGCCAGGCGTTTAGGGCGTAAATACGCTGCTCGGTTTCGCCTGCCTTGCGGGCATCGCGGGTGTGCATATCTATGCAATAGGCACAGCCGTTTATTTGCGACGCGCGGATCTTGATCAGGTCTTTATGCTTGTGAGAAACGCCTGTACTTTCAACGTATTTTTCTAATGCATACATGGCGCGATATGCGGCGGGTTCGGCGGTGTTTAATTTCAATCTGCTCATTGTCTTATTGTTTTTGTTAAGACAAAGTTGCGCATTAGAAAGGCCTGGAAAAATGAACTGAGTTTAAGAAAATGAATGAACACGAATTGAACGAATGGGGTGAATTACACGAATGGTAATATACTCCCAAATCTCCAATCACAAATCCTTAACCTCTTTCTTCGCCCTTAACCTGCTCAAAAACTGCGGCGTAAAGCCCAGGTACGATGCCAGCATATACTGCGGCACACGCTGCACAAACCCGGGGAAAAGTTTGGTAAAAAAACGATACCGCTCCTCATCGTTTTGGTTGAATATATACCCCACCCGGCGCTGTGCCGCTATAAACGATTTTTGCATCATAATGCGGAAATAGCCTTCCAAAGCGGGTATCATTTTAAACAACTCCACGCGGTCGCGCTCGTGCAAAAGCAGCACCTCCGTTTCTTCGATGGCTTGGATGTAGGTGGTAGCGGGGCTCTTGTTCAGCAGGCTGTCCTGATCGGCTATCCACCAGCTTTCCAGCGCAAACTGGACAATCTGTTCGTTCAGCTTTTTATTTACGATGTACTGCCTCAAAAGCCCTTTCAGCACAAAATAATTACCGGGGCAATGGTTGCCTGGCTCCAGTATCATCGCCTTCTTTTTAAATTTTTTCAACTCCATTCTGCCGCAAAACAGCTCTTCCTCTGCCGGGGTTAGCGTTACGTAGCGTTTAATATGGGCAAGCAATTCGGGATACATGGTGAACGAAGATACAAGATTAAGGCAGTTTATAGCCAAACCTGTACATCACCTTTTTGCCTGTTTGTACTTTCTCATCCACCACCACACCATCAATAGTTTGTACGGTAGTTAACTGGCTCGCCGGGTTGGTTTGCGGCAATTTTACATCTATCTTCAGCATTACCTCTTGTCCGGATGGCAGATCAACCACTTTTTCCCATTTGCCGGTCGCGCCTTTTACGGTTTGCATGGTATTGCCTTTATCGGTATAACTTATTTCGGCGGTGGTGCCAGCCGGGATTTCAGCTGAGTATTTTACGAGGTAAACTTCTTTTTTGGGGATCTTTAACAATCCCTTGTTCATGTCATAAACGGTATAGTTGCAGCCTGCCATCAAAAAAGCAAGCACACACAGGTAGATGGTGTTTTTCATACCAACTAAGATAAGCGCTCATCCCCTGCCATCAAAACTTATCGCAAAACATTACACCATGGATGGTGCCACGCCGAAAGCTTTTCTAAAGCGGTACGCAGCGGCCATAAAACAAATGTCGGGATAATTTAAGGGCAGCGTTTTGGCAGGAAGTTCAACTTTACTTTGGCATGAAGCTCAATTATTTTATTGCAGATACTCGTCGCGCCGATTAAAGGTTTGTTTTTCGGCGAATGTAAGTTCCAGTGTTTCTTCAATATTACCTTTTGTGGGCCTGATGTAGATAAAGTACCCTATCAGCACCACCGATATGAGCAGGAAAAAGAGTGAGCCGGTGAGAAAAAAGGCCACGATACCAAATAAGGAAGGCCCTTCAAGCAGGGCTAAACGTATGATCAGTGCGGTTTGGTACATCACCAATTTCCCCTTTAAAGTACTATCCGGCCTTATGCCGCCGCTCAATACTTTTTTATATAAAAACCCGCTGAGTATAAAGCATGTGATAGCAAGCGCGGGCACAGCATACACCAGGGGATCGCGCGTATCGCGGACGTTGATGATGATTCGCTTGTTTAACGACAGAACCACAATACCAAAAAGCACCTGTCCGGCAGCTAATGCCAGGTGTATGATAGTAATTGTGCGTAGATAGGTAGCAGGTGTTTGGGGCAAATTATTAGTAGAGGGCATGATAAGGTTATTGAAGCTGTAATATACAAATTTTATTCCCCATAGGATAGATACAAAGCTATTTATCCGAAAGCAGTCCCTCATTATCTTTTAAAGCTACGCCGGATATTTTCCTGGTTAATGCTTCCTGGATCAGGTAAAATAATTTATCCGCTGCAACGGTAACGGGTAGCCCTTCGGGGCGGATGTTAGAAATGCAATTACGGGAGTCATCCCGCAGGCCCGGTTTTGGGGCATAAGTAAGGTAAGCGCCCATGCTGTCAGCAGCACTAAGCCCGGGGCGTTCGCCTATGAGTATCACCGATAAGCTTGCTCCTAATTCGGCGGCTATACCATCGCCAATGGCTACCCGGCCCTGTTCTACCAGGCAAAGCGGCGCCAGTTTTACTTTGGCAGCGATGAGTTTGGGGATAAGCAGTTTTAACAGTTCGACAGCATTTTGATTGATGGCGGTTGCCGAAAGCCCGTCGGCCAGGATCAGCACTATGCCCTTGTTCTCTATCTGGTCGGCAAGGCGGTTTACGGATAACTCATCCAGCAGGCGACCCAGATCCGGCCGCTGCAGGTATTGCTCGCGGCTGCTTGCCTGGCTGTGCAAGTGCAGTACGGGTAGGTTAAACTGCATCAGCTCGTCTGCCAGAAATTCGCTATCCATCACCGAGTATACCGCGTCGCGCGCATGGGCATGCGCCAGTTTAAATGCCAACGATTGCCCCGTAGGGATACTGGTGCCTGTAGCTCCAATGGCTATTCGCGCCTGCGTAAACTCTTTTAAAAAGCTTAAAGGTTCGCCGGGACTTGGTTTATGCTTTATTATTTTAGCCACAGCGAATTGGTTTTGTTTAACAACGCTTCGGGGCCACCCTTTGCCGGATTGCCGTTCTCATCCATTATTCCCTGCCGCAGCAACCAGGCTTCAAACTCCGGCGCAGGCTTTAAACCCAACACCTTCCGCAGGTACAAAGCATCATGGAAGGAAGTGGACTGGTAATTCAGCATAATATCATCCGACCCCGGGATCCCCATAATAAAATTACAACCGGCCACACCTAAAAGGGTGAGCAGGTTATCCATATCGTCCTGGTCGGCCTCGGCGTGGTTGGTGTAGCAAATATCTACACCCATGGGCAAGCCAAGCAATTTGCCACAGAAATGATCTTCTAAAGCGGCCCGGGTAATCTGTTTGCCATCGTACAAATATTCGGGACCGATGAACCCTACCACCGAGTTTACCAGCAGTGGATTGAACTTCTTAGCCACCGCGTATGCCCTTGCCTCGCAGGTTTGCTGGTCTACCCCATAATGCGCGTTGGCCGATAAACAGCTGCCTTGCCCGGTTTCAAAATACATTACATTATTGCCCACCGAACCACGGTTAAGGGATAAAGTTGCCTGGTGAGCCTCTTCCAATAAAGCTAAACTGATGCCAAAACTTGTGTTGGCTTTTTGGGTACCGGCAATCGACTGGAAGCAGAGGTCGATAGGTGCGCTTTTGTTAACCAGTTCTAATGTGGTGGTGATATGGCTGAGCACACAGGATTGTGTGGGGATATCAAACTGCTGCCTTAGCTGATCTATCAGCATCACAATTTTCAGCACAGCTGCAGGGCTATCCGTTGCCGGGTTAATACCGATACAGGCATCGCCACTGCCATAAAGCAGGCCTTCAATCAAACTCGCGGCAATACCGCGCGGGTCGTCGGTTGGGTGATTGGGCTGCAGGCGGGTGGCAAAACGCCCCTTTAAGCCTATGGTATTACGGAATTTGGTAACCACCTCGCATTTTTTTGCTACCGCGATGAGGTCCTGGTTACGCATAATTTTGGATACCGCGGCGGCCATTTCGGGCGTTAAAGCATTTTCGATACTCTTAAGAATAAGGGTATCCGTTTCATCTAACAACAGCCAATCGCGCAGGCTACCAACAGTGAAGGAACTAATGAGTTTAAATGCTTCGGTATCGTGGGTATCTATGATGAGCCGGGTTACCTCATCCTCCTCGTAGGGGATAACCGCTTCGTTTAAAAAATCTGTCAGCAAAACATCCGCTAAGGTTATCTGCGCGGCAACTCGTTCTTCGTAACTCCCGGCACTTAACCCCGCCAACACATCACCCGTACGGTGCGGCGAGGCCTTCGCAAGCAGTTCCCGCAAGCTGTCAAACCTGTAAACTTTGCCGAGGATGGTGTGCTTGTACATTTTTAATGAGTGAGGGACTGAATTAGTGAATGAGTGATTTTTTCAGTAACAACTTTTGATTTTGATGACGGCAAACCGCGTACTGCCAACTGTAAACTGCCAACTAAATAACAATTGCCTGCGGTGCATTCAGCATTTCATCATCCATAATTTTGGTTTTGTGTTTGCCCATCAGCATAAAAATGCCGAGGGAAATGGCCAGGCCGGCATAAAATATCAGGCTCACCCAAAAATTGTAATACATAATGGCCAGCAGGCACACCGCCGATATCACCAGCGCTATTGCCGGGAAAACCGGGTAAAGTACAGCAGCAAAAGGGCGCTCCAAATTTGGTTCCTTTTTGCGGAGCCTGAACAAACTGATCATGCTCATCATATACATTACCACCGCCCCCATTACCGATAGGATGAGGATCTGGCTGGTGGTGCCAGTAAACAGCGCGATGAAGCTAATAACCCCGCCAACGATGATTGCCCAATGGGGTGTTTTAAATTTAGTGTTCACTTTTGCCAATCCTTTTGGCAAATAGCCGCTGCGCGCCATGGCAAATACCTGCCGCGATGAGGCCAGGATGGTGCCATGTATAGATGCTATCAACCCAAACAAACCAATACTGGCGAATAGCTGCGTTAGTCCGCTGCCTTTACCTAAAACTACGCTAATAGCCTCCGGCAAGGGGTAATCCAGTTTGCTGAGTTTGCGCCAGTCGGTAACGCCGCCGGTTAATATCATCACTCCCAAAGCCAAAAACACAAGAGTGGCCAATGCATAAATATAGCCGCGGGGGATGTTTCGTTTCGGGTCTTTTACTTCTTCGGCAACCATGGCTACCCCCTCTATCGCCAAATAAAACCAAACCGCAAAAGGCAGCGCTGCAAAAACGCCGCTCCAGCCAAAAGGCATGGGGTTACTTAAAAAATTATCCATTTTAAAATGCGGGCCAACCACGCCCATAAAAAGCAAGAGCTCGCCTACGGCTAAAATGGTGATGAAAACCGAGAACGTGGCTGACTCCTTCACCCCCGAGATATTCAACAGAATAAACACTACATTAAAAGTAAGCGCCGAAGGCAATACCCCAATGGCAGGGTGTAAAAAATGGACGTAGCTGCCCAAAGAAAATGCGATGGCTGGTGTAGCAAACAGGAAATCTATTAATGTAGCGTATCCGGCTATTAAACCGCCTATGGGGCCGATAGCGCGGTAAGCATAAGCAAATGCACCGCCCGCGTGGGGTATAGAAGTGGTAAGTTCGGTATAGCTAAAAATAAAGGTGATGTACATTAAGGTTACAATGAGCGTGGCTATCAGGAAACCAATAGTGCCGGATACTTCCCAACCCAAATTCCACCCGAAATACTCTCCGCTGATAACCAAACCCACGGCGATCGCCCATAAATGCACGGGTTTTAACACCCTTTTTAGTTGTGTCGAATCGATGTTTTCCACGGCGATAAGTTAATGTGCCTTTAAGGTACAGATTAAAAACGTGAGCTGAAAATTTTGCACTTCAAATAACCGAAACTGGCGCATCTGTTATCTTAATCTAATATTAAAATAACCATTATTTAATATTGAGCCGTTTTTTTAACTTTGCACCCCTAATTAATGTGATAAAAAATAGTGCCGCAAAATAATACCCGTACAATAAAGGAAATTTGGGTGGAAGCCCTCCAATCGCCCAAAACACGCTCAAAAATTTTGCTGGGTTCTGTTGTTACCATCGTTATGCTCTCCGGTATGCCATTCTTTTTTGGCCAAATCGAAAAAAGGAATGGTATTGTGTTAAACGATTGGGTGCTGGCCTATCTGCCTGCCTATAACGTATCCTTACTTATTTTCGCGCTCATCTGGGGCATGGCGATACTCATTGTTTACCGGGCGCTTTACAATCCTCATATCTACATTAAATACGCATGGACATTGTTTTTTGTGAATTTAAGCCGCATGATCACCATAATGGTTTTCGCACTTGACCCACCACGCGGTATGGTGCATTTGATCGACCCGATCACGGGCATTTTTTACGGTAACGCGGTAATCACCAAAGATCTTTTTTACAGCGGGCACACCTCCACCATGGTGCTCGTTTTCCTCTGCCTTGATAAACGCAACGACAAGATCATCGGCTTTATCGCCATCATTTGCGTAATGGTGCTACTGCTTATTCAGCATATCCATTACACCATTGATGTACTGGCCGCGCCGGTTTTTGTATACACTATCTATCTTATTACCAGCCATTTTCTAAAGCTGGATTCGCCCGACAAAATTACCGGCGACGAGGCTTAAAAAAGCTTGTGGTTAGCGCATAATATCTTAAATTTATAGTTCGTTATTACCACTATAAACGGCTATCCTATGCTCAAAAAACTCATCCTTATTGCTTTGGTATTTACTGCCACCTATACTAATGCCCAGCAAAAAACACCGCGCCAATTGTTCCCAGGCCTGTTCGAAGCGGTGCAGTCTTCTTATATCTTCCCCGATAATAAAACCTTTGTGGATTGTACGCCCAAGTATGAGCCGAGCCAAATCATGAAGTCGTTTAACGAGCAAAAAGGAAAAACCGGTTTCAACCTAAAAGAGTTTGTGCTTTTTAACTTTACGCCGCCAGCCTCGCCTACCCATGCCTTCCAAACCAATATAGAGGAGGGCATCCGCAAGCATATCGATACCCTTTGGCAAGTGCTGCAGCGCAAGCCCGATGCGGGTTCAAAGCTTTCCTCCCTCGCCGCTTTGCCCAACCCATATATCGTACCCGGCGGGCGTTTCCGAGAGATCTATTACTGGGACAGCTACTTTACCATGTTGGGCCTGCAGCAAAGCCACCAGGAAAAAGTGATTGGCAACATGATAGATAATTTTGCTTACCTCATAGATACTTACGGCTTTATCCCTAATGGTAACCGGGCTTATTACCTTACCCGCTCGCAGCCGCCTTTCTTCGCCATGATGGTGAACCTGCTGGCCAAAAGCGAAGGCAATGCCATCCTTTCCAAATACCAACCACAACTGATCAAAGAATATAACTACTGGATGCTGGGTGCTGCCACGCTTGCCAAAGGCAAAGCTACGCACCGCGCCGTGCGTATGCCCGATGGGACATTGCTTAACCGTTACTGGGATGAAAGCGACGAGCCGCGCGAGGAATCGTACATCAAAGATGTGGATGCCGCTAAAACCACCAAAAAGCCTTTGCCTGTTTTTTACCATCATGTTCGCGCGGCAGCAGCTTCGGGATGGGATTTTAGCAGCCGCTGGTTTACCGATCCGGCTAAAATTGGCACCATCCAAACTACCGACCTGGTGCCGGTAGACCTTAACTGCCTCATGTATAACATGGAGCTCACCATTGCCCGCAGCTACCAGGTAAAAGGCAATACCGCGCAATATAAACTATACACCGCCAAGGCCGCCACCCGTAAAAAGGCTATCCTTAAGTATTTTTGGGATGAAAAAAACGCCTGGTTTAACGATTACAACTGGACGAGCAGCCAGCGTAGTACCATACCAACCCTTGCAGCTGTTTTCCCGCTGGAGTTTAAAATTGCTACTGCCGCGCAGGCAAAAAAGGTTGCAGACGGCCTGAAAGCCAACTTCCTGAAACCGGGCGGCCTGGTTACTACCCTAAACTTTAGCGGCCAGCAATGGGATGCGCCAAACGGTTGGGCACCCCTGCAATATATGGCTATAGACGGTTTAGAAAACTACAACCACCACGAACTGGCCAAAGAAATAGCCATCCGTTGGATGAACCTCAACATCCGCGTTTTTAAACAAACCGGCAAACTGCTGGAAAAATACAACGTAGTAGATACCAGCCTCACCGCCGGCGGCGGCGAATACCCGCTGCAAGACGGCTTCGGCTGGACGAATGGGGTGTTATTAAAATTAATGAACCGGTATAATTTTGATGAGAAGAAGGGGGAGTAGGGATAGCGTAGTTGAAAGGGGTTGGAAGTTAAAGAGGAATGCTATTTCAGATGCCTTATTTTTAATTCTGTGAATTCTGATTCGGACAATGGCGATGCTTTCAGCCCGGGCTATGCACTGCAACTCCTCATTCCGCGCTGCTGATAGAAGCAGCACTCCATTCCGGGGTTTCCGCTTCTATCCCTATCGCCGCTTGGCGGTGAGGACACCGCCAACTGGGAAAGAAAATAAATAAAACTCCCCCGGTGCGGTGTCCTCACCGCAACCATATTGTCTTACTTCACTGTATAAGTCATCTTGCTAACGCCTACACCGGTTATTTTAAGCGATTTCCAATTAGCAGGCAGCTTGCTTTTTACCTGCACAATGCCGGTTGGTGTAATATCCAAACCGCCGAAACCCATTAGCATGGCCTGGATAATACCGCCTGCGCCGGTGGCAAAATATGGGTTGGTACCGCCTTTGGTTTCCGCAATCACGCGGAAGGGTGGGTTAAGATTTGGCTCGTAGGCATCTTTAAACCAATGGTAAGCTTTCTCTCCGTTGCCCAAGCGGGCGTAAATAAGAGCGAAAACGCCTTGCGTCATGGCCGGGGTGCCTTCATTGGGTACACGGGTTTCGTAGTATTCAAGGTCTTTTTTTATCTGTGCCGGGTCGGTGATGGTTTTTAGAGGGTATGCTAAAAGGTTTACGTCGGCTTGTTTAATGCCTTCGCCTTTATATTGCGCATGCTCCTGGGTTACACCATTGTCCATTTTGAGGATGGGGATGTTATTAGCCACGTTCATCCAATCGGGATTGGCAGTTATACCCAATATTTTAGCGGCAGCAGTGGCATTTTTTAAGTTAACCTGCGCTGCAGCGTTAGTGAAAGCGTTGTTATCGATATTCTCGGCCCATTCATCAGCTGCAACCACGTTTTTAATATCATAGTGCCCGGGGCCGTTGCGTTCTACACGGCTCGCCCAAAAATCGGCAGTGGCAGAGAGCACCGGCCAGCCTTTTTCGCGCAGCCATTCTTTATCCTGCGTTACACAGTAGTAGTTCCAGGCGGCGTTAGCCACATCGGCGGTAATGTGGTGCTCAAAGGGACCGCTTAGCGCCCAAACGGGTGTTTCCTCTACCCCGCTATCGGCACTTTCCCAGGGGAACATGGCACCTTTATAACCATGCGAGAAGGCATTTTTTCGGGCATTCTCCAGACGTTCAAACCGATATTCCACCATTGATTTCGCAATTTCGGGGTGCAGCACCAGCATGGCCGGGAACATCCAAAGGTCGGTATCCCAAAACACGTGGCCGTTATAACCCAAGCCTGAGAGACCCATCGGCGATGGCGATAAGGCCGTTCCTTCGCGTGAGAAAGAGTACAAATGATATAACATGCTGTGCACATCCTGTTGTGCCTGCGTGTCTCCTTCAATTTGGATATCGCTTTTCCAAAGTTCGTCCCATGCTTTGTTGTGGAATTGGATGAGCCTGTCCTTACCTTCCAGCAGGGCAAAAATGGTTAAACGCTCTGCTTCGTTCAAGGGATCGGCGTGGTGGGCGGAAGTAATGGACGAGCCCGTTACCCCATACGAATAGGTTTGCCCCGCGCCAATTTGATGACTGAACTTCATCAGGTGCATGTTGTTATCCCACATCTCATGGATCACGCGCGGCTCTTTGCCATGCTCTTCATTAAATAAAAACGAGGTGGAAGCGCAAAGCTGTAGCTTGCCGGTAGGGCTTTTCGCTGTAGAGGTTAACAGACTGATGGTTACGTGCGGTCGGTCTATCTCGTTGTAATAATTTTCCACCTGTTTTAAGGCATCCGGAGCTTCCATTACGCTGGCTGCGGTTATGTTGATAGGTTTTTTGGCGGTAACAGCTACATCCATCAATACGGTGTAAGGCAGTTGCCTCAGCGAATAATAAGTGTATTTAATACTCGCTTTATCTGCGTAATCAAACGTGGTGGTCATGGCTGCGTGCTGCATATCCAGCTCCTGCTTAAAGTTGCTCACCATTTTGGCATCCAGGCGTTTGCCATCAACCTCCAGGTACATATTCAGCAGGTTAAAGCTGTTTAAAAAATTGCTTACCCGGCCCCGGCCGTACAGGTCATACGCGCCGGCGAGCACCACATTTTTTACTTTAAATGGTTCGGGTGAGGATACGATACCGATCATCCCGTTGGCAACGGTGATGCCGTAATAATTTGCAGGATCAATTTTATCAGCCTTTATCACCCACGGGTTTTGTGCAAATGCCCCAACCGATGCAGACAGACTTACCAACAGGGTAAACAGCGTGATTTTTCTCATAAAATGCGGACTATTTTATCTTTAACTGCAATTTCTCGTTAACTAATTGCCCAATTTTACGGCCCTGAACGTTACCCACGTCGCAGGCAATTTTGTAGTGGATACCACCATAAACGCGCGACATCGCAGCCTCCTCGGCAGCAGCCCTGAATGAGGTAAACTTGCGCGGCGCAATGCCAAATTCAGATTCGGACGAATCTGTATAAGCAATATTATCTCCAAAATCATGCGTTAAAACTTCGGCGGCGGCAGCAGAAATAACGGCGTGCCCGCTAATATATTCGGGGAATGGGGGGGTTTGGATATACGGGCGCCATTCGGAATTGAGAACCTTGGTTATCACTGTCTCCGGGCGAACGCTGTTAGATTTATATTTCACATACCAGCAATTGATAAAGGCGTCAAATAAGGCGATAGAGGTTTCGGTGTAAGCGGCAACAGTTGTGCCGAAATCTGCTTTTTTGAGGGCCGAACCTACCCCGGCTATGTTCATCCAGTGGCCACCAGGTGAGAATTTCTTGGTAGCGAAGGACGCGTGGCCTATCACATTCAATTTAAAAGCGTTATCATCCCAAAAATCGGCCATGTGTTTTTGCTCGGCACTCAGACTGTCTACCAGCGTTTTAACTTCTATTACACTTTTGTAAAAAACACTGTTCTTATCGGTCATGTTATAAGGCGGTGGCTCGGGGGCAGCTATCTGCGAGGCAGAATCCAAAACCATCGGGCGGATCTCCCCCCAATGCGGCTCCAGCGCCTGGGCGTACATGGGCGGGGTGGGAATCCAGCGGCCATCTTTACGCGTAACGGTATATTTACTTGCCGATCGTGTTTGAGCGTAATGATCCTTCTTGCTCCATTTCATGATGTATTTGGCAACCGTATCCGAGTAGGCAACGGTATTCTCGAATACATCAGATGGCATACCGGCATCTTTGGCCTTTTGCTTCAGCTCATCTACATAGGTTGACATGCTGCCCTCAGGAAAAGTAACGGCATTGCCTACGAAGCAGAAAGATAATAACGATGCGAATTGAAAATCTATCACCTTGTCCTTTGGCGGGGCTGGCGCGGCGGGCAAGTGCTTTATCTGGCCGGATAAAGAGCGGAAATGTGCAGGGTCGCCGGCGGCAATTACCTGGTAGGCTGCAATATTTGCATAGACGTAGTTACGTGAACCAATAACGGGTGGAAAATTATTTTCGAGCACAATATCGTTCAGTTTTTTTACCGTGGCGCGGTACAATTCGGGGTCGTGGGTAACTTTTTGATAGTCAGCTTTCTTACAGGATGTAAAAGTTAAAATTGCACCGGCAAGTAATAACAGGAAACGGTTCATAATAGTGTATTGGTTTAAGAAAAACACCCGGCAAACACGTAGCGGATGTAATTGGTTTTTCTTTGTTTATAGGCTAATGTAGCGTTTTTATAGCAATTGGGAGGCATAAAAACTGTTTGATTTTAACTACCCGAATTAGTTACTTTTGCGTCACAAAAAAGCATATCCGCTTGTTGAATTTTATCTTTGGTTATTGATCTTTTTATGAAGAAACCGGCTCTGTTAGTACTCGGCATATTGTTGTTAGCCTTTATCAGTATCTATTTTATCATCCCGCAAAATATTACGGCAACAAGTACGGTTACGGTTGATGCTACCGATGGGAACGTGTTTAAGTTCCTGGTGAAAAAAGAGGCTTGGCCTAAATGGTGGCCCGGCGAACACGACCCGAAAGACAGCGACTTATTTGCATACAACGGCATGATGTACACTATCAAAAAGGATGCAAACAGCTATATAGAGGTAAATATTAATACCACCAAAGTAGAATTGGATAGCAAAATAAACTACCTGGCGGCAGACGACGGGGCCACAACAATAAGCTGGGAAGCCGTAAAACAAAGCAGCCTTAACCCATTTGAAAGAATATCAGAGTTTGTGCGGATAAAAGCCGAACAGACCGACATGGATAGCATCCTATCCCGCTTTAAACAGTTTATACAAAAGGACTCCAATGTTTACGGATTGGGTATAAAAATAAACAAGGTTAAAGACGGCATTATGCTGGCTACAAACGCGGTAACCAAAACCCCTCCTTCTGTAGAAATGGTGTATGGCATGGTAGCAGATCTGCGGAAACAAATAGCGGCCCAAAATGCCACCGAAACTAATAAGCCGATGCTGAATATCAATAAGGTTGATGATAGCGAATACCATGTTATGGTTGCGGTGCCTATTAATAAGGAGATAAAACCCGGTGCAAATTCGGTGGTTAACAAGATGGTAGTTGGGGGTAATATTCTTACCACAGAAGTAAAAGGCGGCAGGAATACCATAGACAATGCCATGGGGCAACTGCAAAACTTCCGCAAGGACTACAAGCTTACGGGTGTTGCCATGCCTTTTGAATTGATGATCACCGATAGAACCATGGAAAAAGATACCAGCAAATGGGTAACCCAATTATACTGGCCTATACTTTAGTTACCTGGTTACCAGCAGCACTTTCCCTTCGTAAGTAACTACAATATAACCTTCACCCGCAGCGGTTTTAACCGGTTGCGGGCCGGTCATCTCCTGGAAGTTGAACAGCGGGTTCACCCAGTATTCCGGCAGCGAGAGTTGTTTGCGCTGCTTATCGTAGTGCATGGTTACTATTCCCAAGGCATCATACTTGCCCTCGTAAGGCACCACACCCCAAAAATTCCCGTTCAACAAAACATCACCCTGTTTATTATTAAGCGGCAAGATAGAACGGATTGGCGCTTGTTGGTACAGGTACGGCAGCTCGGTTACGGCTTTAGCATGTAATACATCGCTGATAAAAACACTATTGAACTGGTTAGCAATCAAACGGTTATCGTCGCTTATATTGTCTTTAAAAATCTCGTCGGTTGTTTTATCAGCCATTTTTTGAAAGCTTAAAAACTCTTTCTTCAAATAAGGCAGCTCTTGCTCAAGGTCGTTCTTTGGCCGAAAGGGATAATATTTACCTTTATAAAAGTACGATAGCAAAAGATCGTTCTTGCCATCGTTATCCAGGTCCTGGTTGTAACCATAAAGTGGCTGCTTGGCCGCTACATTGTACTTATTGTTCTCACCCCAATTACCCGCTATCAGGTCAGCTTTACCATCACCATCCAAATCGGTAATGGCGGCAGATTGCCACCAGCCTTTTGCATCATCCAACACCGGCGATGAAAATTTCACCAGCTTTTTATTCTTGTTAAGGAAGATCTGTACCGGGCTCCACTCCGATGAAACGATGATATCATCAACACCATTATGGTCGATATCGCTTGCGGAAATACCTGTGATGTACGGGATGCCCGTGATTTGTGCGAAACTATTTTGGGATGCTATCGCGAAATTCCCGTTACCCTTGTTTAGCAGCACGCCGCCCTTTGCCGTTGTGGTATAATCTGTAAATGATACAGCTGCTGTAAAGAACAGGTCGTTTAGACCGTCGCCATCAAAATCATAAAGAAATATTTTCCCCGCCGAATTCTCGAGTTTTGGTAAGGCCTTGTAGTCAAACTTAAAGCCTCCCTTATTGATGTAGAGACGGGGTTGCACCCTTTTACCCGGATCGGCAAGCGGATGATTGGCGCTCATCACCAGCAGATCGGGCAGGCCATCGTTATTTACGTCGGCCCATTGCGCTTCGGTATCGCCATAATCTTTAAAAGCGGCAAAGGCGGCAACCGTAATTTTAGTAAAGCCGCCCGCTTTATTGCCGGCTAAAATGTATTTTTCGTCGCCTGCAATGCCGCCTAAGTAAATATCATCCAGGCCGTCCTTATCTATATCAGCAACTGCAACTGCGGGGGTATGTGGCAAATAAGTATGCGGCAACAAGTTATAATAATTAAAGTCGGGGGTATCGTATTGCTGCACGGTGGCCAGCACACGTGCTTTTACCTGTACGCTTGTAAATTGCGCGTCTCCTTTTATGTAGCCGGTGATCAAAGCCACCATATCTGTAGTGGATTGTGTTTGTGCTTTACTATAGATGATCAGCGTTTTTTTGTTAAGGCTGAAGTTCTTGATCACTTGATAGGAATTATCCGGCCAAACCACCAGCAGTTCCACGGGCTTATCGCCCGGTAAAAAGGTGAAGGTGAGATTGTTGTTTTGCGTGCTCTCGTAAGCGGTGCTGGTTTGGATCTCCTGGTGGTCGAGTTCTTTTGTAGAACGCAGGAAGAATTTTGTGCCGATACCATCCGGGTTTAAACCCGTGTATTTTACGCTAAAGTTGAGATACACTGGGGGCTTAGTTTCCTTTACCTTCTCCATGGTCATATTCTGATAAATGAAAGCAGGAGCATCCATATTGTTGGTCACCATATCCAAATCGCCATCGTTATCCAGGTCTATAGCCACCGCCCCGGCAGATACCGAAGTATCGCGCATATCGTTTCCTTCAGATATGTCGGTAAACTTTAGTTTGTCGCCGCCGTGGTACAGGTAGTTATGCACCTGCCCATCGGGCATCAGATTTATTTTCTCCTTATCAAAAAAGCGACTGGTCTTAAAATCTTTGATCACGTTAGGGTCGCCCAAATATTTAAGGTAATCCATATCGTTAAGGCGCTTTTTAATACCGTTGCTAAAAAACATGTCCTTGCGACCATCCATATCAAAATCCTGCACCAGCGGCGACCAGGTCCAATCCGTTGCCGACATGCCCGAATACAAGCTTACATCCACAAACTTATTGCCGTTCCCCACATTCAGTTGCAGGCTGTTTTTCGAGTACTGATAATAATACCCCGCGTTCACTTCCTGGTTGTAAATATCCAGTGGTTCATCATTGATGGTAGATTTCAGCACCTTCATCTCCTCGGGAAGCATATCTGTACTGATCACATCCAAATGCCCGTCCTTATTTACATCACTAATGGCGTTCCCCATCGAAAACAAGCTGGTGTGCCCAAAGGCGCTTTTCAGCTCCTCTTTAAACGTACCGTTACGCTGGTTTACATAATAGTAATCCTGCTCAAAAAAGTCGTTGCTTACGTAAATATCGTCCCAGCCATCGTTGTTCAGGTCGCCAATGCTTAGGCCAAGCCCGTAACCGATTGGTGCCGAATAGATGCCCGAACCCTGCGTTGCATCCACAAACTTCCCGTTATCATTCCTGAAAAGATGATCGCCGGCATCGTGGCTGTATTTAAAACGCTGGGTAGAATCACCGTAGGTATCGTTGCTGTGTACCGATGAGGTTAACAGGAACATATCCAGATCGCCATCTTTATCGTAGTCAAAAAAGCTTGCCTGGGTGGAGAAGCCCGAAAAATCGAGCCCGTATTTGGCCGCCGATTCGGTAAAGGTTAAGTCGCCGTTGTTAATGTATAGCTGGTTTTTACCTTTAAAGCCTTTAAAATTTGCTACTACGCAAACGTAAATATCTTTAAGGCCGTCGCCGTTGATATCTACTACGGTAACACCCGTTTTCCAGTTGCCGGTTCCCTTTAACCCGGCTTTTTTGGTAATATCTTCAAACTTTAGTCCGCCTTTGTTAAGGTATAGTTTGTTTTCGCCCTGGTTGCTGGTAAAATACAGGTCTTCCAGGCCATCGTTATTAAAATCGGCGGAGGCCACGCCGGCCCCGTTGTAGAAGTACAGGTAATCCAATATGTTAACCGAATCGCTTACAATGTTGTGGTTGATGAAATCGAGGTGGCTATCCTCTATCGCTACCAGTTTAAAAATACCGTCCCCGGCCTCTTTCTTCTCGCAGGAATTGAAAAAAGCCACGCATGCCAGTATAGCGCAGCAGATGGCCACGGTAGATTTTAATGCAATGCCCGAAGTATAAGGTAAGCGTTTCTTGCGCTTTGCTTTTTTCATTTTATAAATATTCCGGGGTTTCCACCGTTAGTTCACTCACTTTATCGCCTGTATTGAGCGTACCCGCGGGCTCAAACAACATTACATGCACCTCTTCTGCAGCTACCGGCTTATGCTCGGTACCTTTTGGGATGATAATAAAATCGCCTTGCTTTAGCTCTATAATCTTATCGCGCAGGTGCATTTCAAACGCCCCGTTCACCACCAAAAACATTTCATCCTCGTTATCGTGCTTATGCCAAACAAATTCACCGGCAAATTTCACAAGTTTAACGTGCTGACCATTAAGTTCCCCTACAATTTTGGGGCTCCAGTGTGTAGTAAATTGCGAAAGCTTATCGTTAATGTTTACCTTTTGTACGCTCATAACATGCCGCTAACACTTAATGCAATTTATATGCTTTAAGTTTATCATCGTTCAATCCAAATAAAAAGTATTTTTCGCCCCTGCTGTTTTTTATCATCAGCGATGAGCGTATTTGCCCGGTTAGGTTTATACCGCTTTGTGCAGGCGAAATATACACAAATCCGCTTTTAGTATACTTATAAATTTGCCCGTGGCTGGCATCTAATCGCCCTACCTCGGGTTTAAAGCCATAAAAGTTACCGCCTAAGATGATAGAAGGGGTGCCGCTATTGTCCAAATCATCGCATAAAATGGTGTTTACGTTTGATAGCTGTGCATTATAAGGCAATGCCTTCACCGTAAACTTGCCACCATCATTCATGAATACTGCCGAAGCAAGGTAATTCATCTCATGCGTCTCCGCTCCTTCCAATTGACCGTCGGGGAAGATCTCATTAAATGGTTTTCCGGCGTAATCGTCATACTTCAGGTATTTCTTTTTGAGGATCGGCATTTGGCCAACCAGGTCGGGCTTCATGTGGAATACGTACGGCACGTGGTCACTCTTGTACATAGAGGTAACACATTCCTTAGTGCCGTTCTTGTCAAAATCCTTCACGTATATTTTCATTGGCTCCTCAAACGTTGCCTTGAATTTTATATTGAGGCCAATGTTGCCTGCAATAATATCGGGTTTGCCGTCTCCATTTACATCAGCGATTTGCAGGCTGCTCCACCAACCTTTGTACCTATCCAGCTGCTTATCCTGGGCAAATTTGCCTTTATCGTTCTTAAATATTTTGATGCCCATCCAGTTGCCTGCTACCACCAGGTCGGGGTAGCCGTTGCCATCAATATCCGCCCATTGTGCAGCCGTAACCATACCAAGCCTGGTATCGGCGCCTAAAACCTGTGCCGATACATCGGTAAAATGCCCGTCACCATTATTATGGAACACATAGGATTTTGGCGACACTCCGTAAGTGCCGGGTACGCTCCTGCCACCTATAAACAGGTCGGGGTGCCCGTCTTTATCATAATCGCAGGTCATTACTACCGATGCGTTTACCGGGGCAGGGAGCGATTTTTGCGCATTGCGATGCAGGTTACCCTTACCATCATTTTCGTAGAAGCGCGGGAAGTAAACAGGCGTTTCGGCCTCATCTTCGTTACCCCCTACTCCTATGATAAGATCTTCGTCGCCGTCGCCATCAAAATCACCAAAGGCAGCGCCCGCGTTTTCCAGGTAGCTTTGCTTACCCAGATCCTCCGGCACGTATATATGGAAGCTTCCATTTTTTTGCTGGATGTAAATAGATGCCGGGTTATCTTTTGAAGCCCCGAAATAAAAATCTTCCAGCCCATCCTTATTAAGATCGCCTTTAGCCATATAGGGGTTATCGGTAGAGAGCATTTGCAGCATCAGCCGTTCGTTATCAAAATCGATAAAGCCGTTTTCGATGTGCGTGGGCACCGAATCGAAGAGCGTTTTAGCTACATCGGTAAACATGGGTTTCACCACCTTTTTGGCGAAATCATAAGTTAATTTGGCATCGGCAACTTTATAGATATAAACCTGGTTTACCTGCAGGTTTTTAGCTACCTGGTATTTACCACCCGGCCATATCACCTGTAAGGAGTCTACGCTGCTTTCCTTACCTAAGCCAATGGTGATCAAATTTGGCGATGTGCTGCTTTGGAAACCGCGGGTTGGCTGCTGGTAATAGGTCAGCGCCTCGCCCTTAGCAAATACTTTTATGGTACTGCCAACACCAAAACGGTTTTGTCCCTCGCCTTGCAGCTTGAGTTGTATAAAATTGTTCTTTAACGTTTCCGCATTGTTTTTGTAGATGAACAGCGGCGAGTTTACGTTATTTACAATAAGGTCGTTGTCGCCATCGCCATCCAGGTCGCCATATGCGGCACCGTTGCTGAACGATGGATCGTCCAAGCCAAACTCCTTTGCCTTATTGGTAAAAGTAAGGTTATGATTGTTGGAGAACGCGTAGTTGATAAGTGGTGTAGACACCATCTTATCGGTAAAATCTTTATAATCGAAACTTTTCTTTTGGGCAATCTTATCCATGTTTTCGCGATTGCCCAAAAATTCGATGTAGTCCTGGTCGGTAAGGTCCTTATATATGCCGTTGGATACAAAAATATCCTTCCAGCCGTCGTTATCCATATCAAAAAACAGGGTGCCCCAACTCCAGTCGGTTGCGCTTACGCCGGCATTAAACGCTACTTCAGAAAAAGTGCCGTCGCCATTATTTAGCTGCAGGCAATTTTGCATGTATTGGTTAAAATACCCATCGTGCTGTTTTAGTTTTATTACATCGAAAGATTCGAACGAGGTCATCTTTTTCAAACGCCTGTCGCCCTCGGGGAGCATCTCGGTAGTAAAAATATCCAGGTTGCCGTCGTTGTTTATATCCGCAATGTCCGACCCCATCGAAGCCAGGCTCAGGTGCCCGGTTTCGGCTTGTATGTCTTCTTTAAAGGTTCCGTCCTTTTGGTTGATGTAGAGGTAGTCGCGCTCAAAAAAATCGTTAGATACGTAAATGTCGGGGTAGCCATCGTTGTTTACATCGGCAACCGATACACCCAAACCAAAGCCAATATCGCTGCTGAAGATGCCTGCACCTTTGGTTACATTGGTAAAATGCCCGCCATCGTTGCGATACAGGCGTGCACCACCCAGTTCGTCCACCACCGCGCGCAGGTTTTTGCTAAAATCAAACGAGCCTATTGGCCTGAAGGAGTTGTTTAGGATAAAGCAATCCAGGTCGCCATCGTTATCATAATCAAAAAATATGGCCTGGGTAGACAATCCATTATCAACCAGGCCATATTTTGCGGCTTCTTCTTTAAAGGTGCCGTTGTGTTGGTTTATAAAAAGTTCGTTGCCTTTCCTATCTATAATATTACCACTATGGCAAACGTAAATATCCAGCCAGCCGTCGCCGTTGATATCAACCATGGTGATACCGGTGCTCCAGTATTTGGTGCCTTTTACGCCAGCCTTATCGGTAATATCTTCAAATTTCCAGTTACCCTTATTAAGGTATAGCTGATTGCCGCCCTGGTTTGATGACAGGTATACATCGTTTAGCCCATCGTTATTAATATCGCCAATGGCTACACCGCCGCCATTGTAATAATTACGAAACGTAAATACGTTGGTGCGATCCTGCTCATTTAACTTATTTACAAAGTTCACGCCTAAACTGCCATTGTCCTGCAGCGAAAAAAGCGGATTATCAACACCACTTTTGCGGCATGATAAAATAGATACAGTAATAAAAAGTAACAGTATCAGGGGTGTTTTTTTAACCATTGCGGGGCGCAGAAAAAACAAACGTAGCGAATTTCTTCGCTACGTTCAAAATCAAATATAAACCAAAAATCTATTTTAATTAATAACCCGGGTTCTGTTTCAAGTTAGGGTTGGTATCAACCGCACGCTGAGGGATTGGGTAAAGTGTTTTAGTTTTATCAGTGGCAGCAGGGCGCTGATCAACCGGATCGTTAAATTTCTCAAAACGGATCAGGTCATTCCTTCTCCAGCCTTCGTAATATAACTCGCGGCCGCGTTCTGCTAACATTACTTTGGCATCAACAGAACTTAAAGTACTTGCACCACGAGGGCTACGAACAGCATTAACAATGCTCAATGCAGTTTGACCAAGTGGATCGGTACCGCCACGCATAATTGCTTCTGCTTTTTCTAACAACACATCGCCATAACGTAACATTACATAATCATTATCCTCGCTGTTATCGGGCACGGTTCCATCTGTATTTGGATGTGGGAAGTATTTAAACACCCTGATACCTTGTGCTTCTGTAGAAAAGTTAAGGTTAACCGTCTCTGTAAATACCAATGGTTGACCACCACGTTGTTTTAGGGCAACGCCGCCCGGACCGTATTGCTGGCCAACTGCAAAACCTGCTCTTAAACCAACTTTATCAGTTAAGCCAGGGTAAGCAACGCCACGGCGCTCATCAGATGCTTCGAATGATTTATAGAAATCGGCAAGGGTAGTAAAGCCGTTCCAGCCATCCGGAGTTTGATTGTAGTGCAAGCCCATTTTCCAACGGTTTTTTGATGATCCCGGCACCCTTGACGGGATGTTGTAAATACCAAAAATGTTACCGTGAGATTGTTCTGAGTTATCCCATGCAAAATCCTGGAAGTATTTACCTGCAGGCTCTAATGTGTAACCAGCAGTGGTTATTTTGTTTGCGTATTCAATAACTTTATCCATATCTGCCTTAGCAAATGTGAATGGCCCACCCACCGTAGCAGAAGTATACACCGCTTTGTTTAGGTAGATCTTGGCTAACAATGCCTGTGCGGCAGCTTTGCTGGCAACACCAATGTTTGGCGCGGTACCCAATTTAGATTCTGCGAACTCAAGATCTTTGATCATGAAATTTGTAGCCTCTGTACGGGTCATTACGGTTGGGATAGAAGAGTTTGGCGCATCCGGATCGCGGAATGGTTGCTGGCCGTACAAATCTACCACCTGGAACATAAAGTAAGCACGTAAGAAACTTGCTTCTGCTTTAATTTGATCTGTAGTTGCCCTTGTAATAACCTGTGTTGCACGGAACACACCAATATTCAACTGATCCCAGGTATCGTTTATCTGGCCGTGTGATGCAGTCCAGGTGTGCGTGTGTAATTTACGCCATGCACCAAAATCTCCCCAGTCAGTACCACGGGTTGGGCCCATCATTTCATCTGTTGGGTGCTCTTGTAGAGCATACGTATTAGCCTGATCTGTTTGCCCGTTCAGTTGTGAATAAACGCCGTTCAAATCCGCCGCGCTGGCCACACCCCCTGCGTCTACGGATCTTGAGCCGTAGACCTTCTCATCTAATTTTGCACAACCTGTGGCAGCTAAAAATGCCATGCCACAAATTGTTGCCTTGAATGTTATATTTTTCATGCTCATATTTTTTTTAGAAACTTGCGTTTAAACCGAATGTGAATGTACGTGCGCTTGGGTATGATGTATAATCAATACCTCTTGAAGGCACTCCGTTTCTTTCTTTGTTTGTGTTAATTTCTGGGTCAAGGCCACTGTAACCGGTGATCAGTACAAGGTTTTGGCCGGTTACCGATACACGCAGTGTTTTAAACACGCTTCCTTTTACCGGGAATGTATAACCTATAACAGCATTTGATAACCTGATGAAATCACCTTTCTCAACAAAACGGCTTGATACCTCACCAGAGTTAAGCGCATTTTCATTTGTTACAGCTATATCCTGAGTTACGTTACGCCCGCTTACAAGGTTGCCTTTGTAGAAGAACGCGTTGGCAGTGTTATTATAGATATAAAAACCAGATGCTCCGTTTACGAAGAAACTCGCGTTCCAGTTTCCGTAAGTAAAGCTATTGCTTATACCTGCAAGGAAGGTTGGAAGCGGGCTGCCGTGCGGTGTTGCAGCATCAATACCATCAGGATAGATACCAAAACCATCTTTATCTAAGCCGTTATACTGAGATACGTTGAAGGTGTACAGTGGGTAGCCGTTTCCAATAAACTGTGAGTAAGCACCAGATAAACCCTGGCCATCAATGTTACCGGTGATTACGTTACGGTTACCAAAATTCTCGACACGGTTTTTAACAAAAGTCATGTTGTAATTGATATCCCAGGTAAAGCCTTTTGCGCTTGATGATTTCACAGCAGCAAAGTTTAAACCAAGCTCAACACCTGTATTTCTTACGTTACCAGGCAAGTTAACCCAGTACCTTGTATCGGCAGCCGGCTGCGCCAGATCCTGTAAGAACAGCAGGTCTTTTTGTGATTTATTAAAATAATCCAAAGTACCGCTTAAACGGCCACTAAGTATGGTGAAATCTAAACCTGCGCCATAAGCAGTTTGTGTTTCCCATTTCAGATCTGGGTTAGCTGCATTTAGCGGAGAACTTGAAGTACCGTAGTAGTTAAGTTGTTTTAACCTTAAAGAAGCATAAGACGGGTAATCCTGGTTACCTGTTTGGCCGTAGTTTAAACGTAAGCTCAAATCATCAAATACGCCTTTTGGAGCCCAGCTTTCGCTGCTGATACGCCATTTAGCTGCAACAGCAGGGAAGGTAGCGTACTGGTTGTTGGCACCAAAACGAGAAGAACCATCCCTACGTACAGTACCGGTTAAGATGTAACGATCTTTGTAAGAGTAGTTAACACGTGCAAAATATGATTGCAGTTTGTAGCTGCTACTATCACCCACAGGATAAGCTAAACGGTGGGTAAAGCCATCGTAATCGTAATAATCTTTAACGAATTCTTTTTTGTTGGCAGTACCCCATGCAAAATCATTGCGGTTGAAGCTTTTGTAAGAAGAGTAAGAGTAGCCAACCAATGCGGTAATTGTGCTGTTGTTAGCAAACTTCTTGTCGTAATTTAAGGTATGCTCCGTAGTGGTACTCCTTAATTCATTATGTTGTAAAATACCACGGCCATTGCCTGTTGCAGATGGGACGTTAAAATCCCTTATACCGGTTTGGTCAGTGAAACCAACAATAGTAGGATCGTAATAAGTTTGCCTCAAACCATCAGCTCTGTCAATACCAATGTTGCCTTTGTAAGATAATCCTTCAATCAACCTCAAAGTAAGACTTAAGTTGTTCAGGTAACGGTTAATGTTATCTGTGTCGTCAATCTGGTTCAATAACGAAACCGGGTTACGGAAACTGTTGCCATTTGGAAAACCGTTAGCATCGTAACCATTTAAGTTGTAATAACGGCCTTTATTATCGTATACTGGTATAGTTGGGTTAGTTTGCAATGCAGCACCTATTAAGCTACCATTAAAACCGGCGTTATTAGTGATAGGCGCAAACCTGTCTTTTACGTTTGAGAATAACGAAGTAAGGTCAAATTTAACCCTCTCGCCAAAAAACGATTGAGAAGCATTGATACGTGCGTTAAAACGACGAAGGTCTGTATTCTTAACAATACCTTCCTGCCTGTCGTAACCTGCAGATGCACGGTAGTTACCTGTATTGCTGGCACCACCAAAAGCTAAATTGTAGTTTTGAGATACAGCTGTTCTCAAAATTTCTTTTTGCCAATCGGTATTACCTCCGTAATCAACAGCGGCTGGGTCAGCACCCACGCTTGCAACGCCTTTCAAGAAATCTTCGCGGCCAAGCAGGTCGTAAGTTTTAGCCGCTTTTGATACACTTGTGCTTGCACCAAACTGGACGCCGGCGCCTTTACGGCCCTTACGTGTAGTAATTAAGATTACACCGTTAGCACCACGGGAACCGTAGATTGCTGAAGCAGATGCGTCTTTTAATACCGAGATATTTTCGATATCGGCAGGGTTGATAAATGCCAATGGGTTACGGGCAGATGCGCTACCTGCACCGCTATCATAACCACCTGCAGTACCGCCATTATCCAAAGGCACACCATCCACTACATATAGCGGGCTTGAACCAGAACGGATTGAGCTTGCACCACGGATGTTAATGGTAGCACCGGCACCGGGTTCGCCGCTTGCCGGGGTTACCTGCACACCTGCTATACGGCCTTGTAATAACTGCTCTGGCGTTGCAATAACACCTTTGTTGAAATCTTTAGGGCTTAATGATGCTACCGAACCGGTCGCATCCTTAACACGTGTACTACCGTAACCAATTACAACAACCTCGTTTAATGCCGTATTGGTAGACTCGAGGGTTACTGCCACGAATGTTTTACCATCCAGGCTTACAGTTGTTGATTTGTAGCCAATGTAGTTGAATACCAAAGAAGTAGTGTTTGCCGGTACAGACAACCTGAAAGTACCGTCGACATTTGTTTGGGTACCGATACCGCCACCGGCGCCTACGGTTACGCCTATGAGAGACGACCCGTCCTTTTTGTCGGTTACTTTACCTGTTATCACCTTATTTTGAGCAAACGCAGGCTCAAAAAAGAAGCAGGTTAAAGCAAAAAAACATAATGTGAGTAAGTGTTTAAATTGCATAGTTTGTGGTTTAATTAAAATTGGTTATATAAAAGTTCTTGTACATGGTTCCCGTTAAATTAAAAACGCACCGTTAAAAATATCGGCAGCTCCGCTTTAAAACAAATTGTGCTTACCGCACGGTACTCAAAAAAATTTAATACTAAATGGTTATACTGGCTTATTGGCTAAAAATGGGCCTGCGATAAATAAATATTTAAGCAATTAGCTTATTAAAACATTATTCATCTATACAAAGATGTGTGTCCTGAACCTCAATCCCTACTCATTTGGGGTATTAATAAAAAAATATAGACTAATTTTTTATTATACAATTGACTTTCAACTAATTAAGTGTTAAAAACAAGCGAAAAATATAAGTGTTTTTTACAGCTTTTAAGGTTATTTATGTTAAAATAGTACATTAAATAGTTTTTAAAGTGCCAGCGGTGGCAATAAAACTACCTCTTACTATTCAACCGAATCAACAGCCTTTATATCCATAATACGGTGTTCAAATTGCTCGGGATTTTTTGACTTTGCCTTTATACGCATTTTGTACACGTAAATGGTATTTACCGAGTATTCCAGTATTTTGGCGATAGTTTCGTTATCGTTTATACCCATCCGTATCAGTGCAAATATCCGGAGATCGGTATTCAGCACTTCATGTTCTTGCGGCCATATCTGGTCCTTCTCTTCAAATTGTGAATTAAATACCGATATGAAATTTGGGAAGATCTTTAAAAAGATATGATCGAAGCTGTGATACAGTACCTCCCGCTCTTTCTTTATATTTATATTATTGATTATCAATCTAATATCATCGTACTTTTTGATAGACAGTTTGGTATCTACCGACATTTTCAGCTTTTCGAGCTTTAATATATACCCCGAGATGATTTTAAAGAACTGCCCAATGTATTCTTCCTTAATATGTGCGTCCTCTATCAGCTTGTAGTTCACCTGCTTTAGCAGCACGTTCTTATCTTCAATAATGCGTTCCTTATGCTTAAGCTTGCCTAACTGCTTGTATATCATTATTAAAAATAATATTACCAGCGATGCCAGGGCGGTTATCGCCAGCAGAAACACCAGGATCCTGTTCTTTTCGCTTTCTGAGTGGTTAAGTTCTTCAGCAGCTACAAGCGGCAAAATGGCGCCTATTTGTATTTTTCGCTGGCGCGCGCCGTAAAAATCGGCATCGGCCTTGGCCAGTTGTACAAAACTGTAGGCATCTTTTATATTACCGGTTTTGTAAAGCTGCTCTGCCAGGGTAAAAAGTGCCACAGTTTCTTTGGTAGAGGACTTAATATCGGCAATTGCCGATTGAATTAACAGGCTTATCCCCTCGTCCTTCCTATCAGAATTTATATAGATCTGCCCCAGCGAGCAACTGATCATAGCACGCAGGTGCATAGAGATGGGCACACCGGGCTTTACTAATTTGCTTAATTCCTGCGAGCCATTGTAATTATCGTTAGCGCCCACGTGCCTAAGCCCCGAGTAATAGATGCGATCTACCGAACCTATTTTACTGAGTTTAATGGCCGAATCGATATAGGAGTTACTTGCGGTAAGGTAATCGGGCGAAAAGTATTTGTCGCTGTTGTATTTTGCCAGGTCGCTGTTGCAGCGATACATAATAAAGTAATACTCCACCTTCATGCTGTCGGTAAGCAATTGGGGGTTCACCCTTCTCATGCAATCAAAGGTCTCTTTAAACATGCCGGAGGACAGCAATATAAACCCGAGCTTTATTTGGCTGTAATACGCCCGCGACATATCATTCATACTGACGCTGAGGTTTTTAAGCTTATTTACGTATACGTAAGCCGAATCGTATTGGTACGACTTATACTCATCATACAGTTTAAGGCAAATATCATATTGGGTTGAATAGTCGGTTCTGGATGTTTTTTGATGAAGGCTGTTAAGATTTTTTATACGATCCTGCTTGGCGCTATCGTATGCGTCTTTTTTTGAAATTTCTGCTTTTAACTGGGTAAGCAAGCTGTCTTTATCCGCCGAAAAAGCAGAACCTACGCAAAACAACATGAAGAAGAACAGTAGAAATAGCCTCATAAATTGGTTTCAACAGCGGATTAAAGTTAATAACTAAAAATTAAACCCTAAACAAGTTCAAAGCCATTCTGGCTTTTTTGCTATAATGGTGGCTAATTTTAATTTTTATTAGCGAGTCCTTAACACCCCGTTGTTTAGAGTTAGGAATTTTACAATTAACTATAAATGTTTTGGGTACGGTAAACACAAAAAGCCCGCAGCTTTTTAAGCTGCAGGCTGGGTTTTTATAAGATCAGTATATTTCTTAGTAAGTAATAGCAAACTGGCCATCACTATTTTTAACCGTCAAGCTCTTTACGTTCTCTCCTTCAACCGGGTTCGACAGGCCGGTTGGGTCGAAACGTGAGATAGGCACCATCAGCGCGCTAAAATCGTCGGCAGCTTTAAATTGCTTGCCGTTTAGCTTAATTGCTGTGGCATTAAAACCGTGCAAAATAACTTTTATGTTGTTGAACTTAGATTTTGAAGAACCCTCCGCCTTGCCAAAAGTGATCGCTTTTTTACCGGCATCGTAAGTAATCGTCCGTTTGTAAAAATCACCCTTTTCGTAATCGTAGCTTTCGCCGTCATCCTCGTAATAAACAAATTTGTTGTTGATATCGCCTCTGTAAACGTGTATGGTTAAGGTGTCAGTCGGTTTTTCAGCTGTGGTTTGTATCAGCGACTGCATTGGGATAATGCTGCTTTCTTTTACATACACCGGCAGTTTGCTCATAACCAATTCAATACTAAGTTTTGTGTTACCCTGTTGCACCGCGCCGGTATACATATCGTACCATTTACCCGCCGGGAAGTATACCCTGCCAATAGCCGTCTGGCTGTCAAATGGCAGCACTAAAAATGCCTGGCCAAACATGTACTGGTTTTCGTAAGTACCACTATACACATTCTCATCGTGCGTATAATCAATAGCCAATGAACGCATTACAGGTTTGCCATTCTCTTTTGCTTCGTAGAAGGACGAATACAGGTATGGCAATAATTTATAACGCAGGTTGATGTAATTACGGGTGATCTCCAGCACTTCCTCACCATAGGCCCATGGCTCTGATGATTTGGTGTTGATCTGCGTATGGTTACGCATATACGGGTTAAACGCGCCTATCTGCATCCAACGTGCATACAAAGCGGGTGATGCACCACCTGTAAAACCGCCAACATCCATACCTGTGTAAGGTACACCACTTAGCCCAAGGCTGTTCATCAAACGGACACCCGCCATCATGTGGCTATCTTCGGCGCGGTTATCGCCTGTCCACATCGCGGCAAAGCGCTGTAAACCTGCGTAGCCAGAGCGGGTTAACACAAACGGGCGTTTGTTGCCACCCAGTGCCGCGCGGTAACCTTCGTAACTGCTACGGATCATCTCCAGCCCGTATACGTTATGAATTTGCAGGTGCGATGCGCCTTTGCCTTCGTAGTTGAAGAAGATATTATCCGGCGCTTTTTGGCCCCAGGTACTAAACTCGTTCATATCGTTCCAGATCCCGCTTACACCATCTGCTGCATAAGCCTTTAGCTCCTTTGCCCAAAATTCGCGCCCTTTAGGATTTGTAAAATCGGGGAAGTTGCACCAGCCCGGCCATACCTGCCCGGTATAGTTGGTACTGTCCGGGTATTTTGCAAAGATGTCTGCCGCAACACCGCGGTCGTAAACGCCGTAGCCTTTTTCTTCCTTAACACCCGGGTCAACAATAAGGGTTACTTTAAAACCCATATCCTTTAGCTTCCTGGTAAGACCCTGTGGATCCGGGAAACGGCTTTTATCCCAGGTAAACACTTTGTATTTATCCATATAGTGGATATCCAGCGTAATACCATCGGCGGGAATTTTTTTCTCGCGCAGGGTGTTGGCTACACGGTACACTTCGGTATCCGGGTAATAGCTGTAACGGTTTTGCTGGTAACCAAGGCTCCACAGCGGTGGCATTTTTATGCGGCCGGTAAGCCAGGTGTACGAGGCAATAACATCCGCCAGGTGCGAACTATACATAAAATAATAGTTCATCTCTCCGCCTTTTGCGGCAAAGGAAGAGAAGCGGTTATTGCTGGCGCCAAAGTTAAAATCAGACTGCCAGGTGTTATCCATAAATATGCCGTACTGCACATTGTGGTGCACGCCTATATAGAACGGAATGGTAGAATATAAAGGATCCTGCCCTGCAGAATAAGCGAATACATCGCTGTTCCAGTTGGTGTATGCGTTGCCGCGACGATCCAGCGGACCGGTTTTTTCGCCAAGGCCGATGAAGTGCTCGCCATCCTGCATGTGTTTGTAGGTGGTAACGTTTTCGCTCACCCACGAGGTGCTCAGGCCGGCCTCATCCTGGTTGATCACTTCGCCTGCTAACGTGGTAAAGGTGATGGCGTAAGGGTTTTTCCTGATGTTTACTTTAAGCGAATCGGTTGCGAGGTTGATCTCATTATCGTTTTGGGTAACGGTTACTTTGGTGGTTTGCGGCTTGGCAACAACAGCATAAGAGAAATCTTCGCCCAGTTGTTGTTTATCCATACGCACCCGGATAACGTTAGGGCTATACACGGCAACTTTTATAAAAGCATTCTCGGTTTTAATATCAACTTCCTGGTTATTTACAGTTGCCCCGGTAACCTTTCCCACTCTTTTTAAATGGGTTTGGGCAGAGCCGACCTGTATACAGGCGGCAGAAATAACGGCAAGGGCAACATAGCGATTCGCGATCTTCATTCTTTTCGGGAAATAGTTTATTATAATTGGATTCGGCAGGGTTTACTGCCGTTTTAAATGTATCGCAGGCAAACCAGCGGCAGCATTTATTGGATGAAATTATAATACATTTACGGGATGGCGCACCGATATTAATTTTTACTTTTTTTTTATAACCTAAAAACCCTCTAATTATTAAAATTAGAGGGTTTTTAGCGTCTAAATAACTTGAAAATATAAGATTAAATATAGATGGATTTTACCGAAAAAATATCAATAATTGGCCAGCACCATAATATTATCACTAATGGGGCTTATCTTTTCCAGTCCGTTTAAAAAGCCGAGGCCCACTACAAAGGTAAAACCGGCCACTACGCCGCCCATATCCTGGATCAGTTCGCTGGCTGCGGTTACTGTGCCGCCGGTGGCTAAAAGGTCGTCGTGAATAAGGATGCGGTCGCCGGGTTTAAAGGCATCTATGTGCAGTTCTATGGTGGCTGTACCGTATTCCAGTTCGTATACTTTTTGCTTAACGGTATGGGGCAGTTTACCTGCTTTGCGCACGGGTATAAAGGGTACGCCAAGCCTGGTTGCCAGCGTTAACCCGAATAAAAATCCACGGCTCTCCACACCTGCAATGGCATCTATCTTGGTATCTTTCAGGCCGGCTACAAAGGCATCAACAATGCTATCGCACAAACCCGGGTCTTTCAAAATGGGGGTAATATCCTTAAAAATAATCCCGGGTTTAGGGAAGTCAGGGATATCGCGGATGGCCGCCTTAATGTTTTGCTGTATCATTTATAGCTTAAATATGGTTCAATTTTACGCAAAATTCCTTCATCTATAATAGCAATGTGCTGCAAATCGGCAAGAGAACTGTAATCACCATGCTGGTTACGATATTCGATGATGGCGTTCACCTGTTTGTAATCGAGGTAGGGCATTAATCGTAGTTTGTCGAAAGTTATATTATTGATGTCTATCTTCCTGATCTTCGAGGCATCAACTTTTAGCTGGCTTTTTATCTCGGCGTACTTCAATTCATCCAGCCCATACACCTCTTTCAACTGTTCCTTATTTATAAAGCCACCCAGGCGCTCGCGGTAATATATAACGCGTTTTGCAAATGCGGGGCCGATGCCATCCAGCTTAGTTAGTTTTGCAGAATCGGCCGAATTAAGCTCAATAACCAAATTCTTAACCTCCATTCCGGGGATCTCAATGTATGGCTCCAGCGCTTTATAATCCGCCTCGGTGATGCCATATATTTTCTTCAGATCGGCCGACTTGTAAAATCTTCCTCCTTTTGCCTCGTAGTTTTTCAGGACGGCAATTTGCTTATCGCTTAGTCCCAGCATTTTCCACTTATCTGCCGGCAGGCTGTTGGGATTGAATTTAAAAAGCGTACGGCTTAGCGGCTTCTGCGTTGCCGGGCTGGTATAAGCTTGTGTGCCGCCCGGGTTGGCTTTATTGAGCTGCGCCAGCGCGGCATCAAATTCTTTAGCATTAATTGTATTATCTTTGCGATACCATTGATAAACGTAGGGCACAGCCAAAACTGCAATTATCAAAATAACCAGCACAAGCATACCGTTCCATTCTTTTTTTGTAAGGGATAGGTAATTTTTTAACTGCGCTTTCATAACAATGCTTTACAGCCGTTAAAGTAATAATTTTACAATCATTTAATCCGTTTAAAAAGGATGAAAGTTATAACCACCGAGGAATTTGCCAAAGCAACTAAACTGGACAAACTAAAAATGCCCGGCTTGGCCTCCCTGCTGATGGAACTGATGAAAATTAACCAGGTAAACGACCTGTTTGCCCAGGCCCAGCCCAAACAAGGACCTGAGTTTGTAGACGCTATATTAAAAGGCTGTGGCATCGAAATAGAATTTGACGAACGCGAATTACGCCACATCCCAAAAGACGGCGCTTTTATAGCCATTGCCAACCACCCCTACGGCGGTATCGAGGGCATGGTATTGCTGAAGATCCTTTGCATGGCCCGGCCCGATGCCAAGCTGATGGCTAACTTCCTGCTGAAAAAGATCCCAAACCTTGCCGACTACTTTGTAGCCGTTAATCCTTTTGAGAATGTGGAGCATTCCAGCAGCATCAGTGGTTTAAAAAACACGCTGGAATTACTGGCCAAAGGAACGCCTATAGGTATCTTTCCGGCCGGGGAGGTATCTACCTTTAAGATGGAGAAAAAAGAGGTTACCGACCGCCTTTGGCACCCTGTAGTGGGTAAGATCATCGCCAAAGCTAAAGTGCCAGTGGTGCCTATTTACTTCCACGGCAATAACGGACTGCTGTTTAACCTACTTAGCCTTATTCACCCAGCACTGCGTACCGCAAAACTCCCTTCGGAATTATTTAACAAGCAGGGGCATACCATTAAACTACGCATTGGCAAGCCTATTAAAGTTGCCGATATCCCCGATAGTAATAACAGCGCCAAGGTGCTTAATTACCTGCGGGCCAAAACCTACGCGCTTGGTGCAGGGTTGGAGGAGGAGAAAAAAATTTTTAACCCCCGAAACCTCTTCAAGATAAAAAAACTGCCGGAGGCTATTGTGCCTGAGACCCTGGCCGATAAACTCGAAGCCGAGATAGCCCCCCTCCGCGAGCATTACAAGGTATGGACCGAGAAGAACTACGAGGTGTTCATCGCCCCTACTTCCGAGATCCCATGCACTATCCGCGAGATTGGCCGGCTGCGCGAAGTTACTTTCCGCGAGGTTGGCGAGGGTACCAATAAGGCTACCGACCTGGACGAGTACGATATTTACTACCATCACCTGTTCATATGGGATATGGAAGCCAAGATGATCGTTGGCGCTTACCGTATTGGTTTGGGCGATGAGATCTTTTATAGCGTTGGCAAAAAGGGTTTTTATATCAATGAGCTGTTTAAGTTAAGGGAACAGTTTACACCGATATTGAAGAAGAGCCTGGAACTGGGCCGTTCGTGGATCCGTAAGGAGTACCAGTTAAAGCCTCTGCCCCTGTTTTTGCTTTGGAAAGGCATCCTGAAATACCTGATGGATAACCCGCGCTATCGCTACCTTATTGGCCCGGTGAGCATTAGTAACTCCTTCTCACAATTCTCCAAATCGCTTATTGTGGATTACATCAACCGCAACCATTTCGACCATGAACTGGCGCAGTATGTAAAACCCCGCAAAAAATTCAAGGTAAACTTTGAGAACATTGATACCGACCTGCTGATGAGCGGCGGCGACAGCTTTAAAGGCCTGGATAACCTGATCTCGGAAGTGGAAACTCATCACATGAAGGTGCCTGTACTGCTTCGCCAGTACATCCAACTCAACGCGAAGATCATCAGCTTCAACATCGACCCTAAATTTTCTGATTGTTTGGATGGGTTCCTCGTATTAGATCTGGAAAAAGTGCCGCAGGATATTTTGGAGAAATTGGGGAAGAATCTGTAACCGGGATTTAACCGATTTTTACGATTTAGGGATTTTGAATTGCAAGGGGGCGTATGTACTGTCCGTCCGTTCAACCGTCCGCATTTTTCACGCGTCATTGCGGACACGAAGCAATTGCAACTCCCCGCGCGTCATCGCTGTACGGTACGAAGCAATCTCCCAATAGACAGGTTCGGGATTTCAATACAGTAAAGCACACCCGTCCGTCCAACTTACCGCACGTCATTGCTGTGAGGAATGAAGCAATCTCCCGATAGAAAAGTAGCCGATAGGTATTGGCAAACTATTCTGCCAGCAAGCCATCATATAAGTCTTTCCATTCCGGATTCATAGCGTTGACCAGTTTTCTTTTGTATTCCCTGTTGCCACCTTTAATTGTTTTTTCTGCTGCAATCGCTTCTTCGATGTGTGAATAAAAGTAGTAATAAACGAGTTTGTGGCAATTGTGCTTGGAAGTGAAGCTGGTAGGATAAGTTTTGTTTTTGTGATCCCAGATGCGGCTGAGTAACTCCGAAGAAACGCCTGTATACAACACGGAATTGTACTTATTTGCGAGAATGTACACGCAGTCGCCTCTTTGAAAAACCATATGGCAAAATAATAATTATTCAGGAACGTTGGCTATCTTTCTATCGGGAGATTGCTTCGTACCTCGCAATGACGCTGTGGGAGGAAGTGGCGGGAAAAGGTCGTCCCTAATACTTCCACCCAAACCTTTTAAACAAGCTATACAGCACCCATATCGGTGTGATAAGCACCAATTGGGTATCATCCTTAAATGATGCTTCATTGCCTTCTTTTTTACCGCCTATGTACTGGCCAAGCCAGGCAAGGGCCAGGAACAAGGTTCCCATCCAAATCAATGGAATGCCGCCGGCCTGTTCCCATACTGCAAGCTGAGATACGCCGTAGCTTAACGCAAATAATACCAGCAACATGGTATACGATAGTATTGGCGAAAGTTTAAGCGTGTAGTAAACGCAAAAGGCTATCAGGAACGATGCCCAGTTGAACATCTCGTTATAAGTACCTAAAAAAGCCAGGTGCGGAAATGGTATAGCCCAGGCAATACCCAGCGCGCCGAACAGCATCAGCGGTACACATATAAAGTGCAGCAGGCGGTTGGTTGGGTTTCGGTGACTTGCGTTAAGCCGGTTAAAATAAACATCTACGGGGCGCTCGTCTTTTTTGGGGAGCATAGGTTTAATCGTATTTGGTTTTGGTTTCGCCATAAAATAAAAAAGCCCTCCCCGGTTAGGAGAGGGCTCAAATTTAAGCTTTATTATTTTGCAAATGCTACCGCGCGGGTTTCCCTTATTACGGTAACTTTTATCTGGCCCGGATAGGTCATTTCTGTTTGGATACGGTTAGATATATCTGCCGCCAGTATCTCGCTTTGGGCATCGCTTATCTTTTCGCTCTCTACTACAACGCGCAATTCGCGGCCTGCCTGTATAGCGAATGTTTTCTCTACGCCAGGGTACGATAATGCAAGCTCCTCAAGCTCTTTTAAGCGCTTGATGTAACTTTCTACCACTTCGCGGCGTGCGCCCGGCCTTGCGCCTGATATAGCGTCACAAACCTGTATTATAGGCGATAGCATCGAGGTCATTTCCACTTCATCGTGGTGGGCGCCAATAGCGTTACATACTTCCGGGTGTTCCTTATATTTTTCGGCTAACTGCATACCCAAAATAGCGTGTGGCAGTTCCGGGTTATCATCTGGTACCTTACCAATATCGTGCAGTAAACCCGCGCGTTTGGCCAGTTTTACGTTCAGGCCCAGCTCTGCTGCCATGGTAGCGCAGAAGTTGGCAACCTCGCGCGAGTGCTGCAACAGGTTTTGCCCGTACGATGAACGGTAACGCATCCTGCCTACCATCCTTATCAGTTCCGGGTGCAGGCCGGTGATACCTAAATCTATCACGGTACGCTCGCCTATCTCAACAATTTCTTCTTCTATCTGCTTGCGGGTTTTGGCAACTACCTCTTCAATACGCGCCGGGTGGATGCGTCCGTCCGTCACCAGGCGGTGCATTGCCAGACGGGCAATCTCCCTGCGGACAGGGTCGAAGCCTGAAAGGATAATCGCTTCCGGGGTATCATCCACAATAATTTCAATACCGGTTGCTGCTTCCAGCGCGCGGATGTTGCGGCCTTCCCTACCAATGATACGGCCTTTGATCTCGTCGTTCTCGATGTTGAAGATAGATACCGTGTTCTCGATAGCGCTTTCGGTAGCGGTACGCTGAATGGTTTGGATCACTATCTTTTTAGCCTCTTTGGTAGCGGTAAGCTTGGCTTCGTCTACAATGTCCTTTATCTGCGCCATCGCCTTGCTGCGGGCCTCTTCGCGCAGGTTATCAATCAGCTGGTTCTTGGCATCTTCGGCACTTAGGCCTGCAATAGTTTCCAGTTCTGATACGTGCTGATTTTTCAGGTGCTCAACTTCTTCCTGCTTTTTGGCAAGGCTATCGGTTTGGGCATCCAGTTTTTTACGCGCATTATCAAGCTCACTCTCCTTGCGGTTCATGTTCTCCAGCTTCTGGTTAAAAGATTGCTCTTTTTGTTTGATGCCGTTCTCGCGCTGGTTAAGCACATTGTTCTTGGTGTTTACCTCCTGCTCATGCTCGGCTTTTAATTGAAGGAATTTCTCCTTGGCCTCTAACTGGCGGTTCTTTTTAAGGATCTCGGCGTTATTCTCAGCTTCCTTTAATATCTTCTTTACTTTATTCTGGGCGTTTACTTCCTGGTCTTTAAACAGCTTCCTCAGCAGGAAGCGGCCTATGACGATGCCCGTCGGTACGCCTACAAGGAGCCCGATGATCAGGTACAAAAATGTGTTCATTTCTTAGGTTATATAAATAAAAAAAACCGCAACTAAACTTCTAAGTGTTCATGTATTGTTAAAACTTCTGGTCGGATGGCTCGGGATCACGGGTTACCGTAAATTACACGATCAACGCATGCCTCTTTGATCCGTAGATATTGAAGCGTTAAGTTTTTAATAGTGAAAACTTAAAATTTAACTGCGGTTAAATCTTAAATGGCTCGGGTAGAGTTTAAAGTCGAAAGTTTAAAGTAGAAAGTATTGTTTAACTTCTTACTTTGCACTCAGGGCTTCTTCTACTTATTTAAAGAACGTTATTGTTTAGAAAAAAAATCGGTCAGCAGGTGATCTAAATGATAAACCTTTTCCGTCACTTCAGAATCATCCGACGTAACTTTCTTATCCGCTTTTAATGAGGATGTTGCGTAATGCAGCACACACATCGAAAGCAGATCCTGTTTATCGCGAACCGCATAGTTCTCCTGGTACTCTTTTATGCGATCGTTAATCAGCTTAGCTGCCCTTCTTATTATCTCTTCTTCTTCCATGTTCACCTTTAAGGGGTAAACTCGGTCGGCAATATTTATTTTTATTGAGATTTCTCCCATTTGAGCTTTTCACTTTTCGTATTACTTTTTCAGCAATACAATACACTTATCTATTTCCTGCACAAAGTCGTTAATTTTTTGCTTAATGTCAACACTTTTTTCATTTGTTTCTGAAAAAGATTTTGCCAGTTTCAATACACGAAGCTTTTCTTCCAGGTCTTTCGTCTTGTTTTTACTGGCATCAAGCGCGGCGTTTAAGGCATCGCTTTCCAGTTTAAGCAGGTCGTTTTCTTCCTGTAGCGCAGCACAAAGCTCTATTAACCGCTCGGTTTTATATACAACTTTTGTTAATTGTTCTGCTACTGAAGGCATCGTTAGTTAAAAATGTTTAAAAAGGTTGTAAAAGTTGAAAGGGTTGTAGAGGTTGCAAACGTTAAAGAGATTAAAGGTCTAAATTTTCAAACCCTTCCAACTTTTACTAACCTTTCTAACCTATTTCCTGATCTCCGCTCCTGCTTCTTTGTCTAAATTATAAATTAATTTCTGCATCGTGGCATCAATTGCCTTATCGGTTAAAGTTTTTTCGGTGTCCTGCAAAATAAAGCTGAGGGCGTACGATTTTTTGCCCGCCGGGAGTTTATCGCCCATGTACACGTCAAACACATTCACCTCTTTCAGCAGCTTTTTGTCCGTCCGGCCGGCTATCTGCTTTAACTGTCCAAAGGTAACGCTCTTATCTACCAGCATACTCAGATCGCGCCTTACGGCAGGGAACTTGCTTACTTCCTGGTACACAATTACGTTCTTGCGAACCAGCTTCAACAACACGTCGAAATCAAAATCGGCATAAAAAACTTCCTTATCCACATCGGCCTTTTTTAGGGCCGCAGGCGCTACCGAGCCAAAGCTTACCAGCACTTTATTCCCGCGCAGGTATTGCAGCCCGTAGGCTAAGCCGTTGGCTGTAGCCTCTTCGGTGGTATAATCGGTAATGCTCAGTTTTTTGAGGATGCCATCAACAACCGCCTTTAAATTATAGAACGATGTACCTACGGCCTTGCCGTTCCATTGCTCGCTTTTGTAAGCGCCGGTAAGGAAGATAGAGAAGCGCTGGGCCTCTACATACTTCTCATCAACAAAACTGTAGATCTTACCAAACTCATACAGTTTCAGGTCCGCAGCCCGGTGATTTTGGTTGTAGGCGACAGATTCCAACCCCGAGTACAACATGCTCTGGCGCATTACATCCAGATCGCTGCTGAGCGGATTCAAGATCTTTACGGCGTGCTCCAGATCGTCAGAATAAGCCGATTTAGTTAACGAGTTGTTCATGATCTCGTTGAAGCCATTGGCGCTCAGCAGATCAGATATAGCGTTCTGCACGGTATCTTTCTCCGGGCGGATGGAGTTGTTTAACGATGCTCGGATCTGCGTTGGGATCTCGATATTGTTGTACCCGTAAATACGTAAAATCTCCTCCACAATATCCACATCGCGCGTTACATCCACACGGTAAGGGGCCACTTTTAAGCTTAAACCCTCTTCAGTTCCCGTTACAATGGTAATATCCAGCCCGGTAAGGATGGCCTTGATGGTATCGTGCCCAATGGCTTTGCCAATGAGCCTGTCGATGGTTTTGTAAGTAACTTCAATCTCGAAAGGTGCTACCGGGTTAGGGTAGTTATCAAACACTTCTGATGATACCACACCGCCTGCTACCTGCTGGATGAGCAAGGCCGCGCGCTTTAGGGCGAATACGGGCATATCAGGGTCGGTGCCACGCTCAAAACGGAAGGATGCATCGGTTTTTAAACCGTGCCTCTTGGCCGTTTTACGTACCGACACAGCGTTAAAGTATGCGCTCTCTAAAAAGATGCTGGTGGTAGCCGCGTTAACGCCGCTTTTTGCACCGCCAAATACACCGGCAATACACATCGGCTCTTCGGCGTTGCATATCATCAGGTCATCGGCAGATAGTTTCCTATCCACGTCATCCAATGTTTTAAACACAGTGCCTTCGGCTACGGTTTTTACTACAACCTTGTTGCCGGTAATGGCCGAGGCATCAAAGGCGTGCAGGGGCTGGCCAAGTTCGTGCAGTACATAGTTGGTAACATCTACCACATTGTTTATGCTGCGCACGCCAATCACCGCCAAACGCTCTTTAAGCCATTGTGGCGACTCTTTAACCGCTATGCCCGAGATGGTTACGCCGGCATACCTTGGTGCAGCCTGTTCGTTCTCTACCACCACCTCAATAGGGCTATCGGTGTTATCCACCTTGAAAGCGCTAACACCGGGTTTGGTGATGCCTATCTTGAGGAATGCGGCGATATCACGGGCGGTACCCAGGTGCGATACCGCATCCGCACGGTTTGGCGTAAGGCCAATCTCGTACATGTAATCGTCGTTCAGTTTAAAGTACGCTTTTGCCGGCGTGCCTACAGGGGCATCAGCATCAAGCACCATAATGCCCGCATGATTGCTGCCGAGGCCTATCTCATCTTCGGCGCAGATCATCCCTTCGGATACCTCGCCGCGTATTTTAGATTTGTTTATTTTGAATGGCTCGCCCACAGTTGGGTAAACCGAAGTACCAACAGTAGCCACCACTACCTTTTGCCCTGCCGCTACGTTAGCAGCGCCGCAAACAATGTTAAGCGGCTCTGCGCCACCAACATCAACCTTGGTAACGTGCAGGTGATCGCTGTTTGGGTGATCTACGCACTCCAGCACGTAACCAATAACCAGCCCTTCCAGCCCACCGGGTATAGCCTGTACCTTTTCGAGGCTCTCTACCTCCAAACCTGTACCGGTGAGTATCGTAGAGATCTCTTCGGGGGTTTTATCTGTATCAATAAATTCTTTAAGCCAGTTGTACGATATCTTCATTATAGCAGAATGATAATCGGCAAAGATACGAAGTGGAGAAGTGAAAAGTCAAAAGTAAAAAGTCAAAAGTAAAAATAGTTGCAGTAACGGTTGTTGTAGGGGGAGTGGCGGTAGCAGTTGCGGAGTGGCGCTGGCTCTTGTTGTCCGTCCGCTTTGGGAGGACTCACCCCGACGAGGCTACGCCTCGTCGACCCTGTCAATGCAGTCCGCTTTGTCCGCATGTATAGTCACTCCTGCAGACGGACAAAACCTAAACGGCTACCGCTTGCTTTTCCCCTGCTTTCTTCAGCTTTAAAAAAGGCTTCTCTACCAGCGTGTAACTTAAAAAGGCCGCGAGGCAGGTTAGCGCAAGGCTGATGAAAAGTATACCCCAAAAGCCCAGCGATGGGTAGTAGGCGGTAATAATTAGCTGTTGTATGGGGAAGGCGTAGATGTACAGCCCGTAAGAGATATCGTACTTTAAGTTGATGGTAAAGTTGGCGAAACCCTTTACCGCTATAAGAGCTATTAGCAAGGGTTCGGCAATTGCAAAGCCGCCGTTACGCAGCAACACTATCGCCAGCAGCAGCAAAAACACCTGCCCTTTAATATCTATCGTCAAATCGTTGCGGAATACGTACAGGGCGGCGCCACAGAGGTAAGCGGTATATAATTTAAGCGTGTTGCCAAGGGTTAAAACCGATGGCCCGAAGGTTTTTGAGGTATCGTATAGGTTTACCACGTAAACCGTATAAACCAGCGCCAGCAGTATTAAAAACGCCGCTTTGTTTTTATTAATGAGCGCAAACAAGCCAATAATAAGGGTAAGCAGATAACATTTTGCCTCGGGTAAGAGGCTCCACAGGCTGCCGTTTAGCGCTTGCTTAACAATGCCATGGCTAACTACATCGCCCAGGCTCCATTGGTTTATATGCAGCAGAGCGTTACTGTACACGTAAGATAAAGCCCCATCGTGCGCCCGGTAATTAAAGCCTGCCAGCGTGTGCCGGTTTAAATAATACAATGCCGGGGCAATAATAAAACCTGTTACCACCAGGCAAACCCAAAAGCCCGGCAATATGCGCAACGCCCTGTTCAGCAGAAAGCTGTACGCACTGGTGGCCCTATCAAAACTGGAGGTGATTAAAAAACCGCTAAGGGTAAAAAAGCCCATTACGCCAATATCTGCCAGGGTGGTTTGCCCCTTGGAGAAAACAAAGATGGGCTCGGCGGTATCGCGCCCGGTTAAAAAATACGAGTGAGATATAAATACAAACAGCGCGAATAATACGCGCAATGCATCAAAGGCATTTTTGTTGTGTGGCATTAGGCGGCTTTAGCAAGCATCTAATGTATACAATTTTAGCCAAGAAGCGTTAATTCAGCCTAAAAAGCAGAGGAGTTCCTTGTCCGCAACCCGTCCACCAAGGTTGGACACCCAAAAGCGGACAGACAGCGAAAAGGGGTTAATTATTCATCATCGTCTGCAGGTGCATCATCCAGGTTGAGAGTGTAGGCAGATTCGGCAGCATCATAAGCACGCTGCAGGGGGGCGCTTTCGTTTATTTCGCCGGTAGGTTCGTTGGTTTCGTCGAAACCGTTGGAGTGGATATCCTGCTGGCTTACCTGGTCTTCGTTCTCGGTTTGGCCAAGTTGGTCGTCTTGTGCTAATTGGTCGTCTTCGGGCTGTATCATGGTGTTTGGGTTTTAAAATTTGTTTAAGTAGAACGAGGGAGGGCTTGCGTTGTTTGCGGGAATTTAGGATTTCGAAATTCGAATGTTCAATTTCGAATTTATGGGTGAAATACAGAGCCCGACGAACCTAACGAAAGCCCTTCTAAATCGGCCTTGCCTTGTTCGGCAACCACAGGCACTGCTAAAGCACAACCTTTAATAGATCAGGGCGCAGCCGAGAGTTTTTTCTTTGGTTACTTTATTTTTTGCGGAAAAAAAGAAAGTAACATCCACTGACAATGATTACTTACAAAACGCTGCTAACAAGGCACTGATTATTTTAGTGCTCACTTTGAAAGGCGGCTCAATTATTTCAGTGCTCCGTTAGGTATGGCAGTGACTGCCGTTACGCCTGTGGATGTTCATTTCTTTTGACACCAAAAGAAACGAACCAAAGAAAAGTGCCGGCTTGGTTCCGCCCTATGTACGTTAGTGCTATTTCAGTGACAGTGCCACCCGTGCGTAATGCTATGCCGGTTTTTTAGGTTATCGTCCCGTTCGTCGGGCTCTTTGTTGGGTGAAATTATTTCGAATGTTCAAATCCCAAATCCGAAACCCCTAAAGCATCTCCTCATCGGCAAAGCTAAAATAACCCTGGTCGGATATGATCAAATGATCCAGCACGGTTATATCCAGCAGCCTGCCGGCCTCCACCATCTTTTTGGTGAGGAAAATATCCTCGCGACTCGGTTTCAGGTTGCCCGATGGGTGGTTGTGGATCAGCACAATGCTGCTGGCCTGGTGCTGTATGGCAACATGGTAAATAATCCGCGGGTCGGCAACGGTGCCGTTTAAGCCGCCCTTGCTAATGAGTTCCTTGCCTATCACCTTTGTTGCACGGCTTACCAGCACTATCCAAAATTCCTCGTGGTTAAGGTCCATCAGGTGGCGGCGCATTACGTTATAAATATCGCGGCTGCAGGTTAGGATTTCGGGCGCTTTTGATTCGGTTTCGCCACGGCGGCGGCCAATTTCCAGTGCCGCTATAATGCTGATGGCTTTGGCTTCGCCGATGCCTTTAAATTTAGATAGCTCGCTAATGCCGGCTTTACCCAGCTTGTTCAGGTCGTTATCGTAATGGTGCAGAATACGTTTGCTTAGCTCTACGGCGGTTTCGTTACGGCTGCCGCTACCAATGAGTATGGCTATGAGTTCGGCATCTGTAAGGGCACGGCGGCCCTGCCCGCTTAGCTTTTCGCGCGGTCGGTCTTCTTCGGCCCAGCTTTTTATGCTTAAATTATTACCGTATTCTTCCAAGGGTAGGTTTGGGTTTTGTAAGCCTAAAGTAGGAAATAAAAGGGAATGTATCTGAATCAGGATTTACAGAATTTTAAAATGAACAGAATTCAGGGCTTTACCTTGAAAGGATGGATAACTAACCCAACTCAGTATTTTTATTCTGAAAATTATTTAATCCTGTAAATCCTGATTCAGACAAACAACCCACAACAAAAAGGGATAACACTTTCGTATTATCCCTTTCAATATATCGTGTTAAGCGATTAGCTTAAAGCGTTTACAAATTTAGTAAGCTTAGATTTGTTGTTAGAAGCCTTGTTTTTGTGAATAACGTTCTTTTTAGCCAAACGATCTAACATAGAGATCACTTTAGATAATAAAGGAGTAGCATCAACCTTAGTTGTTGTACCTCTTAGTTTTTTAATAGCGTTCCTGGTGGTTTTTGCCTGGTACCTATTGCGCAGACGCTTCGCAGCGTTTGACCTGATTCTTTTTAAGGATGATTTATGATTTGCCATCGTACAGCTTGTTATTCTTTCTTTATTTTTAGAGGTGCAAATATAGGTTGATAAATTTTAATTTGCAAACACATTGTATATATTTTTTGACGAAGGCTAAAAGATGAAGGAGAAAGGAGGATTAACGTCCGCCCCGTCCGTAAAATTCCGCACTCGAAAACGGACGGACAGCAGATTATTCCTTCTTCTTATCAGGGGCAATCACAACCGGCTACTCTAACTTATAAAACCTCCCGAGGATGGCAAAATACCGTTGCCTGATATATCCTTCATTGGCGGTTATAAAGTCAGCCGAATAAATGCTGCACACAACATAATTTACTTTTCTGCCTTCGTCTTTAAACTCTTGTTCGTCCAAATAATTTCGGAAAGAAGTTTCGCCCGGGTTTGTCACAACAAAAAGCAATAATATGGCACCGAAAAAATAAACTATCTTCTTTTTCATTTGGTTTCGTTACCTCAAAGTTAGTAATTGGGGTTTATAATTACCCTTTTATAATGAGGCATATAACCTCGCCCTAACTCTACAAATTCGTTAAGTGCAAAAAACAGCTACAGATTTTATTCATGGCGTTGCCTTCGGCCCGGGCTATACGCTGCAACTCCTCATTCCACCCCCACCGATAGAAGTGGCGACTTCATTTCGGGGTTTCCGCTTCTATCCCTAACGCACTTTGTCCGAATCAGAATTTTCACGATTTGTGGAATCTTTCGAATTAATAACTACTCATTCTCCTAATTCTGTAAATTCGCCAATTCCTTAAAATTCGAGTTCAGACAATCTTAATGAAGCGCTCCCTCCTACTATCTATCGCCGCCATCACCATTATCATTTCCTGCAGCTCATGGGGTTTCTTTGCGCATTACCGCATCCACCGGCTGGCGGTTTTTACGCTCCCTAAGGGCATGGCCGGTTTTTATAGGGCCAATATCAATTATATTACCGAGCATGCTGTAAGCGCCGATAAAAAGCGCTATGTTGATTCGCTGGAAGCACCGCATCATTTCTTTGATGCTGACCATTACGGCAAACAGCCCTTTAAAGCCATGCCGCAGCACTGGATAGATGCCGCCGCAAAGTACTCAAGTGATACCCTTAACAAATACGGCACCGTTCCCTGGATCATCAACGCCAACTATTACTGGCTGGTGAAAGCCTTTAAACGGCACGATACCACCGCCATCCTCACCATATCTGCCAACCTGGGGCATTACATCTCAGACGCACATACGCCCCTGCACCTTACCGAAAATTATGATGGGCAGCTTACCAACCAGGCCGGCGTACATTCTCTTTGGGAAAGCCGCCTGCCCGAGCTTTACAGCAACCAATACAATTACCACGTGGGTAAAGCCCGCTACATCAGCAATCCGCTTGCCGAAGCCTTCAGCATTTGCCGCAGCAGCTTTAAAAGTGTGGATACCGTGCTGCGCTTCGAGCGGATCTTGAACAAGCGCTTTACCGATAGCACCAAATACGCCATGGAGCAGCGCGGCACGCGGATGGTAAAAGTGTATTCAGTAGCGTATAGCAAGGCTTACCACAAAATGCTGGCAGGCATGGTGCAGCGTAAAATGCGGCAGTCTATATTAAGTGTGGGTAGCTTCTGGTTTTCGGCATGGGTAGATGCCGGGCAACCCGATCTGAATAAGCTAATAGAGAAGCCTCTCACTTTAGAGGAAGGACGGAAGATAAAGGAAGAAGAAGTTTTGTACAGAGCGGGGAAAGTGTTAATTTTAGAGAAACCATAGCCCTCGTGAAAACCCTCGCCACCCTGCTTGTTTTATTGTATTGTTCTACTGTTTTCGGTCAGCCACCGGCAGATAAACTTGAGAAAAAGGTATTAGCCGTCGTGCGCACCGTACCCGAGGTAAGGGTTTTTACAATTACTCCAAAAAACAGCAACCCACCATGCTCTACAACGGCCGCCCTACTAAAGACCTTAATTATTACTGGGTACAAGTTGGCTACGGGAACGGCGGCATGATGCGGACCATCTTCCATTTTTACATCCAGCCAAAAACTTTCGAAGTATTTTATGTAGACCTCGCAACATCCCGTGGCGGCCTCGGCGTGTTATCCCTAAACAAATGGCGGCAGCTGCGCAATACACCCGGTTGGAATAAAGCCCACTACTATGAGTATGGGAAATTGGTGGTGGACCGGGGTGAATAATTAAACCGACGGGATTTTAAACTGACGGTTTTATGGAATTAGTACTCATACTGCATCATGCTAAATATCTCACTAATCTGTTATCTTTAGCACATTAAAACACCTAAACATGCCATCCACATTTTCCAAAACGCTCCGGTATATATTCCTTGCCTGTTTTTTGTTTGCCGGCGGTTCAGCATCGGCGCAAAAAAACTATCATAATATCCTGTTTAAGATAGATTCGCTGATAGATGTAGGATTGCCAAAATCGGCCCTTGCCGAAGTGGACATACTGGATGCGCTGGCACGGAAAGAAGATAACACCTCTCAAACTATCCGTGCGGTATTATACAGGTTAAAACTGCAAACCTACCTGGAAGATGATGCGCTGGTAAATGTTATCAACACGTTAAGAGTGGATATTGATGGTGCCGGCTACCCTGTAAAACCTATTTTACAATCTTTTCTGGCAGATATGTACTGGAGCTATTACCAACAGAACCGCTATAAATTTGCCAATCGCACCCGCCTCGAAAAACATGACGTAGATTTCCGCGACTGGGACCTCGCTTCCCTTATCAACGAAACGACCCGTCTTTATAACTTATCCTTACAAGATGCGGAAAAGGAACAACAAACCCCAGTTGATATTTTAGACGGCATCCTCACCGGAGAAAAAAACTTCCGGTATTTACGCCCCACGCTTTATGATATGCTATCACACCGCGCGTTTGAGTACTTCCTGGCGGATGAGCCGGCCATAACCCGGCCTAAAATGCCTTTTACTTTAAATGATACCCGCTTTTTTGGCGACAGCAAAAAGTTTATACAATTGCCCGTTACCACTACAGATACCAACTCTACCTGGTACCGGGGTATTAAATTTTTACAGCAGGGCATCGCTTTCCATTTGAAAGCGAATAACCCCAAAGCCCTTGCCAACCTCGACATGCAGCGGTTGAACTTTATATACGATAATAGCAACATTAGTAATAAGGATACTTTATACATAACCGCCCTTAAAGGCATCGCTGCAGATTCATCGGCCGGTAACTTACGAGCCGATGCGCTGTACACTATAGCCAGCCATTATAATAGTGAGCTTGCAAACGGAACTATGGCCATGGTTTATCTTAAACAGGCTATCGCTAATTATCCAAAAAGCTTTGGTGCGATAAACTCGTCCAATCTGATGAAAGACATCCTTCAAAAAAAGCTTGAAGCTACTTTGGAAGATATCAACTCTCCCGATAAACCAATTCTCTCGTTGTTAGAATATTGCAACATTACGGCCGCGCGCTACCGCATATATCGCTTAACATCCGCTCAGCTTGCCCTGCTCGGCAAAATGGATAAACATGATGGAGATATACTACCAGGCAATCAAACAGAAGCGTACCTTAAAAAATTAAACCCCGTGCAGGATAAGGTGTTGGAACTACCCGGCACTAACGACTATAATACACACAAAACCGAGTTTAAGATAGATGCACTTGCTAAAGGCACTTACGTGTTACTACTGCAACAGGCCACTACCCGGGATAGTTTAATGCAACTAACCAACTTTAGGGTAAGCGGGCTTGCCTACCTGGCGCGCACCTTGCCACATGGCAGTAGAGAGATAAGGGTTGTTAACCGCGAAACAGGCGCCCCTGTAAAGGGAGCGGCGGTAACCGCTGTCTACATTGGCGATCGTTATAGCCAGGCCAAAACAAAACCCATAATGGTAAAAGGGCTTACCGATGCCAGGGGCGCATTGATATTTACGGTTCCCGGTAACTATATCGATATTGATGTGCATTATAGTGGCGATCAGGTACACAGCAAAGAGAAAAGCATTTACAGCGCCACACTTAGCTACCGGGATACAATAACCCCGAAACCAAGAACGCTATTTTTTACCGACAGGCAAATTTATCGCCCCGGGCAAACCATCTATTTTAAAACACTGCAAGTGCAAACGCTAAACGGTAAAAGCAGCATTGTGCCCAATGCCAGCCTTGAGGTTAAAATGAAAGATATGAACTCAAGGCAATTGGCATCGGCAAAATTAATAACCAACGATTTTGGCTCCGCCGCATCGTCTTTTACTCTTCCTCAAAATATAATCAATGGTTCGGTTTACCTTTTTACCGAAACCGGCTCGATAACGGTTACCGTGAGCGAATACAAACGCCCAACCTTCAGCACTTTATTTGAGCCTTCTACAAAGAATTATAAGCTGAACGACAGCGTTATAGTTAAAGGAACAGTAACCGCATTTTCGGGCTACGGGCTATCAGAGGCGCGCATAGCTTACCGTGTCACCAGATCGCGCGATATGGGCATACCGTACAGTCATCGGGGTTTAAAAAAGAACTATTACAGCCGCGGCACTGATGAAATAGCCACAGACACCATAAAAACCGATGAGCAGGGGAAATTCGAACTTACATTTTTAGCCATACCGGGGGAAGAAAACGAGCCGGATATTTCGTACCTCTTTAACATCGCCGCAGATGTTACCGATGCCAATGGCGAAACGCAAAACGCGGGCACAAGCTTATCATTAAGCAATAAACCCATTCAACTGGAGTTCGCCTTGCCAGACATGGCAATGCCAAAAACAGCTATAGATGCTACACTGATGCTGTTTAACTCGGGCCACCAGCGTAAAAACGGGCAAGCTACTGTAGTGGTGTACGCGCTAAAAAGCCCGGGCGAGTTTTTTAAAACCCGCCTTACCGCCAACCCCGATAAATGGCTGTTGAGCCGCGAAGATTATCACAAAAACTTCCCTGGTTTTGCTTACAAGGGCGAAGACGATTACAAAAACTGGGAGCGCCTGCAAAAAACACAAAGCTTTGAATTTGACCTGAAGGATACCGATGCAGGAAGGGTTGACCTAAGCAAGTTGTTCAATTCACCGGTCGGGGTTTATGCTGTAGTGGTAAACGCCAAAAACGAAAGCGGCGACACTACCTCGGTGATTAAATACATCAATATTATTAAAGAGGAAGCGCCTATTCAAAAAAATGAGAACTGGGTGCTACCCATCAGCACCACTGTGCAGCCGGGACAGCCTGCCGAGTTTTTTGTAGGGATAAATAAAAGCTGCAGTGTATTGCTGGAAACTTACGACGAAGATAAACTGCTTAGTTCCCGATTGGTTGCTTTAAGCCCCGGGCCACCACAAAAAATAAGTATACCCGTCCCTGCAACAAAACGCAACACGTTCACCGTGCAGTTTGTCATGATAAACGGTAACCGGATTTACAAGTATTACGAGCGTGTTTTGGTTGCCGATACCATTAAACCGCTCAACATACGCTTTTTAACCATGCGTAATAAACTGCAACCCGGCGATAAGGAACAGTGGAAACTGGAAATTACCGGTAGCGAGGGCAAACAGGCTTCGGAGTTACTTGCAGGTATGTACGATGCCTCGTTAGATGATATTACCCCCCCTGCAAGTTGGCGATACCTGTTGGCCACCACCGGCATAAATGGTTGTTTTGAATGGAGGTCTGAACCAATCTCGGCGACTGTGAATACAATGAACGAGTATGAAAGCCCCGATTATGACCGCACCAACACCGATATTAAATATGAAACTATAGACATGCTTGGTTTTAACTATTTTGGTTATTATAACGATAACTACGAAAATTTCCGGCAGGCTGTGAGCGAATTACACCTTAGCACATTAAGCGATAAAAAAATTGCAGCAAAATACGCCCGGAACGCAACACTTGTAAACAACGGCTATGATGTGGTTGGCAAAGTTTTGGGGAACCGCTCGGGCTTGGCCGGTGTTACCGTGCGCATAAATAATTCCAATATCAGCACGGTTTCAAATTCGCTGGGCTACTTTAAAATAAAAGTGCCGGTAAATGCGATACTGGTTTTTAGCGCAAAAGATTGGGCAACAAAAAGGCTTAATCCCCCAAAGGGAATAAAACTTATTGTACAAATGAAATCTTTGGCACAAGTACTATATGAACGAGAATTAATGTTAGCGGATCCGGGTGTTAAATCACAAAAAGGTGACCCCAACGCCGATATACGTATTAATGAACCTGTGGGCAATTCTGATGTAACGCAGGTGGTGGAAGAAAACTCTTTGGGATTTTTCAACAATGCGCAGGTAAGCGGATATCTCGCTTTCGCACCTCCGGTAATTAAAGCTGATAAAGAGCCGGCGATGATGTATGACGAGCTATACGACCCCAAACTACGCCAGAAAGTTGCTGCATTTAAGACCGCACTTACCAACCGCAAACCAATAACCATCCGTAAAAACTTTAACGAAACAGCTTTCTTTTACCCGCAGTTGCGCACCGATGCAAAAGGACAGGTAACCATAAGCTTCACCATCCCGGAGGCTCTTACCAAATGGAAATTCCGGGGTGTAGCTTACAATCAAAAATTGCAAACGGGCTATATCGAGCAATTGGTTATCACCCAAAAGCAAGTGAGCATAAGCGCCAATATGCCGCGCTTTTTAAGGGAAGAGGATACGCTTGTAGTTTCGGCAAGGGTGGTAAACTTATCGCCAGGCAACTTAAAAGGCGAGGCGCAGTTGCTACTGTTTAACGCGCTTACCATGCAACCGGTAAACCTTTTTGCTAAAGGGGATAACGGTACGCAACGCTTTAGCGTGGATAGCGCAACAACCAAAACTGTATCGTTTAAACTCATTATTCCCGCCGGGTTGGAAGCGCTTACTTATCGTTTAACCGCCAACGCAGGGGACTATACCGATGGTGAAGAAAACACCCTACCTGTATTACCAAACCGAATGCCGGTTACCGAAACCATGCCCTTAATGGTACGTGCCGGGCAAACTAAAACCTTCAGTTTTGATAAACTGATAAACCAAAGCAGCAACACCTTACAAAACAAAACCCTCACACTGGAATACACGCAAAACCCGGCATGGGCTGCCGTGCAGGCATTGCCTTACATGATGGAGTTTCCTTACGGGTGTTCCGAGCAGATCTTTAGCCGGTTTTATGCCAACAGCTTTGCTGCCTATATTGTAAACAGCAACCCTAAAATTAAGCAGGTATTGGAGCGCTGGAAAGCAACAGATTCTAAAGAATTGCTTTCCAACCTGGAAAAAAACGCGGAGCTAAAATCTGTACTGTTGGAAGAAACGCCATGGTTACAGGATGCAGCAAATGAAACTGAACAGAGAAAGCGTATAGCCCAATTATTCGACCTGAATAAAACGAGTTACGAACTGAACGAGAACCTCCTTAAACTGCAAAAGAAACAGTTATCAAACGGGGCTTTCCCATGGTTTGGTGGAACATATGCCGACAGATACATCACCCAGCACATAGTTGCCGGTATTGGCCAGCTTAATAAAACAGGTATTACCGGTGAAGCCGCACCTACCCTGCAAGGCATTGGTAATCGGGCGCTGGCATACCTGGCTAAACAATTGGTTGAAGACGAAGCCGAACGAAAAAAATATGATAAAAAATATCAGAGCAGAAATTTAGATAACATAGAGATACATGCGTGGTACGCCTATAGTTATTTTAAAGAGACTAAAGTAGCCGGGGAACTGAAGGAAGTGCGAAAGAACTATCTTGCCCGCGCCGCCGCCCAGTGGACCAGCCGCAGCGAGTACGAAAAAGCGATGATCGCCCTTACACTGTATCGCATGGGTGATAAGGACGCTACCGCGGCAATTATCAAGTCGCTAAAAGAAACCGCCCGCCAGTCAGATGAGTTGGGGATGTATTGGGCGGCGAATACTTATGGCTATTATTGGTACGAATCGCCTGTGGAAACGCAGTCGTTGATTATTGAATTGTTTACCGAAGCGACCAATGACCCTGCTGCGGTTGCCGAAATGAAAATTTGGTTATTACGCAACAAACAAACCAATAATTGGCGCACTACCAAAGCTACGGCAGCGGCATGTTATGCTTTATTGATCAAAAGCGGCAACGTTTTATCAGATACCGCAAAAGTAAACATCAGCATAGGCGGCAAGCCATTAGCACAATTAAAGCCCGAAATTAAAGCTGAGGTGGGCACAGGTTATTTAAAAACCACCTGGGTTGATGAACAGATAAAACCTTCGTTTGGCAATGTAAGGGTGGCTAACATGGACAAAACCATCAACTGGGGAGCCCTATACTGGCAATACACCGAAAAACTGGATAAGGTTACACCATCCAATACCAATGTGCAGATGAAACGTAAATACTACATTAAAAAGCAAACCGACAGCGGGCCGATGCTGGTGGCAGTTGATGCAACTCATTTGCCAAAAACAGGGGAAGTATTAAAAGTAGTTCTCCATTTAAAAGCCGACCGCGATTTCGACTATATTCACCTGAAAGACATGCGCCCTGCCGGTACCGAACCGATCAACAGCCTGTCGGAATATAAATATCAGGATGGCCTATATTATTATCAGGCAACCAAAGATGTAGCAACCAACTTCTTTATTAGTCGCCTAAACAAAGGAACCTATGTATTCGAATACGAATTACGTGTGGTACAACCCGGCAACTATGCAACCGGTATTACCAGCCTGCAAAGTATGTATTCACCCGAGTTTAATGCGCATAGCGATGGTGGAAGGATAACGTTTATGCCGCAGAATTGAAATAAAAAAAGCCCTCCTTTTTGGGGAGGGCTCGAGATATATAGTAGGCTTACTATATTTATCCTAACAAATTCTTCCAGCTTACCAGGTCGCCTATTATCTTTTCTAACTGGTCGGCAGGTACGCGTTCCTGGGCCATGCTGTCGCGATGGCGAATGGTTACGGTATTGTCTTCCAAAGTCTGGTGATCTACCGTGATACAGAAAGGTGTACCAATGGCATCCTGGCGACGGTAACGCTTGCCAATAGCATCTTTCTCTTCGTATTGCAGGTTAAAGTTTAGTTTCAGGGCATCCATTATTTCGCGGGCCTTCTCGGGCAAACCGTCTTTTTTGGTCAGCGGGAAAATAGCCGCTTTAACAGGTGCCAAAGCAGGGTGCAGGCGCAGCACGGTGCGACTATCCTGTTTCTCTTCGGTGCTCAGGTCTTCTTCCTCGTAAGCGTTTATCATCGTCAGCAAGAACATCCGGTCGAGACCTATCGAAGTTTCGATAACGTATGGGATATAGTTACCAAAAGGCTTGCCGGTTTCCGGGTCAACCTCCGGGTCGAAGTACTGCATCTTTTTGCGCGAGAATTTCTCGTGCTGGCTTAAGTCGAAATCGGTACGGCTGTGGATGCCCTCTACCTCTTTAAAGCCGAACGGAAAATCAAACTCAATATCGTAAGCAGCATCGGCATAGTGCGCCAGCTTGGTATGCTCATGGTAGCGGTATTTAGCTTCGTCGGTGCCCAGGGCAAGGTGCCATTTTAAACGGGCAGCCTTCCATTTTTCAAACCATTCTTTTTGTGTGCCGGGGCGTACAAAATATTGCATCTCCATCTGCTCAAACTCGCGCATACGAATGATGAACTGGCGGGCAATAACCTCGTTACGGAAAGCTTTACCTATCTGCGCAATACCGAAAGGAATTTTCATCCTGCCCGATTTTTGAACGTTCAGGTAGTTCACAAAGATCCCCTGTGCTGTCTCCGGGCGCAGGTAAATGGTGTCAGATTCATCGGCAATAGCACCAACCTGCGTGCTAAACATCAGGTTAAACTGGCGAACATCGGTCCAGTTAGCAGTGCCACTTACCGGGCATTTTATATTTTGTTCGATGATCAGTTCTTTCAAACGCGGCAGGTCTTCAGCCTTCAGGGCGTTATCCATCTCCAGTTGCAGCTCTTCAGCTTCGCTGGTTTTGCCTTCTTCATCAAGCTTAGCTATACGGTCTTCCAGTAATTGATCTGCACGGTAGCGCTTGTTGCTGTCCTTATTATCAATCATCGGGTCGCTAAAGCCGTCTACGTGGCCGCTTGCTTTCCAAATGGTGGGGTGCATAAATATGGCAGAATCCAGGCCCACAATGTTATCATGCATTTGCACCATGGCTTTCCACCAGTAGGTTTTTAGGTTGTTCTTTAGTTCAACACCGGCCTGGCCGTAATCGTAAACGGCGCTAAGTCCGTCATAAATTTCGCTGGATTGAAAAACAAAGCCATACTCCTTGGCATGCGATATAACATTTTTAAAAAGTTCGTCGGTTGATTTGCTCATAATGGAGGCAAAGATAGTTTTTTTTAGAATTTCGGATTTGGGAATTTCGATTTCGGATTTAATGTTATGATTAGACAGATAGCTGGGGAGTTTAACTATTTAGACTTTAATATTTTAGAATTAACAACTATGGCGTTCCCTTCGGGCCGGGCTATCCGTTCCAACTCCTCATTCCGTCCCCACTGATAGAAGTGCGGACTCCATTCCGGGGTTTCCACTTCTATCCCTAACGCAAGTCAACAAAGCTGCCATCTATGAACACTTACAAACTTCCCCCTTTCCTTTTTCTTAAATCCGAAATCGAACATTCGAAATCCGAAATCAACAAAATCTCACATCTAAAATCTATTTTTACGCCATGAGCATTTCGGTACAGGCTTTATCAAAAACTTATGGGCAGCAAAAGGCTGTGGATGGCATCACCTTTAATGCCGGGCCGGGCGTATTGGGCTTTTTAGGGCCAAACGGCGCGGGCAAATCCACCACCATGAAAATGCTCACCTGTTTTATCCCCCAAACATCGGGCACGGCTACGGTTTGCGGTTTCGATATCAGTAAAGACCCTTTAGAAGTAAAGCGCAACATAGGCTACCTGCCCGAAAGCAACCCGCTGTATACCGAAATGTACGTAAAGGAAAGCATGGCCTTTGTTGCCGGCATCCATAAGCTGCACCAACCCCAAAAGCGTATTGCCGAAGTATTGGAGCAAACCGGCCTTGGCCCCGAACAGCATAAAAAGATAAACCAGCTCTCTAAAGGCTACCGCCAGCGCGTTGGCCTTGCGCAGGCCATCCTGCACAACCCGCAGGTACTGATACTGGACGAGCCCACCTCCGGCCTGGACCCCAATCAGCTCATCGGTATCCGCCAGCTCATTCTCGATCTGGGTAAAACAAAAACCATCGTACTCTCTACCCATATTATGCAGGAGGTGGAGGCTGTATGCAACCGGGTTATCATCATCAACAAAGGCAAAATAGCTGCCGACGATACCCTGCAAAACCTCCGCAAAAAAAATGGCGACAAAACGCTGGAAAACATTTTTATAGGCTTAACCAACAATAAGCTGTAAATTAATATACTAAATTTCAGCATCTTACATATCTTCCAACATTTTTCGCACACAATTGTTGTAACGTTGTGTTTAAAAGGGCGTCTACAAATCAGACAGCGGCAACGCGGAAGGTACCCTGCAATGCCGTGATTAAATGTTTACCACAATTTAAAAATTATCATGAAAAAAGTTCTATTAGTATTAACCGTTTTGTGCGGTTTATCAATCGGCGCATTCGCGCAATCAGAAGGCGGAAAATGGAGTATTGGTTTAGAGGGCGGCATACCGGTAGGCCATGCAAGCGATGCTTACAATGCAGTTGTTGGCGCATCTATTAAATACGATCACAACATTGCAACAAACACCTTCCTTACCGGTTCGGTAGGTTATAACGCGTTCCTTGTAAAATCTCAATACAAAAGCATTGCAGGTTCTACAGATGGCGCCATCCCGGTAAAAGCCGGCCTTAAATACTACTTCGGTAGCGGCTTTTATGGCGAAGGCCAGTTAGGTGCAGCGTTTTCTACCGAAAGCGGTGGCGGCACTGCATTTGTTTACTCACCTGGCATCGGTTACGATTTTGGCAGCGGTGTTGACTTAGGCGTACGTTACGAAGCATGGTCTAAAGACGGAACTATCGGCCAGATAGGCCTGCGTTTAGCTTTCAGTTTCTAAGCGAACATAGCTTTATATAAAGGCCCGGGGTTATGCCTCCGGGCCTTTTGTGTTTTTATTAAACTCATAAAAAACATGTATTATTTAAACTTTGTATTATAATATTTTGAAATAAGATATATTATTATTTAAATTAGCTAAAATAAACCCATAAACCAAATTTCTCACAAACAATGAAAAAAATCATTTTAGCGATCCTCTTCGTAGGAAGCACTGTGGCTACTTGTTTAGCTCAAAAAAGCAATGATGCATCTAAATTCAGTATTGGCCTCGAAGCGGGTATACCTACCGGCTCCTTCGGCGATTTTTACAACCTTGCTATCGGTGGATCATTGAAATATGATATCAACATCAGCGAAGGCACCTATTTTAATATATCGGCAGGCTATACAAGCTTCTCCGGCAAAAACGGCGTTCCATCTACCGGCTTTATACCAGTTAAGGTAGGTATCAAAAATTACTTTAGCGAAGGCTTTTATGGCGAGGCCCAGGTAGGTGCTGCAAAATCTACCGAAAGCGGTGGCGGTACAGCATTCGCTTACTCGCCTGGCATAGGTTATACTTTTACCGGTGGTTTCGATATCGGTTTAAGGTACGAGGCATGGTCAAAAAATGGCACCATAGGCCAGTTTGCTACCCGTATAGCTTACAGCTTCTAAACTCCAAAAAAATATTTTATAGCAAAAAAGTCCCGGGAGGTTTCCGGGACTTTTTTGTTTTGTTTTATTTGCAGCGCGGCAGATTTATAAATGGCGCATTATAATTGTAATTTCGGCGTTATTAGCCACAAGCAACACCGGCACATCCAATGAAGAAACTACTACCTTTATTATTCCTGTTTTTATATTGTGTAGCACATGGGCAAACCTCGCCTAAAAAAGCTTTCAGCGCAGGGCTCGATCTGGCTATCCCCACCAACAGCATCTATAGCATCGGCTTTGGCGGCTCGGGCAAAGCAGAGGTACCGATAGCCGGCCCCGTAAGCCTTACCGTGACGGCGGGCTATACCAGCCTGTATTTTAAACGTTCGCTGATTGGCAGCAACAAATCGCAGGACCCAAGCGGCTTTGTGCCTTTAAAAGCAGGCGTAAAATACTATTTAAGCGATGGTTTTTATGTGGAAGGCGAATTAGGTACAGCTATAGAAACCAATTATAATAAGGATAAGTTATTCGCTTTTGCCATAGGGCCCGGCTTTTTGCTACCCCTAAACAAAAGCTCAGCCATTGATCTCGGTTTCCGTTACGAAAACTGGGGCAGCGGAAGGATCCGCCAAACAGGTATCCGTGTAGCATATCGTTTTGATTGGTAACTTTGTAAATTCCGAACCAAACAACAATGTTTCCCATACTCAAGAAAGAAATAACAACTTACCTCAGTTCACTGGTGGCTTATGTTACCATTGGCGTGTTTTTACTGGTTTTAGGCCTGTTTTTATGGGTGTTCCCCGATACCAGCATACTGGCTTATGGTTACGCCGGGCTGGACAGCCTGTTTAGCACAGCGCCATACCTGTTTATGTTTTTAGTGCCGGCCATTACCATGCGCTCATTGGCCGAAGAACGCCGCGAAGGTACGTTCGAGCTTTTACTTACCCGCCCTTTAAGCCATCTGCAGATTGTATTAGGCAAATATTTTGCCGGGGTGGTTGTTGTGCTTTTCGCGCTGATACCCACATTGGTTTACTATTACAGCGTTTACACCCTCGGCGCACCGCAGGGCAATATAGATAGCGGCGCGGTCATCGGCTCATATATAGGGCTATTCCTGTTGGGTTCGGCATTTACGGCTATCGGCTTGTTTGCCTCATCGGTTAGTAAAAACCAGGTGATCGCCTTCACCATCGCGGTTTTCCTGTGCTTCTTTTTCTATAGCGGATTCGATTCTCTTGGTGGTTTGTTCTCGCTTCAAACCCTTGGCATCCAAAGTTTGGGCATCACCGAGCATTATAATTCGGTAAGCCGCGGCGTACTGGATACCCGCGACCTGGTTTACTTCCTCTTGTTAGATGCCCTGTTTATTTTGCTCACCCTTTTTGTATTGCACCGCCAGCAGCAAAAGAAATTCGTTAACACCGCATTTCTTAGCACACTCGGGATATTATTTGCTTTAACGCTGTTCACCCACCGGTTTTTCACCCGGTTCGATTTTACTAAGGAAAAACGTTTCACCATATCATCCGTTAGTCGTAAGGTTTTGGATAGCCTTCCCGCTCCCGTAAACATTACCGTTTATTTGCAGGGCGATGGTTTCCCTGGCGGCATAAAACGCTTACAAACCGCCACCAAAGATATGCTGAGCGACCTGCAAGCCTACAGCCACAGTAAACTCACCTTTGTGTTTATCGACCCTATTAAAGGGCTCTCGCAGGATCAGCAAAAACAGGCCTTTGAGAACCTGTCGGCGCAAGGCATAGAGGCACAAAACCTCAGCGTAAAAACCGACGATGGCGTACAATCTAAAGTGATGTTCCCGTTTGCGCTGGTTACTTACGGCGATAAGGCCATCCCGGTAAAGCTCCTCGAAAACCAGAGCAACCTCAACACCTCACCCGAAGAAAAGCTGAACAGCTCCATCCAAAACCTGGAGTACGCTTTTACATCGGCCATCAAAAAAATAACAACGGGTGGCAAACAGCGCATCGGCTTTACCGAAGGGCACCAAGAGTTAACCGACCTGCAGCTGAACGATGCCATGCGAAACCTGTCTGACGGTTACCTGGTTGGACGGATAGACCTGGCTACCATCCCTTTTGATAGCCTGCGTAAAGTTGGCCTGCTGGTGATTGCCAAGCCGGATAAAGCCTTTACCGAACTGGAGAAATTCAAGATAGACCAGTACCTCATGCGCGGCGGCCGCATACTTTGGGCCATAGACCAGGTGAGTGCCGAACTGGATAGCTTAAAAGGCAAAGGCAACCAGGCATTAGCCTTTAATAAAGAGCTGAACCTGGATGATCAGCTTTTCCGCTATGGCATCCGCATCAATTATAACCTCATCGCGGATATTAACAGCTCGCAGATCCCGGTTACCACCGGGGATGTTGGCGGCACACCGCAGATCCAACTGCTCAACTGGCTGTTTTACCCGGTGTATATCCCCCAATCTACCCACCCTATTGTAAAAAATCTGGATGGCATTACCAGCCAGTTTGCCAGCACCATTGATGTGTTGGATATTAAAAATGTAGAGAAAACGGTGCTGCTGAATACCTCGCCCTATAACAAAGAGATAAAAACACCGCACCTGTTATCGCTGATGGCGCTGCGCGATGAACCGAACCCGAAGGATTTTCAAAGTCCGCAGAAGATAACCGGGGTGCTGTTAGAAGGTAAGTTCATATCCGATTTCCGCAACAGGCCGGTACCCGATAGCCTGGGCGAAAAGATAGAAGTATTGGGCGAAAGCAAGCCCACCAAGATGATCGTACTGAGCGATGGCGACATTTTGCGCAACCAGGTTGGCGCCGATGGCTCGCCCTACCCGCTGGGTTATGACCGCTACACCAAGCAAAGCTATGGCAACCTAACCCTGCTGATGAATATTGCCGATTACATGGCCGACGACTCGGGACTGATCTCCCTCCGTAACAAAGAGATACAAATACGCCTGCTTGACAGGGCCCGCATCCGCAGTGAAAAACTGCAATGGCAATTAATAAATAACATAGTACCTATTGGCCTGGTGTTGATATTCGCAGTTTTACAGTTTTACATCCGCAAACGTAAATACGCCCGGTAATATTTATTGATGGTAAGCAAATCAATCATAGTCATCTACTCCTAAAATGACAACATCAGTTGTTCGAATAACAAAGAAACAAGTAAACCAACCTATATAATACTCGCCCCATGGTTGTGTGGCAACTATTATTCTATCATTGCCGGTCAGTAGGCTACCAATGAACTTGCTTATCATCACCTTGGAATAATTTTCCATTTTATCATAGCAAGATCCGAGCATGGCCATTAATAATAATCTGCGGCTAAAATCCTCCACATCAATCTCGTACAACCCGATTCCTCTAAACCGTTCTTTTGAATTATATTCTGAAGAAAATTCGGTGAAATAATCATCATCATTATATCGCCACTTTTTATCAATATCATGATGAGTAAGCAAATCAAAGATAAAATCATGAACCGCAATGTTAGCGCCATTTGCCTTTGTATAAACAGCCAATCCTCCAACCGCGTTATGGTCATGGATAACTATGTCTAAAACCTCCTTATCTATATTTTCTATTACTTCCGATAAAACAAATGCAGGCTGCGTGCCAATTCTTTTAAATATAATGCCGCGATTAAATGATAAGCTTGAAAACGCCAAATAAAACGCTGTATTTTCTAATGTCGAACTGTCGAGTTCTATAAAATGCAAATCCTTTAATTCCAATTTTTTTAATTTTATTTGTGAACAATCGCAGTTTCTTTGATTGAAGCCTAACCTATTGTTAATATTACAGCTTTTTATCAACATTACCTGCACATCGTAAAGTATGCACATTAAATTTTATACTTTTGATTTACTAAACGAACTAACCCATTATGAGATTCATAGTTTCCACATCAACCTTACTCAAGCAACTGCAGTCTGTAAGTGGCGCGTTAAGCAATAGCACCGTTTTACCTATACTGGAAAACTTCTTGTTCGAGATAAAAGACGGGAACTTAACCATTTCTGCTACCGACCTGCAAACCAGCATGACCACTTCTTTAGCTGTTGAAGCCAAAGAGAATGGCCGTATAGCTATACCATCGCGCATATTACTGGATACGCTGAAATCCCTACCGGAGCAGCCCGTATCTTTTTCTGTTGACGATAAAACCTTTGCTATAGAAATAAGCGCCGGCGACGGTAAATACAAGCTCAGCGGCGAAAACGGCGAAGACTTCCCAAAGATCCCTACCGTTGAAAACGCATCATCCGTAAACCTGCCTGCATCTGTATTGGGCGAGGCGATCAATAAAACCATATTCGCGGTAAGTAATGATGAATTAAGGCCGGCCATGACGGGCGTTTACTGCCAGCTGAGCAGCCAGCACCTTACCTTTGTAGCTACCGATGCCCACAAGCTGGTACGTTACCGCCGTAAGGATGCCAAAGCGGATAGCACCACTGCCTTCATCCTGCCAAAGAAAGCGTTAACGCTGCTAAAATCGGCCCTGCCGGATAGCGATGTTAATGTATCGGTAGAGTATAACAGCACCAGCGCGTTCTTCAAATTTGGTAACATCAACCTGGTGTGCCGCCTGATAGATGAGCGCTACCCGGATTATGAAGCCGTTATCCCGAAGGAAAACCCTAATAAAATGTCGATAGACCGCCTTTCATTATTAGGCACCCTAAGCCGTGTGGCTATCTACGCTAACAAAACCACCCACCAGGTAAGGTTAAAAATTAGCGGCAGTGAGTTGAATATATCATCAGAAGATATTGATTTTGCAAATGAGGCGCACGAGCGTTTAAGCTGCCAGTACGAAGGCGACGACCTGGAAATTGGTTTTAACGCCCGTTTCCTCATAGAGATGCTGAAGAACCTGAGCTGTGAAGAAGTATCCTTAGAAATGTCGACCCCTAACCGTGCAGGCTTATTACTGCCACAAGGCGGCGACGAGAACGAAGACGTATTGATGCTGGTAATGCCGGTAATGCTTAACAGCTACGCATAATATTGATTAGAGGATGGCATAAAGATCAATTGGTGGTTGCTTAACGGCAAAAACCTGGTAACTACTCCAACCTCTAATCAACCCAAAACAAAAAGTCCGGCCATTAAAAGCCGGACTTTTTTGTTCCACAGATAACAAAACCTGCCGTTATACAGTTATTATTGCATCTGCTTATTTGTATGAATTTTAAGTTACCTCTTTTAATTATAGTATTGTTCGCTCTGGCCATATCCTCCTGCAAGGTTGGCGATGATGCCGTACCAGCATCATCTACCTTAACCACTACCTTAAATGTAGTGAACGCGACTACCGATACGCTTAACTATTACCTCAACGGGAGCCGTGTAAATACCACGTCCTCGCTTTATCCATTTGGTTATACGGGCTACCTTGCTGTAAAATACGCCGACCAAAACTACCAGTTTAAGCGGCTGGGCAATTCCGATGTATTGTTTAACCTGTCATTGCAACTTGATACCAACAAAATTTACTCGGTGTATATTGCCGGGGAAGCGGCCGATGATACATTTACTACGCGCGATACACTGGTATCTGATACCAACGGGCGGGCAAAAATAAGGTTTGTAAACGCGTCCCCCGGCTCGGGTGACCTGGATGTAAAAATAGATTCCCTGAATTTTAAGCTGCGGGCGTATAAGTCAACTTCGGTGTTTGTGCCGATAGGCGTTGGTATAAAGCATGTACAGGTGTTTCGCGCGGGTACAACCGCCGCCATTGCCGATACCACGCGAACGCTGACAGCAGGCAGGATGTATACACTTTTTGCAAAAGGCACGTTAACGGGTACAGGCGGTTTAAAATTTGGCACCGGGCTGGTGATTAATAAGTAGTTTTGATAAACGATGATCAGTAATAACAAAAACGGCATACTAAAATACCTATGTTTGTTTATTTTGGGGGTGCTTATAGTGCCTCAGTTCCTCTCTTGCGGTAAGGATAATAACAATACCTCGCTGGGTACGGATAATGGCTACCTCAACATTGTAAACCTTAGCCCCAATATAAACCCGGTAAACTTATATGCTAATTTTATAAAACAGAGCGCAACCACCTACAGGTACCCAAATGCTTCCGGCTATTTTTTAATGAATATTAATGATACCCCGCTGCAAATACGCCCCGCTTTAAGCAATACCAGCAGCCAAAGCAACCTGCTTACACTGGATAGATCCTTAAAGGAGAACGTGCGCTACACCTGGTTCCTTACGGGTTTACGGTCAGATAGTTCGTTAACCTATGTCTTCACTGTAGATTCGGGCAGCGTACCTGCGGTCGGCCGCAGCAAAATAAGGCTGGTAAACGCCTCGCCGGGTACAGCAGGCTTAAATATCACCGCTAACGATTCGCTGGTTTTCTCCAATATAGCCTACAAGGGCGTGAGTACTTACAAGGAAGTTACCGCTGGCGGCTACAATTTTAAGATCAGCGCTACGGCTACGCCATCAACCATATTAACTACCTTAAAAAATGTTACCGTGCTTGATGGTAAGCTTTATACCATTTATGCCTACGGTTTACCCAACCGCACAGATACTTCCGCGTTTAGCGCCGGTGTTATATTAAATACCATTCCCGATAAAAAGTAATAATAAAGCGCTTTTTAGCTTTATCTTGCTATTTTTGGTCAAAATTAAAATGCTTTGGAAATAATACACAGCCTGATAGACTTCATCCTGCACATTGATAAGCACCTTGCCGAAATAACCAGCCAATACCAGGGCTGGACCTATCTTATCCTTTTTGTGATCATTTTTGCCGAGACTGGTTTTGTTGTTACCCCATTTTTACCGGGCGATTCCCTGCTGTTTGCAGCCGGCGCTTTAATAGCGGGCGGTACATCGGGTTTGGATATCCATCTACTGGCCGTTATTTTAATTATTGCAGCTTTTGCCGGTAACACAGTAAACTACATGCTGGGCAATTACCTGGGACCAAAGGTTTTTAAAGAAAAGAACAAAATACTGAAACTGAGCTACTACATACAAACCAAAGCGTTTTTTGATAAGCACGGCGGCAAAGCCGTAATATTTAGCCGGTTTATGCCTATTATACGCACCATAGCCCCATTTGTTGCCGGTGTTGGCCGGATGCCCATAGGGCGTTATAGCTTGTACAACATTATCGGCGGGATATCGTGGATAGTGCTTTTCCTATACGGCGGTTACCTGTTTGGCACTGTGCCCTTCTTTAAAAAGAACTTTTCGCTGGTAGCTATTGGCATTGTGCTGCTCTCTATCCTGCCCCCTATTTTCGCCATCATCAAAAGCAGGATGAACAAGGGTAAACAAACCGCGTAGTATTTTTTGTTCTCCCGTAGCAAGGTGCTTCCGTTTTAAACAAGTGACTGGGTTTACCTACGCATCTGTATTAACTTATTTGTCAAAAAAAATATCCCGATTCTCACTTTTTTTAACGTAATTCAAGCCAGAAACAAACCTGACTTATTACATGAAAAAAATCTTACTTATTACAGTATTAACCCTTTTTACAACCATTGCAGTACTGGCGCAGAACGACGACCCGCCCATTATGGAGGATTTTGCCAACGGTATTAAGGCCAGTAACGCCTTTGCTTTTAACGAGCACTTGAATGTAATGCAGATAAGTACGGGCGATGAAAGCTTCGACCTGGTTGCGGTAAACGATAAACTACAGGTAGTATGGCGTACCTCGCTGGCCGGCTTTGGCATTAAAACCGATAAATTTAAAGGGAAGATAGTGGCGCTTGCCTCAACCACCCACTCTAACTTTAAAGGCACCAACAATACTTTCGAGGCCTATGTTGTCGACCCGGATAACGGCAAGGTACTGTCAGATAAGATCGTTTATAAATCTGATGATGACTACGTGGAATACCCGCAAATGTATACCGGCGACGGTGCCTTTTTTAAACTGGCAGTAAGGCAAACCGGCTACAGGCGCAAAATACATATCGGCATCCCCTTTTACGATTGGTTTTCGGACAGATACGCCCGCGAATACAACGAAACCCGCAAACTGCAGGTTGTTGAATACAATGACAAACTCGATTCGGTAAGCTCCTTTAAGCCGGTGCGCTCCAACGGGCTGTTTGTATCGCTATCGTGGAATAAGCATGCCGATATGTTCATCAGCTGGCTTAACGGTCCCAGCATCGAGGTTTATAAGTATAATGCGGGTAAAACAACGCCATCTAACCAGTTAACGGTACCTGTTTCTTTCGAGATTAAAGATTCTGCTATCCCAAGCCGGATATTGTTTACCTGCCCGTCTGATAACAGCAACGTGCTTTACTATGGGCTAATTTACAGAAACCAGGATAAGGATGCAGAATTAGGTATAGGCAAGCTCGATTTTGAAAGCAGCAAGAAAGCATACGTTACCCAGGTGATAGATAAAGCCAGCCTGAAGGCCTTAAAAAAAGGCTTTGTACCCATCAATAAAAAAGTAGATGATATAGATATGGGGTACGCCGGCGGCATGAACATTAAATATATTACCGAGGCAGATGGGAAATTATTAGTGGCGCTATCATCAAATGCAACATACTCCAGCCAAGCTGGTTCCACTTTCTATATCGAATATTCTTTAATCGTTAACGCATATGATAAAGACCTGAATTTAAGATTTCAGCAGGTGTTCCCGGCAAGCAGTAACTACCCTAACCGCCAAGTAACTACCGGTTTCCATGTTGCCAAAAACAAACTATATCTGGTGGCCAATTCAAAAAAAGGCATGCGCTCTAACGTAGGCATTTTTGGTATTTTAGACCTTGGCAGCGGACAATGGCTAAAAACAGAAGAGCTTTCTAAAAAGCACATCAGCAACGGCGATTACTCTGAAGGCCCGTCCGTATTATGGTTTGGTGATAGCTATATTGTACCTTACTTTTCACAAAAGATGTTTTCGGCAGTAAAATCGGATGTTACACTGCAGTTGAACAATTATTAAAAGAACCAGCCGATATTACAAAACAGCCTGCCAAAAAGCAGGCTGTTTTTGTTTTAGCTTTGCTTAAAACAATTACCGCGTCAACTCCTTTTCTGTTAATATGATAACACAATTACATGGCCATAAAAATTAAAGACCAACCCTTTTACATCCAGGCAACTGCTGTGCTGTTCGGCCTTGTTTTGGTTGTTTATATTTTATCGGTACTTACCGATATACTGGTGCCGCTTGGTTTCGCGGCGTTTTTGGCCATACTGCTCAACCCGCTGGCCAACCGGCTGCAGCGGCACAAAGTGCCCAAAGCCTTATCCATTGCAATTGCTATGCTGATAGCCCTACTGGTGGTAGCCGGCGTGTTCTATTTCTTATCATCCCAAATTATCCAATTCGGCGATTCGTTGCCCATGCTCAAACAGAAATTTGGCGAAATAACCATAAACCTTAAACATTGGGTACAAGCTACCTTTGGCATAGCCGTTGCCAAACAGGACCAGATGGTGAAGGAAGCGCTAAGCAACAGCCAGTCGATGGTTGGCAAAACGCTGGGCGGCCTTTTAGGCACCCTGGGCATCATATTTTTGCTGCCGGTGTATATATTCTTCATGCTGCTGTACAAGCCGCTTATTCTTAACTTTTTGTACGAGGTGTTCGCCGAGGAAAATTCTAAAAAGGTAAGCGAGGTACTCAGTGAAACCAAAGGTGCCATACAAAGCTACATCGTAGGTTTGCTGATAGAGATGATCATTGTGGCCACCATGAACTCTGTGGCCTTATTGCTGCTTGGCGTTAAATACGGAATACTGATAGGCTGTATAGGAGCCATACTGAACCTTATCCCCTACCTGGGTGGTATCATAGCCATTGCCCTGCCGGTGTTGATGGCCACGGTAACCAAAGACGGCTACTCCACACAATTGGGCGTTATCATCGCCTATATCGTTATCCAGTTTATTGATAATAATGTGTTGGTACCGCGTATTGTATCCTCTAAGGTGCAGATAAACGCGCTGATGTCTATAGTAGTGGTGCTGCTTGGGAACCAGCTGTGGGGCCTCTCGGGCATGTTTCTGTCCATACCTTTTGTGGCGGTGCTCAAAATAATTTTCGACAGAATAGACGACCTTAAACCCTGGGGCAAGTTACTGGGCGATAACATCCCAACCCGCCACATGGGCGATATCCTTAGAAACCGGCGAAAGCGAAAAGCCGTAATGCCCGAAGCGGAGCAATAATTTTTGAGCTAAAGGACGAAGGATGAATAGATAAAAGACGAAAGAAAAAAGGACTAATACAATAAAAAAACGCCGCGGATATAACCGCGGCGTTTTACTTTTCAGAACAGTCGTCCTTTATCTTTTATCTCTCAGTCTTTCGTCCAAAAAATTAATGATTAGTAGGCGCGCCGCCTTTGTTTAAGGTACCGTTGGTGAACAACAGCGGGCTAACTTTTGTGGGGTCGCCCTGGTAAACCCAAACAATATTGCCAATGTATTTAAGGAATGCATTGCTTACGTCGTTCACGGTTAACTTCTTAACATCATCAACCAGGGTGATAGAGCGCATCCAGTTATTATGCAACACCTCGTTGTTTACCATTGCTGCTGCCTGTGCCTGGTTGGTTTCGTTTTTGTAGTAGAAACCGGTAAGATAGGTCACCTTCATATCGGCTACTTCATCTGCCTTAAAGCCTTCAGTTTTCACTTTGTCTACCAGTTTATCAAACACAGCAATGTATTTATCGGGCTGGGTGGTTGATACCGCAAACCTTGCCGTAGCCGTGTTGCCTGTATTAAACCAGGCCTGCGGCGCGTAAGATAAGCCATTGTTGGTGCGCACCTCTAAAAAGTGCCTGTTGGCAAACATGCGCATGGCTACGTTAAAAGCGTTATAATCTGGTGTTCCTGGCGCGGGGCCACTGGTTATACCTTCCACATAGTTGGTGGCGAGATCGCGTTTTTGAGAGGAAAACGTATTTTTATACACCTTGAAGAATGATTTTTTTGCTTCGAACGGCGCGCCCGCTTTTACGTTAGCCAGCATAGCTGCCACTTTAGCCTCAATATCTGCCTTCGGCAAATCAGCCACCACTACGATCACCATTCTCGATTTTGTTAAGATCTTATTGTAATAAGCCTTGGCTTCCGCAGCAGTAAGTTTAGACAGGATATCCACAGTACCATCAGGGTCCTTAGCATAATCCCTGCCAGCAAAAGCTACCCTATCGGCATATTTATCAATGGCCGCATCTGGTTGTGCATCGTTAGATTTCAGGTTGTTTATCGCGTCCTGTTTAATCCGCTCAAACTCTTTGGCATCAAAAGCCGGCTGGGTAATAGCTTCAGCGTACAGTGGCCAAACCACATCAAAATCAGATTTGATACAGTTCATCCTGATGAGCGCATACTCTTTGGTATCGAAACCCCAAAGCTCGGCGCTTACCTTGTCCAGAGCATTTTTAAAATCATTTTTCGAACGTTTCAGGGTTCCGCATTCGGTTAAGGCATTTATAGCCATCCCTTCAATACCCATTTTTTCGGCCGGGTAATTTTCTACACCGCCCCTAATTACGGTTTGTATCTCTACAATATCGTTCCCGCTTGGCTGTACAATCACCTTTACGCCGCTCACCATAGTTTCGTAAGGCTTGTTTTGGGCCGTCGCGGTGTTAGCAGTATATAAAGCTGCCATTACCAGCAGCACAAATAAGTTTCTCTTTTTCATCTTTAATGTGTTAAAGGTTATTTAGCAGCAACAAAAAATGTTTTAGCATTGGTTGTTTTGCTTGTTTCGGGGTTGATAATTAAACCAGCTACCGATGGCTTGCCGGTGATGTAGGTATTGATGTATTTGGCAATATCCGCGCGGGTTACTTTTTGATAATTATCGGTAATATCGGTACCATAATCAAACGAGGTGCTGCACCACCAAAAACTCAACTGGCTTGGCAAACCACTTGGTTTTTCCATATTACGAGCCTGGCTGCGAAGCAAAATACCTTTTGCATCGGCCATTTGCTCGTCGGTAAAATAATCTGGCTTGGCAAACTGGCTTATTTGGTTTATCGCTTCATCATAACACTCTTTCAGCTTATTGGGGTTTGGCACAATAAACAAAGTAACGGCGCCGGTATAGTAAGATGTAGTATAGCTTATACTGGCAGATGAAGCCAGGCCCTTATCAACCAAAGCCTGTTGCAATTTGCTGGAATTAAGCCCAACAATGTAAGAGAATACATCTGCTGCAACTGTGGCTGCCGAGTCGGTTTTGTAAGCCGGCCCCTGCCAAGCAAAGTTCATATACGGCGTTTGCGCAATGGTACTTTCTTTTACAAAAGCCTCGCTTTTGGCAAGAGGTTTAAATGGAGGTATAGGGTATTTTTCGTGCGGGTTGAAGCCACTGTTCGCCCAATCGCCATAAATAGCCTCAGCAAGCTTAAAAGCGTCCTCATGCTTTACATCGCCGCAAATGGTTAACAAGCTATTGTTGGGGAAGTAGTATTTATCTTTGATGATCATCATTTTCTCGGGCGTAGCCGTGTTGATGATCTCATGTACGCCTATAGGCATTTTGCGGGTGATTAAATCGCCCCAAAGCGCCTTGTTGGTTTCGTAGTATAACTGAAAATAAGGGCTGCTCTCTGCGCGCTGAAACTCACCATCAACTACCGGGCGCTCTTTGGCCATATCTTCGGCACGATAGATTGGGAAGCGGATAGCGGCGTTCATAAATTTGAGGCCTGCGCTAAGGCTGTCTCTATCAAATGTAAAGTAGTAGTTTACGCGTTCCACATTGGTTGTACCGTTCCAGATAGCGCCAAGTTCCTGTGTACGTTTCAGGAATTTCTCCTGATTGGGATAATCTTTATTCGCTTTAAAAAACATGTGCTCGAAAAGGTGCGAGAGGCCGCTGTACTCGGGGCCTTCGGTATAAGCACCATTCTTTACAGCAATTTCGATGGTGGCCAGGGGTACTTTGCTATTTTCGATAACAACAACTTCGAGTCCGTTTGGTAGTTTTTTCCAGAAATAGCCTTTTGGCAGGCGAGGCTGGGCCATAACGCAAAGCGAGCACAAAACTCCCGCAGCGCTAAGCGCAATTAGTTTAATCAATTTTGGAGTCATATATTCATGGTAATTGTGAACCATAAATATATCGTAAATAAATTTTAAACTGAATTTTTAGTTATTATTTAAAATTCAGCGTTACTTTTTTGCCCGAAACGTTTTGCAGGAAGGGTAAAAATATCAAACGGGCGTTTTCTTGTGCCTTCCCAAGCAAATTCATTTCGCCGGCAGTGGTAAGCATTTTCTTTTCGGCAATTTTGTAAACATCCTCTACCATCGTCTTCGCTTTATCCGGGAACCACACGCCCGATACATCGTACACACGCGACTTTTGATGGTCGAGCTTTACGTAACAGATCTCGGGTTTTGGCAGAACAAGCCAAATGCTGTCCTTATTTTGGGTGATGTCTTCCTTTTTTACTTTGGTAAGATCTATGCATGCGGTCACCTCGCCTACCGCCACAAACAGCACGCGGGCATCGGGCAGTATGGTGTGCAGTTCCTTTTTCTCTACCACATCCTTCATGGAATATTTTACCAGCTCCAGCTTACCCATAGCGGTGATCTTGGATACCATAATGTCCTGATTCACCTCGGTTTGGGTGGCAAATTGCTTTTTAAGGTAGAAAACAAGAAATATAATGGAAGTTATGATCACCAGGAAAAATACCATAGTAACAGAAACGCGGGACCGGAAAGCCATAATGTGTGATTTACCTAATGCTACAAAAAAAAGCAGCGATAGTTTGCCCACCGCTGCTTTAAATAAATAGGTTACTACTTACGCGTAAGTAACGTTTAAAGTGATGGGCACACTTAAAGCTTTTGATACGATACAGCCCGCTTTTGCGCCTTCGGCAACTTCTTTAAATTTGGCTTCGTCTACACCGTCAATTACAGATGCTTTCAGTTCCAGGTGGATACCCTTAATTTCGAGCGCCTGCATATCCAGATCAAGGATGGCATCGGTAGTCAGATCGCCCGGGGTGATGCCTGCCTGGGACAACGCCGCGCCAACCGCCATGGTAAAGCAGCCTGCATGTGCCGCAGCTATCAGTTCTTCGGGGTTGGTACCAATACCATCTGCAAAGCGGGTTTTAAAGGAATATTGTGTTTTGTTAAGAATGGTGCTCTGGGTAGTGATCTCGCCCTGGCCTGCCTGCAGGGTACCGTTCCAATGTGCATTTGCTGTACGTTTCATGATAGTGTTTGTTTTTGAGTTTTTACGAATGTAGTAATATGTTGTATTGATTTAAAATATTGGTTGTTATGATATTGTGAATGACAACTTCACCCGCCTCTCAAAACAGCAATAGGCTATGAGGTGGCATTGATTGTTAAATTTTTTTACCGTTTTATATAAAAGATTGATAGCACTGGTGGCACTAATTATGGAAAAATATGTTAACCCAGTATTTTTTTAATGCATTGATTATCAATTATATATAAAATAAATTTCGAAATTGTGTTAAGGTATGTTAACCCTGTTAGAAAGCCTTTATCGATTGTTCTTACCACTGTGCTCTATCGTACTGGTTCGGCCATTTTACGGTTACCCCCAACTCGTGAGCGGCACGCAGCGGGAAATGCGGATCGCGCAGTAGTTCGCGCGCCAGCAGCACCACATCGGCCTGCCCGGTTTCAATGATCTCGTTGGCTTGTTCGGCTTCGGTTATTAAACCTACGGCACCTGTAAGTATGCCCGTTTGTTGTTTAACAGCTTCGGCAAACTCAACCTGGTAACCCGGTTTTAGAGGGATGCGCGCGCCTGCAACGTTACCCCCGGTGGAGCAATCTATCAGGTCGATACCTCTATCTATTAATATTTTGGCTAATGTTATGGAGTCTTCTATCGTCCAGCCGCCTTCGGTCCAGTCGGTTGCCGAAATGCGTACAAACAGCGGATATTCTTCGGGCCAAACCTCTTTAATTGCTACAATGATCTCCAATAGTAAACGAGCTCGGTTCTCCAGAGAGCCGCCATACCCGTCGGTACGGAGGTTGCTTAGCGGCGATAAAAATTCGTGGATAAGGTAGCCGTGCGCGCCGTGCAGCTCTATTACCTTAAAGCCGGCAGCCAGGGCACGCACCGCAGCAGCCTGGAAATCGGCAATTACTTTAGCAATGCCTTCGCGGTCTAACGCCAGCGGTGCTTCTTCGGCCAGTGTAAAAGCCACAGGGCTTGGCGCAACAGATACCCAGCCATTTTCGGCGGTTGATGGTATTTGCTTACCGCCTGTCCAAGGCAAATCGTGACTGGCCTTGCGGCCCGCGTGCGCCAGTTGGATACCCGCAACCGCTCCTTGCTCGTCAATAAAATTGGTGATCTCTTTTAGCTTGGCAATGTGCTCGTCCTTCCAGATACCCAGGTCGCCATAGGAGATGCGTCCCTCGGCAGATACCGCGGCGGCTTCGGTAATAATAAGTGCGGCACCACCAACGGCGCGGGCACCCAAATGCACCAGGTGCCAATTATTTGCAAAACCATCAACGCTGGAATATTCGCACATCGGCGATACTACGATGCGGTTTTTTAACTCAATACTTTTTATTTTTAAGGGGGAGAATAGATGCGGCATAATGTTCCTGTTTTTACAAATATGGCAAGTTACTATTGCAGCTGTCTCATGGCTTTGTAAAATAGGAAGAGGGGTAGAGATATTACTCTCTGATGGAAATCCGGCGGGTTCCGTGTTAATTTTAATTTACGATACTTAATTACCCTCGCCCAATTTGGCCGTTTCCTTTTTGCTTTTCACCAACAATACCTCGTCGTTATCAAGTAGCAGGTAGCCTTGCTCATAACAGTAAAAGTAGCGGGCCCCCGCCTGGGTTTTGTAGCTGCTGGTAAAGTATTCAAAATCGAAGCCGTTCTTCAGCAATTTCTCGCGCGTGGTTTTTGTTTTGCCGCTTGGGTTCAGTTCTTCGATAATGCGGCGGTTGCGGCGCAATATATTGTTGATGTTACGCACCAGGTTATAGCTGCTGCTGTTGAGCTGGTTATTATAATTATTGCGGCACAGGTCGTTACAGAATTTCTTATCTGCACGCCCATGTAGTGGGGTTCCGCAATCTAAACAGTTTCTTTCTGTATTCACCGGATAAAGATAGCTGTTATTTATCCGTTTGCAAACGCTTACAAATGGATATTGTCGTTTATAAGCATTTATTACCCGACTAATATTTCCGTCCTACCGCAACTTTGTATCGTCAACCAAATAGATAATAATTAACTCAAATAAGATGACAGCATTAAAAAACAGCGTTAGGCTAATAGGCAACCTGGGCATGGACCCTGAAGTGAAAACATTTGATAATAACCGTAAACTGGCGCGCTTATCTATAGCCACCAACGAAAGCTATAAAAACGACAAGGGCGAAAAAGTAACCGAAACCCAGTGGCACCAGATCGTATTTTGGGGAGCACAAGCCAACATGGCCGAGAGCTATTTAAAAAAAGGAGATTCGGTGATCATCGAAGGCAAACTGGCCAGTCGTAACTATAATGATAAAGACGGCGTTAAGCGCTATGTAACCGAAGTAGTGGTGAATGAATTTGTAAAGATGGGGAGTAAAGCGTAAAAGGTATTGCTTGCTATTCCGTCGGTTGAAAACCGACAGTAATGAAGTGGGTTTGAGGAGATGTGAAGAGGTAATTTCATTGCTGTTCCATTTATGGGGCGGGATAGCAGGCAATAATTTATTAAAAGCCCTACGGCGTGGTAACCGCCACGGGCAATACTTTTCCGTTAAAAAATCGATGCCCGGTAACCGCGAAATCGGCAATGTATTTGCCCATTTCAAATGCCATTACCGGCGACTCGTACCCGGGGAAGGCCTGCTCCAGCATTTCCGTTTGTGCGGAACCCAGGGCCAGGCAGTTTACTTTGATGCCCTGCTCTATCAGTTCCTGCGCCAGGCATTCGGTTAGGGTATGCAGGGCCGCTTTGCTTGCCGAATAAGCCGCTAAGCCCGGGAACTTGGCGCTCCCCTGGAATGCCCCCATACTGCCTATGTTGAGGATATGCGAACCTTCGCCCATAAACCTCAGCAGATTTTGAGTAATGCGTACGTGGCCTATGTAATTGCTTTGCAGCATTTCTACAAAGTCGGTTTCTAAAAGCTGGGGAAAGGGTTTGTTAATAAGCACGCCGGCGTTGTTCACCAGCACATCTATCTTGTCATCAAAGTTTGCGGTGATGAATTGCTGCAGCCCGGCATAATCATCATGCACAATATCAAAGGCAATGGCATATAGCTCGCACTCGGGGTTAAGACCTTTTGCAATTTCGAGCAATTTCTCCAGCTTATCCTGCGAGCGGGCCAAAGCCATAACCTTATGCTTGCCAGATAATATAAGTTCTAATACAGCTTCAAATCCTACGCCGCTGCTGGCGCCTGTTATAATAATGTTCATGACCAGTCGCCCTTAATCGGAGGATCTAATTTACTAAAATCCCTATCCCATTCTTTTCTTATTTCCCGCTGCCATTCAACAGGGTCTATGTTAGCGAAAGGATTCAGATGCTTATTTTCGTCTAAAAATTTTTGAATGCGCTCAAGTTGTGATTCGCCCTCGTCTCCCTTGGTTGTCATACCCTAAATTACTACTTTTATATTAAACCACCAATTTCTGTTCCACGGGATGTTTAATGAGATACAACCCATCGGTGATGAGTTTTTTGTATTCGGGTTCTGTAGCGGCTTTATGTTCCAAAAACGCGCGGATCTCAGCAGCCAGGGCATGCTCTACATTTTCATGATCCAGCAGTTCCAGTATCTCCAACGCGCACAGCCAATCATCATGGTGGAATTTTTGCTGCATCAGCCATACGTTGCCCAGGTAGCCAAAATCCTGCCCCCTGTGCCTGCGGTTACGCACCTGCTGGTATAATTTGTGCAGTTGCCTGGTGTGTTCATCGTATTCGGGGTGATGGGTGCCGGTTGCCGATTTATAGGCAATCTCCAAAAAAGCGTCCTTATCCGCCGCGCCACAAAAAACCGAGGTGATTTTTTCACCCACCGCCATATCATAGACACCCCATGCCGGGTCGAACAAGATGTTACCGGCTTCATCCTTTGCTGTACAGCCGATAAAAGTGATCATCTGCACCCTGTTGTTTTCGGTGTGAATAGCTTTCACTTTGCCTGTAACCGTAATGCCGCTTTCAAATTGCAGGGTAGTGTTTTTGCCGATCTCAATGCCGACCACTTTTAGTTCCTGCAACGATAGTTCTTCAAGCGGTTTTTCCAAATCCTTTAGCCTGCCCACCGGGGAGCTAAAACCATCTTTATGATAATTTTTACCATGCCCTTTAAGCTGTTTATTACCTGCCGATATTGCCGCAGGCCCGGTAGTTTTCAGGAAGGAAACATTGCCATCGCTATCGGTGGCCAGTTCCGTAAACATACCCGAAACCTGCAGGCCCGAGCTATACACCGCCGTACAGGTATTTTTACTGTCGATGGCCTTTTGCAAGCCATACTCACCTCCCCGCCTGAACGACATCGTAGCGGCGAATTGCTCCAGCACATCAATCAGGTTCTGAAAATTGGGCGTTACAAAAAGCTGCGGTTGCGTTTTGGTAATATCGTAGCTGTATTTTACCGCATCAATGGTGTATGGTAGTTTGTTTACGTTCTTTGTCATACAACTGGCGCTCTCGCCGATGGAGGAGAGCAAGCCCGCGCCGTAAATTTTGGGCTCATCCAGGCTGCCTATCAGTCCGTATTCTACAGTCCACCAATGCAGGCGGCTCAGCAAAGCCATTTCAGATGGTTCGCCCATGTTATCCTGCCTAAAGGCAACCAGTTCTTCAGCTTTCTTTATTTCGGCCCCATCGGCATCGGGCATCTCTTTTAGGATAGACAGCGCCCTTATGGCTTCGTACAGTTCAAAATCCTGCGCGCTAAACATCGCTTTGGCACCTATCGAACCAAAATAACTCAGGTACTCATGGTAATCCTTATCGGCAATAATGGGCGCGTGCCCGGCAGATTCGTGTATAATATCCGGCGCAGGGGTATATTCAATATGCTTTAACTGGCGAATATCCGCGGCTATCACCAGCACGCGGTATGCCTGGTACTCCATAAACGCCGCAGGTGGTATAAAGCCATCAACGGTAACAGCACCCCAGCCAATTTTGGCCAAGGCATTGTTCATCTCCTGCAGATCGGGTATTTTTTCGATTGTAAGCCCAGCCTTTTGCAGCCCGGGAATGTACGGGTAGTAGGCAACATCTTTTAGGTAACTGTAGTTTTGCCGCATTACGTAACGCCACACGGCGTGGTCTACCGGGGTGTAATGCGCGTAGTTTTGATCTACAATAAATTGCTTTAAATGCGCGGGCAGTGCAGTAACCTGCGGGTTATTAAAATCATTAAATCGGCTCATTTGGAAGCAGGTTTTAAACTGGTTTCTGAAACAGAAACAGCAAATAACCGATTATGATTTGATAGATTTTTGTTTCGGAATATAATATTTTTTTAAGGCAGTGCACCCGAATTTAATTCCGCGCACTTGCCTCAATGGCCGGGCTATTCCTTAATTTCGATATCGCCTTTAGGCAAACCTTCCTCTAACCTGCTTGGTCGTAACACGTAATAAACGCCTAATAATGCTACCGTAATAGAGATGAGGTAAAACGAGATCGGCAGAAAAACCGCCAGGTCCACATCCATCGGAAACACACGGCTTAACTGCTGGAAAACTGTTTCGCGGATTCCCGCGCCGCCCACGCTGATGGGGATGATAGTGGCCAATGCTGATATGAGGAATGACAACAGGTAGGGCGAAAATTTACCGGTAAAATTCTGCCCGAAAAGGATGCAAATAATAGCGATAACCTGTAACGACTGTACACCCAGCGCCTTTAAATGCCCTTCGAAAAAATAGTGTGTATACTCCCTAAAAAACTTATACGCTACAAAGTAGTATATGATGGAGCCGATGGTAAAAATGCCCAGCGGGATGCCGATATGGATATCTATCTGCGGTATTAAAAATATCAGCGCCACGGTGATGAGCCCGATAGCCCAAAGGCCGCTAAGCCTGTCAAACATAATGGCCCAGAAAACTTTTTTGGCGGGCAGCTTATACGTTTTATTGAGCAGGTATATTTTGTAACCATCGCCACCGATACCGCCCGGCAGCAGAAAATTATAGAACAGGCCCAGCAGGTAAAGCCTAAAATTAAAGCGTGGATCGAGGTTTAATTTGATGGATTTGAAATAGCTGGACAAACGCCACGAGGAAATTACCATAGAAAAGAAGTAGCAAACAAGTGCAGCCAGCATCCACCAGTAATTGGCGTTTATCAACCTCATCTTTACTTTTTGTAAAGGCACTTTACTGAATACATAATACAGCAAAGCAAAGGTAACGGCAAATTTAAGCACCAGCTTGGTTGCACTCCATACGGTATCTTTCCACGTTTTAGGCTTAAGCGCCTTCTCCGTTTCATCTACTTCGGTTTCGATCAGATCCTTCATTCGGGTGCAAAGCTATGTTTTTTTTGGATTACACCGATTTTACAGGTTTGATTTCACAGATTTTAACAGTTAAGGTTTTGTAATCCCTACATCAAATTGGTGTAATCATTCGGTAAAACCAGTATAAGTGCTCCCCATAATCGGTGTAATCATTCCTTACAATCGGTGAAATCCTAATCATAAATAACTATTTTTGCGCAAATTTCTATCGTTATGGGTAAAGTACAAGTAGGGTTAGTGCAGATGACTTGCACTGCAAACAAACAGGAAAACCTGGATAAAGCTATTGTTAAAGTACGCGAAGCTGCCGCTAAAGGCGCGCAGATCATTTGCCTGCAGGAGCTTTTTACATCGCTTTATTTTTGTGATGTAGAGGATTACGACAACTTCGCACTGGCCGAATCAATACCCGGTCCCTCAACCGACGCGCTATCGGCTGTTGCCGGCGAATTGGGCGTGGTTATCATCGCTTCCCTTTTTGAGAAACGCGCGCAGGGTGTTTACCATAACACTACAGCAGTTTTAGATGCCGACGGCCAATACCTGGGCAAGTACCGCAAAATGCATATCCCGGATGACCCCGGCTTTTACGAGAAATTCTACTTCACCCCGGGCGACCTGGGTTACAAAGTTTTCAAAACCAAATTTGCTACAATAGGCGTGCTCATCTGCTGGGACCAGTGGTACCCGGAAGCAGCCCGTATCACCGCTTTAATGGGTGCCGAGATACTGTTTTACCCTACCGCAATAGGCTGGGCCACTACGCAGGACGAAGCAACCAACGTGGAGCAATATAACGCGTGGCAAACCATCCAACGCTCGCATGCGGTTGCAAACGGCGTATACGTGGTAAGCGTGAACCGTGTAGGCGAAGAAGCCGGCGTAAAATTCTGGGGCGGTTCGTTTTTTGCCAACCCATTCGGAGCCATCATGCACCAAACCACAACCGATGAGGAAGAAGTTGTAGTAATGGAACTGGATATGAACAAATCTGATTACTATAGAAGTCACTGGCCGTTTTTACGCGACAGAAGGATTGATAGCTACCAACCTATCACTAAACGCCTTTTAGATAACGATTAGTCAGCAGCAAACCCACCTCGTCATTGCGAGGCACGAAGCAATCTCCAGATAGGTATATTCGCTATGCATAGTTCAGAGATTGCTTCGTTCCTCGCAATGACGCTTTGAAATAAATACTTACATGAGCACATCCAACATACCAACCGGACTTCACTTCCCTGCAGAATGGGCTAAACAAACTGCCATGTGGTTAAGCTGGCCCCATAAAGAAGCATCTTGGCCGGGTAAGTTAAACCTTATCTATCCCAAATACTGTGAATTTATAAAGGTTGTAACTGAGGGCCAGTTAGTACGCATTAACGTTGCCGACGAACAGATGGAGAAGTTCGCCAAACAACAGTTGCTATTGGCCGGGGTTGATTTGCAAAAAATTGAGTTCTTCCACTTCCCTACCAACGATGCCTGGTGCCGGGATCATGGGCCTGCCTTTTTGGTGAATTACGAAACCAAGGAAAAGGCCATTGTAGACTGGGGCTACAACGCATGGGGCGATAAATACCCTCCGTACGACCTGGATGATGTTATCCCTACTAAAATTGCCAACCATTTTAATCTGCCGGTATATCACCCGGGTATTGTGATGGAAGGAGGCTCGGTAGATTTTAACGGCGCGGGCACGTTGCTCACCACAACCGCCTGCCTGCTAAACCCCAACCGCAACCCGCATTTAAACCAGCAGCAAATAGAAGGCTACCTGCAAAAATACTATGGTGTAGAACAAATTCTATGGCTGGGCGACGGCATCATAGGCGATGATACCGACGGGCATATAGACGATATTACCCGTTTTGTAAACACCGACACCGTGATTACAGTGGTAGAGGAAAATAAGCACGACGAAAATTATCACATTCTGCAGGAAAACCTGCAAACCCTTAAAACCATGCGCCTGCTCAACGGCAAACAGTTAAACATTGTGGAGCTGCCTATGCCCGATGCCGTAATTTACGACGACCAGCGTTTACCTGCCTCCTATGCCAACTTTTATATTGGCAACGCGGCAGTAGTGGTACCAACCTTCCGCAGCAAACACGATGATAGAGCGCTGGATATTATTCAAAACTGCTTCCCCGACAGGAAGGTGGTAGGCATCGATTCTACAGATATTATCTGGGGTTTGGGGAGCTTTCATTGCCTGAGCCAGCAGGAACCGGCGGTGTAAGAACAGCAGATATTTACAAAAAGTAAAGGCGGTTATCAAATTACGATAATCGCCTTTACTTTTTCACCGACAATTTATCCATACTTACCGACTTCTTCATTTAGATCGCCTATTAGGCATTTGCATATATCAAATGTTACATTAGTTTTGGGTAACAATAAAATTTAACATATCATGAACACCAATATAGACCAACAACCTAACAAAGCCAATGGCAAAGTTATGGCCGGCGGAATCCTGCTTCTTGTAGGCGCCTTCTTGCTGCTTAAGCAACTCAATCTGTTTTTCATACCCGATCATATCGACCTGTGGCCTTTATGGCTGGTATTCTCTGGCCTGTGGATCGGGTCGCGCAGCAACTTCCAAAAATCAAACTGGGTTGTTATAACCGCATTAGGAGTAATATTCCTGTTAACTTCAAATATTGATAATGCCGAAGGCTTTGTTTGGCCGGTAGCACTCATTGGCTTTGGTTTCTGGATCATCCTGCGGAAGAAAAAAACAGGCGACACTTTAGGCGACGCTGATTACTGGGATAAAAAATATAAAACAGGCGTGGCTGATACCGATAAACCACTTGCCGATTTTGGCGACACTACTTATAGCTCCGCTACAGGCGTGCCCCCAACAGATAGCAATACCACCGGTACTCCCCCCCCACTATCGCACGATGATATTTTAGATGCTACTGCCATATTTGGCGGCGTTAATAAAAGCATTTTTTCTAAAAGTTTCAGGGGTGGCGATATCACCAACATCTTTGGCGGCACCGAACTTGATTTTACGCATGCCGATATCAACGGCCGGGCCATTATAGATCTTACACAGGTATTCGGCGGCACAAAGATCATCGTGCCATCCAACTGGCAGGTAATTGTGGATACCAGCGCTATTTTTGCCGGTACAGATGATAAACGGATGAAAAGCATACAAGCCGCAAAAAGCGACAAGGTGCTGATCATCAAAGGCGTTTCAATATTCGCAGGGTTAGAGATCCGCAGCTATTAACACCCAACAGATAACACTATCCAATAACATATAAAACGTAATAACATGAATTGGTACGTAGCAAAATTGGTATTCAGGGTGATCAGCGGCAATGGTGACCATAACGCCCAATTCGACGAGCAACTGCGGTTAATAAACGCCGACACCGAGCACCAGGCTTTTCAAAAAGCAAGTAATATTGGCCATGCCAACCAGGATAGCTTTGTAAATGTTCAAAAGCAAACCGTAAAATGGCAGTTTATAGATGTTGCCGAACTGAATGTATTAACCGGCCTGGCCGACGGCACCGAATTATATTACAACATCCACGAGGCTACCGACCCGGACCTGTACATCGCCTGGGCGCATCATAAATCGGCGCTATTAGGTGTTAAAAATTAACCATATCTAAACCACCAGTTTTGGCATCAGAACAATTATCAGGAAAGAAGCTATTTGGGGCATTCGCTATTTGCGGGGCGGTTTGGGCTGCCCTGCAGGCGTACATCCTTCATAGCTTTGGTTTTGTGTGGATGGTTGCCCTTGGCGATGCCGGTATTAGCGCACTACTGCTTTCGCTGGCTTGCTGGCTCATTAACAATAACCTGCGCTACTACCAGCCAGACCGTGGCAGCTATATTTACCTGCTTGTATGGTGCGGCGCCCTCGCGGCCGGCTGTGCCGCTGCCTGCCGCTACTTGCTGCCCTATTTAGGTTTCGGTATAGCATACGATAACTTCCTAAAGCAATCATTTGCCATCCGCGTGTTTACCGATTTTTTGGCTATAGGGTGGATGGCGATGATCAGTGCCCTGTTCTACTCGCAGATAGACCATAAAAAAACCGAGCAACGCAAAACCGAAGCCGAAAAACTGGCCCGCGATGCCGAGCTTTATAACCTGCGCCAGCAATTGCAGCCGCACTTTTTGTTCAATAGCTTAAACTCCATTAACGCGCTTATCGGTTTTAAGCCAGATGAAGCACGCCGGATGATCCACCAGTTGTCCGATTTTTTACGTGGCACTCTTAAAAAGGACGATCAGCTATTGGTACCCCTGAGCGATGAGCTCACCCACCTGAATTTATATCTTGAGATAGAGAAGGTACGCTTTGGCCACCGCCTGCAAACCGAAATAACCTGTTACGAAAAATGCGCCAAAGCCTTGTTGCCATCAATGCTGCTGCAGCCTTTGGTAGAAAATGCCATAAAATTTGGCTTGTATGATACCACCGGCGATGTAACCATCAGCATCAGTGGCGAATTGGAGGACAACTACTTGGTTATGACCATACAGAACCCCTACGATTCGCAAACTTCCAGGCCCCGTAAGGGTACCGGTTTTGGGCTTAGCGGGGTACAACGCAGATTATATTTGATATTTGCACGCAACGATTTGATGGAAACCCATGCAAATGATAATATATTTACAACCATTATAAAAATACCGCAGTTATGACACGCGCTTTAATTATTGACGACGAGCCATTGGCACGTATGGTTGTATTAGAATATTTGCAGGCTTTTCCGCAGATAGAGGTTTTGCAGGAATGCGGCGACGGCTTTGAAGGCCTCAAAGCCATTCAGCAACACCAGCCCGACCTGATCTTCCTGGATGTACAAATGCCCAAGATAAACGGCTTCGAGATGCTGGAACTGGTGGACAACCCGCCCGCCGTAATATTTGCCACTGCTTTTGATGAGTTCGCCATAAAGGCTTTTGAAGCCCATGCCTTGGATTACCTGCTGAAGCCGTTTAGTAAAGAACGCTTTGTTAAAGCGATAGAGAAATTCCTATCGCACAGTAATGCCGCGCCTGCCGCTGCAAAAACCACCGAGACGCTGCTGGAAATAGCCGCTCAATCGCCCGCGCAAAACGAGCGTATTGTGGTAAAAACCGGCACCAAGGTGAAGATCATTTCTGTACAGGATGTAGAATACCTGCAAGCCGATGATGATTATGTAAGCGTTATAACCGCCGAAGGTGCCTTCCTCAAAAACAAAACGATGGCGTTCTTCGAAAAAACACTGGACCCACGGTACTTCGTTCGCGTACACCGCTCCTACATTATCGCCATACAGCAAATAACCCGCTTAGATCCTTACGAGAAAGACAGCCACCTGGCCATCCTCAAATCGGGCGCTAAAATACCGGTAAGCAAAACAGGCTATGTGAAGTTAAAACAGGTTTTGGGGATATAAAGTTCTGTTATTTTATATTTAACGAAATTAAATTCTAATAAAATACAATATTCAGGTATTTTTATCGTATCTACTGATAAAAATACCAATCCATGCCTAAGCCTATCTTTATTACGTTGTTGTCCTTTTTGGCGATAACAAAACCCGTCGACCTGCCCGATAGCAAACGAGCCAGCGATGTACGTACCACCCTCTGGCCCAGGTTACAGGCAGAACTAAGCGAGCGCGGTTTCGACAGCAACTACCATATTTACCTGCGCATATTTAAGCAGACGGACCAATTTGAAGTTTGGGCGAAACGGGGTGCTAAGTACGCCTTGTTTAAAAGCTACGATATTTGCTACTTCTCCGGCGGATTGGGCACCAAAACAAAACAGGGCGACGGCAAAAGTCCCGAGGGTTTTTATACCATCACCGCAAAACAGCTAAACCCGGCAAGCAATTACCACCTCGCCATAAACATTGGCTACCCAAATCAACTGGAACAGCAAAAAGGCTATACCGGCAGTGCCATTATGGTACATGGGCATTGCGCTTCCATAGGCTGCTACGCCATGACGGACGCGCGCATAGAAGAGATCTACACCCTCGTTTACAAAGCCCTTGCAGCCGGGCAGGAGAACATCAGCCTGGATATTTTCCCTTTTTATATGGACGATTACCACATGCAGGCAAACGCTTCATCACCCTCTCTGCAATTTTGGAGAACCATGAAACCGGGATATGATCTGTTTGAGAAAAACCGGATACCGGCGGTTGCGAGGGTGGTGGGTAAACAATATGCTTTTGCGAATTAAAACAAATTTGTCCTGAGCGACAGCGAAGGATCTGATATACGAGATGAATGTCGGCTACCTGCTTAGCGGCGAATAGATGCTTCACTATCGTTCAGCATGACAATGGGTTACACGACAAACGGGGGAATTACATCAGCAACACCTTCCAGGCCTCCTCAACCAGGCCACTATCCAGCAAATGTTTGGCACGTAAATGCAGTTGCACTTCGCGGGTTTGGCTATCGCCAATGGTGGCATCAAACAGTTCTTTGATCTCGTCGCTTTGGGCAAAGGCCTCTACTTCTTCATCTGTAGGCAAAAATTCTACGTTACCCAATTGCCCAAGGTTATTGCCGGTGAGCACTTTGGAGTTGCGGATGGCGTAAGGGATCGCATCAACCCCAATGCCGATGGTGCGCACGGGCTTGGCCACTTTAAACAGGTTATCGGCAGTAACGCGGCAGTACCAATCGCCACCGAGGCGTGCCACGAGGTCTATTTTCTCCTGATCTATTTTGCCGGTATCGTCCAGCACATCTTCGTTTATGTGGATCAGCTTTATTTCGGCGAGCACCAAATTACCCGCGCCGGGGCCATCGCCAAGGCTGATCACCTCGGTCACCACGCACTCAAACTGCACAGGCGATTCGGCCACGCGGGGCGGCTTAACCAATTCTGAAGGCAGCACTGTTAAGCCGGATTTAACAAATTCATCTACCCCCGCCGGATACTCCACGCTGGAGAGCGACACCTGCTGCACAATATCATAATTCACAATATTGATCACACACTCCGGCACCAGCTTTATGTTCTCCAGTGTATGCTTAGTGGTATTATCCCGCACCCTCCGCGCCGGCGAAAACACACAAATGGGTGGGTTGGTGCTAAACAAATTAAAAAAACTAAACGGACTTAAATTCACGTTCCCCTCCGCATCCACCGTTGAAGCGAGGCAAATGGGCCTTGGGGCAATGGCGTAATGCAGGTAGTTCTGCAATTCTAATGGAGATAGATCGGAGGTTTTGAGGGTTTTCAATGTTAAAAGTTGGAAAGTTTTAAGGTTGGAAGGTTATTTTTTACTCTTATCGGCTTCAAATTTCTTCAAGTAAGTAATCAGGCTTTGTGTTTTACTCGAAAAAAATACGCTTTTATTATAGAGTTCGTCAAAAACTACTTTTTCAACTTTCCCAGCGGAAAACAGTATCGTTAGTTTGTTCCTGAATTCTCCGGATGACCCTTTTGAATATCTTAGGAATCGAATAAAATCAGGGTTGTTATTATATTCAAACCCCTCGGCAATGTTATCAGACATTGAACATGCAGCCCTTCTGATTTGATCCTTCATTCCCCAATCAGACTTCAGGGGCTCGTTATCACAAAGCAGGTAAACACTTACGGCAATATCGACCGCGATTTTCCAAATTTCCAGGTCTTCAAATCTATCAGCTTTAGCCATTATGTTAATCTAACTTTTCAACCTTCAACCTTTCAACTTTACAACTTCTTTAATCCGAGTATGGAAAACTCGCTCTTGCTCTTTTTTATGATATTGCCCAGCATACCCAGGCCGGTTATCTCCATTTCTACCAAGTCGTTGGGTTGCAGCCATTGAGTTTGGTAATTGGGGTTGTTCAGCAGACCTGTACCGTTCAGTTCCAGGAAACAGCCTGTGCCAACCGTGCCCGAGCCTATTACATCGCCCGGCAGCACATCGCAACCATAGGCGCAGCGCTCTATGATCTCGGCGAAGGTCCAGTCCATGTCGGCCATATTGCCGCTGCTTACCTGTTTGCCGTTCACCAGGCATTTCATTTGCAGGCTGTAGGCGTTGCCTGTGTGACCGGGTTTTGGCTCGGTCTTATACTGTTCCAACTCATCCGGCGTAACCAGCCAAGGGCCTATCACGGTAGAAAAATCTTTCCCTTTTGCAGGCCCAAGGTTTAGCAGCATCTCCTCCATTTGCAGGGTGCGGGCGCTCATATCGTTCATAATCATGTAACCGGCAATATAGCTGTCGGCATCAGCAGCTTTTATGTTGCGGCCTTTTTTGTTCAGCACCACGGCAACTTCCAATTCAAAATCCAGTTTCTGGAAATGATCGGGCATGCACTCAATTTCTCCGGGGCCTTGTATGGCGTTGTGGTTGGTGAAATAAAATATGGGGTATTGGTCAAACTCGGCAATCATATCTACCTTGCGGTTGCGGCGGGCGGCGGCCACATGCTGGCGAAAAGCATACCCGTCGCGGCAGGAGGATGGGTGCGGTACCGGGGCTATCAATTCATAAAACAACTCCTCTTTACCCTGCATTTTGCCGCTGCGCAGGTCGTCATTAACCTTTTTGGCATGTTCCATTAGCTCATCTCCACCCCATAAAAACTCATTCATGTTATCGGGGATCAATTTATCGCAAGAGTTGAGGTTATAGATATGCCCTTTGATGTATACGCCCAAATGCTCGCGATCTTCGGTTTTATAGGATACTAATTTCATAGGTATGTTGGTTTATCAGGTTTAATTTTTTTGAGGCTGCGGGTAAGCAGCCTATTGACGATGTAAACAAGGCCGGCGAGGCAGCAAAGATCCCATATCAGATGGATAAAATCAAAACCCATCTGCTCGCCGCTGCCTAATATCATCTTGCCCCCGGCTTTAGTGTAGAAGTAAAATGGAAAGCCGTAGGCGGTTACCCCATCTGCTGCAGCGTCATTTTTTGAGAATAAGTACGTTAAAATAACCCAGGCGCCTATCCCAAACAATATAGCTTCTTTCCGTACCATGGTTGTTTAATTGGAAATCAAACATAGTATTTTTTGGTGAATGGTCAATAGGGAGTGGTGAGTGGTTTTTTGCGAATAGTGTTTTAGCGCCGACTTCTCCGCACCAGGGATTGAAAGGGGCAGCCACGCCGCGAAGGGCAAACGCGCAGGCAACGAGGCTGAAGCGAAGCGTAGCCCGGCAAAGCCCGGCCCAAAGGGGGTGCCATTGTTGGTGAGTATTTAGATTCCGGAATTCGGATGTTCGATTTCGGATTTATTTACCGCAGTACTCTATTCGTTAATTTAGTCCATCCGGTCAGCGTTCACCAAACACTCTCCGAATCAACCACTCACCACTCACTACCCACCATTCTCGACTCACCAAAATAACGCTTGCATCTTCAAATAAAACCCCTAATTTTACCTCACCAATCATGAGTATTAAAAAACAGTTTTACTTTTCCCTCGGGCTCACCTCTATGAGTGATGCTTCGTCCTTTAGGGATGCTGTGCTCGCTACTGCCGTTTTAGCGCAGTATTAGTTTTAAGTTGAAAGAGTTGTAAGGTTACAGTTGTTGAAAGGGTTGTTTGTTATACCGCCTTTCAACCTTTTTTAACCTTTTAACTTCTTCCAACACCTACAAACTTTTACATCAGTTAAAACGTTCTAAATAAACCAATTACTTACCATGCCTATTTACCATACTTTAGGGAGCATCCCGCCTAAGCGGCATACGCAGTTCCGTAAGCCCGATGGCACCTTATATGCCGAAGAACTGGTTTCTACCGAAGGGTTCTCCAGCCTGTACTCGCTGGTTTACCACGCTTACCCGCCAACTATTGTAAAGGCGCTGGGCGAGCCATATTCTGTTGAACCTAAAATAGCCCGCGAAAAACACCTTAAGCATACCAGCCTCATCGGTTTTAATATCGAACCTGCTGACGATTACCTGCAAAGCCGTAAACCGGTATTGGTAAACGCCGACCTGCACATCTCCCTCGCCGCGCCACGTAAAAGCATGACCGACTATTTTTACAAAAACAGCCAGGCCGACGAGGTAATATTTATCCACGTAGGCAGCGGCACGTTAAAAACCGGCTTCGGGAAAATAAGGTTTGAATACGGCGATTACCTGGTTGTACCCCGTGGAACCATTTACCAGTTGGAGTTTGATACGCCCGATAACCGCCTTTTTATTGTAGAAAGCTTTAGTCCGATACGCTCGCCAAAGCGCTACCGCAACGCCTACGGGCAGCTGATGGAACATTCGCCCTATTGCGAACGCGACATCAAGCGCCCAACCGACCTGGAAACGCACGACGAAAAAGGCGATTTTAAGATCCTCATTAAAAAACAAGGGCTTATTTACCCTTACATCTACGGCACCCACCCCTTCGATTTTATTGGCTGGGATGGCTTCCACTACCCATGGGCATTTTCCATCCACGATTTTGAACCGATAACCGGCCGCTTGCACCAACCGCCGCCGGTACATCAAACTTTCGAGGGCAATAACTTTGTCATCTGTTCTTTTGTGCCGAGGAAATTTGATTACCACCCGCTCTCCATCCCCGCCCCATATAACCACAGCAATGTAGACAGCGACGAGGTACTATATTACGTAGACGGCGATTTTATGAGCCGTAAAAGCGTAGTACAGGGGCAAATAACGCTCCACCCCGGCGGCATCCCACACGGCCCCGCGCCGGGTTCGGTAGAAAAATCCATCGGCAAGGAAAGCACAGACGAACTGGCCGTGATGATAGATCCCTTCCGCCCGCTAATGCTAACGGAAGACGCGGTAAGAATAGAAGATGAAAATTATTATAAAAGCTGGGTGGTTTAGAGACGAAGGACAAAAGAATAAAGAGACAAGAAGCAAGAAATAAGATTGAGCGCGAGTAACATAAATCACTCATTCACAACTCGCTCATTCACTAATTAACAACATGGAAACACTAACATTAGATACAAAACCAACCACAACAGATTTTTTGCCGCTTAACGGCACAGATCATGTTGAATTTTATGTGGGCAACGCCAAGCAGGCGGCCCATTATTATAAAACCGCTTTCGGTTTTCAGGACCTGGCTTACGCCGGACCGGAAACAGGCATCCGCGACCGCGCATCGTATGTTTTGCAGCAAGGTAAGATCCGCCTGGTGCTTACTACTCCCCTGCATTCGGACCACCCTATTGCCGAACATATTAAAAAGCATGGCGATGGTGTAAAGATCCTGGCCCTTTGGGTGGATGATGCCTTCGACGCGTTTAAGCAAACTGTAAAACGTGGTGCCGAGCCATACCAGGAGCCAAAATCTATCACCGATGAGCACGGCGAGGTACGCACCAGCGGTATTAAGCTTTATGGCGAGACCGTGCATTTATTTATCGAACGCACAAATTACAAGGGTCCGTTTTTACCGGGCTATAAAGCCATGCAAACCACCTACCAGCCAACCGATACCGGCCTGCTATATGTAGACCATTGCGTGGGCAACGTGGGCTGGCATAAAATGAACCATTGGGTTAATTTTTATGAGGACATTATGGGTTTCCGTAACATCTTAACCTTTGACGATAAGATGATCTCTACCGAATACTCTGCCCTGATGAGCAAGGTAATGAGCAACGGGAATGGTTACGTAAAGTTCCCGATAAACGAGCCAGCCGAAGGCAAAAAGAAAAGCCAAATAGAAGAATACCTGGAGTTTTACGAAGGCGAGGGTGTACAGCATCTTGCCCTGGCCACAGCCGATATTGTAAAAACCGTTACCGATCTGCAAAGCCGCGGTATAGAGTTTTTAACCGTGCCCACCACCTATTACGACGAACTGACCGACCGCGTTGGCCACATTGACGAGGACCTTGGCCCGTTAAAGGATCTCGGCATCCTGGTAGACCGCGATGACGAGGGTTACCTGCTGCAGATCTTCACCAAACCGGTGGAAGACAGGCCAACGCTATTCTTTGAGATCATCCAGCGTAAGGGGGCCAAATCCTTCGGGGCAGGTAACTTTAAGGCCTTGTTCGAAGCGATTGAACGGGAACAGGAATTGAGAGGAAACCTGTAAAAGGATTTTGAATTTCGAATGTTCAATTTCGGATTTAATTTGGAGCCGGGCATATTGCCCGCCTTTTTTTGTTTTGATAATAGCCAAACAGTTTTTCTATCTTTATTCATCATCCTAAAACCACATGCTATGTTACGATTAAAACTATTAATGCCCCTGCTGTTCATCGGCATGGCCTGCCTTGCGCAAACTGAAAAACCTGCCTATAACGCCGCGCTTGCCCAAAAACTGGGTGCCGACCAATACGGCATGAAAAAATACGTTATGGCTTTTTTGAAAGAAGGGCCCACAAAAATTGCCGACGCAAAAGCCGGCCAGGAATTACAGATGGCACACCTGCGTAATATTATGAAACTGGCTGCCGAAGGCAAATTGGTGTTAGCCGGCCCCTTTATGGACGATCAGCCTATTCGCGGGATCTTTATTTTTAATGTGGAAAGCATAGAGGAAGCCCAAAAACTTACCGCTACCGACCCGGCCATAAAAGCAGGCACCTTGGTGATGGAACTGCACCCCTGGTATGGTTCTGCCGCGTTGATGCAGGTGGTGCCTATCCATAACACATTAGAGAAAAAAAGCGTTGCCGACTAACATGCGAACGTATGCGGACAGTAGCATAAAACGCCATGGCAAAGCTTTTAAAACGGCCATGATCTCCATAAAAACCCAACCCGGCAACCTAAACATTTGCGTTGCAGCCGTGTTATTGTTATCATGAAAGCCGATTCATCCGTATCCAGGTTCCAGCTTATCCCGTTTGCCATCAGCTTTTTTATCACACTGGCCATTGGCGGTGTTGCCACGCTATTCACCCGCCCCGAGATCAGGGGCTGGTACCTTACCCTCAACAAGCCGGATTTCACGCCGCCAAACTGGTTATTCCCGGTGGCTTGGACAACGCTTTACATCCTCATTGCCACAGCGGCCTACCTGGTTTGGAAACGCCGCGACGGCACATCGGTTTACAGAACCACGGCCATTATTTATAGCATACAGCTGCTGCTTAATTTTTTATGGTCGATAGTGTTTTTTGGGCTGCACCAAATATTTGGCGGGCTGATCATTATCGTGCTTTTGCTGGTGTTCATCATCCTTAATATCGCCTGGTTTGGCAGATTCACAAAAACGGCCGCCTGGCTAATGGTGCCGTACCTTGTTTGGGTAAGCTATGCCACGTTGCTCAACATCGGTATTTATATACTAAACAAGTAATGGAAAAAACACTATTTTTATTGCAGGCTATATCCCCTCAAATACACTAATGAAAAAGATACTTTTTACCTGCTGCCTGTTTATCGTAGCATCGGGTTTTGCTTTTGCAGATACCGTTTCTATTAAACATTTTGTGGTGAAGGAAAACCCTTTCGCTAAAGACGAGATAGCTATTGTAGCGGTTGATACCGGCAAAAACATCCAGGAAAACGTAAACGGTACCTTCAGCTTTACCATTAATGGTTTTGTAGAGACGCTGAAGTTTGAAAAAGGCACCGCGTTTTTCCGCCATAAGCTGGAAAAATCGAGCTTTATATTTGCCCGCCACCAAAACGACGAAGGCACCACCTCTATGCTGTACTATGTTTACCGGCACGATAGTAAACTCACCCCGGTAAAAATAAGCTGGATCCTTTTGATAGCCATCCCCTTAGGCTTGGTTTTAATAGGCTACCTGTTTAAGCGGTTCATCATCATAGCGCTTATCATCTTCTGTATCTTCCTATACTTTAACTATCACAATGGCCTCAGCATCCCAACGTTTTTCCAAAGTGTACTGGATGGGTTAAAGGGGATATTTAGTAGTTAGAGTATCTTTATCGTCATTGCTGTAAGGCACGAAGCAATCTCCCGATAAGATGAGCGGATTTGCAAAGCGGTAATGCTTAGCGTAGAGATTGCTTCGTGCCTCGCAATGACGCAGTTAAAAAAATCTTGTAAAACCTTTAATCCCGTAAAAAACAGAGAAAATCGTGTTTAGAACGGCAGCCCTATACCAAAGTTCAACTGCATAAAGTTATAGCTGTCGCCTACGTAGTTGCCGTTGCCATCTACCCCGGTGCTGTTGGCCTTGAGGTATGCTTTTTTGAAATCGCCTGATTTAAATAATTCGTTGGCGTGGCGGAAGAGCACCCATTGATCGGCGCCGTTAAATTGCGGATCTTTAAATTTAAAGGCCGCATCCAGCCTGAAGATGAAGAAGCTAAGATCAAACCGCAGGCCGGTACCTATGCCGATAGCTGTAGAGTTGAAAAGATTATTTAGCCTGAATTCCCCGCTAGGGTTATCAGCCGTTTTATGCAGGCGCCACACGTTGCCCATATCCATAAACAAAGCACCTTTAAGTTTTGAGCCGAAGAAGTTATCAACCAGTTTATAGCGATACTCCAGGTTGGCTACCATTTTAATTTCGCCAAACTGGTCGAGGTATTTTAAGCGCGCCCTGGTGGTATCTGCAGCTCCGTTTACGCCATAACTGGCGCGGTTAAACTGCCCCGGGCCAAGCGTACGCGGCAGCCAGGCACGGATATCGTTGGCACCGCCGGTATAAAAGTTCTTTTCAAATATCAGCTGGTTACTGTTACCGTATGGAATGCCAATGCCGGGGCTGAAACGGAATATAAACTGCCGCTCGCCGCCAAGGCTTTTGTACAGGCGGTAATCTATTTCGGTTTTTACGTATTGCGAAAACGCGTTGCCAAAAAAGGTGCGCTGCCCAAGGGTGTCGCGCGGGGTATTAAAAGCACGGCTTAGTAAATTAAGCGTACCGCCGCCCAAATCCAAACTTCCGCGGAAATAATAGAAATTTTCGTACGTGTTTAGCTTGATGGTGTTATACTGGAATGTGTACTGGCTCCCCGATGTAAAGGTAGTGCGGCCGATAAGGTACACGTACGAGTAACGGTTTTGCTTTAGCAGCTCTGCCTTGGCAATAGGGTCGATAGTTCCGCTGGAGAACTCGATATTGATAGGCGTTATGGAGTGCTGTTTAGTACGTGTATCAAAGAAATCGTAGGTGATGGAGTTGATCCAGCTGCGGCGCTGCACCAGTCCTTTTTGATAAAACAAAGAGAAGTTGGTGGAGAATGTGGTATGCGGCACCCCAAATTTAGCCAGGTTAGGAAAATCAAACGGAGACACAATGCGCGGGTATATCAAACTCACCCCTGCTTTAAACTCCTGGTTTTGGATGCCTTTACTATCGCCTGCGTTCCGCCCGCTGTCGAACAAAATGCTCCAGTTCAGTTTCACCTGTAAGGCCGCAGCCTGTTTAAACAAATTACGGTTGGTAAAGGTATTGCCAATATTGTAACCATACCGCCCGCCGTTGAACAGAAACTCCGCTTCCACCCTATCACTCATGCGTTTGAGCGGCGTAATATCTATGCGGGTGTTCAGCCTGTTGGTGCTATCGGGCAGTTTTTCATAAATAGGGCTGGGTACATTCCTAAAAACGTTCAACTCCGATAAACGCGAGGTAGTAAGCGTTTGCATATCGATATCATATAGCCGCCCTTTTTTCTGAAAAATATAATCGGTTACCGTTTTCGGCTTAAACCTGCCCGAGTAATCTACATATCTAAACTGCGAATCTACCTGTATCGTATCGGGGTTACCTGTTTTGCGGCCGTTGCTTTGCGTTACGGTTATCAGTGTGTTATTAATGGTAAAGGTTGGATGCGCCGGTTTATCGGCAGGGTTATCAATGATCATTACCAGGTCTACAATACTTTGATTATAGCTGGAATCGGGCTCAAAGTTTACGTACTGGCGGTAAAAGTCAAAATAACCGTTCCGTTTCATCACCTGGAAGAACTGGTCGCGGTCGTACGCCAGGCTATCGGTATCAAAGCGACTGCCGGGGTTTACGTGCGAGTATTGAGCTTTGGTACGGCGGTAAAGTCCTTTTACATTCGGGTCGGCAATGCTATCTTTATAGTTACGAATGCGGAACATCGGCCCCTCCGTAGCGGTAAATATCAGTTCGGCCTTTTGCTTTTTGATGACGATGGAATCAGACACCTTTGCTTTGAGATAGCCTTTATTCTGCAAGTATTTCTGCAATTGCAGGCGCGAAAACTCCACCAGGTTGCTATCTAAAAGTCGTGGTGCCTCGCCAATATTGCGCTTGCCTTTTTTACTAAAAGTGTAGTAAAATTGCAGGTTTAGCCAGTTGTTGGGTTGCTGCTCTTTATCTACATAGTTAACGGCAGCGTCGGCAAATTCCTTGTCAATACCCTTTAAAGTGAGCGTGCGTACAATGGTCTCGTTTGGTTTTATTCCACGCGTAACGCTACAGCTGGAGATAATAATCACCAAAATACTTAATATTGCAATACGGTAATAGCCGGGTGTTAAATATGCTTTCAAAATCTCAGATCAGTTTACTAACGTCTTTACAACATAAAAAGTTTCGCCGGGAGAATGGTTTGTTTTTGGTGGAAGGTTACAAATCCATCATTGAATTTGTCAATTCCCCCTACCGCATCCAAACCATTTACCATACGCCTGGTATCGCCCCAAAATTGCTTAATTTATCCCGAAAAATAAACTTTCAGGAGATTTCGTTAAGCGAACTGCAAAAAATAAGCGCTTTAAAGAACCCCGCCGATGCAATTGCTGCCGTTAATATACCCGAATGGGCTGGCTTTAGCGATCAGGACCTGAAAAATAAATTCACCCTGGTGCTGGATGGTGTGCAGGATCCCGGCAATATGGGCACCATTATACGCACTGCCGACTGGTTTGGCATTACCAATTTGGTGTGCAGCGAGGATACGGTGGATGTTTATAACCCAAAAGTGGTGCAGGCCACCATGGGTAGTTTGGCCCGGATGAATATTAGTTATACCAATCTTAAAGAGTTTCTGCGGTCGGCAAAGCTGCCTGTTTATGGCGCCTTATTAAATGGTAAACGTATTTATAAAATCAATTTTGGCACTGAGGGACTGGTAGTTATGGGCAACGAAGGCAACGGCATCCGCCCGGAAATTGAAGCTTTGATAAGCAATGCAGTAACCATTCCGCGCATTGGCGGGGCCGAATCTTTAAACGTGGCGATAGCTACAGCGATATTTTGTTCAGAAGTTGCAGGAAAAAGCGCCAAATAAAATTGATTGGCAAATAATAATTACTATTTTTGCAGTCCTTAAAAAAGGTCGGATGGCCGAGTGGCTAGGCAGAGGTCTGCAAAACCTCCTACAGCGGTTCGAATCCGCTTCCGACCTCAGGGTTAAAACATTTATTAAATAAAAGATCATGGGCGTTACTCGTTTAAAAAGAAAAGATAGAAGAAACAAAACTTTCTCTCGTTTAGAAGTACAGTTTTTAAAATTAGCTACTAACATTGAGTTAGGCAGCCGTTCTGCAGAGAAAAAAGATAGCCAGATAGCAAAAAACAACGCTGTTTTAGCTATAGCTGCAGCTAAGTAATTCCTATCTACACAAAGAATTTGAAGGTGTATCAATTAATTGGTACGCCTTTTTTTGTTGGGGTAAATTTTGGGGTGTTTTTAAAGGAACGACTTTTAAGGAAGCACCTACGGAGCCTAATATCGCTTTGTGATTTTTTATAAACACGGTGCTCCTAACGGAGCTTTGAAAACGTTGCTATTAGATAGGCATTATCGTTAAGCAAGAACATGCGGGGTTAAGGAGGCACCTACAGAGCCAAAAATGCTCCATTTAATTTTCTATAAACACGGTACTCCTAACGGAGCGTAATTTACTGTTAGGTGGGCAATTATGGCTAAACAGGATATGCAAGTTAGGGGACATCCACAAAGCCCAAATCTTGCTTTTTGCATTTCTATAAACACGATGCTCCTGCCCGAGCATTTTTTATTCGCTGACAGCAAAAAAGAATCCGATTGTTGTTAATCCGACGCAATCGGCTCCAGCGGAGCCACGTGTTTATAGAAAAATGGATAATGCTTTTTGGCTCCGTAGGTGCCCCCTATCGCGAATACTTATCGTGTTTAATCGAAGAAATCAAACACATATCGCTCATCGTATTGCAATTCGAACCTCTTCAACAACTCTAAATATTCCTGTTTAAATGTTCTCTTTTGATGATGAGCTTCCTGATTAAGCACATATTTTACCACCTTATCGATGTGAGACTGCGAGTAAGAAAAAACACCATAGCCTTCCTGCCAACTAAACTTTCCTTTCACCCAATCCTTACCATTGATAAAATCATTGCTTTCTACTTTAATTTCTTTAACAAAATCCGATATCAAAATAGTCGGCCTAAATCCAACAAATAAATGGATATGGTCTGGCATGCAATTTATCGCCAGCATCTTTGCTTTTCTATGCTGAACCAGCGAGGTAATATATTTATGCAATTCCTCTTTATGCTCCTTAGCGATCACGCTTTGCCTGTTTTGAACTGCAAATACAAACTGCAAATAAATTTGGGAGAAGGTATTTGCCATAATTACACAGCCAATAATTTCTTATTAATTCTCGCTATCAGCCCCGGCCCCTCATAAATAAACCCGGTATACAATTGCACCAGCACCGCGCCCGCCGCAATTTTCTCCGCTGCAGCTTCTGCGGAATGGATGCCGCCCACCCCTATTATGGGGAACGAACCACCGGATACTTTATGTAAATAACTGATCACTTCTGTAGAGCGCTTGGCTAACGGCTTGCCGCTTAATCCACCCGTTTCATCTTTAAAGGCCGAGGTTAACCCTTCGCGACTGACGGTGGTATTGGTGGCTATGATGCCTGCTATGCCGGTTTGTTTTACAATATCGGCTATATCATCCAATTGTTCATTGGTGAGGTCTGGTGCTATTTTGAGGAGAATAGGCCTGCTGATACCGTTTTTGCTGTTGCGTTGCTGCAGGGTGTTCAGGATATGCATTAGCGGCTCCTTCTCCTGTAATGCGCGCAAGCCGGGAGTATTTGGCGAGCTTACGTTCACTACAAAATAATCTACTACATCAAAAAGCCTGTCGAAGCATTTGATGTAATCGTTCACCGCATCCCCATTGGGTGTTACTTTATTTTTACCGATGTTTCCACCTATGATGAGGGCGGTTTCGCCCGGTTTAAGGCTTCTGCGATAAGTAGCAATGCGCTCGGCTGCTACATCAACCCCTAAATTATTAAAGCCCATACGATTAATAAGCGCCTCATCTGCCGGCAGGCGAAACATGCGGGGCTTGTCGTTACCCGGTTGCGGCAACGGCGTAACGGTGCCAACTTCTATAAAACCGAACCCTAAAGCGCCCATTTCGGCGATCAGCTCGGCATTTTTATCGAAACCTGCGGCTAAACCTACGGCATTTTTAAACTTCAGGCCGAAAACTTCTTTCTCCAAACGCTTATCGTCCGATGCCCAGATGGCTTTGCTGATGGCTGTACCGCCTGGCATTTTGTTGAGGCGTTTTAGGTTGCGGGTTACAAAATAATGAATGTTCTCCGGGTCGAACTTGAACAGCAGGGGTTTAAGCAGTTGATACATGGTGCGAATTTACCGTTTTTAATATTTAAGGGTTAACATCTTGCAGAATATTGTAATTTAGTTGCTGTCTATTTTATCGGAACATCTATCTACAATGAAGAATTTTTTAATGAACTCGCGCCGTAATTTTATCAAAAACGCGGCTATTGGTACGGTCGCCACCTTGTCTATCCCGCAAATTGTATCTGCCGCTGTGGATAATTCATCAGCAAAAAAGGTGGAGCTGAACGATAATGATATTATCCTTTTCCAGGGGGATTCCATTACCGACTGGGGCCGCGACAAAAGTAAAACCGAGGCCAATAACCCAAGTTCGCTTGGTAATGGTTATGTGATACATACCACGGGCGCGCTGCTGGTAAAATACCCGCACAAAAACCTGCAGATCTTCAACAAAGGCATTAGCGGCAACAAGGTTTACCAATTAGCCGAGCGTTGGGATACCGACTGCATAGCCCTTAAACCAACCGTACTCAGCATCCATATCGGCGTAAACGATTTTTGGCATACACTTACCAGTGGCTACAAAGGCACCATTGAAACCTATATTGCCGATTATAAAAAGCTGATAGAGCGCACCCGCCAATCCCTACCCGGCATTAAAATTATTATTTGCGAACCCTTCGCGGTAAAAGGCGTACGAGCTGTAGATGATAAATGGTATCCGGCATTTGATGCCTACAGGCAAGCCGCACGCGATATAGCCACGCAATACGACCTCCCTTTTGTGCCATACCAGGCCGTTTACGATAAAGCTCTTGAGATTGCCCCGGGCAGTTACTGGACCACAGACGGCGTACACCCCAGCATTGGCGGCGCCAAACTAATGGCCGAAGCATGGGTACAGGCGGTGAAAGGATAGATTTTAAGACGAAGGATTAAGTACCAATAGACAAAAGAACGGCATAATTTCACATTGCGCTGACTTAGATACACATAGCGATAGGTCCTTAATCCTTTCGCCCTTTGTCTTTTGTCTCTCAAAAACGTATCTTTGCGGCAAATGATCGCTATAAATAACCTTACGTTTGAGATTGGTGCGCGGGCGCTGTACGATGAAGCCAACTGGCATATAAAACCGGGAGAAAAAATTGGCCTTATTGGTGCCAATGGTACCGGTAAAACAACCCTTTTAAAGATCATTGTGGGCGACTACAAGCCTACCTCGGGTACTATATCTATGGCTAAGGACCTTACTATGGGTTACCTTAACCAGGATTTGCTCTCCTACTCGTCTGACAAGAACATCGTACATGTTGCTATGGAAGCCTTTGAGCGCCAGAACCAGCTACACGATGAGATAGAAGCCCTGCTTAAAAAACTGGAAACAGATTACACCGAAGACCTTTTACATAAGCTAAGCGACAAGCAGCACGAATTTGAACTGCTTGATGGTTACAACATCGAATACAAAGCACACGAAATTTTAGCCGGTCTGGGGTTTAACGAGGCCGATTGCCAGCGTAAGCTAAGCACCTTTAGCGGGGGCTGGCGGATGCGCGTAATGCTTGCCAAGATCCTTTTACAAGCGCCGGACATCCTTTTACTGGATGAGCCTACCAACCACCTTGACTTACCATCTATCCAATGGCTGGAAGATTATTTGAAGGCCTTTAACGGCGCTATCATCATCGTATCGCACGATAGGTGGTTTTTAGATAAGTTGATCAACCGCACGGTAGAATCGCGTAAGGGTAAGCTAAACGTTTACGCAGGCAACTATACTTTTTACCTGGAAGAAAAAGCTTTACGTGCCGAAATTCAGCGTGGTGAGTTTAAAAACCAGCAATCGAAAATAAAACAAGAAGAGCGTTTAATTGAGCGTTTCCGTGCCAAGGCCTCCAAGGCGAAGATGGCACAGTCGCGTATTAAAATGCTTGATAAAATGGAGCGTGTTGACGATGTGGATGATGATAACCCAGAGGTTAACTTCAGCTTCCGTTTCAGCAGGCAATCCGGCCGCCACGTGGTTACCATGGAGCATATCACCAAAAAGTACCCGGCGATTGATATTTTAGATGATGCCGAGGCAATCATCGAAAAAGGCGACAAAATTGCATTGATAGGCGCCAACGGTAAAGGTAAATCTACCCTGTTAAGAATTGTCGCAGGTGCAGATACCGAGTTTGAAGGCACGGCCCAAACCGGGCATAACGTTACACAAACGTTTTTTGCGCAGCACCAGTTAGAATCGCTTCACCTGGAGCATCAGATCTTGCAGGAGTTGCAAGCCTTCGCACCGAAACATACCGATACGGAACTACGCTCGATATTAGGTTCGTTCCTGTTTACCGGTGATGATGTATTCAAGAAGATAAAAGTATTATCGGGTGGCGAGAAATCGCGCGTAGCGCTTGCCAAGGCTTTAACAGCCGATGCAAACTTCCTGGTACTGGATGAGCCTACCAATCACCTGGACATGGCATCCGTAAATATACTGATACAGGCGCTGCAACAGTACGAAGGTACGGTGATCGTTGTATCGCACGATAGGTACTTCCTGGATAACGTGGCCAATAAGATCTGGTTTATTGAGGACCAGAAGATAAAACAATACCCGGGCACTTACGCCGAGTACGACGTGTGGAACGATAAACGCAAACTGGAGCCAAAAGCCGCGGCACCTGCCCCTCAGCCAAAAAAGGAAGAGAAGAAGGAAACCGTCCCAGTTAAGCAACAAACAGGCGACAACAAACATCAGCAACTGAAGAAGCTTAATCAAGATTTGAGTAAACTGGAAGAGAACATTGCAGGCGTAGAAAAAGAAGTAAAAGCCATGGAAGCCCAGCTGGCAGATAACCAGATCTTCAACCAGGCCGAAAAGATGAAGCAGATAAACAACAGCTACCAGCTTAAAAAAATGGAGCTTGGCGGTTTACAGCAAAAATGGGAAGCATTAGCCGACCAGATAATGGAGCTGGAAGCTTAAAGCGAAGCCCCCCAGCGCCCTGAAAGGGGAGTTTTTGAAAATATTGAGCCCGTACTTATAAATTAGTACGGGCTTTTTTATTTTGTCATACTGACCAACAACGTCATCCCGAATTTATTTCGGGACCCCACGGGACAGGTCGCCACCGCGAAAGCTCACCGAAATAATTTCCCGCCATCAACGTTTTTCCACGTCCGGCGCAACTACATCTTTTGAGCGTCCGCGCTCGCTAAGCCTGAATGGGCGGAGTTTTCGCCATTTGGTTATAGCCGCATGGGATGTGGTCACAGCCTGCCACGAGTTTGAAACGTTGGGCAAGTGCAAGGCCTAATTATTTGCAAAGTAGCGGTTTATATTGGTTACCTTGCATACGGGGCACAAGTGAGGAACAATTGCGCCGACAAGGGGGCTAAGTTATCAAGCAATCTCACATTGGGGCTAAATTTATAATATGAACAAATATTACTTGGTTTTCATCTTGGCTTTTTTTTGCGCTTGTAAAAAACAACTTTCTCACTACAAAGAAATCGACCGCGATTATTATGTAAGTGCCGAAGTGTCTAACAGTAAAGATGGCTCATTAGACACTCTTTATACTTTTTTAGATCCTAAAAATCTGTCGACAGCCTTAAAAGTAGGATTTTATAAAAATGGCTTTATGAATGGGACTTGGACCTATAACGATAATACTGGGATTAAGGAGATAAAATGGGCGCACTATTATGACAAGCATTTGAAATTTGAAACAAATGTGTTTCCGTTCGTTGATTCGGTTAAGTATAAAAATAACGTTTCAAAATTTCTTTTTAAAAAAGGAGAAGGCTCCATTATATTAAGTGTTTCTTTAAATGGACCTATTAAGGATTCTTTACCTCAAAAAAAATACGACATAATAGCAAAAAATGAGCTATTGTTGATCGGTGCTAAAGTGAAGTTTTATAATTCTAAAGACATTTCAAACGAAGGCCGAAAGTTGCATTTAGTTAATTCGATGATAATTTTACCTAATGGAAAGATACGATATATCTATGCCATGTTTACTTACACCATTGGCGGAGAATTTATCGAAATTTCTTGTAACTCGAATATTGATAACCTTTTCTATGCTAAAGAACTATTTTATGCTGCAGTCACAAATTTTAAAATAAAAAAAAACTTTCTATACCCAATCCCGGTGCGAAAGTGACGAGTAGGGCCTAATGGCAAAGGCTTCTCCGCCGCGCCGGATAGCCACGCCTACGCAACTCTACATCTTTGAGCGCCCGCGCTCACGGAGCTAAGTCTGGATAAGCGGAGTTTCGACGTTGCGCCGCAGCCGCATGGGATGTTGGTCAAAGCTTACCACGCGTTTGAAGTATTGGGCTAAGCATGGCTTACTCACGTCTAATTATTGCGAAGTAGCTGTTCATATTGGTTACCTTGCATACCGGGCGCAAGTGAGGACGTGGCCGTTGCACAACGAGGACTTTGATAACCATAAACTGAGCTATACGGCCTAGGTATACGATTTTAAGAATAGTAAAATTCACCTGCTTTCAAAGGCTCCGATAGGCTTAAAAGTGCCCACCAA
>NZ_JBDSZG010000017.1:0-83640 GCF_039925265.1 Mucilaginibacter sp.
CCCGAGCGAAGCTGCTCCAGGGCTTTCTTTTTCATTTGCTCGTACTCGAGCGACTCTTCTTGTTTCATCTTAAACTATGTTAAAGGTAATTAATTACACTTTGACACAGTTTATTTTACACCCTCAAGTCTCTTGCGGATTGTAATTCCGGCACGGTTACTATATCTTTTGCTAACACTTCATTCACCCACTTTGGTCCATGAACTCCACCAATGGTTTTATCAAATGCTTCTATTTCACCAACATCTAGAATGTGTATACCTTTTAACTTTAGAAATTTTTGTGCTTTTTCGAATGAGGTGGTGGGATCACCCGAAGATAAATAAGCACGACCCGATGATTTCGCTTGCCCCCATGGCGAGGATTTTTTTAATTCTTTTTCAATTTTCTTTATTATAGCTTCAGGCATAATCCTTTCTGTTACCCCAGCGAATAAGTTATCAATAGATTGCTTTAAATCAGTCGTTTCCAATTCGGGTCTTTTTTGGTCCACAGATTGTTTCACAATTTTAACATCGGTTTTAATATCATTCCATTCGCCACCCATTTCTTCGTAAATCGTCTTAAGGGGTTCCTCGTTGTTGTACAAATCAAAATCACCAATTATAATAAGAGGAACTTCTAATTTGTTCAAAGCTTTTATAACAACTGGGAATCTGTGCTTTCCGCCGGATTGAACAAACAGAATATCCTTTGCAGACAAGTTTTCTTTCTCTACAATGCTCGCTGCTATAGCCGAAAAGAATCTATTATCAGAGTCGCTTTCACATAAAACAACTTTATTGTGGAATAGTCCATCTAGTATATTGGAATGCCTTAACAAAGAATCGCTCCAAATAGATTGTATTTCTGTGTTATTTAATACATTAATTTTATTTGATGTACCATCGCGCTGAATCCTTACGATCACCAACCGATCACCCGCATGGTCTAATAAACCTTTAAGAAAGTGTTCACTATGCGTTGCGATGAATATCTGTTTGTCATTTTCAAGATTTTTCGCAATCATTTGACCGAGTAGTGACGCTTGAGGAGGATGGAGGAATGCCTCTGGTTCGTCTATTAAGTTAATTGAATTATCTTCGATAAATAGTCCAAGAAACACACCTGCAAAGCTCTTCATTCCATCTCCTTGTTCGTGTAACATTCCTAATGTCGCGAGTTCCTGTTGATATTTCATTGATACACGATCATGTTCGACTGTATAAGAAGGCTTATGTCCAACATGAAGAGTAACAATCGAGCCGGCAAGACGATTGGCAATTACATCTTCGCCGAACGCACGTTTAAAATTATCAGAGAATAGGGTTTCTTTATTATCATTGATTGCGAGTTGATGAATGGGATGCTTTGGAAATTCGGTCAAATAATTTATACTTTTGGGTGGATTAACTAGTGATAGCCTTTCATTCGTCGTCAAATAGTTTACAAGATATCGATTGATTCTTGCCCTACTCCCAGGAGATTGTGGGGAGTCAAAGTTAGCCCAATATTGCCTAAGACTCTGTTCCGAGTCGGAGGATACGCTATATTCGTTTTCTATGAAATGGTAGGCGTCGTTTTTTCTATGAACTTCAATCCTTGCCAAGAACTCATCTTCGGTTCCTTGTCGAATAAAAGTTAATCCATTTACTATTAGACAATTTCTCTGGTTTGGTACTTTAGCGATGTCATTTATTTCTCTCAATGTTTGGCTTTTACCAGCATTATTCGACCCAACAAATACCACAATGGCATTTGAGGCTAATGGCAATCTCTTACCATTTTTGAATTCAATTTCTTTAACATATACTTCTGCTTTCATATAATTAGGTGTTATGAAGGTAATCTACATAATTATACGTCATTAACAATTTCTTTTATTGCTTAGAAGTTGCATTGATAAACTCTTATGGCTTCTCCACCGTTGTTGGTGTTGTCACCAACAATTACCGGATTTGCTCAATTTAATGAAAACCCGCTACCCCGGTTAGCGCATATTTACAACTATTGCATTTGTTGGATAAACGCATTATCTACAATCATCGTGGTTCGTTGGTGTCAATACCAACGAAAGCAAAAAATATTATTACCAAAAAGTACTCTTCAATTATGTAGATTGTGCTTCTGCTTAAGACGGCAAATTGGATGAGGATGAGATCAGCATAACAACCAACAAATTATGACAAAAGAAATCAGGATCAGGTACATGCACTCTGATGAGGACTATCAACATAAAGTTGATCATGCCATCGCCTTTCTCAAAAAGAAGGAACAGGTTAAGATAATTGTAGTGCTCAAAGGGAAGGAAATCACCCACCCGGAGATTGGCGAAAAACTGTTGCTTCGTATCGCCAAAAGTTTGGAGGACGAAGGCAACGCCGTATTCCCTTCGGTTATAGACTACAGAGAAGTATATTTGCTTTTTACGCCAAAAATTGCCGGGTAACAGGGCGGGGATCTTCAGCCAAGTTATATAAATAAAAAGCCTCAAACGTTTTGTTTGAAGCTTGGTGATCCCATTGGGTTATTTTCGAATCAGATTGTGCGCTTAAATAAACCCCGCAGGCTTGCCGGGGCAAGGCGCTGCGGGGTGGTAACCGCTACGTTACAGTTCTTTATCCTCAAACATTTTTGCGTCGCGGGTATTTTTTTGTACGGCAATGGCCGAGAACATACTCAGGCAGAATGCCATGGCGTAAAAACCTTTTTCACTTCGGGCGAGATCGGCATTCCACAAGCCGATGGTTAATAATACCATTGCCGCAATAGTGGCAAACCAACTAATGCCGTAGTAAAGATCAGTCACGGCAAGTCCTTCAGACCTGTCCCTTACGCTTTTTTGTACGGAGATCACCGCGAATAAGCCAAATAATAAGATGGTGAAATAATAGCCTTTTTCGTTCAGATCCATAGTTGCATTCCATAAGCCAATGAGGTACCCTGTTACCCCTGTTAACAGGCCAGCCAGGAGGCGCCGATAAATGCACCTGTAGGTTTAAATGGGTTTCTAACGTTCTCGCCATATTTTACGGCGGTTCAATTTCCTTCTGTTCTGTTTTGTAGCGGTTCCATGTTGTTTTGTTTTAGTTGTTAATATGGAAGCAAATGTGCGGTGTAAAGCAGGCCTAAAAAAGTTAGAATGCGAAAAATACTGACGATATATTTCAAAAATTATAGTATCTTTAAGTACAATAATATATCCAAATGGACCCAATTCAGGAGTTACTCCACCTGCTTAACACTACCGATAAAAAGCTATTTAGGCAGTTTTTACAGCGGAAAAACAAACGGGGCGATGTAAAAAATTTACAATTACTCGATTTGATAGAAACTGACGATATAAGCGGATTAAGTCAGCTCTACGATTCGAAGAAAAATAATGATGCATACCATGCTTTACGTAAGCGGCTGCAGGATAACTTACTGTTATTCCTATCGCAAAAAACCTTTGAGAGTAACCATTCCGACACTTACGATGCATTGCGCCTGCTGGTGGCGGGCCGTTTTCTGTTAGAAAACGACGTGGCTAAAATAGCATTCAAATGCCTGGATAAGGCTGAACGACTGGCCGAACATTTGGAACAGTTTAATTTATTGAATGAGCTTTTGCTGCTAAAGCTACAGTATGCCCATCTGCCGGGAGCTGAAGACCTGGAAGCTTTGACCGCGCGCTTCCTGCAGAACCAGGCGGATATGCAACGCGAGGCCAGGCTAAATATGGCCTACGCCTTTTTGAGACAGGAACTACAGCAGATACACCTGGAAGGAAAGATCGTTAATCTGACGACCCTGATGTTGACAACGATACGGAAATACAAAATTTCCGAAGAAGACCTGATGTCCTATAAATCCATTTACCAAATTCTTTTCATAGCGAATGAATACGCTGCTATACAGCAGAATTATGGGTTGATAGAGCGTTATATCAGCAGAACGAATGAATTTATAAACCAGGCGGATAAAAGATCATCATACCTTTTTTACCATATATCCATCCTGTATTTCCTGGCAAACTTTCACCTGAGGCAAAAGGATTTTGCAAGAAGTGCATCATATCTGAAGCAAATGATGGATCTGATGCTGACCGATACCCCTTATTATACGCTGTTTTATTTGCGCTATCAGTTACTCTCCGCGCTCAACCTATTCTACACGGGTTTTGCCGACGATGCTATCGCTTTATTGCAGCAATCGCTATCCAATACAAAACATCGGTCTAAACCGGAAGATATCGAGGATGTGCGAATATGCCTGACCATGTTTCTGGCGCTGTGCAATAATCGCGGAAGTTTGAAACAACTGACTTTACTAACTCGTTCCGATGCCTGGTATGAAAAGAAAATGGGCATGTTATGGACCATCAGAAAATACCTGATGGAAATTTTGGTACATGCACAGTTCTCTAACGTCGAGCTTGCCATGTCCCGGCTAACCAGCTTCAGGCGGCGATATAAGAAGTACCTGCTGAAAACTTCGGAAGAGCGCGTGTTATTGTTTTTGAAGCTGGTTGAAAAGCACCTGTTAAAACCCGATGTGACCTTTGAAATATCATATAGAAAGGAGGTTTTGAACCTGGTTGAGAGCGAAGAAAATAACGATATCTTCACGTTGAGCTTTATTGCCTGGCTGATAGCACGCTGGGAGAAAAAGACCGCTTACCAAGTGGTGCTGACATTGATACAGAATGACAACCAAGCGTAAACTATTTTTTCGCCGTTGTTGGTGTTGTCACCAACAATTCTACGCCCTGTATTCAATTACTCAGCTTCCATTGCGCTATTGCAATTTTCGCTTAAACTGTCGACATTGTTCCAATGGCTGACATCAATTTCGACTACCATGCCCAATTTTTTACTGCAACTATTTTGGAATGGAAACCCTTACTCCGTGATGATGCTTATAAGGACATCATTATCAGGAGTCTTCAATTCTTATCAAAAGAAAAGAGCATTGTGGTTTATGGGTTCGTGATAATGCCGAACCATATCCATTTGATATGGCAAATACAAGACGGACATAAACAATCTGCCGTTCAACAACGGTTCATGAAATTTACCGCGCAACAGATGAAATTCAAGCTGCTGGATAATAAGGATAGCCGCCTGGCTCAATTTATAGTGAACGCAAAAGACAGGCAATACCAGTTTTGGGAACGAAACCCGTTAAGTATCGACCTATGGAGTCCGGACGTTTTTATGCAAAAGCTGGATTATATCCATAACAATCCATTACAAGACAACTGGCGTTTAGTTGAGTTTCCGGAGGATTATAAATATTCCTCCGGAAGTTACTACGAAACGGGAATAGATATATTCGGTTTCTTAAAGCACTATAGCGATTAGCAAATTATCTACAAGCATGGCGGGTTGTTGGTGACAACACCAACAACGGCAAAAAAGCGTAACAGCAAAAAGCCTTTAATTTCTCAACTAAAGGCTTTTTACAAACAATATTTTAGGCCATTACAGCATACCGTTTTGTTTAAATGTCGGAAACTAAAAAGCTTGCAGCAACTGATGCCGGGAATTGGGTGCTGACACTCACATCTTCGTCAGATACCAGCGGATTTGTAAAATCAACTTGTTGACCAAAGTTGTCTTTTCCTTGAAAGACCACAACCCACTGGCGATTTCCGGTAACCGTGTAGGTGCTTTTAAGCTGCCACCACATAAAAGACGCCCGAACAACCTCTGTTTTGGCATTGAAGATCTTCTTTTTAGTAACGGCTGCTGCAAGCGATACCTCAGCAGAGAGTGACAGGCTTAATTTTGCACCTATATCAATAAACGATCCCACCTTTAACCCAAGCGAGGCGGAAAATTCCTCACGGAGCCCAACACTCATCGCCACGCCGATAGTTACCGAATCTTCCTGTGTAAATGGCGTATCAGGCGTAATGGTGCAACTGTTTACACGCACCCATTGTTGCTTGAATTCTAATTGCTGATTGGTAATCCGTTTTTCAAGTCTAACATTCATTGGATATTCCTTTTCAATAATGGTTTGATTGGGCAGGGGTATCGTTAGTATTACCTTTGCCGGTGGCGGAAATGGGAAATCGTTAATGCCGTTAGGAGCTGGTGGATCTGGTAGTAATTTAATTGCTGGTATTGTCATAATAAGAGTTTAAAGTTTCTGCAAGGTAGCCTCATGTCGTCTCAACCTATAGGGTGAATAGCGCTTTATTAGGACAGAAGAATAGGTTGTAAAAAGGTGCTGTACAACCTGCGGCATGTAAATAAACGTTTCTGTCTTTGGTCAGTTGACACCGCCACGCCGGTAGCACTCCTAAAAGCACGATACATAAAGCTCTCCTCTACGGGGTAAAGTTTACAACTTCCGCCTAAAAAACATTCAGTTTTCAGCAGAAATCCCCAATTACAATACAACCCCTTGAATGTTATTTTAATTAAGAACCTCATTCAATTACCCCCGGGAACCGCGTAAAAGTAAAAAGCCTTTAATTTTTCAACTAAAGGCTTTCCATTTTTTGCAAATGCTATCGTACGCATAACCAACTTGCAATTTCCCGTAACCGCGCAGCTGCTTTTGAGCTGCCACCGCAGCAATATTTCTTTAAGTTTAACCGGCAGTATCTTTAACCCGCCTCATTTCACTTTACTTGTTGATTTATATATTTTAGTTAGCATTTCCCGGCGGGTGGTTATACCCGGGTTAAATTTTGTTTTTAAACCTGATAACTTACACCATAATGCTGCCTGTTGGTTATCAACCGGGGCATCTAAACGCGCTTCCCAATCGGGCAGGTAACCTTTTAAACCCATCAATTGCACCATTTTAAAATCTGGACTGGATGGGTCGATATCTTTGTAGTATATTAAAGTTGCTTTTTGATCGATCAATGTATTCTGTAACAGATCATTGTTTACACTTTTTATACTGCTATGGTTATCAATTGCTAACGATGCGGCTATCCCGGCGGCCTGCCCAAGGGCCATCCAGCAGGGCTCCATCCGGATAGTAGAAAACCCTATATGACTGCCTGATACCGGCACCGGGAGAATTAAATTATCTACCTGTTTTGGAACCATTACGCCCAGTGGTACCGTGTAAACTGATGTGGGATAGCTAATGAACCCATCAAGATGAATTTTGCCCGGTTCGCGTTTCCTTACGGCGTGCGAATCCAGCGCGTAATGGCTTGCGGTTACGCTGGAAGGATGCACAGGCGGCCGTTTACCGGGCGATACCGCTATCGCGTCTTTTGCCGTAAAAAAATACGTTGCTTCAAAGCGGCGCCCTTCGCGGATATAAACCTGTCGAGGGAAATTGCCGTTATCGGTATACTCATCCTTAGCCAGGCCCCATTCCTTTGTTGCTTTGCGAAAACTCTCCGGGAGTTCTTTATCATTTTGGGCAAAATAAATAAGGCCGAGGGTGTATTCTTTTAAGCGTTGTGCGAAAGTATCGCGCCAAGCCCAGTCGGACGTGGGCCAGGGCCAGTTTTCTTCCGGCAGATCGGTAGATATAAAGGCCATATGCTGGTTATTGCCGTCGGTTTTATGGTTGGGAAGGGGCACCATATTGGTGATCTTGCCTATCCCCCACCTATCGCCCGGTATTTTTGTTATGCCTCCACCAGCAAGTGTTTTACGGTTATCTTCCATCATTGCGGCGCTAACCTCCTGCATTTGCACGCCGGTGTTTTTACCTGTCCAAACATCTTCAATCATAGACACATATTCGTCCCGGTTGTATTTAGCGGGCTTTTCAACAGCTATGCTATTGGATGCATCATTGGTGAGGCAGATCCTGTAATTATAAGATTGTACCGCATTATCTGCCTGGTTGGTGGTACCCGGCCCTTCGGCCCCTCCCCAATATTTATAAACACGACCAGCGCCCGGCTCATTAAATTCATCTTTGCCCTCGCGGCCAACCCTAAACGGTATTTTGGCAGCCGCCCCAAGGTCTCCTTCATACGTGGCATCTATAAAAACAGAACCGGCAAATGCTTCCATTTCCTTCGTCTCCCGGTTCAGTACGGTTACGCGGGTTATTTTGCCGCTTATCAGCTCAATGCTTTGAGGTTCAGCATCAAACTGGCGCATTTTAAGCACGGTTATTTTACCGCTGCCTTCTTTTAACATCGCCCCAAATATTTGTTCGGCAACCGATGGTTCAAAATGATAACCGTCGCTGCAGGCTTTTACCTGTTCGGATGCCGCGCCATACTTATCCGTATAATACCTTTTTACACGGGCAACAAACTCCGTGAACAAACCCGTGGTTGCGCCACGTGTAGCTATGTCGGTTGCTCCCAGTCCGTTAGCAGGCAAACCACCAACATGCGCGGTGCGCTCCAAAATAACGGATGTTTTGCCCAGCCTTGCAGCTGCAATAGCAGCCATGATCCCTGCCGGCGTCCCTCCTACAATTACGAGGTCGTACTTTTGAACTTTTAGGCCCGATGCGGCTGGCTGTGCATGAGCCGCCAGGGTAAACCACATACAGATAGCCAACAGCAGTTTTATTTTAAATTGAGTTTTGTGCATAGCGGCTAATGTTATAAAGTAGCTTTTTTAACAGGGATAAACAGAACAGCGTCGGCGATGATGGCCCCATCCGAGCTTTGATTGGAAACCTGCACATAAGCTTTATTCCCGCTCGAAAGATCATACTCGCCCAGCGACACCCATTCGCCGGATGTTTGGCCCTGCACCTGTATATCCGACTGGTTTATTGTTTTTTCGGTAGCCTTTCGCCCGTCATAAACAACGATGGTAGTTTTCGCCGCGGCGTTTTTCACTTTGGGAAAATAGGAATACACATGGTATACGCCATCTTTAACCACTGCCGGCATAAACCGGACAGAAGCAAACGACGACGCTTTGGAAGTATCTGACAAAAATGACGGACCATAACCGCCACTTTTTTCCATTTTCCAGTTGCCTGTTATTTGTACATGAGTACTGTCGCTATTATCAACCAACAATTCCGGTATACTTTTATCTGCAAGCGGATCGGCCCTTAACGCCATTTGTACTGCCGCCACATTTACCCGCTGAACGGAGATCTTTTTGTCGATAGCCTGGCAGGCGGCTACGGCTGCAGACTGGCCCAAAACCATAAATACCGGTTCCATTCTGATAGAGCCATAGGCAATATGGGTGGCCGATAAACATACCGGTACAAATAAATTATCAGCCTCTTTTTCTTTTGGGATTATTGCACGGTAGGAAATTGGGTAAGGCCCAAAACCACCAACTTCCACATTACCCTCGTTTTTTACCTGCCCGTTTACAACAAGGCGGTCGCAATTATGCGAATCCATGGTATAAGCGGCCATTCCAACCCCGTCGGTAACTACTTCCTTTCCCTGGCAATGATGCTGGGTCATCACCAGTTCGCCAATCATGCGGCGCGCTTCGCGGATATAGAGCTGCGGTGTCCAGTTATGGCTGTCGGTAAACTCATCTTTTGGGTATCCCCATTTCTTCATTTCCTCCCTAATATTATCGGGTATGCGGGGGTCGTTTCCAACAAAATATAAAAGGCCCTTTGTGTAATCTTCATGTGCTTTCCACAGCACTGCCCTTTTGCTGTAATCGGCATCCGGGTATTCCCAGTTCATCCCGATCATATCGGTAGAAAAACCACCTTTATTATTGATATCTGTTTTACCGTTTGGCATCAAGCTCCATATAAACACATCGCTCAGCGCTTTCCATGGCTTCTTCTCCTTCAGGCGGATCAACAATTCATATTTCTTAGGGTCGTAATTTTCGGGTTTGGTAATGGTAATGCGATTTTCGGGAACGTTGGTTAGCGTGATGCGGAAGTTATAAGCCTGTACCTTTTTATCCCCGGCCCCTGTAGCCAGCAGCTGCTGGCCGCCAACACCCCATAAAAGTCCACTTTGGGGCTGTCCGGGCACAATATACGGATCGATGCCTCCGGGGAACTGGTGCCCTTCCATCAGTTCAACACCGTTAATGGTCTCGTTATAGGCACTGTTAGCCTCCCTTCCAACGCTGTAGGCAACGCCGGCCATGGCCATCAGGTCACCTTCGTAGGTACAATCGATAAATACCTTTGCCCTGATTGAACTGTGGTTAGCTTTAGCCAGCGGGGCGGTGTTTTCCACTACAATCTCCTGCAGCTTATTCCCTGCTTTATTTACCTTGATAATGCGATTATTGTACATTACGCTAAAACTCGCCCGTTTTACATAATCGTTAAATATGCCCTCGGCAACTTTGGGTTCAAACACCCATTGCTCAAATTTTTTATAATGATCGCCAACGCGGCGGTAAAAATCGCGGGCGAGGCCGGTAACAACGTACTTATTACCAATATCAGTGTAGCCCAAACCGCCTGACGTCATCCCGCCTAAATGTTTACCGGGCTCTATCAGCAGAACGGTTTTACCCATTTTTTTTGCTGTATACGCCGCAATTACGCCTGCGGATGTGCCGCCATATATGCACACGTCTACCGCTATTTTATTTCCTTTTTGAGCCCGCGCATCTGCTGCAATAAAAAAGCTTAGTGCAAGCATGAGCAGGGCTATGTTACTTTGACGTTTTTTCATCACTAATTGTTTGTTATAGGGATAACATGAAATTTATTCTGAAAGATGGCCCGCTGCTGTAAACAGCAGGCCCTTTAAAATTCATTAAACAATACCGCCGGCTTAGTAGCCAGGGTTTTGTACCAGCTTTGGATTGGTAACGATCTCGATATTTGGAATAGGCCAAAGGTAATCGCGACTTGCATTGAACAGCCGGGTTTCTATTACACGCATATCTCCCTTATTGGGTACACTTGCATAATTTGCTATCCCGTTTGCATCTATAACCGGGGCAGTGGCTAATAACCCTTTAGGGATACGGCCATAAAAAGGCCCCGCCATTACCTGTTCGGCTATTTTCCATCGCCTTATGTCGAATAAGCGCAGCCCCTCCATCGCAAATTCGTACATCCGTTCTTTGTGTACTATAGACCGGAGTTCAGTCGCCGATAAGCCTGATGGAATTGCCGGCATGTTTACGCCCGGCCTTTGCCTCACACTGTTAATAGCAGCGTAAACGCTCGCATCTATCGAACCGCTTTCTATTTTAGCCTCGGCATAGGTTAGCAATACTTCTGCATACCTTACCAAAATAATGTTCATCTCCGAATTGGCCACATCTACCTTATCCGTCAGGTCCACGTATTTGCGCCAGCAATATCCGGTAAACGTAGCAAAAGCGTTTAGAGCATCCTGGTTGTCTATTCTTGTAGCCGGGCTGGTATTATAATTCCAGCACTTCAAGCTGTCCTTATGCGTTTCAAATTGAAAATTGAAATAAGTAGAACCCGGTAAAGCCACTGTAAAGCCAAGCCTTGGGTCGCGGTTTAAAAATGGTTTTGCGGGGTTGTACAGCGGCGATTGATCAATTGTCAATCCATCGGTACATTCGTAGGAATCCACAAGTGATTGTGAAGGTACTTTGTTAGATGTGCCCTGTCCGTTCCTGGATAACAGGTTGCGGGGTACCGAGTGTGTTTTCTTGGCAGTTTTTAAATACTGCAGAGAAAAAATGATCTCTTTTGAGTTTTGACCGTTATAAGTGAACAGGTCGCTAAAACTGGAATTCAGGGTATAAGTATTTAAATCCATCACCGCTTTAGCTGCCGTGGCGGCAATATCCCATTTACCATTAAACAACGCCGCACGGGCCTTTAAAGCAAGTGCAGCACCTTTGGTTGCGCGGCCTACATCAGCTGCGCCGTAAGTTACCGGCAAATCTTTTGACGCTTCTTCCAACTCGGTAAGCACAAAAGTCAATACTTCGTCCTTAGTATTTCTGGGTACCTGGGCCTCGCTTAAAGCCAGCACTTTTGTTACCAGCGGAACGCCACCGTAAAGCTCTATCAGGTTCTGGTAAGCGTAAGCTCTTCCAAAACGGGCTTCGGCAACAGACCGGGCAAAAATAGCCGGCGTAACTACACTTTTTACTTTCTCTGCATTATCCAATATAAAATTGCAACGTGCAATAAGCTTGTAAAACGAACTCCAAAGGTTCAACGCATAGTCGCTATTGCTATCCTGGATCCCTTTGCCTATAGCCTGCAGGCCGCTGGTGTTACGGTCCCAATTAATATCGGTTGCGGCATCTATGGTGGTATTGTAAGGCATATTATCGCTCGGGCTGATGGCCATTGAACTGTATATGCCATTCACAGCCAGCACCAGTTCGTCCTGGCTGGTGAAGAATGATTGGTTTGAGGGGCCGGATAAGGGCACTTTGTCCAGGTAATCTTTTTTACAAGCAGTGCTTGCAAACACCAGTATCGTGATCAATAAAAAATATTTTATATTCTTTTTCATCTTTAAAAAATTAAAAATTAGCGCTTAAACCAAAACTGTAAACTTTAACCTGCGGATAAACGCTTACCGTTCCAACAGGAGATTCTACATCAAAACCATCCCAGAACTTGTCAATGGTGAACAGGTTTGATCCGTTTACATACAGCCGCAGTTTTTTGATCCCGGCCAAACCGGATATGGAGGCAGGAAAAGTGTACCCTAACTGGACATTTTTAAGCCTCATGTAAGAGGCATCCTTCATCCAAAAACTTGAGTTTTGCTCGTTATTGGATTCACCGAACGCAAGCCTTGGATATTTGGCGTTAGGTGTGGCAGGTGTCCACCTGTCTTTGTTGGGTTCCAGTATGGTACCGCCTAAATTACCTACGCTAAATGGCATAATGCCGGGCCCATACAGGTACGAATTCCCCTTACCCACTCCCTGCAAAAGGAAGCTCAGGTCGACCCCTTTGTACGAACCGTTGAAGTTAACCCCGAAGGTATAACGCGGAATAGTGCTGCCTAAAACTACCTTATCATTATCGTTAATAATGCCGTCGTTGTTCTGATCTTTATACTTAAGATCGCCCGGAGCAACCGTGCCGAATTGTTTTGCGTGGCCTGCTACATCCTGTGCGTCTTTAAAGAAACCTTCTGCCTGTAGGCCATATACAGAGTTATACGCGTATCCTTCCCTGCTAACCAACAGGCCGGTTTGGTTTATTCCGCGCAGATCAACTACTTTATTAATAACATCCGAAAGGTTAACGTTTATATTATACTTAAAGTCGCTTACGTTCCCCCTATAACCTATACCAACTTCCCAACCTTTGTTACTTACTACCCCTGCGTTTTGAGCCGGAGCATTTAAGCCAATAATTAATGGAATATTCAGATTTAACAATATGTCTTTTGTTTTCCTGACGTAGTAGTCGGCTGTAATGGTTAAGTTGGAGAATAAAACCGCTTCGATACCGATATCAGACATTTCCGTGGTTTCCCAGCTGATATCCCCGTTAGCCAGATTATTCAACGCAGCTACGCCTACAACTTGTTTTCCCAGCACACCCGACCCCAGATCCACCGATGTGGTAGATGGATAATTACCTATATTTTGGTTACCTAAGCGCCCCCATGATGCCCTTAACTTTAATTCATCAACTACCCTTTTTAGAGGCTCCATGAACTTTTCCTGCGATATCCGCCATCCTGCGGATGCCGAAGGAAAAAAAGCGTATTTTTTTCCTGATAAAAAACGGGAAGAGCCATCATAACGTCCACTCACTTCTAATAAGTATTTTTGCTTGTAATCATAGTTTATCCGGCCGAAAAACGATCTTAACGCCCATTCTTCGGAGGAGCCTGATGTCTGCTGGTTTACGGCTGAACCTGCATTGATCACCGGATAATTCGGCAAGATATAGGTATCGCGGAACGCGCTTATAAAATCATTATGGTAATCTTCCTGCGAAGCACCCAAAAGCATTTTAAACGTATGGAAACCAACACCTTTATCCGCTGTTAGCGTGGCTCTGAAATTATTGTAAATAGAGCGGCTGTTACTCTCGGTTAGGGAGGTTAACGCAGGCGACTTATAACCTATGGAACCATCGGGATAATAGGTTTGGATCGACTTGTTGAAATTTTTTCCTATCGCCTCGCCCAGTTTTGGCGCGATGGTGAACTCCGCTGTTAACCATTCTACCGGGCGGTAATTTAGGGAAGCATTAATAATTCCGGATGGGCTGGTGGTTTGGTTTGTACCACCATCTATACTGGCAGCAACGGGGTTTAACCCGTTCCAGCCTATGCCCCAGGTGCCGTTAGAATTTCGGTCTAACTGGTTGGCGGGGATCCCATCCATATAGTTAAATACATTGCCTGTACCTATGGCCGGCTCTTTGGTGATGCCGTTAACAAACTGCAGATCGAACTTCATGCTTAACTTTTTCGAAAAAGTAATATCTGTATTGTTACGCACCGTGTAACGGCGGTAGCTCGAATTCTCAATAATACCTTTCTGATCAAAATAGCCCACTGAGGTAAACACCCTGATGTTCTCCGTACCCCCATCGATGGTTAAAAAATGACTTTGCTGAAAGCCGGAACCCGTTAATACCTTTTTCTGCCAGTCGGTATTTGGGTATTTATCTGAACTCACGCCGTTTTGCGCGCGGTATTGCTCTATCAGGTCATTGGGATACAACTGGGTTCTGCCTACATTGGTGTATGCCTCATTCAGCAGCAGCATATGGTCAAGTCCGCTTACCACATCGGGCATATTAGTTGGCCTTTGCCAGCCTGCATAACTATTATAAGTAATGCCATTTACACCCGCTTTTTTGCCTGATCCACGCTTGGTGGTAATTAAAATAACGCCGTTTGCCGCACGCGAACCATAAATTGACGCCGATGCAGCATCTTTTAAAATGGATATAGATTCAATGATATTAGCGTCAATGTTATTCATGGTGCCCTCTATCCCGTCAATCAGTACCAAAGGGTCAGAATTGCCGGTTGTCCCTACCCCACGTACCCGAATGATTGCCGCGTCGCCGCCGGGCCTGCCCGAGTTTTGAATAACGGTTACACCGGGCGCAATACCCGCTAAAGCGGCCGATGTTTGGCCAACCGGGCGGGTGGCGAGGTCCTTGCCGGGTATTACCGAAACGGAACCCGTTAAATTCACTTTCTTTTGCGTGCCGTAACCTACAACAACTACCTCATTTAGTGCCGATGACCGTTCTTTAAGCCGCACGTTGATGGTGCTTTTGCCATTCACTTGTATTTCCTGTGTGGTAAACCCCAAATAGCTAAAGATCAGGATGCCGTTACTCTCCGGAATAGTTAATGAATACTGCCCATCGTTACCCGTAGTTGTACCTAAGGTGGAGCCTTTAAGCTTTACGTTAACACCCGGGAGCGATCTCCCAAGCGTATCGGTTACGCTGCCGTTAATTAAAAGCGGTGGCAACGGTACCTCCAAAACCTGCCCTGTAGATTTAGGCAGGCGCCGGATGACAACCGTTTGCTGGCTGATGGAATACGTTAATGGCTGACCGGAAAAGCTATATGTAAGGGCCTCCTCAAGCGATGCATCCTTAAATTGTACATCCACCTTCCTGGTACCCTTCATCATCTCATCGGTGTACAAAAAGTTGTAATTGGTTTGCTTTCGAATCTCTTTTAAAACATCCTCCAGCGAGGCATTTTCTTTTTTTAATGTTACTTTTTGTGCATCCGCAGCAAGGCTCAGCTGCAGAAGAATGGTAATCAAAAAAGCAAATGTTAAATTTATTCGCATAATGATCTTTCTTTTATTTGCAGAATTGCAGCTAAAGAGCTTCAAATTTGCAACGTTAGGCATTTTGTAAAGGCCATAAGCAGAGAGCTTATACCCGGTTTGAGTAAAAAAATTCATACATTTGAATGTTTGGTTTTAATTGGTTAATAGGTTGTTAGTCGACGATTTATATGCTAATTCCAGACACTTTGAGGTTCCGCCGGCCAGCGGAACCTTCATATTTTCCAGAGTGCATTGCTGTGTTGTTTATGGCATAATTATTATCCTCTTCTTCCCGGCCACTCCCGGGTCATTTTCGGTTTTAAAGTGTACAGATCCTGTTAATTGCAGCATGTCCAATACCTGTGCTACATCTTTAAATTTGGATATGGTTCCCACAAATCCTTCCTGTGTAACCTCCCCTTCGTATTGGATATTGACATCGTACCAGCGCGATACCTGGCGCATAATACTTCCGATATTTTCATGAGAGAAATTGAAATAGCCATTCTTCCACGCTATTGCTTCCGAGGCATCCACGTTTAAAACGCGGATATTGTCGCGCAGCTTTGCTTGTTGGCCCGGTTTTAAAAGTTGTGAGTTATTGGTTTCGGCCTGGATCACTTTTACACTACCTTCCAATAAGGTAGTGTTGATGGTTGATTCATCAGCATAGGCGTTGATATTAAAGTGAGTACCCAACACTTCAACGGTTTGGCGGGCCGTAATTACTCTGAATGGAATGCGGCCGCCACTATGCCCGGCAATTGAAGGACCGGCAAGCTTTGCCACTTCAAAATAAGCCTCACCTGTTAGTTCCACTACGCGCTCGTTAGCTGAAAATACCGCCGGGAATTTTAACGACGAAGCCGCATTAAGCCAAACTTTAGTACCATCAGATAGCGTGACCTGGTATTGCCCGCCGCGCGGGGTAGTAATAGTATTATATAATACAGGCGCACCGGGCTTTAAGGTGTTTGAAGCATCGTATATAATATTACCTGCTGTAGCTTTACGGATATCAATATTAGCCTGCTTGGCCAATACACCGTTAGGTGCCGATCCAAGTAAGATGCTCGAGCCATCGGCAAGGGTGAGCATGGCCTTGTTGCCGCCGGGAAGCACTTTATGATTTACAGGCTTAGTTTTAACAACAAGTGGTTTTTCCTGATTTGGTGAAGTGAGGAAATAGATGAGGGCGAAAGCGCATAAGATAACAACAGCGGCAACTGATGCTATCTTTTTAACAGACGTCCATAATTTTATAACGCGCCCGCTTTGCTGAACCTCATTATGCAATCCGTCTATACTTTCTTCTATCCGGCGGGACAGATCTGCGTACTGGCCCGGTTCAGGTTCCTGCCTTTTTTGAGTAGCAGCCTGATATTTTTCAATCATCGGCTGTACTTCTTTTAATGGCGCGGCATTAAGCCACTCCATAAATAATTCATGCTCCTGCTCGGTATGCTGGTTAGCTAAATACTTTTCCAGGAACTCATTGCGCGATTTTTCGTCCATCATTATTGTAGAGACGAACGAACCCGGCAAAAGAACCCCCCGGAAAAAATATTTTTTTTTCCGGGATACGCTGTTTTAAAATGGAAACTATTTTTTGAGCAATGAATTGATGCTACAGATCAAAAGAGGCGAGAAACAAGGCCAGGAACAAGGTAAATTCCGCATGTTTTTGCAGGTGGGCTTTTATAAAGTGCAGGCCACTATACAGCTGTTTTTTAACAACAAACTTAGATATATGTAATTTTTGAGCGATCTCATCCAAACTAAGATCTTCTTTGGTGCGCATTTCTACTATCAATTTCCTTCTTTCGGGCAAAAGATTTATAGCATCCTGGGCTATTTGGTAATACTCCCCGTAAATAATATTTGCTTCCAGCTCCTCCCCTGTTTTTTCGTCAGTATCTGTGATCAATAACAGTACTCTCTCCCTGGTTTGATTCCTCCGTATCTCATCAAGCAGCAGGTTTTTAGCGCAATGGTACAGGTAAGCCTTAAAACAATTTATACTGTTTAACGATGCACGATGCTCCCAAATTTTTATAAAGACGTTGTGCACGATATCCTCGCTTGTTTCCTTTGATTTGGTAAACAAGTACACATACCGGTAAAGCATAGGCAAATACCGGGAATAAAGGGCACTAAAGGCCGAGCGGTCACCTTCAATAATACGTAGTATTAGTGCCCGTTCATCGTCATGTTCGGTCATTAAAAATTCAGGTTTTATAATAATTGGTAAACAAATGTAATAATAAATATCACGTACTTATTTTAAAATTAAAATATCCAATTAATAAAAAGCCGGGTTATAAGGCCGTATTGCGCGGGTTAAAAAGGAGCGTTGATTTTCACTATTCTTGCAATAATGGTTTGCCGAAAGGAAGTGTGAACGCGGGCGGCTGACACGCTGCCATCAGCTTTGCCGGCATCCTCATCCTATTTTTCCACAACCGTTGCACAAAAAAATACCATTGGTTATGTTTGAGGGCGTCATTTAATTTCTATGCCCCACAACCTGAACCTCGTTGAGATCGCCTCTGAACATATTCTGCTCCGGGCGAGCCGAAAAGCGCTGAAAGGCCGCTGTCCGTTCCACCACGATGAAACAACTTCCCTCATGGTAAACCCGCAAAACAATGTATTTAAATGTTTTGGTTGCGGCGCGGAAGGTGGCCCGGTGGAATTTCTGATGCGGATCAAAGGCCAGAGCCGCAACCAGGTCATCAGCCAGCTGGCTAACCACAACTTCCCGGAAGAAGAGCGTTCCATAGCCTAAGCGGCATAGTTTCATTTAAACTGACAGCTTAGTGCCCCCGTTATTTGATAGAAACCAGTTTAAAATTTCTGAAGTACCCGAAGCCGGGTCGGGGGCCATAGGTACATTGGTACAAGCCAACCTGTACGGCCTTTTTGTTCATATCTGCGCGTAAAACCGGGCTCCCGGGAAGATCGGTCCAGTTAGTATTATCTTTACTGGTACGCAGATAAAATAGGTCTCCGCTGCGCTGGATCTGCACGTAACGGTCAAAGTTCCACGAGGATTGGTTATTGGTTTGCCGGCGGTCACCGTCAACCAGGTTAGTAAGCATATTGCCTACGCTCCAGGCCGGGAAAACACCATTCTGTAAAAGCTGCTCGTGTTGATTGTCACCAACTCCCTCCCCCGCTAACCGCACCATCAGCCCCGCCTCATGATTTCCTACTACTTTCTTTTCCTCAAGGCCGGTTACATCACTTATCTCCACCTCTGCCACAAAATCTCCTTCAACTTTTTTATATAAAAAGGGGCCGTATGGCAGGTTACCATCCCAATTGGTGCCAACAGAGCTCATTCGCAGCGTGTGGTCGTTTGCTATTGCCTCTACCTTGGTAATGGCTGCGCCTTTACCCATCATCGCGTCCCATATTGTACCAGTTACATCGCCGTTAGTAAAGTCTTTATTGGTCGAAAAGGCATCGGCGGCTATCGCAAACTGCGATAGATCGGTGCTTGTTGTAGCCAAAGCGGAAGGGCCGGCAACATTGCCAAAGTAATCCTTTACCTTGTATGTATACTCGTAAGTTTTATCCGGAGAAAGCCCGTAATTGATATAATAGGGGTTATCGGTCCAGTTACGGGGAGTAGACTCTTCCCCACCCGAAAAATAGTATTGCAAGTCGGCAGACTGATCAGCCGAACCCGCCTCCAAGGCTATCATTTTGGGTGATAAGGCATGGGGGAGTTTTTTATATACCAGGGTGGCCCCTGCCGGCGGGTGCATATTTTGACGCCAGGTAGCAACCAGGGCACCTATCTCTGTACCCGTGAGCGCGTGTTTATAAACCCCAAGGCTGGCTACCGACCCGGTAAAACCATATAGGTCTTCGGCCCCCAGGGTAAACGCACCCTTTGTTTGTGCGGTTACCGCTTGCCGTTTTGTCCCTGTCAAACGGCCGTCCAGGTAATCACTCACCACGTTACCTTTAAACGTTTTAATAAGCAGGTGCCATTTTCCTGCACCGGCATTAAATTTTAAACCATCGCTATTCTTTATTTGGGTGGGTTTAAAGCCACTCACAAACACATCCTGCTGAGCTGTACTGCTGTATACCATTGCTGCTACGCTGTAGTTGTTCCCAATGGAGAAGCGTTTATCCAATACCAGGGAATGTTTAGGATCTATAAAAACGGCGATCCTTCCGGCTGCGTCCTTCACCTCGGGTGGAGTACCGGTTGGCACAAAACGGGTCTTTTCGTCGCCGTCATTATCCCAGCTTTTCAATTGGCCGTACGGCAATTTAGCGGCATCAAAATAAATGGCAACGTCTGGTTGTGCGGCACGGTTAAAAATCGCTTTTATCCCGGCGTGCGATAAAGCCCTGTCATAAACCTGCAGAGAAGCTATCGCTCCGGAAAAACGGGCAGGGCCCTCGTGCTGACCACCGATCAGAAATTTAGCCGCCGGTTTTACAAAAAGCATTTTATTCTCCTGGTTATTTAACCTGCCATCAATATATACGTTCTCAAAAGTGCCATCGAAACTGATCGCCACGTAATGCCACTTGCCGGCAAGGTCAGCATCTTTTTTATATGGAAGGTCGGCCCATCCCCTATGCAAAGCAGCCCCCATATCGGGGTTGCTCCCATAACCAAAAGCAGCACCTGATAGGTCATCGCCTCCTCCGCCCCAGTCGAGCACCGGGTTTTCTTTTTTCACCTCGCCTGTGTAAGCCCAAAAGCAAACGGTGTAGCTGTTGTTACCGGCCAGCGAGGGTGGCACCTTAAAGTTGGAACTCAAAGTTTGTCCGGCTTTAAAAATGACTGTTTTTTTGCCCGCAACAAAGTCTACATAGGGCGACTTGCCGTCCGTTTTAAAAGAACCGCCGAGGCTGCCTTTATTGGCCCATTGCTTTATTATGGTTCCCGGCTGCAGGCTCTCCGCATCAACATCAACAACCAAACCCTGCTGGGTAAATTTAGGCCGCTCTGCCGGCGGATTTATATTAGCCGGAACAACCTCATGATCTCCGCCGCCGAACACTTTTAAATTCCAAACCGCTTTATACAAGCCGGGATACCCGGTCCCGGTTATGGTAAGCCTGATGTACCTTGCCTTTACCTCCTTTTCGTCGATCGCGGGGCTACCATGCCAGCGGCTATTCCTTTTATCAGCAAAAATTTGCCAATCCTTTCCATTGATGGAGTATTCAATAAAATATTGGTAATACCAGGTGGCGTATTCAAACTGCGTAAGCACTTTCTTTACAGTAGTTACAGCGCCAAGGTCAACCTGCAACCATGCCGGTGCGGTACTGTTATTTTTAGGTTTCCACAAAGTGCCGTTGTTATCATCTGCCGCGAACTGCGGTTTATAATCGTCGTTATAAAAAGAAGAAGCGGTTACCTTTTTTTGGTACGCCAGGTTTGGATAAGGGTTGGTGGTTTTAGCCAGCAGGCCTATCCCGGTATGCGTTGGGATCACCTTTTCAATATTGCCATCGGCATCAAAAACCAGCTTATCTGCACTGATCTGCCGGTGATACCCACCACCCGAATGCGGGTTATTATGGCGGTGATATACAATGTAATAATCATCCCCAACCCGTAATACTGAGTTGTGGCCGGGCCCGTGAACCGTTCCATCGGCATTAGTGGTGAGTATCGGGCTGTTCTTTCCATACACATAGCCGTCCATCGGGCCGGTTTTACTTGTGGCATACTGCACGCGGTAGGTTTCATTTTCGCAAAAACCGGATGAATACATCAGGTAATAAATACCTTTCCGCTTAAACATGAAAGCGCCTTCAAAAAAATCTTTTGCATCGGTATTGGGGATCTTCGCCGTTTTAGCAAACGTTTTCATATCGGGGTTTAAAAGCCCCACCCCGCAACCGTAGCCAGGGTATATACCCCAGGTACCCCATACCATGTAAAATTTACCGTCGTCGTCCCTAAAAGTTTGCCCATCCAGCGTTATTACGCCCGGTACGTATAAATTGGTTAGCACGGGTTTATTATCGGCATACAAAGGCGTCCAGGGCCCAATTGGCGTTGAAGCCGATGCACCATATATTTCAACGGTTGGCTGGCAATAATACAGGTAATACTTCCCGTCGTTACCCAGCGTTGCATCCGGTGCCCAATAGTTATGGGTGGTGGGCCAGTTCATGTCCTGCATGGTCCAGTTCACAAAATCTTTAGAGGTCCATACCTGCGATGGCCCCAGGCCTCCACCGTTACCATCGGTTGTTGCATACAGGTAAAAGGTATCTCCAAACTTCTTTATCGTTGGGTCGGCAAAATAGCCGGGAATTATTGGATTGCCATTACCGGCCGCTAAGGCCTGGTTTTGCCCGGAAGCCTTTATGGCGATAAAGAATGTAAAAAGAATTACAGGCAGTAAAACACAACGTTGTAAACTCATGCAGGAAAGTATAAGTAACCCTTTTTTTATCATTTCTATTGCGCCAAAGAGGCCGCGTGCAATTGCATTACGGCCGTCTTTGGTTCAACTAAATTAACAAGGATCAAACTATTATATTATTTATTTTTTTGTAATAGTGGGCAGGGTAATGGTAAGCGTATAGGTACCCGGAGAAAACACTTTAAACGCATCGAACGCCAGGTTAATATTTTTGTTTAATGTGTTGAAAGCTCCCGGTATGCGATAATAACACAATGTACCGTTAGCGCCCTGCTTAATGGGAAAACCGTTTGGTAAAACAGGGAAACCCCACTCCATGCCGGTAGCTGTTTTCACAACCGGGTAGTAGGGATTCATTTGGGCGTAATTACCCCTGTCGCCACGGTTGATCACCTGGCCCGCCGAAGGATCAAACTCCACCCCGTTACGGTCTACCACTTTAATGATCACTTTATTAGGCCCGGATGCAACACGGGTAACAGTTGTTAAGGGGTTGGGCAATGATATAAAGTTGGTTTCTGCCCCAACATCTGAATAAGAAGAAAATGTGCCGCCGATAGAGGAGTTTATTTTGGCAACCAGCTGTATCTGGCAAGCGTTAATTAATGTTTTAGTACCGCGTTGATTACTTACCTCCACATCGATATCATAAAACCCAGAATCGACATTGATCGTTGCCGTGCTAAATTCGAGCCGGCCACCCAAAGGGTTTATATTAAACGGTGGCTTCAGGCTTTTGCTGATCTTTGCATTTAATAATGCCAGTGTAGAATCGGCATCCGTTATTTGCCCGGAGAATGTGGTTATCGTATCTAATTTTAGCATATCAGTCGCTTCTTTACCGGTAAGCCGATTCCTTATCGACAGTAATTTTACGGTTAAAGGCTGTGTGGACTGATCAGAATTAATAGCGTTGGAATACATGGTAATACCTTGCGGTACTATCAGCAATTGCGGGCTATAGTTGAGGTTATTGCTTATATAACCAACCTCCGGCTTTTTACATCCCCAAAATGCGGCTAAAAGTATAAAAGCGAAATATGATAAATATATAAAGTTCTTTTTCATCATGTTATAGGTTAAAAGGTCACAAAAGTATGGGTGTTGGATAACACATGCAGAACTCCACCGGACGATGTTTCGATACCCTGTGTTTGGCAGGAAACGGTTACATCGACCGGGTTTGCCGGTGTAGGCAATTGCCCGGGCACATCAACTGCCCCATTTATTTTTACGTAATACAAAAAGTAAACCGGCGCGGATGAATACTGATAGTAAGCACCATCCGTACTCTTGATCCTTCGGATACCGCAGGATATTTTAGCCAGGTTGACATTTTCGTGTATCAGTTCGTCGGTAAAATCGGTGAGCTTTATTTGCTTTGTAAACAGGTATTGCCTGAGCGAATCGGGCGTGAGCCGGGCGTACAGGCTATCCATAGTAAATTTGGCATTTTCATCAATCATTTGCACCCGCCTGTTTTGTAAAGACAAATACCGGTTGATGGAATAATCGGTAGCCGCGAAAAAAGTACCGGCTTTGTTTACCTCATCCTGCATGTTATAATGCTTAATGATAGTGGTGAGCGTATCAAAAATATGATAAGGGTGATTTTGAAGGTAATCAAACGTGCTTAATGATGTTTTGGCACTATGAACGCCTTCGTCGGTAATGTATGTTTTTTTACAGCCTGTGCTTATGGCTAATATGGCCAGCGCGAGCGTAAAAATGCAATATGTTAGTTTGATAGTTTTCATGTTATTACAATTTTGATGACCAGTAAGGTGTTTGTTTTAAACTGTTATCAAGTGTTATCAGGATAGGGTCTATTGGCCAATAATATTTGCCTCTCGTAAATTCAGACAGGCTCATTTTCGCATCGCCAAACTGTACTATACTTCTTTGGCGCGCCAAACGTACCAGGTCGTAAAACCGATGTCCTTCTAAAAACAATTCCCTGCCACGTTCATCTATTATGGCTTCAAACAGCTCTCCGTCGCTCAGGGTGTAAGGTTCTATCCCGGCAGCTGTACGGATCTGGTTTAGCAGGCCAATGGCTACAGTAGCCTGGCCTGTTGCCGCCAAAGCTTCGGCCCGTAGTAAAATGATATCTGAAAGGCGGAAGACGATGAGGTTGTTATAAGCTACAGCTATTTGGTTGGTGTTTTGCTGGGTATACTGAAAGTTGGAATATTTGATACAAATAGGATCAGTAGTGCCCCGGAAAGCGAATGCATGTTGTAGCCTCAAATCGGCAGTATCTGCAAAAAGGTTATCCAGGTGATCGGAGTTGATGGTAAATACCGAATTACCGTTAATGAGCGTATTGTAAGGCGCTTTTGTTGTAAAAAACGGGATGCCCGAAGTAGAACCCTCGTTTGCGGCATTTTGGCTTATTTCAAAGATGCCCTCTGTAGACTGGCCTTTAAAAATACTTAAATAACCCACGCTGCCCCTGTCAACCAATTGGTAGTTACCCTTGGTGATGACCGAATCTGCCGCCTCGGCACACTTCTGATAATCTTGCTGCCACGCGTAAATATGGGCAAGCAAGGCAAATGCGCTGCCGCGGTTTGCCCGTATGGCCCGGTTATTTGAATTTACATAACCATACTGCATCAACGGTATAGCCGTTTTTAAATCACTGATGCATTGCGCTAAAACAGTTGCCTGCGGTGCCCTGGCGGTACTAACGGCATCGCCGGCGTTTACGCTTTTAATAACCAGCGGCACATCGCCCCAAACCCGCGACATATAGAAGTAGGTAAAGGCCCGCATAAAATAAGCCTCGCCCAGCAAGTTGTTTTTGGTAACAACCGGATCATTGCCTGAATTATCGGTTGAAAAGTCAATTGTTGGGATATTTTGTATACACAAGTTGGCGTTATCAACCACCCTGTAAAAATTATCCCACCTGCGCAGGTTGATCATGGTGCGATAATCAGCTGTAGCCGGCACCGGTAATGACCAGTTCACATTGCCAACGTCTGTCATATCTTCAACTCCGCCAAAGGCGCTATATTCATCTGAGGGGATATCGCCATAGGCATAAAAGGTTACCGTCTTATTGTTCAGTGCATTACGCAGCAGCGAATAACAACCTGCAACGGCGCTGTTTGCCTCATTGGCCGTTTTAAAAAAATCGTTAGTGATGGGCGTGCTTATCGGCTTCAGGTCAAGAAATTTCTTGCAGGAAAAAGTTAATATGCTTATACTAAAAAGTATCGCTATGCTATATATCCTTTTCATTTTTTTAGTTTTTTAGTAATTTAATTTGTAAAAATGTTCGGTCCGCTACCGGTTAAAATACAAGGTCGAGCCCCAGGGTTATCTTTTTGGGTTGCGGATAAGAGGTACCATTAGCATAGCCATCCACACCTACCAGTTCAGGATCGGGTATGTTGGCATATTTTTTAAGGTAAATGTTATCGATAATTGAATAAACCCGGATGGATTGCAGCTTGTAACGGCTGGCCAGTTTAGCCGGCAGCGAATAGCTTAACCTGGCGCTTCTTACCCGGATAAAACTCCCGTTTTGCACATAGGTTGACTGTGCTATATTCCATTTATCTACCCTATTCCCTATCAAACCCGGGAACGTGGCTACATCGCCCGGCTTTTGCCAAAACGTTTGCCCATTGTTCAACTTTAATGCGACGGCCGCATTTGTACCATACAAATTATAGGGATCGTTAGGGCCTGCAACCTGGAGCAGATCTGACAGGTAACCGTTCCTTATCTCTCTGCCGAACATAAAAGTGGTGAGGATGCTTAACGAAAAGTTTTTATAGCTGAACGTATTGGTAAAGCCGCCGGTAAATTTGGGGTTAGGGCTACCATTTTCAACCCGGTCCTTGTCATCAATAATGTAGTCACCGTTTACGTCCTTCCTGATAGGATCTCCGGCGGAGTAAAAAGGGCCGTTGCTACCATCATGGCGAAGGCGAAGGCCTGTAAGCGGATCTACCGGCACATCTGCATCTGTTTTGTATACACCGGTCACTATCCATGAATTGTAATAGAACAGTGGTTTACCAACAGTTAGGTTCTCTGATAAATACGGAGGGCCGTAGGTGATATCCCTGTTGCCGTTTGGCAATTTGGTTACGTAATTTTGGTTATGGGCAATATTGAAATTGGTTGACCATTGAAAAGCTGATTTGCTGCTCATATTACGGGTGTTGAGACTAAGCTCCACACCCGTATTACGGGTACCAACAAAATTGCTGCTGATAGAAGTATAACCTGTTACAATGGGTACCGGGATAGAAAACACCTGGTTGTTGGTGTTCCTGATATAATAATCAGCGGTAAAATTTATCCTGTCGTTAAAAAAGTTGATATCCGCGCCGATGTTAAACTGCGGGCTGCTCTCCCATTTAATGGTGGGCGATGCCGCCGGGATATAATAATTTGGATAGGCTACCTGCGTGCCGCCATACGTAGGGATGTTGGCCAGGCCTCTGTCTCCCCCTGCACCGTTCGCCAGTGCCGATCCATCATACGAAGCATCAGATATCAGCGTAGTATATTGCGCGTAATAATTGGATGGGTCCTGCCCGGTGATACCAAAGCTTCCCCGGATTTTAAAGAAGGACATGATATTGCTTAGCGGCTTGAAAAACGGCTCATCAGAAACAATCCAGCCGGCAGAGACCGACGGAAAGTTACCCCAGCGGTTGTCATTGCTATACTTGGAGGAAGCATCCCGCCGGTAATTAGCCTGGAAGAGGTACTTGCCTTTATAATCGTAACTAAAGCGGGCAAAGTAGGACAATTTCCTGTTTTGCTCCGAATAGGAGTTACCTATTAAATTAGCGCCGGGCGCAACCCCCTGTACGGTTTTTACGCCATTTATGGCCAGGTTCAATCCCCTTAAAAAAGAATTGTCGCGCGTGAGGTCATAAGCCCCCTGCCCTATCAGGGCCGAAAAGGTGTGGTTTTCCTTTACTTTCCAGTCATACGACAAATAGTTATTTATCTCCCAGATGCGTTCTTGTAAAACGGTAGTTGAGGCACTGCTTACGCCGTTATTCAGTTCGGCAGGTAAAAAATAATTCCTTGTATTGTTATCCGCGTTAAACGAAAAGCTGCTGTTAAATACCAAGCCCTTGGTTAATGTGGCAATCAACTGAGAATTTGCCAGGAGCGACGTTTTGCGGTCATCATCCCTTAAGTCATCATATCGCCCCTGGTATAAAGCCTGCTCGGCCGGCCTTACCTGGAAAAAGGAGGACGGGAAGCTTTGAATATTAAAAGGATAAGTGGCATAAGGGTCCCCGGAACCTATACCATGTTTTGATTTGGTAGTACCGTAAATTACATTGGTACTAAACTGAATGGCCTTTGTGGGGTTAACCTGGAAAAATAAGCTTGGGGTTAAGCGGTTAAAGTCATATCCCCTCAATACCCCCTGCTCATAATATTTATTCATGGAGAATTTGTAGGAATATTTCTCTTCGGCACCGCTGATGCTGGCATCAATGCTGGATAATGTTGCAGCTTGCGTCAGCAAGCCCTGCCAGTCGGTATTATTATTGAAAGCAACATTTAAACTATCTGTTAACGCGGGGCTTATCCCGTTTTGGATCCCTGTATAGGTTCCCTGGTTATATAATATCCCTAACTTTAGACGCCGCTCTGCCGCGCCGGTCACAACCGGGATAAGGGACGGCTTATCAGACAAGCCGTAATAAGTGGAAACCCTGATTTGCGGGATGCCCAACTTTGGCCGTTTGGTTTTAACGATGATAACGCCGTTTGAACCCCGCGACCCGTATATAGCGGCTGAGGAGGCATCCTTTAATACGTCGATGGATTCAATGTCATTTGGATTGATAATAGCCAGGGGGTTGCTGCCATAGCTGGATTGTTTATCATTTACATCATAAATTATATTATCAATTACATATAAAGGTGCGCTACTAACGCCCTGGTTAATATTGCTGCTTCCCCGAATGTTTACCAGGGTACTTGCACCAGGTTCGCCGGAGGTGCTTAATACAGACAAGCCCGCCACCCGGCCCTGCAAGGCCTGGTCGAAGGATGCATAAGGCGTATTTTCTATATCCTTTCCTTTTACGGTGGCTATTGCACCCGTGGTTTTTCGGCGCTGAACTCCCTGATAGCCTATCAGTACAACCTCCTGTAAAGATTTCAGGTCGTCTTCCAGCAATACCCGTAATTTAGTTCGCGACCCAACCGGGTACTCATTGGTTTTAAACCCCACCATGCGAAACAGCAACACTGCGTTTTGCCCTTTAACGGCGATGGTAAAATTACCATCCTTATCCGTGATCGTTCCGTTGGTTGTGCCTTTCTGAATAACACTTACGCCGGGTAACCCAACGTTTGTTTTATCAAATACAATACCGCCAATCGTTTTTTGCCCCTCATTTTGCGCCATGGCGCTCCAGGGTATCAGCAGGCAAAAAAAGGCAAAGACATTTAAAAATTTTCGGTAGTAAGTAAAGGTTCTTGTCATAAACAGGTGTATTAAATCTATAGGTTAATAAATATTTAATTATGTTAAATTTAAGTGTTTAGCTAAGGGGTTTAACTGGTTATATTAACACATAACAGCTGAATATTACCCTGTTTTAATAATTCAATCAACTGATTAACAAATAGATATGTAAAATACGTTCAAAAAAAATACGGACATACAAATACAGGCGCGATAAGGGATATCGCGCCTGTATGATCATAGTATTTTAATAAGGCTACTTGCTGGTTTAAACATCCGGGAAGCTCCTCCGGGATAGTTTAAAAATTCCTATTCCGTTGGCGTTGCCATACTTAGTTCGTCAACATTTCGAGCCGGAGGTTCGGCGTTTAGCAAATGCTTCACAAAAAAATCGCGTTTCTTTTTGCGACCGTAGGGGCCGCCATCACTATGCCCCATTCCGGGTACCACCAGCAAATCGAACATCTTGTTGCTTTTGATCAGTGCATCCGCAAAACGGAAAGTAGATTCGGGCGGAACGTTGTTATCGGCCTCGCCTACTATCAGTAACAAATCGCCTTTCAGCTTCCCCGCGTTGGTTATGTTTGATTGTTGGTCGTAGTGCAAACCAACCGGGTAACCCATCCATTGTTCGTTCCACCATTGTTTGTCAATCCGGTTATCATGGCAGCCGCAGGCAGATACCGCCGTTTTATAAAATTCGGGGTGAAATAATAATGCACCCGCAGAATTTTGCCCACCTGCAGAGGTGCCGTAAGCGCCTACCCGGCTAATATCAGCCTGCGGGTATTTAGCAGCCAGGGCCTGCATCCACAAAATCCGATCGGCAAAACCGGCATCGGCCAGGTTATGCCAGCACACATCATGAAATGCTTTTGAACGATTAGCTGTACCCATGCCATCAATCTGCACTACAATAAAACCCAGTTGGGCTATACTCTGCATTTCGCTAACAACAGAAAAGCTTTTAGGTACAAATGAATCCTGCGGGCCGGCATAAATGTTCTCAATCACAGGGTAGCTTTTGTTAGGATCCATGTTAGCGGGGCGATAAATAACTCCCCATATATCTGTTTTACCATCGCGTGCCCTGGCAACAAATACTTCGGGTAACTTAACGCCGGTGGCTAAAAGGGTGGTCAGATCAGCATGCTCCAGTTCCATTACCGTTTTTAGGTCGGCAGCGGTTTTAAGCACCACTTTTGGCGCAGTATTAACTTCCGAATAAGTGTCGATATAATATTTTCTGTCGGGCGAGAACGTTACGCTGTGATTGCCTTTTTCGGGTGTAAGGTCGGTTAGGTTTTTACCATCAAAACCTATGCGGTAGTAGTGCATAAAGTATGGGTCTTCCCCGGCATTTTTACCGCTCCCTTTAAACCAGATCTGCCTTTTTTTTACATCTACGCTGTCGATATCGCGCACCACCCATTCGCCTTTGGATACCCGTTTTTCTTTACCGGTAAGTTCATCAACCAGGTAAATATGGCGCCATCCGTCTTTTTCGGTAACCCAAACTATCTCGTGAGTTTTTGGGCAATAGTAGGTGTAGATCCTTTGCTCGTAAATGAAAGTGTTTGTTTTTTCGTCGATGATGTTGCGGGTTTTGCCGTTGGTGACATCCACCTCAATAACCCTGAAACGCTGGTGACCGCGGTCGGCCTTTTCATACGTAAAATACCGGCTGTCGCCATCGCGCCAGTGCAGTTGAGGGGCACCAAAAAAGTCTATCTTTTCGGCATCGGTTTTTATAGCGCTTTTATCAGTAATGTTAAATATAAACTGCTGGTACGAGGTAAACTCATCGCCGGGCTGGTCATACTCATGCGATTTTAGTACGGCACGGGTGGTGCCGGGTACCGAGCTGAGGAGATAATAAACTTCCTTTGTTTTCTTAGGGTCTATACGGTAACCAACCAGGTGCTTACTATCCGGCGACCAGGTAAGTTCGCCGTAAGGCTTATCTAAATTACCATCGGTGGTTAATATGATCTCTGTTGAGTTTTTTAACGATTTCACAACAATGTTGCCCCCTTTAATGATGGCTGCCCATTGCTTATCCGGCGATACGGAATCGGTGTTTATGCCCTCCCAACGATAATGACGCGCTTGCAATGGTTTATCGGCATCATAACGCTGATGTAAGGTATCGGTGGTTTTGCTGCATTCAAGCGTAGCCAGGTTACACTTAAACCAGGTGTTGCCTGTTTTAAAAGTGGCCTGTTTTTTATCGGTACTCAAAAACATATCTTCAATTTTGAAGCTACCCTCTTTTACCGGTTTGCCTGTTGCTTTGCTTACTTCAACAGCCAGTTGGCTGCTTTCAAAGATCGTTTTCTTAACCCCCTTTTCAGGGTCGACCATAATATAGGCTGTTTGATTATTGTCTGCCTTTTTACCATACCAGAATTGATTGCTGCCCGGTTGCCAGTTGGGTTTAACATTGGTAACAACCGGGATCTTTTTCAACGCTGAATCAAGTGCATCGGCCGTTTTATAGGTTTGCAGCACCTGGGCATGCGAAGGATAATAAGGAGCAGCTTTAGCCTGTTGGGCATCGGCTGAGTGGCCTGCGGTTGCTAAAAAAACCGTTAACAGTAAATATTGGTGGTACCTTGCCATAAGTTATAGTGTTGGGTAAAGTTACCTAACACGCCCCAATTTATGTTTCCATAAATTAACACATCATAGCACGCATTTAGCATATACCTTTGGTTTTAACCAAAGGTATATGAATAACCTCCGGCAGGGTGGTTTACAAAGCACGATGTCCTACGCTCTTAAATCTTCAATTTCCTGGCGTGTTTTGGGCAGGTATTTGCCTAATACCTGGCTGCCTGTATCTGAAATTAAAAAGTTATCCTCAATGCGGATTCCGCCAAAGTTGCGGTAAGTATTCAGCACATCGTAGTTGATGAACTCGGCGAATTTTTTTTCAGCCTGCCAGCGGTCTATCAGTTCGGGGATGATGTAGATGCCCGGCTCTACGGTAAGTACATACCCGGCTTCCAGTTCGCGGCCCAGTCTTAACGATTTTAAGCCAAAAACAGTTTCTTTTTTCAGGGTATCGGTATAGCCTACGTATTGCTCACCCAGGTCTTCCATGTCATGAGTATCCATACCCAGCATATGGCCCAAACCACATTGAAAGAACATGGCGTGCGCGCCAGCCGCAACGGCTTCGGCAGGATCACCTTTCATCAGGTTTACTTGTTTAAGGCCTTCGGCCAGTTTCTGGCAGGCTTGTATATGTATGTCTTTATACCTCACCCCCGGTTTCAGCATGCTGATGGCGTGATCCATGGAGCTAAGCACCACATCATAAAGTTCGCGTTGGCGGGTAGTGAATTGTTTGCCTACCGGGAAGGTACGGGTAAGGTCGCCGCCATAATGCATGGCATTTTCTGCACCGATATCGCTCAGTACCATATCTCCATCCTCCAGCACATTGCCGTAATAATGGGTATGCAGGGTTTGCCCATGTTTGGTGATGATGGCCGGGTAACCTAAGCGCGCGTCATTCGCTATGGCCACCTCATGCGCTTTGGCAACCAGTTCATATTCCCTGATGCCGGGGCGGGCGTATTTCATTACAGCCAGTTCCATATCAACGCTAATGGATACGGCTTTTTCTATTCCGGCAACCTCCAGCGGCGTTTTGATCACCCTTTGGGCAATAACCGCTTTTACCAACTGCAGCGAAACATGATCTGCCACATCTGCTAAAGTAGTGTTTAACCAACCGGCAAGTTTGATCTTGTTTTCGGGGCGATAAGGTGGCAGAATATGCACCGGGCGACCGCCCGTAACCGCCTTGTGGATAAAATGCTTCACATCGGCATAGGGCCGGGTTTGCGTAACGCCAACCAGCGCGGCCATTTCACCAACGGATGGTAGCGTGCCTGTCCAGATGATGTCATCGATGGTCAGATCGTTACCAAAGATCAATCCCTCTCCCGTATCCGTATCAATGATAGCAGCCAGGCCGGCCACGTCCAGCCCGAAGTAATATAAAAAGCTGCTATCCTGCCTAAACAGGTAGGTATTGTCTTTATAGTTCATGCTGCTCTCCTCGTTCCCCAATAAAACGATGATCCCATTAGCGCCTATGTTTTGCTTTAAAACGTTCCGGCGCTCTATGTAAACCTGCCGATCAAAAAGTTGAAGTTTCATAACGTAAAATTAAACATGCCGGCACCTTTAGGCTGCCGGCATGTGCAAGTATAATTTAAATTTGACTTTCCGTTGATTTTTTAACGCGTTGTTATTTCTTCCATTCGCCATCAAACAAACGCCAGATGCCGGTTGGGTTAGCCTGTTGTAAAGCCAGTGGCAATATGCTATCCGGGCAGTTTTGGAAACAAACCGGGCGCACCCATCTTTTAGCCGCGTTTATGCCCACAGCTGTAAAACGGCTATCGGTGGTGGCCGGGAACGGGCCGCCGTGCACCATACTGGCACAAACTTCAACCCCGGTTGGTGCGCCGTTAAACAACACCCTGCCCGCTATTGACGGCAGCAGTTGCAGCAGATCAGCGTGACCTGCAAAATCGTCATCGGTACCCATTACCGATGTAGTAAGCTGGCCGGATACTGATTTTAATACTTTTATCATTTCCTGCTCGTCGTTACAGCTTACCATTAACGAATACGGGCCAAAAACCTCTTCGTGTAATAAGTGATTTTTAAGGAAGGTTTCTGCACTTACCAGCGCGATGGTTGGCTGGCCTTCAATATCAACAGCCTCCGTAGCTGATTTTTTCACTTCCTTAATACCGTCCTGTTCTAAAGCGGCACAGCTCTTTTTTTCATAAGCGGAATGGATACCAGCATGCAGCATTTTTGCAGGTTTTGCGGTTTCAATACCGTTACCCAGCAGCTTAAAAAAGTTATCCAGCCCTTTGCCCTTAATAGCAATCAACAGGCCGGGATTTGTACAAAACTGCCCCACCCCTAAGGTGATGGAAGCCGTGTACTGCGCGGCCAGTTCGGCGGCGTTTTTGTTTAAGGTATCCGGTAAAAATACAACCGGGTTTATACTGCCCATTTCCGAAAACACAGGGATGGGCTTTTTGCGTTTGGATGAATAATCTAACAAAGCCAAACCACCTACGGTTGAACCTGTAAAGCCAACAGCAGCAGTATCATCGGCCTGTACCAAAGCTTTACCGCTTTCAAACGATGTACCGTGCACATGTTGAAAAACATGCTCAGGCATATTGCTGCTAACTATCGCTTTTTTTATGGCCTGGTAAACCATTTCAGAAGTTTCGGCATGGGCGGGGTGTGCTTTTACCACTACCGAACAGCCCGCACCAAGCGCGCTTGCCGTATCGCCACCTGCGGTTGAATAGGCAAATGGGAAATTACTTGCACCAAAAACCACAACAGGGCCAAGAGGGACCAGCATTTTGCGCAGATCGGGGCGGGGCAGCGGGCTTCTGTTTGGCAAAGCCGTATCAATGGAGGCTTCCACCCAGCTTCCCTCGCGCAGCATCCCGGCAAACATGCGCAGCTGGCCTGTAGTACGGGCGCGCTCGCCGTTTAGGCGTGGTAACGGAAGGTTAGTTTCTTCGGATGCTTTTTGCACCAGGGCATCGCCCAGTGCTTCTATTTCATCAGCAATAGCTTCTAAAAACAGTGCTTTTTGTTCGGCAGTTGTTTTTTGATAAGCCTCAAACGCGGTTTGCGATTGCTGCATGATGATATTTATTTCTTCAACGCTTGCGTCTTTAAAGTTGTTGGCCATGGTAGATATTTTAATGAAAAACGAACGGCTTACGCCGTTAATATGCGAGAGCAAATATATTTAACCTTTAGGATATGAGCTGAAGATTCCTAACCAGTTACAGCAGGATATTATCTTATTTCAAAGCCAAAGCCTGAAAATAGATTAAAAAACGGTTAACCCGATCAATTATCAATAACCAAACAATCAACCGTTTACATTAATTTATAAAGCCTCACCCCATGCGGTGGGATATTACAGGAAATAGCTGTAACATTTTTGGCGAGATCTTTCTGTTGCCAAACATCCCTCACCACTTTCGCCTTGCCCATTTTTATACTGTTAAAACGAAGGTCGTACTTCGTATATTTTTCACCAAGATTGAAGATGCCTACCGCTTTGCTCCCATCGGCCAGTTGTTTAACCCAAACTTGTATGTGTTTGTCGTTAATTAATCTAACGGCCTGGTGGCCTGCAACATCCTGATCCATGGCTATTACCTCGCTGTTTTTCAGCAGGTTGAGGGTAAATCCATCCAGCTTATCCATATCGCAGCCAATAAGCAACGGGGCCGATAAAAGGCTCCATAAACTCATGTGCGTATACTGCTCATAAGGCGTCAGATTGGTTTGATGCAGATTTTCACCCCAGCCTACCCGGCCCAAAATGAGCATATCCGGATCATTCCAGCCACCCGGACCAGCATAGGCCGCGTTATTGGTTTGGCTAAAGCCGATGCCATAAAGGCTTTCCCAGGTATCGGTAATATCTTCGGTAGTGCGCCAAAGGTTGCCATTCATTTTGGCGCCCCATTTCCAAACATCTTTTATACCGTACTGGCAAATACTGTAAACAATATCGCGCTGTTGTTTTGCCAGCGCATCGCGCATCCCCATGTAGGGTTTTTGCTGGGCCAATAGCGTGGTATCGCCTGCTGTTTGGTCCGTATAACTGCAGAGGTCATATTTTAAATAATCAACCCCCCAGTTAAAATAGGTGCCTGCATCCTGCTGCTCATGACCAAGCGAGCCCAGATATCCGCCACAGGTTTTAGCACCCGGCGATGAATAAATTCCAAACTTTAATCCCTGCTTATGCAAGTGCGTTCCCAACGCTTTCATATCCGGAAACTTTTCGTTGGGTGCTATTTCGCCATCTTTTTTCCTTTGGGCTGCCTGCCAGCCATCATCAACGTTGATATAATTCCATCCGTAATCACTCAGGCCCTTCTCAACCATAGCCCTGGCCGAAAGCCTTACCTTTTCATCGCTTACGTTTAATCCCCAGCAGTTCCAGCTATTCCAACCCATGGGCGGGGTAAGCGCCAGCAAACTGCCCGACTTAATAGTAAACATCTTTCCATCTTTCCCTAAGGCATTAACCACGGAAATTAATACGCGGTAATCCCCTGCTTTAGGTGCAGTCCCGGTTATAATACCCGTTTTAGGATTTACAACTAAGCCTGCCGGCAGATTTTTAAGCACATATTTTAGAGGCTTTTGCCCGCTTACCGGGATCTTGTAAAGCACCTGCGAACCCGGATGCACACCTAAAACATCTGCCCCGTTAATCAGTGGTTTTGCAGATGCTTTTGGGGTAAGCAGGTAAGGTGCAACCTCGGCAAATGTTTTCACCTTGCCCGATGCGTTTTCGGTAAAATCATAAAACAGCTTAATGCCTTCGCGGTGAGGAAAGGTAATCGTATAAGTTTTCTTTCCGAAGGGCACCAAGTTTGAATTAACCGTTTTCTCGGCAATAATTTTTTGGGTAACCTCGTCAATGATGCGGTAATGAAACTTACCCGTAATATTGGTTTTAAAGCTATTACCTAATGTTAATTTACGCGCTGCTTGTGCGTTGGGTAAAAAGTTGATAGCGGTTTGGGTGAAAACGATGCCGTCGAATTTTTCCAGCATATCAATATAGGGCGCGCCCATAAATATCCCCCCGGAGCCACCGCCATCGTAAACTTTAATAGCTATGATATTTTCGTCATCCCATTTAATAATGGGGTTGTTAGCCGCAACGCAATAGTTGCGCACAGCTGGCCATTTACTTACGTAACCGCCTTTATCGCCAGGGAATGCCCCTGTTTTGCCAATGAGTTCGCCGTTAAAATAAGTTTCATCAGCATCGTTAACATGGGCAAGAAACACGCGGAGGCTATCGCCCCAAACTGATCGTTTTTTTAATAACGAGGGGATATGCACATGAATGCGGTACCAGGCAAAACCATGATAATCCGGGTAGCCCAGCTCCTGCCATACCTCTCCCACTTTAATGTTTTTCCACTTGGTGTCATTAAAGCCGGCCTCTTTCCAGGCCGCATCATTCCCCGTAGAAAACTGAGCAGTGCTTAACTTAATAAAACCGCTGTTTTGCGCATGCGCCGCCACAAACAGGCAGATAAACCACAGCAGCGATATTATCTTTTTCATGAATTGATATATGGGATATTCCTCATCTACAAACTTTCAACCGGGAGTTCCGTGGCTTTCCGCTTACTGCCGCCTATGAGGTAATAAACAGGGATGCCTGTTAAAGTGATGATCAATCCCGGGTACGTATAAGTAGGTTTATATTTGATGAGCAACAGGCAAAAAGCCACCCCCATAATGATATAAATAACAGGCAGCACCGGGTAACCAAAGGCCTTGTAAGGCCTTTCAGCATCGGGCATTTTTTTGCGGAGGATAAAAATACCGATGATGGTGAGTACATAAAAAACCACCACCACAAACGAGATCATATCGAGCAGATCGCCATATTTACCACTGAGGCTCCACAAACAGGCAAAAACACATTGCAACCACAGGCCAAAGGCCGGGACGGAGTTTTTATTGAGCGTACCCACTTTTTTAAAGAAAAGCCTGTCCTTAGCCATAGAATAATAAACCCTTGCGCCCGACATAATGAGCCCGTTGTTACAGCCAAATGTTGATACCATGATAAGCAGCGCGATGATCACCGTACCCGAACTGCCAAAGATATGCCGCGATGCTGCCACCCCAACCCTGTCCTTATCGGCAACGGCAATATCATGCAGGGAAAGCACCCCCGTGTACATCACATTGGTTAAAATATAGATCACTGTTACAATTAAGGTGCCCAGCGCCAGGCTCAGGCCAATGTTCCTTTTGGGGTTTTTGATCTCGCCGGCTATAAAAGTTACGTTATTCCATGAGTCGCTGCTGAATATGGAGCCAACCATAGCCGAGGCGATAGCACCTAAAGCCGCAATGGTGGTGTATGAGGCAATGGAACCGTTGGCATTGAGGCTATGCATGCTCCAGGCGTTCTTCCAGTTCTCGTTCCATACCGAAGTTTTTACCGCAAACAAGCCAAAAACAATTAAACCTAAAAGGCTGAGTAATTTGGCCATGGTAAAAATGGTTTGCACAATTTTACCGCTGTTTACGCCGCGGGTATTGATATAAGTTAACAGCACTATCACCAAAATGGAAAGCAACTGAGCTGGCGATATGGTCATAAAACCCAAATTTAAAGCCACGAGGTCTTCGCTCAATTGCGGGATGAGGTAAGCGGTAAACTTGGCGAAGGCCACACCCACAGCTGCTATGGTAGCCGTTTGGATCACCGTAAAAAAGCTCCAGCCATATAAAAAGCCAACTAAAGGACTGTAAGCTTCCTTCAGATAAACGTACTGCCCGCCCGCCCTCGGGAACATGGCACTCAGTTCGCCGTAGCTTAGGGCTGCTGTAAGCGTCATAAAACCGGTAATGAGCCAAACAAAGAGCAGCCAGCCTGCGCTGCCCACGTTGCGGGTAATATCGGCGCTCACAATAAAAATACCGGAGCCGATCATACTGCCTGCAACCAGCATGGTAGCATCCATTAATCGTAATGAGGGCTTAAAAGAAGTGCTGTTATCCATAAAAACGAATGATGAAAAAATGTATACTTAAAAAAGATCCGCTTTCGGCTTAATTACTTGCTCCCAAAATCATAAAACTTCCAGCTGGTAGTAAAGTCTTTGGTTAATGCCTGGTTGGTTAATGTGGCCCTCAGCATTTCAACCGGGATCAGGTTTTCTTTAATGGCGGCATCGTGAAATTGCTTATAGCTCATTTTACCACTATCAACCAGTTCTTTTTTCAGCTCCATTAACTGTAAACCACCCAGCAGGTATGCTACCTGGTAAAGCGGACTGTAGCCACCTTCAAATGAACGCCTCACTTCACCTTCGGCATTGGCCTTTTCATGGCCAACCCGGTCAACCAAAAAGTCGATACTTTGTTGCGGTGTCCAGTTGCCTAAATGATAATTAAGCGAGAAGATGATCCTGGCACAGCGGTGCATCCGCCAAAACAGCATCCCTACACGTTCTTCGGGCGTTTTAGCAAAGCCTTTATCGTACAGCAATAGCTCCCAGTACAAAGCCCAGCCTTCAGTGGCGAAAGGGGTCCCGAAATCCTGGCGGTAGGATTTGTAGCGGCTGTTCATAAAATATTGCAAATTATGCCCGGGGATAAGCTCGTGCTGTACAGTTCCTCTTGAAAAGTATGGGTTATTACCGCGCATGCTCATCAGCCTGTCGTCGTACTGCATGGTGTTGGTTGGGTATGATATACTGATCTCTTTACCGCCGGTAAAAAAAGGGTTAACCAGCTGCCTTTGCGGCGACATCATCACCATTCCCCAGGTTTCTTCCGCCAAAGGCGGGATTGTTATTAGGTCGCGTTCTTTGATAAAGCTCAGCGCATCGTTGTATAACTTAACTATCAGTTCGGGCTGATGGCCTACCGGTACATAGCTGTTCTTTACTTTTTCGAGGGCCTTTTTCCAATCGTTGCCAAAGCCCATTTCCTGCGATGCTTTCAGCATTTCCTTATCGCACCAGGCAAACTCCTTATTGGCAAGTTTTATAAGCTCCTCGGGCGTGTAAGGGATCATCTCGGCCTGTAGCTGGCTAATCAATTCCTGCCTGCCAATTGGCATCTCTTTTATGCCGCTGCTATCACTTTTTTGGGTGGTATTGATCTTGCCTTTGCTTATAGCCAGTTCGCTGTACTTGCCAAGCGCGTTATCAAGCGCTTTGTATGGCTCAGGCACCCACCAGGTAAACGACGGATCGTAGTTATTATAAAAGCCGTAAAAGTCTTTCAAACGGCCTTTCAGGCTTATTAAAGCGGCTTTAGTTATTTTGGCTACCGGCATATCTACCGAAACAAGCTTGCGAAAAGCACTCGTGTCGGCTTTAAGCTCTTTCAATATCTTGTTCAAATCGCCTGCCACTTTTTCACCATCTACAAAGGTGCCGCGGCGGCGTTTTTGCTCCAGCGCGAAGATCTCATCGGCGAATGAAATATATTTAGCGGCCTGGCTGTACAGGTCCTCTTCTTTCTTCAGATCTTTCAAATCAAAGTTGATCCGTTTTTTCAACAGGATATAGTCAACCTTGCCATAAATGCTCAGGGCGTTAAAATTGGTTTGCTCCAGCTGTTTCAGGTAATCATTATCAACCTCAACGAGTCTTTTTCGCTGCTCGGGCGAATTTAGCACATACTGTTTGTACTGGTCTTCGCTACGCTCATTAACATTGTATGGTGTATAAAAATCATGGATGGCGGTCATATCCTGCCCGTACCTGATAATGGTACCGGCCATTTCGCTGGTTTGCTCGTACAAATTGCCGGGCTGGGCCGTTTGCGCATTTGCACTCACGGCACCAATAGTAAGGGCACAGAATATTAGTCCTTGTACCGTTTTTTTAAGGAGAGGTATAAACACGATGGTATGGTTTTATTAAATATTAAACGCGCTGTATTTAGCTTGCTGCCCTGCTAAGGCTGATCAAATTATTGTTATAGGTATCGAGATAACCGCGCGGCGAATTGCCTATTACGCATTTAAACACCCGGTTAAAATTGGTGATGCTTTTAAAGCCGCACTTATAGGCCACCGTGTTTATGCTTTCAAATTTATGGGCGATGAGCTTTTTACAGGCCTCGTTAATGCGGATCTCGTTGAGGAACGAAATGAAAGTATGCCCTGTGTGCTTTTTAAAGTACCTGCAAAAGGATTCAGGCGTCATGTACGCTACCTTGGCCACATCCTCCAGCGTGATAGGCTCGCTGTAGTGTTGCATAATGTAGTTATAGATATTACCGATCCTGATCCCCTCATTTTCGGTAATGCCCGGCAGGTTGCCATAGGTTGACAGAGGATCAAGCTTGCTTTTGATATTGGTAAGCCCCTTAAGCAGGTGGAAAAACTGGATAAGCTGATCCGGGCCGGATGCCTTTTGCAGGGCAATCATGATCTGCGACACCTTATCCACCACGTGATGCGGCAATTTAAACCCCTGCTGATGCTGCTGCATAAAAATGAGGCTGGGTTTTATCTCGGGCATATTAAACAACGGTGCCAGCGCCCCTTCCGGATTAAAAAATATAGTGAGTGCTTCTATTTGTTTGTTAGCATTGGGTGCAAAATATTCGGGGTTACTTTTAAACACATGCGGCAGGTTGGCGCCTATTAAAAACAGATCGCCGGCAGAATAATCGTGCATGTTATTGCCGGCTATCAACGTGCCCTCGCCCTGCTGGATCCAGGTAAGCTGAATTTCTTTGTGGCGGTGCAGATAGGGATAATGATAAGGCAAACAAACCTTTTCTGCGATCACACTTTTATCGTGCGGAACCGGGATGGTGAATTGTAAAACTTTCATCTGCTACGTTGTTTAATACTTGTTGAATTTACAATTACTTAACTTAATTTTCCAACAAATGCCGGTAAAAGGATAAAATATGGTCAATATTTGATAATTTATGGTTGATACAAGGCCCAAAATTGGCCTAAAAAAGCAGTTTTTATCCGATAAACAGGAACTCTATTAAATGTTATACAAACACTTAATAGCCGAACTATAGTTGATTTACGCTCAATTTACCCGAATAAAGTATTTTTAATTGTTCAATAAACAATTATTAAACACTTCATGTAAATCGCCTTATTTACGCCGAAAACCTATTTAAAATAGCTTTTTCAAAGAAACAGGCCATAAAACACGCTGAGTTAAAGCAATAAAACCGCTCATCGTGGTTGATGAGCGGTTTTATTTTCCCGGCAAGCCGGGAGTATAATTAAGAATTTAATTAAGATCTTTCGGGAGCAAATTCTTTGATATCGATGGTAGTCGGTTTGCCCGATATAATTTCACTTGCCAGCAAGCCCGTTGCCGCGCCAAGGCTTAAGCCCATCATCCCATGCCCGGTTGCAATAGTAAGGTTGCCGTACTGTTTGCTCCTGCCAATATAAGGCAGCCCATCGGCAGATGAGGGGCGGAAACCAAACCAAATGTCCTTTTGTTCGGGCACAGCGGGTTTTAATTCCGGAAAATATTTCGGTATCGATTCAACAATACCTTTTACCCGGTTCATGCTGATCCTGTCGTTGATCTTATCAAGTTCCATGGTGCCGCCATAGCGTAAGCCGCCATTCATCGGGGTTATGGCAACCCGGGCTTCGGCCAGTAATGCAGGGATGTGCATTGCTTCGGTGTCATCCTTCACATTAAAGGAATACCCTTTGCCAGGCATCAGCAGAATTTTAACACCCAGCAGCCTGCCAATAGCCGGCGACCATGAGCCGCCTGCAATGATGTATTCGTCCGCAGTAAACTCTTCGTTAAATGACAGCACCCTGCTTACCTTACCACCCGTGGCCTCCATTTTGGTAACCTCTTTATTGGTAACCAGCTTTACGCCGGCGGCTTTCAGATACTTTATTAACGCAGCCATCAATTTATTTGGCGACAAATGAGCATCGCAACGATAATGAACCGCCCCCAATACATCAAGCTCGAGCTTTGGCTGCAGTTTCTTACAGTCTGCAACGCTAAGCACGGCCATATCTAAACCCAATTCCCTGCCCTTTTCGGCCATGTGAGCTTCTTCTTCTCCGGCCTTTTCGGTTTTATAAAACATCAGGATGCCTTTTTCAACCAGATCAAAATCAAAACCGGGCTCCCTGCTCAGGTCCTCATAAAGCTTTTTGCTAAGTAAGGAGAGTTCTGTTAAAGGAACAGCCGATTTTTCGACATGCGCGGCATTGGCTTTCTTTAAGAATTTCAACCCCCATTTTACCAGTTCGGGGTTTAAGGATGGCTTTACATAAAAAGGGCTTTTGCTGTTAAACATCCACTTAATACCCTGCGAAACCATGCCCGGGGTTGCCAGCGGGATAAAATGGCTTGGCACTATCATCCCCGCGTTTCCGTATGAACAGTTGTCGGCCATGTCGCCTTTATCAAGCACAGTAACCTCATGCCCCGCTTTTTGTAAATAATAAGCCGAACTAAGGCCTACTATCCCACCTCCTATGATCAACACTTTTGCCATTTTTTTGAAGCTTAAGCTTAAGGCGGAAAGCCGAAAGCTTTTAATTAGATACTAAATTAAAAAAGTCATTCCTGTAGGGCAAAAAGATCTGCGCCTTACCGGAATGACCACTCATTTTTTTGTTAGATCACCTGGAAACCGTGAGCATAGGGATCATCGTCGTCGATCTTGATGGTGTTGTAGCCGTAAACTTTGGCCCAGCCTTCTACACTTGGTATAATGGCATCAAACTCATTTATCTTAACAACCTCTTCAACCCTGCCGGTAAATTTACTGCCTATAATGCTTTCATGCACAAAGGGCTCACCAACCTGCAACTTCCCTTTGGCAAACCATTGCGCCATACGGGCAGATGTACCCGTGCCGCAAGGCGACCTATCGATAGCTTTATCGCCATAGAACACCGCATTGCGGGCAGTAGCATCAGCTGATAATGTAGCACCGGCCCAAAGGATATGCGTACAGGTGTTTATGGTAGGGTCCTGCGGATGTACGAACTGGTAGTTTTCGTTAATGCGCTTGCGCAACACCTGGCTCCAGGCAATCAGTTGCCCGGCAGTATAATCTTCAATGCCCTTAAAATTTAGCTGAGGATCAACTATGGCATAGTAATTTCCACCATAGGCTACATCAATGGTAAGCATCCCCAGATCCGGGCATTCCACCTGCAAATCGGTAGCGGCCAGGTAAGCGGCCACATTCCGGAGCTTTACAGAAGTTACTTTTTTACCTTCCTGCTTATACTCGATCAGTACAAGGCCGGCGGGTGCTTCCATACGTACAAAGCCGGGAACTTTAGGCTGGATCAGCCCTTCTTCAATGGCAATGGTAATGGTACCAATAGTTCCGTGACCGCACATGGGCAGGCAACCGCTGGTTTCAATAAACAAAACCGCTACATCATTTGCCGGGTCATGAGGTGGATACAGAATACTGCCCGACATCATATCATGGCCCCTCGGTTCAAACATCAGGCCTGTTCTTATCCAGTCGTACTCTTTTAAAAAGTGCTGGCGTTTCTGGCTCATGTTATCGCCTTTAAGCGTAGGGCCGCCACCGGCAACCAACCTTACCGGGTTACCGCAGGTATGAGCATCAACACAAAAGAAAGTTTTACTTGCCATAGGTTATTATAACGCAACTTCGGTTAATTTGCCCCAGCTGCCAATCGGCAATTCGGGCCTTACAGCAAGTGCATCGTTGATGATTTTTTGAACTTTTTCGCGCTCGGCACCAATCAATGGCAAACGTGGCGCACGTACGTTTTCGGTACCTATACCGGTAGCAACTTCGGCCAGTTTAATGTATTGTACCAGCTTAGGATGAATATCCAACTCAAGCACAGGTAAAAACCAACGGTAAATGGCTAAAGCCTCGTCATACCTTTTGGCTTTTACAAGGCGGTAAATAGCAACCGTTTCCTTAGGGAACGCGTCAACCAAACCGGCAACCCAGCCATGGGCACCCATTACCAGGCTTTCCATAGCAAGCGGGTCAACCCCGGTAAAGATCTTGAACCTATCGCCAAAACGGTTGATCATACGGGTTACGTTTGATACATCGCGGGTAGATTCTTTTACAGCCTGGATGTTATCATAAGCGGCAAGTTGTTCAAACATATCTAAAGTTACCTCCACCTTATAATCCACAGGGTTATTGTAGATCATGATCGGCAATTTGGTGCTTTTTGCAATAGTAGCAAAGTAGGTAACCGTTTCGCGGGCCTCGCTATTGTAACGCATGGGCGGCAATAACATTAAGCCATCGGCACCCTTATCAAGTGCTTTTTGGGCGTAAGCAACAGCCGCTTTTGTTGTTTGCTCAGCAATGTTCAATATAACAGGCACTGTTCCATTAACAAACTCAACTGTGTGAGCAAGCAGCGCGAATTTTTCGTCATCGCTTAAAACGCTTGCCTCACCCAACGATCCGCCTAATATAAACCCGTCAACACCGGCTTCAAGCTGGGCATTTAAGTTTATATCAAAAGCATCAAAGTCCAGTTCGTCATTATCTGTAAATTTAGTAGTTACTGCCGGGAGTACGCCTTTCCAATCAAAAGTTATCATTGTATATTATTTTTCACAAAATTAAGATAGTACCAATTAAGTTTATTTAACAATTTAGCAGACATTGACCGTATTTTAACCAATAACATCGCTTAAAGGCAAGTAGCCTGCTAAATACCGCCTATTGCGCATCCCACCAAACTCTATCGGTAAGTTTTGCGCTTTGCTGCGGCTGCGGATTTGCAGTCATTTCCGACTGCGGGTACAACACTCTGCGCGGGATCTCCGACAAAGCGTTCTTCACCTTGGTTAAAGCCGGGAAGCCTGTACGCCTCCAATCGGTATAGTTCTCCATCGACAGGAAGTTAGCTATAGCTTTCTCCTCAATGATCAGTTGTATGGCGTTAGCCGCAGTAAGTGTTCCTCTCGACGAAAGATAAGTATTTACAGCAGCATCGGCAATACCCAATTTTGACATGTGCGATTTTACAGCCGATACATAAACCGGCTGTGCCGTTGCAGCGCCTGAGGTGAGGAATGTAGCCTCAGCCTTTAAAAACAAAGCTTCAGAATAAGTAACGAAGTAATTATTTGAGTTTGTGCTTGCATAAAAATCGCCACCCAGTGAGTATGATTCTAAACTGCCTATGTCCTCCATGCCAATTAGCCTGCCGGTATACAAACCGGTTTCAATTGCAGGGGCTACCATTTTTGTTAAACGCGGATCGTTCCTGGTTTTAAAGCCATCAACAAATGTTGATGCCAGTATCAGCGTTGAACCTGGTAAAAAGTTTTGTTGCCAAGGGTTTTCGGCACCGGCCGCACCGCTGAAAGGCATCTTCAAGTCATCATCATTACCGGCCATACCGCTTTGCAGGGCAGTTAAAGCCAGTTGGGCCTGTGCGGCGGCAGTGTGCCCCGGTGCTTTAGTAAGGTGCATGTAGTAGCGCGCTTTTAGGGTATACGCCAGCTTTTTCCATTTAGTCATATCACCGTTATAGTAATAATCGTCGCCGCCCGGTACAACAATACTATTTTTTGCTATATCGGCTATCCCGTTATCAAGCAGGGTTTGGATCTGCGTATAAACAGATTCCTGGGTATCATAAGTTGGAGTAAGGTTAGTTACGCCGCCAAAACCTTTTGAGTAGGGCACATCGCCCCAGGCATCGGTAGCCGTGCCAAGGGTATAAGCAAGCAGTATTTTTGATATAGCCGCATAGTTGGCATTACCACTGGTTTCGGCCTTTTTGTTAAGCATTACCAGGTTATTCATTACCTGTACATAAAAGTTATACCAGTCGCCATCCATATCCTGGTGGTACATAAGGTAGGTACCAAAGTTTGGCGGTACCTGGTTTAAAGCGATTACCTGCACATATTGCTGCAATACTACCGCAAGGTTCCCCCCGCCGGCAGCGTTTATATTTTGTGATATGGCGGCTTCAACCGGGGCAAGGATGAGCGATTCCTTAACATCTATTGGCCTGTTGGGGTCCTGGTTTACGTCAATGTATTTTTTACAACCCGTAAAGCTTACCAAGGCGCATATTATTAACGTGATATATTTATTTTTCATGACAATTTCTTATTAATGATTTTAAATTATAGGGTAACTTTCAGGCTAAAATCAACTGATTTGGAAGTTGGGGTTGAGAATGAATAGATACCTTGTGCCCCGTTTGATGAACCAAACGAGCTAACTTCCGGGTCGCCGCCGGTAAAGTGCGGAGCGTGGATCCAAAGGTTACGGCCGGTTACACCAAACGTTGCCGATTTAAACGGGCCTTTGCTTAACCATGACGGTTTTAACGTATAGGCCAAACTAACATTACGCAATTTTATATAGCTGCCATCCTGAATTACAGATTCCAGCACACCGTTTGCACGCTGATAGTATGCCTGGCCGTTAACAGCCACTGTGTTTGGCTGGCCGGTAGTTGCGTTTACACCATCAACCACTCTTAAGCCACGATCTTCGGTAACTTTTGGTGTACCGTAGAAGTAACCGTATCCGTCAACGTTGTTTTGGATATCGCCGCCGCGTTTAACATCAAAAAAGAAACTAAAGTTAAATTGTTTGTACCTGATGCTGTTGTTGATACCGCCAAGCCAGTTAGGGTTTATGTTACCCACTATACCCTGCGTGTCATCGGCAAACGGGAGGCCTGCATCATCTGTGAGTAGTTTACCTGCCGCGTTTCGCGCGTAGCGGGTACCAAAGATAACGCCGTAGGGCTGGCCCACAATAATATTGGTAAAGCCATTACCCAATTGCTTCTGGTCCTGGTAAATAGATATTACCTTGTTCCTGTTACGGGTAAAATTGAGGGTAAGGTCCCAGGCAAAATCACGACTTTTTATCGGAGTTGCATTTAACAAAACCTCAATACCCCTGTTTTGCATCACAGCGGAGTTTACACTGGTATAAGCATAACCTGTTGATGGCGCAAGAGACACCGATGGAATGATACCATCAATTGTTTTTTTGCTGTAGAATGAAGCTTCCAGACTGATACGGTTGTTAAAGAACCCCGCTTCAAAACCAGCTTCAAATTCGTTGATCCTTTCGCTTTTCAAATTAGCGTTGCCCAATACATCGGATATTAAAAAACCCGACTGGCCTGCATAAGGGAATGTTAGATTACGTATAGTGGCGCTATTATAGGCGGTTAGCAAACTGTATGGGCTGATGCTGCCATCGTTACCAACGGTGCCGTATGAGAACCTTAGCTTGCCCAGGTTCATTACCTTTGAAAACTCGGGGCTAAAGAACTCAGAAAATATAAAGCTGGTGGCAGCCGATCCGTAAGGATAAAAATTATTTTCTGTTGATAATACCGAGTTACCATCGTACCTGCCTGTTAATGACAGCACCAGGAAACGTTTGTACTCGATGTTTGACTGCAGGTAAAAACCAACCTTGCGTTGCAGGTAGGAATTTTCCCTATAGGTAACTGTTGAGGCTGATGCCATGTTGTACAAGCCCGGTATGGTTAAACCTACACCGTTGGCGTATGTGTTTTCTGAATAGCTGGAGAAAATGTTGTTACCCAACAAAACATCGATATTAAAATCGCCAAATTGTTTATTGGCGCTTACCATAAAATCGTTATTAAACTGGCGGAAGGTAGTATTGTTATCCACCAGCCTGCCATTGGGGTTTGATACCGATTGCGTTGATTCACGGTACCTGTCCATTTCGGTGTAAACGTCGGCACCAAATCTTTCGGTAACGGTTAACCACGATAGTGGTTTATAGTCAGTGGTAAAGGTTGGCAGGAACCTGTTAACGCCTGAGTGGTTTTTGATGTTATCCAACACCCAATAAGGGTTATTACGCGAAAAACGGTACAAACGCTGGGTACCGGCCTCTGTTAAAGACGGTTGCAGATCATACGAAACCGGTGCTGTAAAAATTGTCCAAACCGGGCTTTCCAAAGCGTATCCTTCTGGCAACCTGTCGTTTTGCGAGTTACTGTAGTTTAACTGAAAGGTAGTGGTTAGGTTTGGTAATATCTGTGCGCTGTATTTTGCAAAAAAAGTATTGCGTAAAAACTTAGTGGTAGGAACTGTACCCTCCTGGTTTAAATTTGAATAGGAAATAAGGTAAGTAGAACTGGCACCGCCACCACCAATGTTAATGGTATTGTTATACGTGTGGCCGGTTTTAAAGAACAGATCAGACTGGTTATAAACTTTCGCAAGCTGCCCGTTTATTTTCAGCGTATCCATTCGCGCGCCCCATGAGGTACTTTTTTTTTGCGTAACGCCATCAAAGTAATTACCATTGGTACCCTGCGAGTATTTATTTTGAATTTGTGGCAGCAGAGGCTTTTCAAAAGAGAAATCGGAGGAGAACGTGATCAATGGCTTTTTATTTAACGAGCCATTTTTTGTGGTGATAATAATAACGCCGTTTGCACCTTTTGACCCGTAAAGCGCTGTAGCGGCAGCACCTTTCAATATGTTGATATTAGCAATAATAGATGGGTCGATATCCGCGATACGGTTGGTTCCGGGGCCCGAATTAAGGTTACCTGTTTCAGAGTTATCTACCGGCACACCATCAACAACCATTAACGCCTGGTTATCACCAAAAAATGATGAACCTCCACGCACCACAATACGCGATGAACTCCCGGGCGTACCCGATGAACTGGTTACCTGCACACCGGCTGCTTTACCTGCAATGGCATTTACCAGGTTGGCCTCCTTTGATTGCGTAAGCGACTCACCTTTAATTTGCTGGGTGCTGTAGGTCAGGATCCGTTTGTCGCGTTTTACACCAAGTGCGGTAACTACCACCTCGTTCAGCTGTTTGCTATCTTCGGTTAAAACTACGTTCACCTGTGCCTGTCCGGTTAGTTTAACCTCCTGCGCGGTTAAACCTATAGCTGTTACAACCAGCGTACCCTGCCCTGTATAATTAAGGCTGAACACACCAATACCGTTGGTGATAGCACCGGTATTTGTATTTTTTATTCTCACAGAAGCGCCGGCTACGGGCTCGCCCTTCTCATCGGTTACCTTTCCTGTTAAGGTTACTGTTTGTGAGTAAGTGTTATAACAAAACACAAACACACTCAGTAAAGGCAAAATAAACCTTTTTAGTAATTGTTTAAACTTCATAAATTAATTTTTGGGGTTAAAAACTATGTATTACACACTGTATTTCATGCATGTAAAACTATTCGCAGGCCGCCCCTTATTTTTTAATGAAATTTGCCAATACTGCCCATATATTAACATTACTATTACAATAGCGTTAATTTGTTATTATATTTATGTAAACCCTGCGAATGTGTTAATATTTTGCAGGTTAGCCCTTCTTGCTATAGCTCTATCGCATTAAAAAAAACCGGATAAAATCCTGCTATCAACTGCAAAATATCATTTAGAATAATTGTTAAAACAACACTAATTTAGTTGTCAGTTTTCTCACCAGTTATACAACTATATCATGCTAATAAAAAAGTGGTTTAAATTAACCTTATGCCTCGTTGCCTGCTTAGCAGGGGCACAAACAATACAGGCGCAATCCTACGTACCCGAATGGAATGATACCCGGATAAAAATAAAACCGGTGGTTCCTGTTAAAGCCTATGCTTTTGATTTAAAAGATGTGCGGTTATTAGAGAGCCCTTTTAAGAAAGCGATGAATGCTGATGTTGCTTATTTATTACCTATAGACCCTAACAGGCTGCTTTCGGCCTTCCGCTCGCACTCGGGGCTGCAACCTAAAGGAAAGATGTACCAAGGATGGGAATCATCGGGTTTGGCAGGCCACACGCTGGGCCACTACCTGTCGGCAATTTCCCTGCACTATGCCTCCACCCGCGATCCTGAGTTTTTAAAACGCGTAAATTATATAGTTAACGAACTTAATGAATGCCAGGTTGCCCGTAAAACGGGCTATGTTGGCGCTATCCCAAAAGAAGATACTATTTGGGCCGAAGTGGCAAAAGGAGACATCCGTTCGCGCGGGTTCGATTTAAATGGGGGCTGGTCGCCTTGGTATACCGTGCACAAGGTTATGGCCGGTTTATTAGACGCCTATTTATATTGTAATAACGCCCAGGCGCTAAAAGTTTGTAAAGGCATGGCCGACTGGACAGGCGAAACCATTAAAAACCTGGATGACGAAAAGCTTCAAAAAATGCTGTTTTGCGAATACGGCGGCATGGCCGAAACCATGGTTAATCTATACTCCATAACCGGTGACAAAAAATACCTTGATCTGTCCTACAAATTTTACGACAAGGCCATTTTAGATCCGCTTGCGGATAAAAAGGATATCCTGCCGGGCAAACACTCCAATACGCAGATCCCGAAGGTAATTGCAAGCGCGCGGCGTTTTGAGCTCAACGGCGATAAAAAAGACAAAGTCATTGCCGATTTTTTTTGGGAAACCGTTGTGAACAACCACTCCTACGCTACCGGCGGTAATAGCAATTATGAGTATTTAGGCGAACCAAAAAAGCTAAACGATAAGCTTACAGAAAACACCACTGAAACCTGTAATACTTATAACATGCTAAAACTTACCCGGCACTTGTTCGCGCTCGAGCCATCTGCCAAGTTAATGGACTATTACGAAAAAGCCCTGTATAACCATATCCTGGCATCACAAAACCATAGCGATGGTATGATGTGTTATTTTGTACCGCTTAGAATGGGCGGGACAAAACATTACAGTACCCCCTTTGATGATTTTACCTGCTGTGTTGGCTCGGGTATGGAGAACCATGTTAAATACAATGAAAGCATTTATTTTAAAGGAGCCGATGGCAGTTTATATGTAAACCTGTTTATTCCATCAGTGCTTAGCTGGGCGAAAAAAGGCTTAACGGTAACGCAGGCAAGCAGTTTCCCTAATACCGATCATATTGCGTTTACCATTGGCACCAAAAAGCCGGTTACCATGCCTATCCGCATTCGCAAACCAAAGTGGACCAGCAATGCCTCCATCAGTATCAACGGAAAAGTACAGGCAGCTACTACCGATGATGAGGGCTACATTGTAATAAAGCGCAAATGGAACAATAACGACAAAATTGAATTTACCACACCCGAAACGCTGTACACCGAAGCTATGCCTGATAATGCCAACAGGCGAGCAGTTTTTTACGGCCCGGTGCTACTTGCAGGTGTGTTAGGTAATACCGAACCCGATCCGCTTAAAGGTGTACCCGTTTTTGTAACCAGCGAAACCGACCCAAACAAATGGCTGCAAATGGTTGATAAAAAACAATTGAGCTTTAATGCCACTGATGTTGCCAAACCAATTGAAGTAAAGCTGATCCCCTTTAATCAAACCCAAAATGAATACTATACGGTTTACTGGGATGTGTTTACCCCTGCATCATGGGCAGTACAGCAAAAAGCTTACGATGAGCAACGGAAAAACCAACAGGAGCTGGAAGCGCGCACTACCGACGTCTTACGTATAGGCGAAATGCAGCCGGAGCGCGATCATAACTTTACCGGCGAAAGCGCCATTACGGGCGAAGATCACCAGAAAAAATGGCGCTCTACCGAGAACGGAGGGTATTTGCAGTACGAAATGAAGGTTGACGCCAACGGCCAAAACACGCTTATAAACAGCTACTGGGGTATGGATAACCGCGGCCGCTCATTCGATATTATTATAGACGGCATTAAAATAGCAACCGAGAATTTAAACCCGTACAAGGAAAGCCGTTTTTACGATATCAGCTACATTATCCCCATAGAGCTGACCAAGGGAAAACAAAAAGTTACCGTTAAACTATTACCCAAAAAAGACAACAGCGCAGGCCCGGTATACGGTAGCCGCATGGTAAAAAACTAATTCACAAGAAACTATATACGATGATAAAAACAAGCAAAGCCGCTGGTTTGCTGCTATCTATGATAGGTATAAGCAGTATGGTGTTAGGGCAACAAAAAGACTACCCTATACAACCCGTGGCATTTACCAGTGTACATGTTAACGATAAGTTTTGGGAACCCAAAATGGAAGTTAACGCAAATGTAACCATCCCCTATGTACTGGCGCAGTGCAAAAAAAATGGCCGTATGGATAACTTTTTGCGCGCCGCCAAACAGCTGGATGGCGATAAGCTAAGCGAATTTCCGTTTGATGATACGGATGTTTATAAGGCAATTGAGGGTGCATCGTACTCCATGCAAAATAAAAAGAACCCTAAGCTGGATAGGTACATAGATACCCTTATCCGCATTATCGGTGCCGCGCAGGAACCGGATGGTTATTTGTATACCTTCCGTACGGTGCATGCTAAAAAACCTCATGAGTGGATTGGCGATAAACGCTGGGTGAATGAAGAGATCTTAAGCCACGAATTATACAATTGCGGGCACTTATATGAGGCCGCCGTGGCGCATTACCAGGCCACCGGCAAGCGTACCCTGCTCAACATCGCCATAAAAAACGCCAACCTGCTGGTAAAAACCTTCGGGCCGGGTAAAATACAAGAATACCCTGGCCACCAGATAGTGGAGATAGGCCTGTCCAAAATGTACCGGGTTACCGGCAATAAACAATACCTCGACCTGGCAAAATTCTTTTTAGATATCCGCGGACCAAAAGGCGACGCCTACAACCAGGCCAATAAAAAAGTAGTTGACCAGCACGAAGCCGAGGGCCACGCCGTACGTGCAGCGTATATGTATACCGGCATGGCCGATATTGCCGCTTTAACCGGCGATACAAAATATTTAAACGCCATCGACGATATCTGGAGCGATGTAGTTACCAAAAAGCTCTACATAACAGGCGGTATAGGTGCAACCGGGGCCGGCGAAGCTTTTGGCGAGGCTTACCAACTGCCCAACATGTCGGCCTATGCAGAAACCTGCGCGGCTATTGGTAATGTGTATTGGAACAACCGGATGTTTTTGCTTCACGGCGATGCTAAATATATCGACGTTTTGGAGAGGACGCTTTATAACGGCCTGCTATCTGGCGTTTCCTTAACCGGAGACCGATTCTTTTATCCCAACCCGCTGGCGTCCATGTTTCAGCATCAGCGCAGCGCCTGGATAAGCTGTGCCTGCTGTATTAGCAACATGACGCGCTTTTTACCATCGCTGCCGGGCTATGTTTATGCCAAAAACAAAAACGACCTGTATGTGAACTTGTTTATGAGTAATTCCAGCAATATTAAACTGGCATCGGGCAATGTAAACATTGTACAGCAAACAGATTATCCGTGGAAAGGCCAGGTTAACATTACCGTTAACCCTGTAAAAACAACAAACTTTACCTTAAGGGTGCGGATACCGGGCTGGGCTAATCAACAACCCGTACCGGGCGATCTGTATAGCTTTATGGACCATACACCGCTGCCGGTGGTACTATACATCAACGGAAAAGCAACTTCATTTGTAACCGAAAAAGGCTATGCTGTTTTAAAACGCAGCTGGAAAAAAGGCGACAAAGTTTCCCTGGCGTTGCCTTTAGAAACTGAAAAGGTTGTGGCTAACGCTAATGTAAAAGACGACAGAGGCCGTTTTGCATTTGAGCGCGGTCCCATAGTGTATTGCCTGGAAGGGCCGGATAACCGCGACAGCCTTGTACAGAACATTTTAATTGATAAGAACGCGGTTGCCCGGGCAAGTTACAAAGCCGACCTGTTGAACGGTGTAGATGTAATAACTATTGAAGGTAAAAGCACCAAAAGGCAGTTAAACAGCGATAAACTGATAGAAACCGACCAAAAGGTAAAGGCCATACCCTATTACGCATGGGCAAACCGTGGCCCAAGCGAGATGACCGTTTGGGTACCTTACGAAGCATCGGCAGCAAGCCCTAAACCGGCGCCAACCGTTGCCAGTACAAGTACAGTAACGTCATCATTAAAAAATGCACGCATGTACAGTGCCATTAAAGACCAATACGAACCCAACAGCTCAAACGACACCAACTACCCCTACCTGCACTGGTGGCCCGCGCACAACACCAGCGAGTTTGTTCAGTACAACTTTAATGCAGAACATACGGTAAGTGAATCGAAAGTTTATTGGTACGATGACGGCCCCTGGGGTGGCTGCCGCATACCTGTATCCTACAAAATACTTTACCTTAAAAACGGGCAATGGGTACCGGTAAAAAACACAACACCCTACACGGTGAGCAAAGACAGCTACAATGCGGTAACTTTTGAGCCGGTTAATACCACCGCATTAAAAATGATCATTCAGCTTCCGGCAGATAATTCTACCGGCATTCATGAATGGGAAGTTAAGTAATATCTCTGCAGGCATCCTGCAGAGCTTCCTTACAATATGGCCATCATGCACTTGCATGATGGCCATATTAGTAAAGTTTCCATTTTATTCATTACCAATAGCTTTATAAACTGCTGGCTAAGGTTTTATCAACCTTGCAGCAGCTCCTATTATTTAATAACCGTTTTGTGTAATGTAGTGCCGGATAGTTTGATTTGGTAAGGCCATTGCTCGTCGTTACTTATATTCCCGTCAGTTAGGTGTTCCCAATGCCCGGTTGGCGCACCACTTACTACTAACCATAAATAAGTGCTATTAGCCGGCACGTCGAAATTTGCAACGCCTTCTTTATTTGAATAAACCTTGCCATAAACCCTGCTGCCGTCGTCTTTTACAGCCAAAAAACCATATCGCCAGCCGGCCTTATCAACATTAATGGCCCGGTAGCCTGTATTGCCGGCAACGCCTTTAAAATTCAGGGTAACTTTGGTACCGGCCGCCGGTACATTTAGCTTAATGCCATTATAGCCATAGTTTTGAGGGCAGCTACTTTCGGCAATACGATACCAGCCATCACCAACGCTGTTTAACGTACTGGTGTGCTCATTCACGTAGGGTTTTGCGGCCTGGGTTATACGTGATAAATCCCATGTTATAAATTTCCTGTAAGCATCAAACATCTCGTCGTTAAACTTAGCCTGGCTAAGCCCTGTTAATCGTTTATAAGCCATTACCGGGTCCTCTCCCTTTACGGCATTGCGCCAAAGTTTCCCTACAAAGCCGCGCCCGCGTTTACCGGACCAATATTCCAATACGTATGGCGAATGGTACTGGTTATCCTCATGCAAAAATGCCAGGTGTGTTTGCTTCATAAAACTCACCAGGTGGTAGTTCTCAAAAGTCATCCAGTTGGGGTAATTCTGAAAAAGCATGTATTGAGATGTCATTTCAAATATACTTTGCCCCCGGCTGCCGGCAGCTGCCGAAGTAAAGCCCCATGCACCATCGCTATGTACCATATATTGAAATGAATGGGCAAGCTCATGCGCAAGCGCTCCGTATGGATGCGCGCTTATCCTTGCAGCGGGCGTCCACAATATGCCAACCTTGTCCTCTTCGCCGCCGCCATATGCCGTACCGTCTGTGTCACTGTAAAAAACGTAGGTAAGCATTTTGTATCTGTCGGTTAACGATTTACCTTTTATAACAAACTTCAGGGTATCTCTGTAGCAGGTATAAAAACGCTCTAATTCTTTTATGGCTATTGCAGGGTCAAACCGCTTAACGGGTTCAGAATAAGTTGTTGGCGTATCGCTGTATTCCTTTGACCAAAACATTGCTATATCTGCCGACTGAACCATTCTTTGCCTGCTGAACGTGCTATTATTACTGGAATAATCATTTCCGGCGGGCACCATCCATACACTATAGGGATAATAGATGGTTTTCTCCGTTGTATCTGATCGATGGCTAACAGGCGATATTTTGGAGGGCCGACTTATTTCTTTTTTTATAGCCGGATGCTGGAAGGCAAACAATCCGTTGACAAGAAAAAAGAAAGGTATAGAGGCAGGTCGCATCATGGTATAGGACTTTATATTGTGATTGAATAAGGCCGATTTGCGATGGGTTAATTTATCGACTACCAAAATTACCATGTATAAGCAACTGGCAGATCTGAATATTGATAACTTGTGTTTATATATTACCCTTCTGTAAGAACTAATCGGAATAATTTCGGAAGTGGGAGTAGGTTGCCGATTAGCCTGGATTGTATTAGGATTATCTGGTTTTTTCGGGCAAGCACGAAAAAAGGCGCCATTCAGCGCCTTTTCAACTTCAAATCTGGAATGTAATGTGGTTTGTTTTCACATTCAGTGATCCCAATAGGATTTTTTTCGAATCGGATTATTAAAGGGCAGAGAGCGATTACAGAGTTAAAAACAGCTTGGCTACGATAAAAAATCGATGTCAGTTAAGTGCATTAATAGTTAAAGTTTTTCAGTTTGGTTGTTTAGCTTTGTTCATCAAAACGAAACATAATATCTGTTCGCAAAACATATTTTGTACCTTGTTTCACTGAGCGGCCTTCATGTTCCACGTTATGTAGGAAAACAAGTGCCGAGCCTTGCTTGGGCTGAACAGTCAGTTTATTGAAAGTCGTCTGTCCGCCCTCAAAATTTTCATTCAAATAAATCATAAAGGTGAAATAGCTCGCTTCAACATCGTTTCTTATATAACTTTGATCTGTATGCTGTTTAAATTCTTGTCCCTGTTGATATTTATAAAATCTAAAAAGTTCATTTAATCCAACAGCTTTACTGTAGCCAATTTGCAATGGTACAAATGGCTTTAATTTCTGCCAAAGCACATCGGCAAGCTGATAGTCCTTATAAATAACTCTATTGTTATTACGAACTGTTGTAATAACTTTCTGCCCGTTTTCTGTTTCAACGGTCGCGGGTTCATAACCCATAGCTTCACTTTTAAAAATGAAATCTTCACATTCTTTTGGTGTCCAAAAATCGTCGATTGTGAAGATATTATTAGTAAGGATATGCTGTTGCATAATGATGAGTTTTAAATGGCGACCGGGAGTTTAACATTTTCTGCAACTCGAAATTGCGCCACAACAAAAATATAAAGAAAAGCAAGCCATCACTGACTTGCTTTTCTTTTCGCGGTGATCCCTATGGTGCAACATTCGAACCTTTTATTTGATGATTTAAGATTGTTATCCGAAATTTTGGCAGCCTAATATTTGAAAACCTGCATTTGTAAGAGCGGTTGCAGACGAAGAGGGATTCGAACTTTATACCTCTAACCGCCCCAATTCTCCTTTTTTCAGTTTAAAATCAAATGCGTCACAAATGATGTTACAAGCCAATTATGTAAATAAAATCGTTAACAACTGTAAGTTTTTAGTTTATCCGGCAACTAACTCCTGAAAAACAATATGAAACTTATTTTAACCGTCTTCATTTTCCTGTCTTTCTCATGTAATCAGGCATCCTCACCGGATGGCCGTTCGCGGCAAAGGGATCAGGTATTACAGGCAGAGGTTAACAGCCTGAAAATCAAAACAAAGCCATTCTCGACAGTATTGCTCATATTAACAAAATTATAAACATAAAAAAGCAGCAATAACATGAGAAAACTTATAAAGAATATTGGTCTGGCGATAATACTTACCTGCATGGCAGCTACCGCTTTCGCGCAACAGGAAAGTCCGGGCAGTAATAAAGTGATCTCTAAATTTAAAAATGATTTTAATGCGGGTAGATTTGACAGCATTTATAGTACGTTTTCCGGCGAAGCCAAAAGCAATTTGCCGCATGAGAAAACCACGGCATTTCTAACTCAGCTCAAAAGCCGTTACGGCAAGATAATCAATGCTGCTTTTATCAGTTACCAGGATCAGTTCGCCGGCTATAAAACAAAGCTGGAAAAAGGAACCATTACCTTAAACATAGCTATTGACGACAAACAGGCGATCACCGGGTTGTTTGCTAAGCCCTATGTGGAAGACAGCGCACCTAAAATGCCGAGAAATATCACGGCGATGCAACTGCCCTTTAAAGGCGTATGGACGGTATTTTGGGGCGGTGATACCAAAGAACAGAATTACCACGGGGTTGTTGCCTTTCAAAAAAACGCATTTGATATTATCATTACCGATAACAATAATAAAAGCTTTCGTTCCGATGGGAAGGCCAACGAAGATTATTACGCATTCGGTCAACAGCTATTTGCTCCATGTGACGGCGAAGTTGTATTGGCAGTAGATGGCGTGAAGGACAACCTGCCCGGTGTGCTGAACCCGTTATTTGCAACCGGTAATACGGTATTGCTGAAAACCAGCAACAATGAGTATGTGCTGCTGGCGCATTTAAAGCAATATTCCGTGCAGGTCAAACAGGGGGGAAAGGTTAAACAGGGGCAACTCCTTGGGTTTTGCGGAAATTCCGGCAATTCGTCCGAACCGCATTTACACTTTCACTTGCAGGACCAGGAAGACTTTGGCAAAGCAACAGGAATTAAATGCTATTTTACAACAATCGAAGTAAACGGGCGCGAAACTAAAAACTATTCGCCGGTTAAAGGTGATCATATCCACCAACCGTGATCAAAAAACAATATGTTGAATGAGACTGATTTTTTGCAAATAACCCGGAAGCATGAGGGTATTTTGCATAAGATATGCCGTTTATACCGCGATAGCCCGGAAGACCGGGAGGATCTTTTTCAGGAGATCATTTATCAGCTATGGAAGGCCTACCCTTCCTTTAAAGGCCAGGCAGAGATTAGTACATGGATATATCGCATTGCTTTAAATACGGCGATGGCTTTTTACCGCAAAAAAAGACCGGCTATTAATTATGTGGATGTGCTGCCAGACTTTGCGAACCAATCCCAGGACGACCAAGCGACGGAGCGCCTTGAACTTCTATACAAAGCGATCAAACAACTGAACGATGTTGAAAAAGCAATCATTACGCTTTACCTCGATGAGTTGCCCTATCAGCAAATCGCGGTCATTACAGGCATAACCGAGAACAATGTTGGTGTCAGGATCAACCGGATCAAAACCAAAATGCAGCAATTTTTAAATCAATAAAACATGGAACTGGATGATTTTAAATCAGCGTGGAAAAGTGTAGAATTCCCCATGAAAGGCGATCGGGAGATCTTGTCGATGATCCGTGAAAGCAAACACCCGGTATTAAAAAAGATCCGAAGACAATTAACTATTGAAGTAGCCGGTTTAACCGTATTTCTTGCATGTTATTGGAGCCTTTTCGATGGTGCATCTAAACATTTCTTCGTTAATTTACTGCTCGTTATAACCCTATTGGCCACGATATGGTATAACATATATGGCTATTATATTGCAAAAAACATTGTGGACGGCCCGAATCTGCAAGCTTCTTTTCAAAAGTATTTGCGCCGGATGAGCGGATATGCCTTAGGGTCGATTTTTTCAAAGGCGTTCTATGCGTTCAGCCTGATCGTATTTTTTACTTCTGGTGTATCTTTTCATCTGTCAACTTATTTTGCATTAGGTACGATTGCAATACTATTTACTATTCAGTTGACCTTATTGAGCAGAATGTGGGCGAAAAGGTTAGGTGTGTTAAACGAATTGTTGAGCCTTTTGAAATAGGGCCTGCTGTAGGCCCTATATAGTTTGAGTACTGGGCGAAATAGCTCCGCCGGTTGAATTTACAACGGCGACTTAAGTTTTGTACACTGAACTGAGGTGGTAAACCTCCCAATATATGAGAAACTCTATCCTATCGGCAAAAAAAAATTTTACAGGAGAATCGCAAGATTCAATTTAGGATGCTGTTAAAAAAGGCGATTGAGACCGATCCCTAAGTTGATCCTTGAACAGACATATTTTACTATAAAGTCGATAAAATCGAGGTCGACTTTGGTGGATTCGCACTTACAGAAAGGCGCATTTTTATGCGCATTTTAGCTTTAAACGTCGACCTGTTGAATGGTCTTTGTGATCCCAATAGGATTCGAACCTATGACCTACAGATTAGAAATCTGTTGCTCTATCCAGCTGAGCTATAGGACCTGCATTATTTTGCGGTGCAAAGATGCAAATTTATACTTAAAACAGCAATAGTTCGTTTACAGTTTTACTTTATAGAATTAACTATATCATTAATAAAACTTCTTTAAAGGTAATAAAACTTATCTTTACCCCGAGGATTGTGAACATGGGCTTACCGCTGCGGATTACTTTTGATGACAAAGATTATGTGTACCAGATTGTTAACAGCAAACTGATAGGCCAAAACACCACCGAACTGGAACTTTTGCTCAACGGCGAAAAAGTTGAGTTGGTGAAGGATGCCAAAATGGTTTGGACGCTTAAAGAAGGCGATACCTCGTTAGACCCTAACCTGGTGCAGGCGCTGGGCCGTTCGGTTTCGCTACGGTTGCGGATGTAGTACATCCGGCCGTTGCTACTGTTCCTTACCGTTTACTTATTTCATATTTTACCTTAGGTTTCGCTGCCAGGCGATACCTCACATTAATACTCAGCCATTGCTGAGCCATTATTTATAGTCTAAAACCACCGTTTTAGTAGGCTATTGTTAACCTGCCGGTAATATTCAATTAATAATTGTGAAAATATTACATATAATTGTACTCATTACACTATGAGTGTACAAGGTGCTAAAAGCCGTTTTTATATGTTAATATTACAGTTAATTTTAAACTAAAAAGTGTTATCAAAAACCTTAAAAAGTTTAATTTTTTACATAAAAAAGCCGTTTCTGCTGTGTAATTAACAAAAAATAGCATTAAAAGTACCAAGTGTTTTTTTTACAATAAGTTAATCATACTTTTAACCCAATTTTTTAAAAACTCATTATTATATGATCATAATTGCTGACGGTGGCTCAACCAAAACAAATTGGTGCCTGGTTACTGAAGAAGGTAAAAAAGTGTATTTCAACACCGAAGGTTACAACCCGTATTTTGCTCCGAAAGAGTACATTATACAATCCCTAAAGGAGAGTTTGCCTACCGATCTGGAGAAGGATAATATTACCGAAGTTAACTATTACGGCGCCGGTTGTTCTACCCCGGAGATGCGTAAGATCGTAGAAGAGGCCATGCAGGTGGTTTTCTCTAAATCGAAAGTGAACATTGGCCACGATCTGCTTGCTGCTGCCCGCGCATTGCTGGGTAACAACGAGGGTTTCGCGGCTATTTTAGGCACAGGTACCAATACCTGCCTTTATGATGGTAAAGATGTAGTGAACAATATTGATTCGGGCGCATACATCCTGGGCGACGAAGGCAGCGGTTGCTACATTGGTAAAAAGCTTTTGGTAGATTACCTGCGCGGCTACATGCCGGAGGCTGTTCGTAAAGTGTTTTGGGAAGAGTTTAAATTAACACCAGATGATATCAACGAGATAGTTTACACCCAACCGCGTGCAAACCGTTTCTGCGCAAGCTTCAGCAAATTTGTTTACGATAACAACGTGAACATCGAATACTCACGTAACCTGGTGCGTACCTCTTTCGAGGATTTCTTTAAAAACCTGGTTACCCACTACCCCGATTATCAAAAATACACTTTCAACTGCATCGGTTCGGTGGGCTATAACTTCCGCAATGTACTGGAGGAGGTTTGTACCGAAAACGGCATGACCGTTGGCAACATCATCCGCTCTCCTATAGATAACCTGGTGAAATATCACCTGGAACTGGCGCCAAGCAGTCTTTAGAATCAAGAGACAAGACGACAAGAACCAAGAATCAAGATAAAATAAGAAAAGGGGTCGAAAGCATATGCTTTCGACCCCTTTTGTATTACCGCATCGTATTGCGAGGCACGAAGCAATCTCCAAACTATGCATAAATGCCATGCATCGCGGAAATGCCTATCGGGAGGTTGCTTCGTGCCTCGCAATGACGCGCGGAGGGAAGCGAGAAAAGGCGAGGGAAACCCTCGCCTTTTCTCGTTATATTCTTTCTTGACTCTTGTCGTCTTATCTCTTGATTCTCTCCTCTGACCACCTTACTGAACCAAATTCAACTCATTCTGGAAGATCTTGGCGTACTTCCTCCTGTCGAATTTGTAGAGTTTGGCGGCACGGTATGATACACCTTTCTGCTTCTCGTCCAGTTCTTTCAAAAAGCCGTAGCTCAGCATCTTCTTGCGGAAGTTGCGCTTATCCAGCTTCTTGTTCAGCACCGCCTCGTACAGCGATTGCAGCTGCGTAAGCGTAAACTTCTCGGGCAGCAACTCAAACGCTATTGGCTGGTAATTCAGCCTGCGGCGGATCTTGTTAAAGCCCGTGTTGAAAATTTCGCTGTGATCGAAGGCGAGCTTTGGCAGATCGTTCACCGGGTGCCAAAAAGCCGATTTGGCGTATTGGGTAACCGGTTTTACTTCTTTTTGCCCGTTAATACGGATCAATGCATAGTAAGCAACGGTTATAACGCGCCCCTGCGGGTGACGTTTCACCTCGCCAAATGTATGGAACTGCTGCATATGCAGATCGCGAAGGCCGGTAAGCTCGTATAAAATACGCTCTGCGGCATCATCAATACTTTCATCTTGCTCAACAATATAACCTGGTAATGCAAGCCAATCTTTAAAGGGTTCCTCATTACGTTCAATGAGTAGAATCTTTAATTCGCCGGCATCAAATCCAAAAATTACACAGTCAATAGAAAATACTGAATCAAATGTTGGTAACTTTACTTCCAAAAGTAGTTCTATTTAGGTTTATCGGTTAAATATATACCTTAAAATTCATTCCAAAAATAATAAATTAAATTTAATGGTGTAATTTCGACACCTTATATTCGTGGCTCCAAATTTACTTGTGTAAAAATGCGTAAAATTTCAAAAATAGCAGTCCTAACTTCTGGAGGCGATGCGCCGGGCATGAACCCCTGCATCCGCGCCGTAGTGCGTACTGCCATATATAATAAACTGGAAGTTGTAGGGATAAGGCAAGGTTACCAGGGCCTTATCGACAACAATATGTACGAGATGAACACCCGTTCGGTTAGTAATATCCTGAACCTGGGTGGTACCATTTTAAAAACCGCCCGCTGCCTCCCCTTCCGTACCGATGAAGGTATGGAAACCGCTTACAATAACTTAAAAGCACAGGGTATAGACGGGATAGTGGTTATTGGCGGCGATGGTACCTTTACCGGTGCCCTGCGTTTTTCTCAACGTTTCCCGGATATTGCCGTAATGGGCGTACCCGGCACTATTGATAACGATCTTTACGGTTCTACCTATACATTAGGGTTTGATACCGCTACCAATACGGTTATAGAAGCTATAGATAAGATCCGCGATACAGCCGATGCGCACGACCGTCTGTTCTTTATAGAAGTAATGGGCCGCGATTCGGGCGCTATTGCCTTACGTGCGGGTATCTCCTGCGGAGCAGAAGCTATTTTGTTACCAGAGCGTGCTACCGCGATAGACGATTTGATAGAGAGCCTTAAAGCGGGCCAGTTCAACAAAAAATCATCCAGCATTGTAATTGTTGCCGAAGGCGATAAAAGCGGTGGTGTGTATGATTTGGCTGAACGGGTACGCGGGCAGGTTAAGTTCTACGATATTAAGGTTACCATATTGGGCCACTTACAGCGTGGTGGAAGCCCGTCTGCATTTGACAGGATCCTGGGCAGCCGCCTTGGTTTTGCCGCGGTTAACGCGCTGATAGCCGGCAAATCGCAAATGATGGTTGGGCTTGAGGCTAACCATATTAAACTAACTACACTGGAAGAAGCGCTTACACAACATCAGTTTAAGCTGGAAGATGATTTAATGCAGATGTCAGAAATCCTATCCATATAAATGATAGCGGTTGTATATAGCGGTTCTAATAATGCGGGTTGGCGTTTGGCTTACAAAGGGCGAACTGTTGCCTCTTTTAACACCGCTGCCATTAATCCCTATTTTAACGATGAGAAATACATCACCCAGCTACTTAACCGCAACATCAATCTTATACACCACGCGGAAGAGATAAAGCGCATTTACTTTTTTGGTGCCGGTGCTTCTTCAGACGAACGCAAAAAAGTGGTGCAGGACGCCCTTGAAGGATTTTTTAAATTCGCAAGGGTAACCGTAGAGCACGATATTGCCGCGGCGGCCATCGCTTGTTGCAAAAATAGCCCTGGTATAGTAAGCATCTGCGCAAGCGGCACCAACGCCGCCTGGTACGATGGAAAAAAAGTAAAACCAAACAATTTTGGCCTCGGCTACATCCTGGCCGACGAAGGCAGCGGTAACTGGCTGGGCAGGCAACTCATCAAAAGCTTTATGAATGAGACACTTCCGGCAAATTTGCGCAAGAAGTTCATTCACAGCTATGATGCCGACCGCACAACACTTTTAGAGAAAGTTTACCGCAAAAAAGAGCCTGCTTTATACCTCAGCTCGTTCAGCGAATTCTTTTCGGAGAACAAAAACGACGTTTATCTGCGCAGTATCATTAAAACAGGTTTTACTAAGCTGATTGATACCTATTTATTACCTTTGCGCGCGGAACACCCGGATGCCCCTATTCATTTTGCAGGCTCGGTGGCTTCTAACTTTCAGGATTACCTGGCAGAGGCCGCAGAAGAGCGGGACATTAAAATAGCAGGCATCATAAAAGAACCAATAAACAATTTGTTGACTTATTATTCAAATAAAAATTAGAAAAATCATGAAAATAGGAATTAACGGCTTTGGCCGTATCGGCCGTTTAGCTTTCAGGGCTGCAATTGAAAGAGAAGGCGTTGAAGTTGTTGGTATTAATGACTTGGTTGAGCCAGATTACATGGCTTACATGTTGAAATACGATTCAACTCACGGCCAGTTCAAAGGCACCATTGCTGTTGAAGGCGGCCATTTGGTAGTAAACGGTAAAACCATCCGTGTTACCGCCGAAAAAGACCCTGCAAACCTTAAATGGAATGAAGTAGGTGCAGAAGTTATTATCGAATCTACCGGTTTATTTTTAACCTTAGATACTGCACAGAAACACATTGATGCAGGTGCCAAGAAAGTAGTTATGAGCGCTCCTGCAAAGGACGATACCCCTACATTTGTAATGGGTGTAAACCACAAACTGTTAAAAGCTGAGCAAACTATCGTTTCAAACGCTTCATGTACTACCAACTGTTTAGCGCCTATCGCTAAAGTATTGGATGATAAATTCGGTATCGAAGAAGGTTTAATGACTACTGTACACGCGGTTACAGCTACTCAAAAAACAGTTGATGGCCCGTCTGCAAAAGACTGGAGAGGTGGCCGTGGTGCTTACCAAAACATCATCCCTTCATCAACCGGCGCTGCTAAAGCGGTTGGTTTGGTTCTTCCACAGTTAAAAGGCAAATTAACAGGTATGTCGTTCCGTGTTCCGGTTGCCGACGTTTCTGTTGTTGACTTAGTGGTACGTTTAAAAACGCCAACTTCATACGAAGGCATTAAAGCCGCGATGAAAGAAGCATCAGAAGGCGAATTGAAAGGCATCTTAGGTTACACTGAAGATGAAGTTGTATCTGAAGACTTTAAAGGTGATGCACGCACATCAATTTTTGATGCAAAAGCAGGTATCGCATTGAATGATAACTTCGTGAAAGTAGTATCATGGTACGATAACGAATGGGGTTACTCAAACAAACTGATCGACCTTGTACAAGAAATTGGCAAACTGTAAGGTTTAGTAATTTCTTATCATAACAACAAAGCCTCCTAATTCGGGAGGCTTTGTTTGTTTATGGGGATTCCTTATTTTTTATCCCACACTCCCCCGTTGCGGTGTCTTCACCGCAACGTTGCCGCCTTGTTAAACGGAACAACGTCCTTTAATGGTGGCGGTGAGGACACCGCCACCGGGAGAGGAAAAAGAATAAGCCTCCCCTCGTTGCGGTGTCCTCACCGCAACCTTTGCCGCCTTGTTAAATGGCACGCTCCTTAATGGTGGCGATGGGGACACCGCCACCAGGAGAGGAAAAAGAATAACCCGCCCCTTCCCCGTTGCGGTGTCCTCACCGCAACCTTTTCCGCCTTGTTAAACGGAACGCTCCCTAATAGTGGCGGTGGGGACACCGTCACAGGGAGGGAAATGGGAAAAGATGAAAACATTACTTACCCGTTGCGGTGTCCTCACCGCAACCCTTCACCGGTAAGGAAATTCAAACTTGTTTCTTTATATTACGCTATGGAACTAAACACCGTATACTTTTATACAGTTGCTATTGTTGATTGGATACATTTGTTAAAGCCGGACAAGTTTAAAAACATCGTTTTAAATAGCTTGATATGGCTTGCAGATAACAAGAAGGTAAAAGTTTATGGGTTTGTGATCATGCCGAATCATATCCACCTTATTTGGGAAAACACCGCTCTCAATGGTAAAGAAATGCCTTACATGAGTTTTATGAAGTTTACGGGCCACGAGTTCTTGAAAGAATTAAAGCAAACTGACAACCCCCTTTTAGCTCGTTTTAAAATTGAAAACAATGATAGGGAGCATCAATTCTGGCAGCGAAAAGGGCTTGCTGTTTTGATGAGCAGCAGAAAAGTACTGGAACAGAAGTTAGACTACCTGCATCTCAATCCTTTACAAGAGCGCTGGAGCCTTGTTACCGACCCTAACGATTACTATTATTCATCATGCTCGTTTTATGAATTGGAGGACGGTAAGTTTCCTTGGCTAACACATTATATGGATGAGTTTTAGCAAAGCTGATGGCGGTGAGACACTGCCACATAAGAAGAATAACTAAAACTTTTTAGCCAATCTGCGCATTACTATGATGCCATTATGAAAGATATTATAAACCGCTTTAAGATCACCGATACCAAAAGCTTTAAACTAAGCGATTACGACACTGCTGATACGGCAGGTCATCAAAAAGAAAACGCGGAAGAGCTGTTAAGCGATCTGATCAAGCAAACCGCAAAGCTGCAAACCGAATTATACGCCGCACATAACCATTCCCTGCTCATCATTTTCCAGGCAATGGATGCTGCCGGGAAGGATAGCGCAATAGCGCATACCATGTCGGGCCTAAACCCGCAGGGATGCCAGGTGTTCAGCTTTAAGCAGCCCAGCGCCGAGGATTACGACCATGATTTTTTATGGCGGCATTATAAAGCCCTACCCGAGCGCGGGCGCATCGGCATACACAACCGTTCGCATTACGAAAACGTGCTGGTTACCAAAGTGCACCCCGAGTTTATTTTAAAGGAAAATCTTCCCGGGGTTACGAAAGTAAAACACATCGATAAAAAATTCTGGCAGAAGCGTTACCAGAGCATCCGCGATTTTGAAAAACACCTCAGCGAAAACGGGACGGTTATCATTAAGTTTTACCTTAACCTATCTGAGCAAGAACAAAAAGAACGTTTTTTAAAACGCATTGCCGACCCTGAAAAGAACTGGAAATTTGCCGCCGGCGATATCAAAGAGCGCGACAGGTGGACGGATTACATGGACGCGTACGAAACAGCCATTAAAGAAACCAGCACAAACGGCAGCCCCTGGCATGTAATACCCGCAGATAAAAAGTGGTTTACCAGGGTGGCCATCTCTACCATTATTTTGGAAACGCTTAAAAACCTGAAATTAAACTACCCCATATTGCCAAAGGAAGAGATAGAAGAACTGGATAAAACGAAAGCTGCGTTGAAGCACGAGTAAACTTTATTTGCGCAATTATTCCGCCCGCCGGGTATGAGGATATCGCCCCCCATTATTTTCATTTGTAAATCTCATTTTATCGGCTATTTTTACTTTCTCTATATGAAGAAAGTATTTATCTATTCGTTAAAAGTCGGTCTTACTACTTTGATCGCATCCGTGGTATTTAGCTTAGCAGCCTTATACATGTGTATGGGCCTGGTTATGTTGGTAAACGCCAGTAACTGGAGTTTTTATGCCAATATCGATTTTCTGGACCTTGCTGCTCTCACCGGCATTTCTTCTTTGGTGTTGTTATTCGTTGCATACCGGGTAAATCGGTCTGCCCCGGGCGTTTATAACCGGAAATCGCAGATCACCGTTTCTACTTTCTTCTTTTCTGTGCCGTTTTTTTATTTGTACTTTTCTATGATTAAAAACTCCGGCAACTATTCTTTGGGGAGTATTTTGCTTATGGTTCTCCCTACCCTTTTTGCGTTGATGCTAAGCATCCGGTTTTACCGGTTAGAGCCGGAAATACCGATACAGCATATTGATGCTAACGAGGTATAATAGCTAAGACCCGCACCCAATAACCCAACAAAAGAACCAATGAATTACATCGACCTCTTATTAATACTCATCTTCCTTCTCTGTATCTGGGCGAGTGTTAAGCAGGGCTTTATATTGTCTTCTCTTTCTTTACTATCCTGGGTGGGTAGTTTGGCGGCAGGGTTCCTGGCCTACCGCCCGTTGGCCAGCTTTCTGCACGATCTGATGCCTTTTGCCGGTTTTTGGCTGCCGCCATTATCATTTATGATAGGTGTATTGCTGGGCAAACTTATTTTTGATGCCATTATAGTGCGCCTGCTTGACCGGATTCCCGGCCGCGCTCACAATAACCCTGTAAATAAATTGCTGGGCGCCATTCCCGGTGTTGCCAATGGCTTTATTTGGACCATTTTATTATCCGGCATCCTGTTATTGGTACCGTTTACCAACGGCCTCTCTAAACAAACCAGGGATAGCACTTTGGCAGCCCGCCTGGTGGCGCGGATCAGCTGGCTGGATGAATCCCTATCTCCCGTATTTAGTGAAGCATTAAACAGCACCCTCCCCAAAAAACACACGGAAGCCGGCCATGACGAATTTATAAAACTGCCATTCAAGGTAAAAGACCCGACGGTACGTACCGAGCTGGAAGCCGACATGCTTATCCTTGTAAATAAAGAGCGAAAAGAACGCGGTTTAAAACCACTCAAAGCCGACCCGGAGATGGCCGTTGTTGCCCGCAAGCATTCGGTAGATATGTTTGCACGGAGTTATTTTTCGCACTACACACCCGAGGGCACCGATCCGTTCGCACGCATGAAAAAGGGGAACATTGTCTTTTTAACAGCCGGGGAAAACATAGCATTGGCACAAACGCTCACCGTGGCGCATACCGGTTTAATGAATTCGCCGGGCCATCGTGCCAATATCCTCAATCCGGCCTATGGGCGGCTTGGGATAGGCATTTTAGATGGCGGCATCTATGGGTTAATGATCACACAGAATTTCAGGAACTGATCATAAAAAAGAAAAGCGAAACGTTGATTGCTTCGCTTTTCTTTCTTTTATGGTTTACCAGGGCGTTACGCCATAATCGCTGAAGTATCCACCGGTTGGGCCATCTTTATCTATCATGGCATATTTTACAATTGGCGCGGCACCTTCTTCTACGCTTTTGTATCCCTGGTTACCGTTAAAATCGGTTTTGGTGTAGCCGGGGTTTACAGCATTTACCTTGAATTTATCCTTTAATTCGTAAGCTAATGCAATGGTGTAGTTGTTTAACGCGCTTTTTGATGGGCCATAAGCAGCTGTCTTCACCTCGTAATGCCTCCAGCTTGCGTCGCTGTGCAGAGTTAACGAACCGAGGTCTGATGTTACGTTCACTATCCGCGGGTTGGGAGCGTTTTGCATAAGGGGCACAAATATGCGTGCTATACGGGCTACGCCTATCACGTTCACTTCAAACACTTCTCTAAATATTTCATCCGCGGTATTTAAAGCAGGCTGCGGGAAGCTTCCGGGGATACCGGCGTTGTTTATCAGCACATCAAGATGATCTATGCTGGCGGCAAGTGTATGGTATGCAGCTTGTGCGGATTCTTCGCTTGTTACCTCCAATTGCAGGAATTCTACATCAGTTAAGCCTTCGGCGTGTAATTCGGCAACGGCTTTATCGCCTCTTTCTTTATCGCGGGCGCCCAGGTAGATGTGGTAACCGGCTGTGGCCAGTTGGCGGGCAGTTTCCAGCCCAATACCTTTATTGGCGCCGGTAATTAATACAGTTTGTTTTTTCATGATACAAAGTTATGGCGCGGCAATGGTTCCATCACTGCACATAGCAGGGCATTAACTGTACATTTCACGGATTTGCTGGCGATACGTCATTGGAGTGGCATCCGTAAGGCGTTTAAAGAACCTGTTAAAATACGCGGCGTCCTCAAAACCAAGCTCATCCGCAATTTGCTTTACTGATAATTCGGTGTGTAATAAACGGCGCTTCGCCTCTACTACCAACCGCTGATGGATATGGCCGATAGCTGTTTTACCGCTTTGCTGCTTCACCACATCATTAACGTAGCCTGGGGTAAGGTTTAGTAAATTGGCATAAGCGGCAACATCATGCTGGCGCGTATAATGTTTTGCTATCAACTCCTGGAAATTTTTTAAAAGGTGATGATTTTGAGCGATCCCATTTTCACCAAATTGTTCGTTATAAAGCCTGCTCAGGTATATCACCAGCACACGCAGCCACGAAGTAAGCATCTGGTTGTGCCAGTTACCGGCAGAATTAAACTCCGCATGCATTTTACGCATAACATCTTTAAGGTAAGCGAGGTCTTCCGGTGATAACACAAGTTCGTGGCCACCCGCCGGGTTTTGGATAATAGGCAACTGGCGCAGCATCCTGTTCTCTTCCAGCATTAAAAACTCTTCGCTAAAGTAGGCTACCCAACCCTGCATGGGGCAAATTTCTTCTTTTAAATGGACCTGCTGCGGAATAGTAAAGTAAAAATGATTGGGCCTAACGGTGTAAGCTACATCGTCTATCCAATGGCGGCTGCTCCCCTGCTCAACAAAGGCGAATAAATAATATTCCTTACGATGGGGCAGCAAAAAACCAGGATCTATTATCGCTTCAATTCCGTCAGACTCGCGCACCATTATCATAGCCGGCGATCCATCATCGTTTAGTAAAGGATAATTTGTGATCACACTTTTTTCGGGAGCAGTTAAGACAGGCATGGTATAAAATTAAAAAATGGCGGTGAGGGTACCGCCATTTGTAAGTAAAATAAGTCTTAGCCAACCTGATTGTGGTGTCCTCACCACAATCTCCAAACATCTACATTAACTCTTTGTCCTTTTTTACGTGGTAAGTTTTGTTGGCCATGTAAAACAGCAACACCGTTGGTATAATATAAAACAAAGCGCCACTATATTTAATATCGGGATAGGTAACTATTAGTTGATAGATCAACAGTATCAATGCAACTATCCCGCCTATGAGGTATAAATAAAAGAATTTCATGCCTGCTGTTATTTTGTTTTAGTTATCCGTTTAAATATGGCTGCGCCTAATGGTGGTGCGGTTACCTGCATCGAGTTTTCTTTTCCGTGCCATGCTTCGGCGTCGGTTTTAATTGGGTTGTAGTTGATCATGCCGCTGCCCCAGTATTGGTGCTGGTCGGAGTTAAATACTTCCTGCCACTCGCCTGCCGCGGGTACGCCAATACGGTAGTTTTGGTGCGGAACAGGTGTCATGTTCAGTACCACAACCAGGTCGTTAGCGGGGTCTATACCCTTACGGATGTAAACGATCACCGAATCGGCCATGTTGCTGGCATCAATCCACTCAAAGCCTGTCCAATCGAACGCCTTTTCGTACAGCGCCGGTTCAGATTTATATAAGGTGTTAATCGCTTTCACCGTTTCTTTAATCCCCTGGTGGCTGGTATGCTCCAGCAGATGCCAGTCTAAAGAACGCTCAAAACTCCACTCGCCTACCTGCCCGAACTCGGCACCCATAAACAGCAATTTGGTACCGGGGTGGGTAAACATAAAGCTGTATAACAAGCGCAGGTTGGCAAATTTCTGCCAGTCGTCGCCAGGCATTTTGGCAAGCATGCTGCCTTTGCCATAAACCACCTCATCGTGCGAGAAAGGCAGCATAAAGTTTTCGGTAAAGGCGTACACCATGCCAAAGGTTAGCTGATCCTGGTGGTATTTGCGATGGATCGGGTCGTGTTCAAAGTAATCAAGTGTATCGTGCATCCAGCCCATCATCCATTTCATGCCGAAGCCTAAGCCGCCTGTATAAACCGGGCGACTAACGCCGGGAAACGAGGTTGATTCCTCGGCAATGGTTTGCACATCGGGGAAGTTGCTGTAAACAGCTGTATTAAATTCCTTTAGGAACGATACAGCTTCCAAATTCTCGTTACCACCAAAAACGTTTGGCTCCCACTCGCCTTCGTTACGCGAATAATCGAGGTACAACATAGATGCCACGGCATCTACACGCAAACCATCTATGTGGTAACGCTCCAGCCAAAACAGGGCGTTGCTTATTAAGAACGCGCGTACCTCGTTGCGCCCGTAGTTGAATATATACGATTTCCAGTCCGGGTGGAAGCCCTTGCGCAGGTCTTCGTGCTCGTAAAGGTGTGTTCCGTCGAAATTATATAGTCCGTGCGCATCGCCGGGGAAATGCGATGGTACCCAATCCAGTATCACCCCAATACCATTGGCGTGAAATTGCTCCACCAGGTACATCAGGTCCTGCGGGGTACCGTAACGGCACGATGCAGCAAAGAAGCCGGTGATCTGGTAGCCCCAACTTGGGTAGTACGGGTGCTCCATTATCGGCATAAACTCTACATGCGTAAAGCCCATTTCCTTTACATAAGGCACCAGTTTTTCTGCCAGCTGGCGGTACGAAAGAAACTCATCCGGGCTCTCCGGACTGCGGGCCCAGGAACCGATATGCATTTCGTAAACCGAGTATGGTTTGTCTAACGCGGTATACTGGTAGCGGTTGGCCATCCAGTCCTGGTCTTTCCATTCGTAAAAAGTATCGGCCACAATAGATGCCGTATGTGGTGGCAATTCCCAGCGCAGGGCGAAGGGATCGCTTTTTTCCAGTTCGGCACCGTTTTGCGATTTGATGAAGTATTTATAAGTTTCGCCAACGCCTACGTTTGGCACCCAGCCTTCCCAAATGCCCGAAGCATCCCAACGGTAGTTCAATGCATGCGAGCCTTTGTTCCAACCGTTAAAATTACCTATTACGGCAACATATTGCGCATTTGGTGCCCAAACGGCAAAATAGGTACCCACCACGCCTTTGTACTCCAGTACATGCGAGCCAAATTTTTCGTATAGCTTAAAATGCTTGCCGCCTTTAAACAGGTCGATATCAAAATCGGTAAAACGACTATACGGCTCAACAGCTTTAATTTCGGTGCTGGTGGTGGCATTTATAATGGTTTCCATTTTGGTTTTAGAAGCCAGTTTTTTCGCGGGCTTTGCAGCCGTTTCAATTTCTTTTTTGGCTGATGCTTTTGGCTTTTTCGCTACGGGCGCTTCCGCTTCCGGGGATAATTGGGCAGCTTCGGTTTTCTTTGCTGCTTTTGGTTTAGCTGCTTTTATAAGTTTCGATTCGGATGATTCGGCCCCGGTAATTGTTGTTTTCTTTGCCATAGTCAGGTAGCGCCCTTAAGCACTTAGGTTAGTTGGTTGCAGGAATAATTCCTGTTGTTCAAATATATAATTATTGAACATACATTAGCAGGAGTTGTTTATTTAAAACAAAAAAGACGGCTCATTTTAACCGCAGAGGGCGCTGAGTAGCCGCAGAGAAGTACTGTGGACTTATTACTGATGATTATTTGCTAAACGTACCTTTGTTTTTCAGGTAACCGCCCAATATAGATACCGGCGCGAAAATAAACATAGCGAACAACTGCGTCCAGTGGCTGCCACCGGATACCGCCATGGAGATGCCCGCGAACGCAAACATCATACAAGCCAGTATAAAATTTAACCCAAGCTTATTTTGCTTCGCGATGAGTTGCACAACAGCTCCCGCAAGGATAGAAAAGCAAACACCGTAGGCTATGGTGATCAGCTTAAAATTAAACGGCGCATCCTGGTGCGGATGATGGTGCGTTAAATTGAACAACAGAACCGAACTGATGGCAAAAACCATGTAACCGGCTATCACAGCTAAAATCTTCCTGAGCATTGTTTTTTTCTTCAAATATGGCGGATATTTTAATAGAATGATTGTTGAAAGTTGCGAAATAAAATTTACATTTTTGGTAAATTTTATTTATATTTGAGTAATGCACATTATCTTGAAGGAAAATAATGAACGCCATGTCGTTCTTGTAAGCCCGATAGAAGATGTTGATTTTAAAAAACTTACGGTTAAGCGTTATTTCTTTAATTGGAAGAAATTGAAAGATGAGTCGAGTATCTTTAAGTTGACATTGGCCAACAGTAAAGATATTTTGGGATTGATAGCATTGGTAGCCCATCCAGAAGAGCGGATAGAAATAAAACTACTCGCAGTATCTGCCGAAAACGTTGGTAAAAACAAACAGTTTGACCGCATCGCCGGTTGTCTGATAGCATTTGCGGGACGTGAAGCCATACGAAAATTTCAAAACTACCCTGCGTTATCCCTAATCCCAAAAACTGAACTTAAACAGAGTTACATCCGCAAATATGGAATGATTGATGCAGGGTGGCAATTGTATTTAGAAGATGCACCATTATTACGGTTAGTTAAAGAATATCTATCATGAGCAAGAAAAAAGTAATTGAACAATATACACGCGATGAAATTGCGGAAGCCTTTGTTTTCCCTGTAAAACTTAGCCCCAAACAGCAACTTGAAGCAAATATTCAGCTGAATAACCACCGGGCAAACCGCAGAGCAGCAATGACAGGTCCGGAACAGCTAAACCTAAAGCTAATACAATTAAAATTCCGGTTAGAAGATTACATAGATGGAGAGAATTATAACCCACAGTATACATTTGGTTATTTCCTTGAACTATATTTACAATTAACCGACCGTAAAAAAAAGGAATTTGCTGCTGATATACAGATACATGAAACGCAATTGAGCCAAATCCTTAAAAATCGGAGAGAGCCTAACGAAAGCCTCATGATAAGGCTCGAATTACACTCAAACAATACTATCCCGGCTATCGACTGGTTTAAATTATTAGAAAAAGAAAAAGGGCATCAACTTAAAACAGATAAAACATTAAGGGACAAAGAAAGCCAATATGTTAAGCATAGCCTGCAATTAGTTTAATAACACGGATCCAATCGAATTGCTAATATCAAAAAAGGCCCCTTTCGGGGCCTTACACTATTTCAATATCTCTATCTGTTTAAAGTTTTTACTAAACTTAAACTCGTAGGTTTTATCGGGGTTTACCGATACTTCTTTTATCTCCTTACCATCGGCCATAATTTTTGATGGTTTAAACGGCAGACCGTTTATTTTAATATGATATCCATCGTAACGGGGCGTGTACAGGCCCTCCATGCTTTGTTTTATGCTGAGGCTTTTGGCGGTACCTTTTACAATGAATTTCTTCTCTAAGTAAATATCCTGCTCGTAGGCAAATGTTTCGCCGTAATCTTCAAACAGGAAGGAGTTTACCTCGTAATCGCTGTAGTAGATGTTCAGTTTCACCTCTTCTATCGGCTTCTCGCTGGTGTACTGCATCACCGGATATTCGGGTATTACCGACCCTGCTTTTACAAACATCGGTATGGTATCCAGCGGCGTAGCTACATGTACTTCCTGTCCGCCCTCTACCATTTCCAGGCTCCAGAAGTGGTACCATTTGCCCTTAGGCAGGTAAACCATGCGGCTGGTTTGGCCGGGTTCTAACACAGGGCAGATCAATATCTTATCGCCATAAGTAAACTCGTCCTGCCTGAAGTGGTTGGCAACGGTTTCCTGCTCATGCATTACAATAGGCCGCAATATAGGGAAACCGTAACGGTGATGTTCCCAGAATGCCGAGTATAAGTAAGGTAACAACTTGTATCTTAACTCAATAAATTTACGGTTGATGGTAGTGAATGGCTCGCCAAAGCTCCACGGCTCGCGTTCCTTGGTATCACCGGCCGAGTGCGCGCGCATAAATGGCGAAAAGGTACCCATCTGGATCCAGCGGGTAAACAGCTCACCATCGGGCTCGCCGCTAAAACCGCCGATATCTGTTCCGCAGAAAGAGATCCCCGATACCGATAAACGCTGCAGTTGCACGTTACCAATTTTCAAATGCTCCCATGAAGCCACGTTATCCCCCGTCCAAACGGAAGAGTAGCGTTGCACGCCTGCATAACCTGCGCGGGTAATGGTGAACGGGCGCTTATTTTTTAGCTGCTTGCGCAAGCCTTCGTAAGTGGCGCGTACCATTTGCATACCATACACGTTGTGGGCCTTGCGGTGGCTTCCGCGGAAACCATCGTACTGGTGGCGCACATCGTCAGGGAACGTACCCGAACCAAATACAGCAGGCTCGTTCATATCATTCCACACACCTGCCACGCCAAGGTCAACCAATTCGTCAAACAAACCGCCCCACCAGGTACGTACCTCCGGGTTGGTAAAATCGGGGAACTGGCAGCGGCCCGGCCATACGTGGCCCTCCATAAAGTAATCGTCGCTTCGGCGGCAAAAATACCTGTTCTCTTTTCCTTCTTTAAATACCGAATAATTATCATCCACACGGATCCCCGGATCGATAATAACAACCGTTTTAAAGCCATTGGCAGCCAGATCTGAGATCATCTTGCGCGGATCGGGGAAGTATTTTTTGTTCCAGGTAAAGCAACGGTAGCCATCCATGTAATCGATATCCAAATAGATACCATCGCAAGGAATTTTATTCTGGCGGAAACCGTTTGCAATTACCCGTACTTTATTTTCGGGATAGTAACTCCAGCGGCATTGATGATAGCCCAGCGCCCAAAGCGGCGGCATAGGGTGCGTACCGGTTAAAATATGGTAATTTTTTACCACGTCCATCATGTGCGGCCCGTGGATGTAATAGTATTGCAGTTCGCCCCCATCGGCCCAAAAACTGGTTTTGGTGGTGTCTTCTCCCCCAAAATCGAAGTGTGCCTTAAAAGTATTATCAAAGAAGATACCGTGGGCGATGCCTTCGTTTACGCTGATATAGAATGGGATAGAGCGGTACAAGGGGTCCTGGTTCCAGCCGTAGGAGTAAGCATCGGTGTTCCAGTTCTTTAAGCGCTTACCACGCAGATTAAACTCGGTAGCTTTATCGCCAAGCCCAAAAAAGCTTTCTTCGGGGGCGCAGGTTTTTGTGCAAAACACGTAGTAGCCGCCAAACTTTACGTTCTCTTCCCAGTGCATCGGCGCAGCATCACCGCTGGTGGTGATGCCATTACTATCCGAAAAAGAGATAAAGAAATCCTGTTTACGGATATGGCAATTAACAGCCTCGGTAGATACTTTAAACTCCAGGTCGGTCTCGCTCAGGTTAAACGCCACCGCTTTGGTTGGCAATTCGGGCACGGCGTAACTAAATTCATCCAGGAAAACGCTGTGCGGGGCAAGGCGGATGCGGATGATCTCTTTAGTAACAATAGTAACCTCTACGCTTGCATCACCATCCGTAAAGAAGAATTTATTTCCTATCTGCTCGGCATGGTTGGGTACTCCCAGGTATTTTTTTACGATGGGTTTTATACCATCTGCGGGGTTATTTAAGTGGTGGAACTCCTCATCGTCCACGATCATGTTTTCCTCAGCTACGAGTAATCTGGCCGTTAGTAGTTCGGGGTTCGGGTCAGGTACGTTTTCTTTCATAAAACTTTAATATTCTTGAACCTTGTTAATTATTACTTAAACAAGGTGTACAAATCACGTCAGTTAATCTTCTTATCAGCTAATAAACGATTTATTACTGAATATTCAAGCCATAATTAAGCCAAAATTGTAATAAGGCGAATTATTGGCGAATTATTATAAATTTGTAAACACACCCCCTTCAACTATTCACGATGAACAACTATTTTATCACGCAACCACCTTTTAGCGTAAATAAAAAGAAAAATTCACCGCTCATAAACTTTGTAAACAAAGGCCTGCGCTTCTTTAAAACCGGCTACAATGTTCATCAGCTTGATACCAGTGTGGATATGAACACTGTAGAGCAGCGAATTAATTTTTACCACCTGCTGGATAGTGTAATTGTGAATAATGTGCCCGGCGATATTGCCGAAATGGGCACCTTTATGGGGCAATGCGCCCTGCTTTTTCAAAAAACCTTATCGTTGCGCCAATCTGATAAAAAGCAGCACGTTTACGATACCTTTGATGTATCGTTTAAATTTAAGGGCGATGTACTGGAGAAGCTAAAGGACCAGTTTAAGCAGGCAGACCTGCCCCTTCCCGTTATTCACAAAGGAAACTTTTTTGACACCCTGCCTGCGGAACTCCCTGATGCGCTTTGCTTTATACATATTGATTGTGGCTTTGGCGGCGACAAATTTGAGCATAAAAAAGTAATGATGCATTGCCTGGAAAGCATTTATCCCAGGATGAGCAAAGGTGCCATCTGCATTTTGATGGATTATAACGACCCGGCAGAGAACGGCGTTGCGCATGATATTGCACCCGGCGTTAAACTGGCCTGCGACGAGTTCCTGGCTGATAAACCGGAAAAAATAATTGCCCTATACGGCAACCAGTACCTGCACTCCTACTTTCGTAAAGTGTAACTAAAAGGCCAGCAGTAAACCGCCGGCAGCCTTTAAATTCACCTCAACACCTTGCGTAATATCCGGCGTTGAAAACACAGCACCAGTTAACAGGTCTGTAAAATTGGTATTTCCGTTCAAATTGAATTGGATTAGCAACTCTGCGGGGATCTTCACCCGGATGTTTCTTTCGGCACGGTTAAAATTAACCAGCACCAAAACACGCTGTGTATCCGTGTATCGCAGGTACAAGTACAGCCGGGTATCAAAGCCGGGTTGCTGCTCATTGGCAATCATCAGTTCATAAAACTCACCGGTACGCAGCGCTTCGTTATTTTTTACCGTATTGAGCAAACCGCTGTAAAAGCCGCGCAGCTGCTGTTGTTGCGGGGACAATCCTCCCCCATCAAACAGGGCATTATTTACCCACTTTTGATGCCCCGGAACGCCCCAGTAATCAAATATGGTGGTACGCCCGTCATCTCCGCTAAAGCCTTGTTCGCCTTCTGCCGGTTCGCCTACCTCCTGCCCGCTGTATATCATCACCGGGCCGTTGGCCAGCGTAGCGCTCACGATCATCCCCGGCACCGCGTACCAGGCATCGCCGGCAAAAAACCGACTGGCAATGCGCTGCTCGTCGTGGTTTTCCATAAAGCGGATCATGTGCGCGTCGATATCCTTGCAATGGTTGTTCCATACGGCGTTTATGTCCCAGGTGGATGCCCATTCGTCGTTACAGGTAAGCTTGCGGATGGCGTCGTAAAGCCCAACCTTATCGTACAGGTAATCGAACCCGCCCGTTTGAATGTAGTTGTAGTATTGATTTTTATCGTATGCCTCGCCAATAAAAATGAGCTCGGGGTGTGAAACTTTCAGCTTGGGGATGATCCATGCCCAAAATTCTACGGGCACCATCTCTATCATATCGCAACGGAACCCATCCACGCCCATTTCGGCCCAATAGGTTAGGATGTGGTGCATTTTATACCATAGCGGCGGCACGTGCCCAAAGTAGGTTTTGTGCCCATCGAGGTAGTAAACCCCGTAGTTGAGCTTGATGGTTTCGAACCAGTCGTTTATGGACGGCGCGGGATTAAAAACATCGTTGCCGGTTGCCTTAGCCGGATACTCCTCAAAATGCCCGTCTTTTAGTGGCGATACAAATCCATCGCCGCCGGGATTATAGCCCGCCGGCACTTTAAAATGCTCCCCCGGGATATAGTAAAAATCATTCTCCGAAGTGAAATCTTTGGAAGTATCGTCGTCCTCCCCAAAATCACGCACGGCTTTGGGCCGCATGTCTGATGCATAGGTGCGTGCCACGTGGTTGGGCACAAAATCGATAATTACCTTTAGCCCGTTAAGGTGCGTACGGGTAACCAGGTCCTGGAATTCGTTGACGCGGTTGTTCACATCCACTGCAAGGTCTGGCGCTACGTCGTAATAATCCTTAATAGCGTAAGGCGAACCGGCACGGCCCTTCACCACGTCGGGGTCGTCGGCTTTAATGCCGTAGGCGGCGTGATCCGTCATCGTGGCGTGCTCTATCACACCAGTGTACCAAACGTGACTAAAACCCATTTTACCGATCTCGGTAAGCGCCTTATCTGTAATATCGTTGAACTTGCCGCAACCATTCTCTTCGATGGATCCATAAACCTTGTTTACAGTTTTTGTATTGCCAAAAAGGCGGGGAAGCAGCTGGTAGATGATTAATTTATAGTCGGGGTTGGATAGCATGAGGTTGTCTATTAAACTTTTGAATTAGCGAAATTTAAGTTATTGACAATCATAAAATGCACAATTAAACATTATATAGGAAGTGCGTGTTACAATTCGGTATAAGGTCAATATCTTTATTTCTATTGGTTTTTCACTTTAACGGAGATAAGATTTAACGATAATCAAGGTCTAATTTCTTTGGCTAATTGGGGTGTTTGAAATATTATCAGCTTCAATATCTGTTATTGCAGCTTTATCATGGAGATTGATTTCTTTTTTATATTTCAATGGCCAGACTTGGTTAAGTTTTGATAGTAATTTACCATCAACATCTGGAACAGGTTGATCTATATAAGTACACGAAGCATGAATTATTAATTCTCCTACTACAAATGTTGAATACTGAGTATTCATGCCTTCGTAATCAGCCATGTTAATTGTGTAATTGGAATTTATCATCGCGTAGCCCACACCAATATGTCTATACCTCATTTTATATTCAGTTCCTTGATATCGTCCGATATATATCTTCCAATTTTTAGGTGGAAGTTCATTTTTCATCAGATATAGGACATCACGCTGTTTTATTGCTTTTGTTTTTAAATCCTCAAACTCTCTCACATAAGAAGTCATAACAGCCCACTCAGCAATATTTAGTAAATCATCCTTATTTAAAAGAATTGATTGACCCAATATCAACGCCGTAAGATTTGCCTTATTAACTTGCTCTAATTCGCTCATCCAACCATTATTACAGATTGTACAAACATTCCTTAGCTTTCTTGTTCCCGCATGACCCTGCCTATTAATAACCTGAGGCTTTATATTCACAACGTCATCAAGCAGATTATCTATATGAATATTTATATTATGATTTGTATTCTCTTCTCTTGGAATGATATTTCCAATCCAATTAGGCCAAAGATGTTGCTTTGATAATCCTTTGCCATTGCAAAAAATGCATCTATTATCCTGATAATCTTTAGCCATTGCGAATCAATTGAATTTAATATTCTTAATTTTTGATATGTGGATTACCCTTGACCACTACGCTACGCCCGTTCAGCAACACCGTTACTTCCATATCCGATAAATTCTTCACCGTCGTCCCCTCTTTCGCTATCCTGATATTCAGTAAACTCCCACGGAAACCGATCTGGAACGAAAGCGCCTTCCACTCATCCGGCAGTAATGGATTAAACGACAGCGTGCCGTCCTTCACCCGCATCCCGCCGAAACCTTCTACTATCGACATCCACGTACCGGCCATCGAAGTAATGTGGCAGCCATCCTCGGTATCGTTGTTATAATCGTCTATATCCAATCTTGAAGTGCGGAGGTAAAACTGGTAAGCCCGCTCCACATCGCCCAGCTTAGCGGCTAATATGGCGTGTACGCAGGGCGACAGCGAAGACTCGTGCACCGTGCGCGGCTCGTAAAAGTCGTAATTGCGGCGGATGGTCTCCAGGTCGTAATCCTCTTCAAAGAAATACATCCCCTGCAAAACATCAGCCTGTTTAATAAACACCGAACGGAGAATCCTGTCCCAACTCCACTTTTGTACCAGCGGGCGCTCGGAAGCGGGCAGGTCGCTTACTAAAAGTTGCTCCTTGTCCAGGTAACCGTCCTGTTGTAAATAGATACCCAGTTTTTCCTCCTGCGGGAAATACATTTTGGCAACAATATCTGCAAAGCGGTCGCTTTCGGTTGTTTCGTTGAACGTTATTTTAGCGGCCAATTCATCATATTTAGCCTGACCGGCTTGTTTGACTTTGTCGATAACTTCCAGTGTATATTTCATACACCAAACCGCAATGGTGCTGGTATACCAGTTGTTGTTTACATTGTTTTCGTACTCGTTTGGCCCGGTTACGCCCAGCATCACATACTGCTCCCTATCTGCCGACCAGGTGATCCGTTGCGACCAGAAGCGCGAAATAGCGATAAGCACTTCCAAACCATAATCGCCCAGGTAAGCCTCATCGCCGGTGTAGCGCACGTAATTGTAGATAGCGAACGCAATGGCCCCGTTGCGGTGGATCTCCTCGAATGTGATCTCCCACTCGTTGTGGCATTCGGTGCCATCCATGGTAACCATGGGGTATAGCGCCGCGCCATCTTTAAAGCCAAGCAATTTAGCGTTCTCTATGGCCTTGCCTAATTGCTTGTAACGGTAAAGCAACAGGTTGCGCGCTACTTTTTGCTCCGCCGTAGCGAGGTAGAACGGTACGCAATACGCTTCGGTATCCCAATAGGTGCTGCCGCCGTATTTTTCGCCGGTAAAGCCTTTGGGGCCAATGTTTAAGCGATCGTCCTCCCCCGTGTAGGTTTGGTTAAGCTGAAAGATATTGAAACGGATGCCCTGCTGTGCCTTGGCATCGCCTTCGATGATGATATCGTTATTCTTCCACTTTTCGGCCCAGGCCACGGCTTGTTCGGCCAGCATAGTGTCGAAACCTTTGGCGGCAATGCTGGCAACTAATTCCGTTGCTTTAGTGGCTAATTCTTCTTTGCTATGGTTTTGAGAAGATAAGTTTGCCGCGTATTTAACAAGCGTAATACTTTTCCCGGCTACAGCCTTTAGCTTTATTTCTGTGCTAATATATTTTTCTTTTTCTACCGGGGTCGATTCAAATTCAAACGGCGCATTATCCTGTAACAAAACAATTTTCGTAGCAGTGGCTACTTCGAAGCCTGTTTTCTTGGTACGCAATTGCAGGTAACCACCATCGTTAGTGGTAGCTTTGCTTACTTCGTCCCAAAACTTCTCATCGTAGTTAGAATCCTTGTTAACGATGTCGCCGTCGATGTATGGGGTAAGCGTGATCTCGCCATCAAAATTCAGCGGGGTAACGGTGTAATGGATCGCCCCACATTCATCATCAACCATACTGCAAAAACGGACAGATTCTACACCCACCTCTTTACCCGACGCGGTTTTAGCTTTAAAGCTCCGTTTAAGATAACCCTCCTGCATATTCAACTCCCGGCGAAATTCCAGCACCTCACATTTGGCCAGGTCGAGTTGTTCACCATCGAGCATTACATCAATTCCTATCCAGTTAGCCGCGTTAAGCACTTTGGCAAAGTATTCGGGGTAGCCGTTCTTCCACCAGCCTACGCGGGTTTTATCGGGATAATAAACACCTGCCACGTAATTACCCTGCAGGGTTTCGCCACTGTAGGCTTCCTCAAAGTTGGCGCGCTGCCCCATGCGCCCGTTACCCAAACTCAAAACACTTTCGGCAACCTTATTATAATGAGGGTCGAAACCTTCTTCGATGATCTTCCACTCGTCAACTTTAAAATAATCTTTCATACAGGGTATTGTATTACCGTTGCTAAAATAATATAAACATTTTAAAAGCCTCGCTTAAACGGCGAAGCCCTCTTGAAATAATCCTCTAAAAGTGAGAGGACTTGGAGTAAACAGCGCCTCTCCTTTGGAGAGCGATAGCCCACCAGAAGACAATGTTCATTAAATTTCACTACGGGTTATAATAAAAGATTTAGGATTTATGGTGTGACCCGTCCTGAAATAACTATACACTAAAAAAAGGTGTATGAAAATAGAGGATGAAGATTTAATAAGATCGGGTCGGCTCTTCGCAGGGGTTCATTTCC
>NZ_JBDSZG010000018.1:0-362551 GCF_039925265.1 Mucilaginibacter sp.
CGTTATAGCTTAGCCCAACGCCGTTGCCGTTCGGATCGGTGATGCCGGTCAGGTTCCACCCGCTGTAGTAGCTGATCCCGTTCTGGTACAGCAGGTGCCTGCGGCCAAAATACGCGGGCGTGCCGCTATTCAATTTGGTATTGCGTTGAATGCTAAAGAGCATATCGCGGACAATCTCGGAATAAAACGCGGCCAACTGTCGTTCACGAAAAGTTTGGACATTAGCTGGTGCAGGTGTGCTGTACTCAAACTTTCTAACATTGTAATTTTTAAGCGCGTTTCTAATCGTTAGCAGATAAAACGCAAAGGACAAGAAAAGCAGCATAATTAAAACCAGTTTCGTAAGAAGAGAAATGTCGGCAATCCTATTGTGCTGGTAGTGGAAGATAACCAGGGATTGCGGGAATACATTGCCGACGAACTGGAGGGTGCCTACCATGTGGAACAAGCCGTAAACGGCATAGAGGGTTTAAAAAAGGCGGTAGATTTTATTCCTGATATTATCATCAGCGATATTATGATGCCAGATGGTGACGGGTTAGAACTCTGCAATAACTTAAAGGCCGACGAAAAAACAAGCCATATCCCCATCATATTGCTCACCGCCAAACAAACCGATGAGAATAAAATAGAAGGCTACAACGTTGGTGCGGATGATTACATCTCTAAGCCATTCAACGTAACCCTGCTTGCCGCGCGGATAAATAACATCCTCGAATCGCGTAAGAAGCTTCGGGAGCGTTTCTCTACCCATACCAATGTCTCTATAGAAGAATCCGCCATTGCGGACATTGATAAAGAGTTCCTGAAAAAAGTGGTGAAGATAATTGAGGAAAATCTATCGTACCTCAACTTTGATATTGATAAGCTGGCCACAGCTTTAAAAATGAGCAGGCGGCAATTATATCGAAAACTCAATGCGCTTACCAACCAAACGGCGCACGATTTTATTACTAATACTCGTTTGGAGCATGCTGCTGCGCTGCTGATAACCGGCGAGTTTACTATATCCGAGATAGGCTATAAGGTTGGTTTTTCAGAGCCATCCAACTTCAGCCGTTCATTCACCAAAAAATTCGGCAAAAGCCCTAAGAAGTATTTATCAGATCAAAAGGTTATTTAAAAGACTACCTTATGCCTCAATATTGAACACTATTTATATACCCAATTCTCAGCCCCACAATTCAGCCAGCCTCAGTAAGAGGCCGATTTCCGGAATACCTTGGGTAGCTCGCTTGCGCTGATCACCCGGCATGCTGTGGGCGTGATCTAGCCGGAACGACAGTAGACTTGGCTGATTAAAATACGAAAACATGCGGTCGGCATTTTTACTGGTTAGGACATGTAGGGTTCAATTTCTGGGTGACCTACCTTATGTAGGTGCTTCCGATAGGTAAAGTGTTTTATCAGAGAAGAAGCAAGCAAATATGGTTTTAGTACTCATATTTGGGGCTTTAGAGAAATCTTTCGAATTTTCGATGAAAAAAATGGCAAATGGCAGCAACCTGTTCTTGATGCGCTAATACCGCAAAAACAATAGTGGTTTAATGAATTGCCATGTAAATTAATGCTAAATGCTGCCAAACATCGTAATTCTTTAAAAAAAAGATCTCGAGATCTTTCCCCTACAAGCTACTAAAGCCGCCAGCGAAAATGGAGGCTTTTTTTGTTAAGGGACGCCTAATAACCAACCCTGAATACCTCCCCAAAAGCTAATAGTATTGCTGTAAAATCATCAACCAGTTCCCCGGCAATGCAGAAAAGAGCCGGTAACTGATGCAGATTTTCAATGAACATAATAAAACGCGTGCAGTCATTGATTGGTACGGGTTTTAGGTTAATACTTTAACAGGATATAACACCTTTGTTAAACATTTATCAGGATTCCTGAAAACTAAATTTGCCAAAACGAACATTGAGATCAAAAGCCTCGACCATGCTTTCATTGTAGATTTCGAATATTACCTGAAGTCGGTAAGCTAGATGCTTGCCCATACCCAAACTTGAAACCCAGAGATTAAAAAGCGCTAATAGCATAAAAAAAAGAGCAATCGACTATTGATTTGCTATTTACATAGGGCGGCGAGGCCTTTTTTTACGTGGTGCTGTTTGCGGTGTATTTTGATTTCCTGGTTGGATTTTATGGGGGTTTTTTTGTAGAGGATTTAGTATGGGGGCAGATTTATCTTCGGCAAATCTGACACTAATCGTCCTGCCATCAATTTCGCCGCCATCAAGTGCTGCAATTGCACGTTCGGCACCCGCCTGATCTGCCATCATAATAAAGCCGTAGCCTTTGCTTTCGCCGCTACTTTGGTCGGTTACGATTGTAACGGTATTGACAATTCCGTGGATGCTGAATATTTCAACCAGTTCAATTTCTTCCATGTCCCGTGGAAAACCGACAATAAACAACTTAGCCATAATATTGCAAATATAATATTTGATTTACGTATATCAGCACACACCACTCCACTGCAATGCTTAAACAACCAGAAGCAGTAAGCTTCGAAATTGCCAAGGCCGTGCACCGCTTGAAAAGCGGCAGCACGCTTGTATGCTTGAAGGCTTTCCAATGATTCAATTAAGACCCGTGATCACGACCATACCCTGTTCTAATAGCGACATATTGTTCAAGTCCAATTACGAGGGTGGGTAAAGGCACATAAGTTTTGAAAAGGCTATAGCCTGATGATACCACCGGGCCTACAGCTCTAACAATTATGAGTTTATTTTGCATTTACTTCGCTTGTATATTTATTGCCAAACCTGTCGGTTACATCCACCCTTACCTTGTTTACGGCCGGGTCAAAGTGGGTTACAAACAGGTGGTCGGTTTGTATAGGTTCTACAAAATGGCGCCCGGCGGGTAGCTGGTCGCCTTTGTAAAGGGTAACCGCCAATGGGTCGTAACCAATTTCTTTGGGTAACGCGCCCATAGGTTTATCGTCCAAAAAGTATTCTACCTTCCATTCCGGGTCGTAGTTCCAAACGTTGGCTATCAGGCGCATTTGGTTGGTCAACTTCTCCACATATAAACTTAACTGGTTTTCTATCGGCAAACCGGTAGATTTATAATACCATTTTATTGCTGTTCCGTTAACTTCATAAACGGCGTAACCGCGCGGGGTGCCGTCGCCGCAAATTGGGCCCGTCCACCAGCCGCCGCAAACGGTGCCGTGGTTGTGTTCAAAAACACCGTTGCTTAGATTGTTGGCATTGTAATGCGTATGGCCCGACATGATATGCACATTTTTAAACTCCGTAAGCAAAGCATAAAAATCTTTATTATTCTTTACCTGGTTATACACCGGTATATGCAGGTTGATGATGAGCAACTGGCTTTTATCAATCACCGCCAAATCCTTGGCCAGCCATGCCAACTGGTCTTCGGTTATGTAGCCGTCGTATTCGCGTTCGGTGCCCAGGTAGCGCACATCGTCCATCACCACGTAATGTGCCTTGCCACGGTTAAAGGAGTAATAAGTAGGGCCGTATACTTTTTTAAAGGTAACGTCTGATGTTTCATCGCCGCCCATGCGGTAATCCATATCGTGGTTGCCCAAGGCCTGGAAGAATGGGATGCCCATCTGCGCCACCGCGGCATTGTAATCGGGAAACAGCTCGTGGTTGTCCCACACAATATCACCCACACAAATACCATGTACCAAGGCATCTTTGCCTAAGCCTTTAATAGTTTCCATCGTATCCGGTACCGACGTATCCATCATCTGTTTCACATCCTTTTTGTTCTTCACCTGCGGGTCTGCCCAAATGATAAAGTGATGGTTGTTATCATTTTGCTTTAGCGCCTGCAGTTTAAAATCGAAAGTATTTTTGCTGCCGGTATTTTCATAATGGCGGGCAACATTGTAATCGGTTTTAAACTCGTAGCCTGCCGGTGTGCTCATGAAAATGCTGGTTGCCCTGGCGTTTGGCGTAAGGCTGTAGCTGCCTTTAGCATCGGTTAGCACTACCGAAAAACCATCAGATATCGCTACGTTTTTAACACCTTTTTTGCCATCGGTTACTTTGCCTTTTATAGTTTCGGCAACACCAGGCGATGAAAATGCGTTGGCTTTAAGCGCTATAAAGGCGCTGCCGGTAAGCACACCTACGCTTTGTATAAATTTCCTTCTGTCCATGTTTTTTATTAAAAGCAAGCCGGTAGCCTGGGGCACCGGCTTGCGGATAAGTTAATTTTGCACCGAAGTGAAACCTGTGCCCACTTCAATTACTGTTAATGCCGAAGTTTTGGTTAGGGGGATGCTGGTAACCGTGCGCCCTGTTGTCCACCTGCCGGTAATGGCATCGTACACACCACCTAACTGACTAAAGTTGCCGGTGGCAGGCAATGTTAGTTTAGTTTTATTGGTCCCGCCGCCGTAAAACGCCTGGTTTTCGCGGGTTACAGGGTTTATGGTACTGTAATAATCGGTATTGGTGATGCGGTAGCCAATCTCGGGCGGGCCCGGGGCATAAACCGTACCGCTGCCGCCATACATGATCAAATCCAACGGAACTGTGCTTGCATCAACAGTGATGCCTGCAAAAACTGCTATACCCGCTACGTTGCCACTGTTGGCCAGCAGGTTTGCCGTTGCCGTACCGAAGCCTGCCCCATCTACCGTAGAGTATTGGGTGCTGCTTATCCAATTGGCCGCGCTGATATCCGTTGAGCCCGCTCCCCATATATTTTTATTGCCGCCCACATAAAAGAACTGCCCCTTTTTTACCGTGCCCGATGTAAGGTTTATTTTATAACTACGTGCCGCGCCAACAGCCCAGCCATTTGCCGGTGCCGGGTTGGTACCCGCGTTGTTACAGGTTACGATGGAGAAGTTGGTCACCGCGAAATCGATATCGCGTGTAGCCATCAGCTGTATGTATTCCTGGTTGGCATCGCCACCGGTTGGATCGGTAAGGTAACCGGCTACAATAACGGGGGATGGTTTAATAACCGCCAGCGCAAACATATCGTCAATAGTGCGCGGCCATAGTTGTATGGAGGTATCGGCAGCGGTAATATTGGTGAACGGGATCCCCGTAAAGTTGGCGCTGAAAGGTAATTGCGCTGCCGAGAAACTGGCAGCAGTTTCGGTATGCAATACTACCCTGCCAAAGCCATCGTTAATGGTTTTGTTGCCGGCATAAGTTTCACCCGGCTGTGGTTCCGGTTCGGCAATAGCCGAGCTGATGGTCACCAGCGTGCTTTCGTAAACATCCGGCGAGGCTATAATACGGCCCGATGGTACCGCCTGCACGGTAATAGCTTTGTTGGATGCCAGCTTAGTGATAGCACCTTCGGCCAGGCCTTTTAGGCGCATGCTGCCGTTTACTTTGGTGAGCGTAGCACCTGTTACCTGCACCATTACAGAATCGCCGGGAGCGTAGCCCGCGGCGGCAGCACCAATATCCAGCGCTATACCGCGAATGGCGTTACGGCGGTTGTTTTGCACCACCAATATGCCAGCCGGGCTGTTACCGCTTGCGGCGTTTGAGATCACCACGCCCACAATTTCTTTGGCGCCGCTCAGGTTATCGGCGTTGAGGGTAACATCGCTGCCTTTGTATAGGGCCTTTACATCTACCACGGCTATGATGGGGCTAAGCGTGCCCTCGGCATAATCGTGCTTTTTACAACCGGCCAGGCAAATAATGCTTAAAGCCGCCAGGTATACATATATCTTTTTCATGTTGATTGCTTTATGATTAGCTTCGATTATGGTTTTTGCCACCATACGTTGGTGTTTATTTCATCAGCGCCCTGCGCGGCAACTGCTGCGTTATAGTTAGCAGGGTTAGCGCTTTGCACGTATACGGGGTAGGTTAGCCTTGCAGGCATAACGCCGTTGTTGCGCAAGCCGTTGCCCTTTGGCAGTATAGGGTGCCCGGTGCGGCGGTACTCAAACCACTGCTCAAAATCTGTCCAAAACATGGAGTAGTATTTTTGCAGGTGTATCTGCTCCATTTTATCGTTCAGGGTTCCCGCATTGTTCCAAGCTATATCGCCCGCAGCCAGGTAGGTATCTATCGGGGTGGCAAAGGTGGGGATCCAAAAGGTGATACCGCTTTGCACGCCTGCTTTGTAATATGCTTCTGCCGATCCGGAGATCCAGCCCTTTGCTGCTGCCTCTGCCAAAATAAACTGCAGCTCGCTGTAGTTCATGATGTTGCCCATCAGCGGATCGTTCATTAAAGTGGTGGTTGATGTGGTAGACTGGAAGTACGATTTATGGTCTACCCCTTCGCCCGGTGCGTAACCGCTTGGCGCACCCACGTAACCGCCCTGGTAAGTAGCTACTGACCAGCGAAGCGTAGTTAACCGCGGATCGGCCCAGCGGTTAAGGTTATTGATAAAGAACTCAGCAATGCTGGGCTGCCGCCAGTCCTGCTCGCGCACGCCGCCAATAAAAGGCGAAGTTAATGCGCCAACACCATTCCAGCGCAACACGGCCGCATCGTCGTTACTGGTCATCAGCGGGTAAAGTGTCGGGTTGGTATCTACCATGTCCTTAATTTTGGCAATCACATCGGCAGATACTTCCGCCTTGCCAGATAGCCTCATCAGCAAACGCAAATACAGCGTGTTGCCAAACTTGCGCCATTTGGAAGAATTGCCGTTAAACACCGGGTCGCTGCCGCCATTTACGTTGGCCGCGCCGTTCAGCAAAGTATCTGCCTGCTCCAGCTTTTTGAAGATATCCAGATAAATGTCCTTCTGCTTATCAAATGCCGGGGTAAAGTTGCCGTCTTTGCCTTTGTTAGAATCGAAGTAAGGCACATCACCGTAGGTATCGGTCAGCATGGAATAGATCCACGACTGGCAGATGAGCGAGATCCCCATATACGTTTTGTTGTAAGTAAGCGGCTGGCTGGAGATATTGTAGATATCCTTAAAATTGGTGAGCTGGGTGTACCAGCCGTTCCAGGTGTAATCTGCCCAGGTGCGTTTTACATCATAACGAAAAACCTTGCCTTCCGAATCACCGGGGTCAACGGTTACCTGCATCAGTTCGTTATTAAAGTTACGGGCGCGCAGCATGTTTATGCTTACCGTGTTTACCAGCGCAGGTGCCAGCAATTGCTGCGGCAGGGCATTGGGTGTACCGTTAGGGTCTGTATTCAAATCGATAAAGCCCTTTTTGCATGATGCCATGGTGATGGCGAGCAGGATAATTACCGGTAGTATCTTATATATATTCCTTTTCATTGCTGTAAATATTAAAGGCCAATAATGATGTTAAAGCCAAAGGTGCGGGTAGACGGGAACTGCGCTATCTCAAAGCCCTGTACAATATCGCTGCCCGATAGGGTACCAAACTCCGGGTCGAACACCGGCCAGGCGCTCCAGATGTACAAGTCTCGGCCGTAAACACCTACCGATGCACGTTGCAGGCCCAGTTTTTTGGTGAACCGTGGGTTTAAAGTATAGTCAAACCTTGCCTCGCGGAATTTGATGAAATTGGTGCTGAAGGTGTTTCCTTCGGCATTATCAATACCGTAGTGCGAGCGGTAGTAACCGTCGATATCTGACGCGATAGCATCGTTGGCGCGGTAAGTACCATCAGGGTTTTTAATAACACCTGTACCAATAATGCCGTTATAGCGGCCCGGAAGTGTTAACTTAATTTTGCCCTGCTCGGCAAGTTTGTAGTTAGATAGTGAGTAGGCAACTCCTCCTACCTGTGCATCAAACAACAGGTTTAGATGAAACTGGCGGAACTTAAAATCGTGCCCCATGCTTGCTTTGTACTTTGGCATGGTGTTGCCGAGATATACCAGATCGTCAGACAAGCGTGCGAAGCCGGTTGAGGCATCGTACACAATTTGCCCGTCGGGCGAGCGCATGTAGCCACGGCCGTACATATCGCCCATGCTGCCGCCAACGCGTGCTACAATTTGGCCACCACCGGTTGGGCCGGTGCGTAATACCACGGCGCTATCTGCCAGTTCACGTATTTGGTTTTTGTTTGATGTAAAAGTGGTGTTTATCGTCCATTCAAAGCCGCCCACATGGCGAATCGGCGTTCCATAAAGGGAAAGCTCCAGGCCTTTGTTAGTTACTCTACCCACATTGATAACGGCCTGGCTAAAGCCCGAGCTTTGGTCAACCGTACGGTTTAGGATCTGGTTTTTGGTGTTGCCGCTGTACAAAGCCAGATCAAACCCTAAACGGTTTTTGAAAAAACGCATTTCGGTACCAATTTCAATAGTGGTGGTGCGCAAAGGTTTCAGATCCGGGTTAGATAAGGTGCGCGGGTTTTGCAGGCCGCCGTTGTAGGTGCTGCCCGCCGTTGTATAATTAAAGGTGGTTTGGTACGGCGTTGTGGTACCGCTACCCACGCCCGCTACCGATGCCCTGAATTTGGCATAATCAATTCCCTGTGGCAACTTAAATGCTTCCGAAGCCAGGAAACTTAGACTTGCCGATGGGTAAAAGAAACCCACCTCGTCGGTACGGTTGGCGGTGGCCAGGGTGCTCACCCAGTCTTGCCGGGCGGTCATATCCAAATACAAATAGTCTTTAAAGCTGGTTGATACCAAACCGTAGAAGCTGTTAATAGCATAAGTAGACCTGAAGGGCGACGTAACCAGCGGACCTGCATTGTTAGCCAGCGAGTACACGCCTGGGTATACTAAAGAGTCGGCACGTACCTCATCGCGGTTGTAGGTGTTTCGCAGCATGCTGCCACCTGCGGTGGCGGTAACGTTAAAATCTTTGTTTATTTTTTTGTTGTATTTCAACAGGAAATCGCCGCCGGCTTCCTGCGAGTAAATGTTTTGCGTACGGTACGATCCCTTGGGGAACTTGGTGCCCGCATCGTAAGGGCGCTGCTGCGAGCGTTGCTCGTATCCCATATCCATAGTTGCGCGCAATTGCAGGCTAAGCGCCTTGGTAATGCTGTAATTGGCCAGCACGTTACCTGTAACCGAGTTGCGCGACGACTTGTTGATAAACTCGTACGACACCGCGTAAGGGTTCTCCGGGAAGGAGCTGAACGGGTAGAAGATCTGCTTATCAGTTTGGCCGTTGCGCCAGTAGTTCTTAAGCACGTTTAAATCGGCGTTGGGCTGCCAAAATATGAACCAATACATCAGCGACTGGTTGCCATAACCCGCTCCGGGCAGGTTATCGCTATGCTTGTTGTTATAATTTACGTTGGAACTGATCGTCAGCTTATCATTAATTTTTGAATTGACAGATAACGACAAGCTGTTGCGCCCGTAACCCGTATTCGGGGTGATCCATTTATTGGTAACGTTTGTTGCCGAAAAGCGTGCGGAGGTTTTATCAGTACCGCCATCAATGCTTACGGAGTTAGTTTTGGTTACCCCGGTTTGGAAAAACTCGCGGATCTGATTTTTGTAGGGTACCCACGGCGTGCGGGCTAATCCCTGTGCCTGGGTGGTTCCGTCCAGCTGGTAAAAGTTTTGCCCGTTGAATTTAGGGCCGTAGGCGGAACTTGTTGCGCTGGTGCTTGCCCCATCGGGCCCCGCACCAAACGAATAATAGTTGCTGCCCGCAGTACCCTGGCCGTATTCGTATTGCAGGTCGGGCCAGCGGTTCACATCCTCAAACGAGGTATTGGAGTTAAACGTAATGCCCAAACCGCTATGCTTAACGCCCGATTTGGTGGTGATGATGATAGCACCATTTGCACCACGCTGCCCGTAAAGCGCCGCCGCCCCGGGGCCTTTCAGCACGGTTACATTCTCAATATCGTTGGGGTTCAGGTCGTTCAGGTTGCTGCCATAATCTGCAGGCATAATATCGCTGCTTACGCCGTAAGCTGTTTCGCCGGCATTGGCGGTGCGCCTGCCGCTGCCCTGGTTTATCACCACGCCATCTACCACAATAAGCGCCTCGTTATCGCCGGTGAGGTTGTTCTCGCCACGGAGGATGATCTTGTTGGAACCTGCCGGGCCGCTGTTAGAGCGGATGAGGTTTAAACCTGCTACCTTGCCCGATAGTGCGTCCGTCCAGTTACCCGAAAGCGCGTTGGTTAATTGCTCACCTCTTACCGAAGTAGCCGCATAACCAAGTGATTTTTCTTCGCGTTTGATACCAAGGGCAGTTACTACCACCTCGGTAAGCGCGGCTGAAGACGGCTTCATGGTTATATTTACGGTAGTTGAAGCATTTGCACGCACTGTAACGTTCTCTTGCTTAGCCCTTTCGAAAGAGACAAAACTTACCTCTATGGTGTAAACGCCGGCATCCACATTGAGCGAATAGCTGCCATCTACAAGCGATATAGCCGACACGCCCGCTGCCGGCACCCGTATGGATGCACCCGGCAATGGCTCGCCTTTTTCGTCCACTATCTTCCCTTCTATTTTGCCTTTACTCTGGCTTTTTGCCACAATGAGTATGCCCCGCTCTCCTGATTGCCTAAAGGTGAACTGGGTACCGCGCAAAAACAGTTCTAAAACCTCCTGCACGGTGCGCTCGGCTTTTGCCAGCCTAATGCTGCGCTGATCATCTAATATGCTGTTATTGTAACTGATAGACAGGCCGCTCAATTTTTCGAGTTGCTGAAAGGCATCTTTTAGCGGAATACCATCGGCCCCAAAGGTTACCTTTTTGTTTAATGCTGTTTGTGCTTCGGCTGTTGACGTACCTAAAAAAGGCATCAGCAAAAGCGCCAGTATGGTTATTAGCCATAACTTTTTCATATATTTACTTAATTTATGCTTGTTAATCGTGAGTTTAAATTCAAACAGAGGCCCGCGATTGTTACCAGCAATTTCGGGCTTGCTTTTTTTATCGGCAGCGTAAGTTTTACTTCATTATTCGCCCTCCCCTTTCGTTGGTGTTTGATATAAATAGATGTTTTCCGGTTTGGGTATAAGCCAGCCCGGATAAGGCCGTTAAGTTTTCCATCGCTTGCTCCAGCGGCATATTCATCAGCCTGGTAGTAAGGCGCACCGCGCCCAGGTCGGCATCGGTAAAATCAATCTTCACACCGTACTGATGTTCCAGCGCGGCGGCTATATCCTTAAGTGTAGTATTGTAAAAAACAAGGTTGTTGCTTATCCATGCACTTGCATCGGCAGCATTGGCATTGCCGAAGGCAAATACCCCCGTTTTGGTGTTGATGCTTATCTGCTCGTTTGGCGTAAGATATTTTACCAGTTCGGTTTTACCATCGGTATTGGCCATTACCCCTACTTTGCCCGTGTTTACTGTAATGGTTATCTTATTATCGGCGCCGTAAGCTTTCACGTTGAAGGATGTGCCCAGCACTACGGTGCTTATTTCCCCGCTTTTCACTACGAAGGGCTTGTCGGTACGGTGCACCACATCAAAAAAAGCTTCGCCGCTTAGGTACAGTTCGCGCTTATTACCATCAAAGTTTTTGGCATAACGCAACGTACTGCCACCCGCCAGGTAAGCTACAGAACCATCGGGCAACATTAACTTGCTCCGTTTGCCATTAGGGTTGCTGGCTATCTCCATAGCATCGGTAGCAGCCGGTTTATTAAAAATGCTTTTGTAACTCAGCCAGCTGGTAGCGCAAACTATTAAAAGGCTTGCCGCGTAAGCCAGCCAGTTACGCTTAATGGGGCGAATAACAGCGACTGGTGTTTGCGGTTGATTTTGTTGCTGTGCAATGTGGGCGCTTATTTTCTCCCAGGTTTTTTTAGAATGGTCGGCGTGTTTAAGGCTGGCGCGGGCAGCCTCCAGTATGTGGATGGTATCACTAAACTGCGCAAGGTTTTCGGGCTGTAGTTCAATCCAGTCCTGTAGTTGCGTAAGCCCATCATCGCTGATGGTTTTTTCGAAATATTCAATAATTAAACGGTGGTAATGTTCTTCCATGTTCTGCTTCTGCTACTAAAGACAGAATACAGCATCCCGCTTACGTAGCGAACCTGGTTAACATTACATTAACAAATTATTAAGTTCAAGAATTGAAGCTGGGCGAGGCTTTAATCAGTTCGCGGAGTTTTTTTAAGGATTGGTACAGCGTAGTTTCTACCGTGCGCACCGTAATGCCCAACAGCCCTGCTACTTCGTGCTTGCAAAGCCCGTCAACCCGGGTCATCAGCAATACCTGCCTTTGCCCCGGTGGCAGCAGGTTTATCAGCGCCAAAATTTTATTATACGATTCGCGCGCTGATAGTATTTTGAACGGCGTATTGGTATCCTGCAGTAATTGCTGGCTGATATCGGCATCCTCAATAAAATGCACCGGTTCTTTCTTTTTTTGAATATAATTGAGCGAAAGATTTTTAGCAGCCGCAAACAGGTAGCTTTTCACATTGAGGATACGGGAATCGGCACGGTTGTCCCAAACCTTCATAAACAGATTGGCAATCACCTCCTCGGCAACGTCGCTGTCTTTAATGTAAATGGCGCAAAACTGGCAAAGCTGCCGGTAATAGCGGTTAAACACCACTTCCAAAGCCTGCGCATCGCCCTGTTGTATACAATCCATCAATGCTTCATCGGTAAATGATAAATACATGCCACCCCTCGTTTGTGTCAAAACTAAGGATGCAATGTTACGCTAATGTTAAAATTGCAAAGAAAACAAAAACGTTCCAAAGGGCTTGGTGGCTATTGCACGGCGAGGTGACTCACCCAGATACGTTTCGCTGATCGACGTTTCGCTTCTTTACGCTTGGATCATAGAAAATCTTTATAAACCCCAACCTCCCCCTGTTTAAAACGTTCAGGGGGCGCATGCCGGCTGTCCAAAATTGCAAGTTGCCCTGGTACGATTGGATATAGGAGACCGCCCCGGTAGCAACATCGGCGACCAAGATATTTGGGCCTCGCACCGGCTGATCGCCTGAACTCGAGCGGATGAGCGTGATTTTCGAATTCAACCAACCTAAACTTCCCCCTTTGACTTTTAAGGTAGAATAAGGATAAACCATATTTAACCCGGCAGTGGGTTTGTTGTACCTATACCGGCGTTAGCGGCTGAGGTTGGGAAAACAATCTCGACACAAACATTGTATTTTGCCATTATAAGACAAATAAGGCGTCCCCATCTCACCAGGAACGCCTTTTATCAACTAAATCTCAAGAGTGTACTCCTGTTTCCTTTAAGTTATTTCAACTGGGAATAACTGATCTTTTTTATCTGCAATGGCTTTTTGCCCGTTAGCAATAGTATATCAAGCGGTTGCTGCGGAAAAAAGATATTGGTCATCACAGATAAGCCGCTATCTGCAAAAACCTCCACAGAGGCAACATCTACTAATATTTTCATAGTTAAGCTATTACCCGTAGTAAAACGAGGTGCAATGGTTTTGCGGGCAAAGTCTTTCTGAAAAACCACATCCCCGGAATTGGTCCGGTCGGTATAATAACTATTGGTAGTTTTATCATAACCTACTATAACCTTATCACCACTAACATTAGTTAATTGGAGTGAAACATCTTCATTCTTTGCCAACTCAAGCCTGATGCAATACTTCCCGCCTTCCATTTTCAATAGTTTTGAAAGGTCTACCGAACCATCAACCTTAAGCTGTTTGATCTCTTGTGCCGGCCCAAAGAGCTCGGTTGTTTCTTTAACGGGCATAGAGGCCAGGTAAGCTTCACCATTTGCCTCTAACAATTTTAATTCGCGGGGTATTGTGGTAGCGCTTCTCCACTTTTCTGTAGGAACCACGTTGGCGTATTGCCAATTGCTCATCCAGCCCATAAATATTCGTCTTTTACCGGTATTGGAAAAAGTTACGCCGGCATAGTTATCAGCACCAAAATCTACCCACCTGGTTGTTGTATTATCCGGCACAAAGGTTTTGCCGTCGAAATTACCAATGAAGTACTGCGTTGCGGAGCCACCACTTGGCCCACCCGGGTTGATGCTTACCAGTAATACCCATTTACGGCTTCCCTTATAACTCAGGCTGAACAGATCCGGACATTCCCAAACGCCGCCATGGGCACCAAGGGCAGCGCCGAAATCGCTCTCTTTGGTCCAGCTCTTCAAGTCGGGTGATGAATAAAAAGTCACCCGGTCTTTGGTAGCCAGGGTCATTATCCATTTTTTGCTGACCTCGAACCACTGTACTTTAGGGTCGCGGAAATCCCATATGCCGGGGTTGGGTAACACCGGGTTGCCTTTATATTTTATCCAGGTCTTACCTTCATCGTTACTGTAAGCAATACCCTGGTATTGATGCAACCCAGTTTTAGCATCTTCTATTTTCTGATTATGGTAAGTAAAAATGGCCACCATTGCGTTTTTGCCAAAACCGGCGGTGTTATTTTTATCTATAACCGCACTGCCAGAAAATATAGCACCTAAACTGTCGGGATAAAGCGCGATGGGCTGTTCGGTCCAATGTGTTAAGTCGGTACTTGCGGCATGGCCCCAGTGCATTGGCCCCCAGGTGGTACCACCCGGGTAGTGTTGAAAAAACAGATGATACGTCCCATTAAAATAAACCATTCCGTTTGGGTCGTTCATCCAATGTGCTTTTGGCGAAAAATGGAATTGCGGCCGATGTTTTTCGCCCGGTATTATTCCCGGTTGTGCAACAGCCAGGAATGAACTAAAGGTTAGCACAAGAGTTAAAATTTTCATTCTCATATGGATAGATGGTTAAATATAGTTAAAATTTGATGTATACATTGGCCACATTACCATCCACAAACACATTGGCTGCCGGTACACAATTAAATATTTCAGAACTTTCATTTACAAAAAATACGCGCGGACTGGTTATGTCCGTTATTTTAATACCATCATACCTGTTACTGGTACCGCCAGCCGAGCGGATAGTAACGGGTTTAGCAAGAGCATCAGCCCAGTCGGCTGTGATCGTGTTATTAGTTATTAAATTGTAGTTTCCGCTGATTCTGAACACACCGTAATCGTTATCTTTTCCGCGCAATTGCCGCGATCTGTCACCCGGAAGCCGCAACCAGGTAACGTTGCCGCTTACCAGGTTATTACTGCTCTCGTTCAGTTCCAATAGGCCTACATAATAGCTCTGGAAGTTATTACCGGTTATGTTGCCATAATCAGAATTATTCAGTTGCAGGTTTACATCACCATCAGGATAGACGTGGTTATTCGAAAAAATGAAGTTCTCCTGGTTAGTGAGTTTTACCGTAATTCCCCCCGGCTGAGCTCCAAGCTGGCAGTTACTAATCATGTTTTGGATGCCGTTCGTCATTTCAATGCTGTTCTTACATTCAGATACCCAGCAATTACGAATGATCATAGCGTCGGCAGCATTTACAATGATGCCCGTATTTAAATTAATGCCAACCACATCCTCTATCCGTGTTCCGTCGGCATCCTGCTGAATATTAATTCCCGTTCCCCGAGTAGATGTACCACCGGAAATAAGCAGGTTTTTAATAATTAAGCCCGAGATCCTGTTTTTAAGCCCGTTCACGTCTGGCAGTGTTGGTACGCTGATAGCGAAATTGGAACTGCCCAACAGCAGTTTGCTTCCGCCGCCGGGGTTTTGTACGTTAGCTGGCGGCACATCTACGTTACTGCGTAATCCGGCATTTAAGCCCCGGATGGTTACAAAATTTTTATTGATGATAATAGGTGCGTTCAATAAAAAATCGCCTGCCGGGATCACAATTGTTCCGCCGGAAGCGGGCATACTGGCAATAATGGAATTGATGGCTGCGGCGCAGTCTGTTTTACCATCGTCTTTTGCACCATAGTCGGTTATAAGATATTCCGCCGAAGCGGTTTTACTTCCTTCTACAACCTCTTGGGTTATATAAGTTTTTTTACAGCCAGATATCGCTATAAATAGTAGCAGTAATATTTTGGTTATACTTTTCATCAGTTTATTTAAAGGTTGCCAGTTTGTTATTTTTGATTCCAAATGGAACTAAGTTCCCAAAGGTTAAAGTTTTTAATAGTCGCCTTTCCGCTTAGTGCACGAAGGCTAAGTTGGCGGGCGGTTGTTGCCGGAAATATTTGGCAGGTGATGTTTACTTCTCCGTCATTGCCAAAAACTTCTATAGAGGATCGGTCAATTAAAACATGAAGCCTAATCCTATTTTTAACAGGCACTAATCTCGCTTGATAAGTTTGCGGAAACCCGGGGCTGAAATTGACAACTCCAGATGCCGTACGGTCGAGACTCAGCAACTGTGTTTTTGCGTTATACTTCAGAATGGTTTTTTGATTATTGTCCCCGCATAAAGAAAGCTCCAAAACCGATTTCCCGCCTATTGCTAATTCTGTTATGAACTCGTAAGCATTCTGTGATACGTGGATTGATTTCAGAGCATTTGCCGAACCACTAATAGGTATATTGGTCAAATGATAGTTTTTACCGTGTAGCTTTTCAATCTCAGCAACCGGATTCTGTGTAAGGCGGAAACCGTCAGTCGTTTTCTTCAACTCCAGAGCGCGCGGGAAAGTATGCCCGCCTTTCCAGGGCTTTGTTGGCACTTTGGTGGCATATAGCCAGCTGCCCAGCCATGCTACCGAAACCCTCCTATTATCGTATGGAGGGCCGTTTACCCATGAATGGGCTGCATAAAAATCAGGCCCGTAATCCACCCAAAACGCTTGCTCCCGTGAGCTTGTGGCCAGCTGGTCGCCAAGCATAATGTGATCGATCAGGATGTGCCCAAACGCACCGGTTTCGTTATCAACAATCTCCAGGTGGGCTTTTTTACCGATGTATGCAGAAACATCCCAGCCCGACCAGTACAAAACCTCGGTATCGGTCCCCGTTTTTGTACGTACTACCTTACCGTTTACCAATAAATTAATACAGGCTCCGTTGGCATGCAGCCCGCCGCCAATTAAAAAATTAAGGAACTTTTTGTTGATGGTGAAATCAGGCGAAGTGATCTTCCCGGTGCCTTCATCTTCATTGTTAAAGCTATTTACCAGCGCTTTGCCGGCAAAGCCCAGCACGGCATTCTGATGATGCAACAAATCCTTTGAAGGCGATGCAGCGAACGCAAGCCCCTCGGTTTTCCAACCTTTTAGCCCATTTTCAAAATCAAACAGCACTTGCCCGGCAGGCATTGGCAAGTTGTTTCGCGTTTTAAATTCAGGATCGGCGGTAAACTCTCTCCCATCAAAATCTCCCACAAAATACTGCCCGCTAATAGGTTGCACGCTTAGTTCAAGCACCCATTTAAATACCCCTGGTGACCCTTTTACAGGTAGCCTGAATAAATCAGGGCATTCCCAAACGCCATTTACCGCTCCATATGGTCCAAAATCGCTCATGAAGTCCCATTGTTTTAAATTGGCGGAACTATAAAAGCGAATCTTGCGGTCGGCCGCCAGGGCAACCACCATTACCCATTTCTTTTGAGGTGCATACCAAAATACCTGCGGATCGCGAAACTCGGTTGAACCGATATCAATAACCGGGTTATTTTGATACAATGCCCACGTTACGCCCTTATCGTTTGAGTAAGCAATACATTGAAACTGGGTTCCGTCTGTTTTTAAGCCGGAGTATACTGCAACCATCGGCGCTTGCCCGTTTACACCAAACCCACTTGTGTTAAAGCTATCAATCACTGCCGATCCCGACATTTCTCTGAACGTATCGTTGCCGAGGCGCTGGGCACGGCCCAACTTCCAGTGTACCAGATCAGTACTTTTGGCAACTCCTCTGTTCACCTGGTATTCACCATCTACATATACCAGCGCGGTGGGGTCGAAAAGTGCTCCCCGTGAAGATGTGAGGTGATATTGAGGACGGTACATTTCCTTATAGGATGCCGTATCGTTACCCTTTGCCGCCGTTACCTGGGCTTTTGCAGAAATAACAAAGGCGTTTAAAGCGATGATGCAAATAACACTGTATGTTTTTTTCATTTGGTCAATTTTTTGATGTTAAAACCCCGTCTTTATTTCCGCGTTTTTCAAGCGCCAAACCGAGGCCTTCAGCAGATCTATATCTCCGCCTGATGTGAATAACTCTATGCGATTACTTGCCCGGTCAATCGGGAATAAGCGCGTGGTGAAGGCATCTTTATTATTGATAAACCCTTCTATCACCGAACCATCTATAAATAAGTGGAGATTGATCTTTTGGCCGCTATCCACGGTATAATCTCCCTTACGGATGCTTAGGGGAACGTGTTTGCGCAGGCTCGACCTCTTTTGATCTATCACCAGCTGTTTTTTATCAACGTCAAAATAGATCCTGGTAAATTCATTTCCCGACTGGTTTTTGCCCACAACCAGTCCAAACTGTTTGGCGTTAAGCGGGTCAATATCTATACTCAGCTCCAACTGGTGGCTGCCTTCGCTTAAAAGGGTTGTTGATGAGCTATCTATTCTTTTGGGGGCTAAATCAACCTTTGTGCTTCTTAATTGCTCTAAAACCGGATGAGGCGATTGATTGATCTTACCGTTCTGGAGGTTCCAAATTCGCGGGATACTGTACAGATGCGTCCAGCCACGTTGATAGGTTTCCCGTGCACTCGTTTCATCAGGTATAATAGCAATAGCGGTGGTTTTACCGCTCGCATCTAACGCTACGGAGGGCGATAATAAACGATTGATCACCTCCAACTTTTTAGGCATCACTTCGTCGGGCACAAATTTTTCCCCGATGAAATCACCTGTCCAATACAAGGCCAATGCCGGCGTGCCTTTATGCGGCACTTTATTTACCAGCAGCACATATTTGCCATTCATTTTCCAAAACAAGGGCATCTCCCAAAATACGCCGGAGTCATCCACCGCAGGGTTGCCGGTAAATAGTTGGTGCAGGTATTCCCACTTTTTCAGATCGGGTGATCGGTAAAGTAACAGTGTTCCTTTTTCAATGCCATTTTCTTTTAGCCCAAACCCTACGGCCATATACCATTGCCCTTTATCTTTCCATACGATAGGGTCGTGAAAATCTTTACGGTCAAACTGCGGCGGGTTGGCAGTTACCACCGGGTTGCCCGGGTACTTATTCCAGGTGAGCAAATAATCATCCTGGGGAAATGCGAGGCACATACCAATGGAATTGTTACCGCCGCCGCTGTAGATGATCACCGGTTTGCCGGTGTCGTCAAACACGGTACAGCCAGACCATATGCCATTTTCGTCGTACCCAGGCTCCGGTGTCAGAGCCGGCTTATGCTCCGTCCAATGGAGCAAGTCCGGGCTGCTGAAATGGCCCCAGTTAATTTGCCCCAAAAACATATTGGCACCGTTTTTTTGATTAAACACATGATACTTGCCCTTATAATAAAATAACCCATGCGTTTCGTTTGTCCAGTTTGCAGCAGGTAATAAATGATAAGCGGGGCGGTTAAAGTCGCCTTTAAACCGAGATGGCGAAACGGCTAATGTTGGTGCTTTTTTATTTCTGCCCGCATCGAGTGCGGCCATTGTACTTTGCTTTAAATCCGCGCCGATGGTGATCTCGTCAACAATACCATTTATCCTATTTACCGGGAAAACACCAATAGCTTTTTGCCTGAAATCCCGACCGATTAAAAGGGAATCGGAGGGAAGAACATTAGCCGAAATACCCACAGTTCTAACCGGCTTGCCGTTGACGATCAATAGTGCGTTTCCTGAACTAATACTGAGCGCCACATTAAGCCATTTAAATTTAGCGACCGATAGTTCTGTGGCATAAAAGACAGGCTTTCCTTCTTTACCTATGCAAATCAAAAGCTGCCCGAAGCGGTCTGCACAGGCCGATATCCAGTTTGCGCGGTTACCAATTGCAAAAAAAGCAGCGGTGTCTGTCGGAAAGGTTTCCAGTGCAAAGTATCCGTTTACACTGAACGCCGCCTTATTGATATTTGGCAAGGCAGCAGATAGGCTGGTAGAATACCCATCAGTACGCAGTCCATTGTTCAGATAACCTTTCACTATCTCCGGTTTATTCGTCCGGCTGTGGAACGACAATTTGATTGCGTTTCCCGGCCGGCCGCCGGATGACTTTAATAGGGTATCGTCCAGGTGCCAGGTTACCTGGGCCTGGCTATTAAAGCAGCGCGCGGTTAATAATAACAACAGCACCACAAAGAACTTTAAACGATGAGCTTTAAACATAAATGGGTTGGTGTATGTAAATGAACCGGCATAATGGTTCACACTATGCCGGTATACTAAATGCTATAAATAGCCTGGGTTTTGCTTATACAAACCACCCGAAAAGTTTATCTGGGGCTGAGGGATAGGGAAATACTCATCTTTACCCTTGGTAAACTTCGCGTTTTGGTAATAGGTGCGCAAAAGCTTTTCTTTAGCCATATACTCCTGGTTTAAAACCGGTTCAGCAATGCCCCATCTCACCAGGTCGAAGAACCGCTCACCCTCCATGGCCAATTCCAGCTTGCGCTCAAAACGAAGTGCCTTGCGGGCATAGTCTGCGCTCCATACACAATTCACACCTGGTTGGTAGGTATTTACCATATATTTTGCGGCATAATCTGTACTGCTGACATTGTTCCATGCCAACACGTATTTACTGTTCTTCGCGCGGGTACGTACCTGATTTATTAGGGGTACAGCTTCCAGCGGGCGGCCAAGCTCAATAAGCGCTTCGGCCCGCCACAGCAAAACATCGGCATAACGAATAATGGTAAAGTTTAATGCAGAGCCACCCCATGGAAAACCTTTCACCATAAATGGTGATTCGGGAGATACCAGCGCTTTCTTGTTGCTATAATAGCCGTATGTAGCAGGCTCGCGTGACCAGTCTGGCCCATAAACCGAAGCGGTGAAGTTTTTCCACCTAACACCCGGGCGACCAACGGTAAAATCAAGGCGGGGGTCTACATTCGTTGCCAGCCCGTCCGATACGGTCATTACGTTGCCGGTATTATAGGCATCAGGCATGGCAAGGCCATTGGCGTCGGTTTTATAAGAATTCACCAGGTTTTGGCTGGGCAGAAAGAAGCCGTCGCCACTATAAGCGGGGCCACGGGGTGCGTTAAGTAAATTGCTCCAGTTGATACGGCCCGCAGCGGTACCATCGCTGATGGAATATTGCACCGCAAAAATTGATTCTTTACTGTTATCAAATTCTGCTTGTGATAATTTCTGAAAATCATCAAGCAGCGAATATCCCCCATTGTTTACCACTTCTGCAGTTAAGCTTTCAACTTTATTAAGCAAACCCTGATCTACACTTGCCAGGGTGTTGTCGTCGTTTTGTTTATATGCGCGGTATAACGTAACTTTTGCCTGGTAGGCTATTGCAGCGTATTTTGTAGCACGGCCAGGTTGAGGCTGGGTAACCGGCAGGAGTTGAGCGGCAGCTTCAAATTCACTTGCTATTTTTTCAAGGATCTGGTCGCGGGTAAATTGAGTGTTAGAGATTTTAACGTAATCGGTTATCGCTACGTTCTCGTCGAAGTAAGGGATACGGTTATACAGCCTGCTCAATTCGAAAAAGTAATGGGCCCGTAAAAAACGCATTTCGCCAAGGCGGATGTTTTTCAATGGCACCTGAGCCTCTGTTACCGCATTTAAATTGCGTATGGCCGAGTTTGCCCGTTGCACACTGCTGTACAGGTTAAACCACTTACGGTCTAAAAGCCCGTTAGTTGCAAACACGCCGGTAAAAGTTTCGAAGGCATGATATTCACTTAGATCGCCGATACCGCCGCCGCCTTTGTAAGCCGTTTCAGCACGTACATCGCCGTATATCCAATTGGTAGTGGGCGATAAAAAAGTTCCGTCGCTACCTTCGGGGCCGGCAAGTGCGGAGTAAGCGGAGATACAAAGCGCTTCAATACCGTCTGGTGTGTTCAAAAGCGCATCGCTTAGTTTGCCTTTGGGTTTGCTGTCTAAAAAATCTTTCTTGCACGATGATGTTATGCATAGCAATAACACCAGTGCCAATAATATATTTCTCATAATTCTATTTGTAATTAGGTGTTAATTAAAATCCAAGGTTAAAGCCAACTGTAAAAATGCGTGGCAATGGGTAAGGGTAGCCAAGGCTTTCCGGGTCGGCACCTTTATAACCGGTTACGGTGATCAGGTCCTGGCCCTGTAAATAAACGCGCAGGTTGCGCATGCTTAACTTACTGGCTATTGCTACAGGCAAAGTGTAACCTATTTGCAGGTTTTTCAGTTTCATGTATGAGCCGTTTTCGATGAAGTAGTCAGAAGTTCGTCCCTCGTCGTTCAGGTTCACTGCGGTTAAAGCCGGGATAGATGAATCAAAATTTGTGGTTGGGTTCCAGCCCTGCAATAGTCTCGTGCCGTGATTACCGGTCCACAATTGGAAAAAGTCGGTATAAAATTTAGAATTGTTATAAGCGTCGCGTACCACCCCGGTTACAAAAAAGGCGAAATCGAACGCTTTGTAGCTCATGGCAAGGTTTAACCCGCCAGTAAACTTAGGTTGATCGGACCCTAACCAAACGCGGTCTCTGTCATTAATCACTTTATCGCCATTTACATCTACATACCTAATGCGGCCCAAGCCTTTACCCGGCTGGTTAATGCCATCATTCAGCTCTGCCTGAGTACGGTATAAGCCATTGGTTTGGTAGCCCAGCCATGAACCGAGCGGCTGACCAACAATTGTTTTATCGCTGCCATTACCACCGCCAAACGTGTACAATATATCGTCGGGAACACCAGTAACTTTATTGCGGTAAACCGAACCTGTCAGGGTAATATTATAGTTGAAATTTTTGCCAATTTTATCTCTCCAGTTTAAAACACCTTCCAAACCTTTATTACGAAGTGATGCGCCGTTATAGGCATAATAACCGCCCTCGCCTATGATAGCGATGTAAGGCCGGTCAATCAGCATGTCTTTGGTGTCTTTAATAAAATAGTCGAGCGTTACGTTAAACCGGCTGTCCAGCATGGATAGATCGAACCCGAAGTTGCTTTGTGTAGTAGTTTCCCACTTAACATCCGGGTTGCCAGAGCGGTCTTTGATGATACCGGTTGGGATTACACCCTGGTTGATACCACCAATATCATAGCCGGCACGGGTGAGGTTAGTGAGGAACTTAGTGTAGGTAGCTTCATTATCTATCTGGTCATTTCCGTTTTGGCCCCAGCTCGCCCTAAACTTTAAATCGGAGACGATGGCTACATCTTTCATGAAACTTTCCTGGCTTATGCGCCAGCCGCCGGATACCGATGGGAAATACCCCTGATTGTGATTAGTACCAAAGCGCGACGAAGCATCTCTCCTTAAAGTTCCCGAGAGTAAATATTTGTTATTAAACGCGTAGTCAACCTTACCGAAATAAGAACTGATAGAATTGCGTGATGCAAGGCCATCGTTGGTTTGTTTGCCGCTACCGGCGCTTATGTACCGGTAATCATCTGCTTCAATAATAAAATCTTCGCGGTAAGCGGTTAAAAATTCGCTGTAATAGTCTTTGGCTTCTGTACCGGCCAATGCAGTAATAGCATGCTTGCCTATGTTTAGCTGGTAGTTTGCAGTATTGGTCCATATCCATTGCCTGTCGTAGCTATCAGTGGTTGTTAAGCTGTTTTTATTAACCGTGCGGTCGCCTTCTTTCCATTTTGGCTCAAAAGCAGATCCAAATCCGTTACGGTAGTTGGCACTGTAGTTTGACCGTATTACCAGGTTCTTTAGCGGTTCAACTTCAATATAAGCATTACCAAAGATCCGGTATTGTTCCGAACGGTTTCTCTTAGCCTGGTCAAGCAACCGTATCGGGTTGGGTTTATCGCCTATACCCTGGGTAGGGCCGGCGTAGCCACCATTAATATCATAAACAGGGATAATCGGGTGTTGGGCAATCGTTAGTTCTTCGATGCCTCCTGGTTTAATTTTCTCCGTCCAGCGGCTTAAATTTAAATTCTCGCCAACACGGATCCTGTTCTTAAGAAAATTGTAGTCGTTGTTGATCCGGCCGTTTAAACGGGTAAAGTTGGTGGATTTTATTAAACCGTCCTGATCGAAATAATTAAACGAAAATGTAGAGTTTCCATTCTCCGAACCCTTTGATACTGTTAAGTTATAATTTTGTAATAAGGCATTATGATAAACCTCTTTAGCCCAGTTGGTATTGCCGGCTCGTATTGTTTTTTTAGAATCGATAAACTCCGGGATAACGGGAACATCGCCATTGCCATATAGATCATGAGCGGGTTTAAGCCCGTCGTTCTTATAAGCCGTCCAATATGCCTCACCCCATTGCTGTGTATTAAGCATCGGGATACTGGTATGAAACTGCTGCAGGGTGGCTTGTCCATTAAAATTGATGCGTACCTCGTTCCTTTTTGCTTTTTTGGTGGTGATGATGATCACGCCGTTGGAAGCCTGCGTTCCGTAAATGGCTGCAGAAGCTGCATCCTTTAAAACCTGGATAGACTCCACGTCATTCGCGTTAAGCAAAGTAGCAATATTGTCCCTGGTTTGAACACCATCTACCACGTAAAGGGGCGTACTGTTATTTACAGTGGTTATACCGCGAATGGTAGCGGATGTCCCAACTCCGCCCGGCGTACCGTCATTGCTTACTACCATGCCGGGCACGCGTCCCTGCAAGCTGGAAATAATGTTACCTGTTGGAATGTTGGCAACGTCCTTTACGTTCACTACCGATACTGCGCCTGTAATATCTGCTTTGCGCTGCGAAGAGTAGCCCGTTACCACAACTTCGTTTAAGGAATTGTTTCCCAGATCGAGCTTAATAACCGGGTCTGCCGTGGTGTTATTTACCGTTAACGTATAGGGTTTGGCACCGATATAGGTAAATTTTATGGTTTGGCCGTTTAGCGCGGCAATGGTAAATTTACCTTTGCTGTCGGTAATGGTCGATTTTTGGGTTTCCATAACGGAAACCGTCACAGCCTCCAACGGCTTGGCGGCCGCATCTACAACGGTGCCAGACACCGTTCCGGATTGTGCAAAGCTCCCGTATGCTGTAAAAAGCAACAGCGAGCAAATAAGTAATAATCTTCTCATAAATGGTTAATTGGTTTACTATATAATTCTGTTTAATGGTGGTTAGTTAAAAATGAGCGTTGCTGCCCGCGAGCTTTTTGGTCCAAACAAAGCGCCCGAACTCAGGCTTCGAATAGACGGGGCAAGCGCCCGCCTGTGATGTGATGAAAGCGCCCATCGCCACAGCATGCTCCAGCGCAACTTCTAAGGGTTCGTTTTTCAGCTTCATGGCTAAAAAGGCGGCCAGAAATGCGTCGCCGCTGCCGATGGTATCAGCAACGCTAATTTTGTAAGCCGGGTAATCATAGCGGTAGTCGGGGGTATAATAGGTGGCACCGGCACTTCCTTTCGTGATCAAAACCTCTTCAATGCCAAATCGCGAAAAGAAGAGGTTTACACACTCGCTCTCTGTTTGGCATTTTTCATCATACCAACCGGCAATCAGCAGCAGTTCGTTTACGTTGAGCTTTACCATGTTGGTATGCTTCAGCAAACTGGTAATTATCTCTACCGAATAGTGCGGCGACCGGAGATTTACATCAAATACACGGTAACGGGCATGGCCAAGCATTCTTAACAACGTACTGCGGCTTACCTCGTCGCGGCAGCTAAGACTGCCGAAAACAAAAGCAGATGCCTGGCTTACTGCCTTAGCAAACGGCTCTTCCCAAACGATCTTGTCCCAGGCAACCGGGTAAACGATCTCGTACGATACCTCATTATGATCACCAATACTGGCTAAAACTTCGCTGGTACGCTGCCGTGGACTTACCTGCACGTGGTTTGTGGACAAACCTATGGAATGTAAAAATTCTACCAACTCCCCGCCCGCTTCATCGTTACCAATGCTACTTACTACCAGGCTCTTTACCCCCAGCTTGTGCAGATGGTAAGCTACATTCATTGGCGCTCCGCCGGGCACCCTCCTGTCGGGCAGTATATCCCACAAAACCTCGCCAAAACAAACTACGGATTGATCTTCTGTTATCATGATTATGGATTAATGCATAATTAAATTAGACCCTATTTGCTCCAGAGATTTCCCTTTTGTTTCGGGCATCATGCGCCAAACGAAGATCAATTGCAGTATCATCATACTTCCAAAAAAGAAAAAAGTGGTGGCGCCGCCCAGTTTCTCTGCCAGGTATGGGAAACAAAAAGCGATTAGCGCTGCCATTATCCAGTGCGTTGAGCTGCCCAGGGTTTGCCCTTTTGCGCGCATTTCATTTGGGAAAATCTCTGATATAAACACCCAGATAACTGCCCCCTGTGAAAAGGCGAAGAACGCGATGAACACCATCATATATACCGGGATAGCAAAGCCATTAAAGTGCCCCGAATAAAAGGTGAAGGCTACGAGGAATAAAGAACCGATGAGGCCTACCGAACCAACGAGCATTAGCACACGCCTGCCTACTTTATCAATAATGTTAATGGCCAGCAAAGTAAAGATGAAGTTGATGACACCCAACCCAACAGTTGATAGCAGGGAAGAGTGGGCCCCCAGCCCAGCCATTTCGAATATCCGCGGCGCGTAATAGATAATAGCGTTGATACCCGATACCTGGTTAAAAAAGGCGAACAGAACAGCCAGTATCACCGGCGTTTTATACTGCCCCGAAAACAGGCTGCTGCGTTTACCGGTGCTTCCCAGGGTTGAGTTTTTAATGGTTATAAGTTCCTCGTCGCAATTCAACGGGTTTATCACGCGTAGTATTTCCAGCGCCTTGGCAACTTCACCTTTTTTAAGGATAAGCCACCGCGGGCTTTCGGGAATAAAGCGTATGAGTACCAGAAAAAGTAACGACGGGAAAGCCTGCACACCCAGCATCCAGCGCCATGAGGTTTCGTCTCCCTGGCTAATCAGGTAGTTGGACAAGTACGATACGAGAATGCCCAATACTACGTTAAATTGAAATAGCCCGACTAACTGCCCCCTGCGATCTGCCGGGGAAACCTCGGATATATATATAGGGGCTGTAACCGATGAAATGCCAACACCCAGTCCCCCTAAAAACCGAAAGATCAAGAACACGTACCAATTATCAGCAAGCGCTGTGCCTACTGATGATAAAAGGTATGCTGCTGCCACAAAATACAAAGTGTTTTTACGCCCGAAGATATCTGAAGGGCGTGCGCCAAACAACGAACCAATAACAGTACCGATCAGCGCGATAGAAATGGTTAAGCCGTGAGCTACTACAGATAGATGCCAGAATTGCTGGATAGACTTTTCGGCGCCCGATATAACTGCGGTATCAAAGCCAAAAAGGAAGCCGCCAAGGGCTACGACCATGGACCAGGCCAGGACGGAATGTTTTCTCATAAAATTTATTAAAGGTGTTATTGGTTTTAACTATCGCAAAGTAGGGGGATAAGCCATGAAGGGGTTATTGATTGCGTACCAAAAAAGTATAAATTTCAAAAATAGCACAACACGCTTATTTTCAGATAAATAAAATTAAATGTTTAGACACTGAAAAACACAATGTTAGATTTAGTTACCAATTATTTATGGTTTTGATACATTTTTGGGCAGGACGGGTTATATACAGAGAACGCCAATTTGCCCCGTAAAAATTTTTATGTCTACTTTTGGGTAACCACGCGCAAAACATTGCGCAAACCAGTTAAAACCAACAATTCTAATATATTCAATTGAAAGGACTCATGGCTTTCATCTACAAACTGCGGCATATTGTTTTGTTACCTGCATTAATTCTGCTGGCCTTATCCGGTTGTCATAACAAGGAGAAAGCTTCACAATACACCATTGGCTTTTCGCAGTGCATCGGCTCCGACCTTTGGCGGCGCAACATGCTGGATGAAATGAAAATGGAATTATCGCTGCATCCCGGCGCAAATTTTGTTTATGCAGATGCCGGCGGTAACAGCAATAAACAGATTGAGCAGGTGAAAGCGATGCTGAATGATGGTGTTGATATTTTGATCATATCACCCAATGAAGCACAACCACTAACCGGCGTTGTCGAACAAGCCTATAATAAAGGTATTCCTGTTATAGTGATAGACCGTAAAACTGCTTCTGCATTATATACGGCTTATGTTGGGGCTGATAATTACCAGGTAGGCAAGCTGGCCGGTGAATATATGTATGCGTTATTGAAAGGCAAAGGCAATGTTGTAGAAGTTATGGGTTTACCCGGCTCCTCCCCGGCAATTGAAAGGCAGCGTGGCTTTTATGAAGCGCTTAACCCTTACAAGGATATTCATATTGTAAAACGGGTTTATGGCGACTGGTTGAAAGAAAATGCGGAAAAGCAACTGATGCAAATACAACCGGAGCTAAAACAAGCAGATGCCCTGTTTGCGCACAATGATGTAATGGCATCCGGCTCCAGGGAGGTGCTGAACAAATTGAAGTTGTTCAAAAATGTTAAAGTACTGGGGATAGACGCCCTGCCGGGAAGCGGTGGTGGCTTGCAAATGGTATCTGCTGGTATTTTAAATGCCAGCCTGGTGTATCCTACAGGCGGCAAAGAGGCTATTCTGACCGCGTTCCGTATTCTTAATAAAGAGCCGTTTAGCCGGGAAACTATCCTACAATCACTTGTAATAGATTCAACAAATGTGCAGCTGATGAAACTGCAATGGAGTAAAATAAGCAGCCAGCATAAAGATATTGAAACGCAACAGGCATTATTGGCCGAGCAACGCGAGATTTACAACAACCAGCAACTGGTGCTTAACATTATTGTGATTAGCCTGGTTTTGGCAATTGTGTTTGGGGGCCTTGCGTTTTATGCACTTACTGAGAACCGTAAATCAAACAAAAGCCTTGAAGCAAAAAACGCCGAAATACTGTTACAACGTAATCAACTGATAGATATGTCGGCCAGGGCAGAAGCGGCCACCGAAGCTAAGCTCAACTTTTTCACCAATATCTCGCACGAGTTCCGTACGCCGCTTACACTTATTCTTTCTCCTGTGGAAGATATGATGCAAAACGAGAAGCTTAATATTGCCACCGGCAAGAATTTGAAACTCATCCACAAAAATATCTTCCGGCTGTTGCGATTGGTAAACCAACTGATTGATTACAGAAAGATAGAATATGATAAACAGCAGATAGTGGTATCGCGCAATAATCTCGTCGCTTTTGCAAAAGATATTCTGGACAGTTTTCAGCAACACGCCAAAAAGAGGCGCATTGCCTTAAGTTTAGTGGCGAAAGAACAAACTATAATGACCTGGTTTGACGTGAATTTATTGGATAAGGTTTTTTTTAATCTCATTGCTAACGCGCTTAAATTCACTAATGACAACGGCCGCATCCAAATATTATTAAGCAGAAACGACGGTGCGATAGAAATTTCCGTGCAAGATAATGGCATTGGAATGGAGCCAGCTGATGCAGAGCATGTTTTTGAACAATTTTACCAGGCAAACAACGGAATGACAAAAGGGTCGGGACTGGGCCTCGCACTTGCAAAAGAGATTATAGCCATGCATTATGGAACAATAACCGTGATCAGCAAAAGATGGCATGGCACAACATTTACTATCAGCCTGCCTGTTGAGAACAAACATCAGGCAGCCGGAGTAATGAATACAACCGGATTTGACACCATTTCCCTAACGGACCGTGCAAGGCAATATACTGCTGAATTTGAAGAAAATGAAACCACTGCGCCTACTGACGCATTCCTATCCCCCAAAGAGCATTCGATATTAATAATTGAAGACAATACCGACCTATTGAACTACCTGAACGAAAAATTAGGCGAAAACTATGACGTTTATTTAGCTGACAATGGCAACATAGGCTTATCTGATGCATTCCAATACGTTCCGGACCTGATTATTTCTGACGTATTATTACCGGGCATGTCGGGAAAAGTCCTTACTGAAACGCTTAAAACTGATATGCGCACGTCGCACATACCTATCATCCTTCTGACCGCTCAAGTTAGTGTAGAACAACAGATAGCCGGTATAAAAAGCATGGCCGACGCTTATATAACCAAGCCTTTTAACTATGACCATTTACTGGCGACTGTTAAAAATTTAATCAGCAACAGGGTAATACTAAAAGAACGTTTTACCAGCGAGATAAGCCATGGCGCACTGCCTATATCAAAAACACTGGATAAAAAATTCCTTAACAATTTTTCAGGGTTGGTGGAACAAAACCTCGCCAACGAACACTTCAATGTGGAAGAAATATGCAAAGCTTTGCTCATATCGCGGGTACAGCTTTACCGCAAAGTGAAAGCGCTGTTAGGTTGCAGTGTAACCGACTATATTTTAAATCGCAGGTTAAAGAAAGCCAAGTATTTATTACTGAACGAACAATACTCCATCTCGGAGATCACCTATATGGTGGGCTTTTCGAGCCACAATTATTTTTCGACCGTGTTTAAGGCTAAATATAATTGTACACCAAGCGAATTTAAACGGCACCCACAGAGTTAAGAGATTTGAAACACTAACCGGGTAGATCAATGGCTTAAATCAGTTCTGTAGCATGAGACGAGTGAAGGAATACAAAAATATTATTACCCGGCAATTACGCACCTGATTAGAATTCGTCATATTCGCTATCTGAACCATATTCAGCCATAATTAACTTGCAAAATTCCATTATGGCGAAATTATATGGAAAGGCTTAGGGTGTTAACGAGGAACTCATTTAACAAGATTAGCCATCGAGGGCTAATCTTGACTTATCTCTATCGAATTATTGGCGCTTCGCCGTGCATTTCACCTTACGCGCAGCTCCAATCCTGCAATATCCTCCCACCTGTAGTAGTGAAACGTTTTATCATCACTCATTACTACAAACAGCCCGTGTTTAAAGGTTGCATTCAATGCCACATTTACTACGTCCGATCCGTCGCTCTGGCGGGCAGAAACATTGGCTACTTTAAGCAGTTTATGAGTTGTTCCTTCGCGACTAAAGATCTGGAACCGGTTAGCGCCCTGGTCTGATACCAAAATATACCCGGTTGTATCTGTAAGTTTATAAATGGAGATCCCTTCATGGTCGGCATTAAAGCCGGTAGTACCAAACAGAGCTAACTGTTTATCACCCTTTTCCGGATCGGCATAATATTGCCGTACACCCGTCTGTTCATCCGAGTAATAGATATACCCCAGTTCGTTATCTACAGCTATCGCTTCTATCTCCTTTTTACCACTGTATTCGCCAAATTTTCGCACGAGGGTCGCTTTCACATTACCGGTACCATCATCTCCCAATAAATATTGCCAAATATAGCCGCCCGTTTTAGGCCCGTTTTTCCTGCCTATCACGGCATACATTTTACCGTCCTTAGCCGTGTAAATAGCTATCCCCATCAGATCGCGGTACTCGAAACCTTTTTCGTTAGCAAACATCTCTATGCCTCCGTTGTCTATAGGTTTCATATCCGGCAGGGAGAAGATGCGCAGCTTATGCGTCATCCGTTCGGTAGTTATGGCAATATCTGTTGGCTTACCGTTTAGCATCAGGCCATAAGCAAGGTCAACATTATTGGGGCGTTTTAGCCCTCTTACTACTTTATCGGCTATTATTTTGCCTTTGAGGTCGAAAACGTATAAGGCGCCATCGGCGTTTTTATCGGTGCCTATCACTAAACTTTTAGATGGATCTGCCTTATTCACCCAAATGGCCGGGTCATCAGTGTCATACTTTACGGCTTGGGTAATCACTGCGGGTTTAATTGCGTTCGTAGCTGGTGCCGACTTACACGAAATTAAGGCAGACAAACCCAAACCTAACAGGCAAAGCGTGTTATTACTATACTTCATCCCGTTATAATTTAACACCGTATGCACCTACGTATGTTGCAGGCTCGGGCGATACATAAGTAATTCCGTTTGCGGTTGTGATGCCAGCTTTATGGTGACGGGTAAAAGTGGTGATACCCTTACCCAATGCCGGCGAATTTCTTTGCAGATGAAAATCCCATGTGGTAGTAAATACGGCATTGTTTGTAGCCGTGCTCAACGGATAGGTTACAAATTTAGGATCATTATCGCCGGCCATTTTGCTTTTCACATCGTTTGTTCCCGCAACAATATCGTTGCTACCTGGCTGAAACTGGTTAACCGTAGCCTGATCGTAGCCGTAGTACCAGTTGTTGCCGTATTTAGAACGGGCGTCCTCCGGTTTTTTAGGGTCTCTTTTTACACCAAAGCGGGTGTTGGCAAACAGGTTGTTATACAGGTCTGCACGCACAGTTGCTTCTAACCAAACAGAACCACCTTTCGCGGTAGGCCTGCGCCAGCCGGTATTAACCATGGTGTTATTGTATGCAATAATATAAGCTTGCGGTGTACGGTCGCCTGCGTTTGATAGTTTAAGTGCGTTGGTATTTGCACTGTAGACCAGGTTAAAACCCACATCGGCCAAACAACCAGATTTAAAGTTCATAGCCTCGCCGCCTGTAACGCCCGTTGTATAAAACATGTTGTTGGCAAAAATGATCTTCCCTCCTTCAATGTAAGTACAATCTTCCTGAAAATTACGCACGATGCTGTTTTGTACAATTAGCTTACCGTTCACATTTGAAAACCAAAGTGCCGGCAGGTTTTCGCCTGCTACCGCTTTGTAAAGGCCCATCTTTACAGATGTAGATGCATCTGAAGTGGTTGCGCCGCCATACTCTAAAATGGTGTGATCAAGCACCAGCTCGGCGCAGGTAGGAGCGGCCAGGATACCACCCCAAAGCTTACCGAATTTTTTGGCGTCGGTTTTATAAGAATCGTTCACGGTAAATTTTACCGGGTTGGCTTCGGTACCTAAAGAGTATAAGTTGCCTTTAACTACAATTTCGGGCTTAGTTAAAGTGTCCATTAACACGGTAACACCTTCTTCAATCGTAAGCGATTTCCCTTCGGGAATAATGATATCACCTTTAATTACCTGTGTGCTGCCCTTTGCCCACACACCCGATACTTCGCCTATGGCCGAGCCATCTGCAGGTGTGGTATCTACATCTATGTTTGCTTTTTCGCAGCCGGTAAATACCAATGTTGCAAGCGCCAAAGCGGTTAAAAATCCTGTTAGTTTCATATTGATCTATTTAAAATGCGATGATGTATTAGTTGAATTTATATCTGAGCCCTAAAAGATAGGTTTGCTCATAGTAGTCGGCACGAATAAGCGTACGGCCTTTTGATACCAGCTCCTCTTTTATCCTGTCGTTCTCGGCGTTGGTCCCTTTAATGAATAACTTGGTTGGCGTGTTCAGAATGTTACCTGCTTTAACAAATACACTCAGGCCACCCTTAAACCTTTTTTCTGCCGAGGCATCCATCTGGATAAAGCCCTGCTGGTACAGATCGTTGTTTAAGAATTGTGATACCGTGTTTATCCTCGGACCAGTATAAGCACCTGCAATTTGCACATCCCATCCTTTTTTAGTGTCTTTATACAACAACGAGAGGTTGGCAATATGTTCCGATTGGCCAAAAAGAGGCCTCGACTGGTCTACCAAAAATGCTTCGATATCTCCGGTTGTCGCATTAATGCGCCTTGATGTTTTTGGCGTTGTAATGCGCGAATGGGTATAGGTGTAGTTTGCTTTAAGACCTATTTTGTTAAAGAATTTTATGTAGTCGATCTCTGCACCGTAGTTTTTTGCGGTACCAAAGTTACCCGGGCTGTAATAAATATCCTGCCCGCGCACCGCATCCGCCTGAAACGTGTACTCTATCGGGTCTTTAATCCTTTTGTAAAAGGCTCCTACCAGCAACTGCTCCGATGCACCGGGGAACAATTCATAACGCAGATCGTAATTATCTGAAAGGGCGCGTTTAAGGTTTGGATTACCGCGCTCCTGGTACTCTTCGTTTACTACCTTGCCCGGTACTATCTCATAAAAGCCGGGGCGGTTTAATGCTTTGTAATACGATGCATGAAGCTGTGTTTTGTCCGTTAAATGATACTTCACTGTTGCGCTTGGCAAAACATCGGTGTATACCTGGCTGCCTGCCGGGTTAGTTTCCCCTGCCGGGAAAAGCAGGTTGTAACCCTGGTTGGTATGCTCAACACGCACGCCGCCCAAAATTTCCAGCTTACTGCCAACATACTTTAACATACCATAACCCGCGCCTGTTTTTTCGCTGGCATCGTAGGTTAAAGGATTGCTCACTGCACCTGTAGGGTTACTCACTACCAGGTTCAGATCGGTATATTTTTGAAAATCTACACCGTATCGGTCGTTTGCATCCGCTGCGGATGGCGCCAGGGTGTAATTATTAAAAAAGCTGCTGCGTTGTTTATCGCGGTACAAACCACCGGCCATTACATCCAGTTTACCGGTGCCGGTTTTAAATGTATAAGTAAGATCAAGATAGCCGGCTTTATCTTCGTCGGTGTTGCGCTCCCAGCGGCGGTTTACCGGGGAGGTATTTACCAACGATGTACGGGTATCAACAAAGTTTTTCTCCAAACCGTTCAGGCTGATGGTGGTATTATCAGGCACTTCGTTTTTGGCCGAAGAGTAAACCGCCGACCACTGCACTTTAAATTTTTCGTTAAAGAATTTATGATCACCGTGCAGCGTGCTGTTATAGATCTGTTGCTCGGTTAAGCGACTGCGGGTGGTGTAGCCCAACTCAGCATTACCATTGGCCGGATCGTATACACCATTATAAGTAGTACTAACCGCATCTCGCAGTTGTTGGTTCTTCAGGTTAACGTATACATTATACAGGCTAAGTTTGTTGTTGCTATCAAACACATAATCAACCTTCCCGTGTAAGCCCAGGCGTTTTTGCTGCTCGGAATACTCGCGGTAGCTTTTGCTGGTGATAACCGCATAAGCGTCTGTACCGTTTACGGCCGAATTGTAAAAAGTACTGTTACTGCCGCGATAGGTGTTTTGATAACTGCCCGCCACAATAACACCAAGTTTGCTATCGAAAAAGCGCTGGCCTAACGATAGGCTCCCAATCAAATTTGGAGCCGGTTTTTTTGAGGTATAGTCCAGTGTCCCTTTTGCAAAATCGGCCTGGGTAGCGTTGTAAGTACGCCCGTTTATTTCATAAGGCGATTTATGGTTGATGCCTGATGCATTGAAGCTGGTAAAATTACGATCGAAAAAAAGCTGGCTGTAACCTGTAGCAATATTAGCGTTCACCTGGAAATGATCAGGTGCGTTCTTCATCACCATATTAACCGCGCCGCCAATGGCATCGCCCTCTAAGTTGGGGGTAAGCGTTTTGTAAACCTCCAAACGATCCAACAGATCGGAAGGGAACAGATCCAGCGGCACATAACGGTACTTGTTATCCGGACTTGGAATTTTTACGCCGTTTACCAAAGTATAATTGTAGCGTTTATCCATACCGCGCAGAATAGCGTACTGGCCATCGCCATTGCTGTTACGCTCGATAGACACACCCGATACACGCTGCATTACGTTGGCAACGGTAAGGTCGGGCGATACCTCTATAGAGCGGCCCGATACGATATTCATTACCTGGGTGGCATTTTGCTCTATCCGGCGGGCATCGCGGTCGTTAGATCCGCTTGCTGTTGCGCGTATTACTACTTCGTTAAGGTCCTTACCTGCGCTCTCCATATAGATCTTGATATGGGGATTGTCTTTCTCAAGCACCACTATTTCCTTTACGATAGTTTTGTAAGTGATATAAGTGACGCGGATGGTTGCGGCTCCTGCGGGTACGTCCTTTATTTCAAACGACCCATCCAGCCCGGTGCTGGCGGCCTTGCCTGTTTTCTCTAAAATAATGGTAGCACCTACCAATGCTTCGCCCGATTGTTTATCATAAACATGGCCTTTAATTTTTGCGGCGCTGGCTATTGTAGCACAAAATAGCAGCGCTAACAGGATCTGTAAAATTTTATTCATTGCTGTGTGATAACGTCCATACTTTTTGATGACGCTGCAAAGGTGAGTTACAGAAAAAAACAAATGAAACTTTGAGGGTTACACAAAGGCAACACCGTTACATGGCGTGTATATTAAAAGGCAATCACTTGTTTTAATTATTTGATTTTAAACTAATTAAGTAGTACAAAAACCTCCGTTATCATTTCATTACCGTTACATTAAGTAATTGTTAACTCGCTTTTTAGGTTAAAAAAAGTCTTCTGAACAGGCCGGATGTAACGCTATCAGAGGGATTGTATAAACGCGGTTAAGTTGTCGCCCTGTGGCATATTGAGCTTTTTGCGCAGCCTGTAGCGCGAAACACGGAGGCTATCCGTAGAGATATTAAGCAGCGTAGCGATATCTGCGGAATTGAGATTGATGCGAAGCAAGGCTATGAGCCGCATATCTGCGGATGTCAATTCATTGCTATGCTTTTTTATATTATCAAAAAACTGCTGATGAACCTGCTCAAAGGCCGTGGTAAACTCCTTCCAGTGCTGTTCGTGATTAAAGCTCTCGTTTATCTGCAAAATAATTTGCTGCATTTGTTTCTTTTGATCGCGCTTATCTTCCTTTACCATTGCCTGTAAAGTGCTCCGGAGTTGCTCTAATAACTGATTGTTTTTTATTAAATTTAAAGTATGGGTAGATAGTTCCCTGCTTTTTACATCCAGCTGCTGTTTTAAGCTGCCCTCCTCCAGCTGCTGGTTTTTTAGCTGCAGTTGCATCAAATGGTGCTCGGCGTCGTTTTGCCTGGCCAGCGCACGCTGGTCTTTTATCTTAAGCCGCTGCCGGCTGAATATCACCACAGCCAAAACGATCAACAGCAAAACTACAACCACCACCGCTGCGGTTATGATGCGGTTGATCTTACGGATATTGTTGAGACGGTTTATTTCGTCGCTCTTTTTATTGATGTCATATAGCACCTGTAAAAATGCCGTTTGGTTAACACCATCTTTTGAATAAACCTCCAAAGAATACTTCCGACTCAACTCGGCATAATAGTATGCGCTATCCATGCGGTTCATTAGTTCGTAAGCTTTACCAAGGTCCTTGCTGCAAGCTGCCAGTTGGTATCCGTTACCTGTTTGCCGGGCAAGCTCCATAGCCTTGCGCGATTGGCTGATGCTTTCGGCATACTTCCCCGTTTTACGCAGAATATCTCCCAGGTTATTAAGCACCTCTATGCTCGCTATCTCGTTACGCTCTTCTTTATAAAGCTGTAGTGAGCGGTTAAAACTGGTGTATGCCGAGTCGTATTTCGTTAGATCCTCATATATACTGCCCAGGTTCTCATAAATTTTGGCAGCCCCTTTTTTGTAGTTAGCCCGCGTATAGCTATCCAATGCCAAATGCTGATAGTAAAAGGCACTATCGTACTGTTTGCTTTTTTCGTACAGGTGCCCAATATTGCCAAATATCTCTGCTTTGCCTTTTTGATTATCGGTTTGATTGTAAATAAACAAAGCTTTGTTATACATTTCGCGCGACTTGGCCGGCTGCTTATTGTAGTAATAGAGCACACCCATTTCACCATAATTCTGGGCCAGTAAACTTTTGTCCTTCACTGCCGACAACGCCCTATCGGCATGCAGATAAAATTCCAGCGCCTGGGCATAGTGCCCCTGGTTATAACAGATCTGTCCCATTTGTTTAAGACAAATTCCGGCGGTAACAGCGTCATTGTTATCAACCGCCTGCCCATGCTTTTTCTTTAAGATAACCAGGGCCAGATCGGGACGCTTTTGGCTGATGGATGGCAGACTGGAAAGCGCCGGAGATTGCCCTTCCGCATATATGGTTGACAGTAATAAAAATACCTTTAAAACTACAAAGCCAACCTTTCTGATCATGCGCATTCGAACGTGGGTTAATTCCATCAAATTAAGCGCTTTAATATTACGTTAATGTTAAATACGCTGGTGGTTGATGCTATGTTAATACCAAATCTGCATTCTTTGTTATGTGTTGTCTTACATCGGTGATAAGATAATAATTACTTAACCCGGGCAAATTTTTGTATTTTTAGCTTAGCCTCAAAATAAACCGCTATGATCTCTTCTTCCAGAATATTAAAGCTTGTTATACTGTCTTTGTGTATATCAACAGCGACCTATGCGCAGCAAAAGGTTAAAAAAGCCTTGTTTATCATTGTGGATGGCATCCCCGCTGATGTAGTTGAAAAAGCAAACACCCCAAATCTCAACCTGATAGCCAAACAGGGCAAGTATATGAGGGCGCACGTAGGGGGCGAAAAGGGCGGTTATTCGCAAACGCCAACTATTTCGGCTGTTGGCTATAACAGCCTGCTCACCGGCACCTGGGTTAATAAACACAATGTTTGGGATAATGATATTAAGGCACCCAACTACAGTTATCCTACTATATTCCGATTATTTAAGGACCAATACCCCAATAAAAAAATAGCGGTATACTCTAGCTGGTTAGATAACCGCACCAAATTGGTTGGCGATGGTTTAACTGCTACGAACAATATCAAAGTCGACTATCATGCTGATGGGTTTGAACTTGACACCATTAACTTTAAGCACGACAGGGAAAGCGCTTATATGCACCTCATCGATGAAAAAGTTGTAGCCGAGGCCGCCAACGGTATTAAAACAACAGCCCCCGATCTTTCCTGGGTATACCTGGAATACACGGATGACATGGGCCATAGGCATGGCGACAGTCCGCAGTTTTACAATGCCATCGAAATGATGGACAAACAAGTTGGCAAATTATGGGCAGCCATCCAATATCGCCAGAAAAAATTCAATGAAGAATGGCTTATATTCATCACTACAGATCATGGGCGCAATGAGCAGAGCGGCAGGGACCACGGTGGCCAATCAACGAGGCAACGCTCTACCTGGATGGTTACCAATGCTAAGGATTTGAATAGTTACCAAAAATATTATTACCCGGGCATTGTTGATATTATGCCTTCGATAGCGCGTTTTATGAACATCAGCATCCCGGTTAACTACAGCAGGGAGATAGACGGGATACCGCTTACCGGTCCGGTTTCTGTCGCGGCGGAAACCGTTAATCTTATCCAAGGTAATATTGATGTAAGCTGGAAGGCTTTAAACAAAGGTGAAAAAGTAAAGATATGGGTAAGCACTACCAACAATTTTAAGGAAGGCAAGCCTGATACCTACAAGCTAATGGCCGAATTACCCATTGAGCGGGAGCATGCGCTGATCTCTGTGAAAGAGATGCCATCGACATTTTACAAGGTGGTGATTGAAGGGAAGAACAACACCTTAAATGCCTGGGTGGTAACGGACGTGAAATAGGGGGGAAATTTATCCCTTTTCATAGCGATTCCTCCTCTCTGCCTTCGCACACTACCCCTGTCGCGAGGGTTAACATAACTTAACACAATTTCAATAAATTATTTTCAAACAAGTGATAATCAACAATTTAAAAATAATGTGGGTTAACATTATTTTCACCATAATAGTGTCACCATAAATCTTAAAAATTTTATTACAGACCCATAATCAAATTTAATAAACGCTGCCTTCTGATGGGCTATTGCTATCGCGAGGCAGGTTTAGGTGAACATTATATCAGATGTATTTTTTTAGCAGATCCACAAAATTATCTGTGGTGTGCGGCTCGCCAATGGCGCGGAACTTCCAGGAATCGTCCTTGCGGTAAACCTCAGCAAATATCATAGAGCGCTTGCCGTTGTAGGTACTATCGTCGGATAGGCTGAACTTTGCAATTTCACGGCCCTTTTTATCTACCGCGCGAATGAAGGCATTCTCCACCATGCCAAAGTGCTGGCGGTGGGCCTTACCCATATAAATGGCCACTACAAATACTATCTTTTGGTATTGCTGCCCTAAGTCGTTTAGTTTTACAATGATCTGCTCGTCGTCGCCTTCGCCGGCACCGGTGCGGTTATCGCCCGTTAGCCAGATATGGCCAGACGGGTGTTCCATTGAATTAAAGAAGATCACATCGCCACCGTAATAGCTAATGCTGCGGCCATTGGTGGTGGGTGTTTTTCTGCCGGTATTTACCACTTTGCCGTTGGCATCCAACAGGAAAGCTATCGCATCCAGGTCGTATTCATCTTCGTCTTCCGCGCCGAAGAGTTTGGCAAAGAAACCCACATCTTTTTCCCTCACATCCCAACCAAGCCCAATGGTTACTTGCGAAAGGTCATACTCGGTACCGCCATCATTTTTACGGAGATCGATGGTTTGCCCCTTTATTAAACTTATTGCCATGATGTTTAACCTCCCCTTGTTATTTGATGATCTCCCCTTTAAAATGTTTGCTCAGGAAATACGAAAGGTCTTCGCGGTACCCAACGCCCGATGCTTCAAATTTCCAGTCCACATCTTTTTTGTACAAACGGCCAAACTCAATGCCGGTCTCTATCGAGAAATCCTCATCCAGTTCGTATTTGGCTATCTCCATGCCGGTGGTTTCGTCAACAATACGGATGTATGCATCGCGCACCTGCCCAAAGTTTTGGTGCCTGTGGGTTGCCTCGTGGATGGTTACCACGAACAGGATCTCGGTAATCCGCGGGTCAACCCGGTTAAGGTCTACGCTGATCACTTCGTCGTCGCCACCGTCGCTGTTGCCGCCGGTGGGGTCGTCGCCCGAGTGGGACAGCGCGCTATCGGGCGAGGTGGTGTTACCGTAAAACACAAAGAATTCCTCAGCCGGAATTAAACGGCCGGTGCCGATCATTATCGCAGATGCGTCGAGGTCAAAAGCCAAGCCGGTACCTTCATTAGGGTTCCAGCCTAAGCCAACACTAATTTTAGAAAGGCCAATGTTGATCCTTTCTCCTTTTCTCAGAGTAATAGCCATTTTAGTATGTATAAAGATTATTTTTTTATTGTTTGCCAGATTGTTTCCATCTTAATAGAATTGGCGCGGCCGATTGAGGTCATCGTCGATTTCGGTGTCAAAGTAAGTGACTATTTTTAGATTAAACAATATTGTAATTGTTACACTAACGGGGAGGAATTTTGCAGAAAACACAGCTTTCCGCAGGAAACTAAACCATGAGGAAACAGATAGTTAAGCTTTACATCAACAACAAGATTTCCCTTTAGCTGAAAATAACAAATCGTTTAGAGAATTTCAGACAAACGACAAAAACTAATCAAACTTAGCTGCAATTATCTGCTCGCATAGCCCGAAGGATAGCGTCATTCCATTACCACCAAGGCCGTTAATAATGGTTACGCCCGGCTCGGGTTCCATCACCAGTTCGGTTTGGCCGGTGGTCATTTTTGCGTAGGTGCCGTTCCAGGTTTGTATCACATGGCTATCCTTTAAACGGGTAAAGGTTTGCAGGTATTTTAAGATCATCTGGTTGATGAAATCCTTATCGAAAGGGTCATGCACCAGGCCGTATTCGTGCGAATCGCCAACGGTTAGTTCGCCGGTGTGGTTTTGGCAGGCCATAACATGTATACCCCACTTTAACTCTTCGGCATATTGTGCTTCATAACGTTTGCGCAAGGCAGGCAACGCGGCTGCCGACTGAAAACCAGGGTAATGTATCATACTTAAGCTTCCGCAAAGTGCCGGGCCGATCCGCCAATCGCCGGGCTGCGCGGCCAAACGCATCATCTGCAGTTTACATTTGGTGATATCAAAACCGGCAAACAGTTGCGGGTAAAGTGTTTCAAATTCTACCCCGCTGCAAATAAAGATTTCATCGGTTTGCCAACTGCGGGTACCGCTTAATACGGTGCTTTGCTCCACATGGCTTATAGCAGTATTCCAGTAAAATTTCACATCGTATTTATCTGCAAGATACTGCGCAATGTTGCCTATGGCTGCGCGGGCTTCAACAATCATCTCGGTACCGCTCCACAAGGCACCTTTGAGTCCGTCGGGATTTACGCCCGGCGATTTTTCCAGTGCCTGTTGCGGTGTAAGTAATGCGCAATCGCGATGGGTTTTGTTGATGTTGGCGTACTGCTCCATTACTTCCAGTTCATCGTCGTGATATGCTACATGCAACGAGCCAACTTCGTCGTGCCAAATACCGGCATCCACGCAGGTTTGCTTCCAGATGCTGCGCGAGAGCATAGCCCGCTCAAACAAAGGCCCTGTTGGTTGCCCAATGGGCCAGACCATACCAAAATTACGTATAGATGCGCCGACGGCGCGTTCGTTCCGTTCAAAAACGGTTACCTCGTAACCCCTCATGGCCAGAGCCCGGGCGGTGGCCAAGCCAACAATGCCGGCACCAATTACGATAGCTGATGGTATGCTCATATAGCAGAAAATTTTAGATCGACACTGCTTTCGGGTACCGGTGGCTGCCTGCGTGCCGATTGCAAAAAGTAAATTAATGATAAAACGCCGCAAAGGCCGCCTACAATGGCAACTATTAACACGCCCTCTTTAAAGAACTCGCCCCAGCTAATGTTTGGCCGGGCAAACTCTTTAACCAAAAGTACGCTAACGCTACCCAGGTACCCCATCGAATCGGCAACGTACATGACAAATCCAACATTGCTTTTATAATGGAAGGTAGCGATCATCCGCTCGAAAAAGATGGCATTGTAGGGTACGTAGCCGAGGTAAAGCCCAAGCCCGGCCATAGTCATCCAGCTTACCGGACCAATCATTTTAAATGAGAACAACATTGTTGAAACGCCTACCAACACGCAGCCGCCTATGATAAATAAGTGGATGATGCTAAATGCCCGCAGGTTTTTCCTGACGAGGATAAGCAAACTCATGGCTACTAACACAATAACGGAGATCTGCGTATCTATTTTGGTGTAGATGCCGCGGTCTTTTATGCCAAGGCTATTCCAGATCTCTACCTCAAAATTATCGCGCACATCGCGCATAATGGTGAGCAATACATAAATAATGAGGGTTAATATAATGCCCGGCAAAAAGCGAATGATAAAATGTTTACGCTCCTGCGCGTTCATTGGCGCACGTTCGGCGCGTAGCAGCTTGTCTTCGGGAGTTTGCGGCGGCATCAACTCCAGCATAAAAACAAACAACACAAGCGGTATAGCGAACAAAGCACCGGTAAAAAACGGCATATTATATTCACTGATATGGTAAACGTGAATTAAGGTTTGCCCAACGGTTTTAACAAAGCCCGAACCAAATATTAAACTGATAGACAGCACTGCGGCCATAAACTCAGTAGAGCGGCGTCCTTCTAAATACCCAAAAACCAAACCCCATATTAACCCGAGCGGGAAGCCGTTAACAAACAGGAAAATGATATTGTACGGCGCGGGCACTAATGCAAAACCCAGCAAAGCCAGCCAGGAAATGCCAACCAGCATCAGGATAGTTAAACCGCGCTTTGCTCCTTTTACTTCAGCAATAAAGCGGATCCCGTAAAATTTACTTGAAGTATAGCCAACTATCTGTGCTATTACCAGCCAAACCTTATAATCTACATGAAAATATTGTTGCCCCGGGTAGGTGCCCGCTGCAAATGCCTTACGAAACGCGTACATGGACGTATAAGCACCAAACGCCGATACGGCTGCCATAACGGAGACCAGCCAATATGGCCAATTGGCTACGGCTGCTTTTAGTTTATGAGCTAAAGGCATGCCCATTTAGTTGAGCACGATATCAAGCACACCGGCAATATCATCAAGGATATGGGTGGGATGGTACGGCTCCAGTTCGGCGCGGGTAAAAGCACCGGTGGTAACCGCAATTACATATTTGCAGCCTGCATTCTGGCCTTCGCGAATATCTACTTCTGTATCGCCTACTTTTGCAACTTCCTGTGAATCGGTGATCCCGGCAAGTTTCATCATCCGTTGGATCATGGCAGGATCAGGGCGGCCGCTTTCTACCTCGTCAGACCCTATTAAATAATCTATCAATCCCTTCTCACACCATTGCAGGCGCTCAATGATGGTCTCCGCTATATCTTTAGAAAAGCCTGTGTTAACGCCTATCTTAATCCCCGTTTTCCGCAACGTAGCCATGGTTTCTTCTGCATTAGGCAAAGCTTCCAAAGCGGGCGCTTTTTGGTAGTAGCTTATCATCAGGGCAATAAATTCCTTGTGGATATTTTTGATAAGTTCTGGCGTGATCTTTTGGGTATCGGGCTCCAGCAGATGCAGCATTTTGGTAATGGCAACACTTTTTTCGTAACCCATTAAAGGGTTTATAGCATCATAGGTAACCTGGTAACCATACTTTTCCAGCGCGAGCCTGAATGTTTCCGTTACCTTATTTTCATCTTTTACCGTAGTACCGGCCATATCAAAAACAACAAGTTTAATAGACATTTGCTAACAATTTTGTTTAGCAATGTTAAACTATGTTTATTAATAATAAACTAAATTAAGGTTAAGGAATTTTTAAGTGTTACGCCCGTTCTTCAAAAAAGTAAATAACCAACATGCTTGCTTTCTCTTTACCCGTGTTTTTGGGTGTGTGGGGGATGCGGCCGTCAAACAACATCGAATCGCCCTGGCTTAGGGTGTATATCGTTTCGCCGAACTGGTATTCTATACTACCCGATAAAATATATTTGTATTCATAAGCCTCGGTTTCTACCTGCAGGCGGTGCGCATCCGGCTCCAATTCTAATATCACAATATCAACAGTAGAGTTTTTGATAGACTGGGTGAAAATGCGCTGGTAATGGAACCCCTCGGCATGCTCCTTCTCAAAATGATCATAGTCGGCCTGCCTGCGTATAATTAGCGGAAAGTTGCTGCCAGAGCCATGGATGTCTTTAAAAAAAACATTCATATCTATTTCCAATGCTTTAATAATATCAACAAGTACCACCAGAGAAGGAATAGTTCGGCTGTTCTCAATTTGCGAAATAAGCCCCTTACTCACATTGGCTCTCGAGGCAAGTTCCTGCACCGTTATATTTTTTTCGCGCCTTTTATCCTTTATCCGGTTACTGATCTGTATCAGTATATCATCTTCCATGCTGTACTATTGGTTATTGAAGGCTGGCAAAGTAGATAATAAAATTAAGCAAGGCAAGGTATTTAGCTTTATTTAACACCTTTTATGTGAAACAAATTATATGACGAAAACTTAATTTTATCCTAATATTAAAAGCCTTCCTTTGACGTAAACTATCTATCAATGCCCCTTACCCCGCTCACGCCCGAAAAAATTGTAGACGAAGTTTTTGCTTTGTATGAGCGGCACGGGAATGAGGACTACATTGGCGAGCCGGTATCACAATTGGAGCACATGTCGCAGTCTGCCGCCCTGGCCGAAGCCGAAGGCCATGATGATGAAGTAATATTAGCTGCCTTCTTCCATGATATAGGACATTTATGCGCCAGCGCCGAAAGTATGGACGGTATGGGTAATGTGGACCATGAGAAACTTGGGGCAGATTATTTAATAGAACGCGGCTTTTCCGACCGATTGGCCAACCTGGTGAACGGTCACGTGATCGCCAAGCGGTATTTAACTTTCAAATACCCCGAGTATTTTGATAAACTGTCGCCGGCGAGCAAAGTTACCCTTGGTTTTCAGGGTGGCGTAATGAGCGCCGCAGAAGCATACGCCTTTGAACAACACCCCGATGCCGACCTTATCATTCGGATGCGCTATTGGGACGATGAGGCTAAACTGCAAAATGTAGCTGTTAACAATGTTGCGCATTTAAAAAGCATCGCGCTATCTCATTTAAGGCGCAAATAGCAGGCCCTTGCACCCGCATGTTAACTTAGTTTAACTGTGTCGTAATTTAATTGTTACTATCCTTCCCGGTGCTTAATTCTAAGTACACAAAGTGTTAAAGTTTACTTAATCTAAACTTAGTTTACAAATAATAAACAAGTTTTAGTATTGCTGCAACAAAAAAACGAAGCTTTTTCACTCAAAAAAATTAATTTAATGAAACAGATTTACCAGCAATTAAAAGTTGTTGTAGCAGTAGTATTATTCTGTTTGTCGCCGGCATTATTGTTTGCGCAATCGAAAATTACAGGTACTGTTACAGACGAGAACCACTTGCCGTTACCAGGAGTAACCGTAAGCGTGGTTGAAACCGGCAAAAAAGTAGCTACCGACGTTGAGGGGCACTACCTTGTAAACGCCACTTTTGGCCAAACGCTTACATTCGCTTTTATAGGCTTAGAAACACAAAAATTAACCGTAGGCGATAAAGCCATTATCAACGTTACGTTAAGTGGTAGCAGCAAAACTTTAAACGAGGTGGTTGTAACCGCATTGGGTGTTAAGAAAGAAACCCGCCGCTTGGGTTACGCCATACAGGCAGTAAATGGTGAGCAACTGACCACCGCCCGCGACCCAAACCCTATTACCGGTTTAATTGGTAAAGTGGCAGGTGTATCGGTTGGCCCGTCTGCCGAGTTATTGGGTAACCCTAACGTATTAATAAGGGGTAACCAGGTATCGTTATACGTAGTGGATGGTTTCCCTATCAATACCGATACTTACAATGTTAGCCCTGATGATATTGAGAGCTATACCGTACTAAAGGGCCCTGCTGCTGCGGCGCTTTACGGTAACCGTGCACAATTTGGTGCTATTTTAATTACCACCAAAAAAGGCGATAAAAACAAAAAAGGCTTAACTGTCGACATCAATAGCAGTACTGTAGCCAACTCCGGCTTCCTGGCTTTCCCACGTACACAAAACTCATACGGCGGTGGCGAAAACACCTACTACCAGTTTGTTGATGGTAAAGGTGGTGCACCGGGCGGTGTGGATGGTGACTATGACGTTTGGGGCCCTTACTTCAACGGCCAGCTTATTCCGCAGTACGATAGCCCAATCATTAATGGGGTTAGGCAAGGTACGCCGTATGTGGCACGTGGTAAAGACAACCTGAAGAACTTCCTGCAAACAGGGTATCAATTTAACAACAACGTTGCCATAGGCACCGTGGGCGAAAACTACGTAACCCGCTTGTCGGTTTCGCAGCAGCACCAAACCAGCTACATCCCTTCGCAGTATTTGGATATTGCCAATATTAACTTATACGCATCATTCAGCCCAACTGCTAAGCTGAAATTTGAAGGTAACTTTGATTTTAACCGTCAGAGCACCGATAATTTCCCGGATGTGCAGTACGGCCCAAACAGTATCATCTACAACATTGCCGTATGGACCGGTGCCGACTGGGATATCAACGCACCTGATATTAAAGCCATATGGGCACCAGGTAAGGTTGGCGTTCAATCGGTTTTTGCCGAGTACCAGCGTTATCATAACCCATATCTTTTAACCCAGAAATGGACCCGCGGTCACTACAAAAACGATACTTACGGTTACTTAACCGGTAACTACAAATTCAATAATAATTTGAATGTTACTTTAAGGTCGTCTATCAACACTTATAACATCTTACGTACCGAGAAATTACCATACTCGGCTCACCCTTATGGCCGCGAAGGTAACCAGGGCGATTATCGCGAAGACCGCCGCGATCTGTATGATAGCAATACTGATGCGTTCCTGAGTTATAACTATACCGTTAAAAACTTTCTGAACCTATCTGGTTTAGTGGGTACTACCCTGCGTAGCTTCAACTACAACAGTAACTGGACATCTACCGATTATTTGAACGTGCCCGAGGTTTACGCTTTCAGCAACTCAAAAAATGCAATTCAGGCAACCAGCTTTAGCTCCGCCGGGCGAGAATTCAGCTACTACGCTTCGTTAGATGCTACATTTGGCAAATACGCTACACTATCAGGTACTTTCCGCCGCTACCGCTCAAGCGTTTTCCAATCAGCTACATCGTATAGCTACCCAAGCGTTTCGGTAGCAACTGTTGTGTCTGATTATATTAAACTGCCGGAGGTTATCTCTTTCCTTAAGCTGCGTGCATCGTACGCAAGTATCATTCGCGATGCATCAAGCCCAACCATTGGCCCTGCGCCGTTCAGTTCTATCACCGCTTTTGGTGGCGGTATTGCGCCATCGTTATTTAATAACCCGCTGGGTTACGGCTCTACCTATACTTCACCGTATAACGGCCCAACTTACGAGCTTACCCCATCTTACTTAACCAGCAAGCCATATAGCGGCCAAACCGCTGCCTATGCTGCTACTTCACTATTTCAGGACGGCATCAAAACTTCAACCCGTATCAACTGGGAGCAAGGTTTCGATATTAAATTCCTGCAAAACCGTTTAGGCTTCAGCGCAACTGCATTTCAATATGTAGACGGTCCGCAGATATTACCTAACGTAATTTCAACGTCTACCGGCTACAGCATCCTATATCTTAACGCTTTGAAAACTAAACGTGTTGGTTTAGAAGGTTCATTAGAAGGCACACCTATTAGAAATATGAGCGGCTTTACCTGGAATGTTTTGGTAAACGTTGCCAGCAACAAGCAAACTTATTTGGAATTGCCTCCGGGCCAAAGCGTTTATGCTACAAACTTTCACCAGGGCGACCGTACCGATAAATTGTACGGTAGCAAATTTGTGCGCACAACAGACGACCAGATCATTAACGATGCTGCAGGCAAGCCGCTTTCTGTAGGTAACCAGTTTTTGGGCAACATGAATGCTAAATACAGCTGGAGTGTTTACAATAAGATTCGTTACAAAAACCTAAGCATGGGCTTCCAGTTTGATGGTTCGGTTGGTGGTGTAATTATTGATTACATGCACAACAAAACCATGCGTGGTGGTGCCAACATTGAAACCGCAACTGGCGCATTGGGCGATGCCCGTTACAAAGACTGGCAAAACTTTGGTGTAGCCGGCTATAACGGCAGTTACATTGGCGAAGGTGTTTATGTATCTAACAAAGGTGCCGATGGCAAACCGGTTCCAATTAACTACGACTCTAACACGGGCGCTATCTTAAACTACTCTGCATTACAATTTTCGCCTAACAAGCAAACCGCTTTTGTGCAGGATTACGTGAGCAAGTACTACAATGTGGACGAAAGTAACCTGATGAGTAAAACCTTTTCAAAACTGCGCGAGGTTACCTTCACTTACGATTTCCCAAAATCGTTTCTGCAGAAAACCTTTATCCAAAAGGTTTCGGCATCGCTTTACGGGCGTAACTTATTGTACTTCTACAAAGACAAACGCTTTAAAGATGTTGACTTAGACCAGTACAATGGCGCGCAGGCTCAAACAGTATTGCAGTCGCCAACTGTACGCAGCTACGGTTTTAACTTAAACTTATCATTCTAATTATCAGAATATTTATGAAAAAGATATTTAAATTTTGTGTGCTGCCGGTGTGTATAGCACTATCGGTAACAGGCTGTAAAAAGAGTTTTGACGAACTCTCTGTTAACAACAACGTGCCCAATGCTGTTCCTGCTTCGTTATTATTCAACGGCGTATTAAACAGCATGCCCGATTTTCCGGATAGCGATAACGAAATATTTTCGCAATACTACCTGTACAACTACGATTATTACGGTAACAACCGCTATGATTTTGGTGGCGGCGATAACTATTACAACACACTTAAAAACGTACTTGCTATGGAGCAGCAGGCTACCGCAGCCGGTTTGCCTGCTGTGAACCAATACAGCGCCGTTGGTAAATTCTTCCGCGCATATTTCTTCAGCCAAATGAGCTTGCAGATGGGCGATATCCCAATGAGCCAGGCTTTGAAAGGTAAGGAAAACCTTACCCCGGTTTACGATTCGCAAAAGGATGTAATGAAGCAGTGTTTAACCTGGTTAGAAGAAGCTAATACAGATATGACAGCGGTTATCACCACAGGTGGCAGTACACTTACAGGTGACATTTACTTGAGTGGCGATCTGGCTAAATGGCGCAAAGTGATCAACACTTATCACATCAGGCTGTTAACCGAGCTAAGCAAAAAAACTGCTGAAGCCGACCTGGGCGTGATAAGCCAATTTGCAGCTATTGTTGGCAACCCAACCAAATACCCGGTAATGGCAAGTGCTGATGATAACCTGCAATACACTTTTGTTGCGCCAAGCAACTACTACCCTATGACGCCTGATAACTTTGGGCAGAACGGTTCCCGTAAAAATTCATCAACTACTTACGTAGGTTTATTAACCGCCTTAAAAGACCCGCGTACTTTTGTTACCAATGAGCCGGCCCGCGACCTGGTTGATAACCTGAAACAAAGCCCTACCGCTTTCAACTCGTTTGTTGGTGCCGATCCGGGGTTGGATCTGGGTGTGATGTATAACAACGCAGGTTTGCAGAAATACTCTTTCATTAACCGTAAACGTTACTACTCTACCTTTACCGGCGAGCCTTCTATCCAGATTGGTTATGCCGAACTGATGTTTAACATTGCCGAGGGGATTAACCGTGGTTGGGCAACCGGCGATGCCGAAGCTTACTACATAAAAGGGATCCAGGCATCATTCGCGTCATACGGTATCCCAACCGGTACTGGTAGCTTCACTGCTTACTTTTACCGCCCGGGCTCTACGGGTACAGCCAATATAGCCAATTACGATACTTATAATATTGATGTTGACTGGGCTGCTTACTACGGCCAGGCTACCGTTAAATATACCAACGATGCTGCTGGTTTAACTAAAATTTTACAGCAGAAATACCTGGCACTGTTCCGTCACTCCGGTTTGGAGTCGTACTTTACCTACCGCAGAACAGGTGTACCGGCCTTTACAACAGGCCCGGGTACTGGTAACGGCAGCCGTATAGCTTCGCGTTTCCAGTATCCCAATTCAGAACGTACTTCTAACCTTGATAACTACAATAAAGCGCTGCAGGCCCAATTTGGCGGCAACGACGATATCAACGGTTTGATGTACATTCTTAAATAAACCAAAAAACAAAACACAACAGGGCAGTTAGAGATAGCTGCCCTGCTTGTTTAAAACAAAACCTATGAAAAAATTACTTTTCATACTGCTAAGTGCCTGCCTTATAACGCCGGCTACAGCTCAGCATAAAACAAAAAACCTCATCGTGATCACCCTCGATGGGATGCGCTGGCAGGAGATCTACCGGGGTGCAGATTCGGCACTCCTCAATTCAAAATTCACTAACGATAAAGCAGAGGTAAAGAAGCAATATTGGGCAGCAACACCACAGGAGCGCCGCGCCATTTTGTTCCCGTTCTTATGGAGCGTTATAGCCAAGCAAGGGCAGCTTTATGGCAACAGGGACGCGGGTGGCAAGGATGAACTTGCTAACCCCTACCATTTTTCTTATCCGGGCTATAACGAGATCTTTACCGGTTTCCCCGATAAAAGGATGAACACCAACGACCCTATCACCAACCCCAACATGAACGTGCTGGAGTACATCAACAAACAAAAGGGGTTTGAAGGTAAGGTGATCGCTTTCTCCTCATGGGAACGTTTTCCGCAGATCTTGAATGTGAGCCGCTCGGGCTTGCCGGTGTATTCGGGCTATGCCGACTTGAAGAATGCCGATGCCAATGCCCGCTTAAAATACCTGAACGAGCTACAGCACCATACGCCACGCTACTTAGGCGACAGTACCCGTTCAGATTTTATCACTTACGAGTACAGCAAAGAGTATTTAAAGCAATACAAACCACGCGTGTTGTTTATGGCGTTTGACGAAACGGACGATATGGCGCATGATGGTAACTATAAATCGTACCTCGAAAGGGCAAAGCAGGAAGATAGCTTTATTAAACAACTTTGGGAAACCATCCAAAACGATCCCTTCTATAAAAATAATACCACCCTGCTGATAACCTGCGACCATGGCCGGGGCGAAGTACCTTTAGATACCTGGAAAGGGCATGGGGCTGAGGTTGTTGGTTCGGAGCAGACATGGTTTGCCGTTATGGGACCGGATACCGCACCGATGGGCGAAGTAAAACCCGCTGAAACTACTTACCATAAACAATTGGCACAAACTATGGCCGAATTGCTGGGCTTTGATTTCAAGGCGAATGCAGGGCATGAAGTTGGCGATGCTATAAAAACCGTTACCAAATAATTATGCGTGCCCAATTTTTAATACTAATAACAATACTAACAGGATTAGGCACCTACACACCTAATCCTGTTCCGGCAGCTAAGCATCAATTTATTGTGATCGCTCATCGCGGCGACCATATGATCTACCCTGAGAATAGCCTCGAAGCCTATCGCGAAGCCATAAAAAACGCGGCGGATTATACTGAGATAGACCTCCGAACCACAAAGGACAGCCAATTGGTGAGTATGCACGATGGTACGGTAAACCGCATGGCAAATGCCAAAGGTGCCGTAAGCAGCTTGACGCTTGACGAACTAAAGCAGCTTAAACTAAAAGGTAAGGACTCCACCCAAACTTACCGGATCCCCACGTTTGCAGAGATCCTGAAACTCGCCAAAAACAAAATAAACATATATCTGGATTTTAAAGCCGCCGACCCCGCCACTGCTTATAAAATGATACAGGCATATGGCATGGAGAAACAGGTGCTGGTATACATCAACAGCCAGGCGCAATTTACAGGTTGGCGCAAAGCAGCTCCAAAAATGCCTTTAATGCTAAGCTTACCCGATAGCGTTAAGAGCGTTTCCAGTATGCAAAAATTCCTTGATGCCTACCAGCCCGATCTGCTTGATGGTAGCTATAGCCAGTATACGCCCGCTCTCCTTGATTACGCTGCAACTATGAAACTCCCGGTTTGGCCGGATATCCAAAGCGCTGGCGAAGGACCGGCGGAATGGAATAAAGCCCTGCAAAAAGGACTTACCGGCCTCCAAACCGATCATCCGGCAGCTTTGGTTAAATATTTAAAAGAAAAAGGGCTGCGATGACATTTATCCTTTATTCTTTACAAATCAGAGCTTGGTCGCAAAGATGGGTTTTCAGAACCCTCAAACTTTAGCAGGTCTTTCACCAAGACGTTTGGCAAAGGTCGAAAAGTATTTATCCGATCAAAAAGTCACCTAACAGACAACCTTATGCCTCCACATTAAATGCTCTTTGTATGCCTAATTCCAATCCCCTCAACTCGGCAAGCCCTCTCAGGCGACCAATGGCCGAGTACCCTGGGTTAGTTTTTTTACGCAGGTCATCCAGCATTTTGTGCCCATGATCCGGCCGGAATGGCATCGCAAGATCCGTCCGGCCTGTGGCGGCCCGCTTTTTTTGCACTTCCAACAATGCTTTCATTACGGCATACATATCCACATCACCGGTTAAATGGTCGGCTTCATAAAAATTGCCTTCAGCATCACGCTTTGTGCTGCGGAGGTGGATAAAATGAATACGTTCGCCTAAGCGTTCAACCATCCCAGGCAGGTCGTTATCGGCCATTACCCCAAAAGAACCGGTGCAAAACGTTAACCCATTATTGGGGCTGTCAATAGCGTTGTAAATATCTACAATGTCCTGCTCGTTGCTCACTACCCTCGGTAAACCTAAAATAGGATACGGTGGATCATCCGGATGGATGCACATCAGCACGCCCGCCTGTTCAGCCGCCGGGATCACGTCACGCAGAAAATCGGCAAGGTTAGCCTTAAGGGTTACTGCGTCAATACTGCCGTACGATGTCAGCATTTCTAAAAATCTTTCTGTGTTGTACCCTTCGTTCGCTCCGGGTAAACCGGCAATTATATTATTAACCAGCTGCTGTTTGTCTGCTTCTGTTAACGTGTCATAATATGCTTTTGCTTTTTCTCTAATCTCTTCAGCATAGTCTTTTTCGGCGCCCGGGCGATTCAGGATATAAACATCGAAAGCGGCAAAAGCGGCAGTATCAAAACGCAGCGCGGTGGAGCCGTCAGCCAGCAAATAATCCAGATCGGTACGCGTCCAATCCAGTATAGGCATAAAGTTGTAACAAACTATGCTTAAGCCACATTGCCCTATATTAAGCAAGCTTTGGCGGTAATTTTCTATGATCTGTTTGTAGTTGCCTCTACGCTTTTTTATGTCCTCGTGCACCGGCACGCTCTCAATTACCGCCCAGGTTAACCCCGCGTCTTCTATAATTTTCTTTCTCTCTAATATCTCGTCAACAGGCCAAACTTCGCCGGTAGGGATATGATGTAGCGCCGATACTATACCGGTAGCGCCGGCCTGCCTGGCGTCGGCAAGGCTAACCGGGTCGTTGGGCCCATACCAACGCCATGTTTGTTGTAAACTCATACAAATAAATTTTGTGCGCCTAAAATACAAAGTATATGCATGATATGTCTTGCGTCCGTTAATTATAATATCGATTATTTAACCCTGTATATCCATAGGTTAAAAACGGCATTCCGTCTATGTTTACCACCCCTTCGTCTATTGTATTTTCAATTATAAACCTATAACTGTTTATTAGTAAGCCGAAAGCCCGCTTGTGCTTTTTGCGACGTTTATAAACCAATTAAACCCATTATATGAACAATCCATTACGTTTTTGGAAAGCAGCCTGGTGCTTTCCTGTGAAGATTGGGTTGCCGAGAAAGGAATTTATACAATTAACATCGGCGCATCCTCAAAGAACTTGAAGCTGAGCTGCAAATTCTCGCTTGCGAAAGAGTTGATTGTTGAAAGGGATAGTAAATCCTTATCTCCACAAGTAGCTATTGACGAACTGAAAAAATAAAATAAACCTAATATCAAAACCAAAAAAATGAAAAGAAAAATTTTAACCACCGCAGCCCTTATCCTTGTAATTGTAACCGCCTGCTTCGCGGCAGACATCAGCGGCAAATGGGCAGGCAAACTTATGGACCAGTATGATATTGCCTATGATTTTAAAGTAGAGGGCGAAAAGCTTACCGGATCGACAACCGGACCCGAAGGCAATCTCATCAACATCCAAAACGGTGTTATTAAGGGCGACGACCTTTCGTTTACCATCAACATTATGGATAACAACATCAAAGTTACCGGTAAAGTAAAAGACGATGCCATCACCCTCACCATGCCCGGTATGAACGGCGGCGAACCGATGACCCTTATCCTAAAAAAGGTAAAATAAGAATTACTAACAATGCAAAAAGGGTAAACCGCAGCATGTGTGGTTTACCCTTTTTATTTCTTAAGACAAACCTCTAACCTCTATTTGTGCTTGCTCCCCATAAAAAAGGTGATCTCACCGCCAGCCATAATATCCTGGTGGGTAATGGATAAGCCTGTTAGCGGTTTGCCGTTCAGTATCATTTTTTGGATATAAACATTCTTTTCGCTTTGGTTTTTTACGTTGATGGTAAAAGTTTTGCCTCCGCCAACTTGTATTACTGCGCCGTTGATGCCCGGGCTGCCGATAGCATAATCATTTGATGCAGGCGCAACCGGGTAAAAGCCTAATGTGCTAAAAATGTACCAGGCGCTCATTTGGCCGGTGTCATCGTTACCACCCAAGCCATCGGGGGTTGGCTTATACATTCGGTTCAATATCATGCGGATGCGCTCCTGCGTTTTCCATGGCTTGTCGGTCCAGTTGTATAAATAGGCTACGTGGTGAGACGGCTCATTGCCATGCACATAATTGCCTATGATACCATCGCGGGTAATATCTTCGGTCTCGGCGAAATATTTGTCCGGCAATTCCATGGTGAACAGCGAATCGAGGTAGCGGACAAAGCGTTTATCGCCGCCCATCAGCTTTATCAATCCTTCGGGATCTTGCGGGGCGAATAAGGTATAGTTCCAGGAGTTGCCTTCAATGAAACCTTCGTTAATGGTGCTAAGCGGGTCGAACTTGGCGCGAAATGTACCATTTGCCAGTTTAGGCCGCATAAAACCAACCGACGGATCGTAAACATTTTTATAATTCTCGCTGCGTTTAATGAACTCGTTGTAGATTTCCATTTTGTTCAGCTTTTTGGCCATCTGCGCTATCGCCCAGTCGTCGTAAGCATATTCTAAGGTATTAGATACCGATACGCCCGTTTTTTCATCGGGGATGTAACCTTGGTCGATGTACTCACCAATACCCTCATAGCTGCGGTGGCGTGCTGTAGCTACTGCAGCATCCAAAGCTTTATTGGCATTAAACGGCGCGTTGCCTTTTACCACGGCATCCGCCAAAACAGATACGCTGTGGTAGCCGCTCATACACCAGTTTTCGTTACCGCTGTTGCTCCAAACGGGCAGCATGTGTTCGGGGCTTTGGTCGTAATGCACCAGCATCGATTTTACCATATCGGTATTGCGCTGCGGTTCAATAATATTAAACAGCGGGTGCAAGGCGCGGTAGGTATCCCATAGCGAGAAGGTGGTGTAGTTGGTAAAGCCATCGGCCTTGTGTATGTTTTGGTCTATCCCCTTGTATTGTCCGTCCACATCCATATACATGGTGGGGTTGATCATGGTATGGTACATGGCAGTATAAAAATCCTGCTTTTTAGCTACACTGCCTGCAACGGTAATCTTCTCTAAAGCGGTTTCCCAAAGGGCCTGGCCATCCGTTTTTACCTTATCAAAATCCCAGCCCGGCACTTCTGCCTGCATATTGGCCATTGCGCCATCCATGCTTACCGGTGATAGGGCAAACTTAATTTTTATCTTCTCATCCGCTTCGGTTTTAAAATCGAAGTAAGCGCGGATCTGTTTACCGGCTATCTCGGGGAAGTTTTTTGTTTGGTTGAATTTACCCCAAAAACCTCCGTACACCTGTCTCTTTTCATACTTTTTAAAGCCATACTGCGTGAACTTTTTATTGAATGTCATCGCGAAATATAGTGTACGGGTACGTGCCCAGCCATTCGTTTGGCGATAACCCACCAGGGTACTATCGTTTACTATTTTTACGTAGGTCCAAACGGTTTTATCGGGATAGTTGTAGATCCCTGCCATCAGATCGAGGATGACATGCGATTGATCCGACTTAGGGAAAGTGTACTGATGGAACCCAACACGTGCACTGGTGGTCATCTCGGCAGTGATATTGCTTTCGTCAAGCTTTACTTTGTAGTAATTGGCCTCGCTTACTTCGTTGGCATGCGAAAAAGCCGAGCGATACCCGCTGCCGGGTTTATCAGCCGTGCCGGGGTTTAGCTTTAATGCACCCACGGTAGGCATGATCAGAAAGTCGCCCAGATCAGAGTGACCCGTTCCACTGAAATGTGTATGGCTGAAACCAACAATGGTTTTATCATCGTACTGATAACCGGCGCAATATTTATATACGTCAGGATTATATTTTCCGTTCAGCTCATAGCTCGGGGTATCGGTTTCGGGGCTTAGCTGCACCATACCAAATGGCACCGTTGCACCCGGGTAAGTGTGCCCCATACGCTGTGTGCCTATGATGGGTTTTACGTATTGTACCAGTTTTTCGTGAGCGGGAGTTTGAGCGGAGGCATTAAAGCCGGCAAATAATATCAGGGCTGCTAATAATTTCTTCATTTTGGGCAACAGTGTACGATCAGTAAAACAATTTAACGGAAGCAAATATAAAATCATATCTTGGTTAACCGTATTTTATTACAGCTACCATAGCCAAATATTGCCATTATGGCGTAATTGTTACCGTTTGTAACATCGGTATGGCTTTTGTAATCTAATTTGTAAATTACATCACCAAAACTAAAAACAACAACAGATGAAAAAACTATTCTTCGCTCTCGCTATTACGGTTGGGGCAATGTCGTTAAGCTCGTGCAGTTACAACAGCATGGTTACTGCCGACGAAAATATAAAAGGCAAATGGGGCGAAGTGCAAACGCAATACCAACGCCGGAGCGACCTGATCCCAAATTTAGTTGCAACCGTTAAAGGCGAAGCAAATTTTGAGAAAGGCACCCTTACAGAAGTTACCGAGGCACGCGCCAAAGCAACGTCGGTACAGGTTGATGCCAGCAAACTTACCCCCGAAAGCATCCAAAAATACCAGGAAGCGCAAGGGCAGTTAAGCACCGCATTAGGCAGGTTGCTTAGCATTACAGAAAACTATCCAACGCTTCGGGCAAATGACGCGTTCAGAGGGTTACAGGTGCAATTAGAAGGCACTGAAAACCGCATTGGCTTTGCCCGTAAAGATTTTAACGAAGCCGTACAGGCATATAACAGCAAGATCCGCTCGTTCCCGGCCAACATCACGGCTAAGATGTTCGGCTTTAACGAAAAAGGCTACTTTACAGCCGAACCCGGTTCTGATAAAGCACCAGAGGTTAAATTCTAATTAGTGAATGGGTGATTTAGTGAATGAGTGATTGTAGCTACAATTGCTGGTTTGCTAAATCATTCACTCCTTTATTCATTCAATAATTCACTAATTAATTATGGCAGTATTTACTGACGAAGAGCAAGAGCGCATTCAAAAAGCTGTGGCCGAGGCCGAAAAGAACACATCCGGTGAGATCCGCGTTTGCATGGAAAAAACCTGCAACGATGAAGCGCTGGACCGCGCAGTGAAATATTTCGCGCGGCTGGAAATGCATAAAACCAAGCTTCGCAACGGCGTACTTATTTATGTGGCCACGGTCGACCGCAAATTCGCCATTATAGGCGATGCAGGTATTAACAAAGTTGTACCAGCTGATTTTTGGGATACCACAAAAGAAGACATGCTGAGTCATTTTAAATACGGCAACCTGGTAGAAGGCATAGTTACCGGCGTTACAAAGGCAGGGGAACAACTTAAAAAGTATTTCCCACACCTGCTTGACGACAAAAACGAACTGCCCGACGATATTGCCTTTATGGATGGCCACTAAACTTACCCCGATGCTTAAAAAACTATTATTATGCCTAAGCCTGGTGCTTTGCATAACCACTATATTCGCCCAAGACTATCCTGAACGCCCTACGCAGGGTTTGGTTAACGATTTCACAGGCACCTTGTCTCCACAGCAAATAAACCAGCTCGATACAAAGCTTAAGGCCTTTGAAGATTCTACCAGCAACCAGATAGCCGTGGTATTGATAAAAACCCTGGGCGATTACGAGATCATTCAATACGGCAACGGCCTTATCCGCAAATGGGGCATCGGCACAAAAGAAAAAAGCAATGGCGTGCTGGTACTGGTAGCGATAGACGACCGTAAGATGTCGATACAAACCGGGTATGGCTTAGAAGGCGCCCTGCCGGATATTATCACCCAGGAGATCATCCAAAACGACATGAAGCCCCGTTTCCGCGAAGGTGATTACTATGGCGGGCTTGATGCGGCTACCAACCAAATTATTAAGTATACAAAGGGCGAATACAAGGCCACCAAAAAAGCAACCAGCAAAAACACCAGCAGCAACAGGCGTGGCGGAAGCGCTGGTTTTGTTATTATCATTGTAGTTATTATACTCATCATTGTTTTCCGCAACAGGGGCGGTGGTGGTGGCAACCGTGTTATAGGCAGCCGGGGCGGTGCTAACCCGTTTTGGTGGCTATTGGCCGGCAACATGCTTGGCGGTGGCGGCAGAAGCAGCGGCAGCGACTGGGGCGGTTTCTCTGGTGGTGGTGGCGGCGGCGGAAGCAGCTGGGGCGGTTTCGGTGGCGGCAGCAGCGGCGGCGGTGGCAGCAGCGGAAGCTGGTAGAGGTTAAATTCTAAAATCGAAAGCCGAAATCCTAAAAGAGAAGAAATTCTAAAGCCTAAAATCGAACTTCTAAAAAGAACGTAAAACTCTTTCAAATCGAATTATTAAAATACTTGGTAGCCGATGGAGCAACGTGATTACTTAATGAATGAGGCTCGCAAAATGGCTTTGTTACTGGCCAAGCTGATGGGCTTAAAAACCGAAAGCAGCGATGAGGAATACAAACAATATTTCAACTCGATATTGCAGGATGAATATAATACCGAACTGAATGAGCTCCTTTCCGCGTCTGAAGCAGATTTTAGCTCCATGCTTAAGGACAAGGCTTATGGTGCCGAAAAGCTGAACGCTCTGAGCCAAATGCTTTATGTATTTGCTGAGCCTTTTAATGCTGATGAAGAGACGGCAGCAATCCTAAAAAAAGTGCTTGTTATTTTTGATGTGCTCGAGGCCGAACATCACTACGAATCTTTTGATAATTTAAATAAAAGGAACCATATATACAGTTTCTTTAAAGCTAACTATGAACGAATTTAAATGGAAAACCCTTTCCAGCACCTATGTGCACAAGGGCCCCTGGGCCACCCTCCGCGCCGATAAATGTGAAATGCCCGATGGCACTATTGTAGATGAATATTACGTACTGGAATACCCCAACTGGGCCAACGCCGTAGCGCTTACCGAAGATAATAAGATAGTGATGGTAAAGCAATACCGCCATGCGGCAGGCATCGTGTCGCTGGAGATCCCCGGAGGTGTTATTGAGGAGGGCGAAGATAAAGAAGATGGCATGCGCCGCGAATTACTGGAAGAAACCGGTTACGCGTTCGACAGCGTGGAGCTCATCAGTACCGTGTATGCCAATCCATCAACCGCCGGCAACGTTACTTACTGTTACCTGGCCCGCGGAGGTAAAAAGGTAAAAGAGCAATCGCTTGACGAGCATGAGCAGATAGAGGTGATGGAATATACCATAGAAGAAGTAAAACAGTTATTGGCCGATAACAAAATACCGCAATCTTTGCATTGCACAGGCTTATTTTATGCGCTGATGAAACTGGGCGCTATAAAATAAGCTACTTGACATTAAAGCAAAAATCCCCGAAGCCATCGCTCCGGGGATTTTTGCTTTAATATACAAGGCTAATTAATACCCTTCGTTTTGTACCAATGCAGAGTTGGCGTTTATCTCTCTCAATGGGACCGGGAATACGAGTTTTCGTGAACTGTATGGCAATGCACCAACATCTTGTTTTAAGCGTTTTGCATCATGCAAAAAGAAACCGCCTTCAAATGCCAGTTCAAGCCTTCTTTCTTTAAGTATATCTGCCAGGGCAACCGTAGCCAGTGGATTTAAACCGGCACGCGCCCTGATCCTGTTTACGTCGTTAACCGGAGCAGTACCTACAACAGAGCCTAATTTAAAATTTGCTTCAGCACGTATCAGGTACATTTCGGCCAAACGTATTACACGCACGTTTCCATAAACATTGTTGAATTTACCAACACGTATAACGCCATCGCTGTCTTCGGTGTAGATTGCTGCGCGTTCATCATCCGGGTCAAATTCTGCTAAAAAGTTATCCCTAACAATAACATCGCCACGGCCACTATCATCCGGAGATGCATAATAGGTGTTTAGGCCGTTGCTTCCTTGTTGTGCCGTAACTTGTATAGCAAAAATATCCTCTGTGGTATTATCAACGTGCACTTGCGCAGGGTAAGGGAACTCATCAGTATAAGTACCAACCAATGAATACCTGCCCGAGTTTATTACCGTATTTGCCGCAGCAACCGCGCTTGCGTAATCACCTTTTTGCAGGTATATACGGGCCAGCATAGCTGTAGCAGCATTTTTTGTTGCATAAAAGCTGTTACTTACCGGTAGCAAAGTTTGCGCATCGGTAAGGTCCTTTATGGCTTGTTGGTAAACTGCCTCAACTGTAGCACGCGGAACTTTCGCAGATTCATCAACCACTTTAGTAGGCGTTAAAACAATAGGCACCGCAAGGTTTGTTGATGGGGTACCATCATTGTAAGATTTACCATACATTTCTGCCAGGTTAAAATAAAGGATGCCACGTATAAATTTGGCTTCGCCCTCCATTCTGTTCTTTTGAGCCGCGTCGGCCTTATCAATATTGGCAATAACGTTGTTTGCCTGGTTAATGGCCTGGTAAGCCCCCAGCCACATACCCTCAACAAAGCCGTTATCGTTGGTAATGGTTTGCGCAACCATTTGGGTAAGATCCTGAAAAGTACCCTGCCAGTCTATCAACGTTTGAGTTGCCATCAGGTCGGGCTGGATGAAATTGCCGCCACCGTATGAGCCCGATAGGGCAAGCCTGTTGTAAGCACCCACTAATGTAATTTGTACATCTGTAGATGTAAGTATAGCCACATCCTGTCCAACTGACTGGAAGGGCTTAAGATCTAATTGCTTATTGCAGGCGGTTAGTAAAAACGCGGTGCTCAAAGCTGTCAGGTATATCGATTTAAATTTTTTCATTGCTATAATATTAAAATTATAATCCTATGTTCACTCCAAAGGTAATGGTGCGTGGCTGCGGTGCCGAGTAAAAATCAACCCCTAAGTTGATGTTACCTGCCTGGTAATCCGCGTTCACTTCCGGATCCCATCCTTTGTATTTAGTAATCAGGAACAAGTTGTAAGCATTCATAAAAATCCTTGCGCTATTAAGCCTGATTTTTGATAGCCATGCTTTAGGCACATTGTAACCAAGCCCCACGGTTTTCATCCTGATGTATGAGCCACCCGACAAATAACGGCTTGATGCGTTAACACCGTTTCCGTAGAACAAACGAGGTTCGGGCACATCGGTAATGTCGCCTGGTTTATCCCAATATGCCATTTGATCGGTAGTTTGGTTATCAAAACCATTACTTGCAGAGGCAGACATGTACTGGCCACCACCGTTGTAAATTTTGTTGCCAAATGAACCCTGCATGGTAACCGAAAGGTCGAACCCAGCGTATGAGAAGGTATTTGTCCAGCCGCCTGTATATTTAGGGGTTGGGTTGCCTAACACAATATTTTGGGCCGCGTTATAATCGTTTGTTTTGGTTTTGATAAGGTTACCGCTACCGTCTTTAGTATTCAGGAAATATAAGGCGTCCCCGTTTGCTGGGTCAACACCTGCGTACTCTTTACCGTAAAATACACCAATAGGCTGGCCTTCAATTACGCGGTTAAGATCGTTAGAACCCAAAACCTGGCCCTGAATATCTGTTACTATATTCTTGTTATAAGCGGCATTGATACTGCTGGTCCATTTAAACTTACCAACAAAAATATCACCAGCCAACTCTAACTCAAAACCCTTGTTATATAACTTGCCCAAGTTTTGGTCTTGAAAAGATATACCTAATGTTCCCGGAATATTTACAGATAACAACAAATCGCGAGAGTTTTTCCTATAATATTCAAACCCACCAGATATACGATTGTTAAAGAAGCCAAAGTTCACGCCAACATCAAACTGGCCTGTTGTTTCCCATTTTAAGTTAGGATTTGCAATTTGCGAAAACCGCTGACCCGCCGCACCATTATAACCGGCATCGCCTGAGAATAACCCAAGTGCCGCATAATTACCAACTTCGGCATTACCCGTTAAACCGTAGCCTGCTTTAAGTTTCAAATTGCTAATGAAAGTAGAGTTTTTAAGGAAGCTCTCTTCTGAAAGGATCCAGCCTGCAGAAACTGCAGGGAAGAAACCATAACGGTTATTTGTACCAAAGCGGGATGAAGCATCTGTTCTTGCGCTGGCAGATAACAGGTACTTACCTGCGTAAGCGTAGTTGGCCCTTGCAAAATAAGACACGAAAGAATACTCGCTTTGTGACGATGATCCTCCTGATTTTACTGCTGCCGAAGCAATTTGCTTGTAAGCATCAGAAGGAAACTGCTGTCCCTGAATATCATTGCCAACAAAATGACTATACTCGTAGCTGGTGCCCGCAGTTACATCAAGCGAATGGTCTGTGTTAAAAATGTTTTTATAACTAACATAGTTATTTACCGTGTAGTGTATTATACCATTGTTGGTATTTTCACCGGCCCCGTTTGGTGTGCCTGTATTACGGAACGTTAAACGGCCAAAATAACTATCTTCATTCTGGTTGGTTTGGTCTAAACCAAATTCACTGCGTAAGGTTAAATGCTTAGCAATTTCCCAACTGCCGTATATGTTACCAATTGTTCTGAAAATAGTGGTGTTGTAATAGGCATTTTCTACACTAAGTAAAGGATTGTAATAAACCGGGTAGTTACTGGCCGAACCGGGTAAACTACCGCTCAATAAACCTGTACGGGGATCGATGATTGGTGTATTTGGCGACAAAGCAACAATTTGCAATGGGGTAGAGAACTGATTATCATCAGATACACGATTGTTTACCGTGTTGGTGAAGTTTAAATTGATACCTACTTCCACGCGGCTGAATGGCTTGGTGCTCAAGTTTACACGGCCCGAGTATTTTTTAAAGCGGTTACCAACCAAAATACCCTTTTGGTCGGAGTATTGGCCCGATATAAGGTAGGTGCTTTTTTCGTTACCGCCCGATAGGCTAAGGTCGTAAATGGCTTGCGGCGCTTTCTGGAATGCCTGCTCTTCCCAGTTTACGTCAGCAGCGCCTACGTTTGTAACGCCCGCAGCATACCTTAATAAGCGGCTTTCTACAAATGCCTGGTCATCAGCCAGTGCATCTTCATAAGTATCATAAAATCCGTTGTTAAAATCCTGCAAAGCGGCACCAACACCAGCCCTGCGTTCTATTTGCAGATACTGCGCCGTATTTAAAAAGTCGCGGTGCCTTGATGGCTTGCTGGTACCAAACTGGCTACTGAAGTTTAATTTTGTGCGGCCCGCTTTACCTTGTTTAGAGGTAAGCAAGATAACACCGTTGGATGCACGCGCACCATAAATAGCAGACGAAGACGCGTCCTTTAATATTTGCACCGACTCAAAATCGTTAAAGTTGATATCTGCTAACGGGTTAGTAGATGCGCTTGTGCTGGAAAGATCGCCCTGGTTAAGGATAATACCGTCCAATACGATCAGCGGTTGTGTGCCTGCCGAAATAGATGATGTACCGCGCACGCTTATTTTTATACCCTGGCCAAGTTTACCATTATTAGATTGTATAACAACACCAGCGGCTTTACCCTGTATAGCTTGCTCCAATGTAGTTACCGGCGTATTTTCTATCTCTTTTGCAGAGATAGACGAAACCGACCCGGTGATGTTTTGGCGCTTTTGTGTTCCGTAACCTACTACTACAACTTCGGTAAGTTGTTTAGAATCGGTTACCAGCGAAGCATTTACAACGCTGCCGCCCGCAACAAGTTCAACATCCTTATACCCTATAAATTTAAATATAAGTATTTTACCCGCCGGTATCGACAGGCTGTACTTACCATTAATATCGGTTTGTGTGCCGATTGTAGGGAAGCCTTTAACGGTTACTGTTACTCCCGGTAACGCTGAGCCGTCCTTCTGATCTGTTACTTTACCTGTAACAACACTGTTTTGGCTAAAAGCAAATGTTATGGAGGTAAATAACAGCAGGAATGAGAGTAGAATTTTCTTCATGCGATATTAGTTATGTAAATTGAAAAAGTAAGTTCACAAAAAAAAAGTACAAATACAACAAAAGGCATAAAAAATTACGCCTTTTGTTAATATTCTATTAATAAGTTACAATTCAAGGAGACAATAGATGTTAAAACACCATTAATATCTGCCCTTTTTCCACTTTATCTCCTGGTTTAATTTTAATTGCCTTAATGTTAACATCTGCGGGTGCCTTAATGATATTCTCCATTTTCATGGCCTCCAACACAAACAAGTTTTCTCCTTTTTTAACCTCGGCGCCCACTTCCGCAAATATTTTAAGCACCAAACCGGGCATAGGCGCTTTTATTTCGCTCACTTTTGCCGCATTTAAATTGCTAAGCCCCATTTTATCCAGCAGAACATCAAACTCATCTTTAGCAGAGATGGCGTAAAAATTATTGTTCACCTTAATTTCCGCCGTTTTTTCTTCTTTATTAAAACTTACCACTTCGGCATTGTACGATGCCATATCATTAATGATATGGTACAACGTCGGGTTTAGCGCCTTTATATCTGCATTCACGGCGGCTTGGTTTACCTCTAACCCTGTTGCTTGCCTGTCAACCTCAAAATTGTGCTTATTGTTAACCTTTATCTTATACATTCTATTTGGTAAATATATACTGTATTAAATTAGCGCCCATGCGTAATGCCTTCAAGCGGGTTTCCTGGCTGTCGCCCGCGTAGGTACCCAGGTCTTCCCAGCCATTGCCAAGATCGCATTGATAGCTGTAAAAACACACCAGCCTTCCTTTATATATCAGCCCAAAGCCCTGGGGGCGCTTGCCATCATGCTCGTGTATTTTAGGCAGGCCCGTTGGGAAATTATATTTTTGATGATAGATGGCGTAATTGGCTGGCAGTTCTACAAACTCCAGTTCGGGGAATACTTTTTTCATCTGCGGCCGTATGAACTGATCGAAACCATAATTATCATCAATATGCAGAAAACCGCCGCCTGTTAAGTATTTACGCAGATTCTTCGCTTCCTGGTCGCTGAAGATAACGTTACCGTGGCCGGTCATAAACACAAAGGGATAATTATACAGTTCCTCGCTGCCTACTTCCACCGTTTCTTCTTCGGCCTGGAAATTTGTTTTTAAATTTTCATTGCAAAACTTGATCAGGTTTACCAGCGCGGTACGGTCGCCATACCAGTCGCCGCCGCCATTGTATTTTAGCCGGCCCATTTTATAGGATGGATCGCTAAAGCTGCTGATGGATATAGCCAGTGTTAAAGCTGCAACAATAAAAAAGGATTTCCTCATATCCGGTTTAAAAAGTTCACCTCGAAACAGGCTTCCAAAGCAGCTGTTTCGGTACGCAAACGGCTTTCTCCTAAAGTTATGGCTTTATATCCGTTTTGCAAAGCCATATCTATTTCGGCGGGACTAAAATCGCCTTCGGGGCCTATCAGTATCAAATAACGGCTTTGTTTTGTTAGAGATTGCGTAAGGCTTAACTTTTCTCCCTCAGCGCAATGGGCTATGAACTTTTGCCCGTCGAAAGGTTGTTTCAGAAACTGGGTAAGCGATACCGCCTCGTTCAACACAGGGTGGTAGGCTTTGATGGATTGTTTGATGGCAGAGGTGATGATCTTATTCAGCCTTTCGACTTTGGCCTCCTTACGTTCGGAGCGCTGGCAGATAATGAGCGAAACCTCGTCGATGCCAATTTCCGTAGCTTTTTCTAAAAACCATTCCGTACGCTCAATATTTTTTGTGGGGGCAACAGCCAAGTGCAGGTAGTGGTCGCGCTTGTTAAATTCTGTTTTCACCGAATTGATCTGCAGGATGGTGCGCTTAGGGTGCGCATCTTTTATTTCTGCATCGTATAAGCCGCCCTTACCATCTATCAAAGTAACCGCATCTCCATTAACCAGGCGCAATACGCGAACGGCATGTTTACTTTCTTCCTCGCTTAAAAAGTATTGGGATACTGATGGATCGATGCCGGGGGTATAAAAAAGCTGCATAGTAAAAATTACTAATGTAAATCTACCGCGTCTTCCTCATTTATCAGCAATTCCAGCTTAACCGATTCAATGTTCTGGTCGGATTTTTTTAGTACGGTAATGTTGTACCCGTTAGATTCTTTCTGCTCGCCCACATCTGGGATCTTACCGAATATATCACCCAACCAGCCCGAAACGGTGTCAAAATCGCCGTCCTCGGGCAGGTCGTGTGGCAAGTGCTCGTTCACGTCGTAGATAGGTGCCAGGGCATTCACTACAAACTCGCGTTCGTTTATTTTTTCTACAATTGGCTTCTCTTCGTCAAACTCATCCTGTATCTCGCCTACCAATTCTTCAACAATATCTTCCAGCGTAACCATACCGGCCGTACCGCCAAACTCATCAGATACAATGGCTATCTGGATGCGCTTTTGCTGCAGCTCGGCCATCAGGTCGTTTATCTTTTTAGTTTCCGGGATAAAGTAAGGCTTACGGATGATGTTCTTCAGTACGATCTCCTCGTTACGGGCCAGCAAAGGCAAAATATCTTTAGCGTGTACAATGCCAATGATCTTATCTATCACTTCATCGTAAACCGGCATACGCGAGTAGCCTTCGGTGATAAGTATCTCCAATAATTCATTCGTTGGTGTATCCACCGCTATGCCCGAGATTTTGGTACGGGGCACCATGATGTTTTTCACCACGCGCTCATTAAAATCAAAAACATTCTGGATCAATTCGTGCTCGTTAGAATCTAAAGCACCGGTTTCTTTACCTTGTTCTAAAAGGTACTGCAACTCTTCCGAACTATGATGCGCCTCGCCACCTTCTAAAGTGGTAATGCCCATCAATTTTAAAATAAAATTGGCAAAACCGTTCAGTAACCATATCAATGGCCGGAACACAATAAAGAAGAACTGCAAGGGCACTGAAACCGCCAATGTAGTCCTTACCGATTTCTGTATAGCTAACGACTTTGGTGCTAACTCCCCAAAAACAATGTGAAGAACCGTAATCACCGCAAACGATACTATATGCGCAGCAGTTATAAATCCCGGCGATAAATCTATCCCTACGCCTAAAAACCCCCTAAGCACAATATTGGTAACTACCCCCTCGCCAACAACACCAAGCCCCAGCGATGCTATGGTAATGCCAAGCTGCGTTGCAGCCAGGTAGCCGTCTAAATTGTGTAGTATGCCGCGGGCAACCTTAGCAACGCCGCTTCCACTTTTAGCCTTAAGTTCTATTTGCGAGCCGCGTACTCTTACCATGGCAAATTCGGCAGCCACAAAAAAGCCGTTAAGAAGCACCAAAAATATGGTTGCGATTATATAAAAGCCATTGATCTCGTAATGCGCGGGGTCCATCAATTATTTATTGGTAAACGGGGAAAGTAGTCTTATACAATTCTTGCGCTTCGGTAATAACTTTGTGCGCGTAACGTAAGCCAAGCAGATGCTCGATAGTTACGTTCTTGCCTTCTAATTTTTTGTAGTCTTTAAAGAAACGAACGATCTCCGTCATAGCGTGTGGTGGCAATTCGTTCAAGTCGTTAATGTAATTTACCGACATATCATTTTTCGCTACCGCGATGATCTTGTCATCCTGCTCGCCGTTATCAACCATGTGCATTACACCTACAACTTTAGCTTCGATGATGCTCATCGGATAAACGTCTATTGAGCAAAGTACCAATATATCCAACGGATCTTTATCATCGCAATAAGTTTGCGGGATGAAACCATAATTGGCTGGGTACATTACTGAAGAAAATAAAACGCGGTCCAGTTTCAACAGGCCCGAATCTTTGTCGATTTCATATTTGGCCTTAGAACCTTTAGGTATCTCAATAATAGCGTTTACAATTTCTGGAACGTTTTCGCCCGGAGAAACCTGGTGCCATGGGTGCTGTGTGCTCATTTGGTATATGTTATATTATTGTTCCTGATTATTTGCCTTGGTGAGTTTCTTCTTTACAAAAGCAAAAATCAAGGGAACGGTTGTTATTATTATTAGTCCAAGTACAATGTATTGCAAATAATCTTTTAGTTGCGGAAAACGCCGGCCCAAAAAATAACCAGCTAATGTTAACGTGGTTACCCAGGCTACACTGCCAATAATGTTATATAAAGTAAACTTTTTAATGTCAACTTTAACAACGCCTGCAAATATAGGGGCAAATGTCCTAACTATGGGGAAAAATCTGCCTAAAATCAAAGCCATGCCTCCGTATTTGTCATAAAATTCTTCGGCTACGGTAATATAGCGTTTTTTAAAAAACAAAGAATCGTTCTTGCTGAAAAGCACGGGCCCCGTTCGATAGCCAAACCAATAGCCCGTATAGTTCCCCAAAACGCCGGCAGCTATCAACGATAGTACCAATGTATAAACGGGCACTTGTATAATGCCGGCAGCGCTCAGGATCCCCGCAAGGAACAAAAGATAATCGCCAGGCAAAAAGAATCCGAAAAACAAACCTGTTTCAGCATAAACCACAATTAGCAAAAGGTAGAAGCCCCCATTGCTTATAATGGATTGTGCGTCGGTTAAATTCCGCAGGTATTCCCAAATATTTTCCATTCAGTATATCAGTAAAACTACAAATATTAAATGGGAAATGCTTTAGCGGTAAATTAAATAAGGCTTGATATTAACGCGGGATAAACACCAATGGCTATTGTAACCAGTGCAGAGAAGCCTAAAACAAACTTGTAGTAAGCCGGGATAACCACCTCGTTACGCTCGGCACTGCGGAAATACATGGCTATTATCACCCGGAAATAATAGAAAATGCTGATGATCGCATTCACAACCGCCACAATCACCATAATGTATTTGTATTGCAGCAATGCCCCGGAGAACATATAAAACTTGCCTATAAACCCAGCTGTTAATGGGATACCCGCTAAAGACAGCATACTTACCGTGAGTACAAACGCCAGGAATGGGTTCTTGCGTGCAAGACCGTTAAACCCGTCGACGTTATCACTACCGGTTTGTTGGCGAACCAGTACCAACGCGCCAAACGCGATTATCGATGCGATTGAATAGGCCGTTGCATAAACAAATACCGAATTTGCAGAAGCCGCACCTAAAGCCACAATGGCAAACATGAGATAACCCGCGTGTGATATACTGGAGAAAGCCAGCATACGCTTAAAGCTTTGCTGATATAAAGCGGTAATGTTACCAATAAACAAGGTGATGATAGTAATTACCATAAGCACCGGCGACCAGAATGCCGCGATAGAACTAAAGCTTGCTGAAAACAACCGTAGAAACGCCGCGAAGCCAGCCGCCTTAACAACGGTAGACATGTAAGCGGTGATAAGCGAAGGAGCTCCTTCGTAAACATCCGGTGTCCAGAAATGAAAGGGGGCCGCGCCCACTTTAAAGCAAAGTCCAACAATGATCAGCAATACGCCGGTATAAAATATCGGATCTATATTACGTGGATGTGTTAATACATAGTCGCGGATAGCGTCCAGATCGAATGATCCTGATGCGCCGTAGATAAGTGTAATGCCAAACAGCAAAAAGCCTGTTGAGAACGCGCCCATCAGGAAGTATTTTAAAGCAGACTCGTTTGATGCAAAATCATTTTTGCGGATACCGGCCAAAATGTAAAGGCTCACCGACATGATCTCGATACCAACAAACAGCATGGTTAAGTTATGGTAACTTACCATTACTACTATACCTACCAGCGAAAACAAAATAATGGCGTAATACTCTGCAATATGGCTGCTTATCTTTTCGAAATAGCCTTTAGAAAGCATGAGTATTAAAATGGTAGAGATAATGCTAACAACCGAAAAAGCAATGGAAAAGTTATTAAACAGCATCATGCCATGATAAATTGGCAGCGCATTATCGTTCCATTGCATTACAGCAGCACCAAGTGCAACCAGCATACCAATTATAGTAACCGGGAGCAGCGCTTTTTGTGCTTTATATAAACCCAGGTACAACAGCACAATAGGTAAAACAGATATGATGATTAAAGTATTCATTTGATGATTATATCTGTACTTTAAAATTTCGTTGTGATAAATTTATGACTTACGGTATCAACCAAATTGGTTACCGCCGCTTCCGACAGGTGCAATAATGGCTGCGGGTAAACACCAATTATTATTATTAAAGCGCAGATGATCCCCAAAGCTAATTTCTCTGAACCTTTTATATCGGTAAAAGTAGCGGTGAGTTCGTTTAACTCGCCCTGCATTACGTTCTTGTACATACGCAGCATATATACGGCACCAAGTATGATGGTAGTACCTGCAATAGCGGCTGTAATAATTCCACGGTTAAAAACACCTCGTAGTAGCAAAAACTCGCCAACAAAACCATTGGTTAATGGTAGGGCAACGGTACCTAAAACAATAATTAAGAACGCTATGGAGAACTGAGGCGCTACCTTAGCTATACCGCCCAGCTTGCCGATATCGCGGGTTCCTAAACGCCTGCTGATAATGTCCCATATAAAAAACATCCCAACTACGTTTATACCGTGGCTTATCATTTGTATCATGGCGCCTTGCACGCCATAAATGTTCCATGCAAAAATACCGGCAGCAATTAAACCAACGTGTGCAATGGATGAGTATGCTACCAACCTTTTCCCATCTATCTGTTTAAATGCTATAAGAGATGCGTACACAATACCTATTATGGATAAGATGATAACAACGTTAGCCCAGGTTAAAAAACCAAGCGGTGCATTAGGGATAAGCCAGCGGATAACGCCGTAAATACCCATCTTTAGCATGATACCCGATAACATCATGGTACCGCCAGTGGGTGCCTCGGTATAGGTATCCGGCTGCCAGGTGTGAAATGGAAATATCGGCATCTTGATAGCAAAGGCTAAAAAGAACGCGATGAACACCCAAGACTGATGGCTGGCATCTAAACTCAGGTTATAAAAATGTTGCAGATCGTAATCTTTACTTGGCGTTTGCAGATACAGGTAAATAATGCCTATCAGCATAAACAACGACCCGGTGAACGTGTAGATAAAAAATTTGATGTTGATACGGATGCGGTTCTCGCCGCCCCATAACGCGCAAATAAAATAAATAGGGATCAGCGCCGCTTCCCAGCCCACGTAAAATAAAAAGCCATCAAACGCGGTGAACACGGTGAGCAACCCTGCCTGCATAAACAATATGAGCGCGTAAAAGGCTTTCGCGTTTTTATACTGGTGCTCATACGTGGTCAGGATGATAAGGGGAACAAGGGCGGTGGTCAGCAATACCATCACCATACTTATCCCATCTATTCCGGCTTTAAAATAAACGCCAAATTGCGGTATCCATGGTGCATCAATGCTATACTGCAGTGAAGCATCCGGAACAAAACCGCTCAGAAAATAAAGGGCAATAGCCAACTCCACAACAGCAAAAAACATTGCTGCATGCTTAGCCATCTCGTTTTTAAACAGCAATGTTAAAAGCGCTGCTACTATCGGTAAAAAAATTAAAATGCTAACCGTCATTTTATGTGTTGAAAAACGCTATTGTACTATATTTTAGTTATTCCGTATATCAGGATGGCAACAATACCCACTACCATCATAAATATATAAAAACCTACGTTACCTGTTTGCAGCAGGCGTAAACCCTTGCTTGTTTCTATTGTGCCTTTGCCAAGCCCGTTCACAAATCCATCTATCCCTAATTGTTCAATTACCTTGTAGAAGAATACCGATATCGCATCAAGCGGCTTGCGGATGATGGTATCGTACAACTCATCGATATAAAATTTGTGGTACGAAAGGTTGGCCAGTGCCGGGCGTTCTTCTTCATCAGATACCGGCAGGCTTCCGCCTTTTACATATTTAACGTAAGCATAAACCATCGCTATCAACGCAACGCTAACCGATATAGCCATTAAATACCATTCGGTGCTGTGGCTCAATTCGTGCTCGCCTAATATCTTTGTAGAGCCTTCAAATACTGGAGCAAGGAAAGCGCCTAATTCGTGATGGCCGCCCATTACGGCAGGTACACCAATCATACCGCCAATGGCAGATAAGATGGCCAAAACAATAAGCGGAATGGTCATGCTTGGTGGCGACTCGTGCAAGTGGTATTCCTGTTCGTGCGTTCCGCGGAATTTACCCCAAAAAGTAAGGTACATCATCCGGAACATATAGAAAGAGGTAAGCATGGCCGTAATTACACCCACCACGTAAAAGGTGGTGCTGTGTGCAAATGCAGCCGCTAAAATTTCGTCTTTAGAAAAGAAGCCTGAGAAAGGGGGGATACCTGCGATGGCAATGGTACCGATGAGCATGGTGATAAAAGTAATTTTGATCTTGCCTTTTAAGCCGCCCATTTTGCGCATATCCTGTTCGCCACTCATGGCGTGAATAACAGAACCCGCGCCAAGGAATAACAGTGCTTTAAAGAACGCGTGCGTTAATACGTGGAAGAATGAACCGGTATAAGCACCAACGCCCAAGCCTAAAAACATATACCCTAATTGTGATACGGTTGAATAGGCCAGTACCTTCTTAATATCCGTTTGTGTTAAAGCTATGAGCGCTGCGAAGCAGGCGGTTGTTAAACCTATTATGGCGATGATCTCCATAGTTTGCGGTGCCATGCTAAATAAGATGTTAGAGCGGGCTATCATGTAGATCCCAGCAGTAACCATGGTAGCAGCGTGTATCAGTGCAGATACCGGAGTTGGGCCAGCCATTGCATCTGGTAACCAGGTGAACAACGGCAACTGCGCCGATTTACCAATTGCACCCACAAAAAGCAACAGGGTAACTACTGTGAAGAATAGATCGCCTCGTATCATAGTAGCAGCCTTTGGGAAAATGGCTGCAAATTCTACACTTTTGAATACTGCTGTCAGTAAAAATACGCCTAACAGAAAGCCAAGGTCACCAATGCGGTTCATAATAAATGCCTTCTTGGCAGCATCGGCATAGCTGGCATTGGTATACCAGAAACCGATAAGCAGGTACGAGCATAAACCCACGCCTTCCCAGCCAATAAACATAATAATGTAGTTGCTCCCCATTACCAGCAGCAGCATAAAAAAAACAAACAAGTTTAAATAAGCGAAAAACTTACCGAAGCCTGCATCATCATGCATATAGCCGATAGAGTACAGGTGGATAAGGAAACCTACGCCGGTGATGATCAACAGCATAATAGAGCTTAACTGATCTATTAAAAAGGCGAAAGGTATTTTAATATCGCCAACGCTTATCCAATCAAACAAAGTAACGTTTATTGGAGTAGCTGTTGATTTGATCTGGAAGAATGTAGCAACACTTATCCCGAACGCTATGAATACCAGAAAGCTGCCGATAGCACCAATTACATTTTTCGACAGCGTATTACGCCCCAGTCCGTTTATAACAAAACCGGCTAAAGGTAATATGGGAATAAGCCAGATATATTGATTCATGTTATCTATAGTTCGTTTAGCCCCCTAACCCCCTGAAGGGGGAACAGCGGTTTTATTTTCTTTTATCATTCAGCTCGTCCAACTCCCCCTTCAGGGGGCTGGGGGGCTATTACCACTTCAACCTGTTCAACACGTTAATATCTATCGAATTGGTGTTGCGGTATATCATTACTATAATGGCCAGCCCAACCGCAACTTCTGCAGCGGCGAGTGCCATAATAAAAAATACAAAAACCTGCCCGGCCGCATCGCCACGGTAAACCGAGAACGCGGTAAGCAATAGGTTAACCGAATTGAGCATTAGCTCAACCGACATAAATATTACGATAGCATTACGGCGTAAAAGCACACCCATAACTCCTATTGAAAATATGATAGCGCTTAATAATATGTAATGGTTAAGCGGCACCGCTTGAATGGTATTGGCTACACTGTTCATCAGATGGTTGCTTTTGGTTCTTTAGGATCTTTGGTTGCCAATAAAACGGCGCCCACCATTGCCGATAACAGCAATACCGACGACACCTCAAACGGCAATAAAAACTCGTTAAATAAAACTTTACCCAGGTTTTTCACCAGGCCAAGGTTGGGGTTGGTAAGCACCACCGGCGGCGATGCACCTAATGATTTTAACGAAGAAACTAATGCTACCATTAATATACCTGCGCCAAATACCGCTGCAAGTTTCACCATAAATGGCTTAACCGGTTCGCTCTCTTTGTTGAGGTTGATCAGCATCAGCGTATATAAAAACAACACCAGTATAGCGCCCATGTAAACAATAAAGTTTACGATGGCCAAAAACTGGGCATTCATTAAAATATAGTGGATGGTAAAAGTAAAAAACGTGAGGATAAGGTACAGGATGCTATGCACCGGGTTCTTTGCAGAAATAACCAGTATAGAGAAAAATATAGATAAAAACGCGATGAAGTAAAATGTACTCATGTTTATATTTTACAAAATACTTTTGCCCTTGTAATAATGGGGCAAAGGTATAAAACTTCTGTTATTGATTTAAGGGTGCTTCTACTAATTTGTCTTTACCGTAAATAAAATCCTTACGCAGGTAATCCGATTGTACGATATCACCATCCAGGTATATAGCTTCTTTAGGGCAGGCTTCTTCGCAAAGGCCGCAAAAAATGCAGCGCAGCATGTTTATTTCGTAAACGGCGGCGTATTTTTCTTCGCGATACAAATGTTCTTCGCCTTTCTGGCGCTCAGCAGCAGTCATGGTGATGGCTTCTGCAGGGCAGGATAAAGCGCAAAGTCCGCAAGCGGTGCAGCGTTCTTTACCGTTCTCGTCGCGCTTAAGCGAGTGCAGGCCACGGTAGTTTTCAGAAAACTCGCGTTTTTGTTCAGGGTACTGTATAGTAACCGGTTTTTTGAAGAAGTGCCCCATGGTAATGCTCAACCCTTTTGCAATTGCAGGCAGGTAGGCTTTCTCCCAAAAATTGAGCGGCTTAACTTCTAAAACTTTCTTTTTATTACTTAACGACTCCATTTAAACTATTTTAAAAAAGTAATAACACAAGCAGTAATAACAATATTGGCTATGGCCAAAGGTATCAGCACTTTCCAGCCCAGATCCATCAGCTGATCGTAGCGGAAACGCGGGATAGTCCAGCGTACCCACATGAAGAAGAAGATGAAGAGCAATGTTTTGAAGAACATAATCGCAAAGCCAAATAATGGCCCCCAGGTTGCGCCCAAAAATTCGTTTACGACATCCATCCCGGGGTAATTGTAGCTGCCCCAATACAAGGTAACCATAACTGCCGAAGAGATAAACATGTTGATATACTCCGCGAAAAGGTAAAAGCCTAATTTCATCGACGAATACTCCGTATGGTATCCGCCAACTAACTCTGTTTCGCATTCCGGCAAATCAAATGGTGTACGGTTGGTTTCGGCAAAAGCACATATCAGGAACAAGATAAATCCTACCGGCTGGTAAATTACGTTCCAGTGCCATCCGTGTTGTTGCTGGGCAATTTCGCCAAGGCTAAGCGTACCTGTCACCAGCAATAATGCGATGATAGAAAGCCCCATCGAAATTTCGTAGCTGATATTTTGCGATGCCGCGCGGATAGCGCCTAACAACGAGTATTTGTTGTTTGATGCCCAACCACCTATCATTACGCCGTATACCCCTAAGGATACCACACCGAAAATGTAAAGGATCCCCACGTTGATATCAGTAACCTGCAAGGGTATTGTTTTACCGGCAATAACCACATTTTGCCCCCATGGAATAACAGCTGAGGCTATACAGGCGGTGAGGATAGCTAATGATGGGCCAACGATGAATAAAAACGGTGTTGCGTTGGTTGGGATGATCTCTTCTTTCAAAAACATCTTTGCACCATCGGCCAATGGTTGTAAAATACCAAATGGACCTGCACGGTTAGGGCCAACCCTATCCTGAAAAAATGCCGCTATCTTACGTTCGGCATAAGTAGAATACATAGCCACAACCAGGCTAATGCCGAAGATGATAGCTACAAGAGCGAATTTTATACCTATTTCTGCTAATTCCATTACAGGCGTGTCTCCCTTTCAAATTGTTCTTTATTCGCTTGCTGCAACACCGGGTTGGTTTTTACCACCGGTAATGGTTTAAGCGTATCGTAGTGGTTTGAGCTGATAACAGATTTGTGCGATACTTTACGCGGTCCTTCTATCACCCAGTCACTGGTTTTCTTTTTATCAAAACGGCAGGTGTTACAAATGAATTCCTCCGCTTCGCCATACTCGTCTTTACGTGCAGTAACCCGTAAAACGTCTTCGCCTTTGTACCAAAGAGTTACTTTGCCACAGCATTTAGGGTTTTCGCATTCGCGATGCGCTTCTACCGGTTTGGTGAACCATACTCGGTTTTTAAAGCGGAAGGTTTTATCAGTTAACGCGCCTACCGGGCAAACATCAATAACATTACCGCTAAAGTCGTTATCAACGGCTTTGGTGATGTAAGTAGAAATTTCTGAGTGGTCGCCGCGATTTAATATCCCGTGGATACGGTGATCGGTTATCTGGTCGGCAACAAATACACAGCGGTAGCAAAGGATGCAGCGCGTCATGTGTAGTTGTATTTTATCGCCTATGTCAATTTTCTCAAATGTACGGCGGTCAAACTCGTAGCGGGTTTTGGCAGCACCGTGTTCATAACCCAGGTCCTGCAGGTGGCATTCGCCGGCCTGGTCGCAAACAGGGCAATCAAGCGGGTGGTTTATCAATAGCATCTCTACCACACCTTTACGCGCTTCAATAACTTCCGGGGAAGAAATGTTCTTTACCTCCATACCATCCATAACGGTGGTACGGCAGCTTGCTACCAACTTTGGCATAGGGCGCGGGTCTTTTTCAGAGCCCTTACTCACCTGCACCAAACAGGTACGGCATTTACCGCCGCTGCCTTCCAGCTTAGAGTAATAGCACATAGCAGGCGGAACTATATCACCACCTATCATCCTTGCGGCGTTCAGAATGGTAGTTCCCGGCTCTACTTCAATTGTTATACTATCAATTGTTACCTTCATTTACAATTTAAAATTAAAAAGTCAAAAGTAAAAACTATGCTTTTCAAATACTTATCTATTCCAAGTTGATGATTATTGATGCGATGATCTTGGATATCTCATCTGCCTCATTCAACAACTTGTTTAACTTTTCTTTATCTTCTACTAAAACCGTATCTCTAATCAGACATACCCAGTATTTAGTTTCATTTGCAGACTTTAAAGCTATCTTATAATAGTTCTTAAAATCTTTAGTCGAACTACCCGCCTTGGCCTCAACTACGTTAGCGCGTATCGAGGTGCCACTTCTTATCAACTGATCAAAAAGTGAAAAGAAAATTCTATCATACTTTACACCGGCAATAAACAATACAAGTTCCTTTGAGAATTGGTAACACCTATGCTTGATGTTAAACGGTTTCTCGGCCACGTGCTTTTCTGCTTTTTTTAATTTTTACTTTTAAATTTTGACTTATTATGCAATAACAGCATTCAACGGATCGGCATAATGCGCTATCCCGTAATTACGTGTTGTCGCTTCGTAGGCGTTTGTTACGTGCCATTCAAATTCGTCTCTAAAGTGGCGTATGGCGCTGGCAACCGGCCAGGCCGCGGCATCACCCAGCGGACAAATTGTATTTCCTTCTATCTTTTTAGCGACATCAACCAGCAGGTCCATGTCGCTCATTTTACCGTGGCCATATTCCAGGCGGTGTAAAACTTTCTCCATCCAACCGGTACCTTCGCGGCATGGCGAACATTGTCCACAGCTTTCGTGGTGATAGAAGCGTGCAAAGTTCCAGGTATTGCGAACAATACATTGGCCTTCATCGTAAGCTATAAAGCCACCCGAACCCATCATAGTACCCGTTGCAAATCCGCCATCAGCCAATGATTCATAGCTCATCAGGCGCGCTTCGTTGTTAATGGTTTTCAGGAATAGGTTAGCTGGTAAGATTGGTACAGATGAACCACCTGCAACAACCGCTTTTAAACGTTTGCCATTGGCGATGCCTCCGCAATATTCGTCGCTGTATAAAAACTCTTCGGCAGGTAAGCCCAGGTCAATTTCGTAAACGCCAGGGTTTTTTAGGTTACCACCTGCAGAGATCAGTTTTGTACCGGTACTGCGGCCAATGCCTATCTTAGCATATTCGTCGCCACCATCATTAATGATAGGCACAACAGCCGCTATAGATTCAACATTGTTTACCACGGTAGGGCAGCCATACAAACCAGCGATAGCCGGGAATGGTGGCTTTATCCTTGGGTTACCACGTTTACCTTCCAGCGATTCTAACAAAGCGGTTTCTTCACCGCAGATGTAAGCGCCGCCGCCTGGCTGCACGTAAAGTTCCAGACTATAATCGGTACCTAAAATATTTTTACCTAAAAAGCCTTTTGCTTTTGCTTCGGCAATGGCTTTTTCCAGGATACGGATCTGAGGCATCATTTCGCCGCGAACGTAGATGTATGATGTTTTTGCACCCAACGCAAAGCTGGCTACTATCATCCCCTCAATCAATAAATGAGGGATATAGGTCATCAAAAAGCGGTCTTTAAAAGTACCGGGTTCAGATTCATCGGCGTTGCATACCAGGTAGCGTTCCACACCTTCTGGTTTAGCCAAAAAGCTCCACTTCATGCCGGTAGGGAAACCAGCACCACCACGGCCACGTAAGCCCGATTTTTTAACCTCTTCCACCACTTCTTCTGGAGTAAGTGTTTTCAGGGCTTTTTCCACAGCTGCGTACCCCCCTTTTGAGCGGTAGACATCAAAGGTATTGATGCCGGGTACGTTTATATGTTCGAGTAAAAGTTTGCGTCCCATTAGTTGTTCGCCTTTGCTTTTAAGTCCCCAATCAGTTTATCAACCGAATTGGTAGTTAGGTTCTCGTAAAAAGTATACTCGGGGCCTATTTGTAAAACCGGACCGAAGCCACATGCCGCTAAGCATTCAACGCCTCTCCAGCTAAATAAGCCATCTTCGGTAACGTCGCCTTCTTTTACACCGAGGGTTTTCTCAATGTGTTCCATAATAGGTGTTGCGCCTACAATTTCGCAAGGGCCAGTGCGGCAAACCTCCAGCATATACTTGCCTTGCGGCTTTAAAAAGTACATGGTATAAAATGATGCCACTTCGTAAACCTCTATCGATTGGATAGAAAGATACTCTGCAACGCTATCCATTGCTGGCGCGCTTACCCAGCCATATTCTGCCTGCACCAAATGCAGTATAGGCAGCAATGCCGATTTTTGTTTACCCAACGGGTAACGGCTAACCACATCAGCGAATTTGCTGATCAGTTCCGGTGAAAATGTTACCGGAGTATTGGTATCCTGTACGCTAAGCATCTAACTCTCCTGCTATTACGTTTAAACTACTCATGTTAATAATCGCATCAGACAACAACATGCCCTGGCTCATTGGCGCGTACATCTGGTAATTGATAAAGCTTGGCCTGCGGAAATGCAAGCGGTATGGCGAGCGGCCTCCATCGTTAATTAAATAAAACCCAAGTTCGCCGTTTGCACCTTCAACCGCATGGTAAACTTCGGCAGTTGGGGTTTCTACTTCGCCCATCACTATTTTAAAGTGATAGATCAAAGCTTCCATGTTATTATAAACTTCTTCCTTGGGAGGCAGGTAAAACGCCGGCACATCCGCGTGGAATATATCTGATGGTTCTTTTTCTAATTTGGTAAGCGCCTGCTCAATAATGCGCATGCTCTGCCACATTTCTTCGTTACGTACCAAAAAGCGCGCGTAAACGTCACCGTTATCGCCAACAGGGATCTCAAAATCAAAATCCTCGTAGGATGAATATGGCTCCATGGCCCTTACATCATAATCTACACCGGTAGCGCGTAGTATTGGGCCTGTCCAGCTATAGCTTAATGCAGCTTCGGCAGTAACCTCTGCTACACCACGGGTACGATCTACAAATATGCGGTTACGGTTAAAAAGGCTTTCAAACTCTTTTAACCCTACATGGAATATTTTTAAGAAGTTACGGATCTTATCGAAAGCGATCTTATTAAAATTACGTTCGAACCCGCCTATCCGGCCAATGTTAGTTGTTAAACGAGAGCCACAGATCTCTTCATAGATCTCGTACACCGCCTCGCGGTATTGCATCATGTAGGTAAAACCTGTTAATGCGCCGGTATCTACACCTAAGATGGAGTTACAAACAATATGATCGGTAATGCGGGCCAGTTCCATAATAATAACCCGCATATAATCCACACGTTTTGGCATGGTGATGCCTAACAGCTTTTCAACCGTCATGTGCCAGCCCATGTTGTTGATGGGTGAGGAACAATAGTTCAACCTGTCTGTAAGTGGTGTTATCTGGTAATATGGCCTGTGTTCGGCAATTTTTTCGAATGCGCGGTGGATGTAACCTATGGTTGATACGCCGCTAACAATACGCTCGCCATCCATCTGCAGCACGTTTTGGAAAACGCCGTGAGTGGCAGGGTGTGTTGGCCCAAGGTTTAGCGTGGAATACTCCGTTTGCGGATCGTTATCGGTATATACGGGATGGTTATGCATTATCTTCCGAAAAAGTAATCTTTTTTATCAATACGGTTTGGGTCCTCCAGCGGAAATTCCTTCCTCATCGGGAATACGGTCATGTCATCAACATTCAATATCCTCCTTAAGTCAGGGTGCCCGTCAAATATTACCCCATAAAAATCATATGTTTCTCTCTCCATCCAATTGGCGCCATCCCAAAGCGTAGTTGCTGTAGGGATATGCACATCATCGGCAGAAAGGAAAACCTTAATGCGTATACGTGTATTTGTAGTTAAGCTGTGCAGGTGGTAAATAACGCCAATTTGTTTCTCCTGTTCCGGGTAGTGAACGGCGGTAATATCGGTAAGGAAGGTAAACTTCAATTCCGAATCAGTTTTTAAATAAGAAAGTACGTCGGTTATTTTATCTCTGCTGGTTTCTACCGAAAGCAAACCGTAATCCTGGTTCAATTCGGTGATCTGACCCGGGAATTTATCCGCCAGTTTTTGTATCAGCACTTCATTAGCTATCTTACCCATTACTGTATTCCGTATTTAGCTAACAATTCCTGGTATTTCGGTTCTTCACGGCGGCGCAGGCTTTCTGTTCTAACCAGCTTTTGGATAGCCATAAAACCATCAATAATGCCTTCGGGGCGTGGCGGGCATCCTGGTACGTAAACATCCACCGGGATAATTTCATCAATACCCTGTAAAACAGAATAAGTATCAAATATACCACCGCTTGATGCACATGCGCCAACAGCCATTACCCAACGCGGTTCGGCCATTTGCAGGTAAACTTGGCGCAATACCGGGCCCATTTTTTTAGATATTGTGCCCATCACCATCAGCAAATCAGCCTGGCGTGGCGAAAAGCTTAAACGCTCGGCCCCAAACCTGCTCAGATCGTACGTAGATGCCATTGTAGCCATGAATTCGATGCCGCAGCATGATGTAGCAAACGGCAAAGGCCATAACGAATTTGCACGCGCCATACCTATCGCCTTGTCAAGAGATGTGGCAAAAAAACCCGCCCCTTCTACACCGGCTGGAGCCTCAACTATTTGAATATCACTCATGAATTTTTATCAAATAAAATAAACCCATCAGCTAAGCTGATTTTGCAAATTTAAATAAAATACGCTGTAACGAATACACTAAGAAAGAAGAGGCAATATATTTAGAATCAGTCTAAACTAATCCCAGTTCAACGCACCTTTTTTAATGATATAGATAAAGCCTGCCAATAACGTGGCCATGAAGATGAACATTTCTATCAGCCCATCTTTGCCCAGTTCGCGGAAGTTAACCGCCCATGGGTACATAAAAATCACTTCCACATCAAACAGCACAAAAAGGATAGCCACCAGGAAATATTTGATAGACATTGGAGTACGCGCGTTACCAACAACCTCTATACCCGACTCAAATGGGGTAAGCTTATCCTTAGTTGCACGTTTTGGCCCAATTTTGTGGGTAACAAACATGGTAGTAACCACAAAGCCAAGCGCCACCAGCATCTGGAATATGATTGGAAGAAAATCAACCGGTAAACTTTTTAATTCCATGCTGCAAATATACAAATGAGCAGATAATAAAAAAGCCCCTTTTTCAAGGGGCTTTGTATTTTAATTAAGGGGGAAAGGGTTATTTACCTTTTGATGCACCGCCTTTGCGTGAGAAGTATGACACTGCCTGCTTGTTAGTAGGATCAGTTTCTCTTGCCTTGGTAAAGTTTTGGGCTGCCTTGGCATCGTCTTTCTCTTTGTACTCGTAGTAAGTACCTAAGTAAGCATAAGCCGCTGCCAGAGTTTTCTTTTCAGAGTCTGTAAGTGACGGTTTGGCGCCTACTACCTGTATATACTGCTCGTAGTACGGTTTAGCCAATCCTTTTATGTTGTTCCTGTCGGCATCTTTAGAATCGGCAACATAAGCGCGGTACAAAATTACCGGGGCAACCGGGGTTGTAGCTTTTTGCGAGATGTAACTGAAGGCAGAATCAGCCTTAGTTAACAGGGTAGTATCCGGCTTATTAGCATCGAATGCAAAATAATAGCTCATACCTTCGCGCAGGTAATCGTTAAGCGTCCCTTTACGAGATTTGCTTAAGTAGGTACGGTAAGCGTCACCTGCTTTTTCATATTTCTTTTGAGCAAACAGGGATTTACCAATTTCTGAGTAAACATCTGCCTGGGTGGTATCTAAAGCATATGCTTTTTGCAATGAACCAATACCTAATGAATCCTGTGCAGAAGCAATCTGCGCACGGCCAAGATATAGGTAGTCACGTGCGATGATACGCTTAGGCTCAGCTTTGGTGATCCAGGTGTTACCAGCAGCGATGGCTGCAGGGTAATCTTTGTTCTCTGTTGATGAGTACATCAGGTAACGCTGAACTTTTAAGTTTTTAGAAGTTTTTGCTAACTCGGTTGCAACAGTTTGCAATGTTTTCCAATCACCACTGTATACCAGGAAGTCGGCATAACGCAACTGCGACTCTTCAGACATATCTGTCAACGCTAAGTATTTACGGTATTGATCCGTAGCTTCTTTAACTTTAACTGATGCCACTTTAGGGTCAGACAATGCCCAGCGTACATCTGTTTCAGCCCATTCGCGGTAAGCAGGACCGTAGTTAGGGTCGATAGCTAAAGCGGCTTTAAACTCCGTTTCAGACATTTCAAAGTTATTGGCAAATTTCCAGATCACACCGGTTGCCACTTTAGCACCCGCCAATTTCGGATCTATAGACAATGCAGCCTGGTAGTTACTCAAAGCTTCGGTGTTTTTAGATTGTGTGCGGTAAGCATCGCCCAAGGCTAACAATACATCAACATCTTTCGGGTTCAGCGCTTTTGCTTTACTTAAGATAGCAATCGCAGCTTCGGCATCGGCAGGGGCAACCCTATCATTCACAGGTGCAGCCAAATAGCCGCGGCCCACGTAAGCGTATGGTTTACTGTTTTTACCGGCCAATGAAGTTGCCTGGTTAAAGTTTGTTGTAGCGGTTGCTCTGTCTTTATCAGCAAATGCAGCAACGCCCAAACCTGCATAGTTTAACGCCGACTTAGGGTTTACAGCAATACCTTTATTAAATACGGTTTTTGCTGAATCTGTATAGTCCTGCAGAATATAAACCCATCCCAGGTAAAAGAAATTTTCATCTTTAGTGCCCTGTGTAACGGTTAAATTCTTAAGCATCGATTTAGCTTTCTGGTATTGTTCTGCATCTATTGCTTTCCTGGCATCTTCCAAACTTTGCGCAAAAACAGATGACCCAACACATACCAGTGCTAATACTAGTTTACTTATTTTACTGATCATTTTCATCTTAGTTTCGTAATTAAAATATAGTTCTTAGTGTGTTATGTTTATTTCCCTCGAAGGGATAGAATCTGGCAGCAGGCCCGATTTTAGTATTATTCTTTGTCCGCGCTCGCTGGCTAAAAATGATGCAAATCCGGCTCCTAATCCTTTTCTGCCGGTGCAATCAACTATATACAGCGATCTGCTAAGCGGATACGTATGTTGGACGAGCGTTGTCTGTGAAGGTTTAAAGTACTCTCCGGGTGCGCTCTTGTTAGCATCGTCTTTAACACCTACTATCTTCACTTTTGCAACCGCGTCCGCGTAATCTGTATCCGGGTCATTCAGCCAGGCAAAACCTGTGATGCCAATTGCATTAGGATGCTCGCTTACGTACTTTATAACTTCCTTATTTGATTTTAACGCGTAAATATTCTTCTGCGTAAAATCCTTGTTTCCTGATAACTGCTTCAAATACCTTACCAAACTTGAGTTAGGGTTATCAAAAACAATACTTTTATCAGTTTTGACAGTCCCGTTTAACATGCCAATAATTTCTTTTACCGATGTTAATGTATCGGTAGACAGCTGGTTAACAATAATTGTAACCGCGTCTACAGCAAATTTATTTACATCGGGTGCTAATGCGCGCCTCTTCAAAATACCGGTCTCCGTGGTGTCAAGTTCCCGGGATATAATGGCTACCCGTACCTTATCATTTAGCAACTGGTTCACCACTTCACTTTCGGGAAGATACTTGATCGCCGGTTTCGCGTCGGGGTAAAGTGCCCTAAAAACATATTCTTCTTCGTCAACTATCGGTGAAAATGATTCATCGGCAGCAAAAACCAAGGTCCCGGAAGTAAAGCCGTCTGTTATAACTGCTTTTTTATCCTTTTTATTTTCTTTACAGGCCTGAAAAATTAAAATTAGCGCTAAGCCCAGTAGCGGCAATGCAAATTTATTCCTCATCATCGGGGCTCTTTTTTAAATAGCGCGAAAAACGTAACACAGCATAAACTAAAATTACCGCTCCAAATATTCTGCGTTGGGTTGCCGGTAATTGTAAGGGAAACTTGTCCCAAAAAATTATCATTAAGCCCAGCACACAAAATCCCGCAAATGCAGTAACTCCTAAAATAAGCAAAAACCGCCTTTTGGGCGATTTTTGCTTTCCATTATCATCTAATAACATTAAACTTATTCTTCTGAAGCCAGGGCAAACTGTACCGGTACGCTGAACTGTACACGTACAGGGCGGCCGTTTTGAATACCCGGTTTCCATTTTGGAGAAGATTTTAGCGCACGTATTGCTTCTTCATCGCAACCGCTGCCTATGCCTCTTAACACTTTAATATCTGTTAACGATCCGTCTCTTTCCACAACGAAGGTTAAGATTACCCTACCTTGTACGTTATTTTCCCTTGCAACAGCAGGGTAACGAATAGCTTTACCTAAATATTTGTTAAACGCGTTATCATCATTTCCAAAGCTTGGTTGTTGCTCTACCGCTGTAAAAATTTGGTTAGGGTTTTCCTCAACCACTTGTTTTACATCGGAGTTACCTACGGGCTCGTCGATCCTGATATCGGCATTAGGGTCACCTTTCTGATCTTTCTGACCAGGATCGGCAACTTCCAATTCCTTTACGGTTGGCGGTTCTTTTTCACGCACCTCGTTATCGGGTTTTACTACCGGAGGTGGGAAACGCACCTGGTCAACCTTCGGTTTTGGTGGTTCCGGTGGCGGTGGTGGTGGTTTTTTGGTTTCATCAACCGGTGGAGGTGGAAGCACCACTTCTGTGATCTTCACCTTTTCATCAGCTTTTGGAATAAAGCCCTCGAGCTTATTGAGGATTGTTTTAAAGGATATAGCCAAAACAAATACAGCTACGCCAATAATAAGGGCCTTGTTGGTATGACGAGGATTTTCCTTTCTTAGTTCGTATGCTCCATAAGCTTTGTTACGGCCCGTAAAAACAACATCTATCCATTGCTGGTTTAGTATGTCTAATTTTGATCCAAACATTATCTTATAACGTTAATTTACATTTAATAATTGCCATCCCTTTTCAGCAGCTCAAGCTCTGCAGGCATGATATCAACAATTGCATAAGATTGTACACCGGTTATGTTCATCTCATCAATCACATCAACTACGTTCTTGTAGTTTGATTTATCGCTTGGTTTGATTAACACAACCATGTATTTACCGGTTGATTGTTGAATTTCTCTGCCTTTTTCGATAAGGGTTTTACGCAAGCCGTTTCTACCGTAATTATCAGTAGTTGGCTGTGATTTACCGGGCTCGCCAATAAACCATTCCACTTTGTTGTTAGCGCCTAATAACAGTGTCATGGAACGGGACGCCGCTACAGGTAACTGATCCTTAGTTTTTTCGTCCTTATCGGGCATAACTAAGTCCATTGCCTTAGGTTTTGACAGCGTAGTGGTAAGCATAAAGAAGGTGATAAGCAAGAAGGCCAAATCCACCATCGCGGTTAGATCCACGCGTGTAGAGGCTTTTTTACTGCGAACCTTGCCGCCTTTATGTTTACCCCCGCCGGAGGTATCTAATTCTGCCATCTTTTTACTTTTTGGGGTCCGATTTGATCGTAGTGATCAGCGCGAACTTGTTTATTTTCTGTTTTTGAAGAACGCCTATCAGTTTCTTGATAGTTGGATACTCTTCTTTGTTATCTCCTTTGATAGAAATACGCAGGGCACGGTTGTGTAAGCTTACATCTACGCGGCGGGCTTCACGAATCCAGTCAGACAATTCGTTATTGGCTGTTGTATCGTGCGGGATACCGGTTTGCTGAAAAGCCTTTCTGCCTTCCGCATCCAGGTCAAGATAACCTCCCAGTTGTTTTAATGGCACGCCAAATATTGGCAACCCTGAGAATTTTTCCTGCTGCGTTGGAGTGAATTTTACACCGTACTTATCGCCCATCTGGATCAGCGTTTGCTTGCGGATATCGTTACCATCTACAGAGAAGAATACTTTACCCTGGCCCACAGTTAACATTAACATGTTATCATCGGGTATAGGCTGCACTGTTGTAGAGGCCGGTATATCAACAGGAACGGGATCCTCTGTTTTTGGCTTAGCGGTTAATATAAAGAAGGTAAGCAGCAGGAAAGCTACGTCGCACATGGCGGTCATATCTATCGAGGTGCTTTTTCTTTGGACTTTTACTCTTGGCATTTTGTAAAATTAAATATTAAGTGTTACAAATTCAAATTAATTCCAAATTATATTTTGTTATAACGTGGAAACAAGCACTAATATTTTATTACTTGCTATTTTTGTGTGATGCAGCGAATGTTTGAACAATGCTGAAACCAGTTTCATCGATAGCGTAAGTAAGCTTATCTATTTTAGATGTAAACAAGTTGTACATAACAATTGAAATAGCTGAAGTACCGATACCTAATGCAGTATTGATAAGAGCCTCAGAGATTGAGTTAGAAAGCGCTGATTGGTTTGGAGCACCAGAAGCTGCTAACGCACCGAAGGCCTTGATCATACCGATTACCGTACCTAACAGACCGGTTAATGTACCGATTGATACCAAAGTAGCGATGATAGTAAGGTTTTGCTCTAACATAGGCATTTCTAAAGCTGTTGCTTCTTCGATGTCCTTTTGGATAGCTAAAGTTTTTTGATCAACATCAAGGTTTGGTTCTGCTTCCATTTCGCGGTATTTTTTCAAACCAGATTTGATAACGTTTGCTACCGAACCTTTTTGTTTGTCGCACTCTGCACTTGCAGCATCGATGTTACCGGCGTTAAGGAAAGATTGGATCTTTTTAACGAAAACATCTACGTTACCTGTACCAGATGCTTTACCAATAACGATAGCCCTCTCGATAGAGAAAACAATAACCATTAATAAATACGACATGATGATAGGTACGATAACACCACCTTTGTGGATGATACCGAAGTAATCGCCAGGGTTAACATCATTTTCAGGATCGCCGCCTTTGTAGTGGCTGCCATCACCTAAAATAAACATGTATATTAACACAGCGACCGCTATACAAATCGGGATGGTCAAAGTTGCAAATGCGCCCGATGCACTTGAGCTTTCATTCTTAACAGGGGTAGTTGGTTTTGTTGGTGCGTTTGCCATTACTTTTTAATTTTTAGTTTTCGTTTTGTTTATAATATAAGTTAATAAAAATGTGTGCGTATTAAGCGAATAACAAAAATAGAATTTAAATGAATTAAAAAAACTTTTTATGTAATTCTTTATAATAATTTAATATAGCCCGCTTAGCGGTTTTGTAAAATGGTAATACATAACGTTATTAAGCGCAAAAATTGTGTTTTTGCCAAATAATATTTTACAATAAAACCCATTTTTTTTAATAATAGCAAGCGTTGACCGATAAAAAGTATGTAACTAAGCTGATATATTAGTGTCTAAAGTACAATTACCGCTATTCGCCGTTCACCAAATGTGTCCACTTAACACATTGAATTGATGTTAATTAGTGTACGGCTTACATTAACAATTAAGATAGCCGGGTTGTTTGCATCTAAATCACATTCATTTTCAATGTATTGCTATTAACAAATAAAATGCATTGCCGCATTAACACCAACCCGCAAGATGTACAAGTTGGTACAAGTTGAAACAAGCTCCGTTTTTTGAAGATAAAGAAGGGAATGGTCGTTCAGGCAAGCCCCACAGTAGTCGGAGGCTTTAATATCATATATAAAAGGTGTAGAAGAGGAATCAACTATCCCCCGGCTTTTTTGGCTTTATAGCCGTCGGTTTGTAACAAGGTGAGCACCTTATCCCTAAAATCGCCCTGTATCAATACTTCAGCATCTTTAACAGAGCCCCCCACGCCGCATTTGGTTTTTAGCTTTTTGCCTATTGCTTCCAGGTCGGCATCGGTACCTATAAAACCGGTTATACGGGTAATTAACTTATTGCCCTTTATCCGGTCGAGAAAAATCTTGAGGTTTTGTTGTTGCGGAGGCAGTGTTTCCTGCATATCGCTCCCCTCTTCCTGGTATTTAAAATCAGGGTCGGTGGAGTACATAATCCCTGTAAAGTTTTTCTTTGCCATCAATGATCAGTCTTTATAGTTATCGCCAACAATAATTTTTAAAGCACCCGGTATCACATCAACAACCAACTCGAGGTCGGCATCCCTGGGTTCGCCATCTAAATGGATAGGGCCCGGCTGGCTGCGTGTAATAGTAATGTGCTTACCTTTTATTATCTCAACAAACTTCGAGCTATCGGCAGTTTTGGTGAACATCCGTATGCCCATCTCCGGGAAACGGTATAAAGGGAATGGTTTTATAACACAAACATCCAGCAAACCATCCTGTACAGATGCCGTGGGCGATACGTGGGCGTTATTACCATACTGCGATGAGTTGGCCATGCTCAGCATAAAGGCTTCGCGTTCGTATTGCACACCATCTATATTTAACTGATAGGTTTGCGCTTTGTAATTGGCAACTTCCTGCAATGATGATTTTAAATAGCTTATAAACCCCCGCTTTTTACTGCCTTGTGCAAATACATGGCTAATGTGCGCATCAAAGCCCATCCCGGCCATGTTAAAAAACCATTTGCCGTTCATTTTACCGGCATCAATAGTAACAACCCGGCCGGCGTTGATCCCTTTAATAGCACCTTCGGCATCCATCGGCACACTTAAAAACCGCGATAACCCATTACCCGAACCATACGGTATTACACCTAATATAGTATCTGTCCCGGCAATAGCCGAAGCTACCTCGTTAACCGTACCATCACCGCCAACAGCCACAATGATATCATAGTTAACGGCCTGTTCGCGGGCAACATCGCGTGCATGTTTTACCCCAGTGCTAAAAACAGTTTCGTAATCAAATAAAGAGTGATCGAGGTACTTCTTTATAAGCTCCGGCACACCATCTTTCTTCTTCCCTCCCGACACCGGGTTTATTATAAATAAAGCTTTCCTTTTCAACTATATAGGTTTACAAGCGGCAAAAGTAAATGTATTTTCGGCTTTGTGAAAAATTGTTTTATTTTTGCCACGCGAAAGTGGACTGATTTGATCGTACCGGCCTGCCCGATACTTATTGCAACCACGTAAAAAAGTGCTAATTCCTGCTTCTCTTTTTACAAGTTTCAAATAAATCCATACTTTCGGTTTTAACGTTTATTTCAAAAAAAATATGCCATATTTATTTACATCAGAATCCGTATCAGAAGGGCACCCAGACAAAGTTGCCGATCAGATATCCGACGCGTTAATTGATAACTTTTTAGCTTTTGACCCGGATTCGAAGGTTGCCTGCGAAACTTTGGTAACAACCGGACAGGTAATTTTAGCCGGCGAGGTTAAATCAAAAGCCTATCTTGATGTACAAAAAATTGCCCGCGAGGTGATCAACAAAATTGGTTACACTAAAGGCGAATATATGTTTGATGGCAGTTCTTGCGGTGTACTTTCGGCTATCCACGAGCAATCGCCTGATATTAACCAGGGCGTTGAGCGTAAAGCGCCGGAAGAGCAAGGCGCAGGCGACCAGGGTATGATGTTTGGTTACGCTACTGCCGAAACTGATAACTATATGCCATTAGCTTTGGATATTGCACACGCTTTATTAATAGAGCTTGCCGCAATCCGCCGCGAAAACAGCGAGATCAAATACCTGCGCCCGGATGCAAAATCGCAGGTTACCTTGGAGTACGATGACGACAATACTCCACAACGTATTGATGCGATTGTAATATCTACCCAGCACGATGATTTTGACGAAGAAACAGCGATGCTGAAAAAGATCAGCGATGATATCATCAGCATCCTTATCCCACGCGTAAAAGCAAAATACCCTAAATACGCCCACTTCTTTAACAACGAGATCAAGTATCACATTAACCCAACCGGTAAATTTGTTATCGGTGGCCCGCATGGTGATACAGGCTTAACAGGCCGCAAGATCATTGTAGATACTTATGGTGGTAAAGGCGCACACGGTGGTGGTGCATTCAGCGGTAAAGACCCATCAAAGGTTGACCGTTCTGCTGCGTATGCTACCCGCCACATTGCTAAAAACCTGGTTGCTGCCGGTGTTTGTACCGAGGTATTGGTACAGGTATCTTACGCGATAGGTGTTGCACAGCCAATGGGTATTTACGTAAACACTTACGGTACCGCAAAAGTTGGTTTAAACGATGGCGAGATAGCTAAAAAGGTAGAAGCCATTTTTAACATGACGCCTTACGCTATAGAAACCCGCTTTAAACTGCGTAACCCTATTTATAGCGAAACTGCAGCCTACGGTCACTTTGGTAAACCGAGCATCACGGTCACCAAAACCTTCAATGCGCACGATGGCAGCAAGCTGGAGCGCGAAGTGGAACTGTTTACCTGGGAAAAATTAGACTATGTAGACAAAGTAAAAGCTGAATTCGGATTATAATTCCCCTAATAAATTAAAATCAATGAAAAGCGGCTGATACTTCGGCCGCTTTTTTTGTACCCCATTGTTACACAATAAATATTGCGTTTGATATGAGAACTCAAAAAACGATACCGCCGCTTTTAGTGGCCTTCGCTTTCTTCAACATATATATTGTGTGGGGGTCCACCTATCTGGCGGTGATTTTTGGGTTAAAAAGCTTCCCACCATTTATACTGGTAGGAACCCGCTATCTGGTAGCAGGGCTGCTGATGCTTGCCTGGTGTAAGCTAAAAGGCGAAGCCCTGCCCGAAAAGAAATTCCTTTGGCGCCATGCGCTAAGCGGCACGCTAATGCTGGTTGGCGGCACCGGCATGATAGCCTGGGCGGAACAGTACATCAGTTCGGGGCAGGCAGCCATACTGGTAGCAACCGAACCCCTGATGTTCCTGTTGATAGACCGTGCGCGCTGGCCCGAATACTTTTCCAATAAATTCATCGTTGCAGGGCTCATTATAGGCTTTACCGGCATCTTTTTATTTTTAAAATTAGGCGTGCCGCCTGCGCATCAGTCTCCAATGGCAACTATTGCCAGCGTGGTAATACTATTCAGTGCCCTGCTCTGGGTGTTTGGTTCGCTTATTATAAAAGGCAGCCAGGGCAAAAGCTCCACCGTGATGAATGCCAGTGTGCAACTGCTGGCCGCCGGTATTGCCGCAACCATTATTGCTTTTTGCAAAAGCGAGCAGGTTGGCTTTTCCTTTAGCGCGGTGACTTTTGAAGCATGGGCGGGGCTAATATTTTTGATTGTGATGGGTTCGCTCGTCGCCTACCTCTCTTTTGTGTGGCTGCTTACCATAAAGCCACCTGCAATTATCAGCACACATACTTATGTAAACCCGGTTGTAGCGGTGTTTTTGGGTTGGCTATTTATTCGCGAAGAGGTAAATATGGCACAGCTTTTAAGTTTGGTGGTGATATTAGCCGGAATCCTACTGGTAAATGTACCCGGATACCTAAAAAGGACCAGCAAAACCGAAAACGCCGAGACTGTATAAATTTATAAATCGGCAGAAATAAATAGGCCCATACCGTTATCTTTATGGCAATGGAACACCCAACCGAAAACCCCTGGAAAACCGTTTCCCACGAAAATGTTTATGATAACCCCTGGATAAATGTTACCGAGTACCAGGTGATCAACCCATCGGGCAACCCGGGGATCTATGGCAAAATACATTTTAAGAATGTAGCCATCGGCGTTATCCCGCTGGATGCAAATATGAATACTTATTTGGTTGGGCAATATCGTTTTGTATTGAACCAATATTGCTGGGAGATACCCGAAGGTGGTGGCCCCGAAGGCAGCGACCCGCTGGAATCTGCCAAGCGCGAGCTTCTGGAGGAAACGGGACTAAAAGCAACCGAATGGACCGAGATATTACAGATGCACCTCTCCAATTCGGTAAGTGATGAACTGAGCATTATATACCTTGCCCGCGGTTTGGATCAGCACGAAGCCGAGCCCGAAGACACCGAAGAACTATTGGTAAATAAAATACCTTTTGAAGAGGTTTACCGGATGGTTAATGCGGGCGAAATAACCGATTCGGTAACCGTAGCGGCCGTGCTTAAGGTAAAGCTGATGCAATTGGAGAACAGATTATAAGCCAAACATTTAGCATTTTCTTAAAAAAATATAACTTTGCGGCGTTAATGAAAAAGTTTTTAGGCTATATCCTGTCGCCCTTTGCTATTGTTGCATTTTTGCTCCTGCTTTGCATCTTCCATCCCATACAATGGGTCTGCTATAATTGGTTTGGCTACGCGGCCCACAAAAAAAGCGTAGATATTCTCAATTTTTGGCTGGTAAGCACCTTCTATATTGTAGGCAATGTGGTAACGTTTACCAACAAGCAAAATTTGCCGATTGGGCGCCCAATGATATTCATCGCCAATCATCAAAGTACATTTGATATCCCGCCGATGATCTACTTCCTGCGGAAATATCACGCAAAATTTATCTCTAAGGTGGAGTTAACAAAAGGCATCCCTTCCATATCCTACAACCTAAAAATAGGCGGCGGCGCCAATATCGACCGCAAAGACGCGCGGCAATCCATTACCGAATTGGTGAAATTTGGTATCCGCATGAAAGAGAATAAATGGTCGGCCATGATATTCCCCGAAGGGACACGCTCAAAGGATGGGAAGGTGAAACCCTTCCAATCTGCCGGCGTGGCGGCCCTGCTAAAAAAATGCCCCGAAGCATTGTTAGTCCCCGTTGCCATAAAAAACTCCTGGAAGATGATCCGTTACGGATTGTATCCGCTAAACACATTTACCCCTATGAGCTGGGAAATTCTGGAACCTATCGAACCCGGCAAAACCCCGGTTGATGAATTGGTAAAAGAAATTGAGGATAGGATAAGGGTGGTAGTAGAGTAATTCAACCGTTAAGTTGGGTGTTCCACTTTTAAAAGTGGAACACTTATTTTTAAAACACTATTAACTATCAGCACTTTACAGTTTTTTGTGAAACACTTTGGAACACCCCTGTACTTGATATAATTTCTATAACAAGCTATATTACAGCCCGTTATTCAAAAGAGCATCTTGTCCACAGTTTTAAACGGGTGAAACACTTCTTTTTACCTTTTAAGCGTTCCCGCGAGCGTGGACGCTCGGGATGGATAGTAGTGAGTGGTTAAATTCCATCACGTCATGCGGAAATTTTTTCGGCATCCCATCTGCAAGGTTTACGAGTGCAAAGCAGCCTGTATTGCGGCCATCTGTCCTGTGGGGTGCTGAAACAAGTTCCATTAGACTTGCAAAGAAATTAATTAACAGATTGTTGTTGGTAATTTGGGCATGTTAAAATGTGGAGAAGATAGCCGGTAGGAAATACTCGTAAGTTCAAGCCTTCGAGGCTCTATGTTGATCTAATTCCCTGGCTATCTTCTTTTATTAACCCAAGGCTCTATAGTAATTTAACCCCACGTTCGTAGCATGGAATTAGCCGGGTTAACCCACATCCTAAACAATTGTATGTTATGGACAAATTTAAACTTTTTTGCGGTATCGATATCAGCAAGGCTGATATTGACGTGGTTTACGGTTCGCCATCCTCAAACCGTTATGTGAAACTAAGTAACGATGCTAAAGGCATCAGCAAACTCCTAACCTTGCTTGTATCGCTGCAACCTGAACGTAGCAAGATATTGGTATGCTGTGAAAACACCGGGTCATACATGGATAAGTTAGCCTGCGTACTTAAAGGTGAAGGTGTGTTTCTGTGGGCAGTGCACCCGCTGCTGCTTAGCTATTACAGTACCGAGATCAACAGGTTCAAAACAGATAAAGCCGATGCGCACTAGATATTTTCTTATGTAATGAGGAACCATGACAAAGCCGTTTCTTTTTATACACCATCACAAACCGTAAGGGAATTAAAAGAGTTGTTCAACTTTAGGAAAACGCTCATAGAAACCAGGACGGCATTTATTTGCCGGAATGAAGACAGGCAACAGAAAACTACCGTTAACGCGCTGGTGGCAGAAATAGAGAAGCAGTTGATAACTGTATATACTGCCTACATCAAAATGCTTGAAAAAGCTATTATGAAAGCCATCTCCACCGATCCGCAAATAAAAAGGATGTACCAAATCCTCGTGTCCATCCCCTGCATAGGCCCGGTAACAGCATGGCATTTCCTTTTTGTGACCGATTGCTTTGAAAGGTTTGGTAACTGGAGGGTACTTGCTGCTTTTATTGGGACAGCGCCTTATCCTAAAAGATCCGGCACTTCCGTCAAATTCAAAGACCGGGTTTCTAAAAAAGCTTACATCCCCTTAAAAGTAGACCTTAACCAAGGCATAGTCAGCGTTTGTACCAGACCGGGGCAACTGTTCTACAGTTACTATCAGGGCATGATAAAGCAAAATATAGAACACCTGTCAATACTTAACAGGATCAAAAACGTCTTGCTAAAGCTTGCATTCAAACTTATACATTCGGACACCCTGTTTAACCAGGAAATCTTTATGAAAAATAAAGTTTCCTGGCAAAAACATTTGCATATGTCATAGTAATCAGCATGACGTTTGGCTATCGTTTAATTCAAATCCCCTGCTGTAAACGTATTTCCCTGGCTTACATCCCCCGTTTCAAAACCCTTTTTAAACCAAAACATACGCTGGGCGCTGCTGCCGTGGGTAAAGGAATCGGGCGTAACCTGGCCCTGGTATTTTTGCTGCAGGCGATCATCACCGATCTGATTTGCGGCGTTAAGGGCTTCTTCTATATCCCCGGGGTCCAGCACATTCTTCATATTCTTTTCGTAGTGTGCCCAAATACCGGCATAAAAATCCGCCTGCAATTCCAGCTTTACCGATAGTTTGTTATACTCCTCTTCGCTGAGTTGCTGGCGCGCCTGCTCCATTTTAGCGCTAAGGCCGAGCAGATCCTGTACGTGGTGGCCAACTTCGTGCGCAATTACATAGGCTTGCGCAAAATCGCCGGCAGCCCCAAATTTATTAGAGAGCTCATCAAAAAAAGAAACGTCGAGATATACCTTTTGGTCTCCGGGGCAGTAGAACGGGCCGCTTTGTGAGGATGCTTGTCCGCAGGCAGTATTTACGCCCTCGGTAAAAGAGTGCATTACCGTTGGCTGATATGTTTTGCCCATATCATTAAAAAGCTTTGTCCACACATCTTCCGTATCTGCCAGTACCACACGCGCAAATTTTTCCTGTTTACTATCAGGCGCGGTTGATTCGGTATTGGCTTGTTGTGCATTCTGGCCCTGGTTGAGGATCTGTGAAGGATCTACTCCTGTAAAAAAGTAGATAGCAGCAGCAATTAAACCTAATACGCCACCGCCAACGGCCATACCGCGGCCGCCACTGCTGCCTTTTTCAAAATTATCGCTTTCGCGCCTGCCAAACCATTGCATAATTTTTCGAATTTATTTTAGGGGTAACGCAGGGAGGTTACTAAAAGTTTTAAAGGTTGTTAAAAGTTGGAGAAGTTAAAAGGGTTGAAGAGGTTAGGCGTTCAACTCCTACAACCTTTCCAACCCTTCCATCTTTTAATAACTATCGCTCCAGCTTCGGAATCCTTGCAGGCGCATCCTTGCCGGCAACTATGGAGCGTGAGCTTAAGGCAATTGCCCTGATGGTTGCTACGATATTGCTTACATCCATGCTGCTAAATTCATCTTTAACCGAGTGATAGAGTTTATCGGTATCAATCTGGTCAGTAGAGATGGTGTGGGCCGGTACGCCTAAAGCCGCCAGCGTTGCGTTATCGCTGCGATAGAACAGGTTTTGGGCAGGGTATGGGTCCGGGTAAAATTTAAAGGCCGTGCCTTCTAAATTGCTTTGCAGGATCTTCCCAAAATCCGACCGCTCGTAACCAGTGATAAACGCCGAGTTCTCGCCGAATTTTGAGGCCTTACCGATCATCTCGATATTAAACATCGCGGTAACCTGGTCGGGGTTCATTTGCTTAGAAAAATATTGCGAACCGAAACCGCCAATTTCTTCCGCAGTAAATGCCACAAATATGAGCGTACGCTCGTTGTTATTTAGTTTTTTGTAATACTTAGCCAGCTCGATAACGGCTGTGGTACCCGATGCATCGTCATCAGCGCCATTGGCAATGCTATCGCCATCCATCGGCTTAATAATGCCCAGGTGATCGTAATGGCCCGAGAATACTACATATTCATTCGGTTTAGATTTACCGGGGATCATACCCGCAACGTTAAACAAGGGCTTCTCTTCGGTTTTTGCCTCGTAAGTAACCGATAACGATTTTACATCATCAATTCCCGCCATTACAAATACAACAGGCTTATCTGCATCAGCGGCGCCTTTAAAAGAAGTACCGCCACGTTTTGCACGGGAAGCAACGCGTTTAAACATGGCCGCATAGCTGGTATCCAATAAGGCAATGGTATTCTTACCACTCTTTAGCAAAGCCTGGTATTCGGCACCAAAGTTTTTACCGGCTGCAATTTTCACTACTTCCACACCGTCGAGGCTGCTCCAGTTAAAAGAACCTGATGCGCTGATGGCAAACTTATCGGCAGCCACATCGGTACCATTAATGGTAAGCTTTGAACTTACCGGGCTGGTACGCAACATGCTAAAGTTTTGGCGGAAACCCGTTGCCCCGGCAAGTGGTTTTATGCCAGCTGCTTTAAATTCGCCTTCTATAAAAGTGGCGGCTTTATCAATGCCCGGGGTAAATGTACCACGGCCCTGCATATCATCGGCGCTCAGTGTTTTAATGATGCGTTCTACGTCATCCTGTTTGATCAGTTTGTTTACATCCTGCCCAAATCCATGAATTGATGTTGCCAGTAGGGCTGCTGCTATTAGATATTTTCTCATTGTTATTTTACTTTTGATGACAACCACTTATCGCGGAAATCCTGTTGTTCTTTTGTTAATTGCTTGCTTGCCTTTTCGAAGGTCACCACTTCATAGTTGGGGTTTTCTTCCAGGGCGATCACAGTTTCGTGCTCGCCGGCGCGGTTCTTAAAGGTTACAGTTATCTTATCACCCGGCTTTTTATTGGCCAGGGCATCAGTGAAAGCAGCAGCATCTTTAATGTCTTTACCATCTGCTTTTGTAATAATGTCACCTGCATCAATACCTGCCTTGTAAATTGGTGTACCGGCGGTTGTATTTCCCTGCAAAGCAAATCCTTCGCCATCGCCTGTACGTGCCTGCCCGCTTCTGCCACGGCCACCTGCACCACCTATTGGCCCAGCCCAGCCTTTACCCGGCTGCACGCGCTGCAATACAAAGCCCGCTTTGGCCAGTAGCGCTTCATAATTATTCTTTTCGGTACCATTGATGTAACGTTTAAAGAAATCTGCCGCGAACTTGGCGCTTTTGGTAAGTGTGCCTAAATCGGTCTGCAGATCCGCAATAGTATACGGGCGCATTACTTTGCCACGTGCCAGCCAAACCTGGCGCATGTAATCATCAAGTGTTAGGTTGAATTCGCTGCGGAGGCGCAGATCGAGTGCTAAAGCTGTTGCACCGCCGTAAGTATAGTAGCTGGTGAACATATTAGTTTGATTGTTTGGGTCGATAGATACGCCTGCATCAGCAAAAACAGCATAACGGCTCGCTTCTGCAGGTGAATATTTTGCAGCGCCTTGTGTATTAACGGCCTGATTGATCAGCCCGGCAAGGGTACGGGTGTAATCGTCAACCGTGCGGAAGCCCGAACGCTCTAAAACCAAATCGCCATAATACTGTGTAAAACCCTCGGCGAACCAAAGCTCACTGCTCATGTTAGCATGGGTGAAATTGAAGGGCTCTAATGATTTAGGGCGGATGCGTTTCACATTCCAGCTGTGAAAATACTCGTGCGAAAAGGTGCTCAATAATCTCGATTCGTTACCTTCAACCTTGTTAATGGGTTGCACAATAATGGTAGAGTTACGGTGCTCCATGCCATCGCCCGATGTGGTTGGATGTACATCATCCAAAAACACGTACTCCCCATAATCATAGGCCGGTAATTCGCCAAAAACAGCCTTTTCTTCCAGCACCATTTTCTGCACCATTTTACCAAAACCATCTATTACAGCCTGGTTATCATCTGAGTGTACGGCTATACTCACCTTTTCGGGCTTGCCATTGTTGTCCACCGTCCAGCTGTTTATTTTGGAGGCAGATAATTCGGTTGGGCTATCCATCAGGTATTGCAGGTTTGGTGCGCTGTAAACGCCATCGCCTTCATTTTTTAGCTGGGTAATTATCTTCCAGCCATATTTATCGGCATCGTTAAACTGCACTCTTATGGGCCTGTCATCTTGCCCCTCAGCCCACATAATGGACGCGGGCATATTTAAATGCGCGTGGCTGGCATCAATACCGGCGTAGGTGCCATCGGTCCAGTTACCAAAAAGGGTATAAGTTATTTTTACGGTTTCACCTGTCCCCTGCACTTCATACAGATCGCCTTCCAGCTGCTTAATAACAAGGGGAGCGTTATCTGCTCCCGTGGCTTTTAAATTATATATGTTCTTACCAAACTCGTGCGTGGCATAGCGGCCCGGAGATGAGCGGCTCATACGCACTTTTAGTGCCCCGCCAGGTGCCTGCGGGATGGTTAATAATATCTCGGCCTCGTGGTGTATCGCGTTTGGGAACGAGATGGTATAGTAGATGGCCTTTTGCTTTTGGGCGAATACCGACGCGGCTAAGAGCGAAGCCGCCGCAAGCGTAAATAATTTCTTCATTGATCAGTTGATTACGGCGATGAAATTAGCATTTAATCGGTAAATGTTTTCTATCAATTTTATTACAGGACGGATGGTGAGTAGTGAATTGTGAGTGGAGAATGGTTAAATAGTAACAAGCCTCCGTTTAGCCTCATTGCAACGCGTTAATCATAACTATGCCTGCCAAAATCGTAATCCGATTGTGCCGTTATAATGCGCTTTCGCCGGTCTACGTCGGCATCCAGGTTATGGTCATAAGTGCTGTCGGTAACGGCAATATCCCGGTCTTTATCTTTATCGGCAAAATGGATATTGGCTTCTGAAATTTTCGCGATCGCGGTATCGTATGGGCCCCTGGGCGACATCAGTTTCACAAAAACCGGCAAACATTCAAACAGAATAAACAAGTACCCAATGAACGAGATGGCCAGATAAGTATCCAGGTCGCGCGAGCCATCAACATTATAACCCAACTGCCCCAATGCCCAGTTGCGGTCGGCAAAACCGGCTACGTTAGAGAGGCTATCCAGTTGTTTTTCGTTGAACAGCCGGGTACTGTTAACGCCCTCGTAGTCTTTGCGCTGGCTTAAATAATTATCCATCTGCCCCAGGTTATCGGTTACCGTTTTCAGCCGGGCTTCCTTCTCCTGAAGTACCTGCTGCTTTTGCTTGGCATAAGTGCCATAGCCTGTAATGCCCGATGTTTGGTTGGTTTTATCGCCAAAAACTTCCTGGTTAAGCTGGTAGCGCGAGCGGTTGATATCGCGCTCCAAGGAGTCTTTTTCCTTCTTCAGGTCGGTATTTTTGCCCATTTCCTGGGCGTACTTCTGTTGATAGGTTTTTTGCAGCGAATCTATCTTGGTATGCTGCCCTTTAAGGTAGGCGGTCTTTAACTTCTGGCGAATTTCTTTATCGAAGATCTTCAGTTCCAGCGGGCGCGATATGACTACGCCTATCATTATAGCCAATAAAATACGGGGAGATGCCTGTAATATTTGCTGGTTGGTACTGCCCTCTTTATTAATACTCGATACAATATACCTATCCATATTAAATATGGCGGTGCCCCACAAAAGGCCAAAAAGGATAGCGAAACCAACGGCAAACGCATCGCCGCTAAAAACAAAATACATGGCATAACCACCTGACAAAGAGGCGAATAAAGCAGTAAAAAATATGGTAGCGCCAATACCTACATACTTGTTATGCTCTATCGGGTATTTCTTTAAAGTATCTATATGTGCTCCGGAACAGAACCAAAAAAACCGGTTAACTTTCTTCATTTAAGCTGTTTATGTAATATTTTACACTTACCTATGAAACGCACCAAGAGGCCTATTGTTACAAAATGGGACCAATTATTTGATACAGAAAAAACATACCTTTGGCTAATAATTATATTACGATGAAAGAAATAAGCGTACAGGAACTAAAAGAGAAATTAGATAGCGGCGAAGATTTTCAGTTGATAGATGTCCGCGAGGATTTTGAATACGAAACTTCTAACCTGGGTGGCAAGCATATCCCTCTTGGTGGCATCCTGATAGAGGCCGACCAGGTAGCTAAAGATAAGCCGGTTGTTATGATGTGCCGAAGCGGTAAACGCAGCTCGGTTGCGTTGCACCAGTTAGAAGCACAGGGCTATACCAACCTGTATAACTTACAAGGTGGCATTTTAGCCTGGCAGGCAGAAATTGACCCAACTATAAGCGTATACTAAATATGGGCAAGAAAATAGCGCTCAACGTGGTTTACAACCTGGGCATTTTTGTGGCCCTGATGATAGGCTATTGGGGAATAGAACATGCGCAGTACGCCTATTTATTAGGCGCGGTGTTTATCGCTGCCGTATTTATCTCCCTGAAAATAAAGCTGATAAAGGAAGTAAAGAATACTACTAAGCAATAATATTCAAACTCCTGCCCCTTAAAATAAATGCCCGATCAGTAACAAAGTCGGGCATTTAAATTCTAATACCAAAACGATCTCAAACCTTATATTAATCCTTAAACTATCATGTTTTTAGCAATTGTTGGCGTTATTATACTTTTTGTAGGTGTAATGTTAAAACGCTCGCCCGAACCTGCAGGCCGCTTTGGCGGGCTTGTAAGTATTGTAGGTGTTGTAATAGCCGTACTTGGGCTGGTGCTATCCTCAGTTAAAGTTATCGATTCCGGCCGTGTGGGTGTACAGGTGCTGTTTGGTAAGGTACAACCTGATGTATTGGAAAGTGGGCTGCATTTTGTAAACCCATTGGTGGAAATTACCAACTTTGATGTACGTACGCAGAATTACACCATGAGCGCCCAACATAACGAAGGTGATATATCGGGCGATGACGCCATAAGGGTGTTATCATCTGATGGTTTGGAGGTTACGGTAGACCTAACAGTATTATTTAATGTACGTTCTTCTAAGGCTCCTTTCATTTTACAAAGCATTGGGCCTGACTATGTTAACAATATCGTTCGCGCTGTTGCACGGACCGCCATACGTGATAATGCAGTAAACTACGCAGCGGTAGATTTGTATTCGGTTAAGAGACAGGAGTTTCAGACCAGGATAAACCGTACAATTTCGGCCAGTTTTACAAAACGCGGACTGGAGCTGGAACAAATACTTATCCGTAATATCTCCCTGCCACAATCTGTTAAGGCCAGTATCGAATCGAAGATTAACGCCGAGCAGGAAGCCCAGAAAATGACCTTCGTGCTACAGAAAGAACGCCAGGAAGCCGACCGTAAACGCGTTGAAGCACAGGGTATTGCTGACTATCAAAAGATCCTTTCTACCGGCTTATCTGATAAGCAACTACAATACGAAAGTATTAAAGCACAAAAAGAAATTGCCCTGTCGCCAAATGCTAAGGTTATTATAATTGGCAATAACAAAGGCACCCCGATACTGCTGAGTGATAAATAATTAGATTAACACTAATTTCACGAATTGGGGCGAATTTCACGATTTATTTAAAAACTAATTCGCGAAATTTTTCCGCCTTTAATTCCTTCGTGAAATTCGTGTTTAATCAAAATACTTTGCATACTCCGCCGGGATACCTTTTATCGGCTTTATCATAATATCCTTATAATAAACTTCCGCTGCTTCGCTTTGCAACTGGAGTTTGCCATGAGTAAGCGGTTTCATGGTGTCGCCATCTTTATAGCGGGAGTTTTTTAAAGCCATAACCACCTGTCCGTTAACTATATGTAGGCTCTTGTCTCCATAGGTGATCAGTTCAATTTCGTTCCATTCGCCTATGGGTTTATCCATTTTTTTGCCAGCCTCACAGAAACCGCCATTGCCCGTTGCGCCGCCGAGCGGGGTCCATTTACCTGTGGTGTTAAATTTGTAGCTGCTGTCTTTCAGCGCTTTTGCATCGGCTTGTGAACTGGCCTGCGACCAATAATCGCCGGTACTGTTCTCCACCACCTGGAACTCCTGGCTCAGCATCCACGTGCGAAAGTACTCCACACCGTTTTTACCTTGCGAATGATATAGCAAACCACTGTCTTTCAATTCATCCAATCTTGGCACCCATTTTTTTTTGCCCCACTTAAACTTCAGTTTGAGGCGGTAATTGGAAAAATCCTGTTTGGTAAAAATGCAGCCGTAGATCTCGCCTGTAATTTTGAGCACCGGCTGCCCGTTCTCCATTACTACCGAAAACACGTTATTCTTATTTACATTATAACCTATCGGCTTAATTTCCACGCCATTGCTATCTACCGGGGGCTTTCCGTTATAGCCAACCTTATGGTAAAAGCTTTGGTAGGTTTCCCATTTGGAGAGGGTTTTATCCAGCAAAGGAGTCCACTCTGATGGTAGCTGGAAGGAGGTGCCGGCGAGCAGCAAAACCAGGCAGCAAAGGCAGGTAAATGTTTTTTTCATGTGCGGTTTCTTGGTTACTAATTTGGCAAAAAAAAATGGGGATAGCTAATACAAAAAAAGCCAACAATGCTCAAAATCACCGTCGAAAATCTTCGTGTTTTTACCATTTTAATCAACAAAAAGGTCGTTTTTCATCAATAATTAAGCACTAATCCAATAGATAATTTGTACCCTTTGCGATCCACATCATTGAGTTGGGTTTTCTCGGATCCGCCGGAGGACAAAAACAACTCGTCTATTCCTTCCCCGGTTTGCCATGTAAAATAGCCGCCGCCGAAATTTACAGCGATGTTTTTGGTGATACTATAAGCCACTGATGCATCAGCCGCAACACCGTAGCCCTTGGCTGTATGGCGGTAGCTAACCGGGTGCTGAAAGGTGGGGATAAGGTTCCAGTCGGCTTTGGAATTGTAGTCGGCCTGGTGGTAGCCGAGGGCAGTCGTTGCGGTGATTTTTTTCGCAAACTTTACCGATGCGATTGCTTTTACAAACGGTCCTTTCCAGTTGGTTTCGTAGGTGCTGTTGAGGTCGGGGTACTGCCCGCTTCTGTCCAGCAGGTGGAGCGATTGCTTGCTGGTACTGTATCCCGCGAATGGTGTAATAGAGAAAGTTTCGTTATCGATTAGTTTGTACCCAAAGCCGATAGCCAAATCCCGGGTAAAACCTCTATCCGCATTAAATATCTGGTCGTACGCGGAGTTGGTGCGGTTATCGCCATTATAGTCGTTATCCCGTACAGTGCCCGATCTTATGGACACTCGCTGATATCCGCCCATCAGCATCAGCTTATTCCAAAAATTCCATCGCAGGGCGGCAGCTATAGATTGCCCGCCTACCTTTTTCCATTGAAGCTCTGAATAAATATTGGGGTTTTGCCCATCCAGGTTACCGGCTATCGACCATTTCAGGTCTTCCCGCTGGTAGCCGGTATTCAGGGTTAATTGCAACTTTTTTTGCAACGATTGCGCCTGCAGCAAAGCAGTGCTTATTAAAACACAAAGGCCGGTAACAAAAAGTCTTCTCATGCAGGTAAAATAAAACAGCCTGCCTCCCGGTTAAGAAGGCAGGCTGTAATGTATGATTTTTTTACTGGTTCACGCCGAACGATTCCCAGCCCGATGCTGTCGCACGGGTACAGGTCATGGGTTGTGTGCCGTTCTCGCTGGAGATAAATTTGCCGTTGTTGCCTCTAAACGTTACTTTACCATCTGCCGTTGGCACCCAATCAAATTTTTCCCAGTCGCCAATAGTGGCGCGGTTACAGGTGATGGCTTGCGTTCCGTTTTCGGATGACACGTATTTGTTCATGCTGCGTAATGCCACTTTGCCATTGCCTGCGTCAACCACAGTGAATTGCTCCCAGGTAGATGCTACCGCGCTGGTGCAGGTCATGGCCTGGGTGCCGTTTTGGCCGTTTACATATTTGTTGTTGAAACCTTTCAGCGTAACCGTTTGCCCGATAGGCGCGGTAGAGCCTGTTCCGCCACTGATGCTGTAAACCCTCACATAATCTACATACATATTGGCCGGCAATGCACCGTTGTTGATAGTATTGCCGGGCAGATCTCCGCCTACGGCAAGGTTCAGGATCAGGAAGAAAGGCAGTTGAAATTCTTCGGTACTGTTAATATTGTTTTGGATGTTGCCCGTATGAAACAGCGTGCCATCCACATACCATTTAATACTGTTAGCATCCCACTCTACGGCATATAAATGATAGCCGGTAACATTAACCGGCGTATTGCCGCCATAGTACACGTGCCCGTTATTGTTCCAGTGCATAGTACCGAGGGTAAGATTACTGGTGTTGGTTTGCTCCATAATATCTATCTCACCGCATTGTGGCCAGCCTACCGAGCCTATATTGGTGCCCAGCATCCAGAAGGCAGGCCAGCTGCCCTGGAAAGCGGGAAGCTTGATACTTGCTTCTATACGGCCATACTTCACCGAGAATTTACCAGAGGTAGTTAGCTTACCAGATGTATATGGCTGGCCGCCCATGCTTTGGTTTTTAGCCGTAATAACCAGGTTACCACCTGTTACCGCAACGTTGCCTGTTGAATAATATTCCTTCTCGTTATTTACGTTGGGGTTGCCTACATCTATACCCCATTTGCTGCCATCTACACTTGTGCCGTTAAACTCATCCTGCCAAACGAGGGTAAGGGCCCGTGGCGTAGTACTTGTGCCGGTTGTGGCAGTGGATGCCGTTTTATCATCCACCGGCGATTTTACATCTTTTTTACAGGAAATTATAGCAACGCTGATAGCCGTTACCAGCCCGGCTCCTTTCAGAAAGTTTAATAATTGCTTTTTCATAATGTTGGTGTTAGTGGTTAATTGTTTTGTGTTTAAGATAGCGATGAGTTGAAACCCATCGCTATGCTTGCATTTACTGGTTCACGCCAAAAGCTTCCCAGCCCGATGCGGTTGCGCGGGTACAGGTCATGGCCTGGGTGCCGTTCTCGCTGCTTATGAATTTGCCATTGTTGCCCCGTATGGTTACTTTACCGTCCGCGGTAGGTACCCAGTCGAATTTCTCCCAATCGCCAATGGTGGCACGGTTACAGGTGATGGCCTGTGTGCCGTTTTCTGATGAAACGTACTTATTCATGGCACGAAGGGCTATTTTGCCTGCCCCGGCATCCACCACGGTAAATTGCTCCCAGGTAGATGCCACGGCGCTTGTACAGGTCATAGCTTGTGTGCCGTTTTGGCTATTTACATATTGGTTGTTAAAGCCTTTCAGGGTGATGGTTTGGCCTATTGGTGCGCCCGTGCCGCCACCACCGCCCGGTGTGCCGCTCCATTTAAAGGTTACTACCGCACCTGCCGCCAGGGTGTAAGTAAACGATTCTGTTCCCCATTTTACCTTAAAACTTACGGTGCTACCGCCGCTGTTTGATGCGATAAGCACTTTTGTACCATCGCTATTGCGGAAAGCCACATTTTGGATGCTGCCTGCTATGTTTGATGCAATACGCACCGCGCCCGGCCTTACCGCTTTTGACGCATGGGCAATAATATAATAGCCCACGTTGCGGGTAATGGATGTACCGCTTACCGTGATAGCGCCAAGGCAAGTACTGCAACCGCCGGCGGTATGCGGGTTGTTATTAGGGTCGGCAGCAAGGTTCCACTCCAATACATTACGGCTCCAGTTACGGGTACCGCCAATAATGAGGGTGTTGATGTGCCAGCCCAGGTCGCCGCCAAAGTTGCTTGGCGCGCCTACCCATTGCTCGGTAAAGTAAACGTTTTTGTTAGGGTACGCATTGTGCACGGTTGTTAAGGCGCTGATATCTCCTGCATACAAGTGGAACGCTGAGCCGTCCACATAACCGCCTGCCTGGCCAACAACGGTTGTAGCGTAGCTGGGCACATCGGCATTATGATCGTACGCGATAATTTTGGTGGTGATGCCTGCAGCGGCAAATTGCGGGCCCAGGTGGTTGTTTATAAACGTTACCTGCTCATTGGCCTGCATTACCATACTTGGGTTATTGTAGGGGTTAAGCGGCTCGTTTTGCGGGGTAACGGCATCTATACGGATGCCCTGCGCGGCCATAGCTTGTATATATTTTACAAAGTATTTGGCGTACGCGGCGTAGTAGGCGGTGTTTAAGCTCCCGCCTGTATAGCCGTTGTTGCCGGTAGTGTTCACCTTCATCCAGGTTGGGGCCGTCCAGGGGGTGGCAATTATTTTGATGTTTGGGTTAATGGCGAGGATCTTCTTCAGGATAGGCAGAAAATCGGTGTTCTCCTGCGCCAGGCTAAAGTTGTTCATGTTTACATCACCCGCGGTTTGGTTATAGGTAAAGTCCGACGAGCTAAGATCCGACGCGCCAATGCTTACACGCAGGTAGCTAACGCCTATTTGCCCGGTACCTGTGCCAAACAATTCGTTAAGCACGCTGGCCTGGTTGCCTCCCAGCCCGTTCAGCAGGCTTGCGCTGCCGCCGGTAAGCGTGTAGCCAAAGCCATCAATACCCTGGTAGGTGGTGCCTTCATCAACCGTAATGGTATTGGGGTTGGTACCTGCATCTGCCGCGAAGTTTACGCTGCCCTGCGCCAACAGGCTGGATTGATTTGAAGTAGTAAGCCACGTGGTAACGGCGCTTGTGGCATTCCGCGGCTCGGTTGTGGTTGTTTTTGCGCCATCGATGCTTTGCGTACGGGCATCTTTTTTACACGCGTTCATCAGCAGTGCAAAGGTGATAAACACCGTTGCCAATAGCTTGATCTTGTAAGTGATCTTCATAGTTTTTGTATTGATTGGTTTTAATTGGTTTGCTGTGTTGGTAATTATTAAAGCCGTAGATACTGCCAGCCATTAACTTTTATGCAAACTACAAAGCACAGCAATACGCGAAGGCATTAAGGGCTTTTAGTTATTTTCCAGGAAATAGGCAGATGCCGGTATAATCGGTTAAGGCAAATTTAAAGTAATTTTTACGTTACAAACAAGTGCAATTAGATATAAATAACTGATAATTAACTATTTATATACACTTTGATACGCTTGCCTCACAGGCACAAAACAGCAAAAAGCCGCTTTAATGAGTTTAAAGCGGCTTTAAAAAAAAATTAAAAATAGTTGCGATACGCTTCCCTCACAGGTTACTTTTTAAGCAATATAGCTATGGGGAGTAAGCGGATTGGAGATTGAGTATAAAAGACATTACTCAACAAACCGTCATTGCGAGGTACGAAGCAATCTCTACACAGTACAGGCGATCTGCATAGCGGACATGCCTATCGGGAGATTGCTTCGTTCCTCGCAATGACGCGGTGGGTTTGGCTAATTCAGTATTACCACCTATCCCAAAATGCAGGTGGCTCTATGCCCAGGGCGCGGAGGTATACAAAACCCTGGCCACGGTGGTGAATCTCGTTATCCATCAGATAGAGGATGGTATCAACTACGGTATTCTCATATTGGCCAAAAGCCTTCACGTTATCGTAGAAATGGCCGGCTGGTATTTGTGGCCAAAGCGTATCAAGCTGGGTGGTTACCTCGTCCCATGCATCAAGCAGCCCTGCTTTTGTTTTTATCTGAACTTCTTGGTTGAAGTGTTCAAACTCGGGTTTGGTCGTCCAGCTGCCGGTAACAATGCCGTTGATACCGCCGCTTGCAAGGCCTATCATTTCCTTTGCAAGCTGATCGTAAGGGCGCATCCCGCCAATAGAAAATTCAAAAAGCTCCTTTTCGGGGAAGGATTCTAATACTTTTCGGCTTAATCTGCGGTGCCCCTGCCAGTTTTTATAAAGCGCATCGGCAGTTATTACAGTTACATCGGTGTTGGTGGTTGCAGTGCTTTTGTTTTCCATGATATTTGTTGTTTTGTTTTACGATACAAATAAACCATGGTATAATGACAACGGTATGTCAGCAGGGTTTTAGAAAGTTGAAGAAAGTGAGAGGAGGGGGATGAGTAGGGAGTGGGATTATTGCATCTTGCTCTTCAGTAATTCGTTAGGAGAGTTCGGTGAGTTAGGCTCTGCCTGTGGATGTAACTTTCGGCTGCGCCCTGTTCTACGAAAGGCAGTGCTTTAGCAGGTGTAGTAGTTACCGAACAGGCCAAGGCCGATTAGGAAGAATTTCATTCTGTTCGGTGGGGTGTTATAATTAAAGCTTAAATACTTCGCAAAAGAGCCAGATGAACCTAACGAAGCCCCTCAAAAACCGGCCTCGGGAACGCCTGGATAGCACTGCACTGGCTTACGCACTGACTTTAATAAGGCGGGACCATGCCGGCACTTTTCTTTGGTTCGTTTCTTTTGGTGCCAAAAGAAATGAACATCCACAGGCTTAACATAGCATGCTGCCATTCCTAACAAGGCACACCAGAACAATGGCGAGTACCCACGCATCACCACATTCCTGCGATTTGCAGTAAAGCAGTAAGCCGTGAGGAACTTCTTTCGCCTATTCCTCCGATGTATCTATCACCAATTTGCTCCAGCCTTTGCTGCCGGCGTTCTTGATCTCTTTTTTCATGCTTTCCATGGCTTTTTTAATGCGGCTGCTGTAGGCCCAGCAGGTGCTTTGGCGGATGGAGAGAATCTCGGAGAGTTTATGCGATGATATTTTGCCCTTGGTGCTGTACATCAAAAATATCATATAAAAGGCTTTGTTGATGGGGATGCGCGTGTTCTGCAGAATGGTGTAGGCTATCACCGATTCTTCGTAACCGCACTTAGAGCAGCGGCGGCTGTAGGGCAAATGCCCATGGCCATAATGCGTGTTGCTGCATTTTTTACAGGCGTAGCCATGTTCCCATTTCAGGTCCGACAGGAATTTAAAGCAGGTTTCGCGGTCGGGGTAAATACGGCTGAACTCCTCGAAATCTACTTCGGCGCTCATTACCCGGTCGTGGGTTACTTTTTCAATATCGTTATGCAGGGTAAGGTTGTCCTTCTCCAGCAGTACGTTCATGCGCGAAATTTCTTCGGCTTGCTGCTGCAGCAACTGGTTTACGGCCGTAAGTTCCTCATTTTGCAGCTCAATAAGGGATGATTTTTCTATCAGTTCGCTGGTACGCTCTGCCACCTGCACTTCCAGGTTTTTGTTCAGCATATCTTTCAGCTCTTCGTTTTGCTGTAGTTGTTTGATCATGCGCAGCTGGGCAGTATCCTTCTCGCGTTTAAGCATCCGCACCCTATCGCCAATGGCAAAGGTGATGAACAGCATCTCCATAATAAAACAAAAACTAAGGCTGTAGAAATTGAGCGCGGTAACCGGCAGCCACCATATATTAAGCGCGATGAGTGATTTAATAACAAACCCGGTAAACAAAAAGCTATAGCCGATAACAAAGAACCGCGCCGGCCGGTACCCTTTGTACAGCACATAACAGCCCGACATAAAGGCTACCGATAGCGGGATGATCTCGATGATCTTATACGTGAACCAGGTTTTATCTACCAGCAAACAAAGGGCGAAGAACACGCTCCTGACGATGATTACGCCTTTGAGTAGCTTATTAAACCCGGGCGCATTCTCCTTTAAATTGAGCAGGCTTTGGGCGAACAACATGGCGAAGGTGCTGGCAAGGAACAAGGCTATACCATAGGCGTAGTGGTTCCATTGTGGGGCGGTTTGCCACAGGTATTGATAGGCGATGCCATCGGTACACATTTCGTATAGGCCAATGCTGAGGTTATAAACGATATAGTATAAGTATTGCCGCTGCCGCATGGCCACAAACATCATGAAGTTATACAGCCCGAAAACCAGGATCATCCCATAAAAGATTCCGAAGTAAAAGTACTCGTCCAGCGCGTAGCTGATAAACCAGTTTACCGACCGCAGTACGATGATGACGTTGGCAGATTCGTGTGAGCGGAGTTTGAAATAGTAATAATTTTCGGCCTTAATATCGTTACTGATGCTGAGCGTAAAGTTTTTATGCGCGAACATCCTTTGCGTAAAGGGCCGGTTGCTGCCCAGCAGCGTGGCGGTGTAGGTGCCCCCTTTTACTGGCGAGTATACGGTAATACTATCGATGGTTTGATCGAAGAATTCCAGGATCCAGTTATTTTCGGTTGGGATACGCTGGTCGAGCTTAACGCGATACCAAAAGGTGGCACCGGCCTCGCTTATCTGGGGTGTGGGGACTGTATTACTTACAAACTTGCTGCTATGCCCCGCGTTTATATCGGCCAGGGTGAGCGCATTGGTGGTATCGCGCAGGGATTCCAGCTCGGCAAACCTAAAAACATGCTGCTTGGCGGTATCTGCAACGGGCACTATGGTTTGCGCACCGGCGGGCAGGGCCATGCCTGCCAGTACAATAAAAAGGCATACAAACTGATAGTAACGTTTACACATAAGCATCCAATAAATAAGGGTTGCACCGCATTGGCGAAGCAGCAACAGTTTATAATTCTCTTTGCAATTTAAGCGATTTATAAATTCAAACCTATAATAAGGTGCAAATCCTGTTTATTTCACCGGCACTTTAAGGCCCAGCGCTTCCATATACCCCTTTTGTGGGATGCTGTTGGCAAACTTACAATTTTCTAAAAAGGCATACAGGGCCGCTTTTATTTTGGCCCTGTCGGCAGGGGCCGCTTTGCGGACCTCCTCGAAACTGGCGCGCGGTTTTTCGGTATAATCAATTACTTCCTGGTAGCCATCGGGTATGTTAAAGCTCATGAAACCGCGTGAGCTATCCAGCTTTTTATATGGCCAGTAATGCCAGCCAATGTTGTTTTGCTCGCATACGATCCGAAAATCGCGCACCCACTCGTCGGTGTTTTCGCCGGTTTCGCCAACGTAAATAGGCACGTAGTATTTATCGCGGAAGTCGATGTATTCCTGCACCACCTGTTTGGTAGCGTCCGTCCAGTACTTATGGAAAGTGTAAACCGCTTTACTGTCGAACGGTTTACCGAAGACCTTAAAGTTGCTATCCCATTGCGCCCCGCCAATAAACACGATGTGGTTTTTATCTACCGAGCGCACCGCCGCCGTAATTTCCTTATAGGTTGGTTCGAGGTGCGGGTTTATCTCATCTACCTTAAAATAATGAGCGATGGGTTCATTCAGCAGATCGTAGCCTAAAATGATGCTTTCGTTTTTATAATGGGCGGCAATGCGTTTCCATATGTCGGCGGTTTGCTTACGATTTGCTGCGCTGGTGAACAGAAAGGGGTAACCGTCGCCATCATCAATATTATCGCCGGTTTGGCCGCCGGGTGCGCAATGCATATCCAGCATTACGTATAAATTCTCCTGCTTGCACCAGCCTATCACCCTATCCAGCAGTTCGAAACCACGGTTAGGGTTGTTCATTCCCATATAGCTTTCGGTGGTAAACAATTTATAATTAAACGGAATGCGAATAGAATTTGCGCCCGATGCTTTGATGAATTTGATATCCGCCTGGGTAACGTATGTATCCTGGAATTTCTTCCAGAACAGCCGGGTTTCTTCGGGACCGATCAGCTCGGTAAAAGCCTGGTTAATGAGCCTTTGTGAATTAACGGCTTTAAACTTAAACATATAACCTTCGGGTACCAGCCAGTTGCCCAGGTTGGTGCCTTTGATGAGGAATGGCTTGCCATCTACGCCAACAACTTCTTTGCCTTTTGTTGAGATGAATTTGGGTGCTTGCGCGCGCAGCGTACAGGCGCAGGTAACGAGCGCTGCAAACAGGATAATTACTTTTTTCATGTTGTGAGATATGAGAGAAAAGAGAGATTAAGGAAGCTTTTTTATTTGTCGATCATTTTGTAAAAGTGTACGTAATCCACATTCATTGTTGCCGGGAAAACAGCATCATCCACACCCATTTGCCCGCCCCAGCCTCCGCCAACAGCTATATTCATGATCAGGAAAAAATTCTGATCGTATGGGTAAACTGAGGAGCCGCCGCCATTGTTTACATAGGTGTAAACCAACGCGTCGTCAATATAGCCTCTTAATGCATAAGGCGTCCAATCTACCCTGTACACATGGTATTCTGTATTAAAAGTAGGAACTATTTTAGCATCCCCCTTGCCATTTGCACCGTTAAAGGTTTCGTTATGCACGGTAAAATGAATGTTCCCCGGATCGAAGCCGACCATTTCCATAATATCTATCTCGCCCGATTTTGGCCAGCCGCCGTATTTACTGTCCTGTGGCATCATCCAAATGGCGGGCCAGGTGCCGCGGCCAGTAGGCAGCTTCGCCTTTATTTCTATCCGCCCGAATTTTGCAAGCTGTAAGCCTGTAGATACCAGCCTTGTAGAGGTGTAGTGCATACCGCCCATTTCTTCTTTTTTTGCGGTGATGCTCAATTTACCATCAGCTACCGCAACGTTGCCGCCCGGGGTGTAGTACTCCAGTTCGCTATTACCCCATCCACCGCCACCAGTTTCGTATTTCCAATTAGCAGTGCTCGGTGCGCCTGCAACATCAAATTCATCGGCAAAGTAAGGGGTGGTTTCAAACGTCCAGGCTTTATCTTCGATAATAACGGGTGGTACAACTGTTGGCGTTTTTGGTGTATCGCTGCCGCCTTTGCCGCAAGCTGAGAATCCAGCAGCAATAATGATGCACGCGAATGCAGTCAGGTTTTTTTTCATAAAGTGGGTTAGTTTATATTGGTGTATAAGCAACACAAATGTAATGTATTTATATCAAGATATTTAACAGTTTATATTTGCGTTGGCTAATGTATATACGTAATTTGTTTGCCGGGGTTTGTTTATTACCAATTATGAAAATGACCGCTCTCAGTAATATTCGCATGGGTTGTAACAGCGTTGAAAATGTGCTGGATGGAGCCGCACATACAGTTGACTCACCCCAACGGCACTCCGTGCGGCGACCCTCTCTATCTGCGGTAAAGAGGGTGAAAAATAAATACTTTACTATAGCGATGGGTTTGAAACCCATCGCTATAGTCGCAAGCAAGAAAGGGAGAAATATATTGTTTTTTGCATTAGTCTTCGCTCTTATACTAATCACCCCGTTCACCACCCTAAAGGCCCAAAACATAAAAGTTGCCATAGCGGCCAACCTGCAGCCTGTGATGAAGGCCCTGCAGAAGGATTTTAAGGCAAAAACCGGCATCAATGTTGATGCTATCTCCGGCCCATCGGGTAATTTAACGACTCAGATAGAAAACGGCGCGCCCTTTGATGTTTTCCTTTCTGCCGATACTGCTTTCCCGGATGAACTTTTTAAAAGCGGCTTCGCGACTAACAAACCGGTGGTTTATGCGGCGGGGACCCTCATCATTTGCAGTACCGAAAAATTGGATCTTGGCAATTGGCCAAAGCTTTTACCGGGTACTTCCGTCCAAAAAATCGCTATTGGCAACCCGGCTATCGCTCCTTACGGTAAGGCCGCGCAGGAAGCGCTAACAAAGGCGGGCATTTATGAAATGGTGCAAGCCAAAATTGTGCTGGGCGAGAGCATTACCCAGGTGAACACCTACATTACCACCGGGGTGGTGCAGGCTGGGTTCACTACCTTAGCTTTAGTGAAAGACGCGGCCAACAAAACCCAACTGTATTATAAGATCATCGACCCAAAAACTTACAACCCTATTAAGCAGGGCATGGTGCTGATAAAACAGCCCAAACCAAACCCAGGTGCCGAAAAATTTTACCGCTATATTCTGAGCCCGGCGGCCAAAAAAATATTTATAAATTACGGCTACCACGTAAACTAAGCAACAAAGATGGACCTTACCCCCATATGGCTTACGCTGAAGCTGGCAGGCATCACTACCTTGCTACTGCTGGCTTTTGGGCTGCCGCTGGCCTGGTGGCTCTCCAAAAAACGGTCGCTGGTGAAGATCTTTATCGAAGCTATTATTACCATGCCGCTGGTGCTGCCGCCATCCGTTTTGGGCTTTTATTTGCTGCTGGCTTTTAGTCCGCAACACGGAGTTGGTAAATGGCTGCACGATATCTTTAATCTACAATTCGTTTTTAGTTTTGAGGGGTTGGTGCTGGCATCGGTAATTTACAGTATGCCCTTTATGATCAGCCCCGTTAAATCAGCCTTTCAGCAATTGCCCGCTTCACTTTCGCAGGCCTCCTATACTTTGGGTAAAACCCAATGGCAAACCTTAAGGCAGGTATTGCTGCCCAATATAAAACCCTCGTTGCTCACGGCTATCGTGCTCACCTTCGCGCATACTTTGGGGGAGTTTGGCGTAGTGCTGATGATAGGCGGCAACATCCCCGGCGTAACCCGGGTGGCTTCCATCGCCGTTTACGATTCGGTGGAGCAAATGGATTATACTGCCGCCAATAATTATTCGCTCATTTTGTTCGCCATTACTTTTATATTGGTTATCAGCGTATTCGTTTACAATAAATACCAGGTAAAAAGCCCGTTGGAATGATCAGCATCAATATAGAAAAAAAGCTAAAGGCCTACAATGGCGTAGAGGTGCTGCGGGTGAAAAAGGATTTCGCCACAGGCAGTATCACCAGGATCACCGGGCCATCGGGTGTGGGTAAAACCACGCTGCTTAAAATGATTGCGGGGCTGGTAACGCCGGATGCGGGCCGCATAGTAGTTAATGGCGTTACCTGGTTTGATGCCATGCAAAAGGTCAATCTTTTGCCGCAGCAGCGGATGCCGGGATTCGTTTTTCAGGATTACGCGTTGTTTCCCAACATGACGGTGCAGCAGCATTTGGAGTACGCCACAAAAGATGCCGCCTGGATCAACCGCCTGCTAACCATCGGTAAGCTGGAAACCTTTACAGGCCATAAGCCCGAATACCTCAGCGGCGGGCAACAGCAGCGATTGGCCATCCTCCGTGCACTGGCTATTAAGCCCAAACTATTGCTGATGGATGAACCTTTTTCTGCGCTGGATGTAAAGATGAAAACGGGGTTAATATCGGACCTGCAATTGCTTTTTAAAGAATTAGGAGCAACAGCGCTGATTGTGAGCCACAACCCGCAGGAGCTGGATGGGGTGAGTGGGGATGAGTTAGAGGTATAAAGTTAGTTTAACCAGCACTATCGCTACCGCGGGTTTCCAACCCGTGGCGCGCATGGGGTAAGCATTCTGCTTACGGCAGCTGAAAGCTGCCCCAGTGTTACACCACGAGATACGCTGCGCTAATCTCGCGGCAGCGAAGAAATTAAAACGCTCTACTTCACCTGTGCAACCACTATCCTATCCAAATTATGCAAATACCGACGACCGGTTTTCATATCGGCGGCGGAGGTCATTTGCATGCTTTCGGGCATTTTATCGGCAGCGATACCATTCTTTTCCATAATGATGTATACATGGTCGCCAACCATGGTGTTATACAGCTCGTTCCATGAGTAAACTACTTTGTAGCCATCTGCACCGGTACAAACAAAGTAAAAGCGACTGAGCAGTTTTGGACTGGTGGTTTTAAATTTAGTATGCGAGAGCACATCTTTCAATAAAATGCCCTTCAGTTTATCGTCTTTATGCTTAAAGGCACCGGTATGGTCGGTAACGTTTACATCGCCTATGTCCGCAATTTTGTATTGCTTCAGCGAGTCCATCGTAATCACAGATTCCTTCTCCACCTCGCCCACAATAGCGAACTTATTGGTTTGCTGGGGTTTTTCCTGCGCCAGGGCGCTGCCCGCGTAAATAAAAAGCAGTATGATAAATAGTTTCTTCATGGTTCGATAGAATTAAAAAGCTCAAAGCCAACCTGGGTTAACTTTGAGCAAATTAGTAAAATAGTTATTTACTTAGGGGGAATATTAAAATTAGAGTACGGCTAAAATATCTTTAACCGAAGCGCGCTTGCTGTAGTCCTTATCAAAATGCGCGAACAGGATCTTGCCGTTACTGCCTATTACATAGGTTGCGGGGACGGGCAATACGTTTTCGGCGTTGCCGTTTGCCTTGCTCATATCCAGCCCGTACCCTTTGTATTTGGTAACGGTGGCTTCATCCATTACATATTTTACGCCGTAACTATTCATGATGGCGTAGCCTTTATCCTGCACAATAGAGTAAGATGCCTTTGTTTTGGCCACGGTGGTTTTAATGTTCTCATCTGTTTCTGGTGTTACGCCTATAACGTAAGCGCCCTTGCCGCTTAGCATCTGTAACGAATCCTGGATGTGCTTCATTTGTTTATTGCAGTAGGGGCACCACTGCCCCCGGTAAAAAAAGAGCACCACCGCCTTGTTTGTTTTCAGCAGGGTTTTCAGGTCAACCTTTTTGCCCGCGTTATCGGTAGCGGTAAATGCCGGTGCTGTGGCGCCCGTTTTTAGCCCGGTTTGCGCCATAGCCTGTACCGACAAAAAGAGGCCTATTACCGCTCCGAATACTGTTAATGTATAATCTTTCATCATTTATATATTTTAATATGGTTATATAAAAAAGAGGGGGCTACGCACCCCCTGCTCCCAAAACAAAAACAACCTCCCAATTATTTATTGCTTTTTCTTTTTGTCGTTACATTTTCGAAGTGGTGTCCTTCATCTTGTCCATCTTCATCTTGTCTTTCTTCATCTTCGCCATTTTCTTTTGCTCCACCTTCATCACCTTCATCTTTTCCTTCTTCATTTTGGTGGTATCGCTCTGCATTTTTCCCTGCGATGCTGTGCGGCCTGCTGTTGCCGCGTTTACATTAAGGCTGCCAAGCGCGATGGCGCCGTTAGTACGATGGTTGCTAAAATTGATCTGCTTAAGTTTTCATGTTGTTTAATTTACTTTCCCGCTTTGTCGGCGGGTTTAAACAACCCTTACAACTATTCTAATTTTTATTTAATTGGGTATCTATTTTTACCTGCAGCTCGTCTTTAAACGTATCATCAAGGCGGATCTCCACGCCTGCGGGCGTTTTTAATAAGCTTTTTATCATCTCGTTTATTTTTTCGCTTTGTTTGATATAAAGCTTACATACATCACATTGTATAAGGTGTATGCGCAACTCTATCCGTTCGCGAAAAGTGATCTTACCTTCCATCCGTTTATCAATAAGGAAGGTTGCCTGGTGGCAGTTGTATATAATTCTTTTTAGCTCGCCCATTTTACATCCAATTTTTTTGAAGGCAAGCCCTCAGGTTAAGTTTTGCCCTGTGAATAATTACCCAATAGTTTGATGCGCTTATCTTCAGGTCGGCGCATACGGTATCGGTAGGTTCATCGTCCAGGTGTTTCATCGTAAATACAGCTAACCACAAGGCGGGCAGCTTCTCCATGCATTTTTTCAGGATGTGATTAAACTCCTTCCCTTGCAGAGGGTCGTAGTCGTCCAGCCCGAAATGCTGCGGGGCGTCCTGCTTGTTCCAGTGCCCGTCGGCCTCGTCAAAAAAATCGGTTACCTCGCCTTCGGCATTGGTAAGTTCCTGTGTTTTTAAGCCGGAGGACCGTTTGCGGTACACATCAATAATTTTGTTTTTCAGGATAGCAGTTAACCAGGTGCGTTCGTTGCTTTTGCCCGCAAACCTGCTCATGGCGTTTAAGCCAGCTAAAAAGGTTTCCTGTACCAAATCCTGGGCCTGTTCCTCATCATTAATGCGGGTTATGGCGTACATGTACAAATAGTCGGCATAAGCTTTCACCCAATTCTTTGGGTCAAGCTGATGATCTGTGGGAGGTATTATCATTTCATCTGTCTTGTAAACATTCGGTTTGTCGTTAGGATATGTAAAACCTTACAGCGAGATTTATATTTTATTTTACAATTAAGGCGGCATCCTTTACGTACATCAATTTAGGTACAATAACCGGTATTTATATATGTAAAATTATTTGTAAGGATATTGCTTTAACAGCTACTAAGCAGGCAAATAGGCATCAGATCATGAAAACAATAAAAATATTATCAACCGTCGCTATCCTGCTTACTGCGGGTTTTGTTTCGGTAGCGTTTATAAATGCAAAACCACCCGTAAAAGTGGTAAAGCCGGCTTTTGACGGCAAAGGCTTCGCGGTGGTGGAACTTTTTACCTCCGAAGGTTGCAGCAGCTGCCCGGCAGCAGACGCGGTAGTTGCCAAAATTGAGAAAGAAAGCGCAGGCAAGCCGGTTTACATTTTGGCCTACCATGTGGATTACTGGAATCGCCTTGGCTGGAAAGATGTTTTTAGCAGTGCCGATTACTCGCGCAGGCAAAACACTTACGCCAACTGGCTTAACTTAAGTTCGGTTTACACTCCGCAGGTTGTTGTAAACGGGCGCAAGGAATTTGTAGGCTCGCAGGAAGGTACCTTACGGAATGCCATCACAGCGGGCATCGGCAAAGCCGGCAAGGCAACACTGGCTTTAGACGGATTAAAGGCAGCTGATAGCCAAGCCACCGTTAAATATAATGCCGATGGCGCAGGCGAAAATACAGCCTTAGTTTTAGCACTGGTAGAAAAGAACGCTACCACCGTGGTAAAGGCAGGCGAGAACGGCGGGCGCACTTTATCACACGTGCAGATCGTTACTAAAATTCAAAACATAGCGCTAAATGGTCATAAAAGTGGCGAGGCGAATATTGGCTTGCCAAAGAATTTCACCGCGCAGAACTACGAGGTGATAGCCTTTGTGCAGAACGTACAGAACGGCGAGATCCTGGCAGCATCACGGGCGGTATTCCCAACGGTTAGCGCCAGCAATTAATTTAAACCATAACCTACTCCCACAAATGAAAGCCATAAAAGAAAAACATTCGCTGCTAATGCGGTGGACGCACTGGGTAAATTTTCCCATCCTCACCATTATGATATGGAGCGGGATGCTCATTTACTGGAGCAACGATGTATACAGTATCACCTTGTTCGGCCACACGTATTTTAAGTTTTTCCCGCAAGGGTTTTATAATACTTTCCACTTCTCTAAGCGCCTGTCGGAAGGGATGGCCTTTCACTTTTTGTTTATGTGGTTCTTCGCCCTTAACGGCATCATCTACGTACTGTATACTATCATCTCGGGCTCATGGCGCGAGTTGCTGCCCCAGCGAAAATCCTTTAAAGAGGCCTGGCTGGTGCTGCTGCACGATCTGCACATCCGCAAAATGGCACCGCCGCAAAACAAATATAACGCCGCCCAGCGCATTGCCTATACGGCCATTATTGTAATGGGCTTCGGGTCGTTAATTACAGGACTGGCTATTTATAAACCGGTGCAGTTTGCTACCATAGCCTGGCTCTGCGGGGGCTACCACCTGGCCCGGATACTGCATTTTGCATTGACCATTGGCTACGTATTTTTCTTCCTGATCCATATTGTACAGGTTATTTTGGCCGGCTGGAATAATTTCCGTTCGGTTATCTCGGGCTTCGAGATCGTGAACGAACAAGCTAAACCGGTAACTACCTCAACCCTCGCCGAAGATGGAAAATAAAAAACAACCCAAAAAAGAGCTGACCATCGATCAAAAGATAAACCGCCGCAATTTTATTTCCTTCGGCGTGTTTGGCGTAATGGGCGTTGCCGCCTACAAAGGCTGGCGCTGGCTGTATACTGCGCCTAAGGAGGTTGCCGGGGTAACCGCATCTGCAAAGGCCCCGCTGCGCCGGGCTTTAAACCAAACCGAACTGGCCATGCGCAATTTTTTTAGCAACAACCATTTGGTGAGAACCTACCCAAAATCTATGGCGGCTAAAAACGTACGCCACAACAGCGATATTGGCGTAAAAGGTGGTTTTGTTATTGAAGACTGGAAGCTGCAGGTAATAAAACATACCGGCGAAATATTAACCTTCACCATAGATCAAATAAAGGCATTGCCCAAAACCGAGATCGTTTACGATTTTAAGTGCGTAGAAGGCTGGGACCAGATCCAATACTGGGGCGGCCTTAAAATGATTGATTTTATAGCACACTTTGGACTTGCCGAAGAAACCAAATTAGCCTACATGGGCATGATGACACCCGATAAAGCCTACCAGGTTGGCCTGGATATGCCAAGCGCCGTGCACCCCCAAACTATCTTAGCTTACGAGATGAACGGCAAGCCCATCCCAATGAACCATGGCGCGCCACTGAGGCTCATTATCCCCGTAAAATACGGCATCAAAAACCTTAAACGGATAGGTAGCATCACCTTTAGCGATACCCGCCCGCCCGATTATTGGGCCAGGAGCGGTTACGATTATTATTCGGGCTTGTAATATTGCAGGGACGCAAGCTACCGGATGGTTTTAAGCCAGTCGCTTGCTTCTTTTACCTTGTTAAAGGTTTTGTGGGTGATATCGCCGGTGGATTTCTCGATGGTTAAATCGGCAGAGAGGCGGCTGAAGGTGCTTGGCGAATATACCCAGCCAATATATTTTAACCCGGCTGCTTCGGCCAGCGGGAACCACTCGCTTACCACCCATTCTACCGCGTTATCCCAGGTGCCCAGCACGTTGGTGTTATCGTTTAATATTTTACTGCAATTGTAGGCGGTCAGGGCTTCCAGTAGTTGAATGCAGCCCGTTTTTACCGAGTGCAGGCTGTGGAAGCCCCGCCAGTTGGCAATGATGCAGCCGGCGGTTTTGTCGTAATCTATTTCTATCCCCGGGTTTTTAAATACCGATGCGTGTTTGCCCTTTACCCTAACATTGGAGATGTTGGAGAGCGGAAACCTCATGCTGAATGTTGTACCCTTGCCAGGGATACTTTCTACCCAGATGCTTCCGTTATGCTTACTGGCCGCCTCTGTAATTTTCTGGAAGCCTGTACCCAACTCGCGTGCCACGCTTTTTTTGCTAAAGCTTAAAAATATCTTGTTGATCAAATTCTGATCTATTCCTTCGCCAAAATCCCGTACTGACAATACGAGGTTGTTATCTATGATCTGCCGGTCTATAACCACCCGGTTGGCTTTAGGGGAGAACTTTATGGCGTTTTTTACCAGGCTGGCAACCGCAAGCGCAATACTTTTGCGGTTACCGTAGTAAATAAAATCGGTTTTCTTTTTCAGGATTATTTTATGCGACACCCGCTCCGGAAGGTTGGCTGCAACTTCGTTTAAAAGTCCGTTCAGCGAAAAATCGCCCATCTCGTATTCCGGTTCGGTCAGCTCGCTGGTGTAATTTGCCTTGGTGTTTACCCTTTTAACAATATCATCCAGCTCAATGGCACAATCCCTGATGAGTTGCAGCGTATCTGCTATTTCATCGGGCGCTAAAAGCCCTTCGGTGAACAGGCTGGTTAAGCCCAGCAAACTGGCAACCGGCTTGCGGATGTAATGAGAATTCAGGAACGACACCTCCGACATCTGCTCAATTTTCTCGAGCAGTCGCTCTTCCATCCGCTGCTTGCTGGTAACATCGTTTATGGTTACAATAATACCATCGGCCACGGGATATATGTCAATGCTGAACCACCTTTGTACCGGCCAAAAGTATTCGGTAAACTGCACGCCCTCCAGTTTTTGCAGCGCCCACTCGTAGTGGTGGTAAAAATCAGAGCCTTTTAGTTCGGGGAACACATCCCATAAATTGCGGCCCTTAACGTAGTCGCGCTTATAGCCTATCAGCCTTTCGGATGCCTGGTTCCAATAAATTATGCGCGATTGGTAATCCAGCTGAAAAAAGCCAATTTTGGTTTCTTCTAAAATTTGCTCCAGTTTATGCTCGGTAAAATCCAGCCGCCCCAGTATCTCCTTTTTTTCGTCGATATTTTGGGCAACCACCAACCGCGCATTAACCTCTTTATAAATAAACGGATATGACATGATCTCCACGTTCAGGATCCGGCCGTTTTTGGCAACGTGTTTAAACTCCCTGTACCGGGTTTTGGTGCCCCTTATATCGGGGAGTACTTTAATGATCAGCGGGATATCCTCGGGCAGCCGCAGATCCATAATAGTTTTACTTAAAAACTCCTTTTTAGTAAAACCGTAACGTTTTATAGCAGCGCTGTTCACCTCAATTATCCTGAGTGAGTCCACATCAAACACCCACATGGGCTGTGTGCCCGAATAAAATAAAATATCAAATTTACCTTCGGTCATCAGCCATGGTTTAGTGGTAATCAAATATCGTAATTATGCCTGTGTTAAATACAAACAAAATGAATAAAGGTGTGGATGCGGGTGGCGTCGGCGCGTTTTTAATTTCGCTTATTATTTGCATATTGCGGGGTAATGCTGCCCGCGAAACTGCCTCTTTCTAAACAAATTGCTTATGCCTGCGGAATGATAGGCTGGAGCACGATGACCAACATTATTATTGTAATGCTGCCTTACTTTTACCTGCCGCCAAACAACGCGGGTTTAAGGCCGCTTATACCACAGCTGCTGGTTTTTGGCATATTCAACATCCTATCGCTCATCACCGCCTCCGGCAGGCTGGTTGATGCTTTTTTCGATCCCTTCATCGCTTCGCTTAGCGACAAAAGCAACAATAAGAGAGGCCGCCGAATCCCTTATATGAAATGGGCCATTTTGCCGGCTGTTGTGTTTTGCGCACTTACTTTTTATCCATGGGTAAAGGGCCTCAGCGTACACAACGCCTGGTGGCTCACCACAACGCTCATCTTTTTCTTTATGGGCGCTACGGCGTACATCATCCCGTATAATGCCTTATTGCCCGAACTCACTAACACCGGTGCCGAGCGGGTAAAACTATCCTCGCTGCAGCAGGTTGGCTTTGTTATCGGCATCATATTATCGGCGCTGGTAAACAACTTTGCGAATGTGGTAGAAAGGTTTCTTCATATCACCGACCGCGATATTGCCGTGCAATACACTATTTGGGGGCTTTCCATATTCTCGGGCCTGGTAATGCTGGTGCCGGTGCTGGCCATTAAAGAAAAACGATACTCTAACAGTAAGCCCACGCATTTGCCACTGCTGCCGGCCATCCGTAAAACCTTCGAGAACCGGAATTTTAAATATTACCTCATCTCCGATTTCTCCTACTACATGGCGCTCAGCATCATTTCCAGCGGCCTGTTGTTTTTTATCACCGTATTGCTCGATTTGCCCGAATCTATGGGCGGCGTGCTGATGGGCTCCATGGTGCTTACTTCCCTGGTGTTTTATCCGCTGGTGAATTACCTCTCTAAAAAGATAGGTAAAAAGCCCATCGTACTTTTCTCGTTCGGCTTATTGAGCTTAATTTTTGTGGCGATATTTTTCCTGGGGAAAGTACCGATAGATCCCAAAGTGCAGATCTACACCCTGGTGCTTAGCGCATCGTTCCCGCTGGCTTCGCTGGGTATTTTACCCAATGCCATCCTTGCCGAAATTGCGCAAAACGATGCCAAGCGTACCGGCGAAAACCGGGAGGGGATGTTCTTCGCTGTAAAATACCTGTTTGTAAAGCTTGGCCAAACGCTGGGTATTGCGCTATTTGCCTTCCTCACCGTATATGGTAAAGACCCGGGCAACGACTACGGTTTGCGCCTGAATGGTATCTGCGGATGCGTGCTTTGCCTGCTGGCTATCGTATTCTTCAGTCGGTTTAGGGAGAAAAGGGGGAGGTAGTTTAGTGAGTAGTGGGTGGTGAGTAGTGAGTTTTTTTTCTTCCGAGAAAGCGCAGGCTGTGCGATTCCTTCCCTGGGGAAGGAGGAGGTAGGGGTTTAGCAAACTATTTATTGCAAGGCGGCAAACAGCCGACAAAGGTTGGGGTAGGTTTTGTAGTTGAGTACCATAAAGCCGTTGCCAATGATAGCTGTTTTGTGCATGTTATTTGGTTACGGTTTTTATAAAACGTTCTACCACGTAAGTTGATAATTGCCCCCCCCGGGCCGTATAAATTATAATCGAAACCGTGGGTTGCCCAGGGCAGTTGCAGCCAAAAATGTTTGATGTTGTTTTCCGCCAGTCGTTTATCCAATCGACGACTATGCTCGGGTGAAACCAACACATCGTTACTGCCGTGGAGCAGCAGCGTGGGTACGCTTTGTTTACCTACAAACTCCAGCGGCGAGCAATCCAGGTATTTTTGCGGCACTGCGGGGTAAGCGCCGCCAATGTAATTCTCCATCACCTTGCGCGAATCCATGATCCATTTATTGGATGGGACGGAATATCCCCAAACCATATCCGCCGGACCGTAAAAATCTATCACGCCTTTTAAGCCGGGTTCAGAATGGGTGTAGGCATACAATAAAGCGATCTGCGCACCCGCCGAGCGGCCCATTAGTACAAAACTATTGGTGTCGATGTGCAGTTCGTCGGCATGAGCTTTCAGGTAAGCAAACGCTTCGGCCACATCCATTATAGGGGATGGTGTTTGATATTTTGGGGCCAGGCGGTAATTAATAGCCGCCACATTATAGCCCTGCTGTGCCAGGTAGCTGTTCAGTTCGGGCAGTTCGGAGTTATCGCCACCGGCCCATGAACCACCGTGTACCGATACGATACAGGGCTTTTTGCCGCTAATAGCCGATGGGTAAAAATTCAAACTCAGCGGCACCTCCTTGCCGGTATTATAAACCAGGGACCTGTAAGCAGCCACCGGTTTCGCTTTAAACAATTTAAAAAAACTGAACGGGGCCTGCGTGCTATCGCCATTGATACCGGCGCTACCCGGACCAAAAGCTGTTACAAAATCCTTTTTGAGCGATGAAGCCACTACATAGGACCGTACTATCGGCGAAAGGAACAGCAGCAAGGCCAGCACTCCGATAATGGTTGATGCCGCCTGGTATTTTTGAAACCAAACACCGGCGATCAGCACCACGGACGTTATGCCGGCGAACAACAAAGGAAACTCGGTTACGCCAATGGCCAACAGCCACAAATAATAAGCAGGCGCCTTAGAAACCGCCAGCAACGAAATAAGGAAGAGAATATTTACGAGTATAAGCCTGATCATACGCCGGTTTTATGAAATAAGTAGTGGCTCACTATCCACCCACTGCGCTGGTTAAAGTTCCAAAGTCCGGCGCAAGCTAAATAAAATAAGCGCCAATAAACCCACCATTTTACGGCCTGGTCCTTACCATAAGTTTCTTGGAACAACGGCATAATCGCCACTTAGGGTTTACAAAAGTTAACACAATTTCAATAACCATTTTATAAAAATTTGATAATCAATTGTTTAAAAATTAGGTGGGTTAACATATTTTTTCTATAATGGTGTCACCACAAATCCTAAATCTTTTATTATGAAACCGTAAAGAAATTTAATAACCACCCTCCTCTGATGGACTATTGCCGTTTAGAAAGGGGAAAGAAATAAAAACCACCTCACGAAAAAAACCGAACCCTTTTACGGATCCGGCTTTTGTAATATCAATTCCGGTATAATTAAACCAGGTTCTTTTTAATGTAGCTGTAGCTTTGGGTAATGCTGTTGAACGGATCACCGGGGCAAATATCCTGCTCGTTAAAGAAGTATTCTAAGCCTGCTTTTTTTGCATGTTTAAATATGTCTTTAAACGGAATAACACCGTTACCCACTTCGGTAAACATTTGTTTAGGGGTTTTATCCATATCCTTTACGTGCCACAGCGGGAAACGACCAGGGTTTTGGTTAAACAAGGCGATAGGGTCTTGCTTGGCTTTGTAGATCCAATAAATATCCATTTCCATTTTTACCAGGTCCTTATCGGTGCTGTTTAGCAAAATCTCGTAAGGGAACTTACCGTTTTCCTGTTTAAATTCAAAATCGTGGTTGTGGTAGCAAAGCTGTATCCCGGCTTTTTTGCAAATGTCGCCTGCCAGGTCCAGCTTATGGGCGGTTTCTTTATAATGGTCAAGCGAGCCTCTTTCGCCGTCAAGCAAATAGGCGCAAACCATGTATTTCATGCCAACCGCGGCAGCATCGTCAACAGCTTTTTGCCATTCGTTTGCAATGGTTCCTTTAGCGTTCGGCATACCGTCGCCCAGCATATAATGCCCGCTTGGCATTTTCAGTCCGTTATCGTCTAAAACTTGTTTAAACTGCTCCGGATCCATTCCGTAGAATTTTTGCGTACCCGTGTAGGTAGCGCCTTCTACAGTGTTAAAGCCAACTTTGGCAACTTTAGCTAAAGTCCCTACCGGGTCTTTGGCCATTGCATCGCGCACGGTATAAAGTTGTACGCCGATATATTTTTTGTTGCGGGCATATAAGTTCGGGGCCATTAATAGCCCGGTACCCAATACCGCTGAGGTTTTGAGGAAAGAACGTCTGGAAGTCATGGTACGGTGTTTTAATTGGTTTGTTGTGTAAATGTAACGCATTCACTATTACAAATCAAATAGACCATATAAATTTTACAAGGTTTAATTGGCAGCAGGGCGCGGTTTGTTTCCTTTATACTTATTTGGCCTGCGCCGCTGATCGTTACGGCCGCCTCCATGCGGGCGTTCCTGTGCTATGTGTTCTATGCCTTTCAACTCTTCGGGCAATTCCTTCTGGGCTACTTCACGGCTTATCAACTGCTCAATGCTTTTTAGCTTCTTCAGGTCGCGGTCGTTCACAAAAGTGATGGCGGTGCCTGTTGTTGCAGCACGCGCGGTACGGCCTATGCGGTGCACATAATCTTCGGCATCGCCGGGTACATCATAGTTAATAACCAAATCTATCCCCTCCACATCTATCCCGCGCGACAAGGCATCGGTACCAATAATAACCGGTAACTGCTTGTTTTTAAAACGAAGCAGAATTTCTTCGCGCTCGTTCTGCTGCAGGTCTGAGTGAAAAGCGGCAACATTTAAATGTGCCTGTTTTAGTTCTTTATAAAGCGATTTTACAATTTCCTTACGGGATGCGAAAATGATAGAGCTTAAGTAGCCGCCATCCTTTAAAAGCATTTTAAGTAATGGCGTTTTTTGGCCATCGTGCAGGCGGTAAACCTGCTGATCTATACCCGCTGCGGGTTGCGAAATAGCGATATTGATCTGTTGCGGATCTGTTAAGATAGCTTTAGCCAGGTTGCGGATCCTGCCGGGCATGGTTGCCGAAAACAAAAGCGTTTGGCGTTTTTTGGGCAGGTAGCTGATGATACGCATAATATCATCACTGAAACCCATGTCCAGCATCCGGTCGGCCTCGTCTAAAACCAAATGGGTAATATGGTTAAACTTTAGCACGCCCGATGTAAGGTGGGCAATTAAGCGCCCCGGTGTGGCAATAATAATGTTTACACTGTTTTGGATGCCGCGGCGCTGCTGCTCGTAAGCCATACCGTCGCCACCGCCGAAAACGGCCTGCGAACTGATGCCGGTAAAATAGGCGAGCCCTTCTACCTGTTGATCTATCTGCTGGGCAAGCTCGCGTGTTGGGGCAAGCACCAAAGCCGTCGTTTGATGGGTGTTGGCGTTAGCAATAAAATTTAAAACCGGCAGTAAATACGATGCGGTTTTGCCGGTGCCGGTTTGGGCACAGGCGATAAGGTCGTCGCCATTCATAATAACCGGTATGGTCATTTCCTGTATGGGGGTAGCCTTGGTGTAACCCATGCTCAATACGCCCTCTAATAATTGTTCGTTGAAATTGAAATCCTGAAAAGTCACTATATTCTGTAAGTAAATTACGCAAGGTAGTCATTTTGTTGATAATACGACGCAAGCATCAACGAGGTATATACAAATGCATCAAAAACCCACTCCCAAAAACTGTTCAATGTCAGCCCAACGTCTGTTTTGTTAAAGGAGTAAGAAAGCGCCAAACAATACCCTCATTGCCGCTGTAACTCTTGTTTACCTTTAAAAACAATCGTATAAAGCAATAATGCCGACCCCTATAAGGCCTATTTTTAAAATACTTACCGGTTTAATTATTTTAATACCCCTCGTTACTTCCAAAAGCTTCGCTTTTATTCCCTATAAAGTTACCGATACCATTAAGGTAAAAGGCACCTCTATTGTGCAGGATACCATTACATCGCTGATAGCCACCCGCCTCATCAACCGCGATTTTAACGACGTCTACGTACAAAATCTGCGTTCCTCGTTTTTCGGTCAGGAACTTTTTCAGCCTGTAAAAACACAGCTGGTTGCCGATGTGGTGGCTAACTTTGTGGTGTACAACACCCCCAAATCGCGCCTGTTTGTAAATGCCTTTACACGGGTAAAGATCAGGCTGCTCAACACGCCCGGCGCGCCGGTAAAATCGCCCAGTTATATGCCCGGCATCCAGCTGTTTTACCGGCTTAATAGCGATGTTCTTAACCCTAAATTTCTTTCCGGCGGGTATACGCACCACTCCAACGGCGTACGCGGGCCAACCCTATTGCCCGATAACAGCTTTAATGTGGATAGCGGTAAATTCTCCACTAATTTTTACACGCTTAACTACACTGTTGGCAAACGCACAGATAAGCCCAACATGATCATCAACCAATATAAAACCATCGGCATAGAGCTCCACAGCGGCCTGTTTGGCAAAGGTTCCGCAGCTGGTTTGCCGGGCAGGTACGGCTGGGTAAGGGTTAACGGTAGTTATATGCTGAACCTGGCAAAAGCTGACGAAGACCCTATTAAAAAAGACAATAAGCTTTTTGCCAACTGGCAGCGCCTGCAGTTTGATTTTACCTACATAGCCGATAAGTACGAAAACTACAAGGCCTTCAACATTAAAAAAAGACTGAACGTAAGCCTTAAATACTATTACCACTTACCCTTTCTGCAGGATGTATCCATCCTCGCCGGCGGTGGCTACCGCGGGCAGGACGATTATAACATCTCTTTCCAAAGCAGCTACGGTTATGGCATCATCGGGCTGGCGTCGGGCTTGTCGTTTTTGCTGAATAAGTAGTACCCAAAAAACATACAACAAAGCCAGGTACATGTCCGGCTTTGTTGTATGTCCTATTAAAGCTTATTCCTCCGTTTCGGTCTCCTTTTTTGCTTCTGTGGTAACGCTTACTTTAGTTGCGCCTGCGCGTGCTGTCGCTACTGCTTTGCCCACTTCGGTAAGGCCTTTGCTATCGTAAATTTTCATGGCGGTTACAATATCTATCGCCTGGCGGGTTTGCTCTTCGGGGATAGGCACAAAGCTTAAAAAGTTTATTTTAACGCCTTTTGATATCAACAGCTTGTTCACGTCATCCAACAGTTTGGTTTCAAAATCGGCCTGCGAAAAATCAACAATATCTTCATTGATCAGCAAATCCCGGGCAATTTCTTTTATCCGTTTGTCAATTACCGAATTCTCGGCAGTCTCATAAGCCTTTGCCGAATTGGCCTCGTTATCACTATCTGAGTTTATTTTGCCCAGGTATTTAGCTTCACCTATATACAGCCTTGCGTCGGTTATGGAGTAATCGTAAGTCACCTCAATTTTTGCCATCACCCGGTTTTTAAATGCCGATTTAAATACGCTCTCGCCCTGCATAGGATAATCGGGTACGGTTACTTTATAAGAGCACATACCAATGCCTTTTGGCAGGGTTTCGCCGGCTTTAATTAACTGCCACGATACGCCGCAGTTATTGGTATATAGGGTTTGCACGTTAGATTGTGCCCTGTCGCAGCTCTGCAGCACCGCGGCTAATGTCAATATCGCAAAGGTGTTTAGTAATGTTTTTTCATGTTGTAGTTTTGTGTGTGTGATGATTAGATAATACGCCGTTGTAACTGTTACGAAAATTTGCACTGTAATTTTTTTGATTGATTGAACGTTAAGGTAGCATCAACCAAAATAAATATTACTTTTACTACCCAAACAATAACAAAAAAGCAGCCGTACCACGCTGCTAAAACGAATCACTATGAAAAAATTTATTTTAAGCGCTTTAGCTTTATCGGCCATCAGCTATACCGCTTCGGCGCAAAAAGAAGTTAAGTTATTTGATGGTAAAACCACTACCGGCTGGCACGCTTACAACAAAACAGGCGCAGGCTCATGGAGTGTTGTAGATGGTGCTTTGCAGTTAGATCCAACATCGCACGAAGCATCTGACTTGCTTACCGATGGCGAATACGAGAACTATGAATTAACTATCGACTGGAAAATTGCCGAAGGCGGCAACAGCGGTATTATCTTAGGCGTACACGAAGACCCATCCTTGAACGCCACTTACCTTACCGGCATTGAGATGCAGGTTTTGGATAACGTAAAAGCAGAAGACAACAAAAAACCGAGCCATCTTGCCGGTTCCTTATATGACATGAAACCAGCACCAGCTACCGCAGCAAAACCGGCAGGTGAGTGGAATAAGGTAAAAATACGTAAACAGAACGGACAGCTTACCTTCTGGCTAAATGGCGTGGAAACCGTTAACGTACTCATAGGCAGCCCCGAGTGGACCGAAATGCTGAACGCCAGCAAATTTAAAACATGGGAAGGCTTCGCCAAATACCCTAAAGGCCACATCGCTTTACAGGGCCACGGCGCTGTTGTAGCTTACAAAAACATCAAAATAAAACAATTATAAGCCGGGGCTTATCAACCCATAAGCGAAATTATTTTTTTCAATGGAAGATTTGCAGATCAAAAAGTCGGGCACTACGTACGATGTGGTGGTGGTTGGCTCGGGCGCGGGCGGCGGTATGGCAGCATACGTGCTGGCCAACGCGGGTGTTAAAGTTTTACTGCTGGAGGCCGGCCCTTTTTTCGACCCTCAGAAAGATTCACAGCAACTGCGCTGGCCCTGGGAATCGGCCCGCAGGGGCGCAAGCAGTACCCGCCCCTTCGGCGATTTTGATGCCGCCTTTGGCGGATGGGATATCGATGGCGAGCCTTACACCACAAAAGATAAAACCGAGTTCTACTGGTTCCGTTCGCGGATGCTGGGCGGGCGCACCAACCACTGGGGCCGTATCTCGTTAAGGATGGGTCCGCAGGATTTTCAGCCGACAGACGGACTTACCGACCCATGGCCGATAACCTACGACGACGTAAAACCCTTTTACGATAAGGTTGACCGCCTGATAGGCATCTACGGCACCAAAGAAGGTTTAGAGAACGAACCGGATGGTATTTTCCTCCCCCCGCCAAAACCTCGTTTGAACGAACTGTTTATTACACAGGGCGCACGCAAGGCGGGTGTAAAAGTTATCCCGGGCCGTGGCTCGGTACTTACCGAAGCTTTGCCGGGCAATAAAGACCGTGGCGCTTGTTTCTTCTGCGGGCAATGCGGCCGTAGCTGTAAAATTTATGGCGATTTCTCGGCATCATCCTGCCTGGTTATCCCAGCCATAAAAACCGGCAACTTAAAAGTGATCACCAACGCAATGGTGCGCGAGATCCTTACGGATAAAGATGGACTGGCAACCGGCGTATCTTATGTAAATAAGGAGGATATGCAGGAGTACCAGGTAAACGCCAAAACGGTGGTGCTTGGCGCCAGCGCGGGCGAATCGGCGCGCATATTGCTCAATTCCAAATCATCTGCCCACCCGGGCGGTTTGGCCAACAGCAGCGGCGTGGTTGGTAAATACCTGCACGATTCTACCGGCTCCAGCGCGGGCGGTTTCCTTCCGCAACTGCTGGATCGTAAGCGGTACAACGAAGACGGTGTAGGCAGCGTGCACATCTATTCGCCATGGTGGCTTGATAATAAAAAACTGAATTTCCCGCGCGGTTACCACATCGAATACGGTGGTGGTCTGCACATGCCATCGTACGGTTTCGGCTTTGGCATGCATAAAATGAACGGTGCCGTGCCGGATAGGGATGGTAAAACCAAAGAGGCCGGTGGTTACGGCGCTGCGCTGAAAGATGACTACCGTCGTTTTTACGGCACACAGGTAGGCATGGCCGGCCGTGGCACTGCTATTGCAAGGGCCGATAACTATTGCGAGATAGACCCCAACGTAGTTGATAAATTCGGGATCCCGGTGCTGCGGTTCCATTACAACTGGACCAACGACGAGATAAACCAGGCCAAGCACATGCAGGATACTTTTGAAGAGGTATTGCACAACATGGGCGCTATACACGGCACCAAGCAGGGCCCCGAAACCAATTACGGTTTAGAAGCTCCGGGCAAGATCATCCATGAGGTGGGCACCATCCGCATGGGCGATGACCCTTCAAAATCGGCCTTGAACAAGTATTGCCAGGCGCACGATTGTAAGAACCTTTTTGTGGTGGATGCCGCCCCGTTTGTACAGCAGGGCGATAAAAACGCTACCTGGACCATCCTGGCCCTGAGCATGCGCACCGCGGAATATATTTTGGCTCAACGTAAAAAACTTAACGTATAACGCATCATGAACAGACGCGACTCCCTAAAAGCACTTGGCATTGGCACACTATCGGCAACCGTATTGCTGGAAGCGTGCAAAACGCCCGATAAAAACACACCCGAAACCGTTGAAACGGTTGCAGGAGGTACACCTGGCCGCCAGCCCGAAGAACTGGAGCGGGAAAAGAAACTGCTTGCCGATAAGTTTTTTACTGAGCACGAGATGGCTACCATTACGGTATTGGCAAATATCATTATCCCGAAGGACGCGAAATCGGGCAGTGCATCTGATGCCAAAGTACCCGAGTTCATCGAGTTTATTGTAAAAGATATCCCCGATCATCAGCTACCTATGCGCGGTGGCCTTAAATGGCTGGATCTGCAATGCCTTAACCGTTTCAGTAAAACCTTTGTGGCCAGTTCAGCTGCCCAGCAAATAGAAATGGTAGACCAGATAGCCTACCCGGCGAAAGCCAAACCCGAAATGCAACAGGGCGTTGCCTTTTTTAACCGCATGCGCGATCTTACCGCAACCGGTTTCTTTACTACCGAAATGGGCGTAAAGGATCTTGGCTTCGCCGGTAATTCGCCTAATAAATGGGTAGGTGTACCTGCCGATGTATTGAAGCAGTACGGGTTGGAAAATTTGGTGGTATAAGAACACCCAATGGCATATAATTTAGAAGGCTCCTGTGGGGCCTTTTTTTATTTAGTTAAACCACTTCTTTCGCAATGCGATCTTGATGGCTGATGCTTTGTTGGATACGTGCAGCTTATCGTAAATATTGGCGATGTGTTTGCGAACGGTATGCGGGCTGATGAAAAGGCGTTCGCCTATTTGGGTGTAATTAAGTCCGTCCACTATCCGGTTTAGTATCTCCAGTTCGCGGGAGGAAAGGGTGCAGTCATCATCAGTGTCTTCTTTGGGTTGTTCAATCGGGTCAGACGTATTCCTGAGCATGGCCAGCGCCTTGCGGGCAATTCGTGGCGACATGGGTACGCCGCCTTCATAGACAATTTCGGTAATGGCTTTTACAATATTTGATACCCGTTCGTCCTTCAGCAAATAACCGCTTGCCCCGGCTTTAATAGCCTCGAACAGCTTATCGTCATCATCAAAAACAGTAAGCATCAAAAAATGCACATCGGGGTAAATTTCTTTACCTATGAGCACCGCTTCTATGCCATCCATCACGGGCATTTCAATATCCATCAGCACCACCTGCGGGCGCTCCTCCGGCTTAAATGCTTTCATCCCCTCTAAAAACGCAGAACCTTCGGCACATTGTAATACAACGTTTATCTCTTTGTAATAAGCTATCTGCTCGCTTAATGATTGCCGCAATATGCGCTTATCATCAACAATGGCAACCGGTATATTCATGATATTGAGGGAAATAGGTTTATAAAAGTAGCAAAAAAAATTATAAAGCCACCCGGCGGGCGGCTTTATAAAGAACTGTGTATGGATGCCGACAACAGCCTTATGGATGCGCTTCAACTTTTATTGTTGCTGCCCTCGGGCTTGCGCATGCCTATAAACATAATGCCTATCGTTATCAGTACCAATACTAAAGTATTCATGGCTTTCCGTAGCTAATTTACTTAAAAGTTAAAGCCCAGGCGTGTGCCAATAAAGCCAGCGCCGCTGTAACCTTCGTACCTCACACTCAGGTCGAGCGCGCCAAGTTTTAGGCCGATGCCCGGTGCATAGGTAAATGATGAACCGCTTGCAGATATAGTACCGCCGTTACCGTTGCTTGCGTATGATTTTGCAATGGTGATACCAGCCTCGCCAATAGCGTAGAAATTATCGCTCAGCATGTATTTGTAGCCGGCTTTGATAGGGATGTTGATCTGTGTTTTTAATTTATAGCCGCCGCCCAAGTCTTTAGGGATAAAGGCGATAGCACCCGACGTAATAGTAACCGCGCTCGAAGCATCAAGCCCGATGGTTGCGCGGATAGTAGCACCTGCGCCAAAGCTATAGGCATTGCCCAGGTTACCAACCGGCAGTGCACCTTCGAAACCAAGCCCAAGTGAGAATTTTTTGTAATCGCCATCTTGCGCGTAAAGTTTTGAGGTTGTTACCGCTGCCAGCATAACAATAACCAGTGTAAAGATCTTTTTCATTGTTTTAAGGATTTGTGTTTAGTAAATAATTGATGTTTTTAATAGTACTAAGCAAGCGGAATTTGGGGCCGGCATCAATACCACATATGTAGTATTTTGGAATATCTGGTAAACCGGTTAGATATTATTTCAGCTATAAAAACACAGATATTTAATTTAATGCCAGCTAATATAATTTTAACAGTTGCTTATTTTATTCTATTTAATATATATATTAAAAATTAGCCTGCCTTTGGGCAGTTTTATAAACCTGGTAAACCCTTTATGAAACAACTAATGCTGGCGCTGCTATTGCTGCCTTTTTTTTCGCATGCGCAAAACCCAACTGTCGATAGTCTTAAAAAAACACTAAAACTTTACCGGCATCGGTTTAAAAACATCCAAAACCGCATAGCTTACCTTAAGGGCACAATAGCTTACACCTCTGCGCCCGGGCAGGGTACGGCGATAAATATTTTTGTCCCTGTTGCGTAAGTATGCCCAGTCACGTACAATAAATTACCCGTTACACCTCAAATACATAAAAATGAGTTAAATTGTACCGCCATAATAAAACCAATGTATTTCATTCTCTCTAAGGTACTTTACATACTTATATTGCCATTTATGTGGGTGTTTGGCATGCTGCTATATGCCATTTTCACCAAAAACACAAAACGGGTGCGTAAGCTGCTCATCTATTCGGTGGCGTTGCTGTATATTTTTGGCAACCCCTTGTTAATGAAGGGATACTCAAACATCTGGGACATAAAAGCCTACAAGCCGGGCAACACCAAATACAGCAGCATAATTTTGCTGGGCGGTTTTGTGTCTGAAGATGCAAACGGCCAGGGCTTTTTTAATGCTGCTGCCGACCGTTATACCGAAGCTGTAAAATTATTGCAAAATGGCACCGCATCGCACCTACTGGTTACTGGCGGAAACGGCAATCTTAACCCAAGCGGCTTTCGCGAAGGGGTATTTGTACAGGCCGAACTCCGTAAATTAAACATCCCCGATAGCGCGGTACTCATTGAAAGCCGCGCCCGCAATACTTTCGAAAACGCCTCATTCTCAAAAGCTATATTGCAAAAAACAACGCTTAAACCACCATATTTATTGGTAACTTCTGCCTTTCATATGCGGCGTGCGCTTTTGATATTTAAAAAGGCGGGCATACCGGTAGTTGCCTATCCGTGCGATTATTATAAAACCAACAGGGGGCGCATTTCTTTTTGGGATATTTTGCCCGATACCGTGGTATACGGTACATGGAACACCTATATTAAAGAGTTAATTGGCTACATAGTAGCGCAGCTGAAATGAACATGAAACGATTATTGATACTCTCCCTTTTATCTGTACTTGGCCTGCAACACGCCCAGGCTCAATCTCCAAAAAAAACAACATCGGGCAACCCTATTTTTGAAGGTTGGTACGCCGACCCGGAAGCCACCATATTTGGGAAACAATACTGGGTTTACCCCACTTATTCCGATAAATACGAAAAGCAGGTACATTTCGACGCGTTTTCTTCATCAGACCTCATCACCTGGAAAAAACACGATAACGTACTCGATTCGAGCAATGTTAAGTGGGCAAAGCGCGCCATGTGGGCCCCGGCAATAGTGGCTAAGGGAGGCAAATATTATTTGTTCTTCGGTGCCAACGATATCCAGAACGACCAGGCCGTTGGTGGCATAGGCATAGCAGTAGCTGATAAACCCGAAGGCCCTTTTAAAGATTATTTAGGTAAGCCTTTAATAGACAAATTTTACAACGGGGCACAGCCGATAGACCAGTTTGTTTTTAAAGATAAAGACGGGCAATACTATATTATTTATGGCGGATGGGGGCATTGCAACATCGCTAAGCTTAAAGATGATTTTACAGCCATAGTGCCTTTTGCCGATGGCACCATGTTCCGTTCAATCACACCCAATGGCTATGTGGAAGGCCCGGTGATGTTTATCCGTAATGGCAAATATTACTTTATGTGGTCTGAAGGTGGGTGGACAGGCCCCGACTATCGCGTGGCTTATGCCATTGCCGATAATATAGCCGGCCCATTTAAACGGATAGGTACTGTTTTAAAACAAGATGCCGCCGTGGCAACCGGGGCGGGGCACCACTCCGTAATTAAAGTACCGGGTAAAAACGAATATTATATTGTTTACCACCGCCGCCCGTTAACCGAAACCGATGGCAACCACAGGGTAACCTGTATTGATAAAATGATATTTGATGCAAAAGGCTTAATAAAGCCGGTGAAAATCACGAACACAGGCGTAACAGCCAGAAAGCTAAAGTAATACGCAACATTTGTGAAACGGGTGCTCCATATTGCTATTTACATAATTGCCATACTGGCGGTAGGCAATTGTTATGCCCAGGTACCCGCTTTCACTTACAACGATGTAAATTCTTTTAAGAAAGGCACACCCATTACGCCGATAAAGCCAATGCAAACCGGTGGCGATATACCGGCCACCGTGTTTTGCCAAATAACTACTTTCGCCGGCACAGGATCGCCGGGTGCTGCAAACTCAGCCTCTCGCTTGTCGGCAAGTTTTAATGCCCCCCGCGACCTCCATATTGATGCCGCGGGCAATATATATATTGCCGACGCAGGCAATAATATGATCCGCAAAATAAGCCCCGACGGCACGGTAACAACCGTTGCAGGTACCGGGGCGGCGGGTTCGGCAGATGGTATTGGCAGCGCCGCTACCTTTAACAACCCCACCGGTATCGCTTTAGACAAACTCGGAAATATTTTTGTTGCAGACAGGGACAACCATGTAATAAGGCAAATAAACGCGGCCGGCGTGGTTAGCACATTAGCCGGTAAAGCGGGTGTGCCCGGTATGGTTAACTCGCAGGGGGATTTTGCACGTTTTAACTTCCCAACAAGCATTGCGGTAGATAAAAATGGCGGGCTGTATGTTACCGACTATGGAAACAACCTGGTGCGCCATGTGGGCATCGATGGTACCGTGAGCACCATTGCCGGTGATGGAACCTCTGGCTGGGTGGACGGTAATGGCACCAGCGCTAAACTGAACTCACCACGCGCCGCTTATTATGGCTCCAACGGATTGTTTTACCTGGGCGATGATTCTCATATCCGTACTATAGACAATGATGATAATGTAGTTACCATAGCAGGTGGGTTTTTTACTGGCTCATTTGATGGCTTAGGCAAAAGCGCTCGTTTCAGCATTCCATCGGGCATTGTACGTGATGCCGCGGGTACCATTTTTGTTGCTGATTACGGCAGCAGTCTGATACGCCGATATGGCACAGATGACCTGGTTACCAACTTAGCGTCGCAATCGCTTAACGGCCCCGCGGGTTTAGATATTGATGCAGATGGCAACCTGTACATCGCCGACGAAAAAAATAATGTTATCCGTAAAATGGTAACCACCGGTTATTACCTGGAGCCGGCTTTGCCAGCAGGCCTCACCTTCGATAGCAGGACCGGCGAGATAAGCGGCACGCCAACTCAAACTTTACAAGCATCTAACTATAGTGTTGTTGGTTATAACACAGCAGGCAAGTACGCTTATTCCTTTATGATAGAGGTGCGCGAGGCCGAGTTAAAGTCGCAAGTCATTACGTTCGGCTCGCTTGCCGATGCCATAGTTGGCGATCAGGATATTGCGCCGGGAGCCACCAGTACAAATAATGCTATTCCGATTACTTACACCAGCAGCGATTTTGCAATAGCCACTATCGCTAATGGCAAAATACACCCTGTGGGTGAGGGCACCGCCATTATAACCGCCCATCAAAAGGGAAACGTTGAGTATGCCGCCGCAGAAGACAAATCTCAGCCCATAAAAATAGGCCCGGAGCCGGATTTTGCAAAACCAACTGTAGAAGCCTTAAGCGGTACGTTTATATTTGCTTTAGACCAATTTGGCAACTATACCGTAAAGGCAGAGCAACTTGCCAAAATTACGCCCGGCTCGCAAACACCTCCATTAACCATCACCATACGGCCAACCCCAGATTTTACCTGCGAAGATATAGGCCAGCAAGCCATAACCGTAGGAGCCGGTTACGGCCCCGACCCTGCCGACCCCCTTAACGCCGAATTTGATGAACCCAGCGCCATTTCTTATGATGCTTCATCAGGCAATTTCTACGTTTCGGACCAGGCATATACCAAGGTAAGAAAGTACGGCACAGATACACGGGTTACAACGCTTGCGGGTGGCGTAAATAGTTACCGGGAGGGCACCGGGCCAAATGTTGGTTTTAGTTCCAACCTGCTTTCGCTTGCAAATGACGCGCAGGGCAATACCTATGTTTGCGATGTTAGAAACAACGCCGTAAGAAAAATAACCCCGGATGGAGTAACCATCACATTTGCAATGCCTGCTTTGTTAGCGGCCAATGGCGGCCAAATATTTACGCCCGAATCCATAGCAGTAGATCGCTTTAACAATATTTATGTAGCCAATAAATCCACTATATTTAAAGTAACACCCGATGGCAACACGGTAACCTCTTTTGCTGGTGGTTTTAACGGCATAACAGGCCTCACATTCGACAGGAATGGAGATATGTTTGTAAGTACAAATGCTTATAGCAATGGTAACGCCGTAAGCAAAATAACACCTGATAGGGTTGTTAGTACGCTTTATGCCGTCCCATCAGCCGCCGGATTTGCCCGCCTGGTGGTTGATAGCAAAGGAAATGTTTTTGTAGGATCAACCACGGGGGTGATCTATAAAATTACGCCGGATGCTCAATTCTCTATATACGCGGGTGCCGGCGAAGGTTTTGCCGATGGATCGCTCTTAACCGCGCGGTTTCATAATCCGCAGGGCATAGCCATCGATCCGGCCGACAACCTGTATATAGCCGATTCTGACAATCACCGGATCCGCAAAATTACGCCTAAAGGGAAAGTAACTACCATAGCCGGCTCCGGCAATCCCGGGCCAAAAGATAACACCAATAAAAGTAACGCCGCCAAGGTAACGGTGCAGGTAACTATCGTAAGCGAGCTTAAATTCAGCACTACGCAAACCGATGTTTCCATACCTGCAGCTGCAAGTTGCCCTGCTTTTTTGCCGAATTATGCTGATAAAACACGCGCATTAAGTACCTGCGCTAATAATACAGTTGTTAAGCAATCGCCGGAAGCGGGTACCCCGGTTACCATAGGCCAGCCCATAACCGTAACGCTTACCGCTATTGATAACCTCGGCCAAACAAAAGATCAAACATTTACCGTATCGGCCGTGCCGCTTCCAAAACCAACGGTGACTATAGCACCTATAACATCAGAGCGCTGCGACGGCGGCCCAATTACATTTAAGGCGCAAACCCAGGGCGAAGGCAGCAGACCCATTTATAACTGGGCGGTAAACGGCACCCTCGCTTCTTCGGGTGGAAAAGAATTTACATCGAGCACTTTAAAAGACGGGGACAATGTTACCTGTACGGTTATCAACCTTGATTATTGTGAACCGGTAGAATCTGCCCCATCTGCTGATTACCCGGTATCTACCGAACCATCTATATTAACTTCAGTATCTGTTTCTGCTTCAACCAATGATGCGATATGCCCAGGTGTAGGTATTACTTTTACAGCGACGTCCGGTAATACACAAACAGCGAGCATCGCCCCAAGCTACCAATGGAAGGTGAACGGCAACCTCAGGGGCAGCAACAGCGCTACTTTCACCGCCACCAACCTGGTTAACGGCGATGAGGTGGTGTGCGAAATGACGAGTAACGTTAAATGCGCTATTAGTCCTGTTGTGCCATCAACTCCTATTACGGTACACGTTAAAACAGATACTGAGTGCGCCATCACCATCCCCAACGCCTTTACGCCAAACGGCGATGGCACGAACGATTACTGGCAGATCCCGGTTTTAAGTAAATATACCACGGCCGATGTCTTTATTTACAACCGCTATGGTAAGCTGGTGTATCAATCTGCCGGCTATGCCAAACCCTGGGATGGTACCTTCCTGGGTAAGGCCCTGCCCGCGGGCACTTATTATTACCTTGTAGATACCCACACCCTAAAACCAAAAGTGGCGGGCTGGGTAACCATATTGCGCTAAACAAAAAACGGCCGCAGGCATATGCCCACGGCCGTTTCATTTGAAAACATCACACTTAAACTATCTTCATGTTCTCGGCATCCCAGCGGATAACCCGGTTTTCGAAATAACTATCGTTGCAGGCCAGGCAAGGCGCGGCGGCCCTAAAGCCAAATACGGCGTCTTCCACCACTTTAGTTTTATTGCGTACAGAATCAAAGAAGTTAGCAAAGTGGTCGTTAGAGGCATTGTAGCCATCCGGAGCACGGTAGGTTACATCCGCGAAACGTGGCCTTGTTTTTTGGGCATCGTTATAACGTTTGTTGTAATCATCCATCAATGCTTTTTGCTGCACTTCGGTATAAGTAAATAACGAATCCCAGCCGCCTATGCCCGGTGCTTCGGCCATTTTGCTTTTGCGAATGGTGAAGCCCTCGCCCTCGCCGCCCAGGTCAATCACCCCTTCCGAACCTGTAATTTTTGTGGTGCTGGAGCCGCCATCGCCGCTCACAAAGTTCACCCTTAGCGTAACCTGGAAAGCCGGGTGCTCTTTGGTTTCCCCGTAGTGGATAACCGCGCTCATTACATCCGGCACATTACGGCTATCCTTCCAGTAAGCGAGGTCGCCGATGGAGAAGATCTTCTCAGGGCCTTTGGAACCGGTAATGAAATGAATGCCGCTCAGCAAATGCACAAACAGATCCCCTGCTACACCGGTACCATATTCGCGGTAATTTCTCCAGCGGAAAAAGCGCTTCGGGTCATAGTCATATTTAATTTTGGCGTTGGACTGAAACCTTGACCAGTCTACCGTTTGTACCGATTGATCCAGTGGCATGGTATATTGCCAGGCGCCCAAAGCATCCTGCCTGTTAAACGATGCCTCGATAGAATTGATCTTGCCGATAGCGCCCGATTCGTACATTTCCTTTGCTTTTTTGTACGCGATGCTGCTCACCCGCTGGCTGCCCACCTGGAAAACCATCTTGGTTTCCTGCTGCGCTTTTATTTCGGCAAGTCCCTGGTTTATCTGGTGTACCATTGGTTTCTCGCTGTAAACGGCTTTGCCGGCACGCATGGCATCAATGGCTATCTTGCTATGCCAGTTATCGCTGGTAGCTATAATAACCGCGTCGATATCTTTCCGATTGATAATGTCGCGGTAATCGCCGGTGGTGTACAGGCCTGCACCATAAACTTCTTTGGCGCGGGCCAGCCTGCCTGTATACAGATCGCAGGCACCAACCAGTTCTACACCCTCTGTGGTTAGCGCCGCACGGGTATCATTAAAGCCCATAATACCCATGCCAATGGTAGCAATGCGTATTTTATCGTTAGGGGTAATGCGTTTTTGGGCGCGTAACTCCCTTATCTCGTTCTCCTCTTTTGCTGCTAAACTGGTGAGCGAAGCGGAGGTTAACAAAACCGAAGTACCCAGGTGCTTGAGAAATTTTCTGCGATCAGTTGACATGTTGTAATAATTAAGCTTAATAATTGGTTTATATAATTGCAGGCGCAATTGTGAGATATATAAAGGGCAATTTAACAAAAAAACTAAAATGAAATTTCATTTGGCGATAATAAGTTTAACACTAAAGCATAGAAACCTACCTGTGTAAAAAAACTTATTAATTTAATTTAAAAAGTTATAAATTGCATCCCAATACCCCCCTTATAAACCATGAATTTATTATCAATGAAAAAACTATCCTTACTGGTATTTTCCTGCTTTATTGGTTCGTTAAGTTTTGCGCAGCAAACGGCCACGGATATTGCCATTATCCCCGAACCTGTTAAAACAACCAGGCATCCCGGGCAGTTTACGCTGCCAAAAATTGTGGTGGTGCAAAGCAGTTCGCAGCCGGAAATGACCCCGATACTGGATCTGCTGAAGAAGAAATTCAGTACGGCTGCGGGCAAAACAGTTTCGGTAAAAGCTGTGGCACCTGCCGCTACCATTAAGTTGGTGCTTAATAAAACCGCCAATGCAGTAATTGGTAAAGAAGGGTATTTGCTATCGGTAAAACCTAAGGGCATCACCATAAGTGCTAATGAGCCTGCCGGTTTATACTATGGTGTACAAACGCTGATGCAATTACTGCCTAAGGAAATTGAAGGCTTAGAAGTTGCCAGGAATGTAAATTGGACCGTACCAGAAGTAGATATTACGGATTATCCCCGTTTTGAGTGGAGAGGTTTGATGTTTGATGTATCGCGCCACTTTTTTACCAAACAGGAGGTTAAGCATTTTATTGATGATATGGTTAAATACAAATTTAACCTGCTGCACATGCACCTTACCGATGATGAAGGCTGGAGAATAGAGATAAAAAGCCTGCCCCGCCTAACTACCGTTGGTGCCTACAACGCCAAACGTGAAGGCGCCTTTGGCGATTTTATACCACCACCGGCAGATGAGCCGCGTACCTATGGTGGCTTTTATACCCAGGATGATATCCGCGAGCTGGTAAAATATGCTAAAGACCGGTTTGTAGATGTTATGCCCGAAGTGGATGTACCCGGCCATAGCCTTGCAGCCATAGCTGCTTATCCGCAGTTAGCCACCGCCCCGGGGGCAGACCAATATAAGGTACGTTCGGGCGAAAAGATCATGGACTGGTCGAAGCCCGGCCACCCGGCTTTGGTAGATAATAGCCTTAATCCTGCCAGCGAATACACTTACGAGTTCCTGGATAAGGTTGTAGGCGAAATTGCGGAACTTTTCCCCTTTGCCTACATGCATATGGGTGGTGACGAGTGCGCCAAAAACTTTTGGGAGCAAAGCGACCAGGTGAAAGCCCTGATGGCCAAAGAAAACTTAAAAACGATGGAAGAAGTACAAAGCTACTTTGAAAAACGTGTAGAGAAGATAGTAGAGAGCAAGGGGAAAAAATTTATGGGCTGGGATGAGATATTAGAAGGCGGCATTGGCCCTAACGCGGCACTGATGAGCTGGCGCGGTATAAAAGGTGGTATTGAGGCCGCTAAAATGGGGCACGAGGTGGTAATGAGCCCAACCACTTATGTTTATCTGGATTATATGCAAAGCGATAAAATAACCGAGCCACCAGTATATGCAACTCTTCGCCTGAGCAAAACCTATGAGTTTGAGCCCGTGCCCGATGGCGTTGACGCTAAACTGATAAAAGGCGGACAAGCCAATCTATGGACAGAACAGGTGTACAATTTCCGCCAGGTGGAATATATGATATGGCCACGTGCGCTGGCGGTATCAGAATCGGTATGGTCGCCAAAAGCGAAGAAGGATTTTACAGTTTTCTTTCCTAAAGTGGAGAAACAGTTCGCACGTTTCGACCTGAGCGAAACCAAATATTCGCCAAGCGTTTACGACCCGACCTTTAAAGCCATCCGCAATGCAGATAAGAGCTTAGGCGTAACCCTAACGCCCGAAGTACCCGGGCTTGATATTTACTACAGCTTTGATAACTCACAGCCAGATAGGTTTTACCCTAAATACACCAGCACCCTTTTGGTACCTATTGACGCCACACAGTTAAAGGTGGTTACCTATAAAGGCAAAAAACAGGTAGGGCGGATACTGATCATGCCGGTTGCCGAACTAAACAAAAGGGCCGGAAATTAAGTTTGCAGTGCAGAATGGTGACACAATATTGACACCATCCTGCAATTTGCAAATTCCTGATTATGAGATTTTTATAAATGTTCACGGTGTTCACATGTGTGAGCGTGAACACTCAATAGTTTTTTTGGCGATTTACAGGCAACCAAAAACAACAAAGAGGCTGTATCAAAACCAATATGATACAGCCTCTTTGTCTTTATGAGTATTGTTCTTTGTGGCCTTTGTGGTTAATAAACAGCGAACCTTCTGTTAGTAATTTTCTTTCATCCTCGAGAAGGGGAACCCGTTGCAGCCGGTTTTGGGATGCTTGCGGTCGGCTTTGGCCATGCTTTCGGCAATTACGTCCGTTTTGGCATCGTAGGCGGTTAAACAATAGCCCCATTTCCAGGGCGACATGTTTTTAAACTCCATAAAATCTATCCGGGTATACAAGCCGCCTTCGCCGGGGTTACCATCATTATTACGCGCCACCAGGTATTGCTCCTGTAAGTTCCATTTAACAATTCGGTATTTGCTGCGCGGCAACTGCGTCCACAGCGTATCACTTATCTCGTACTTGATGCCGTAATCGTCCTTAAACTTCCCCTTCATAAATTCGGGGATAGTATCGTTATGATGGACAGTTTTACCGGTAACAGCAACCACCGAAAGGAAAAACACAAACAGCAATAGTTTTTTCATCCCGCTAATATAAGGGGATAAAAGAATAAAGCAGACTTGACAACTTTTAAAAAGTTGTCAAGTCTTTAAGCATCAGACAATAAGTCAATTACTTCATTTGGAAAATCGGCGCGTAATTTTTGCGGTAGTAATACGCCATAAACAAGTTTAGCACCAACAATAATATGCCGCCGCCGATATTAGCCGGATCGGCATAGGCGTGGAATATAACGATGTTCACCGTTATCGGGAATATGACGATAGTAGCCAGCGCCGCAAAGCGGCCCGTAATCAGCATCAGTCCGCATATCAGTTCAATGCTTTTTACAATGGTTAGCAAGTGTGCTACTGCTATACCTTTATTGTAGACTATAGCTGCATCAGGCGGCGCTGTTGTTGGTTTTACCAATTCAAAAAAATAAGCGATGGAAGCAAACAGTAGAAATGCCCCCATCAGGGTACGGACAACGATCATTGCAATCTTCATATATTAGGTTTTAATAGTTTATTCTTTAATTTCTAAGTTCACCGTCCATTTAAATACGGATTAAAAATGCCATCTGTTTTATATGTTATGGCTGTTTTTCTAATATATGTTTCAGGTTTTGGAGGCTGATAACGAGGTCCTTGCCCAGCATTTCGCCCATATCCATAAATAGCATCATGGCATTCATAGGGTAAGGCATTTTGCTGGCGAAGCCCCATTTTACCGTAGTGCCGTTGTCCATAGTAGGCTCGGTGATCATATAGGAATCCGAGACACCGGCAAAGGGCTTTATAAAAGTTATCTGCACATCTATCCGCTTGTCTTTCTCAATCTTTTTTATCACCTGCTCCCCCTGGCCGCCTTTATTATCACTATCCCAGGCATAAGCAAAGCCTTCGGTACCATCTTCGCCTTTATAATCCTTTTGCATCATCGGGTCTACCATTACCCATTTATTGTAATCATCCATATTTTTCAGATATCTCACGTATTCAAAAACCTGCGCTACCGGTTTGTTAATGGTTATTTCGCGCTCTACGGCGTAATCGCTTTTAGAGAACGCGGCTGCAAGCAGCAACAATAGAACTATCGCAGCAATTATTGCCAGGATGACGAAAAGGATATTCATGATAACGGGGCTTTTAATTAGGGTTTGAAAAGTGTAAATTAGTTATTTTCTGCCGAAAAAACGCCCCATTTTACGCCAAATTTATCGGTAAGATTTCCCATGGTGCCCGCAAAGAATTCCATAATCGGGTGGGTAACACTTCCACCTTCCGCCAGTTTATCAAAAGCGCTTTGCATTTCAGCTTTAGTATCATAAATAAGCATCAGTGTTACGGTTCCCGAAGAAACTGCAGCATTGTTGCCGGGCAGGTCGGTACCTAACAAGGTAAAATCCTTGCTCTCTAAATCAGCGTGCAGAATTTTATCCTGGTGCGATGCCGGAAACATCTCTTTCATAGGTGATTCTTTCACTACCTGCAGGGTTAGTTCGCCACCGATAACTTCCCGGTAAAACTCCATCGCCTGGCGACAGGTATCATTAAAACCGATGTATGCATTAATTTTAGGCATGGCTTATTATTTTTAGTTAAATAAATATATGTGTTTTAAATAAGTTCTTCGCAATGGTGCCCGTTTAACTTCAGCAGGGCAATTATCTGTTTCGGGCAAAACTCCGGCCCTTCTACCCGGAGTACTTTGTCACAATCTTCCAGGTCGAAATTAACCCGGCGCACCTTAAAATACGCCTCGATCAGCCCTGCCAGAAACTGCGATCTGCTAAAATCGTCTACATTTGTTTTGAAAACCTCTATCATATCCATTTGTTGACATCACAAAGGTGCATCGCTTTTGCCCAACCGCGAGGGTGTTATTACGACATTCTAAGGGGTTGATTGCGACGCAGTTTCTATTTAATTTTGATACTATGAAACACATATCTATCCTCATTCCGCGGGGCAACGCCAGCCTGAGCAATATAGAATCGACCTATAAAATGTTTACTGAGGTGAACAACGCGTTCGATAGGATGAAGAAGGCCCCCTTGTTTAAGATCCAACTGGTGGGGCTTAGCCAGGAGACCACGCTTAGCAATGGTTTGTTCTCCATTAAGCCAGATTTAACGATAGATGAGGTTACCAAAACCGATCTCATCGTTATCCCCGCAGTGCATGGCGATATGGCTAAGGTAGTAAGTGATAACAGTGATTTTATTCCCTGGATAATTAAGCAATACAAAGGCGGGGCCGAGGTGGTATCGCTTTGCATTGGCGCATTCATACTGGCGGCAACCGGCTTATTGAAAGGTAAAAACTGCACCACGCATTGGCTGGCTGCGGCAGAATTTAGGCAGATGTACCCGGATATTAACCTGATGCCTTATAAGATCATAACCGACGAGGGCGGCATTTACACCAGCGGCGGTGCCTATTCCTCGCTGAATTTGCTGCTGTACCTGATAGAGAAATTCTCGGGGCGCGATATGGCCATCACCTCCTCAAAAATGTTCGAGATTGATATTGAGCGCAATAGCCAGTCGCTGTTTATCATTTTCCACGGGCAAAAAAACCATGAGGACGATACCATTAAAAAAGCACAGGAATATATAGAGCAAAATTATGCCGGCAAAATAACCGTAGACCAATTAGCATCCACCCTGGCCATGAGTCGCAGGCACCTGGAGCGCCGGTTTAAAAAGGCTACCTCCAATACTGTAGTAGAATATATGCAGCGTGTGCGGATAGAGGCCGCCAAAATGAGCCTGGAAACTTTGCGCGAAAACGTTAACGAAGTAATGTACAATGTAGGCTATACTGATACCAAAGCCTTCCGGGAAACTTTTAAAAAAATAACAGGGGTATCGCCGGTAGAATACCGTAATAAGTATAATAAGATAGCGGTGGCTGCACATTAATACCCAAAAACAACTTATCGGCATATTATTCTTTCGAGTTTCGAATAAAATACCTGTATTATTATAGGATATTATTTTTCCTAATTCATGGTAAAGTTTTCGTTTAATTTTAGTGTAAAGCCACTGTTGTTGGCCCTGGCTTTTTTTATTGCCCCTTTATTGGGTTGGGCGCAAACGCCGCTCGCCAAAACCCTACCCCAAATTTTAAGCGAATTACAAAAGCAGCCTGATAACCTCAGTTTGAAATTAGACGCGGCCAAAGCCTATCTAAAAAAGGGAAGCACAGATACCGCCGAAGTGCTGCTGAACGAAATTACGCAGGCCGCAACACAAAGCAACAATGCCAAAGCTTTTATACAGGCCAAAATTAGCCTGGGCCGGATGTATGCCGATAAAGGCGAGAATGTAAAATCGTTAGGGATCTACCAAAAAGCTTTACATAAAGCGGATGATATTGGCGATAAAACCTTAACAGCGCATATTTATAAAGGTATTGGCGCGCTCTACATCAGCTGGAAAAAATTTGACGAGGCCTTAAGTTATTACGAAAAAGCCGAAAAACTGGCTTTGGAGGTTAATGAAGAGGAACTGGCTGCCGATTGCCAAAATAATAAAGGCACCGTTTACGAGCAGCAGCTAAAATATGATAAAGCGATCATCGCCTATAAGAACGCGCTGGATGTATATACCAAAAAGAACATCCCGGCAAAAATAGCTATGGCGCTGAGCAACGTGGCTATTGTATACAAATTCCAGAAAGATTATGCGGCCTCGTTGCAGTACAACTTTAAAGCGATAGAGCTTTCCCTAAAAACCGGCGATGAGTGGATGACGGCCGCTACTTATAATAATATTGGCAACCTGTACGGCGAACTGGGCGATTTTAAGAACGCAAAACTTTATTGCGAGAAAAGCATAGCCATTGCCACAAAAATAAACGCCATCGAAATTGTTGAATCGGCCTATGATAGCATGGGAGATGCGGCAGCCAAAGCGGGCGATTACAAAAGCGCTTTTGAATATCATAAGCTGTACGCGCAAACCAAAGACAAATTTATTAACCTGGATAACACCCGGCAACTATCGGAATTGAACGTAAAGTTTGAAACCGAACGCAAGCAAAAACTGATACAGCAACAGCAGTTTGAAATAAGCCGGAAAAATTACTGGCTGTTTGGCTCGGTTATATTATTGATACTCGGCGTATCTTTAGCTTTCCTCATCATTCGTAAAAACAAATACAAACAGGAAAAACGCCTGCAGGCTGAAGTATTTAAGCAACAGGAGATAGCAACCAAATCCCTTTTCGACGGTGAACAAAAAGAGCGCATCCGAATAGCCCGCGACCTGCACGATAGCATAGGTCAAATGCTGTCCGTCATTAAAATGAATATCTCGGTACTGCAACCACAGGATGCGGAGGTGACCGCGGTAAACAACGCGCTTGGTTTGGTTGATAAAACCATTAACGAAGTGCGCCACATATCGCATAACCTGATACCCGAAGGGCTCAACTTCGGCCTGTTTGCCGCGCTGGAGGACCTTTGCCAAAAGGTGAACTCGGCAGGTGGTACCGAGGTGATGCTGAATGTGCCGGAAGATATAAGGCAATACCAGTTTGCTAAGCCAAATGAACTTTCGATATACCGCATTGTGCAGGAAGTGCTTAATAATATGATGAAACATGCCCAGGCAACTCATATTGATATTGATATTGTTCAAAAAGACAGCAACCTCACGCTAAGTATCAAAGACAATGGAAAGGGTTTTGATGCCAGTAAGATAGATGAATCTAAGGGCATCGGCTGGAAAAACATAGCAGCCCGAGTAAACCTGCTGGATGGCAAGATGCAAGTGCAAAGCGAACAGCTAAAAGGCACCCAGATAGAAATATTTATACCGGGGATGTAATTTTATGGCTTATTAGCTACATAAAGCCAAACATTAACACAGGCTTAATATGCTTTTTGTAGGTTTGTAGCAAATAGCTACTACATGGCAACCCTGTTAAAATTTTTGGTACCAAAAGACCGCGCATTTTTTGACCTCTTCGACCAATCATGCACTATTAATGTGCAAATGGCTGAATTGCTTTTTAAATTGGTAAGCGGCGAATCGCAGGATCATAATAACGAGCTTAACCAAATAAGCCGCCTGAAGCAAACCGGGAACGAAGTAAAGCACAAAGTTTACCTGGCATCGGCAAAGGCTTTTGTATCGCCCTTTGCCCGCAGCGATATGTATGCTTTGGCCTCCTCTATCAACAACGTTTGCGATTATATCCATATTTCATCGCGCAGGTATAGCCTGTTCCAATCAGAACCGGCAAATCCAGCTATAAAAGAATTGGCGGGTATTATTATAGAAAGTTGTATGGAGTTGCAGGCAGCCGTAACCGGCCTGAGTAATTTAGATAACTCGGACGCGATAAAAGACAACTGTAATAAAATTAAACAGCTGGAGCATTATGCCGATCAGGTATCGGGCAAAGCCGTTAGCGCAGTTATGGAATCCGAAAAAAACTCGGTAGAGCTGATCAAATATACCGAGATATTGGCCGCGCTGGAGCGCACTACCGATAAATGCGAACACGCTACCGTGGTTATAGAGAGCATCATCATCAAAAACAAGTAGGCTACTCTTTATCCGGATCGTGCGGATCGACTGTGTCGGTTAATTCATCTTTTTCAAATGCTTTTTCGTCCTTACGGTTACGTATTATTAACCATATTACCAGCCCAATGGCAAGCAGAACTACTAATCCTATTTCGTAATAATTAATCTGCATCATCATTAAAACCCACAATAGCCATGCCTAATTGGGTCAATGTTAAGCACTTATATGACGCTTAACATAATGATAACATTGGATTAACCTTGTACTAACCTATCTTTGCGCAATAATTCGCAGCTATGAAAAAAAACAAACTGAAAGCCTTAGTAAAATCCGCACGGAAAAACACAACTGAAACCATTAAAGCAACACTTGTTGCCCAACTAAAAGCAGCAGCAGAAAAGCTGGGTGTCGCCTCCAAAAAAACAACAAAAGAAATTGAAAAAAGCGCTAAAAACTTAGCCAAAAAACTTTCTGCAGAAGTTAAGGTAGATAAAGACGCTCTTGTAAAAGCAGCAACCGAAGCTAAAGAAGTTGCAGTAGTTAAAGAAATTGTTGCAGTTGAACCAAAAGCGGCCAAAACTGCTAAGCCAAAAGCCGAAAAGGTAGCCGAGTAATTAAGCTTACCTGATAATGGTAACCGAACCCGCAGTGGTTTGGGTTTGATCGAGGTTTATGAAATAATAATATACGCCGGATGGACATTGTTTTCCGGCGTCTGTTTTTCCATCCCATTCCTCTATATATCCAGCTGAATGGAACACTTGCTGGCCGTAACGGTTATACACCCTCACTTTAGCATTTCTAAAAGCATCTACACCGGGAAAACTCCAGGTATCGTTTACACCATCACCATTGGGGGTAAATAAATTTGCTGTGGCTGGCCTAAAGGGTATTGTGGCAGTATTTATCACCGGATCGGATGTAACCATATCGCTCGTGGTACAATCGGCATTGCTTGTTAAAATGCAGGTGATAACATCGCCGGGTACCAGCTTGTAGGCGATAAAAGTATCCGAGCCTGAACCCACGTATACCCGGTTTATCTGCCATTGATATACCGGATCTGTTCCCGCGTTTTCTACCGTTGCCTTGTATGTTATAGATACGCCGGCTTCAACAGAGACGGGGGTAACGCTTATTTTTGGTGTAACCAGCGGGATAAGCGTTACGGTGTACGGCAGGCTGGTAGCCGTTATATTTGCCTGGCATACCTTTGCATTACTTACTATGGTGCAGGTTACCTTATCACCCTCATTCAGCTGGCTTGATGTAAATGTTTTCGCGTTACCGTTTGGGGCTGCCACCAAGTTTACATACCATTGGTAATCAGGTAAATCACCGCCGTTCACCGGGATAGCAGTAAACACCAGGGTACTCCCGGCGCAGGGGTTGGCAGCACTCCGCTCAATACTTACCGAGGGATTTTCTACCGGGATATCATCTATTTTGATAGGGTTGCTTTGCACCACTTTTGTGGTGATGCACACGTCGGTACTCGTCATTTCGCAAGTCACCTCATCCCCCTTTTTTAATCCTGTTGGAGAAAATGGTATGCTAACATCAGTAACTAACGGACCAACGTTTATATGATTTACCTTCCACTGATAGGTTGCCTTGTCGCCGTTAAAGGTGGGCACACCGGTAAAGGATGGGTTAGGATACTTAGCGCAAATAATATTAGATCGTGTGGAGATCGTGATCACCGGCACCTTAAGGTTGGTAATAGTGATAGCGTTGAGTTGATCTCGCATCCGGCTTTGGTAACTATTTTAACAAAGTACTTGCCGGCAATATCGGCTTTAAAGGTGTATGGTGTGTTTTGAGCTTGCTGTTTGGCAACGGTTGTGGTGTTCTCATAGATCCATTCTACAGATTCAATCGGGTCGGTAGCGGAGGCAGTGAGCGTGCTGCCAATACAGGTATTACCTGTAAGATTGCCAATAGTATTACAGGCGTTTGTTTTCTTGGGCTTGTCTTTTTTCGCGGTATCCTGCCAGGCGACAACTGGTTTTAACACATAGCTGTTGTATGCCTTGCCAAAAGCAGCTATATTAAAAAGCAGGAAAAACAGGATTGCAGCAATGCCGGGCCTCACGTATCAGGTTAATTGGTATCGCTAAAAATAAGGATGTTTTACGAGTATTTGCTGATGGCGCCTTACAAATAAGCGCCGTGTTTACTTTACCTCGTTTGTTACCAGCTGGGCAGTTTCGCTTGCGAGGCCAATGGTTGCGATAGCACCGCTATTAAATTTCAGGAAGTCGGCTTCTATACCGTCGCTGAATATTACGCCGCTGCCCGGCATTAACGATTCAACGGTTAAACTATTGGTTTGCTTAATGATGCCCGCCGTTATCCCTATCTGCGTACGGATACTTTGAAAAGGTTCGCGCACGGCAAAAAGCAACTCATTATCTTTTATCCTGGGCTTTTTGGGCTGAAGGTTTTTTTCGAACAAACCGGCAACGCCATAAGCCATATTAAAAACTGAGCTTAACCAGCCCGTTGAACCCGCCGGGGTAGAAACAATAAGCCCACTGGACGATTGCTCTTCGGTAGCTTTACCATAAGAGATCTTATAGCGGGCCGATACATGCGACGAGGCGCCGATAAAAAGATCGTTAAAGGCGAGCAGGCGCTGCCCGTCGTTTAACCGGGCTTCGGCAAAGCGCATGGTTCTCCATTGGAATTTATCCGTTAGTACGTTTTCTACAGCCCCGATAAAATTGCCGGTATTAAAAGGCAATAGCACGCCATCATAACGCTCTTCATCAGGGTTTACCGCAATGATAGGTATGCCACCGGAGTATTTGGCGGTATTGGCTACCAGGCCGTCCTGCCCAATTACAATTACTATCTGCTTTGGCGAAAAGATGAAGGATGGGATAAAATTCCGCTCGATGATCTTGTATTTAACCACCTTAGAAAGCCGGGTTTGTAGTGTGCTTAACGAGGCGTGGAATATTTCGTGCTCCTGCTCGTAATCTTCAAAGTTACCGCCAAGCCTTTCTATGTAAAACTTAGCCTGCGCCTTGGTATTGAAGCGCTCAATTAAAGCTTCAAGCCGTGTTTTATTCTTTACAATGATGGCATAATCTACGTTCATCCCCTACCTTTCGGCTTATCGTGCAACAGCGACTCCAATAACTCGGGGCTGATGTTCAGGTTGCCTATCTTGTCGGCATTCTCGGCAAGCTCTCTAAAAGCAAGGGCTATATTAAACTTCGGGTCGGGGTTGTTATTCAATGCGGTCAGCGTTTTCCAATCGATATCCTTATACGGTTTTAAGGTTGTTTCAATAACAAAGCCTTGCGTTTCGGCTTCCTTTTTATCGTTGGCTGTTTTTTGCTCAATCAGCTCCTTACGCTGATTTTCCACAGCAATATCAGCAGCCAGGCCCATCTCGCGCAGTTTGCGATCGTTATCCGCTTTCTGCACATCCGATTCCATCCGTTTCTCGGCTATCTGTTTTTGCTTTTCTTCAACCGCAATTTCGGTATTCAGTTCAGTTTCCTTAATACGGCGCTCCTGCTCAACGGCAAAGTTCCGGCGTTCGTAAATAGCCTGGTCCGCCTCCTGCTGCAACTTCTCGCGGGTGTCGGTCTCCAGGGCACGGGCCATCTCCGGCGTAGCCGAAATGCCCAATATATTTGCCCCCAGTATCTCTATCCCCAGCATGCCTATCGCAAGCGATGCTTTAAGGCCTTCCAGGATCCGCTCCTCAATAGCTTTTGCCGACCGGATGGCGTCCTTCAGTTTTATGCTATGGATATAGGCCGATGTAGCGGTCTGCGCTTCGTTGATAATGCGCTGATTCAGCTTTTCAATATCGTTCTTTTTGTATTGCCCGTAATCGTTTACAGTAAAATCTAAAACATCCGCCAGTTCTTTGGGTCGGCTTATTTTATAGCTTATTTGTCCCTGTATATTTACCGACTGGTAATCATTTGTGGATTCGCCGAAGATAAAAGGCAGATCGTTACTTCCCATCGGGATAGCTACAATAGAACTATTTGGCGCGAAATAGAAGAATGAAAGCCCTCGCCCTTCCCGTTTTATGGCTCCATTTTTAAAATGGATCACATAGGTCATCGAGTCGAATTTGATATGCTGTATCCCAAACATAATAAGGTTTATTTTAGGTTAATATGACTTAAAATGCGTTAAGCCGCCAGATATATTTTTTACTAATATATGTTTTAGCGAGCATCAAACGCAGCAAGATATCATGATTTTGAAAAATAAATGCACTTAGGAATCGGCGTTACTTACCATCTTTCCAATACGTATTGCGCCATGTGCGTTGCGCGGCTTCGCTTAGGAATGTCCAGGCAACAATGCGGCTTACCTTTTGGCCCTGGGCCATGTTAATGGTTTTCACCTCTATGGCTTTTACTTTACTTAAGGCACGGTACACCGCGGCAAGCGTGTCTTTTTTAGATACGAGGGTAGAGAACCACATCACTTTATCGGCAAAAAGCGCGCTTTGGTCAACCATGTTGCGGATGAACGCCACCTCGCCACCCGGGTACCATAGTTCGGTATTTTTACCACCAAAGTTTAGCTGCGGTTGTTGCTGCCTGCCATTATTCAGGTTCTGCAGTTTTTTTAACGTACCGGCCTGCGCATCTTTCAGCGAGGCATGAAACGGCGGGTTACAGATGGTAATATCAAATATTTCTCCCTGCGTAATAGCGCCTTTAAATATATTGGCCTTATTGCTTTGCGGGCGAATTTTAATAGCCCCGTTCTGCTCGGGATTGGAAGATGCGATCTTGTTTGCCCAGCGGATAGCCTCGGCGTCGGTATCCGTGCCGGTAAATTGCCAGCCGTAAACACTGTTGCCTATCAGCGGGTACACACAGTTGGCGCCAACGCCAATGTCCAAAACCTTAATGCTTTTCCCGGTAGGGATGGCACCGCTGTTTCCCTCTGCCAGCAGGTCGGCAATATAATGGATGTAATCCGCGCGCCCCGGTATTGGCGGGCAAAGGTACCCTGCGGGGATGTCCCAGTAATTAATGCCATAGAAAAATTTAAGCAAAGCCCGGTTTAATTCTTTTACCGCTTCCGCGTCGGCAAAATCTATCGACTCGATATCGTACTGATTCAGCTTAACAAATGGACGCAGCGCCGGCGAGGCCTTGATCAGCTTATCAAAATCATACCCTGCCCGGTGTAAATTGCGGGGATGCAAACTTTCTTTTTCGGCGGGTTTTTGTTTTTCGGCTGATGGCATAGTATAATTTATAGCGATGCTGCAAATATCGGTATTCCTGTACAAACAAGGGCAGTAAACAAATGCTTTATCAAACCACCGTTCCCTGCCTTGCTTACCACCACTGTTCTATCCAGGTTCTCGACTGATAAAAACGGCTAATTTGTATATACTCCCGTCTATCGTTCCCGTCGGAATCAGCCAGGCTTGCAAGGCTACTTCTGGCGTACAGGGGCCGTAGGTGATCACCGTAATTTTCCGTAGCGCCGACTCCTGTTTTAAGCGCTCCAAAACTTCCAGCAGCATATTTCCCTTGAATGGCGTGTACATAAAAAACACCATTCCTGCCGAATAATCGGCTTCCCGGGCATCGATATTTATAAAATCCACATCGGGTAAATTAAGGACTGCGGCAACTTCGCTTGCGTAACTGCAAAATGCAGGCTCAAACTCGATGCCTTTAACTTTGATACCGGCAAGCAGGTTTACCAACATAGCCACCTGCCCCAACCCGGAACCGACATCGAAAAAAACATCCCCGTTGCTAAACCGGGCTTTTTCAACCAGTTCAAAAACAAACCTTGCCGGTGTTTTTTGATAGTAGACCATCTCCGCCTCCAACGCCCGTACCTGCCCAGGCATAGCAAGCGCGGGCAACAAGCCATTCATCAAAACATCCAGGTTATCGTAGCCAATTTCTTCCTGTTTGGTCTGATTTAAATCAAGGTCTGTAAATTCTTCAATGAGCCTTTTAAAGCCTCTCGTTTTATAAGCGCCTGTTTGAATAGCTGCCCGGAGTTTTTCAAAAAGCTGGTTATCTATCTCCTCCAGGGCTGCCTTTATCTTACCAGCTTCCTGCCTCAATAAAAGCAATTCATCTGTTTGGCTTACCTGGGGAATAATAGATTCGATATGATCAAGAATATGAAAGTCGATAAAATGCAGCGCTTCTGCACGGGCGCTGAAGTTACCTTGTTGATAAAGAAGCGCGTTGCTGCGTACCGATTCGATGTCTGATCGAATTTCGTGCAAGGCTGCTTCATGGCTATTTTCGATCATAAACTGGGTGGTGTCTGCCTGCAAATATACCGGCATTAATTGCACCACCACCGTAAATTCACCTACAAAAAAAGACGCTTACCCATTACAGGAGCGCCTTTTCTCAATTGTTGTGATGGAAATTTACTGTTGCGGAGGGCAGAGCTGCATAAACGTTACTATGCTGCTTGCCTCGTAAGACTGGATATCGCCGGTTGGGCAGTGAATGGCGTAATTCCTAAAGGTTAGGTTCCTGTCGGTATCGCGGTTCTTCCAGCCAGTGTTAATATTGGTGCGTACCCAATCCAGGTACTGGCTTTGGCCGCCATCGGTTATCAGCTGCATCATGTACTGGGCAAATATGGCTTTCAATACGCCTTGTTCGTTAAAATCACTTTCGGCGGGTAAAAGCCCGTTGCCGCCCATTTTGGTTTGGGTGTAGCCGGCTACCAGTTTGGCATCATCCAGGTAGCTAACTTCCTTTGTTTCTTTATAAAGCGCTACTGCTGCGCCTATAGCGGTGCCCTGGTTATAGGTGTAATCCTCATAACCCGGCGCATTATTGCCAATTTTATGATCGGCAATACGGCCCGTTGCGGCGTCCATTAAATTTGCTTTGGACCAGCTATAGATCAATTTTGCTTTATCAAGATAGCTCGCATCACCCGTAATTTTGTACAGGCGCATAGCTGCGATCACCGTAGGGTAATTAATGCAGGCATTTTTGCCGCTGTGCTTAAAATCCCAAAACATGCCGCCATTTGCCGGGTCGTAAGAACCATTCCAAACGCGGTTAAAACCCGCTTTGGCCTTTTGCAGGTAAACATCGTTACCGGTAAGCTGGTTGGCACGGGCCAGGGCCATTACCCACCACATCATATCGTCATAAATAAACCAGGTGGTGGTATTGTCCCAGTTATAGCCGTCGTACTGGTTAAAGCCGCCCTGGTACATATCGTTTATCATGGTGAGTTGCGCCGGGTCTTTGGTTCGCTCGTAAACATTCATGGCCATGTCCCAATAAATAGCCTGCGTCCAAATGGCGGCCAAACCATCGCGGCGGGTGCTGCTGTAATAAAGTTTAGCGCTTGTATTGTAAAAATACCGGTTAAAGGCTGTGTAAGCCGTTGTGGCATCCGCGGCAGTAAAAGAGGTTGGGGTGGTGTCAACCGGTTTGGTATCAACCGGCTTTGTACCTTCGGTACCCTTACTGCAACTCACAGCCGTTATGAGCATGCTCATGGCCATTACATAAAATACTTTTTTCATAGGTAGATGTAGTTTATTTATCGTTTGTTAGTGAATACGGCGCATCTGCGGGCTGTGTTCCCTTTTGTTTATTGGGCTGCGCCGACATACCGAAATTGAGCGTGGCCCCCTTTAGCAGTGCCGAGTGGCTGAGCCAGTTAAAACCGTATGGCTTACCGTTTACATTAAGACTGTTCACATAGCGGTTGGCGCTGCTGTTATTGGCGGCGTTTACAGTTATTGTTTTACCGTTCTCCAGGGTTACGGTAACTTTTTTAAACAGCGGCGCACCCAGTACATACTGGTCGCTGGCCGGTGTTACCGGGTAAAAACCCATGGCAGAGAAGATATACCAGGCCGATGTTTGGCCGTTATCCTCGTCGCCGCAATAACCGTCGGGGGTTGGCTTGTACATTTTGTCCATCACATCGCGTACGTGCTGCTGGGTTTTCCAGGGCTGGCCCGCGTAGTTGTACAGGTACACCATATGCTGGATAGGTTGGTTACCATGCGCGTATTGCCCCATCCCGGCTATCTGCATTTCTCTTATCTCGTGAATTACCTGGTTATAGTAACTGTCATCAAACACAGGCGGAAGGATGAACACCGAATCGAGCTTGGTAACAAACTTTTGGTTGCCGCCTATCAGGTTGATGAGGCCCTGCACATCGTGGAAAACACTCCACGTGTAGTGCCAACTGTTCCCTTCGGTAAAGGCATCGCCCCATTTAAAGGGGTTAAACGGACTTTGAAATTTGCCATCCTTATTTTTACCCCGCATCAGCCTGCTTGCAGGGTCGAACAGGTTTTTATAATTCATGGCGCGTTTGCGATATACTTCTGTTTCGGCAGCAGGGCGGTTGAGTGCTTTGCCAAGTTTATAAATGGAAAAATCGTCGTAAGCGTATTCCAGCGTGCGGGCAGCGTTCTCGTTTATTTCTGCATCATAGGGCACATACCCAAGGTTGTTGTAAAATTCAACCCCGCGGCGGCCGGTAGCATTTGGACCCGTGTTGTTTGCACCATGCAGCAGGGCCTGGTAAAGGGTTTGGATATCATAGCCACGGCCACCTTTTAAGTAAGCCTCGGCAACTACGGACGCAGAATTGTTACCCACCATTACATCGGCATAACCCGGGCTGCTCCACTCGGGCAGCCAGCCGCCTTCTTTGTAATCGTTTAGCAGGCCCTCTTGCATCTCTTTACTCATAGACGGGTAAACAAGGTTGAGAAACGGGTACAGCGCCCGGAAGGTGTCCCAGAAACCTGTCCCGGCAAACATATAGCCCGGCAAAACTTTGCCTGTATAGGGGCTGTAATGCACCATTTGGTTTTTACCATCGAATTCGTACATCCGATTTGGAAAGAAGAGCGCCCGGTACAGGCAGGAGTAGAATGTACGGGTTTGATCAACCGAACCGCCTTCCACCTTCAGTTTGCTCAGCGTATTATTCCAAACGGTTTTTGCCTTTTGCTTGGTGGCGTCGAAGCCATCGTTGCCAACCTCCCGTTTTAAATTCAGTTCGGCTTGTTCTAAGCTGATGAAAGATGATGCTACGCGAAGGTGCACGGCCTCGCCTTTGGTAGTTTTAAAACTGAGTACGGCACCTGCGTTGTCGCCGCGATACTCCAGTTTGCCTGCATCTACCTCCTTATTATGCCAGGCTGACGCGGTAAATGGCTTATCGAGATAAATAACAAAGTAATTCTTAAAATTTGCCGGTACAGCGCCGCTATTGCGCGTGCTATAACCTACAATCTTATTCTCGCCGGGGATGATCTTTACATAAGAGCCTTTATCAAAGGCATCTATCACAATGTGTGAACTATCGCTTTTGGGGAAAGTGAACCTAAAGCTGGCGGCACGTTCGGTGGGCGTAATTTCAGTAGTGACATCGTAATCGGCCAGGTAAACGCTGTAGTAATACGGTTTTGATATTTCCGCCTTGTGCGAAAACCAGCTGGCACGCTCCGTATCTTCAAGTTTTATTTTACCCGTTTCCGGGAAGATGGAGAACTGTCCATAATCATTCATCCAGGGCGATGGCTGATGCGTTTGTTTAAAGCCGAGAATCTTATCTGAGTTATAAGTGTATTGCCAGCCGCTGCCCATTTTACCGGTTTGTGGTGTCCAGGTGTTCATGCCCCAGGGCAGCGCCACAGCGGGGTATGTATTTCCGTTGGACAGAGATGGTTTAGAATCGGTGCCCATTAATGGGTTCACCAGGTCGGCGAGGTTTGTCGTGTTAACCTGTGCAAATGCAAAGGCCGGCAAAAATGCCAGTACGGCTAATAGTGTTTTTTTCATGTACATATTATAAGCGGGTAGTGGCCGTTATACAGCCATACTACACCTGCACGAAAAATTCCGTGCAGGGCAGTGATGGCCGCTCTTTAAACCAACTAAAAATATCTTACCAACTCAATTCAACTTTTATCCCCGCAGGCTCATTGGCAAAGCCGAGGTATACAGTGTTTGAAGAAGCATCCCAGGACGTTTTTACATCTGTAAGCTGCTGCCCCTTACTATTGGTAACTTTTGTGGCCTTGGGTTGCGCCGGCAGCAATACCCGCATGCTGTTTAATGTTTTGATTGGGCTTTTTACCACGAACGAATAGCTTTTTCCTGTTACCCTCTCGTCGTAAGCCCTTGCTGCCGCGGCCAATACCTGGGGTTTTGCTTTATCGGGGATCCTGTTCACATTATACAATAACGATTGCTCGCCGGGGTTGATAATCTTTTGAGCAAGCACCGGCAGTTGTGGGTCGAACAGGTCGATCACCGGGCCTTTGATAGTGTAGGGTTTCGCATCGGCATTCTCGTCCATCACCGAAACCACATCATAAGGGCCTCGCTCCAGGTAGAGGCTGTTTTTAAATTCAAGCTTGCCTGCCTTGGCGTCGTTTTCGTAACCTTGTTTCACCACCTCTACAAATTTCGGGTCGGCATTGGCTTGCAGCACAAACTCCTTTGGATTTTGCCTGATGATGTAAACCGAGCCTTTGCCGAAACTAAATTTCTCCTGCCCGGATGCGCCGTTAATCTTCATCAACTGAAAAAGGTGCTGCGACGGCGCGGTAAATTTGTTACCTTTGGTATCCCACCATTCCATTACCGATTGGTACGGGTCGTCGTCGCGGCCGCAATAAATAAGTACGCCGCCGTCTTTTACCCATTTGGCCAGTGCGGTATGGATCTCTGCTGATACAGGCTTCATGTTAGCATAGCTTACAATCAACACCTTAATGTTTTTTAAGGTAGCGGCGTAAGTGAGGTTTTCCATGTGTACCGTTTGTACCGGTACGCCACGTTTAAGCAGCGGGAGGGTTTGCCCGTAAAAATTGGAAAACTGCGGGTCCTCGAAACCATTATGCGTTGGAAAGCGCTGAAACATCAGCGAATTACTCATCAGCACGCCTATCCCGTTAACACCCGTTACCTTATTTGCCGATGCCGGCATACTGTTTAAAGCATTCACCATGATCTGCATCTGGGTAGAGTAATACTGCGGGATCAGCACTTTTTCGTTGCTGTTGGCCACCTTATAGGGATGGGTGTAGATCCGTTCGGGCCAGGGCATTACTTCATAATCTGCAACTGTTGGGTAAAGCAGCTTGGCTGTAAAGGTTGCCTGGTAGTTCTTTTTATAATCGGCCCAATCGCGCGGCCAATCCTCGATAGGGTCCGTCAAAAAATACATTTTGCGGCCCGTTGGCGCGGTCATAGATACCATGGAGCCATACTCCAAAAAAGCATTTTCAAACACACGCTCTTTTCTTTGGCCGTCGAAAAACGTGGGCTCGCGGGAGGTGCCCGTCCATACCTGGGCGATATAGCCATCGATGCCGGGCAGCGAAGCCAGGCTGGCCTCCGGACTCACAATTTGCCACGATGAATAATTCACGAGCGAATGCGTGGCGATATACACCTTAATGCTTTTGCCTTTGCTTTTACCGTAGGCTTTGGCGTAGTTAGAGGTTTCTTTAATGGCCTCGTAGTACAGGTGATATTTCAACTTACTGGAGAGGTAGGTATTCTCTGCCGATTCGTGCTGGGGTTTCCAGGGGAAGCCATAATACTTTTGCCATTCTTCTTTAAAGGGTTGGCTGTAACCGGCTCTCGCCCAAAATTCGGGCTCTTCTAAAAAGATGTCGGTTATACCGGCATCTATCACCCGTTTGATGACGGCGGTCTTCATGTATTCGATAAAAGATTTAACCGGCACCACGTAAGGCATATCCTTCCCATGGAATATGGTATCGCCTTTTTGGGTAACCTGCCCAACACCGAGGTGGTTGATGCCGTCCCATTTGCCTAAAAAGTAATCTTTGTAGTCGCCCCAGGCTATGCCTGTCATAAATTGAGTTTGATAGCCGTGATCGCGCCAGGATTGCACGCGTTGTTCAAAGGTCATCCCCGGGCGATCATTCACCCCGTATACAATGGCAATATCCGACCGCACATCTATCTCGGGGATCCAGGGACTGCTGGTTTGGAACGCTGTTTTCTGTTTTAATGCAACAGGCTTCCCCGGCTGGGCATATACCCCTCCAGCGAGCGCCACCAATGCGCAGCTTAATAAAAATTTTCTCATAAGTTGTATTTAAAAACCTGCCCGGAGCGGTTGGACCTCCGCCCCGGAACAGGATGAACATATCTAAGGAACACTAATCGTTTTCACATCTGTGTAGTTGTAGTACTTCAAACCATAATTGGTACGGGCACCTATGCGGACAAAATAATCGCGTTTGGTGGGGAGCGGACCACCCTTTGTTGTAAGGGTTATGGTTTGGCCCAGTTGGGCATTGGCCGATGAACCGCTAAAATCTGTCTGCGGGGAATACCGGTTATCGTAATTGTTGTTACCTACAAATTTGTTGGAGTTTAAAAACAAGTGCACATCGGTAATATCATTCTGAAACGCCGGATCGCTGGTTCCGCGGGTGATCTTAAAACTGGCCGAAACGGTACCGTCTGCATTTAAAACCGGCTCGCCAACCCACTCAACCCGTAGCAACGGGTCAACCGAAAAATTAACGGTAGTAGTGCCTTTTATATCAACGGTTTGGCTTTTATCAACCGTGGTAGCACCGCTGCCATCTGTTTGCACGAGCGGTACAAAAGCACCTTCGGCACTAATTTTATTTTTGCCCGCAAACAGTTTGGTGTAGTTAAAAGTACCATCCTGCATAGATGCTATGTAAAAAGGCGTAGGGTTATCGCTCCAGCTGATCTCCAGCAGTTTAATGCGCGTTCCGCCGCCACCGTTCTCAGTTTGCAGGGTTTTGCCTGTGCCGGCGTCAATTACGCTGCCCGTAAGGGTTTCCTGCGGCTCTTCGTAATTATCCAGTTTCTTGCATGACGATCCCCCCAGGGCTATCGCGCATACGGCTATTGTATATAATATCTTTTTCATGTTGTTAGCTGATTAATAACCGGGGTTTTGAATTAACTTCTGACTTTTCTGGATCTCGCCATTCGGGATCTCTTCGTAGTACCAGCGCACATCAAAAGTGTAGCGAACGTTACGCTCATCTGTCCGCGCATCAAAGAAGTACTTTTTGTCGTTTGCCGAATAAAATGGCATCAATACGCGGTAAATGGTAGAGTTTTGCTCGGTATCAGCAGTTCTCCATCTCCTCATATCCCACCAGATTTTGTTCTCAAAACCAAGCTCTTTCCTTCTTTCTTTACGAACCACGTTTACGTTCGACAGATCGCCGGGGCCCGCAAGTAAAGTAGCGCCCGCTCTTTCACGGATCTGGTTAATATCCAGGAAAGCATCCTGCAGGTAATCCTTATCGTTCTGCCCCAAAGCATTTAATTCGTATGCGGCCTCGGCGCGGTTAAGCAATACCTCGGCGTAGCGCATCTCTATCCAGGTTTGGTCAGAGCGGTTCTCCAATACCTCTGAAGTTGGTTTATCGGGAACCAGGTATTTACGGATAGAAAAGCCTGATATAGCGCAGGTACCGTCGCCGGTGAAAACACCACTTAAACCTGCCGGGTTCATGGTTGTACCATCGGGCAATTTGTAGGGCGTTTGATTTGCGTTTGATGATTGAACGATATTTGCTGTTGGATAATTTGACGTAGAACCCGGCGCTAAAATCGGGCTGATCCCACCCGCCGAACTACCAGTGTAAATACCCCTGCGTATCTCTATGCTCTGGCCTTTAAACTGGTCTCCGGGCAGGATAACGGTTGCCCTTAACCTTGGCTCGGCATTGGCAAAAAGATCCATGGTATTGGTGTACAGATCGTATTTACCGGATGTTGTTGTCCTGAGTGTTCCGTCGGCATTTTTGGGAAGGCCGTCAAACAGTTCAACATAATTCAAAGTTGGGTTTACCGCAGATGAATAACCATTGCCACCCATTAACTGGCGCGGAACGTTATAAGCATCATAACCGTGAACAGATTCGGGGTAATGGTACTGTTTCACAAAAATGTTCTCGTTGCTGCTTTCATCATAAAACATGTTCACATAGTTTTGAAACTGTGCTTCCTTATCGCCTGCGGCCCATACTTTTTTATAAAGGCTGTATTTAGGCGCTACCAACAACGCTGCATCGTAAGCAGCTTTAAAATAAGTTACCGCTTTGCTCGACGGGATGCCGCATACGCGATTGCCGGCACCATCAGACAAGGTAGTTGTGTTGTATTTGGCAATAGAACCCGCATAAAGCATAGCCCTTGATTTAAATGCCGCGGCAGCATATCTGTTGGCGCGACCTGCCTGGTTAGACTCTGATAAATTAGCGTATGCAAAATCAAGGTCCGCAGCAACAAAATCGTAAACAGCCTCTTCGGATGCGCGGGCTATGTTCAGGTCGTCGATATTGGCGGTTGGGTATTCCAGCACCTTATCCACTATCGGTACGCCGCCGTAACGTTTTACCAGCGCGAAGTAGGTAAGCGCGCGTATAAAGCGTGCTTCGCCCAGCCATGAATTAACCTGCGCAGGTGTATAAGTGCTGGCATACTTAGGCATATTCTCAATAAAGTAATTGGCATCCCTTATCAGCTTATAGCAGTCGCCCCAGGGCGATTCGCCTACGTTTTCCTGCATAGCGCCGTTTTGGTCGCGGCTTAGTGCCTCGCCGGTAACAGCAGGAAAGGGGCTGATGATCCAAAAGAAGTTTAGTCCGCGCTGCGGTGAATACCTGAAATCTTCTATCGGCAGCTCGCTATAGATGCGCGCCATATAGGCCTGTATACCGCCTGTGCTTGTAAAAACGTCCTTATCCTGTATAATGTTGATAGGAGGTACGTCGAGCTTTTTACATGCTGTTGTCCAGCAAACCAAAAAGCATATGATGATATATATATTCTTTTTCATGTTGATGATCTTATAACTTAACATTTACGCCCAGTGAATATGTCTTGTTGAGGGGGTACAGGTACCCGTACGTGCTGGATGGGTGCTCCGGATCGAGGTATTTTACCCCGGTAAAGGTTAGCAGGTTGTACCCGGTAACAAAGATCCTGGCGCCTTTTATGCCTATCTTTTTGGCAAAGCCCGATGAAAGGCTGTAACCCAACTCAGCAGATTTTAACCTCAGATACCTGGCGTTCTGGATATTGAACATCGAGTTCACATCGGCAGTAGTACCGGTTAGCGCGTAGTTGCCGGGGATCCAAACTGTGTTTGGGTTGTATGGATCGGCGTTAGGATCGGCCGGGTGGTACCTGTCCAGGAACATGGCAAGTGCGCTGCCTCCGCCCCATAGCGGGGTATTTAATTGCTCGAAATACGATACGGTAACACCTGTAGCACCTTGCCATACGGTATTAAAATCGAAACCTTTATACGAGCCACCAAGCGTTAAACCGAAGGTGGTTAAGGGCGCACTGTTATAAGCGATAGGGTGTACGTCGTCTCCGTTGATCTGCCCGTCGCCGTTCCAGTCCTCGTAAACATAATCGCCTACCACTGCGTTGCGCGATACGAATTGCCCGCTGTTGAGGATATCCTGGTAGTTGGTATAACGCCCGTTTGCGCCAAGGCCCCAGTAAATGTTGTCCCAACGATTGTTCTGGTTGTTATGCCAATTAAGCTGGGAGTTGCCAAAAGCAGCCTGCACAACGGTACGCCTCATGGTGCGCGCATAGGCCAGGTTTCCCTTTAAAAAGTAGTTAAACCCGCCAATATGGTTGCGATGACTTAGCTCTATTTCGAAACCCTGAGTGCGGTCGCTGTTTAAATTCTCTTGCGGCAGATTAGCACCCACAATACTTGGCAAATTAAGGATCTGCGTACCCAACAAGCCGTTCCGGTCACGGCGGAACGCATTAAAGGTTGCGCCTAACAACCCGTTCCACGCTTCAAGGTCGACACCGATGTTATAAGTTTCGGCATTGAACCAGGTAAGGTTAGGGTTTGCAATACCCAAATTTTGGGTGCCGTTGACAAAGGTCCCGTCGAAAACAGAACCCGGAGGCAACTGGTTGTTGGAACCATCGGCAGGGAAACGATAACCGGTAAGGAACTGGTAAGCCAAGGCAGAGTCGTCACCCACTTTTCCGTAGGAAACGCGGAACTTCAGGTCGTTGATGAACGATAATGCCGACCATTTCTTCCAGAAATCTTCCTGGGAGATCCTCCAGCCTAATGAACCCGCCGGGAAAAAGCCCCAGCGTTTAAGCGGAGAGAACCGGGAAGAACCATCGTTACGGAAACTGAACTCGGCAAGGTATTTTGATTTGTAGTTGTAGTTGATACGGCCAACTATCGATTTATTGGTGTAATTATAAATATCACCGGAATTTGATGAGCCCACCTGGTTTTCGCTGCTTCCTGAGAAAAGCTGGTCAACCGCAAGGGAGAGCTCGCGCTGCGCATAAAAATTATCCTGCTGGCGGTTATTCTCTTCGTACAGCAATAAGCCGGTGAAGCTATGGTTGCCAAAAGTACGGTCGTAGTTTAAAGAAAGCTGGGTTAAAGTACCCGGGCGTTCAAAAAACTCGCGGCGGAAAGTTGCCGGGGTTTGATTTGGCACAGCCGAATAGCTGTCCGAGTTTGCATCGTAGTTGTATTGGTTATACGATTTTTGGTAGATGCGGTTGCTGGAGTTATAATAATCGTAGCTGAACAAGCCTTTAGCGCTTAAGCCCGGAACGAAGGGCACGCTGTAGGTTGCAGAGATCTGCGATTGGAACCACTTGTTATTGTAAACCCGGTAACCGTTCACATTAGCATCCGAAAGCGCAACGGGGTTGGAGCCGTCAACCTGCCCTACGTTCAGGTAATCGGGGTTGTTGTTTGCGTAGATAGATTGTGTTGGCACCTGCCTCCAAAAGGACCTGATGATCCACCAGGCATCCTGGTAAGGCTGGTTCTTTTGGTCCATGGTACCGTTGATGTTGAGGTCTACCGTTAGGTTTTTGGTGATGTGGGTAGTTAGGTTCGACCTCAGGTTGTAGCGTTTGTAGTTAAGGTCGCTGCTGCGCAGGAAACCGTCCTGCTGGGTAATACCCGCGCTGATAAAGTAATTGGTGTTTTCGTTACCGCCCATAGCATTTAGGTTATGCTGCGATTGTGGCACACTGTTTTTTATTACAGGTGTATACCAATCGGTAGTGGTACGGGTGCCGTTGGTATAGGCATCAAAATCTGCCGGTGAATACTTTACCTGGCCGCCATTTACATTGTGCAGTAACTGCTCGTTCACCAGGGTCATGTAATCTATCGCGCCTACCGGTTTTGGTAAGCCTGATGGTACCTGGAAACCGTAAGTGCCCGAGTAGTTGAGCTCCAGCGATCCTTTTTTCCCTTTTTTGGTAGTTACTAAAACCACACCGTTTGCCGCACGCACACCGTAGATGGCAGCTGCTGCATCCTTCAGTACCGATACGCTTTCGATATCGTTTGGATCGAGCCGGGTAATGTTATCGCGCGGAACGCCGTCGATGATCACCAATGGATCGCCAAAGCCACGGATGCTAAATGAGTTATCGAATGAGCCCGGCTCGGCTGAGTTTTGGGTTACACGCAAACCGGCTACTTTACCGGTAAGCGAGTTAAGCACGTTTTCGTTCTTGGTAGTCACGATCTCGCTGCTGTTTACGGTAGCAACAGAACCGGTTACAGTAACCTTCTTTTGCGTACCGTAACCAACTACTACCACCTCATTAAGCGTTGAAGACGCCTGCATTAAAGTGATACTGACAGATGGCTGGTTGCCGATAACAACATCCTGTGTTGCATACCCCAGGAAAGAGAACTGGAGCGTTTGGCCCTGATTTACAGCGATGGAATATTTACCGTTTACATCAGTAACAGTGGCTGTACCCGCCTCTTTAACTTTTACGGTTACACCGGGCAATACCCCGGCGTTGTCTGATACCGTACCGGTAATGGTTTTGGTTTGTGCGAAAGATGTGCTCCACATCAATACAAACAGCAGCGGCATCATACAATACTGCACCGCCCGCCTGATCTTCACACCATAGTGAATGCGATGGCATCCACCATAATTAGTAAAATTTTCACTCATAGGTTTATTGGTTTTAAACTGGTTATTGCCGGTGATAAAGTCGCTGGTCAACGGCCGCATCTGGTTTACCGACGAGCAAGTATAGACGGGGAAGTATTAAAAGATGGGTTAAAAAAGGGGTTAATCCGGTCAAAAATTTATTAACCAGGCAAAAATTAACCCCAAAAATGCAGTATTGGTTAAAGCGGCTGCTTTATTTACAGATCTTATCGAAATGGATGGGGTATTCGCCGCCGAGTGAGCGGGCATAATCGGCAACAAATTCATCGTAGGCGCGCCTGGCAACATCAACACCCTTTATCCGGCGGAGCGCCTTGAGCTTGAATTTTAGCGCGGTATCATTAAAAGGATCTATGGCCATTACAACCCTGCATAGGTCGAGCGCTTTTTTGCGCTCGCCGCCATCATAGATCCGCCTTATTTCGGGAACGACGATCTGCAGTAGCGATTCTTCATATCCGACCTTGGTTTCATCTAACCAGGGTTCCTGTATATCGGGCAATAGTGCCCCGCGCGAAAACAGGTCGAGCTGCGTGGCTACTAACTCGTCGGGCGTTATATGGTGCTGTTTAAGTTGTGTTATGGCATCTGCTACGGCAAAGTAATCGCAGAAAAACACCTCCTGCAAAACAAAGCAATAGGTATCGTTCACAAAGCTGAGTTCGATGCCATCAATATCCGCTATGATGTTTCGCAGGTGGTTAATGGTTACCCCCCTGATGTTCTTTGTTTTGGTAACCTCCTTATCGGGCCATAGGGTGGCGGAGATCTTTTTGGATACCACACCATGCCCGGCGCGGCTGTTCAAAAGAACGAGAACGAATAGCTGCTTTATTTTAGGGCTGAACATATACGAGATATCCCTCCCGGTTTTATCAAACACCGCGAAATCGCCCAATATGTAAACCGCGTTGGGTTTCTTTTCGGTTGCCTTCTTTGTATTGTAAACATCCTCCGAAGGATCATTTTCATCGCCGCTCTCCAGCGCTTTTAACCGGCGCTTTCTAAGCACGTACCATACGGCTGCCGCAGCAATCAACAAAACAATTACCAGGTACTTAATATAACGACTAAAACCCGCGGCGGCCGGCTGTTGCGAGGCCAGGTAAGCCGACTGGCTGACCGGCGGGGCAGCCAATGTAAAAACACGAACGGTCGATCTGGTTGGTGATGTAAATTCCTGCGCGGTACAAATAAATTGGTCCTGTTTGACATCGTAAAACAAGTTAAAATCGCTTTCTATCCGTTCGGAAGTAACAGGGATGGCGGCGCTCACTATTTCATAGGAGCCATCTTTTATGGAAAATTTGTAAAGCCGCAAGTTGGTTTTGGGTTTTTCGTGCGGGTAACATAAAGCGTAAAAATACTTTTTATCCTTCGATAGGATAAGGTTGTTGGCCGATACAAAGGGTTCCTCATCCGGCTTTATTTCCCAGCACTTTTTTATGGTGCGGGTAGTTAGGTTAACCCGGTACAGGTCGTAATAATGCGTACCGCCAACTATTTGGTTGCCCGATTGATTACCATATCCGCCAAAAATGTAAACCTCATTATGCTCATCGGCCTGGCTGCTGCCCGAAAAAAAACGGGGCGCGATGGTATCTCCTTTAAAGGCAACATTCTCCCATTTGTCGGCGTCCTCGTTATACTTAAAAAAATCTTTGTGGTACGAGAAGGAGCCATAGCCGCCAAACAGGTAAATATTACGTTGGTCTTTATCAAAAAACGCGTTGTGGTGGTGCCGTTGGTCTTTAATAAAACCTTTACCTATATCCTCCCATGTTAGCGTTGCCAGATCGAGCGCTGCTATGCTGCGCGAGGTATCGGGCGGCAGCACCTCGTATACATAACATTTGTTTAGCCGGGTATTAATAACACTCTTGGCCAGCAAAAGTGCCATTGGCAACCTGTTTTGAAATGGTTTTATCTCGATGCGTTCTTTGGGCAAATCATACGTCAGCAGCGAATCGCTCTTAAAAATAAAAAGCTGCTGTTTATCCGCATCGAAGTTTAGCCCGGCCACTTCAAAAAAATTCTTGCTGAATTTCGGCATCCAGGAATACGACTCGTTAATCAACCATGCCGGGTGATCTACGTATCCAAGCGCGTCGCCCTCATCGTTATGAACGGCGCTACCTTTCCATTCCGCCAGCGGGAAAAAGTAACGATCATCCGCATCGTTAATGACGAGGTTTTTTATGGCCATCTTGGGCACATCAGAGTAATGCGGGTTTTTACCAAAGGTTATTTTCGGTGTAATTTTATCCTCGAAACCAAAATCCTTCGCCCGGTAGCTTTTGCCGTTCACCAAAAATTCAACCGTGTTATTGGCAAGGCCAATATCGACTTTAACCGGCATCCACTTCCGTTTTTTTAGCTGGGCAAGGTTAAGCGGGATCTCAATTTTGTTGCTTTTGCTATCAATATTAAAATTCAAGGCCGGCGAGCCGTTGTGATTATAAATATAGGTAAGGCTGTAAGAATTGTTGCGGGTATCGGTAATGTTAAAAACGTAACCAAGGTGGTCGTTATCCCATAACGACAGATCGAAACTTATGGTTAAATGATTATGAAAGGTTGGTACATTATCAGCAAAAACAACATACGATGTACGTTTGCTCATCAGGCTGTCGTTGGAGTTGAACTGCAGACCCTGGGCACTTCCCTGCGACGTTACCAAGGCAAATAACAAAAAGGCACAGCAATTTTTATATACCGCTTTAAAGGGTAATAAATATCTGTTAAACATTTTCATTTTGGCGGGCACGGGGTAGTTAGATGCAAACAAGTGTGCAAATTTAGCTTTTTTCGTGGCCAAAAGCGGCTAATTTATTAACGTGCAGGGAAATCGTTTTAGAATTTTCACCGGTTTATTCAGTAATGATTTACTTAATTACGCATGTTCGGGCGTGTTCGGGCTGTTCGCGCTCCATGTCGAACGCGAACAAGCCTAAAAGTAATTGAAATATTGCCCAAAATCGGTACTGTTAGTGGCGGTATCAGGGGGTAATTGCTGTACACCCATCTGCCTAAACTATAGCGAAGCTCTCCTGGTATAGTAAAAGGGCACTTCCGTTTTTCTTTTGGTGCTTTCTAATATCATGCTTGCCGCCACGGCACCCATGTACTTAAAATCGGTTGATATGGTGGTGATGCCATTAAGCAGCACCTTTTTTAAAGGCGTTTCGTTGTACGATATGACGCCTACATCTTTGCCTGCTTTAAACTTGTACTCTAAAATTCGCTCCAGCAAAACCACCAGGTCGTCTTCCATCAGGCTGATGAACACCTCGCCTTTATTTATCGAGGCATCGCTGATATTATTGATCACTTCGTGGTTAAACGCGTACTGCTGGCAAAAGCGTTTAAAGCCGCTGATGATCTCCACCGGGAAATACGTTTGCTCCGGGAACACCAATTTGATGGTGTGATACTTACTTAACTGGGTACGCGCCTGGTAAAGCGCGTTGTAAATATCCTTCTCAAAATTCTCATACACCACGCTGTATTCGCCGGTTATGCCGGGGATGTTCTTATCCAGCAATATCAGTTTATCCTTGGGTATGGCGTTGATCACCTCGTTGGCGTTTTCACCACCTTCTATAAAGTGGGGGATAATTACATAATGAGAGTAATCCTCCCCCTGTTTGGATTGCAACAGTTTTTTAAAAAGATTGAAATCGTTGTTGTAAATATAAAAATCGATGGCCACATCATCTCCCAGGGCAGCAACCAGTGAATCGTATATGATCTTTTTATGCGCGCTCAGCTTGTTGAACAACAAAAATATTTTCAGTTTCTGTCGAAAATCGAGGTTGGAGATACAATACCCTTTGCCCGGAAAAGAGGTAACCACCCCGATCTTTTTAAGATGCCGGTAGCTTTTATGAATGGTATCCCGCGAGATGTCGAACTGGTAACTCAGCTCGTTAATAGACGGTAGAAGGTAATCCTTTTTAATAACGCCCGCTTCCAGCGCGTTGATGATGGAATTGGCTAATTGTAAATATTTGGGCGTTGCGGAATATTCGTCAATCCTGATAAAATCATAAAGGGTGCGCTGCTTCATGAAATAGTAATTAGATCATATTTCTTGTAAAGCACATATTTACGGATATTTCGTTCATCCACCAACAACATCTTGTATCATTCAAAACAGTTTATGATCATAGCGTAATAGCTTCGCCTGCCGAGTAATATTTTAATTCGACGATATCATTGGGGATTGGCTTAGTGTTCCATTCTTTATGGATGCTTAACGCGGCACCAACTGCAGAAGCCTGGGCCATCGAAGCGGCAAAGGTTTCCATGTTTTGAAAAGAAGAAGCGAGCAAATGCATGTAAATACTGTTTTTGCTAAAGCCGCCGTCTACAAAGATCCTTTTTACGGGCGTGTTGTTTAACACGAGTTTGGTAGATTCTACCTGTAATCTTACCAGGTCGAAGATCAATTGGTGATAAGCTTCCACATCGTTATTAAATGTCGACAAATCCCTTGATGCAAATACCGATTCCTTGGCAAAGCCTGTTTTTTGTGCTGGTGTATTTTGCTTTTTAAGCTTAGCCATCACCTCAGGGTCGAAAGGGAGGTTCCTGAATTTGATGGCATCCTGGTTAAAATGGGCGGCTATCCTTTTCACCTGCTGCTCGTGTTCGAATCCGGAAAACAAACGCGAGGCCTTTACATGCTTCCCTTTGTACTGGATGTAAAAAAGGCAATCCTTATCCAGTTCATCTGCCGTTAGGGGCGATTGGTTAAAGGGGTTTAAACTGATGCACCAGGTGCCTGTTGAAATCAGAATAAAGGGTTCGCTAAAATTCACCAGGTAGGGTATCAGCGCCGCCGAACTATCGTGCAGACCTACGCCTACTTTATAGTTATTACCCGGGAACAAGGCTGGTAAAGCCTTATCCGCAGCAGCTATAGGGGCGAGCTTTAAAGCCAGCCCTTCGCGCTGTACCCATTCGTGGTAGCGGTCGTTCGCAAAATCCCACAGCGCGGTATGGCAGCCTATGCTGGTGAGATCGGAATAGTATTGGCCCGAAAGCAAAAAGCTTAAATATTGCGGCAAATGCAGGGCGTATTTTATGTGCTGATACAATTCCGGCTTTTCGTACTTTACGCGGTAAAGCTGCAAACCCGAATTTAGGTTACCCAAAATAGGGGAGGCGGTTTCGGTACTAAACTTAAGCTCTCCGCCATAAGTTGAATAAAACTGATTACCGAGGTCTTCCGGGTAGGGTTTAAGGTAATTATACAATGGCGCTACCGCCTGGCCGGATTCATCTAAATAAACAAAACTTGCGCCATACGCGGAAAAATTCACCGCCTTTACCTGAAATTCCTTCAACCTGAAAATTTCACTCAGCGAATCGAAAACCGACAAGCGCAGGCTCTGCAGGTTTTCGCAAGCAAAGCCATCCTCATCAACCGTCTCTATAAACCGCGCAGTTTTTTCAAAAACAATACGGTAGTCCCGATCAAACAGGAACAGCTTTTTATTGGTCTTACCTACATCAAATATGGCTATGACAGGTATGGCGTTCATCATATTACAATCCCGTAGCTACCGTTTTTAAACCACGTTCGCTTATTAATTGTTCGCGTACGCTTAACCTCCTATACGCACTAACCGGGTCTAACGAACCACCGTTTCGCAGGCTGGCTTCCGCAACAAGCGGCCTTACATCTGTGCGATAGGCTTGCTGTAGTATCTCCTGCGCCAAAGTTATATCGTTGTTGTTTTGCGCCGCAATTAACGCCGTTTTATCTACAATAAGCGCTTGTGCATAAGCAATTTTGATAGCCTGTACCGATTGCAGCAGATCCTCTACCGGGTCTTTAACATTATGCGAGGCATCTATCATCCAGCCCAGATCGGTTGCATGGTTCATGCCCCTTGCGTCCATTCCTTCTACCAGTTCGTTAAATATCAGGAACAATTGGTATGGGTTAATACTGCCAACGGTTAGGTCGTCATCGCCGTATTTTGAATCGTTGAAGTGGAAACCGGCAAGCTTATTCTCCATCAGCAATATGGATACGATCTGCTCGATATTGGTGCCCTGCAGGTGGTGGCCAAGATCAACCAGGGTTGATGCCTTTGGACCAAGTTTAGATGCCAGCAGGTAAGACTGGCCCCAGTCGCCAATGGTAGTGGAGTAAAAATTTGGCTCGTAGGGTTTGTATTCTACCCAAACCTTCCAATCATCCGGCAAAGCCTCGTAAATTTCCTGCAGGCTTTCCAAAGTATTTTGAAACGCCTTGCGGAAGTTGAGCTGCCCCGGGAAATTAGAGCCATCCGAAAGCCATACAGAGAGTGCATTTGAATTTAGCTGCACACCGTATTTGATCACCTCGATATTGTGCTCAATGGCCTGCTTGCGCACTGCTTTATCAGTATGGTGTAGCGAACCAAACTTGTAGCTCAGCTTTTGATCTTTCTGATCCTGAAAGGTGTTTGAGTTTACGGCATCAAAATGCAAGCCGTGTTGCGCCGCTAACGTGTTCATCATTGCTGCGTTCTCCGGGATATCCCAGGGGATGTGCAGGGAAATAGAATTGCTGGACTTGTTTAAGGCATGTATCACGCCTACATCGGCTATCTTCTCCTCCAGGCTGCGCGGCTCGCCACCACCCGAAAAACGACCGAAGCGGGTGCCGCCGGTACCCAAAGCCCAGCTGGGTATGGCAACGTTGAAAGCGCCAAGTTTGGTCAGCACGCCTTCAGCGTTATCAACGTCGGCCGCGATGTGCTCAAACTGACGTGTATGTTTAGCGCTTAGCTGATGGTTAAGCTCATCAACCTTATGTTTCTCAATTTGCATTTGGTTATAATTTGGTTTAACCGGTGGTTAGCCGGCTGTTTTTCAATTAATTTATTGCGAATTATCTTACAAATCCTGCAGCAACGCCCCCATCTACGTTGATCACGTTACCTGTTGATTTGCTGAGCAGGCCGCCGGTTAAGGCAAAGCAGGCGTTGGCAATATCAACAGGAAGGATCACCTCGTTAAGCAAGGTGCGCTTAGCGTAATAAGCAGGTAACTCGGCAACGGTAACACCGTAAGCTTTTGCACGGCCTTCGGCCCATCCGCCGGCCCATATGTTGCTATCGCTTATTACCGCATCCGGGTTAATTACATTTACGCGGATATGATCGACACCCAGCTCGGCGGCATTCAACCTGCTTAAATGGAGTTGTGCAGCTTTCGCGCTGCCATAGCCTGCGTTGTTAGGCCCGCTTACCAAGGCATTCTTGCTTACAATATTGATGATATCGCCACCAATAGCCTGCTTTTTCATTACAGCAACAGCAGCCTGGGTTACAAAGAACTGCCCTTTCACCAACACATTGTATAGGAGGTCCCAATCCTTTTCGGTATGATCGCCTATGGTTTTTGATATGGAAAGACCAGCATTGTTAACAATCAGGTCAACCCCTCCAAAGGCAAGAATGGCAGCCGCCATCGCATCCTGGATCTGGCTCTCGTTGGTAACATCTAACGTTGCGGTTGTGCAGGCGTCTTTACCAAACTGTTTTACAAACTCATCGTAAGCGCCGGCTAAACGTTCGGCATTCATGTCGTTTAAAATAACTACCGCACCCTCTTCTGCAAACTTTTTGGCGATGGCCTTACCAATGCCGCCGGCACTGCCTGTCACCAAAGCAACACGCCCGGATAAGGCCTTCGGCTTAGGCATACGTTGTAATTTTGCTTCCTCCAGTAACCAATATTCAATATCAAAGGCTTCCTGGCGCGGCAGGGAAGTGTATTCGGAAATGGCTTCAGCACCCTTCATTACATTGATGGCGTTGATGTAAAACTCCGCAGCAACCCTTGCTGTTTGTTTATCCTTAGCAAAGGTGAACATACCTACACCAGGATACAAGATCACCACCGGGTTGGCGTCACGGATGCCAGGACTGTTGGGATGTTTACAGGTATTGTAATAATCCTCGTACATTTTGCGGTATTCCTCAAACGCAGGGGTAAGTCTTTCTTTTATAGCGGCAACATCGCTTAGATCTTCGCCCGGAGGAAGTATTAAAACCAGCGGACTGATCTTGGTGCGCAAAAAGTGATCGGGGCAGCTGGTACCCATAGGTGCCAAACGGGCCAGGTCGTTAGAATTAGTATATTCCAATACCCTTTCATCGTCGGTATAATGGCCTATCATCTGCGTTTTGGAGGAGCAGAAGCCGCGCAGTATTGGTGCCAGGGCAACCGCTTGTTTTTTACGGTCGGCCTCCGGAAGGCTCTCTATTTTTTGGCCGCCAAATACGCTGCCGTTTTTGGCATAGCTTTGCTCCAGATATTCGGCACATTTTTCTATTACTTCGAGGGTGTTGATATAGCTTTCGTAAGCCGTATCTCCCCAGGTGAACAGGCCGTGCGAACCCAACATAATGCCGCGGATACCCGGGTTATTATCCAGGCATTCTTTCAGCTGCAAACCAAGGTCGAAACCCGGGCGCTGCCAGCCTACCCAGCCTATGGTGCCTGCGAATAATTCCTGCGTTATCTTCTCCCCGTCTTTTGCTGCCGCGATGGCGATAGCGGCATCGGGGTGCAGGTGGTCGATATGTTTGAATGGTAAAAAGCCGTGTAAAGGCGTGTCTATCGATGGTGCTTTAGAGTCGAGGTCAAAAATGCTGTGGTTAAATAATGCCACCATTTCATCTTCAAATTCAATGCCGCGGTAAACATTGGTTAGGCTGCGCAGCCTGTCAACATATAAGGCAGCCAATCCGCTTTTTTTCAGGGTGCCAATATCGCCACCCGATCCCTTTATCCACATCACCTCTACTTCTTTTCCGGTCAGGGGGTCTTTATCTGTTACCTTGCAAGAGGTATTGCCGCCGCCGTAGTTGGTAAGGCGCAGATCGGCACCGAGCAGGTTAGAGCGGTATATTAACAGGGCTACTTCGTCGCCGGCCAGTTCAGCGGCTTTAGCATCGTCCCATAAGTAGCTTACGTGTTTAAATTGTGTTGTATTGACAGACATATCCTTCAATTATTATATTATTATTACTAAAGTCGCCCATAGTTTTTGGGCATTATCGGGTTAACACTTCGAATTTAGCTAACCAATATTTTCAAACTGTCATGCACTGTCTTGCGCAAGGTGTGTTTAAATCATAGATTGCTCAAGATCAACCCTTAATAGAATTACCATAACCAACGATCAGTACAGAAATGATGATGGTAACGATCCCCGCAATCACCGTTGTTAGCGCTATTTTGCTTACACCCTTCCATTCTTTTAACACCAGGCCCCAGCCGTTTGCTACCAATATAATAAAGGCCATGTGCAATATCCAGGAGCTTGCGCCATTGCCCAGCTTGCTTTCGCCCATGCCATAAAAAAAGAATTGTAGAAACCAGGTAGTGCCTGCCAGGGCCGAAAAGATATAGTTTTTTAACAGCGGCGTTTTACTATCGGTGTAGTTGCCAAATGTTTTATTACGGGCATTTAATATCATACACCATATAAAGTTGGTGGTTAAGCCGCCCCAAAGGATCACTATGTAGGTAACGTTGTTTTTGTAAAGAAAATTAGCATTATCGGTAATGTGGTTGGCCGTTCTCCATGCCGCGTTTGCCGCATTAGCCATATCTGCGCCGGCATCAATCCCAAAAGCAAAACAGGCACTTAATACGCCCGATATAATGGAAACGGTTATACCCAGGCCAAAGTGGTATTCTTTATTTTCGTTAACTGCAGCGCCCTCCTTGGCCAGGTCGCGCTCTTTTAAAGTACCGGCCCGGCCGCAGATAATTATACCAATAACGCATATCAATATGCCCAATAAAACCATTTGCCCCCAATGGGTTGTAGCAAGCGTACCGATGCTGTCTTTACCGGTGGTTGGCGAGAATTGGTAAAAAACGGCGGGCACCAGGGCCCCGAATACCGAGCACAGGCCTAATATAATGGTGCTGCCCAACGACACGCCTAAGTAACGAACGCCCAAACCATAGGTTAAGCCGCCGATGCCCCATAATAAACCAAAGAAATAAGTTAAGCCCAAAATGCCGCCATTGGTAGCCTGAATGATCTCCACAAAATGCGGAACCGTTAGCCATGCCGCTACAGGCGGAACGATAAGCCAGGAGAAGACGCCGCCCACTATCCAGAAACTTTCCCAGGCCCATCCCTTTACTTTTTTATAAGGTATATAAAAACTGCCCGAGGCAAAACCACCGATAAAATGGAAAATAATCCCAAATATTGCTTGCATGAAAATCAGGTTAATTGGTAAATAACAATGCTAAGCTAACTAACCGAAACCTGATAACTGTTATGTACTGTATTGGGGAGGGAAATTTATTATCGGGTTAGCTATGCGCGGCTTGCCACAGTAGATTGTACAGTTCGCCTATCCGGGCAAGCAGGGTAGCCCTTACAGCGGGGTGTCCAAAAACTACTCCCGCCAATAACCTAATAATTCAAAATAGTTAAGTTTGTACTGATGATGCACCTTTCCTACGTTTTTATAATTGAGTTGCTGGGGACTATCGCCTTCGCGGTTTCGGGTGCTTTCTCTGCAATGGAGAAAAAGCTGGATATATTTGGGGTGGTGGTGATCGCTTTTGTTACGGCAATAGGCGGCGGTACCATTCGCGACGTGCTAATCGGAAACCTACCGGTAACCTGGATGCGGGATATCATCACACCCTCGGTTATTTTAGCGACGGCCTTGATCGCCATTTTATTTAAGAACATCTTTCACAACCTGCCAAAGACATTGCTTTTATTCGACTCGCTTGGCTTGGGTTTATTTACCATTACCGGCATTCAAAAGGGGCTGGACGCAGGCATCCATCCCGCTATCTGCGTAGCATTAGGCACCATCACGGGTTGTTTCGGCGGTGTTATCCGCGATCTCCTGCTTCGCGAGATCCCTATTTTATTCCATAAAGAGTTTTACGCCTCCGCCTGCATCGTTGGCGGAACAACTTACTTCTTATTATTATACGCGGTGAGCCCCCCGGTGGCGCAAACAGCCGCCATTGTAATAGTTTGTACGTTGCGCTTATTGGCCGCGAAGTTTAACTGGCGGTTACCTTCGGTGTGACGGCAAGCCGCTTAAATTCCTGCTCATAGAAATCAAGAATATTTTTCAAGATATTATCAAAATCATTTTCGTTGCAGAACTTCGACGATATATCGATGGCTTCAGTTATCGAACCTCCGGCTTCCAATTGCCAAGCGTTTTGTCCGTCAAATCCCTTACTGTCAATTTTTTTGATTGATAATGGTGAGCCGAAATACCCTTTAAATTCTGTGACAAAGTCAGCAATTATATATTGGTTTGGTGTAGGCCAATCGTTCATTGCTTTTAAAAAAAGCACAGCGATATCTTTCAATTTATGATTTTCCAAATCAAGATTAACTAAATTTTCAAGCGCTGAATTTGTTTCAATCTTGTAATTGGTCGTGCTACTCATGTAATTGGCTAAATTAACTTTGTTTGGTTTACTCGATTGATAATCTATTCTCAATCTTTGCTTTATTCCGTAACTAAGTTAATTAAAAAAGTCAAAAGCCTTTAGATTGAAATCTAAAGGCTTTTGACTTTTCTTTGTGGTCCTGACGAGAATCGAACTCATATCTAGAGTTTAGGAAACTCCTATTCTATCCGTTGAACTACAGGACCTGTGTTTTAGGAAATGCAAAGGTGCAAATTTTGAATGAGTTAGTCAAACACATTTGCACTTCTGCATTTTAGCGGTGGCTACCGTACTACCGAACCGTTGGGCATTTCATCGGCAGGTGTTACAAAGCTTAGTTTGCCTTCGGCGTTCTCGGCCATCAGTATCATCCCTTGCGATAAAATTCCTTTTATTTCGCGTGGCTCCAGGTTAACCAGTATGCTTACCTGCTTGCCTATGATCGCCTCCGGCTCGTAGTGTTCGGCAATACCTGATACCACCGTACGCTGATCGATGCCTGTGTCTATGGTCAGTTTTAACAGCTTCTTGGTTTTGGCGACTTTTTCGGCGGTTAAAATAGTGCCGGTACGGATATCCATCTGCGCGAAGGTATCAAAACTGATATTGGCTTTTGCCGGTATTACTGGGGCTTCCACTTTAATAACAGACGCTTGTTTTTTATCAGCAAGCTTTTGAATTTGGATCTCCATCGCTTCATCTTCCACTTTCGCAAATAACAATGCAGCCGGATTTAGTTGGTGGCCGTGAGCAAACTCCATTTCCTGGTCAAAACTAATCGCGTCAACATTCAGCATCCCGAATATTTTAGCAGCGGTGCCCGGTAAAAATGGCTGCAGGCAGGTTGCAATATGCCCAACCAATACAAGGTTATTATGCAGCGCGGTTTTAGCAGCTTGAGGGTCGGTTTTTATGGTTTTCCATGGCTCCTGCTCGGTAAGGTAACGGTTACCCATACGGGCCATATCCATTACATTCTGCATCGCTGCGCGGAAACGGTAACTCTCCAGGTTTTTGCCCAGTTCGTCGTAATAACCACCCAGCTCAGCATCAATTTTAGCGTCAGTCAGTTTTACTGCGGTGTCGTCGGTCTCTACCTTACCGTCGTAATATTTGTGCATCAACACCAGTATACGGTTCACATAATTGCCCAAAATGGCAACTAATTCGTTGTTCACGCGTGCCTGGTAATCTTTCCAGGTAAATTCGCTGTCGCTGGTTTCGGGTAATATGGAAGTAAGCACGTAGCGCAATTCGTCCTGTTTCCCGGGGAACTCTTCCAAATATTCGTGCAGCCAAACGGCGTGATTACGCGAGGTAGACAACTTATCGCCCTCCAAATTTAAAAACTCATTGGCAGGCACATTCTGCGGTAAAATATAATCGCCGTGCGCCTTTAGTATCGCCGGGAATATGATGCAATGGAACACGATGTTATCCTTGCCGATGAAATGCATCAGGCAGGCGTCGTCTTCGGTATTGGCTTGTTTTTTCCAGTATTGTTGCCAATCCTTACCGTTATCTATCGCCCATTGTTTGGTTGCGGAGATGTAACCTATCGGCGCATCCATCCACACGTATAATTTCTTGCCTTTTGCTTCTTGTAGTGGTACATCAATACCCCAATCCAGGTCGCGGGTCATCGAGCGCGGCTGCAGGCCCGATTTTAACCACGAGCGGCACTGCCCAAATACGTTTACTTTCCACTCGCCTTCCTTCTCGTCTATCCATTTCTCCAACCAGGGCTGGTATTTATCAAGCGGCAAAAACCAATGTTTGGTTGGCTTAAGCACGGGCTTTTTATTGCTCAGGGTTGATACCGGGTTGATAAGATCGGTAGGATTTAACGATGTGCCGCAGTTTTCGCACTGGTCGCCATAGGCCTTATCGTAACTGCAAACAGGGCAGGTACCGGTAATGTAACGATCGGCCAAAAACTGGTCGAACTCCTCATCATAATATTGCTCCGAAAACTTCTCGATGAACTCGCCTTTCTCATATAAATTCAGGAAAAACTCCTGCGAAAGATCGTGATGTATAGCAGATGAGGTGCGGTGATAAATATCGAAAGAGATGCCAAACTCCGCAAAACTGTCCTTTATCTGGTTGTGGTATTTATCAATAATTGCTTGCGGCGTGGTGCCCTCTTTTTTTGCTTTTATGGTGATGGCCGCACCATGCTCGTCAGACCCGCAAATGTATACCACGTCCTTTTTCATCAGCCGCAGGTAGCGCACAAAAATATCGGCAGGCAGGTATGCGCCGGCCAGGTGGCCTATATGCAGCGGCCCGTTTGCGTAGGGAAGGGCAGAAGTAATGGTATATCTTTTATATTTATTAAGTTGCGACATTAAGCAGGTATGTTTATTAATTTGCAAAGATAAGTTTTTAGTCGGGAAGACGGAAAGTCCGAATGACTGAAGATAAGGCTATCATCATCATTAAATTGTTAATTGAATTCGGACTTATGCAGACTTTCGGACTTTCGGCCCCCACAATACCCCCTTATCTGCAAAAAGGCGACAAGGTCGCCATCACCTGCCCGGCCAAAAAGCTTCCCATCCCCATGACGGATGCTATTAATTTACTGGAGAGCTGGGGACTCGAGGTTGTTCTCGGCGAAACCGTAACTGCGTCCTACAACCAATTTGCCGGCGATGACGACCTGCGCGCCCGGGATATGCAGCGCTTTATTGATGATGACAATATCAAAGCTATTATTGCAGCCCGTGGCGGATATGGCACTATCCGGATGATAGATAAGGTTGATTTTAGCCGACTGGCTGCCAATCCCAAATGGATCGTGGGTTTCAGCGATATTACGCTGCTGCACTCTCATATCATTAGCAACTATGGTTTAGCCTGTATCCACGGGCAAATGCCTTTGAATATACCCGATGCCTCTGCTTATTCGCTGGAGACTTTGCGCCTGGCCCTTTTTGGTGAGGAATTAGCCTATGAAATCGCCCCAAACCTGCTTAACAGAACAGGCGATTCAAACGGCATATTAATAGGCGGCAACTTGTCACTTTTGGTAGCTACAAATGGCTCGGTGAGCGATGTGGATTACAGCAGCAAAATACTTTTTATAGAAGATGTGGGCGAATACCTGTACTCGGCAGACCGTATGCTGCGCTGCCTTAAGCGCGCCGGCAAGCTAAAAAACCTTGCAGGTTTAATAGTGGGCGGCTTTACAGATATGAAAGATAATGACATCGCCTTCGGGCAAAACATACAGCAAATTATACAAGAAGTTGTAAATGAATACCATTACCCCGTTTGTTTCGACTTCCCGGCGGGGCATGTATCCAATAATTGCAGCCTGATACTTGGCAAAGCCGCAAAATTATCGGTAAAACAAGATGGCGCATCGTTAAGTTATTAATCAAATCAAAAACTAAAAAACATGGCTTACTTAAGCAGTTTAAACAAGTATAAAGATTTTGGCTTGCTCATTATCCGCATTGGGTTGGGTGCCATGTTCATCTATCATGGCTATCCAAAACTCATGGGTGGTAAAGAAATGTGGACCGGGCTCGGCAGCTCTACAAAATATGTAGGCATCACCTTTTTACCTATGATATGGGGCCTGCTGGCCGCAATTACTGAAACAGTGGGCGGTTTACTCATCATATTAGGGCTGGCGTTTCGCCCGGCGTGTTTGCTGTTATTAATTAATCTGATAGTAGCTGTGGCTACCCATCTTGGTAAAGGCGATGGTTTAGACGGTGCTGCCCACGCTATAGAAGATGCGGTGGTTTTTGCGGGCCTGTTCTTTATAGGCCCGGGGCGCTACAGCGTAGATAAGAAATAAATAAAGGGCCTTTGCTTATGCAAGGCCCTTATTGTTTATGTGTTACATTTTTCTTGTTTCTTGCGTTTAAAACCTATTGGTTCATTGCATCGCCCAATGCGGTGAGATAAGCATCGTCGATGTCGCCTTTTGCAGAGGACATATACTTATCTAACTTATCCGCATCTGCTGCAAAAAGTTCCTTCAATGTTTTCTTTTTAGGGTTGAATTTCATCGGCGCATCGTTGCCTTTGGCAAAAAAGTACAAATACGTTGGCGCGTATTCGTCATATTTATTGCCGGTAGAGGTCATACCGTTGGTTTGGTAAGTGGCCTTCATATAGCGTATGATAATTTGCTTATACATTTTGTATTTGGGGCCATTGGCCAATACCTTAACGTAGTGTGTATTATCAACCGCAGGCACATAAGCCAAAGTAGAACCAACGCCTTTATCGTCAAACAGCGATATGGTTTTAACACTGGCCCTATCTACTGTATTAATGGCCTTTTGGTCTGCAGTGTATATCACATCACCGCCCATCATGTCGTAGTTAAATAACAAGGCGGGATCCTGCACTACCGAACCATCTGCACCTATGGCGTAACCATGCATCCAGCTCTCTGACAGGTAGCGGCTTCCCTGTACTTCGGTAGTACTTGCAAAGCTGCCTAAAACGGTAGTAACGCTTGCGTCGCTATGCACGCTAAATAAACTGCCTGCCGCCGTAGAGGTAGCAGCGCCGTCACCGGCTGCTAAAGTAATATTTACACCACCCTCTTTAACCGGCGCACTGCCTGTGCCAAAGCCCTTGGCTGTTGCTATCAGCTTAGATGCCGGGTCGGCCTTTAGGGTGTAGCTGCCGTCGGCATCGGTATAAGTTGCATAGGCGTGTAAGGCATCACGCACAAATGCCAGGGGAACTGGTTTGCCGGAAGCATCAACAACAGTGCCTTGCACGGCAATAGTTTGGGCCGAAGAAACCTTTACGATGAGCAGCAAGGCAAAAAATAAAGCGAGTTTTTTCATAGGAGGTAGTGTTTTTGTTAAAAGTTTAAGTTAGACGATGATACAATTATAAAGTTAGACTTCAAATTTTTAAGATGGTTTAATATTACGGCTAATAATAACGTTTTGGTTCACTTTTAATCCGAATGGCAAAAATTTACTTTCAGTTAATACAAAAATGCAAATACCGTTAAAACACCCGGCAAAACTGCTTTATACATTAGTTACATTTACTATAAATAAACATTTTAATTTTTAAGCACTTTATGAAAAAACATCTAACACTTTCCTTATCAATTCTTTTAGGCCTGGCGGCTTGTAAAAAAGACGCGAAAGTATCTACACCGAAAGTAACACCTGCAACAGGAACGCACAAAACCGTAAACACAGTAATGCCTGATTATGTGGACCTCACATTAATTCCACGCGCGCCCGGGCAAGACTTTGACACCTACCGCGGATATTGGAACGACTGTGGGATAGAAGTACGCGGCCCGGTGATTTACAATACACAAAAATACCCGACACTGGTCAACGGCGTACCTGTATCGACCATGTCTTTAACAACCTACGATGGCAACTCGACCGTGAATTACAGCAATACGGGCCCAGATGGCAGCGTATTTGCAGTAACACAAATGTATATGGGGAGTACAGATTTTGCTCAATTCCATACAGATGTGAAAGCCTATTTACAGGCATCTGACGATTACTTTGCAGGAGGCCTGCAAGGTGCCCCCCCTATACTGGCTTCTTATGTGAAAGACCATTACACCAATGCAAGCAGTACAAAAACCTACGTGGGTAAACTAATTCGCGTTACAACAGGTTCGCATCTTGCTGTGGCGAAATTTGACTATGTATTGCCGCCCGCCGCAGCCCCTGCAATACTACCTTTACCACGTGCAGCCATTATTGCAGATGGTGTAGACCCCCACAAGAGCTACCAATTAATTGGCGCAAACGGGAAGATAACAGAAGCCGCAGTGGCCATTGATGATTTTGCCAATGGCGGCCGGGTTATAGCAACGGGTAGTTACACCCACACCGGAGGTCAATTTCAATATTGGGGTACCATTATAACCGCAGATGGCAGGGAAATTAAATTTAACGACCACGGGTCGCTGGATTAGTTATTTTAAAGCCATATAAAAAACCGCAAATTAATTTATGCGGTTTTTTTTGCGCCGATTATTTTAAGATGCAATATATATGCCTGGTATACAACCATATCACTTACTTCGGCAATCAACAACCATTAATTGCAAATGCCCACCTTGCCAGCAGTTTAAGTATAAGATGGTCCTGAGTTTTAACAAGGCCGCGATCAAGTCCGTATTATCAATTATATCCTTCTAATTCACGCCCATCTGTATGTTAGCAAACGGTTGAACCTCTAATACGGAGCTTTCATCCTTCTAACTATCCTCCTTCGCATCCCCCCAAAAAAAAGAGGCTGTCCTTGTGGGACAGCCTCTAAATATTAAGTAAATAAATATCTACTATTTTTTATAAGTATCATCTATATACCTGCCAGACGCGCCGCCAGACACATAGTTTAACTCAAATATTTTAGGAGATGAGTTATTTACAGGAGGCGGAATAGTAAACTTCGGCGGCACCATGTTGCTAATACCAGCGTCAGTCCATTTCTGTAAATCTGCGGGAAGGAATTTAACTGCCCAGTTAGTGTAGGTGATAACACTACCTGTTACGGTTCTTTTGAAGGTTACATCGTACATTACGTGTTGGCCGTTATAACCAGTTTCCATTTTAAACTCAGTTGGTGTAACCGGAGTTAAAACAGTAGTTGAGCCAGCAGCATTTGTAATATCCGGAGCGCTACCTTGACCTAATGATGGTATTGCACCAGCACCAGGGCCAGTTCCATTTTGGAACCTTCTGTATTCATATGTGTAAACTCCAGCAAAATCATTACCAATTACCGAGTAATATTTGGTGTGGTAGTTCGCGTTTAATGTTTGGCCTTGCGCATCCAAGATGCTAATTGGCAACAAATAGCTTTTTGATGGATCTAACTTAGTTCTATCAAACGTTACTGTTATAACCTGTGTACGCGTGCCGGCTGGCACCACCACTGTTGGTTTATCAATAACATAAGAACCTGGAGGGAATGGCTCAAAAGTAACCGCAGTTTGAAAGGTATTGTAAGCCGCAAGCGCTGCAGCATCATAACCTACAGTAATAGTCAGGTCAGTTGACAGCGGCTTTGGCGAAGCTACGTTAACTGCGAATTGGCGAGTGATAGCATCAGTAGCTTCCGTTAACGCATTAACGGCTGTCCTACCGCTCAACGGGATCTCTACGGTAGTGCCTACCGCGGCAAAATCCACATAACGGCTATCCTTAAGGCAAGAGCTAAAGCCCAGTATCGCCGTAAGGCCCAGCAGCATGGAAAAGTTTCTTTTTAATGTCTGTTTCATCTTAATCTTTTTTAATATTATATACTATTGTAGCATTATCGTTATTACGAACCGGCATTGCTTATGGTTGCCAGAATATTTTTGAAGTAAATGGATCAATAGTACCTTCTGCACCAACAGCATCAGCATTTTGCTGGTACTCTGTTGTTGGGTAGAATATCCTGTTAGGGATACCGGTGCCTATGGCTTTAGGGTCAATTGAACGCGGAACGCCTACAGGGAAACCAGTACGTTTAAACTCGTTCCATGCTTCAAAGAAAGCATAACCATTCAAAGAAAAATATTTCTGTGTAATGATAGCCTGAATTTTATCCGGTGAATCATTCCAGGAAATGTTTTGCTGTGCCTGGGTTAAATAAGTGGTTGCTTGTGTTGCAGTTAAACCTAACGCTACAAATGATGATTGCACACCCTTTGTGTAAAGGTCTTTAGCAACTACATCTCCTAATGTAATCCAGTTTCGGTTAACAGCCTCAGCTTGTAAAAACAAGGATTCTGAAGTTGACAATAAAACGGCACCCATGTTTGCAGCTTTTAACAAGCCCGGGCCAAATGTGCTTGTAAGCGCGTTTGCCGGTGCGTTAGGATCGCCAAAGGTTATACCTCTTTGTGTACCTGTAGTACCTGCTACGGCATATTCCCGGGCAAGCCTTGGGTCGTTGTAAGAACGCAAAAGCTCAACAGCAAATGCATTTGCACGTACCGATGCAGAAGCACCTTTAGGGTTGCCGGTTAAATCGAACCCAAAGTTGTTCCAGAAAGGGCTTTGCTGGCCTTCGAAACCACCACCTGTGTAACCCGGATTTGCAATCCCTGATTCAGAATCAAGCGTAATATAATTGCTTGCAAGGTCTGCTGGACCCGTGATAGCAGGAAGAGCCGCTTTTGCCGTACCACCGTTTAAACTAGCTTTACTTTGGCGTAAAGCCAAGCGAAGCAGCAAAGTGTTTGCAAACTTCTTCCATTTGTTCATATCACCACCGTAAACAATATCGTTTATGCCAGGGTCGGTTGCGCTTGCATTACCATCAATAAGTGCTTTAGCAGCTACCAGTTGTACAACAAGATCTGCATAAATTGCATCTCCCTTATCATACTTAGGGAAAAGGTAAACAGAGGCGTTGAAAGCCTGGGTGTAAGGCACGTTATTGTAAAGATCTACCAGTTGCTGAAAGTCATATGCTTTCATTATTTTGGCAATGGCTTTAAATTTCGCGTTTGCAGCATCACCAGAAATTTTCTCCAGGTTATCAAAGTTGGTTGCATTTTGATACAACGGAGTAAATACCTGGAAGTTATCTGTAGTAAACTGGTACTGCTGCAAAGCAGGGCTCGGCACAAAGTTACCGCTTGGCGCAACATAACCTACCCACATACCGAATGTGTTGTAGTTATTGTTAGGTATGTCTGCTGCTACCTTTAAGGCACCCGCTAAGGCAAATTGCGGCGTAGTAACCGAAGGCGTATTAGGGTTTACCTCCAGGCTAAGGAAGTCTTTTTTACAACTTGTTATAACACCCGTTGCAAAAAGAGCTGCTATGAATAATATTTTCTTTTTCATTTCTGTAATAGTTAAAATGTTACTTTAAGATCGGCACCATAAATTCTCTGGCCCGGAACCTGGTTAGCACTTGTTACACCAACCGCGTTACCTGCGGTATCGCTAAACTCAGGATCGCTCCATGGGTTGTTCTTTGGTTTCCATAAGAAAAGGTTACGACCTGTGAACGACAGATTTAAGCCTTTAATGTAACGTGTGTTTTTAACAAATTGTGTTAGGTTGAAGTTAAGGTTAACTTCGCGTAATTTCCAGAAAGCTGCGCTTGAAACACGTGGCTGGTTGGTGCTGTTGTACGCAGAGCTTTGCCAGAAACCGTAGTTACCATCTTGCACGGTAATGTTGGTATTAGGCGTGTAAACAGGCGCTGCAGCAGTACCTGTGTTGATAACAGAACCCGGGTATACGAACCTTTGACGGCCGGCCAGGGTAGAGATCAACGACGAACCGGCAAAGTTTAGTGTGCTACCTATCTGGTTATTGATGATAAACCCACCGCGGTATTCTGCAGTTGCACCAAGGCTGATAAATTTGTAAGAGAAGTTGTTGGTAATACCCCAGATGTATTTAGGAGTAGTACGGCCAAAGTTTACTTGTGTTGGGTTTAACGATGGTAAACCTGTAGTAGCGCTAACAATTACGTTACCGTTAGGGTCGCGGTTCATATCGGTACCTTTGTACACAGGGAGCGGCTGGCCAACAACTGCAGTGATACCACCACCTAAATCAAGCTGGTTGATACCAGGGATCAGAGATATTACTTTCGAATCGTTGATAGAGAAGTTGGTACCGATATCCCATCCGAAACCTTTAGGGTTTGATAATAAAATACCACGTACTTCAAACTCCTCACCGCTTGATTGAATTTCACCAGCGTTAAGTACTGCCGTGTTGAAACCAGTAGCACCCGAGGTACGTACGCTTAAGGTTTGGTTCTTACTGTTTTGTTTGTAGTAAGTAGCCCTAATGTTTAAGCGGCTATCGAAGAACGAAAGCTCCGTACCTGTTTCAATTTCAGATATAATTTCTGGTTTTAATGTCGGGCTGAAGTTGGTAGTACCCAAGCTTAAGCCACCCAACGAACCGTAAGGGAAACCACCGGTTACGCCTACGTTGTTAAAAATGCTATATGGACCAACAGAGATGTTACCCACACGGCTTAATGACAAGTAGAACTTAGCATAGTTTAATACCTTGCTTCCTTTTAAGAAAGAAAGAGCTTCTGTTGGTACAAATGAAACTTTGGCAGATGGGTACCAGAAAGAACGGTTAACTTTAGGTAAACGAGAATCGTTGTCGTTTCTTAAAGTTCCTTCCAAGAACAAGTAATCTTTATAGCCAATGTTCAAATCAGCAAAGTAAGCTATCTGGCGTATTTTTGATAAACCTGTTGCTCCTGAAGCGAAACCAGATATGGTGTTAATGTTGTAGAAATCTTTAATGAGCAAGTTATTGCTACCAGCCTGGATAAAGTTTAAGCTCCGTTGGTAAATAGTATTACCTAATAATAAGCTTGTTTTAAAATCTTTAAAGAAGTTGTAGTGCAGGTTAACGGTTGCATCACCCTGTAACCTTGAATATGGGTTTATTCCGTTAGACCCATCGCCATACAAGTTAAGATCGAACACCTGGCCCTGAACAATACCTGAAGGGAAACCAGACTGTACGCTACCTGCTCCGTATGGATCGCTGATGGAGTATGGGCTAAAGTTTACCTGTGACCTGGTATCGCGTTGTTTGTAGTTACCAAAGTTTTGCGAAACGTTGTAAGCTATATCTAACCATTTAGTTGGTGTTAAGCTCAGTTTCAAGTTAGATAAGAAAACGTCCTTCTGCCTGTTGCTTCTTGCGTTATCAGTGATCCAGTAAGGGTTGATAGCGTAAGCATCGTAGAAATCGCTTGGGTTAGAAAATGTACCGTTGTTTGAATCCTGAAATTGTTTGATATCCAAAAATGCCGGCCATTGCAAAACAGATGTGAATAACAACGCGCCATTATAACCTACACCGTAAGTGCTGATGTCTGTACGGGTATAAGAAACCGAGTAATCAGCTTTGAATATACCAATAGTACGGGCACCCCTCACGCTCACAGATGTACGGGTGTTTTTATCTTTTGGAACAACACCTTTGTCTATAACGTTTTGTGCAGAAAAGTAGAATGAGTTTTTAGCATCGCCTTGTTGAAAAGCTACCTGGTTTTGCTCAACAATACCCCTGTTAAAGAAGGAAGTGATAGGGTTTTGCGCTAAAGCAGAGTACTTTACTTTCAATGTAGGGAAACCATTGTTAGGGTCATTACCTTGCGCTACAGTTGCAGTAGGGCCGCCCGCAGGGTAGCCAACTGTTACTTCGCTGCCATCAAAAGCAGGCCCGTATAACTGGTTTTCATACTCTGTGTAACGAGAGAAACCTGTAATCGGGTCTACGTATGGAGCCGGCTCACCACCGTAAGGCCCGTACATACGTTGCAACTCAGGGAAGAAACCTACCGTTTTAAACTGGAAAGAGTTACCATAAGTGATAATTGGTTTACCATCGTTGGTACCACGTTTGGTCGTGATGATGATAGCACCGTTTGATGCCTCCGAACCGTAGATAGCGGCAGCACCGGCACCTTTCAGTATCTGAGTTTCTTGTATATCATCAGGGTTGATAGACGAAATAGAACCACCCGGGATAGGCACACCATCCACAACTATCAGCGCGGTGTTGTTACCTGATAACGAACGGTTACCACGCAGGGTGATACGTAAGTTAGGGTCAATACTGTTATCAACAGTTTGAACGGCCAAACCAGCTACCTTAGCTGTTAAACCATTTGCAAAGTTGGTAACGTTGGTTGCGTTTATCTCTTTACCTGTTACACGGGTTGTGGCGTAACCAAGCTCTTTTTGAGCTCTTTTAACACCCATACCACCTGTAACGATAACCTCGCCCAACTGGCTGAAAGCAGCTTCAAGCGTAACGTTTACAACGTCGCTTGCGCCAACTTTAACGTCTTGGGTGGTGTACCCTAAGAATGATACCTGGAGAGTAGCTCCGGCTGGAACACTCAGTGTGAACTTTCCGGTTGTAGTAGTTTGGGTACCAATTGTTGTACCTTTTACTTTCACCGTTGCTCCTGGAACGGGCAGACCATCATCTTTGGCCACAACCGTACCGGAAACTGTACGATTTTGTGCATATACCTGTGTTATGCATAACATCAGGAAACACAAACTTACTAGTAGAAGTTTTTTCATGTTTGTTAATAATAAGATCAGTTAATAGTTAATTAATCATAAAAGTAGTGTTACGCGATCAATAAATCAAATAATTTCTAAAAAAAACACACGTTTTGTTAAAATAAGTTAAAAAATAAAAAAAACGTAAAAAAATACAGTACTATGTATTGCATAATACATTCCTAAACATATATCTTTGCATTATGATTGTTGAGAACACACAAACCCAAATGAGGAAAGGCATACTGGAGTATTGCATCCTTTCCGTTATAGCAAAGGGCGAGATTTATGCTTCAGACATAATTGCTGAATTAAAAAAAGCCCGGCTGCTTGTTGTTGAGGGTACGCTATACCCCCTTTTAACCCGATTGAAGAACAATGGCCTGCTCGCCTACAACTGGGTAGAATCCACCTCGGGGCCGCCACGCAAGTATTACGTGCTGAGCGATGAAGGCCGTAAGGTTTTAGAGCAGCTCGACACCACCTGGAAGGAATTGGCCTTTGCCGTACAAACCGCAATTGGCGACAGAAACAACTAATTACCCTTAACTATCACCATCATCATGAATAAGACTATTATCATCAACATAAACGGCACCGTTTTCCATATAGAAGAGGATGCCTACGAAATACTTAAAACGTATATGACCGCCGTAACGCGTCATTTTATGAACTCGGCCGACAGCCTGGAGATCACCACCGATATTGAAAACCGCATAGCAGAAATGTTTACCGAAATTTTAGCCCGCGAGGGCAAACAGGTTGTTGTTGCGCAGGATGTAAATGCTGTTGTTGGGCAAATGGGTTCGGTAGAGGATTTTGAAGCCGAAGAAAACGGTGAAAGACCCGGCCATGCCTACACTTACACCACAGAGAACCGCAGATTGTTCCGTGATGCGGATGACCACCTGGTAGGCGGCGTTGCTGCGGGCATATCAAACTACTTTGATATTAACGCTATTTGGGTAAGGCTTGGGTTTCTACTCTTGTGTGCCGGCGGCGGTATTGGCTTCCTTTTGTATATCATACTGTGGATAGTTGTGCCAAAGGCCGTTACCCGCGCCGACAGGATGGCCATGAAAGGCCAAAAGCTGGATCTTCATGGTTTTAAGCTGAACTTTGAAGAAGAGCTAAGCAACGTAAAAGGTAACCTAAATACCCTAAGGCATGAAGCCAAACCCCTTGCCTACAAAACCCGCGATTTTGCCGGCGACGTATTTGGTCACTTCGGTGCCTTTATAGGTGGTGCCTCAAAGCTGGTATTTAAACTTGTCGCTATTGCTGTTTTGTTAGCTTGCTTTGCCGCCATGATAGGGCTTGTTATTACCATCATTATGTTCACCGTGTACGGAAACACTGCATTAACCCATGTGTTCCCTTTCAACATCGTAAATCAGGAAGCAAATACCATGTTTCTTATTTGCGGGTTTCTTACGCTGGCTATGCCTTTGCTGGCAATTATACTGGTTACAATTAATGCCGTATTTAAAAGCAGCACTATTGGCCGCACAACCGGGTCAGCATTGTTAATGGTTTGGGTAGTAGCAATTAGTATAGTTATATATTACACAGCAAAAGCCGGTGCCAACTTCAGAGAAGGTGCCAGCTTTAGCCAAAGCATCAGCATCAAACCACAGGCCGATAGTACTTACTATTTAAAACTAAACGACATCAAGTTCCTGAGCCGCGAGGATAGCGTGCGCCTGCAAATAAAAGACAAGTTTGATGGCCGTGTTATCCTGGATGACGATGATGATAACAACATGGATATGCCGAATAAAAACATCGATATCTACATCGAAAAAAGTGATGTATCGCAACCGGTGCTTGTGGAATCGTTCAGCGCGCGTGGCCGCAATTACGAAGACGCCTTATCAAACGCGCGGGGTATCAGCTACCAGTTTCAGCAAGTGGGTAATGTGCTAAAATTCAACCGCCGCATGGAGAAACAGGAAGATAAATTCTGGCGTGCGCAGGAGCTGCATCTTACCTTAAAAATACCAATGAATTCCAAACTGGTCATCGATCAAAACCTCGACAGGTTTGTGAGAGGCGTAAGCATTTACGATTGTAAAGAAATCAACAAACAGGAAGGAGCATCGTCCGCCAAGTTTATCATGACCGAAAACGGCTTGCAATGCAAGGTAGATACCCTGGTGCTTCCCCAACCTAAAAAAACAGCTATCCCAGTGGATAGCACCCAAACCGGAGAATAATGAAACTCATAATTAAGTATATAAGCCTGCTGGTATTCAGCGGGCTTATATTACCTGTTTGCCGTTTAAAAAACCTACAAACAGCGATAGCTATGCCCGTTAAAAAGGCCATTCAAACACCTAAACGCCAGCCTGTAAAGCCGGCAGATGTATTCCCGCCTATCACCAGCCAAATTGCAGAGGCACTGTTCCCCGCACTAAAAAGTTAAAATAATATGTAACCTTGGCCCCTGTTTCTGCATCTTACCTATAAACAAAACATATTGCTGCTAATGGTAGCGGTAAATTTAAAACAATCACTATGCAGAACATCCACCATATAAACTACACACCAAAACCGGCTATTATTTGATAGCACACTACTAAACACTAATCATTTTAACGGGGTACTAAAAAAATTGAAGGGCAACCTTCAGGGGACTTTTATTGCCCAAATTTTCCAAACTATGAAAACTATCATACACTATATATATACACTCCTATTTATCGCGTTGGCGGGCACGGCAACTGCCCAGCCAAAAAACAACGCTTCGCAAGCCGTAACCATCTCTGGTTATTTATTGAACGAGCAAGGCAAGCCTATGGATTTTGCAACGGTAACCTTACTGCGCGCCAAAGATTCATCAGTAGTAAAAGGAACCCTAAGTACCGATGCCGGCACCTACCTTTTCGACCGCATTACACCCGGAACTTATATTGTTTCGGCTACCACCGTGGGCTATCAAAAAAGCGTTAGCCAGGCTATACAGGTGAGCGGGGAGCAATTAACCGTAAATGTGCCGGCAATAAAAATGCAGCCGGGTAGCAAGAGCCTGCAAACGGTTAACATCGTATCGTCGAGGCCGCTAATTGAGCGCAAGGCCGACCGCACTGTGATGAACATTGAGAACAGTGTTTTAGCCGCCGGCAATTCCGCCCTCGAGGTTTTGGAACGCGCGCCCGGCGTTACCATTGATAAAGATGATAACATCAGCCTGAAAGGCAAACAGGGCGTTACGGTAATGATAAACGATAAGCTCACCTACATGTCGGCAGCGCAGCTTACCATTATGCTGAAATCGATGGATGCCTCTACTATACAATCCATCGAGATCATCACCAATCCATCTGCCAAGTACGATGCATCGGGTAATTCGGGTATTATCAACATTAAGTTAAAAAAGAACAAGCAAACTGGCACCAACGGCAACCTTAGCCTGGGCGTGGTACAGGGCAAACGTTTTAGGGACAACACCAGCCTTACTATCAACCACAAACAGGGCAACCTAAACCTTTTTGGAACCATCAGCCGCGGCGACGCCAACAGGCTTAACATCTTAAATATCGACCGCGTGGTGGATAGCGCTGCAACCAGCACCTACTTTAAACAACGCACCGAACTGCGTTCGCAGGTGCACTACAATAACTACCGTTTTGGTGCCGACTACAATACCTCATCAAAAAACACCCTTGGTTTTGTCATCAATGGAGATTACACCAACGAATACAACAACCCCAACAGATCGGTAACCAACCTGGGCCTTACTCCGTCTGCTAACGACTCGTATCAAACCACAACATCAAACATCAAGCAAACCTACCGCAACTTTGCAGCAAACCTTAACGACAAGCTGGAGATAGACACTAACGGACAGCAATTGAGCGTGGACCTGGATTACTCCATTTTCCATAACAACTCTACCGCGCAATACGATACTTATTTCTTTACCCAGGCAGGAGCATCGCAAATGTCGCCGTTGTTTATCCGCAACCAAACCCCTTCTACTATAACTATATATACCCAAAAAGCAGATTACACCCTGCCGATAACAAAAAGCGTAAAGTTTGAGACCGGCGTTAAGTTCAGTTCGGTAAAAACCGATAACGATCTGCAAGCGCAAATAAACAGCGGCAGCACTTTTATTAACGATACCAGCCGCACAAACAGGTTTGTTTACGACGAAAAAATAAGCGCAGCCTACCTAAATTTAAGCAAAACATGGGCTAAAACATCGGTACAGGCCGGTTTACGTGCCGAGCGTACTTCATCAATGGGCGATTTGGTAACCAAAAGCCAGGTGGTAAAACGCCGCTACCTTGATTTCTTCCCAAGCTTGTTTGTTAATCACTCGTTTTCTGACAAGCACGAAGTGGGCCTGAACTATAGCCGCCGCATCGATCGCCCGGGTTACGACCAGCTAAACCCTTTCCGTTTTTACCTGGACCAGTATACTTACGAGCAGGGTAACCCTTTCCTGAAACCGCAATACACCAACTCATACGAGCTAAGCTACACCTATAATAAAACCATTAACGTAACGCTTGGCTACAGCCAAACAAACGATGTAAGCACGCAAATTATATTAACCGATACCTTAACTAAGGCAACATATCAAACCAATTTAAACCTTAACAGGCAAAACTCCTACAACATCAATATCAACTCGCCCTACACCATAGCGAAATGGTGGACAGGTAACGTAAACTTTACCGGCTTTTACCAGCAGTTTAAATCCGATTCGCTGTTGGGCGCTACCTTAAATTCGGGCAAGGCAACCTATGTGATCCGTACAACACAAACATTTTTGGTTGCCAAAGGCTACAAAGCAGAGTTATCAGGAAATTACACTTCAGCACTGGCCTTCGGTATCTTTAACATCAAACCGCAATACTCGGTAGATGCAGGTGTGAGCCACTCGTTCTACGACAAAAAAATGAACCTTAAATTTGCCGTAAGCGATATATTTAACACCCGCAGGAACAACGTAAGCAGCCGCTACCAAAACGTAAACCTTGATGTAAGGCAAAAGAATGATACCCGCGTTGCCCGCCTTACCTTTACCTATAATTTTGGTAACAGCAAAATAAAAGCACGCCAGCACCAAACCGGCGCGGATGATGAAAAGAATAGGGTGAAGAGCGGGAACTAAAAAAGGAGAGTTAAGATACAGGAGTCAAGACACAAGAGATCAGGACATAAGAAAGCCCGGATGGTTTAAATCATCCGGGCTTTTTGTTGCTTTATCTTGTTTCTTGACTCTTATCTCTTGTTTCTTGCGTCTTGATTTCTCGCTTCTAATCGCTACTGCCCCACCATAAATACGGCGTTGCTGAACATGAGCTTGCCATTTTCCCAGAAACTGCGGAACAATGGATCGTCGGCCATGTAAATAACAGCGCCGCGGCCCATTCTTTGTACACCAAGCAACATGCCATTGGCTATTTTTTGTTTGGATTGAGCACCAGCAAAGCCCGATACATAAGCGTCTTTTTTCACAGTACCTACGTTCCAGCCATCATCGCCAAGCGGCTCATAAATATCGTCGTTCATTTTTAAGGTGTAGTAATAGTTTGGCATACCAAAGCCCAGCGGATGGGTATTATCCAAACTCAGCTTAAATATAGCGCCCGGGATACCAGATGATATGGCATCGCGCTCGCGGTTCGCGTAAACTTTTACCTCGGGCGCTTTATCCTTCTTATCATCCTTTTTATCTTCTTTATGCTTAATGCCAAAATCCTTTTTATCAGCTAATAATGACACCGCGTTCTCCATGGCGATAAGCCTTCCGCCATCGCGCACCCAGGCCTGCAGTTTTTCTGAAGGGAAACCATCGTAACGGCCATCGGGGAAAATAGCGACATCGAAGTCGGACAACTTGGTACGGCCAAGATCCTGATACCTGATGAGAGTGATCGGGTAACCTATCTGCTGCTCAAACAAGTGCCACACTTCGCCCATTGCTTCGGAGTTTACGCCGTCGCCAGTCATGAGCACCACCCGTGGCTGCTTAATAAAACGAACCTCGCTCGAGCCGATATCGTTACCTTTATCCATAAAACCGGTGGATATCGGGGTAAGCTCGTGGCCCAGTTCCGCAGCCGTTTGCGTAACTACCTGGTCAAAATCGGCCCTGTCATTACCGGCTTTGGTAACCAGCAGCGACCCGGCCAGGAATTTTTTACCCGCAATCTCGAAAGGCAATTCCGAATAGCGGGCTTTGATGCCTTTATTCATCAGGGCGGCTAAGAACCGCACATCAGCTACCGACTGCCAGGCCGATACGTAAGCGTAAGCATGTGTATTTTGTAAAACCTGCGGCTTAGCCACATTCCAGCTGGCAGTGGCCGGCTTAAGCGATTCCTTTAAGCCATAAGCGCGCAGGCCGAAAGCGTAAGGCAATGCCCATGCGGTGATATCATACGTGGCCGAATCTGCAATAAAAGTGGTTGGCTCCATCAGCACGTTAAGCAATACCGCTTTGGGCTGGTAGGCGTTTATCACCAGGTCGTTGGCATCTACATTATAGGTCTCGGTTTTACCGCTGAAATAATCAAACCCGGTAATGCTTTTTGCCGCCAGGCCATAACCATACTGTATGCCGTTGCGTGCCAGCAATTTGGCCAGCTTATCTACCTTTTCATTATTATCGTTTTTTATAACGTATGTTTTGTACGGCCCCGGCGGGTTGGCTTTACTGTTATCAAAGAATTTTTTAAACTCCGTAAGCAATTTGGCTGAATGAGTTGAAGCGGTTTCGATAGTGCTGATACTGGTAGAATGGTGGTGCGCCACACGCTGAACCAGCGTTAAGGTATCGCCGCTGCGGGTAACCACCGCGAGGCCACCACTGATGCCGCCCTGCTCGTAGGTCATGCCGATAGAGCCGTTGTACAGCGGGTAGGTATCGCCGTAAGAGGGGTACAACAGATCGAACACCTGCTTGGTGAAATACATCCAGCCGTTCTTATCAAAATCCTTAGCGTTGTTTTTGCCAATGGTCACCTGGAAATCGCGCTGCCATTGGGTAATATCCTTGTGGTACGGCTCTGCCGCAGGGGCAAAGTAATAGGGTGCGTTAACGCCTTGCTCGTGGTAATCTACATGCACTTCGGGCAGCCACTGGTTGTACAGGCCAACGCGGTTCTGTGTTTCTTTTTGTTCCTGCCACGCCCAATCGCGGTTCAAATCAAAATAATAATGGTTCACCCTGCCGCCCGGCCATGGTTCGGCGTGTTCGCGGGCGGTTGGGCTTGGGTCGGGTTTACCGGCTTTAACTGAATTATAAAAGTTTACATAACGGTCGCGCCCATCGGGGTTAAGGCATGGGTCTATAACTACCAGCGTGTTTTTCAACCAGGCTTTGGTGCGGCTGTTTGCCGGATCCACCAAATCAAACAAGGTCCACATAGCAGCCTCGCTCGATGCCGGCTCGTTACCGTGTACGTTATAGCTCAGCCACAAAACAACAGGCGCATCGGGCAGGTTGGCGGCACCGCTTTCCATACCGGCCAGTTTTAGATTATTATGGCGGATGTCTTCTAAACGCCCAATGTTCTCGTCAGATGCGATGAACATGGCCAATTGCGGCCGGCCCTCGTTGGTGGTGCCAAATTGCTGTAGTTTTACATTTTTTGATGCCGTAGCAATGTATCTGAAATACTCCACAATGCGGTAATGCGGGGTGAATTGCTCGCCGGGCTTGTAGCCTAAAAATTGTTCGGGCGATTGGATGTTTTGGGCGAAAGCAGCTGAAAAAGATGCAACAGCTATAACAACGAGGAGTAACCTTTTTATCATAATATTGATGTTGGGGTGATGCAATGGCTAATATGCACTTTTTTTTGCAATTGTGCCCGCACACGGTTTTCAGTTGTATAAATGTTACAGAAACTACGCAGCTGACCATCGTAAAGTCTAATATTTTTAGCATTTTGGTTTTGAAATGTTTAATTTACCCGCCTAAACAATCTGCACATTTGAAATCTGCACATTTGCACCATCTATGACCCCATTACAAGCGCTTCAACAATATTTTGGTTACAGCAATTTCAGGCATTCGCAGGAAGCTATTATACAGCATGTTTTAAACAAGCAGGATGTAATGGTGCTGATGCCCACGGGTGGCGGTAAATCGCTTTGCTACCAGTTGCCGGCCGTATTGCTGAATGGATTAACCGTTGTGATATCTCCGCTGATCGCCTTAATGAAAGACCAGGTTGACAGCCTGAACCTGAGCGGGATCCCGGCGGCGTTTTTAAATTCCAGCCAGGACCCGGAAGAGCAGAAGGATATCGCTGTCCAACTAAAAAATAATCAGCTTAGGCTATTATATATCGCCCCCGAGCGTCTTTTCGGCAAGGATACCCGTTTAATGGAGTTCCTGAAAACACTCCATGTAGTGCAAATAGCGATTGATGAGGCGCATTGCATCTCGCAATGGGGGCATGATTTCCGCCCCGAATACCTGATGTTGGCGGGCTTAAAGAATGAGTTTCCGGATGTGCCGGTTATCGCGCTCACCGCGACAGCCGATAAGCTCACCCAAAAAGATATCCTGGATAAACTAAACCTGCACAAGCCCGCTGTGTTTATCTCCTCTTTTAACCGCGAGAATATCACCTACCGCGTTAATCCTAAAAAGAACAGCTTTAACCAGCTCATTAACTTTTTGGATGAGCGGAAAAATGAATCGGGTATTATCTATTGCCTTTCTCGTAAATCAACCGAAGCACTTGCCGCGAATTTAAAGGAAGAGGGCTTCTCTGCCGAGGCTTACCACGCTGGTTTAACAAACGAAACGAAGGCCAAAAACCAGGAAGCCTTTTTGCGGGATGATGTGAAGATAATGGTAGCCACTATCGCATTCGGAATGGGCATTAATAAATCCAACGTGCGCTACGTGGTGCATGTGGATCTGCCCAAGAACATAGAAGGCTATTACCAGGAAACCGGCCGCGCAGGCAGGGACGGGCTGCCATCTGACGCGTTGCTGCTTTACTCGCCCGGCGATGCCATGAAACTAAAGGGCTTCGCGACGGTGGAGAATAACCCCGAACAAAGCGCCATTATGCTGAAAAAGCTGGACGATATGGTGAACTATTGCCAGTTGCACGCCTGCCGGCGCCAGTATTTAATGCAATACTTTGACGAGGCTTTCCCCGATAATTGCGGCTCTTGCGATTTTTGCCTCAGCGAGTTTGTGAAATTTGATGGTACGCTCATCGCCCAAAAGGCCCTATCCGCAGTAGCGAGAGTGAAGGAGCGCTTTGGCGTAACTTACATTGTCGATTTTCTTCGCGGATCACGCAGCGAAAAGATCTGGGCCGACCATAAGCTATTAAAAACATACGGCGCTGGCGCAGATATCAGCAAAGCCGACTGGCAGCGCTACCTGCGCGAACTGATAGCCATGGGCTACCTCCGAGCTACCGACGACGCCTACGCCTCGCTCCGGCTCACCCCGAAAAGCGAATTAGTGTTGAAAGGATTGGAAAAAGTAGAGCTCATTTCCTCTCAAACTACCGACGAAAAAGAGACCGCGCCGTTAAATTTCGAAGCGGAACTGCTCAACAACCTGCGCAAAAAACGCCAGGAAATTGCCGTGATGGAAAACCTGCCGGCGTATATCATTCTTTCGGATGCTACCCTGTTAGAAATTGCCACCTACCTGCCGCAAAAGCTGGATGAGCTACGCCTGATCTCCGGTTTTGGAGATATTAAACTGGCCAGGTATGGACGGGAGTTTTTAACTTTGGTGACCGAATATTGCTCACCTAAAGAATTAACATCCCGCATCAGCCAAAAATCTGCGAAGCGCGAACGTAAGCCCAAAAAAGAAAAAGTGCCTGATACCGCTAAAGTTAGCCTCGCGCTTTTCCGGCAGGGGCAATCGGTTACCGAAATTGCCCGTGAGCGGGGCTTATCGCCAACCACCATAGAGGGGCATTTGAGTAATTTTGTGCAAACCGGAGAACTGGATGTGCTTACCTTTGTTAAAGAAGAAAAGATACCGGCAATAAAAGATGCCGTTGAAAAATATGGCAACGAGCGCCTGGCACCATTAAAGGAAATTTTAGGAGATAATTATACTTACGGCGAAATAAGGGCGGTAATTGCCTGGATGAACCAGAAAACGATAGAACAATGAAAGCGATAGAGCTCATTATTTTAAATTTGGAAGAAGTACGCCGGCGCAGTTTAATACTATGGGCCGGTATCCCCACAGAGGCGGCCAATTGGCGCCCGGATGCTGAAGCGATGTCGATCATTGAGATGATACGCCATGTATTGAGTAGTGACTATATTTACAACATCATCGCGAAGAACCACGGTTGGGAAGGGGGCGAGTTTGTAACGCCCTGGGATGGACGGCCACTTACAACAATTGCCGACGAAATTGCCTTTGCCCAACCCCATCATGATGCTGTTTTGGAGGATTTTAGAAAATATTCTGAACAGGAGTTATCGGATATTATCATCGTCCGCGAGGATAGGAACCAGCGTCGCAAGCTGGGCGATTACCTGCTGCGAATCGCTTACCACGAAAGTGTACACACCGGCAATATATTAACTTACCTAAGAACCTTAAACATAGACCGCCCCAATATCTGGGACTAACACCGTTTACCATGGCAACCATCGAGGATATTTACCAGCTTTACCTGCAACACCCAGCTATTAGTACCGATACCCGTAAAATTGCACCAGGCAGCCTTTTCTTTGCCCTTAAAGGCGATAAATTTGATGCCAACACCTTTGCCGAAAAAGCAATAGAAACCGGTGCAGCGTACGCCATTATTGATAACCCCGCCTATGCCCTCGGCGAAAAATACATTTTGGTAAAAGATGGTTTAACTGCCCTCCAAAACCTCGCTGCCCATCACCGCAGGCAGCTGGATATCCCGGTTATCGGGCTTACGGGCACCAATGGTAAAACCACTACCAAGGAACTCATCAACGCGGTATTATCTCAACGTTTTAATACACTCGCTACAGAGGGAAACCTGAATAACCACATCGGTGTGCCGCTTACGCTTCTGAAAATTAACGCCTCGCATGAAATGGCTGTGATAGAAATGGGCGCGAATCATCAAAAAGAAATTAAGCTGCTTTGCAGTATTGCGCAACCTACGCACGGGCTTATTACCAATGTTGGTAAGGCGCATTTGGAAGGTTTTGGCGGTGTGGAAGGTGTACGCAAAGGCAAAGGGGAGATGTATGATTATTTGGGCCGGGCCGAAAACAAAGCAGTTGCCTTTATCAATAGCGATGACGCGGTTTTGATGGCCATGAAAGAAGAACGCGGGCTAAGCAATGTAATTTATTACGGTAAAAATGGTGGCCCTAACAATATCATCAGCGGGAAATTGCTGGATAGTTCGCCATTGCTGGTGTTGGAATGGGCAGATAATTTAGAGGGCGGCAGCTATACTGTACCTACCCATTTAACCGGCGCCTACAACCTGGATAATATACTGGTGGCGATCTGCATCGGCTCCACATTCGGACTAACCCCCGAGGAAATCAGCGAGGGCATTGCGGGCTACGAGCCAAAAAACAACCGATCACAAATACAACGCACCGTAACCAATACGCTCATTTGCGATTTTTATAACGCCAACCCCAGCAGTATGTTCGTAGCTATTGAAAACATGGACAAAATGCAGGGCAGTCATAAGGTTTTAATCTTAGGCGATATGTTTGAAATGGGGCCCGAATCTGCCACGGAACACCTCCTGGTTTTGCAAAAAGCAATGGCAGCCGATGCGCAGGAACGGATCTTTATAGGGAAGGACTTTTCTGCTGCTTCGTCCGGCACAGAAGCAAACACCACATTTTATTTAACAGCAGAAGATGCCATGTCTGGCCTAAAAGCCAATCCAATAACCAATGCTACCGTATTGATAAAAGGTTCGCGAGGAATGGCGCTGGAGCGTTTAGTAGGATTATTTTAGTCACGGCATTAAAAACCAGTTCCAGGCAACACGGGGAACGGGATAACGGTTAATATAACTTCCTGTAAAGTTCCTTTATCGTTCCGCCGGGATCTAAAGATAAATTAACGGCCGCCGAAACGGCAATGCCGTAAATACCGGTAGCTAATAGGTGTTCCACATCCGTTAGTTGTATGCCACCAACGGCAATTACGGGGATCTCTATTGGCTGTTTTGCTAATGCCCTATAGCCCTCGTAACCTAAAAGCGGCTTGTTATTTGGCTTGGTATCCGTGTGCGCAAAAGGGCCGTAACCGCAGTAATCTACCACGCCCGAATTTTGTACCCGTAGCAATGCCTCAGCGTTTGTGGCCGATGCACCTAAGGTTTTCTCATCAGTTATAACCTCGCGGATAGCGGCAAAGTCGGCATCCAGATCCTCGATGTGTACGCCCTGTGCATCCACCTTATCCAGCAGATGATAGTGGTTAGCAAGAATCAGCGTTGCGCCCCAGTCATCACAAATAGACGCGATCTGGTGGATCTCGGCTATCATCTCCTCGTCGGTTTTGGTCATGCAGCGATACTGCACCCAGTTTGCCCCCGCCTCGCAAGCAATTTGCGCCTGTTCTACATGACTACGTTGCGGCAGGTCCTGCGTAAGGTAATGAAACTTGGAGATGTATTTTCTCATTTTATGTAGTCAATAAATAGGAAATTCCGAAAGATCAACGCGTGCAAACGTCGCTCTTCCGGAATCCCATCATTCTTATTGTTTAATCTTTAAACCATTTCAACACCTCGCCAATTGGCGCACCTATATTACCGCTTGGGGCTTGTATATGTAATAAGGCAGCAAGTGTAGCGGCAATATCAGTCATGTGCGTTTCGCGTACCAGGCTGCCGTGTTTAATACCCCAGCCCATAAATACAAGCGGGATATGTGCATCGTAAGGGTTCCAGGTACCGTGGGTAGTACCAGTACCGCCGTGCCCGCCGTACCAGCCCGGTTTCAGGATGATTTGGATGGCACCACTGCGTTCTACGTTATAACCGTTGATGATCCGCGTGCGCAGGTCTTCCGGGATATTGGCCGTTTGCGCCCTTTGCATATCAACCGCGTAAGCTACACCTGCCTGTTTTTGCAAGGCAGTAATGCAATCAGCCTTCAGGGCTTCTTCGCTGATGGATTCTTTGTTGATCAAGGCGTTGTTAAAGTTTACCTGGTAATTGTTCAGCCCCAAAACCAGGTTTTTTTGCTTGTATTTATCTTCTAATAATTTATTCAGCTGCGTACGCGCGGCTGTTTCGTCCCAATAACCGGCGGGGATGTTATGGTCTATTAAAAACTGCGGGTTGTGGGCCGCGCCATGGTCGGCAGTTAAAAATACGCTGTAGTTACCTTTACCAACTTTAGCGTCAAGGTAAGTAAAAAACGCGCTCAGGTCATTATCCAAACGCAGGTAGGTATCTTCTACCTCTACCGAGTTCGGCCCAAACTGGTGCCCCACATAGTCTGTTGAAGAAAGGCTCACCGCTAAAAAATCGGTTACTGGGTTTTTGCCCAGCTGCTCGTTATCAACGGCGGCTTTGGCCATATCAAGGGTTAAAGAGTTTCCGTAGGGAGTGCTGCGGATCATCCCCGCGTTGCCTTTATATAACACCGAAGTTTTGATAGGGAAGGTAGGGGCATCGGTGCCGCCAAATTTACCCTCGTATTTTGGGCTGTTATCCGGTGCGCTTTGTACGTAGGTGTTAATAGGATACAGCGTGTTCCAATCCTGGTTTAAATATTTTTCGGCGTTTTTTTGGCTGTTGAAGGTTTTTACCCAGGCCGGCAGATCGTTCATATAAAAGGTGCTGCTTATCCAGCTGCCGCTGGCATCGTCAAACCAATAGGCCGCATTAGCCACATGCCCTGCCGGGAGGATGCCGCCACGGTCTTTTAAAGCAATACCAATCACTTTCGAGCGGAAATTTGTTGCCAGCTTCAGTTCGTCGGTAATGGTTGTCGCCAGCAAATTACGTGGCGACATTTTTCCCGCGGCAGAGGTACTGCCTACGGTATTTACGGTAGAATCGGCTGTGCAATACATCGCTTTACCGGTTGCCTGTATAATAAAATCGTTTCCGGCCATGCCGTGGATAGACGGAACAGAACCTGTATACACCGTTGAATGGCCTATAGCAGTAACCGTTGGGATATAAGGGATAAGCGTATTTTCGCAGGTAAAACCTTCGTTAAGCATTCTTTTAAAACCGCCCGCCTGGTAACGGTCGTAATAGCGGTATAAATAATCCCAGCGCATTTGGTCAACCACTATACCTACTACCAGCTTTGGTCGGGGTACGGCTGAGGAGATGGCTGTCACTTTTTTGCTTTGGGCCGATAAATTGAATATAGTGGCAGCAAGTGCAAGCGTTAACAGAAATTTAATTTTCATGGACGACATGTTTTAAGGGGGTAAATATCAGCAATGCAATTTATATCCAATGTGATATTTATGTTATAATACCGCAAATTAACGTGGCGTTAATTTCCAAAAGTAAGCAGCGCATGTTGGCTGGCAGTATGCAGATCGCGCCAAACGCGGTTAATTTCTGTGTCTGGCGATGCAGCAAGCAAGCCGCAGTAGGGATAAAGCTTGTCCACACATTCGCGGGCCGTTTTGGCCAGCATTCGGCTGGTGTGGCTAACCTGTTTTAACAAATCCGGATCTGTAGGTTGCTGCCAGGAAGCATTCACAGCAGCAAAAAAAGCTTGCCGCGTTTGGTTGAGCAGCGCGGTGGCAGTAACAAGATCGCTCTCCATAAGCGCCACATTCGCCTCGTTTACCCGGCGGATGTTGGTAGCCTTGTACGCGAATGCCGGCGCGCAAAGGTCTATAAAATGAACAGCCATGCCCGATAGGTTGGCCGCGAGCGTAGCCTCTGCCAGCTGCAAAAACGGGTAGGTATATAGCAACGAGTCAATCACCGCGGCGGCGGCATTAATTTTAAAACACCGGCTTTTATCCACATACAGGTTATTCACCTCATAGGCATCGCTGCCTGTGGCTGCCATGCCCATATATTTCCAGCCGGGCAGGAGGTTTACATCGGCCCGGTTGAGTATAAAGGGTAGTATCAGCTGCGCGCCATCATCATCCAACACAGGCTCCCGGCCGTTGGTAATAAGGCAGTTTACCGTGATATAAGTTGCGTGATGCACGCCGCTGGCATACTTCCAACTGCCGTCGATAATATAGCCATCGCCGGTAATAGCAGCGGTACCCGTGGCGGCGCCACTTCCGGCAATACAAGCTTCGGTATCGGCATAAACCCGTTTGGCAACCTCGGGTTGTAAAAAACCGCCGAACCAGCCTGCACCGCAACATAACGTTACTACCCAGCCCAGGCTGCCATCGGCCCAGCTCAGGGCTTCTTCGGTTGCTACCAGTTGCGGCAAGGGCGTTTGTAATCCGCCATAAACGGCAGGCGTAAGCAGGTTAAACCATTGCTGCTGATAAATCAGTTCCAGCTGTTCCGGGTGCAGCTTACCCAGTTTTTCTGCCTCCGCGGCATAGCTGCGAATAGTTTCTACCCAGCCCGGCAGCAGTTGAGTTGATGGATGTTCTGCCATATCAGCTTGCAAAATGGGTTAAGCGTTCTTTAATAATGATCTTGCGCCAATCGTAATAACCAAAAATGGCCACCACGAACAGGATGAGCGTAAGCACGGCGAACATCACCAGGTTTTTATGATAAAGTAATGGGATGGCAAACAGGTTACTGATGTTTAGCAGCACCCAGTTCTCTATTTTACGCCGGGCCAGCAGCCACATCCCCGCCCAGGCGGTAGAAGATACCCAGGCATCCCAAACGGGCACGGTAGATTGTGTGAAGTTTATCAATAAAACATACAGCAAGCCCCAGCCGGCAAAGACTATGAGCAGGGTAATTATCCATTCGCGTTTGTTGGCATAAGCTACCTGTACAGCAGGCTGTCCGCGCTTTTTTATCCAGTGATACCAGCCGTAAACACTCATTACTATGTAATAACCGTTCAGCAAAAATTCGGCATATAAGGCTACCTGTAACAACAGGTAAAGCGAGATTAAAGTGGCGGCTATACCGGTTGGGTATAGCCACACTTTATTGGCACGCGCCAGCAGAACTTCGGCAACGCCTAATATTACGGCGAGCCATTCCAGCCAGGTTGTAGCCTTTAGTTGTTCTACAAAAAGGGCTATCCAGCTCTGCATCCGCTTAAAAACTTAAGCTAACAGATGCCAGGAAGTTGCGCGTGGCCTGCGGAAAATAGTAGTTATAGTTGACCACCTGCCCGCCTTCAATATCTGGATAAGTCGCGCCGTTGGCCTCGTACTTTTTGCTGAAGATATTGTTCACCAGCAGCCCCAACCCAATGTTTTTAACCGACTTTATGCTGAAATTATACCGCAGCCTTACATCGCTTACAAAATAACTCTTCAGCAGTCTGTCTGTTACGAAAGCATTACTGCCCGATGATACGAAACCTGCGGGGTTGGTATTGGATGTATTATCCAGGAACTGCCGGCTTATGTACTTGCTCACAAATGCAATTTCGCCGCCCTTAAATGGTACAAGGCTGATCTCGCTGGAAGCGATAAATGAGGGCGAATAAGCAATGTCTGTTTTCTTCAGCAGGATAAATGCTTGTGTGTCGTCATCGTAATTGTTTAAAAACTGGCCGTAATTTTTGATCTTGTTGGTGCTGATGGTTGCAGTTGCAGCCCAGCTAAGCGCTTTGGTAATTTTTACGCGGCCGTCCAGCTCGATACCTGCACGATAGCTATCCTTTACGTTATTACGGATCTGTGCGCCAACATCATTTAACGCGCCGGTTAGTATCAGCTGGTTTTTGTACAGCATGTAAAACAGGTTGATGCCCCCTTTAAACACGCCGGTGCTGGTGCGGTAACCCGCTTCAAAATCTTTCAGGTTTTCTGCTTTGGGCCTGCTGGCGGGGGTACTGTTGGTGTAATCATCCCGGTTTGGCTCGTGGTTACCCACGGCAAAGGAAGCATAGATATTGTTCTGCGCATCAAATTCATAAGTAACGCCCACCTTGGGGTTGAAGAAGTTGAGCGTAGCATTTTGCTGCACATTATTCAAATTCCTGTCGAACCCTAAGAAAGAGTAGTAAATGCGGCGGTATTGCAAATCTGCAAATACGGTGGTATTACCTGTTTTCCACTCGCCGCGGCCAAAGATGTTAAAATCATTCTTTTTAGCATCATCGCGATAGTATTCGTAATTGGGCGGGATGCCTGCGCTTTGTTTGGTGTAAAGGATATTGCCAAAATGCGCGCCGGTATAGCGGTTATAAGCACCGCCGAGGGTGAAGTTGAGGTTATCCTGCGGCAGGTATTTTAAGGCATAGGTAACGCCATAAAAATCATTATCCAGCCAGCGGCGACGGGCAAGGTCTGTTTTGGAGATGGTTGTACCGCCAATAACTACCGGCGTTAAGCCGTAATCAGCCACCTTGGCATTGGTTTTAAATTCCTCATAATAACCCTGGCCTTTGGTATAGTGCAGCGCACCACTAAAAGAAACTTTATCAGATAATTTCTGATCGTACAACAGCTGGTAGTGGTTTTGCACGTAATCATCCACCTGGTCTTTATAATAAGTACCGTCAGGCATCAGGCCCAGCTCGTTATAAGTGCGATGATTGGGCAGGCTTTCATCGCTGATGATATAATCGGGGATACCATTCCATGCCTGGTAGGTACGCTCGTAACCCGAGAAGATATTGGCCCGAAGGGTGCTGGTAGCCCCATAATATGCGCCGCTCACAAAAAACGACTTCAGCTGTGAAGAGGCCCTGTCGATATACCCATCAGATTTGATGCGGGACAAGCGTCCGTCTAAGCTGAATTTGCCGCCCAGTAAACCCGTCCCCAGGTTTATGGTGTTTTTTACCGAGCCGTAAGAGCCTACCGAGTTGTTGATATCGGCATAGCCCGTATCGCGGCGGGTAGTAGTTTGGATATTGATGCTACCGCCGAACGCGCCTGCGCCATTGGTTGATGTACCTACGCCACGCTGCACCTGGATGTTGTTAATGGATGAGGTGATATCCGGCAGGTCGACAAAATAGGAGCCCTGGCTTTCCGAATCGTTATAGGGGATGCCGTTAATGGTAACGTTTACCCGGCTTGCATCGCTGCCGCGGATGCGGATGCCTGTATAACCGATGCCCGCGCCGGCATCTGAAGTTATGACTACCGATGGCGTTTGGTTAAGCATATAAGGCAGGTCCTGGCCAAAGTTGGTTTTTTCCAGGTCTTTTTTACTTAAATTGGTAAAAGCCGTTGGCGAATTCCGGCCCGCACGGGTGGCGGTAATTACCACTTCTTCTGCACTGAAAACACCGCCGGTAAGGGTAAAGTTAACCGACTGGTTGCCGCTTAAGGTAATTGTTTTGGTAAACGTTTGATAGCCTACAAAGGTGGCTTTTAAGGTGTAACTGCCTGCCGGGATACTCCCCAGGCGGTAGTTGCCGTTTACATCGGCTTGTGTGTTTACAGCCGGGTTGGCAATGCTAATGGTTGCACCAGGCAATGCCTCGCCGGCTTGGTTGGTGATCTTTCCGCTGATGGAAAACTGGGCCGATGCCAATGCAGGCAACAGCAGGGCGAAGAGCGCCGTAAATAAATTTTTCAAAATTTGTTGAACAAAAATGAGTTAAACCATCTGTCGCCAGGGTAATGCGCCAGTACACTTAACTTGTTACCTCTCCCTACGCCGGCATTACCCGGATCAGGTGCATGTTTTTTGGAGTTGAGAGTTTAAAGCTGAAAGTATAAAGCTGACATGCAACTTTTAACTTTTGACTTTTGACTTTTGACTTTACAAAACAATGGGTTTGATCTCAGCCTGTCTTTCAGTTTGGTAAAATAACCTGCAGATTATTTTTAGTACACCAAAGCAAGGCACCCCTTGAGAATTATGGGGCAAATATAGGGAATAAGATGTGAGATGTGAGACATTAGATTTGAGAAAAATCCGCGTCGTACCGATATTTGCGCTCGCTATTCTAAACTTTCTTTGCTCTCATATCTCATATCTCACATCTCATATCTCAAAAAATATTACTTTTGCAAACTTTTTAAAAAGGAATTATGCTTAGAACACATACCTGCGGGCAATTAAATATCAGCAATTTAGGGGAAACTGTTACCCTTTGCGGATGGGTGCAAAAATCGCGCGATTTGGGCGGTACCACTTTTATTGACGTACGCGACCGCTACGGCCTTACCCAACTTGTTTTAAACACCGATACCGATGCCGACCTGCGCGAAGCCGGTCGCCAGCTGGGCCGCGAGTTTGTAATTAAAGTTACCGGCAAGGTGGTAGAGCGTTCTAACAAAAACACAAAAATTGCTACCGGCGAAATTGAAATTACCGTTACCGAACTGGAAATTTTGAACGCCTCTAAAATACCTCCGTTTTTAATTGAGGACGAAACCGATGGCGGCGAAGAGCTGCGCGCTAAATACCGCTACCTGGATCTGCGCCGCAACCCTATTCGTAACAACCTCGTTTTACGCCATAAAATGGCGCAGGAGATCCGCAAGTATTTGGATGGATTGGACTTCATCGAGGTGGAAACCCCGGTGCTGATTAAATCTACACCCGAAGGCGCACGCGATTTTGTGGTACCAAGCCGTATGAACCCGGGCGAGTTTTACGCCCTGCCGCAATCGCCGCAAACCTTTAAACAATTGTTGATGGTAAGCGGGTTCGACCGTTACTTCCAAATTGTAAAATGCTTTAGGGATGAGGACCTGCGTGCCGACCGCCAGCCGGAGTTTACACAGATCGACTGCGAGATGTCGTTCATCACCCAGGAAGATATCCTTAATATTTTTGAGGGCCTTACCCGCCACCTGTTCCGTAACGTAAAAGGTTTAGAACTTGGCGATTTCCCTCGCATGCAATACGCCGACGCCATGCGTTTATACGGTTCTGATAAACCGGATACTCGTTTTGGGATGGAGTTTGTGGAACTGAACGATGTGGTAAAAGGCAAAAGCTTCAGCATTTTTGATAATGCCGAACTGGTTGTTGGGATCAACGCAAAAGGTTGCGCCGGTTACACCCGCAAGCAAATTGATGAACTAACCGAGTGGATGAAACGCCCTCAAATTGGCGCTACCGGCTTAATTTATGCCCGCCACAACGAAGACGGAACAATCAAATCATCGGTAGATAAATTTTACAACGAAGAAGAACTGGCCAAATGGAGCGCTGCTTTCCAAACAGAAAAAGGCGATTTGATATTGATCCTGTCCGGCTCTACAGATAAAGTTCGCAAGCAACTGAACGAATTACGCCTTGAGATTGGCGGCCGTTTAGGCTTACGCGATAAGAACAAATTCGCGCCGCTTTGGGTGCTCGATTTCCCGCTGCTGGAGTGGGACGAAGAAACTGAGCGTTACCATGCCATGCACCACCCCTTCACGTCACCAAAACCGGAGGACATTGCAATGCTGGATACGGACCCTAAAAACGTACGTGCCAATGCATACGATTTAGTGATCAACGGTACCGAAATCGGCGGTGGCAGCATTCGGATCCACGACAGAGCCCTGCAATCGCTGATGTTTAAGCATCTCGGCTTTTCACCGGAAGAAGCGCAGAAACAGTTTGGCTTTTTAATGGATGCCTTTGAGTACGGCGCACCTCCGCATGGCGGTATCGCGTTCGGGTTCGACAGGCTTACCTCTATCTTTGCCGGGCTTGATTCTATCCGCGATGTGATCGCCTTCCCTAAGAATAATTCGGGCCGCGACGTGATGATAGATTCGCCATCAACCATTGCAGATGCGCAGATGAACGAGCTAAAAATAAAAACAACTGTATCATTATCTTAACTTTTCCCGTTACCCTTGTATATGAAAAGATATTTATTAGTCCTTAGTTTATTTATAATCGGTTGCTCCGCCTGTAAAAAAGAAGCAAAGTTTGATGCTGCCGCGCAAGCCGCAAAAGACGAAACAGCTATACAGGCCTTCCTTACTGCTAACCCAACTATTACCGCCACAAAAGATGCATCGGGCGTTTATTACCAGATCATTACCCCGGGTAGCGGTTCTAACCCGGTACTAACATCTACTGTTACTGTAAATTATGTAGGCAAATTGTTAGATGGTTCTCAGTTTGATAAAGGCACCAACACTACTTACCCATTAAATGGCTTTATACAAGGCTGGCAAAAAGGTATTCCCTTTTTAAAACCGGGCGGCCGAATGTTGCTGATCGTGCCATCGGCATTGGCTTATGGTAACAGTTCGCCTGGCGCGGGCATCCCTGCCAATTCGGTACTGGTATTTACCATCGATCTGCTGAGCTTTACTAACTAATCAATAAAAAAATATAGCTAAGAGCGCCTTGTGATGAACAGGGCGCTTTTTTGTTTTGGGTGGATCCCCGGAAGATTATCAACTTACTACTAATTTCTTTTCGCTTAATACAGCGCCTCCCAGTGGCAGCAATTAGGGTTAACACAACTTAACACAATTTTAACAAAAAATTTTTAAATAATTGATAATCAAATATTTAAAAATTCACAGGGTTAACATATAAACGCGCACATATTTACCTATTGGTTAACCACCTATCGACTTGCAGGCACCTGCCCGTTTCTCCATCCGGCGTAATAACGTGTCAATAACAGCCCTATGTAATAGAAGCCCGGGCAAATACGCCGGGTGTTGGCATATTTAAGCAAATAAACACATCCCCCTTTATTTTTCCTATAAATATTTATATTTAGAAAAATTACCAACCCCGTCCCGATGAAAAAACTTCTCCTGCTCGCCCTAACCGCGGTTTCGCTAACCGCTTCAGCACAAAACAGCGCTTCCAACAAAGCCATTAGTGCCAAAGCAGATGCCCTGCAGGATAAAATTATAGCCTGGCGACGCGATTTTCACGAGCACCCCGAACTGGGTAACCGCGAGGTCCGCACATCGGGCATTATTGCCAAACATTTAAAATCATTGGGGATAGAGGTACAAACCGGTATTGCTACCACAGGCGTTGTCGGCATATTAAAAGGCGGCAAGCCTGGTCCGGTGGTAGCCCTGCGCGCCGATATGGACGCGCTGCCGGTTACCGAAAGGGTTCCGCTTCCCTTCGCGTCGAAGGTAAAAACACAATATAACGGGCAGGAAGTTGGCGTAATGCATGCCTGCGGGCACGATTCGCACATGGCCATCCTGATGGGTGTTGCCGAAGTTTTGGCCGGGATGCAGAAGGACCTGCGCGGCACCGTAAAATTCATCTTTCAGCCGGCAGAAGAAGGTGCGCCGGCTGGTGAAAATGGCGGAGCGGAGCAAATGGTGAAAGAGGGCGTACTGGAAAACCCAAAGGTTGATGTTATTTTCGGGCTGCACATCAACTCACAAACCGAAGTGGGCAAAATTGTTTATCGCCCGGGTGGCACCATGGCCGGTGTAAGCGACTTGCAAATTACCGTTAAAGGCCGCTCGGCACACGGCGCTTATCCATGGAGCAGTATAGACCCTGTAGTGGTATCGGCACAGATCATCAGCAGCCTGCAAAGCATTGTGAGCCGCAACGTAAACGTTACCGAAAACCCCGCTGTGGTTACCATCGGTGTAATACAGGGCGGTTCGCGTTTTAATATCATCCCCGAAAGCGTAAAAATGCAGGGCACGGTGCGCTACTTTACCGAGTACGACGAAAAACTGGTGACCGACAATGTACGCCGCATAGCCACCAAAACTGCCGAAGCATATGGCGCTACAGCAGAAGTAATGCTACCCTTTAGCAACCATTACCCGGTTACCTTTAACGATGTGGCCCTTACCGCTAAAATGCTGCCATCATTGGAAGCAGCTGCCGGTAAAGAGAACGTAATGTTGCGCCCGCCTGTAACCGGTGCCGAAGATTTTAGCTTTTTTCAGCAGAAAGTGCCGGGCATCTTTTTCTTTTTAGGCGGAATGCCCAAAGGCGGTAACTCGATAACTGCGCCATCGCACCACACGCCCGATTTTTATTTGGATGAGAGCGGCTTTACCCTCGGCGTAAAAGCTTTGTGTAATTTAACGCTTGATTATATGAACGGCTCAAAGGGGAAATAGAATGTCTCCCGCATTAAACCTAAACCACATGTATAAATACCTCGTCGCGGTTATGATGTTGTTTGCAGCAGCAAGTCTGATGGCCCAGGAGAAAGAACCAGAACGTAATGAAGTAGACCGGCTGACCGATAGCGTTATGGCTGAAGGCAAAGCCTTGTACCGCTCTGAATGGGCATCCTGGCACGGCACCGATATCTTCCTGGAAAAGTATAAAGAGAAACAGAACCAGATGGGTGGTTATTTTTCTTACGAAACCGCCAATAACCTTGTAAACGTGTTTTTCACCAAAGGCGATAAGCCCGTTACGATGGGCGTGATTTCGTTCGGGAAAGATTTTAATCAGCAAAACTACCGGTTAGACACCGTAGCAAGGCCGTTAAACCCAATAGAGCAGGACCTGTTTACATTGCGAAAGGCCGCGTTTAAAGCCCTCAATACTGACACCGTATTTAAACGATACAATAACGCCAACTTTAATGTAATACCCTTTATTAACAAGGGAGTTAAGCGCATTTATATTCTTACTTCGCCTTTGGCCGTCGGTGTGGTGGTATTGGGGAATGATTATCTGCTATCTGTAAACGATAAAAACGAGATCTCATCAATAAAGAGAATCCACAACAGCCTTATATCGGCAGATACAAAGGATAAAAAAGGCCAGACACTTATGCATTCTCACCTGGTAGGAAAAGATGAATTAATGAGTGCTACCGATATTTGTACACTGATGCTCTACGAAAAGGAAAACGAATTGAACCAGGCCTATGTAATGTCAAAAAAGTATGTATCCATTTGGGATTGCAAAAAGGATACGCTTGTTGTACTCACCATGCAGGCGTGGAACAGGATAAACGAAGACCAAAAAGTAAGACATCCAAAACAGTAATATCTTGCCCAACCTCTTATTCATTTGTAGTAAAAACCAATGGCGCAGCCCCACGGCCGAACTGCTTTTTAAAAACCACGCGGTGCACCAGGCCCGCTCGGCTGGCACAAGCGATAAGGCAAGGGTAAAGCTGAATCAGAAAATGATAGATTGGGCCGACCATATCTTTGTGATGGAATACCGGCACCGCGATCTCATCAAACAAAACTTCCGGCTCAATGGCAAAGCGCTTACTGTGCTGAATATTGAAGACATTTACCCCTTTAACGACCCGGAACTGGTGGAAATATTGCAGGCAAGCTTAGCGGAGTATTTGTAATCTTAATTTAAAACATCGGGTGCGCATTGGCCGATTTTTCGGGCACATCCTGTATTACATCCCAGTGCTCGGCTATCTTGCCGTTTTCTATCCTGAAGATATCGATAACAGAACTCACTTTATCGCCCATTTTGCTTTTAAGGTGGATATAAACAAAATTGCCATCTGCCGCCAGGTGCTGTATATCTATTTTAGTTTTTGGTGCGCCCTTAAACCACAGGGTTGCGCCCTGCCTTAAAGCCTCCCTGCCATCGGGCAGCGCCGGGTTATGCTGAATATAATTTTCCGCTAAATACTTATCCAACGCGCCAATATTTTTATCGCCAAAAAACTCCTGGTAGAACTCTGCTACCATCTTTTTATTAAGAGATAATTGTGTTGCCGCTTTGCTTAGCGAATCTGCAGTTGCCTTTTCCGCTTCGGCGGCCTTATTATTGCAGGAAATGATGGCAGCTGAAGCTAATATCAACAGGGCAGGGATGATTTTTTTCATGGTTAAATATAGTAAAGAAATAAAGAAAATTGTTTCCTGGTAATCGGGGCCGCAGGGAGAGGGCGGGGCTCAATCCAATGTTATTCCCTGTACGCAATATAAATATGTTCATCCAGTACCTCGCCCCGTTTAAAAACCACGTTTTTTAATATCCCCTGTTTAACGTAGCCTGCTTTTTCCAGCACGCGCATGGATGCCGGGTTGCTGCCGAAAACACCTGCCTGTAAGCAAATAATATCAAACGTAGCAAAGGCATATTGCGTAACCAGTCGCGCGGCTTCACTCATAATTCCACGCCCCCAGTATTCCTCGCCAAGCCAGTAGCCAAACAAGGGCGACCGGCTGAACACATCGTCGCGGAGAGTGATGCCAATAGTGCCGGCGAACGTGCCATCTACATCTATTACAAAAGTTGTCGGCGGGCTTTGGTTAATGTTTATGCCGATGAAAAATTCGGCATCTGCTAAACTGTATGGAGATGGAAAGCGGTCGTACAAGTTAATGCCAATTTTAGGGTTATCAGCAAGGCGCTGCAACTCGCCGGCGTCGCTTTCGCGCCAGTTTCGTAAAGTAAATCCTGTGCCTTTTATTTCCATTTGTAACAATCCAATCGTTAAAAATAGTAATATTACTTAAACTGCTAAATTGCGGCGGCTAAGCTATATTTCATGAAGAAACTCTTTACCTCCCTACTGTTATTTGTATTTGCAGGCGCATCGGCACAAAAGCTGGAGACCCTCAGCATCGAAAAGATCATGCGCGACCCAAAATGGATGGGCGTATCGCCCTCCAACATCCGTTGGAGCGACGACAGTAAGAAAATCTATTTTAATTGGAACCCCAAAAGCGAGAAGCGCGACGGGCTTTTTTCCATCACCCCAACCAACCTGAAACCACAGGAAGTTGCCACCGATGAACAACGCGAAATGGCACCCGAAAACGGTAGCTGGAACAAGAAACGCACGCTGAAAGCCTTTGAGCGTAATGGGGATATCTTTTTGTCGGATCTTAGATCGGGTTCGATTACCCAACTCACCAGCACCAACGAGCGCGAAGCCATTCCCACTTTTACTGCGGATGAAAGCGCCATCCTGTTTTCCAAAGAGAACAACCTGTATAAACTCAGCCTCGCCAAAGGGCAGTTGATACAGTTGACCAATTTTGTAAAAACAGCAAGTAATCCCGCCAAAAAGAATACCGATAACCAGCAGGAAAAATATCTTAAAAAACAGCAGCTGGAATTGTTCGACATTATTAAAGTGGAGGATAAAGACCGCAAGCTGGATAGCATTGAACGGAAGGAAATGCAACCCTCAAAATTAAAGGAGATAGTTTACGGCGATAAGCGCGTAAATAGCGTACAACTAAGTCCCGATGGCCGGTATATTACCTACCGCCTGATACAGCCCGCCGAGGGCGCGAAGAACGCCATAGTACCCAACTATGTAACCGGATCGGGTTTTACGGAGGATATTCCGAACCGTACCAAGGTGGGTGCGCCGCAATCGTCCTCGGTTAGTTATGTGTTTGATCTAAAACGCGACTCGGTTTACGCCATCTCTACCAAAGAGATTCCCGGCATAAAAGACTTGCCCGACTATTTAAAAGATTACCCCAAACTACTCGAAGACCGCAAAAAAGCCAATGCCGACCGCAAAGTGGATATCGGCGTACCGGTTTGGAGCGAGAACAGCAAATACGCGGTGGTGGTAGTAGAATCGCAGGATAATAAGGACCGCTGGATAATGAAACTGGATGCAGCTTCGGGTAAATTAACCCTGTTAGATCGCCAGCGCGATGAAGCATGGATAGGCGGCCCGGGTACGGGCGGTTTCTTCGCCAATGGCAGCCTTGGCTTTACCGACAATACTCATTTTTATTACCAAAGCGAGGCCAGCGGCTACTCGCATCTTTACCTGTTGGATATGATAAGCGGTGAGAAGAAACAGCTCACCAGCGGCAAATGGGAAGTACAAACCTTAAAACTCTCCAACGATAAAAAAACCTTCTATTTTACAGCCAACATCGAGCATCCGGGGATCACTCATTTTTATAAGATCCCGGTAACCGGTGGTACTCCCGTAAAGCTCACCAGCATGAAGGGCGGTAACGAAATAGACCTTTCGCCGGATGAAAAATGGCTGGCCATCCGTTACTCTTATTCTAACAAACCCTGGGAACTTTATGTGCAGCCGAATAAACCGGGCGCAAAAGCCGTACAGGTTACCAGCTCTACCACCTCAGAATTTAATTCCTACGCCTGGAAGGAACCGGAAGTGATCAGCTTTAAAAACCGCTATGGCAGCGATATTTATGCCCGCGTTTATCAACCCAAAACACCCGACCCGGCAAAGCCAGCGGTAGTATTTGTACACGGCGCGGGCTACCTGCAAAACGTGCATTACTGGTGGAGCAGCTATTTCCGCGAGTATATGTTCAACAATATGCTGGCAGATAATGGCTACACCGTGATAGATATCGATTACACCGCCAGCTCGGGCTACGGGCGCGATATGCGTACCGGCATTTACCGCCACATGGGCGGCAAGGATTTGACCGACCAGGTAGACGGTGTGAAATATTTAGTTGATAAATATGGCATCAACCCTAAGCATGTGGGCTTATACGGCGGCTCGTATGGCGGTTTTATTACTCTTATGGCGCTGTTCACCCAACCGGATGTGTTTGCATCGGGTGGTGCCATCCGGTCGGTTACCGATTGGGCGCATTATAACCATGGCTACACCTCCAATATTTTAAACGAGCCTTTTGAGGATGATATCGCTTACCGCCAAAGTTCGCCCATTTACTTTGCCAACGGGCTTAAAGGCAAACTACTGATGCTGCATGGCATGGTAGACCAAAACGTAAACTATCAGGACATTATCCGCCTTAGTCAAAAACTAATAGAACTACACAAAGAGAACTGGGAGCTGGCATCCTACCCCGTAGAAGACCACGGCTTTGTACAACCCAGCAGCTGGACGGATGAATATAAACGGATTTATAAATTTTTTGAGGAGACGCTGAAGGGGAAGTAACTCTTGAATTAAGTAAGATGCCCCATCGGGGGCTACCGCTTTGTAGAAAACACAACCCAATTTCCTTTACGACGTAGGTGTAACCCTGTATTAATTAATTTTATAAACTATGCACAAAACTTTCCGATTAATCGCTTTTTTAGGGTGCATAGGACTCTTTTTTTTGCTCTCTTGTACGCAATCCGCAAAACAACCCAACACCATCACCATAGCCTTAACCAATAATAAAACTTCGCTGCGGTTTAACGGGCTCGACCCGGGTGTGATTGGCGAGGTTAGCCGCGATACTATTGGCAAAGGCTGGCAGGGGCTGGTACCCGTTTACCGCATGCCTGCAGATACCGACATGAAAAACTATCAAACCGAGCAGCCTGGCAAATACCGGGTTGTGGATAGCGCTGTTGTTTTTACGCCCGATACACCATTTGCCGCTAATCAAACCTACTTTGTGCGCTGGTACCGTTTTGAGAGCGGTAAAAAAGCTTCGGACTACCTACGTGGCAGCAGGCGACCGGGGCAAACACAATTTACCGATTTGATTTTTAAGCAATAAGCGTTTGAAATAAAAAATATTTTGTACATTTGTATCCGAATTAAAAAAGAGGGGGCTTTAGTCCCCTCTTTTATTTTATCGATCAAATTATCATTCAGATAAACCGACCCGATAATGAATATTGAAAAAAGAGTAACAGAGCTGGTTGAAGAGAAAATTGCCGATATGCCAAACTTGTTTTTGGTGGATGTTAAAATGCATTCGAACGGTAAATTAATAGTGTTGGTAGATGGGGATAACGGCATTGGTATAGCCGACTGCGCCGCGATAAGCAGGCATGTAGGTTTCCACCTGGAGGAAGAGAATGTGATAGAAGAGGCCTATAATTTGGAGGTTTCGTCGCCGGGGATTGATACCCCGCTCACCTTGCCAAGGCAGTATGCCAAAAACCTGGGCCGCACACTGGAAATAAAAATGGAAGGCGGCACAAAGCGCGAAGGTAAATTGCTTAGCGTTGGCGAGGGTACCATTACCATAGAAGAAACAATAAAAGAAAAAGGGAAAAAGGCTGAAACTGTTGAAAGCACTATCCCTACAGATAACATAACAGAGACAAAAGTTTTAATATCATTCAAGTAAGAAAATGAGCAATATTAATTTAATTGATTCTTTTCAGGAATTTAAAGATTTCAAGAACATCGATCGCCCAACCATGATGAGCGTACTGGAAGACGTTTTCAGAAGCATGATCAGGAAAAAATACGGTACCGATGAGAACTGCGACGTTATCGTGAATACCGATAATGGTGACTTAGAGATCTGGCGCACACGTGTGGTTGTGGAAGATGGTTTTAGCGAAGATGACGACCTGGAGGTTGAACTGATCGAGGCTAAAGCATTTGATGCCGAACTGGAAATTGGTGATGAGCAGATTGAGCAGATCACTTTGGAAAGCTTTGGCCGCCGCGCTATTTTAGCAGCTCGCCAAACACTTGTTTCAAAAATTCTGGAGCTGGAGAAAGACGAGATCTTCAAAAAATATAAAGACCGCGTTGGCGAAATTGTTACCGGCGAGGTTTACCAGGTTTGGAAAAAAGAAACTTTGGTATTGGATGATGAAGGCAACGAGCTTTTATTACCAAAAACGGAGCAGATCCCGGCAGATTACTTTAAGAAAGGTGATAGCGTAAGAGCCATCATCAGTAAGGTAGATATGCTGAACAGCAACCCTAAGATCATCATCTCGCGCACAGCGCCTGAGTTTTTACAGCGTTTGTTTGAGATGGAAGTACCGGAAATTTTTGACGGCTTGATCACCATCAAAAAGATCGTTCGCGAGCCGGGCGAAAGGGCTAAAGTTGCGGTAGAAAGTTACGATGACCGTATCGATCCGGTTGGTGCCTGCGTAGGTATGAAAGGATCACGTATCCACGGTATCGTTCGCGAGCTGAAAAATGAGAACATCGATGTTATTAACTATACCAATAACATCCAATTATACATACAGCGTGCATTATCGCCTGCCAAGATCACTTCTATTAAGTTAGATGATGAGAAAAAAACAGCGGCAGTTTACTTAAAGCCCGATCAGGTATCGTTAGCTATCGGTCGTGGTGGCCATAACATTAAACTGGCCGGTAAATTAACCGGTTACGAAATTGATGTTTACCGCGAGGCGGACGAGCATGATGAGGATGTGGATATCGAAGAATTCTCAGATGAAATTGATAGCTGGATACTGGACGAATTTAAGCGTATTGGCTTAGATACGGCGAAATCAGTATTGGCGCTTTCTGTTGGCGAATTGGTAAAACGTACCGATTTGGAAGAAGAAACAGTTAAAGAAGTTTTATCAATTCTGCAGGCCGAGTTTGAATAAACAGAATAAGCAAAATTAAAATCGTATTTTTGCGATAATTAGAGCAGAGAAATAATAATAAATGTCAGAAGACAAATCTATAAAATTAATAAAAGCAGTAAAAGAACTGAACATCGGTATGGGTACCCTTGTCGATTTCTTAGCTACTAAAGGCCACAAGGTTGATAAGCATCCAATGGCCAAGCTGGATAACGATATGTACACTACCTTGTTAAAGGAGTTTGCTGTTGATAAAATTATTAAGGAAGAGGCCAAGCAAATAAGTATTGGTAAGATCAGGAAAGAAGAGCCGGGACAGGCTCCTGAAAAACCTGTGGAAACCCGTCGTTCGAGAGATTTCGAGAACGAAGAGATTCTTATCAAAAACACTGGTCATTTTTCTTCAGCACCGGCCGAGAAGCCGAAACCAGCTGAACCGGCACAGCCGAAGGTGGAAGACCGCAGTAACTCCGGCTTGCCTGGTGTTACCGTTGTGGGTAAAATAGACTTGAACAACCTGGGTGCAAAACCGGCGGAAGCGCCAAAAGCACCGGAGCCTGTTAAAGAAGTTGCCCCGGTTGCAGAAGCACCAAAGGTAGAAGCGCCAAAAGCGCCCGAGCCCGTTAAAGAAGTAGCAGCCCCTGTGGCCGAAGCGCCAAAAGCGCCGGAACCAGTTAAAGAGGTTGTTGCCCCGGTTGCAGAAGCGCCAAAGGTAGAAACGCCAAAAGCACCAGAGCCCGTTAAAGAGGTTGTTGTTGCCCCGGTTGCAGAAACTCCTGCACCAGTAGCGCCAGCGCCTGTTGTAGCAGAAGCACCGATTGCACCAGTAGCAGCAGAGGAAGGCGACGACGTTATCCGTGCGAGCGCGGAACGCCTTAGCGGACCAAAAATTATTGGTAAGATACAACTGCCGGTTAGCAATACGCCTAAGCGTGGCGGCCCGGTTGCATCATCATCAAATGCTGCAGGCAACGCGGCAGACCACAAACGCAAACGTAAACGTAAAGACGCGCAAGGTGGCACCGGCCAGGGTGGCAATAGCACTGGGCAGCAGGCACCGCCAAGCGGCCCTATCAATCCAAACCGTCCCGATTTCAGGAACAGGCCGAGCGGCCCTCCGGGAGGCGGCGCAGGTAACAGGCCCGATTTTAGAGGCGGAGGCAGAAATTCACCACCAAGCACAGGCCCTAAAGAAGAACCAACAGAAAAAGATATACAAGACCAGATCAAAGCAACGCTTGCACGTTTAAGCGGAGCGGGTAAATCGGGTAAGTTTGCACAGCGTGCTAAATTCCGCCGTCAAAAGCGTGATGATGTTGCTGCAACCGCCGAAGAACTGGCAATGGAGCAGGATGCGCAATCCAAAGTAATAAAGGTTACCGAGTTTGTTACGGCAAACGAGTTGGCTTTGATGATGGACGTATCGGTTACGCAAATTATCTCCACTTGTATGAGTTTGGGTATGTTTGTATCCATCAACCAGCGTTTGGATGCCGAAACTTTAAGCATTGTTGCTGATGAGTTTGGTTTCCAGGTAGAGTTTGTAAAACCACAGGACGAAGAGGCGAATTTAGATACGCCCGATAATCCGGATCAGTTGATACCGCGTGCACCAATTGTGACCATTATGGGACACGTTGACCACGGTAAAACATCATTGCTCGATTTTATCCGCAAAACCAACGTTATTGGCGGTGAGGCAGGGGGTATAACCCAGCACATCGGCGCTTACGAAGTAACCTTGCCGGATGATAAAAAGATCACCTTCCTGGATACACCGGGCCACGAGGCGTTTACCGCCATGCGTGCCAGGGGTGCACAGGTAACAGATATTGTTATTATTGTAATTGCTGCTGATGATAGCGTGATGCCGCAAACCCGCGAGGCCATAAACCACGCGCAGGCTGCAGGTGCACCAATCATCTTCGCTTTCAACAAAATTGACAGGCCTGGCGCTAACGCGGATAAAGTGCGTGAGCAACTATCTGCAATGAACATATTGGTAGAAGAGTGGGGTGGTAAATACCAAACCCAGGAGATCTCTGCCAAAACAGGCTTAAATATTGAGTTACTGTTAGAGAAAGTATTGCTTGAAGCAGAATTGCTTGAGCTTACCGCTAACCCTAACAAACGTGCCGTTGGTACGGTAATAGAATCTGCCCTGGATAAAGGCCGTGGTATTGTTACTACGGTATTGGTACAGGCAGGCCGCCTAAAAGTAGGCGACCCAATATTAGCAGGTTGCTACAGCGGCCGTGTTAAAGCATTAACCAACGAGCGTGGCCAACGCGTAGATTCGGCAGGCCCGTCTACACCGGTACAGGTGTTGGGTATGCAGGGCGCGCCAACAGCGGGCGACAAGTTCAACGCGCTGGAAAGCGAAGTGGAAGCACGTGAAATTGCCAACAAACGTTTACAATTACAACGCGAGCAGGGCTTACGTACGCAGAAACACATCACGCTTGATGAAATTGGCCGCCGTTTGGCAGTTGGTAACTTTAAGGAACTTAACATTATCGTTAAGGGTGACGTGGATGGTTCTATCGAGGCGTTGTCAGATTCGTTACTGAAACTTTCTACCGAGCAGATACAGGTTAACATCATATCTAAAGCGGTTGGTCAGATCTCAGAAAGCGATGTATTGCTGGCTTCGGCATCAGATGCGATCATCATCGGTTTCCAGGTACGTCCTTCGGGAGGTGCGCGTAAACTGGCTGAGGCAGAGCAGATCGATATCAGGTTATACTCTATCATCTACGATGCGATCAACGAGATCAAAGCAGCGATGGAAGGTATGCTTGCTCCAACCTTCGAAGAGAAGATTGTTGCTAACGTAGAGATCCGCGATGTGTTCAAGATCAGCAAGGTGGGTACCATTGCAGGTTGTATGGTACTGGATGGTAAAATTACCCGTAACAGCAAGATCCGCATCATCCGCGATGGCGTGGTAGTGCACACCGGCGAACTGGCCTCACTGAAACGTTTTAAAGACGATGTGAAAGAAGTTGCAACCGGTTACGAGTGCGGGTTGAACATCAACAACTACAACAATATTGAAGTAGGCGACATAGTAGAAGCATACGAAAACGTAGAAGTGAAGCGCAAGCTAACCTAAGCGAATTTTGTTTAGATAACAGAAAAGGACGGTTTTGCCGTCCTTTTTTTATTTTATGCACCTGTGTTAAATAAGTATGAGGCCGTTCGTACCGTCGAAATCTGGCGGACACATCCAATTAATCGCTAATCTACCTTCTTAAAATCATATGGGTTATACTCTATAAAATCGGCTACCTTAACCCTAACGCCGGTCACCTTATTGTTGGTTACATAAAACGGGAATACCGCCTTACCCAGGGTTGGGTCGCTAAAGGTTACGTAAAAGCGGTTGCCGCCCAGGGCCTGTAGTTTGGCGTACATTTTAGGATGGTGCTCAAAACGCATTTCCAATATGCCGTTCTCACCGGCCGTGATAGCCATGTTGCCGTAAAAGTCATTGGTGTATTTGCCGGTATAATCGTCAAGCGATAATTTGGGTCTTGGTGCCATGGCAATGGTATCGCGCAGCTTGCGGTCGGTTACCAATTGCCTGGCGGCGCCGGCTTTATATTGCGACAGGTAAACCTCGCTGTAATTGCGAAACTTCTGTTTAAAGTAGGCGTCCATTATTTCCCAGCGTAAGGCATCGTACAGTTCATTCTGATCGGTATTGGTGAGCACAATAATGCCCAATTTATCCTGCGGTACCAGCGTAACCGAGGTAAGGTAACCGTTCACCCCACCCGAATGCATAAAAATGCGATGGCCCGAGTAATCCTGTATTTGCCAGCCCAACCCGTATAATTCATAGTTGGTTTCGCCATTGAGGTGTTTTACGCTGCCAACAATATCCTGGGGCTGCCGGGTAGCCTGTATAGCGGTTGATGCGATAGCCTGGCGGTTGCCCACTTTGCCATCATTCAGCAAGGCCATTACCCATTTGCTCAGGTCATTTGCCGATGAACTGATGGAACCTGCCGGGGCCAGCCCATCTATATTGCAATATGGGATGGCGGTTAGCCGGTTATCAACCAGGGTATGCGGCACCGTGCGGTTAAGCGCCTTGGGCATATCGGCGCTAAGCGCGAGGGTATTGCCCATACCCAGTGGCGCAAAGATGCTTTCCTTTAAATAAACCTCCCAGGGCTTGCCTATCACCCTCGGGATAATTTCCCCCGCGGTTAAGAATGCCGCGTTGGTATAGCCCCAGGTAGTACGGAAGGGGTAGGTCGCTTTCATTTTACCCAGCCTGTCTATCACCTCGTAACGGGCGAGATTGGTATTATAAAAAGTAAAATCGCCCTGAAAGGTACGGAAGCCCAACCGATGGCAAAGCAGATCTTTTACAATGGTTAATTCGCCCGCGACCTTGTTATCCAGCTTAAATTCGGGGATATATTTGGTCACCTTTTCATCCAGCGAAAGCTTCTTATCGGCCTGCAGCATAGCCAGCGCGGTGGCAGTAAACGCCTTGGTGTTGCTGCCTATCATAAACAGGGTGTTCTCATCCACCTTGTTCATCAGCCCGAGTTCTTTAATGCCGTAGCCTTTCATCAAAACTATTTTGCCATCTTTTACAATGCAAACCGCAGCACCAGGGATTCTCCAATTGGTAAGCGCCCGGTTAATGTAGCTGTCCAGGCTATCCTTCAGGAATTTACTGCGGTCGGCATTTTGGGCCCGGGCAGTAACAAGGGCAAAAAAACTTAAAACAAGCAGAGAGATTTTTTTCATCCGTAGAGGTATTAATTTAAAGGCTTTAAAATGCTAATTTAACGCAAAATTTACCGGGGCGTTGTTTTGTTAACAAATATTGCCTGCAAACGTTTAATCTAATTCAGATATGAAAAATTACTGTTGGGGCTTGCCCTCACTGCTGTTTTTATCGCTGCTGATGGCCGGCCAAACGGCAGTAGCGCAAATCCCCTCCACCCATTGGGCAAACGATGGCTTCCAGTATTACAAAGCCCAGGGCGGCGAAGTGGTGGTGCTTGACACCCGCGATGCCAATAAGAAAACCGTGCTGCTGAGCAAAGATATGCTTACCGTGGCCGGGCAAAAACCAATTGCTGTACGCAACTTCTACCTATCGGCCGATGGCCAAAAGATATTGGTATACACCAATGCAAAAAAAGTATGGCGCTACCCCACCCGAGGCGATTATTGGGTGTACGATCTTACCGCCAAAAAACTAACCAAACTGGGCGAAAAATTCCCGGCATCTTCCTTAATGTTCGGTAAATTCTCGCCTGATGGCACTAAAGTTGGTTACGTAAGCGGGCACAATATTTATGTAGAGACATTAGCTGATGGCAGTGTAAAGCAATTAACCACCGACGGCACCACCAAGCTTATCAACGGTACCTTTGATTGGGTTTATGAGGAAGAGTTTTTCTGCCGCGATGGTTTCCGCTGGAGTCCGGATAGCAAAAAAATTGCTTACTGGCAAATAGACGCCAGCAACACCAAAAACTATTTGATGCTGAACACTACCGACTCCATTTACCCATTTGTAAAACCTGTAGAATACCCCATAGCCGGCGAAGCGCCTTCTCCCTTTAAGATCGGTGTGATCAGCGCGGATGGTGGCAGCACCAAATGGATGGATATCCCTACCGACCCGGTTTTGCAATCGTACGTGCCGCGTATGGAGTGGGCCGCCAATAGCAGCGAATTGATCATTGAACACATGAACCGCGCGCAAAACCATACCGAAGTAATGATGCTAAACGCAGCAACCGGTAAAGGCGACACCATTTACCAGGAAACCGACGCTGCCTGGATAGATATTTTGCCCGAGTGGGAGTCGCATTACTATTATGGTGGTTGGGACTGGTTTAACAATGGCAAGGAGTTTATGTGGGCCAGCGAGAAAGACGGATGGCGCCATTTGTATCGCATCAGCCGCGATGGCAAAAAAGAGAAACTGATCACCAAAGGGAATTATGATGTGATGCAGATAAACGCGATAGACGAAAAATCAGGCTATGTTTATTTTTCGGCTTCGCCGGATAACGCTACCCAGAAATATCTGTATCGTACTAAACTGGATGGCAGCGGAAAAGCTGAACGCTTAACGCCGGCTACCGAACCGGGCACGCATGAGTATGATGTATCACCAAATGGCAAGGCCGCTACTCACGCTTTTTCTAACTATTATACCGAGGGTGTAAACGAAGTGGTTTCGCTACCTGGGCATAAAACCTTTAGCGGTGACGAAAAAGTGGCTAAAGCCTTAACCGCATCGGCAGACGCAAAGTCGAAATCAAATGTGGAGTTCTTCAAAGTAACCTCAGAGGATGGTGTAACAATGGACGGATGGATGCAAAAGCCGGATAACTTCGATCCTGCCAAAAAATACCCTGTCGTACTTTATGTGTACGGCGAGCCATGGGGCCAAAACGTAAAGGATGAAAACGGCACCAGCTATAACTTTATGTACACCGGCGATATGGCTAAAGATGGCTACATCTATATGTCGATAGATAATCGCGGCACACCTGTTCCGAAGGGGCGTGAGTGGCGTAAATCCATTTACAAAGGCATTGGCACCCTTAACATCCGCGACCTCGCCATGGGCACTAAACAGCTGCTAAAAGAACGCAGCTACCTGGATACCTCCCGCGTAGCGGTATGGGGCTGGAGCGGTGGTGGTTCATCAACCCTAAACCTAATGTTCCAATACGGGGATATATTTAAAACAGGCATAGCGGTAGCCGCAGTAGGCAACCAGCTTACTTATGATAATATTTACCAGGAGCGCTATACCGGTGTACCTGTAGATGAAGCAAGCCGCGCAGCTTTTACAAAAGGCTCGCCAATAACCTACGCTAAAAACTTAAAAGGAAACTTGCTTTACGTACACGGTACCGGCGATGATAATGTACACTACACCAATGCCGAGCAGCTGATAAACGAGCTGGTGAAAAACAACCGGCAGTTTCAACTGATGCTGTATCCTAACCGTACGCACAGTATCTCCGCAGGTGCCGGGACAACCACGCACCTGCGCACTATGTATACTAACTATTTAAGAGAGCATTGCCCTCCGGGAGCAAGGTAAGATCCACGTCTCACCAACAACAAAGAGTAAAAACAAAAACGCCTGCTGCATTAATGCAACAGGCGTTTTTTATGCTAAACCAAATTGGTTTCTATTTCAAAGTGAACGAGCTTTTACCCATGGTATAACCATCGGCATACAAAATAACGGTGTAGGTGCCTTTTTGGAAAGGAGAGTACAACCAGTCAATAGTGTAACCGCTGCCGTCATCTTTAAAGTCGATAGCTGTTTTATAGGTGTATTGCAGGTCCTGTGCATCTGCGCTAAACGTACCGCTATCGGCGGGAGTGATCAGGTTTCCGGTCGGGTCTATAACACGAACGTAAACATCATGCAGGCCTTTCTCGGCAACTGTGTTGCTGGCTACGGTAAAGTTTATTTTTATTTTTTGGGCATTTTTGGCCTTTTTCTCTTCAACCTCTTTGCCACTGTTCTTTATTTTATAGGCCACAACATCCGCGCTGCCCACCTTAATAGCCGAGGCTTCTTTAACTTTAGCATCCAGTTCCTGGGTCTTTTTTTCAAGGGTGGTAGCTTTTTCGCTAACCGAAGCCAGATTGGTTTTTAAAGTATCGCGTTCAACAGTAAGGTTGGTGTTTTCTTTCTTAAGTTCTTCAAGGTCAGCGGTGTACTTGGTAACAAAATAACGTAGTTGTTTAATATCTTCCTGGGCATGCGACAATTCCGCAACTGTAAGTTTGCCTTTAGCCAATTCTTTCCTCAACACTTTGATCTTGGCCCTCAACGAATCGTTTTTGGCCTGCATTTCGGTGCTCATTTTTGCGCGGCCAAGGTTCACCTGCTCTATCTGTGCTTCAAGGCTATCCAATTCTGTTTGCAGGCGGGTCTTTTCATCATTCTGGTAAACTATCTTCGTGTCAGATTTATTCTTCTGCATGTATAGGTATACATCGGTGCCTAACAGAGCTACCACCACCGCTATCAAAAAATAAATGACATTCGAATTTTTCTTCTGCGATTGTCCGGATTGGTTTTCCATTGTGTTTCTTTTAAAGTTTAACTAAAGCTTAAACCAGCGTATAAGCCCTGGGTTTTACCATGGTTGTAAAATAAATATAGCGCTTTTTTTATTGCTAAGGTATAAAAATCTGTTTAACCACATAAAATTAACCAGCGGGTTAAAGTAAATTACAATAGAGTTAAAACACAAATTGCTGGTAATTATTATACATAATAATAAAACTGCTTACTGATGAGTTTATATCTTTGCAACTTTTAATAAAAACATCCGCTTAATGTATCTATATAAATACCTGTTTATTACCCTGCTTTCTACATTTATTGTTACCCAATCAATAGCACAAGCCGTTGTTGCTGAAGAGGCCACCAGACCTGAACCAAAATACGAATTTAGAGGGGTGTGGATAGCGACTGTGGTGAATTTAGACTGGCCCCAAAACGCGCGCGCCACTGCCGAAGTGCAAAAACGCGACCTTATTGCACAGCTAAACAGCCATCAGCAGACAGGCATAAATGCCATTATGTTCCAGGTGAGACCGGCGGCAGATGCTTTCTACGCCAAAAGCCGCGAGCCATGGTCTAAGTATCTTACCGGTAAACAAGGTGAAGCGCCCGACTACGACCCACTGGAATTTGCGGTAGACGAAGCGCACAAACGCAATATGGAACTGCACGCCTGGTTTAACCCGTACCGTGCCACCTTCGATAATAAATTCAGCGTACTGGCATCAGACCACATCACCCGCACCAAGCCCGAGTGGTTTTTTGTATACGAAGGGATAAAACTTTTTAACCCCGGGATCCCTGAAGTGCGCGAATACATTGTACAGGTGGTATTGGATGTGGTGAAGAATTATGATGTAGACGGCATCCACATGGATGATTACTTTTACCCCTACCCGGCAAGGGGCCAAACTATAAATGATGCGGATGCCTACGCCGAATACGGTGGCGATTTTGATAACGTAAAAGATTGGCGACGCGATAATGTGGATAAGCTGATACACATGCTTGCCGATAGCATCCACAAATACAAACCCACCATGAAGTTCGGGATCAGCCCCTTCGGCATCTGGGCCAATAGGAGCCAGCACCCGGATGGGTCTGAAACAAACGGCGGCTCATCTTACATCGAAAACTTTGCCGATACCCGCAAGTGGATGCAGGAAGGCTGGATAGATTATATCAACCCGCAGATCTACTGGCATATTGGCTATCGACTGGCCCCTTTTGAAAAACTGCTGAACTGGTGGAGCAACAATACTTATAACAGGCACCTGTATGTTGGCCAGGCTCCCTACCGTTTTTACGAACCGCGCAGCCCGGCCTATAAAAACCCATCAGAAATACCCAATCAATTAAGATTGATCCGCGCTAACCCGCGTGCGCAGGGGAGCGTATATTTCCGGTCGCAATCATTGGTAGGCAATGCCAATCACCTGGCCGATTCGCTTAAAGAGGATTTTTACCGGTACCCCGCCCTGCCGCCGCCAATGCTATGGTTAGATTCTGTCCCGCCAAACGCCCCGCAAAATTTTATTGGCAAAGCCGAGAAGAAAAGTATTTTGCTAAAATGGTCGATGCCGTTGCCGGCGAAAGATAACGAGCCGGTTTACGGGTATGTAGTTTACCGTTTCCAGGTGAATGAAAAGTTTGATCTGGGCGACCCGCGCAACATTCTGCATATTCAATACAATACCGAACCCGTTTACCTGGACACGAACGTGCAACCGGGCAAAACGTATTTTTATGTGGTAACCGCACTCGACAGGCTAAAGAACGAAAGCGAACGAACGCCAACCATAGCGGTTACGTTGCCTGCTTTATAGCGCTATTGCAGGTCGATCAGTTTTTTATTTGTTAGCGTCTGCAGGTACATGTCCAGCTGCCTATCGCCTAAGCCGTAAATCTTTTCGGTTTGCCAGAAGGATGGGTAGATTTCCGCTTTTGAATGAGCCCCGTTTTTGTAAATGGCCAGCAACTTTTGATGGATATAATTCAAACCGTCCGCATCAAATTCCAGGCGTTTTACATGCGCTTCCATTGCGGGTTTTAAATTATGCATATTGCCCCAAAATGGTGTATCGGTGAGCCAGGTTTTCAGTTTACCGGCATCTTCCTCCACATAGAGCTGCCAAGCTTCGGCAGCCAGGGTAAAATCATAGTCGGTTAATTGTACGCGGATGTTATCGTACAGATAATCCAATTGTTCGCCATTTAGTTCGCCCATTCCGCTAAAATTTTCGAGGCCTGGAAATTCGGATGGACTGATCAAATAAACCTCGGGTGCCGATAGATTGGTCTGCTGGTTCAGCATCATCAATACCCCCAACAGGTTTACCTGGCAATGCAGATCGAACTCGAACCAAAGATTAATTTCTTCGTAAGGCGCGTTCAAATTTTCCAACGGAACGATCATGCCATCGTTGTAAACTTCAGGCGTTTCGCCAAAAGCCTGGCAGATCCAATCCGAGCGCAACTGCCAAAACGCAGCCGAAGCCACATTTTTAATAACCGGTCCCTCCGATAAAACTTCGCGCCATATCATTATATCGCCGGGAATTTCAGCTTCTGTAAAACCGGGCAGTGTGGCATCGCCGTTGAGGATGTGGAGGGTGTTATTCATTTGATGTTTTAATCTATAAGGTCATGAAAAATGTATCGTTCATCATAATCAATGTCGTAATCTTTTAATAATTTGAAATATTCTTCTTTAAAAGGTGTTTTGAGATGATGTTGTTTTTGATTTAGAATATATTTAATCACACCGTCGATTTGTGATTTGCTATTTGAGAAAGCCCCGTAGCTTTCCTGCCAGGCAAACTTGCTTTTTGTAAATCTTTGTTTGTTGATGAATTCCGATCTGTCTCCTTTTACTAAACGTATTAATTCGGAAATAGATTGATTTGGATTTAATCCGATGAATAAGTGTAGATGGTCGGATGCGGAATTAATAGCCAGCATTTTATGCCCGTTGTTTTGCACCGTGCCGGTTATGTATTTATGCAGGTTTTCTTCCCATAAAGGTTGAATAACTGAGGCACGGTATTTAACAGCAAATACGCAATGAATATAGAGTTGAGTAAATGTGTTCGGCATGATAAATCAAATTTAAAATAATTGATGAAAGGTTATCCTGTTAAGGAGGTGAAAATTTGTCCTTGATATGGATATATAGGATTATACCAGAACAAGCGGCGTCGTAATTGACGGAGTTTACACCGGCGATATAGGTGGCGAAGGGTAGCCCCGATGGGGCAAAAAAAGAGGCGGCGCATTGGCTACAAACAGGTAGTCCCTAGCGGGACATATAGACAAATTTATTATTCTGATGGTTTATTTGCAGGCAATTAGTGGGGACACAGGTCGACCTTATTACCAGGCTGCAAATCTGTCCCTTTAGGGACTACCTTTTTGTAGAAAAAACCCACCCTCAGTCCTGTGCCCCGTATGGGCTACCCCTCGTCAGCTATTCATTTAACAAGGCTTTTAAACTTTCTAATGTATCGGCTTCTTCTTTGGGCTTGTCATGCCGCCAGCGCAATATACGCGGAAAACGCAATGCTATGCCCGATTTATGGCGCGTAGATCTATTTATTCCTTCAAACCCTATCTCAAATACCAATTCGGGTTTCACGGTACGCACCGGGCCGAACTTTTCTAAAGTGTTGCGCTTTACAAAATAATCTACTTTGTTTATCTCGGCATCGGTAAGGCCGCTGTAGGCTTTGGCGAATGGGACCAGCTTATCACCATCCCAAACGGCGAAGGTGTAATCGGTGTACAGGTCGGCACGGCGGCCGTGCCCTTTTTGGGCGTAGATCATCACCGCATCAACCGATAGCGGGTCTATCTTCCACTTCCACCAATCGCCGCGTTTGCGGCCAACCTGGTAGGCGGCGCTTTTACGTTTCAGCATAATCCCTTCAGCTATCATAGCGCGGGATTGCTCACGGGTGGTTTCCAGCTCTTCCCAGCTATTGAAGCTGATCAGCCTCGAAATATTAAACACTTCCGGGAACTCCGTTTGGCTTTGCAATTCCTCCAAAATTACACGGCGTTCGGCTTGTGTTTTATAGCGGATATCTTCGCCTTTATACTCCAGGCAGTCATATGATATTACGGCCACGGGGCTATCCGTCAAGATCTTTTTACTCAGGTTCTTTCGCCCGATACGGGTTTGCAGCACACTGAACGACATGGGCAAGCCATTCTGAAAACTTAAGATCTCCCCATCAAGCACAGTCCCATCCGGCAGGGCATTTAAAAAAGGGTGCAGTTCGGGGAACTTTTCCGTTGCGAGGTCTTCCCCGCGGCTCCAGATAAAGATCTGCCCATCGCGCTTGATCATTTGCGCGCGGATGCCATCCCATTTCCATTCTGCCTGCCAATCTTCCGCCTGGCCTAAAGCCAATCCAACTTCTTCCGCTGATTTGCGCTTTTCGGAAGTTTCCTGAATGGGGTAAGCCAAAAAGAAGGGGTACGGGCGTGAGATATCGTCTGATGCGGTTTGCTCGCAAATGAGCTGGTCGTAAGTGTAATTCTCCGGCATCCAGCTACCCATAATACGATGCGTGAGGGCGGGCGCTTCAATCCCGGTAATATCTGCCAGTGCTTTGATCACCAAACTTTGCGAAACCCCTACCCGGAAACTCCCGGTGAGCAACTTATTGAATACGAAGCGTTCCTGGCTATCCAGCATCGCCCATGATGCCATCAGCCAACTCTTTTTTTCTTCTTCGGTTTTAGTGGCGAGCGCGTTTATCTCTGCTATCCATTCGGTAAGCGTTTTACTGCTGCTGTTTGGGCTTTCGGGCATTAGTAAACTCATGGTCTCCGCCAGGTCGCCAACCACGTGGTAACTTTCCTCAAAAAGCCAGGCAGGGATATTGGATGCTGCCATTGCCCAGGTGCGGATGAGCGTGGAATTTATTTGCCGCCTGGGCCGCCTGCCGGTGAACAAAGCCAGCATGTGCATTTTATCAGTATCGGGTACGTTGGTAAAATAGTCTTTCAGTACCTTAACCTTCTCGTTGGTTTTATTGGTCTCATCTAAAGAAAGGAAGAGCTGTGCAAAGGCTTTCATGATACGTCCTCCTCTTCCACATCGCCTGAAGGGGCGGTTTCTTTTTTCTCTTCTCTTTCGGTAACGGTAGCATCTTCTTCCTCGCCACCGTAAAGCGTATGTACCTCGTGGGCATCAAACCCAATTTCGGTTAAATACCTGCTGAAAGACGCGGTGTAACCATGCGTAAGGTAAACGCTTTCGCAGCCTGTGGCATCTATTGCGCTCACCAGTCCGTTCCAATCGGCATGGTCTGATAGTACGATGCCCCTATCAGCCGCCCTGCGGCGTTTGGCTCCCCTGATGGCCATCCAACCGCTGCAGTAACCGAAACTATATGGCGCGAACTTCCGCATCCACGGTGTACCTACGGATGATGGCGGGGCAAGGATGATCCCTTTGCGTACCTCCTCTTTAGAGGAATCGAAGGTTATGCGTTCTGTAGGATTTAATATTACACCGTTTCGGCGGAGGGCTTCGTTTGTATTTTCGATAACGCCATGGGTGTAGACTTTGCCGTTGTTAAGATCGAGGTTTTGGAGGATGCGCTGCGCTTTACCCAGGGAATAGCCTACCACGACAGTGGCTACACCATTTTGGAGGTTGGTTCGCCACCAGTCGTTCACACCGGCAAAGATCTGCGCTTGAGGTTTCCAGGTATAAACCGGCATCCCAAAGGTACATTCCGAAATAAAGTGGTGGCATTTAACCGGCTCGAACGGCGTGGAGATGCCATCATCCTCGGTTTTATAGTCGCCGCTTACTACCCAAACCTCACCCTTATATTCCACCCTTATCTGCGCCGAACCAATTACATGCCCGGCAGGGTACATAGAGATCTGCACACCGTGCTTGGTAACGGTTTCGCCGTATTCGATGGTACGTAGGTTGATCTCGCCGAGGCGATAAAGCATTACCTCGCGGGAGAGGTGGTGCGCCAAATAATTATTATGCCCAAAGTAGGCATGGTCGGCATGGGCGTGCGTAATTACGGCATCGTCCACGGGTTTCCATGGGTCGATATAAAATTTCCCCTGGGCGCAGTAGATGCCGCGATCTGTAAACTCCAGCAGTGGTTTGGCCATGTAGAGGATAACCCTTGAAAGAGAAATTGGTTTTCATGTAGAGCCGCGATACTTCGCGGCTTGCTGAATATTGCAATCAGCTCACGTTCGTCACCTTTCTAACGTAGATAAACATTCCAATCAACAAATTCATTACCTGTCCTAAGGGAGACGCGAAGTATCGCGTCTCTACAAAAATGCCTGTTAATCTTCCGCCGGGATCCTAAAATAGCAGCCATCCAACCGTTCATCTACCCGTAGCTGGCAGGAGAGGCGCAGGGTATCATCTACAATGGGTAAGGTATCTAAAATATCCAGCTCTGCATCGCTGATGGGTGGGAGTTGCTCCATACCTTTTACTACCTGTACCCGGCAAGTTGCGCAAAGCGCCATGCCCCCACAGGTGGCCATAATGTTGTAGTCGCTACCTTTCAGCACTTCCATCAGACTCAGGCTAATGCCTTCAGGAACTTCTATGGGTGCCGTAGCGCCGTCCCTGTCTTCCACGGTAAAGGTTATCATGCCAATTCGGTTATGCCGTAAACGGTGGTGTATTTAAATGTTAAACGCTGGTCGGGATATACATGCTTAAACGCGCTTTGCGCCATCAGCGCTGCTTCGTGAAAACCGCATAGGATCAGCTTCAACTTACCGGGATAGGTGTTGATATCGCCAATGGCATAAATGCCTTCCACATTGGTACTGTAATCGCGGGTATTTACCGTAATGGCGCTCATTTCTATATCCAGGCCCCAATCCGCTATCGGCCCCAATTTCGGACTCAAGCCAAACAGCGGGATAAAATTATCAGCCTGTAATTGTTGTTCCTTACCATCGTGCCCTATCAGCGTTACCGTTTCTAAATGCCCGGTACCGTCAAGGGCAACCACTCTTGATTTCAGCATCAAATCAATTGCTCCTGTTTTAGCCAGTTCGGCCACTTTTTCGGCAGCATCTGGCGCACCCCTAAAGGTATCGCCGCGATGCACGAGGGTTACTTTATTCGCAATATTGGCCAGAAAAATGGTCCAGTCTAACGCTGAATCGCCGCCGCCGGCTATCACAATATTTCTGCCACGGAATACCTCAGGATTACGCACGGCGTACATCACACCCTTGCCTTCAAACTCGGCAAGCCTGTCTACCTCTGGTTTGCGGGGTTCAAAGCAACCGAGGCCGCCTGCAATTACCACAACCTTACAATTGATCAGCGTCCCTTCATTGGTGCCTATAACCCAGGTGCCGTCATCCAGCTTCTCGAGCGTCTCAACCCGCTCGCCAAGTGAGTAGGTAGGGTGAAACGGCGCTATTTGTTCTGACAATTTATCAACCAGTTCCTGCGCGTTCACGGTTGGGTAGCCCGGGATATCATAAATGGGTTTCTGCGGGTATATTTCTGATAACTGCCCGCCGGCCTGCGGTAGTGAATCGATCAAATGGCAATGCATTTTTAACAAGCCTGCTTCAAAAACGGCAAACATACCGGTTGGCCCTGCCCCGATAATGCCTATATCTGTAGTGATCATAACGGTAATTATTAAGATTCTAAGTTTTGATAAATCTTGTTCAGTATGGTTTTTAGCTGCTCGTAATCCTCCTCGGTTAGGTTCTCCCAGGCCTTCATCCGGATCTCGTTCACCCGTGGAGATAACTCTTCCAGCTTGGCGGAACCAGCCGCAGTTAGGTGCACGGTAAAACTCCGGCGGTCTTCCTTATGGGTTACGCGTTCCGTTAACCCCTTTTTACAAAGCAGATCCACGATGCGGGTAAGCGTTGGGTTGTCTTTTCCGGTTATCTCGGCAAGTTCCTTTTGCTTCAGGTATTTATCATTATCCAGGCTTTTTAATATCAGCCATTGGTCTACCGTTACATCAAAATCTCCCGAAGCAAATTTTTGCTGCGCGTATCCCTTTACCCGGCGCGCCGTGCGGTCGAGCAGGTAAGAATAACTATCGAACTTTATGTTTGTCATACTAATTGTTAGCACAACAAATATAAAGTTAAAATTATGATATAATACTAATGTAGAGTGGGATTTTTTTTAGGGTTAGAGAAATTGCCCTATGGCAATCGCGTGGTGAATGGACTCACCCCAACGGCACTCCGTGCGTCGACCCTCTCTGCTTCGCAAAGACGGCGAAGAGGTCGATTCCTTCTTCTTTGTTGCGCGCGCCAACGGCTAAACAAAAAGCCCCGGTCGAAAGGATCGACCGGGGCTTACAATATAAGTTTGTGTCTTATTTAATGATAGTAGAAACCTTGTTATCCAGTGTGATATAGTCGGTTAACACCTGCCCGGCTTCACGTTTCAAAAAGTCGAGGTCTTCATTCTTTGGTTTTGCCTGGCCTTTGGTTAAGGCTGGTAAACCCAGCGCCACACGGCGAAGGTTATTTTGTTCAAACGCTTTCTTTTCATCGGCATCGCGCTGTTGTTTAAGCTGGGCCTCATTTAAGGTTACGCTTTTTTCAGCATCGCGTTTTTTCATTTCAGCAATATCTTCCATCAGGTATTTAAAGCTGTCGCTGCTGTTCATCCGCTGCTCGTGCAGTTTCTTAAGCTGTGGCAATACCGCCGTAAAGTCGCCGAATTTGGTGAACTCTGTTTTAGGAATAACATCATAAGGCATGGCAGATGGTTCGGTATCTTCACCGTATTTATCCATTGGGATAACCGATGGGAACTCCAGATCGGGCAGTACGCCTTTATGCTGTGTAGAACCACCGCTAACGCGATAGAACTTACCAATGGTTAAGTTTAGCTGGCCAAATTTATTTTGGCTGCCGGTAGCTACCGAGGTTGATTTACCAACCAGCTTAGCCAACCGCTCTTTGATAGAGGGACTGATCACTTCATCAAGGTCGATAATGCGCTGCACAGAGCCTTTACCATAAGTTTGTGTACCGATGATAATACCGCGGCCATAATCTTGTATAGCGCCCGAGAAGATCTCTGATGCCGATGCACTGAACCTGTCTACCAACACGGCCAGCGGACCACCATAAGCAACGGCAGGGTTGTCGTCTTTTTCAACCTCAACGGAGTTACGCGGGTCTCTAACCTGTACTACTGCACCTGTTTTAATGAACAGGCCGGTAAGTTCAGTAGCTTCCATCAGCGAGCCTCCACCATTTTGGCGAAGATCTAATACCACGCCATCAACGCCTTCGCGTTTCAGCGTATCCAGTATCAGCCTTACATCACGGGTGGTGCTTTTATAATTAGGGTTGCCCGATTTGTAATCGTTAAAATCCAGGTAAAAAGCCGGTACGTTAATAATACCTATCTTGATGGTTTTACCATTGCTGTTATAAGTACGGATCTCTTTTTTAGCCGAGATATCCTTCAGAATGATCTTCTCGCGCACCAGCTCCAATACCCTTGGCTTTACGGTAGCACCTGTGCCTTTAGGTAATATTTGTAAACGAACAGTTGTGCCTTTAGTACCACGGATCAAAGCGATAGCATTCTCTATCCTCCAGCCTACGATATCCTGAAACTCGCCGGTTTTGCCTTGTGCTACACCGATAATACGCTCGTCAACAGCAAGCAGCTTGCTTTTATCAGCAGGGCCACCCGGAACAATTGATGTAACGGTTACATACTCGTTTTGCGACTGCAGGGTAGCGCCAATGCCTTCCAGCGAACGGGAGATATCGATGTTAAATGCTGCTGCTGCCGATGGGATAAAATAGTTGGTGTGCGGGTCGATAGCGCCTGTGAACGCATCCATAAATACCTGGAAAACATCCTGATTATTCAGTTTATTAGATTGCGACAGGATATTACTGTAGCGTTTCTTTAATGTTTCTTTATTAGCCTCCAGCTCTTTACCGGCAAGCTTTAGGTTTAGCAGGTCGTATTTTACACGTTGTGCCCAAAGCTCGTGCAATTGGTTTTCAGATGCAGCATACGGCAGGTTTTCCCTGTCATAAGTAAAGGTTTCATTTTTGGTGAAATCTATCGACTTGCTTAGCTGTGCGATAGAAAAATTCACGTACTCGTTATACCTTTTTTGGAACACGTTGAAAATATAAAACACGTGGCTCAGGTCGCCATTTTTAATATCATCATCCAAAACAGTTTTATACTGCTCAAATTCCTTTACATCGCCTGCGGTAAAATAGTTATGGTTCTCGTCTATCTTCTTCAGGTATTCGGTATAAATAATAGCCGATATCGAATCGTTTAACGGTACCTTTTTATAGTTGTAGTTGCCAACCAGCCCGGCCACCTGCTTCAGTACTATACTCTGTTGCTCATCGGGCTGCAGGTCACCGGGGCCTGCTTTTTTCATAACCGGTTTCGTCGGCGCGGCGTTGCAGGCAAGCGCAGCGGCCAAAACCAGCATTAAATATAATTTCTTTGACATATCTTTTACAGTCTTTAAATCGGGATCGGGGTGAAACATCAATACTTGTGCCTGTTTTAATTTCGCTTTATAAAAAAAGAGACAGCTACTAAGCCGTCCCGCTAATATATTGAATAACAATATTACAATAATGTTTGGGTTGTTTTATAATACGACCCGCATTTTACGTAAATGTTACATAAACGGGATGCAGGAAAGTTTATTTTATTTTACCGGATAATTCTACCGCTTCGGCGTACCTCAGCTCTGATTTAGAAAGCCACACTTTGTTGCTTTTTACATACGCCACTTTCTTATCGATGGTTAATATATCGGCGTTGCGGCCGGTTGCTACGGCTATCTGTCGGGCTTCGGCCAGGTCCTGCTGAGCCTGTACCAGGTCACCCAGGTCAGCTTTTACCAGGCCGAGGTTTATCAAGCTGCTGATGGTATGCTGCTGGTCGCCTTCCCGTTTAGAGATAAGAATACTTTGCAGATAATACCATTTTGCTTCCGACAGGCGATTCTCTTTTACGTAGAGCTCGGCCAACTCACTAAAATTATAACTCGCCAGGGCATATTCGCGGTAGCGCATATGGTGTTGTGCCGATTTAATAACGGCCTTTTCGCATAGTTCTAAATTATAAGCGCTGCGCGGAACTTTAACAAAAGGCAGCTTAACTTTAGCAATGGAAGACTTCGGGATACGCTTTATGGGATTGTTTTTGGGTTGGGTAATAAGCGCATAACGCTTGTGTTTTTTAAAATCGCCGCGCCACCACTGCGCATTCGCTGTGAGGTTAAAAGCGCAAAGGAGTACTAATAGGATGTATCTCATTTAAGATTTTTTCGCCCGGGTATAGTTTAATTAACTGGTATGTAAAGATACTACAAATATTAGGATTTGCAAATACCACAGCTTGGGGTAAGTATTCATTCTATATTTGAGATGTTAACGAAATAAACGCGTTTTTGGTACAAAAAGTCCAAAATAGTCGGAAAGCATAATATTGGTCTTGTATTACTGCAAAAAATAATAACTTAGCTTACCAATATAACAGTCTCTGTTTAAGCCGTATAAATTGGTGGGCAAGCAATTTATCCATTGCAAATTTAAAAAAGCGGCTAAAGCTTTGATACTTAAAAAATAAACGCAGCTGCATGTTAAATAAGTTTAGCGTCTCCGCAAAATTATACCTCCTGCTATTTATTACGGCCGTTAGCATTGTAGGGCTGGGGGTATATGGGATCAGCGACCTGGAAGACATGAACCAAAACACACAAGCGCTATATGCCGACCGGGTGCTACCGTTTGAACAACTGTCTAATGTTCGTTTTGCGTACACTACAGAAGTATTAACGGTAGCCCAAAAAGCTGCAAACCACACGCTCAGTTTTACCGACGCAGCAAAAAGAATACAGCAGGCGCAAGGGGTGATTGATGAAAACTGGGGCAGGTACAGGCAAACTTACCTTACCTCGGAAGAAGCATTGCTGGTTAAGCAAACGGAGGTTATAAAGCACAGGGCCGATGAACAATACGCGGAGTTACTAACCCTGTTAAACAAACAGGATAACCGTGGCATCGAACTGTTTATACAGAAAGAACATTCTGCAGGCCAGGCACCATTTACAATAAACCTAACCCGGTTAATGAAATTACAGGTACGGGTTGGCAAACAAATATTTACTGACAATAATAAAATATACAATACTACATCCAGGCGATTCATTGTTTTAATATCGTTTTTTTTAGCCATCGCCCTCTCGTTGTCGCTGTATATTATCAAAAATATCAAAACGCTAATCAACAGCATTTTACGGGGCAAGGACAGTATTAAGCAAAGCGAAGAAAAATACTTTTCTTTATTTGAACAAGCCTCCGACGCGATCTGTATAATTAATTCGCAGGGTAACTTCACCGAGGTAAACAATAGCATGTGCCAATTGGCGGGCTACACACGTGAGGAACTTTTGACGATGAATATTACAGCTCTGCTAAATGCTGAATTATTAAAATTGTACCCTCTTAAATATAATGAAAGAAAAGTGGGCGAATTTGTAACCGGCCAGCGGAAATTAGTAAAGAAAAACGGGGATGTGATAGACCTCGAAATTAATGGTAAAAAATTCACTGACGATAGGATAACGATAATCTCCAGAGACATCACGGCGCGCAAGGCGATGGAAACGGAGCTAACCAATGCGGAGTTGAAATTCCGAACGCTCGCCGATAAATCCATGGTGGGCATTTACATTGTACAAAAAGGAAAATTTGTATACGTAAACCCACGTTTTGCGGAGGTTTTTGGATACGAGGCCAGTGAATTGATAGGCAGGGAGCCCGTTGCAGCCATTGTCCATCCAAACTACCAGGCTATCTCAAACGAAAACATCAGGTTACGGATAGAGCGCGAAGTGGACAGTGTGCACTACGAGGCCATGGGGAAAATGAAAGATGGCAGCGCCAATTGGGTTGAGTTTTATGGTAGCCGGGCCATTTTTGAAGACGAGCCAACCATTATAGGCTCGATGATAGATATTACCGAACGGAAGATAGCCGAGGAAGAACTAAAGGCATCTGAAAAGAAATATAAACTGCTTTTTGAGAGCAACCCAGTGCCGCTATGGATCATAGCAAAGGATGATCTTTCTATCATAGCAGCCAACGAGGCGGCATCCAACCTTTACGGATACACCAAAGATGAGTTATTAAACACCAGTGTAAAACAACTCAGGCCTATAGAAGATTGGGAGCAGCAACAGCTAAGTTATCAGAAGAAGATCACGGGCACAGTGGATTTTGGCGTGGTAAGACACGTGAAAAAAGACGGCACCCCAATTTTTGTAAGCATAATTTCCGAAGACATTTTATTTGAAGGCAGGCCCGTACGGATCTCGTCAACCGTTGATGTCACCGAAAAACTAAAGGCAGAAGAAATGCTGAAAAAATCTGAAGCTAACCTGCAAACAATTTTAAACACAACCGATACAGCTTATGCGCTTTTAGACCACGAGTTTAATGTATTGGAGTACAATGAGATAGCCCTGCTGTTTGCAAAGCAGGAATTCAATTTCAACCCGGGGGAAAGCACAAACTTTTTTGAGCATTTGCCCGAAAGCAGGCGCACGCAGTTTTTAGGATATATTAAAGAAGTGTTTAAAGGAAATACCATTAGCTACGAAGCTACCTATGACCAGCCCGACGGCGGCAATATCTGGTACTATGTAAAGATATTCCCGATTTCTAATAAAGAGAATGAGATATTGGGGCTGGTACTGGCCATTTCTGATATTACCGAACGTAAAAATGGCGAACAGCGTTTGCAACTGGCCTACCAGCACATAAAAACAAACATTGGGTTTATACGCGAGATGATCTGGAAACAATCGCATATCCTCAGGAGCCCATTAGCCAACTTAAAGGGCCTGATAAACATTTTACAAAGCGACCCTGGCGATGAAGAGGTGCTTGCCCATATCAAAACAGAGCTCGACAGGATGGACGCCGTTTTCATAGAGATGGCCCAGGATTCATCGGCGGATGATATGAATTATTAATTGTTAAGCGTGATTCCGGTGGCCAAAATGCACGCGGCGAATATGTGAAACTTGCCTATTCAAACACCTCCGCTTCGCCATCATGCAGGGCCCAAACCATATAGGGGTGGGTATCGGCGTGGTAAATATCGCCGTTGTTGCTGATGCCGATGATGCCGGCAAAGCCGTCGTAAGGTTTCATCTCGTCAAGTGTTTTATCTGTCGCGATGGAGAGTGGCATGCCATCCGTTACACGGGTAACAATTTTGGTGGCTACAGATCCGCTTACAATATCCTCGCCTACGCCGGTGCAGGAGATGCCCGCGAAAGCATTGGCATAATTGCCCGCTGTAGTTGCCGAATCGCTTACACGGCCGGGGATCTCAAAGCCCTTACCGCCGGTTGAGGTAGCGGCGGCTATATCGCCATAAATATCTAAAGCTACGGCGCCAACGGTACCCAAGCGGATAGAGTCGCTTAGTTTCTTTTCGTACTCCTTGCGGCGCTGGGGTATTTCGGTATTAAAGTATTCAAATCCGTTCTCTGTGGCAAAGTCGCAGGCACCTTTGCCGCTTAGCACGCGGTCGTCATAATCCATCAGTTTTTCGGCAACGCAAATAGGGTTGCGCACATCCTCGATATTAATAACGCCAGAAAATTTTTGGGTTTTGCCATCCATCAGGGAGGCGCTTAAACGGATCTTGCCATCGCTTTGGATCTGCGAGCCGGTACCGGCGTTAAACAGGTCGCAGTCTTCCAGCAGGCGCACGGTATATACCACGGTTTGGGCGGCGGTATGGTGTTCCAGGTATTTATGGCCCAGGTGAACTATCTCCAGCAGGGCATCCTGTTTGGCCTTTTTTACCTCCTGGTTTGTTTGGCTCTCGCTAAAAAACCCACCGTGAATAATTAGCTTCATTGTAAAAGATCGTTACTATCCTGGGCGGTTATAAATACGCCCTCTTCCACCTTAACCGCTTTTTTTATGATCATTTTATGCTGATCCAAATCATATTTGTCGAATATCGACATGACGTGAACCTTCAAATTCTCAATAGAAACAGGGTCGCCTATCTCTACATCATAAACGTTAGTCTCCACAATATTAGTGCCATCAACCAACATTATTAAGCCGGAACCGATAGCTTCCATCATACTGCCTTCGGTAATGAGCAAGCCGGCATCTTCGCCAAGGCCAATGCCCAAAATCCCGGGGTTAGTGGCTACCGCGTACAGTAAACGGCCAATGCGGCCACGTTGCACAAAGTGGGTATCAACAATAACGGAGTCGATAAAACCAAGGCCTGCAGTGATCTGCACTTCGCCTTTTATCAGGGCCTCATTGCTTTGTCCGCGATAGATCATGTGGGTTGATGCCGCCGCCGCACCGGCAGATGTACCGGCAATTACAAAGTTCTCCTGGTTATAACGTTTTTTTAGGATCTGTAAAAATTGGGTACCACCGAAAATCGCGGTTAACCTTAGCTGGTCGCCGCCACTAAACATTACTACATCAGCACGGCTGATCCGATCAAGATATTCCGGGTTAGCGGCATCCTCACGGCTTTTAATGTGCAGGATATTTACGTGGGTAACATTAAGCTGGTTAAAGGCTTTTATGTATTCATTACCCACCAACTCAGGGATTTGCGATGCCGTGGTGATCACTTCAACGGATGAGCCCTCCTTTTTTGCCGACTCGTTAATGATGCGGCGCAGGATGCCTTTTTCGAAAAACTTAATATAATGCGGCTGCATAATATGTTCCAGCACGCTTACGTTACTGCCCATATCCACAGCACCTCCAATTATTACCAGTTTTCCTTTAGGGCTATTCATTATTTATATCAATTTATACAAATTAAAATAAAAATCATTAAAACACAGGGATTAAATTAATAAAACTGCATTTTTCTGCCGAAAGATTTTATTAGATTAATAAGTTTTTTAGCTTTAAAACATATTACCCTTATACCAGTTTTTGACACAACATCTTATGAAGATAGAAAATATACAAGTACTGCGCGGCCCCAACCTGTGGAGCGTTAACCGCAAAAAGCTGATACAAATGCGGCTGGATCTGCAGGAAATGGAACAGCGGCCAACCAATGAAGTAGATGGCTTTTACGAGCGCATGAAAGCGCTGATCCCTTCGCTATATAACCACCGCTGTTCGCCGGGCGTGCCGGGCGGCTTTTACGAGCGTGTAATAGCCGGCACCTGGATGGGGCATGTAATTGAACATATTGCCCTGGAGATACAAACCCTTGCGGGCATGGATACCGGCTTTGGCCGCACCCGCGAAACCAAAACACCGGGGGTTTATAACGTTGTATTTGCATATTTGGAAGAAAAAGTAGGTGTTTTTGCGGCGGAATCTGCCGTGCGTATTGCCGAGGCTTTGATAGCCGGTGAAGAGTACGACCTGGAGAAAGACATCCAGCAAATGCGCGAGATCCGCGAGAACACCCGCCTTGGCCCAAGCACCGGCGCTATTGTTGAGGAAGCTATCGCGAGGAACATCCCCTGGATCAGGTTAAACAACCAAAGCCTTGTACAATTGGGCTATGGCAAAAACCAGGTACGTTTCCGCGCCACCATGACGGAGAAAACCAGCAGCATTGCCGTAGATATCGCCAGCAATAAGGACGAAACCAAGCGCCTGTTACAGGAGCAGGCCATCCCGGTTGCCAAGGGCATGACCATCAGCCGTACCGAGCAGGTGGTAGAGGCCATCGATAGGATAGGCTTCCCGCTGGTGTTTAAACCACTGGATGGTAATCATGGCAGGGGCATCAGCATTAACATCAATACAACCGAAGACGCTATCGCTGCCTACGAGTTTGCCGCCAAGATCTCGCGCCGCGTAATTGTGGAGCGTTTTGTAACCGGTTACGATTTTAGGGTACTGGTGATAGATAATAAAATGGTAGCCGCTGCCCTCCGCGACCCCGCCCACGTAAAAGGCGATGGCAAACACACCATACAACAACTGATAGATCAGGAAAATACCGACCCGCGCCGCGGCTATGGGCACGAAAATGTGCTTACGCTGATCGACATTGACCGGGACACTTTAGACCTGCTTGAAAAGAAAGGCTATACTTTAGATACCGTGCCGGCCAAGGGTGAAAAGGTGTTTGTAAAATCCACCGCCAACCTTAGCACCGGCGGTACCTCTGTTGATGTTACCGACCATGTGCACCCGCAAAACGTTTTCATTTGCGAGCGCATCTCCAAAATTATCGGTTTAGATATTTGCGGCATCGATATTATGGCCGAAAACCTCACCGAGCCCCTTACCGAAAACGGTGGCGTGGTATTGGAAGTTAACGCCGCACCGGGTTTCAGGATGCACATCGCGCCAAGCGAGGGCTTGCCGCGCAACGTTGCCGGGCACGTGATAGATATGCTTTACCCTGCCGGGAAATCGGCAAGGATCCCTATCATTGCCATTACCGGCACCAATGGTAAAACCACCACCACCCGCTTGATAGCGCATATTGTGAAGAATAACGGGCACCGCGTAGGTTTCACCACATCTGATGGTATTTACGTGCAAAATAATATGATGATGAAGGGCGATACTACCGGCCCGGTAAGCAGCGAGTTTATTTTAAAAGACCCAACCGTTGATTTCGCCGTACTGGAAACCGCCCGTGGCGGCATTCTGCGCTCGGGCCTGGGCTTTGGCTTTTGCGATATCGGCGTAGTAACCAATATCCAGGAAGACCACTTGGGCCTGTCAGATATCCACACGTTGGAAGACCTGGCCCGCGTAAAAAGCGTAGTGATAAACGCCGTTAAAAAAGATGGCTGGGCCGTACTAAATGCCGATAATAAATATTGTGTAGACATTGGCAAAAAAGCCGATTGTAACGTGGCCTACTTTAGCCGCAACGAGAACAACCCCGTTGTGGTGGCACACTGCAAAAAAGGCGGTATTGCCTGCGTTTGCGAAAATGGTTTCATCACCATCCAAAAAGGCGACTGGAAGATCCGCGTGCAACGCACCATATTGATCCCGCTTACCTTTGGTGGTACCGTGGCCTTTATGATAGATAATGTAATGGCTGCCACCCTGGCTACCTTCCTGCACGGCTTTAAAACCGAGGACATCAAAATGTCGCTGGAAACTTTTATCCCCTCAGCAGCGCAAACGCCGGGCAGGATGAACATCTTTGAGTTCAAGGATTTCCGCTTCATGATCGATTTCGCGCATAACCCGGATGGGTTTAACGGTATCAAACAGTTCCTGAGCCATATAGATTCACCACTGAAAATAGGCATTATAGCCGGCACCGGCGACAGGCGCGACGAGGATATCATCGAGCTGGGTAAAATAGCTGCGGAGATGTTTGATTATATTATCCTCCGCCAGGAAAAACACCTGCGCGGCCGTACCGAAGAGAATATACTGGACCTGCTAAAAACGGGTATCGCATCCGAAGGCGGCAACACGCCTTACGAGATTGTGCCTAAGGAAATAGACGCCATAAAACACGCCATGAGCATGGCTAAACCGGGCGCCTTCATTGTAGCCCTAAGCGACGTAATAAGCAACGCCATAGAAACCGTACAAAACTACCAGGAGCAGGAACGCAACGGGTTGTTTAACGTATAGGCGAAGCCCCCCAGCCCCCTTAAGGGGGAGTTTTTGAAAAGCATAGCCTGCCTGATTTTATTGGGCAGGCTTTTTTTCGGATTACTGTTTCACAGGGGGCTGTTTTTAGCAAAAACCCGTTATTTCATTTTCAATATATCTTGTTAATAGCAAGCGTATTACGCTAATTATTTAAACAACAGGGATGTTCCAAAGTGTTTCATGAAAAACTGTAAAACACTGATTGTCAATATTGTTTTAAAAATAAGTGTTCCACATTTAAATTGGAACACCTGCAATCAAACTCAACCTTTTTTCATTTTAGCGGCCCTTGGCGCGGGCGATGACAAATAATAATGCCATAGCAACATGCTCGCTACCGTTCGGTAGGGCTTCCACTGCTCGCCAATTACTATTAACTCTTCTTTGGTGGTTTCTTTGGGTAAGCCTTTCAACCGTTTAATGGCGTTCACAATGGCAAGGTCGCCGAGGGGGAGGATGTCCGTATGCTGGAGTACGAACATCAGGTAAACGTCCACAGTCCAGTTACCGATGCCCTTGAGAGCGCAAAGTTCCCGGCGGATCTCTTCATCTTCCATTTGTTCAAATGCTTGAAGGCTGATTTGGCCGCTAATAATAGCTTCTGCCAAATACCTCACGTATGCCGATTTCTGCCTGCTGAAATAGCATTCGCGCAACTCGGTATCGGTAAGCAACAAAACCCGGGCGGGAGTTATTTCCTGGATTCGTTCGCGCAGTTTATTCAGCGCAGATAATGCGGATGCGAGCGATACCTGCTGCTCCAATATAATGTGCACCAATGTTTCGAAGGAGTTTGGCCGCGTCCACATGGGCGGGTAGCCATGGTTTTGAATAACAGCGGCGAAGTCGGCATCCATTTGGCCAAGAGTATCGCAGAGGGAGTGGTAGGTAGATTGGTTAAAGGTATGTGGCATATTCTCAAGACATAAAATTACTAATTTTTTTAGGATTTAGTGTTTCTGTAATAGAATACTCGTAAATTTACATTACAGGACAAAATAGATTCTAACGGTTTAACAGGGCTTTTTAAATGAGCAAAATAAAAGTTGAAGGAGTTGAAATAAATATTTTAACTCAAAACGATCATGATTATATCTCTCTAACGGATATGGCGAAAAGCCAACATGAAAACATCATCATTACAAAATGGCTCAGTTTAAAAAACACTATTGAATATATAGGGGAGTGGGAGGCCCTTTACAACCCCGATTTTAATTATACCGATTTCGGTACAATTAAAAATACAGCAGGCGGAAACAACTTTGTGCTTTCTGTAAAAGAATGGATCGAAAAAACAAAAGCGATTGGTATAAGAGCAACAGCGGGAAGATATGGGGGTACATATGCTCACAAAGATATTGCCTTTCATTTTGGTATGTGGATGAGCCCAAGGTTTCAGCTACTACTTGTAAAAGAGTTTCAAAGATTAAAAGAAGAGGAAACGAAGAGATTAAATTCGGAATGGGATTACAGACGTTTTTTATCCAAGGCCAATTACACGATTCACACCGATTCTATACAGCGATATGTTATCCCAAGAATAACCGATGATGAAAAGAAAAAATGGGTATACAGCACAGAAGCTGATCTGCTAAATATCGCATTGTTTGGATTTACCGCGGCTCAATGGAGAGACGCAAACCCTAAATTAGCTAAGCAAAATTTAAATGTAAGAGATTTGTCCGATGCTCACGAGTTACTCGTGCTTTCTAATTTGGAAGGCCTAAACGCTATTTTAAATCAACAGGGAATTGAAAACCACAATAAATTAGAATTGTTAAGAAAAGCAGCTGTTCAACAATTGGTGGCGCTAAGAGCATCCGTTTATACTTTCGACCAGATAAAAAGCCCTTTTAAACAAATCATTTTTAAGAAAGATCGATCACCTGTAAATGACAGTCCTAAGTTAAGTGAGCCTACAAAGGATAGTGAAGAACTAAATTAACAAGGTTTACAAAAAAAGATTACACAATTTTAGCTCATAAACACATGAATAATCTGCCCCCATTAGCCGAACGCATGCGCCCCAAATCATTGGATGATTATGTGGGGCAAAAACATTTGGTTGGCCCGGGCGCGGTGCTGCGCAAGGCCATCGAGAGCGGCACCTTACCGTCCATGCTGTTTTGGGGGCCGCCGGGAGTGGGTAAAACTACGCTGGCTTATATTATCTCGCAGTCGCTTTACCGGCCGTTCTTTTCTTTAAGTGCCATTAACTCGGGGGTAAAGGATGTGCGTGAGGTGATTGAAAAAGCCTCCATCCTGAAAGAGCAGGGCGAGATATTGCCGATATTATTCATTGATGAAATTCACCGTTTCTCCAAATCACAGCAGGATTCATTGCTGGGTGCCGTGGAGCGCGGCATTGTTACGCTGATAGGTGCCACTACAGAGAATCCTTCTTTCGAGGTAATCTCCGCTTTACTCTCGCGTTGCCAGGTGTACATTTTGCAGCATTTAGCCGAACAGGACCTGCTGGACCTGTTGGAAAAAGCACAAAAAGAAGACGTTGTACTTAAGGAGAAGAATATAGTCATCGAAGAACACGAGGCGCTTCTTCGCCTCAGCGGTGGCGATGCCCGCAAGCTCCTCAACATCTTTGAGCTGTTGGTAAACGCTTTCGATAGCAAGAAAATAGTTTTGACCAATGATGTTGTACTGGAGCATGTGCAGCAAAACATGGCCCTGTACGATAAAACCGGCGAGCAGCATTATGATATCATTTCGGCTTTCATCAAATCTATGCGCGGGAGCGACCCTAACGGCGCCGTTTACTGGCTGGCCCGCATGATCGTTGGCGGGGAGGACCCGCTGTTTATCGCCCGCCGGATGCTCATACTGGCATCAGAAGATATTGGCAATGCCAACCCTAACGCCCTGTTACTGGCGCAAAGCTGCTTCAACGCTATACAAGTGATTGGTATGCCCGAGTCGCAATTGATCCTGTCGCAAACGGTGATCTATTTGGCCACATCGGCAAAAAGCAATTCGGCAACCACGGCCATCGGCGCGGCTATTGCGCTGGTAAAACAAACCGGTGACCTCCCCGTGCCGCTGCACCTGCGCAATGCGCCTACCAAGCTGATGAAGAACATTGGATATGGAAAAAACTATAAATACGCGCATAGTTACGAAGGCAACTTTGCCGATCTCGATTTTCTGCCCGAGGCCATCCGGGGCACTAAAATTTACGAGCCGGGTAACAACGCCAAAGAGAACGAGTCCAAAGAGAAAATGAGGAAACTTTGGGGCGACAGGTATAAGTATTAGTTAATATTTATTACCTTCCGTCGTTAACCTTTAACCATGCTAAACCACGATCTTAAAAAAGAATTCCAGGTAGAGCGCATTGCCTTTTTTAGCGACGCCGTTTTTGCTATCGCAATCACCTTGTTAATTATAGAAATTAAAGTGCCTGAGCTGCATGGCGAACATTTTAAGGACAGCGATTTAGCCCGAAGCCTGGGACACCTTATTCCCAAATTCATTGGCTTTATTGTCAGCTTTTTTGTTATCGGTTCCTATTGGGCGCACCATCACGTGCTTTTTAAATATGTAGAGCATTACAGCCCCAAACTTGTTTGGAACAATATGTTCCTGCTGTTTTCTATCGTGCTGATGCCGTTTAGCTCGGCGTTTTACAGTGAGTACTGGATCTATCTAAGCAGTGTTTCATTAGGCTTTTATGTCATCAACATCTCGCTCACCGGTTTTTTGCATTATCGTTTGTGGGCCATTGTAAGCGATCCTAAAAACCATCTTAGCGTAGGGTTAGAAAATCCAGCCGTGGCCAGCTATTATAAAACCCGCGCTATAGTAACACCTGTGGTTTTCCTGCTTTGCTTTTTAGTTAGTTTAAAAAATATGATGCTTGCTTACTGGGTACCGGCTACTATCTTTATTTTCATGATGTTTGTAAGCAAGTATTACCGTAAGCATCATCCCGAAATATTTGTAAAACAGCACAATCCATCAAAATGATCTCAACCTTTTTTAGTCACGAACTAAAAGCCTTTTGGCGGTCAAAAAATACCGGTAAAAGCATAGCGGTAAAAGTAGTAATGGGTATCCTCATCCTGATATTGCTGCTTTACGTTGTAGCATTAGGTGTGTTTTTAGACCTTTTGTTAGGCAAAATATTCCCGAAGGTTGATCTTGTAGTTTCTTTTTGCGGCATTATACTGATTTACTTTTTGTTTGATATGTTAATGCGTTTGCAACTGCAGGAGCTGCCCACCCTTAAAGTACAGCCATACCTGCATTTGCCTGTAACGCGTAACAGCGTAGTTGGCTACCTGGCTTTAACCGCTCTGCTTTCGTTCTTTAACCTGTGGCCAATTATCCTTTTTACGCCCTTTATTTTAAAGGTAATTCTGCCTGCGTACGGCGCGATGGCGGCAATAATGATCCTGCTTTCTATTATCTCATTGTCGGTATTTAATAATTACCTGGCCATGTATATTAAGCGCAAAGCCAATTTAAACGGGTGGATCTTTTTGATTGCCGGTGCCGTACTGGCGCTTTTAAGTGCCGGCGATTATGTTTGGCATTTGTATTCCTTGCGCAATTTGTCTTACCTGTTCTTCGGCGCGTTGTTAACCAAACCCTACCTGGCTTTGCTTCCGCTGGCAATGGGTGGGGCCATGTTTTATTTAAACTTCATCTACCTCAAAGGCAACCTATACCTCGAAGAACTTGGCTCGCGAAAAGCAACAGCTTACAAAAGCAGCACCGAGATCCCCTTCCTGAGCCGCTATGGCAGCGTAGGCGATTTGGTTGCCAACGAGATAAAATTAATTCTTCGCAATAAACGCTCACGGTCGGCACTGATCATGAGCAGTTTCATGCTTTTTTATGGCCTGATATTTTATACCCAGAAAGCTTACCCCGATGGTTTTAAAATATTTGTGGGCATGTTTATGACCGGCATCTTCATCATCAGTTACGGGCAGTTTATGTTTAGCTGGCAGGCCTCTCACTTTGACGGTTTGTTGGTAAGCAAAGTTAAGTTTACCGATTTTTTAAAGGCCAAATACCTGTTGTTCACCATTGCTTCTACGCTCGCCTTTTTGCTTACGCTACCTTATGTGTACTTTGGCTGGAGGGTGATCTTCATCCACTTTGTAATGTACCTTTGGAATTTAGGGGTAAATACCACTATCGTATTGTTTTTTGCTAACCGCAATTATAAACGTATCGATTTATCTAAAGGTGCCTCTTTCAACTGGGAGGGCGTTGGGGCTACGCAAATGCTGCTATCCTTCCCGCTAATGCTGTTGCCTTACCTTGTATATTGGCCGTTTAGTGTATTTGGGATGCAGTACGCCGCGTATGCTGCTTTGGCGGCGATCGGCCTGGGCTTCGTTGTCACCCGCAGCTTCTGGATTAAAAAATTGGAGGCCGATTTCTATTCAAAAAGATATAAAATAGCCGAAGGCTTCAGAAACAAATAACCATGATCGAGATAAAAAACCTCAAAAAAGTATATGCCGGCGCAACCGTTGTAAATGTGCCGCAACTGGAGATAAAAAAAGGCGAAAGTATTGGGCTGGTAGGCAACAACGGTGCGGGTAAAACCACACTGTTCCGCATGATATTGGATCTGATACGCCCCGAAAGCGGCGAAGTATTATCCAATGGGCAAAATGTTGCCGGCGCCGAAGCATGGAAGAACTATACCGCATCTTACCTGGATGAAGGATTTTTGATTGACTACCTCACCCCCGAGGAATATTTTTATTTTATTGGCGGCCTGCATCAGCATAACCAGGCACAGGTTGATGAAACGCTTTTAGGCTTAACCGATTTTTTTAATGGCGAGATCCTGAAAAAAGGCAAATACATCCGCGACCTGTCCAAGGGTAACCAGTGCAAGGTTGGCGTTGGCAGCTGCCTGTTGCAAAAGCCGGAATTACTGATGCTGGACGAACCTTTTGCCAATATCGACCCAAGCACACAATTCCGTTTAAAAAACATCCTGAAAACGGAGAATAAGAATAACGGCGTAACCACCATTGTATCCAGTCACGATCTGAACCACGTAACCGATGTTTGCGACCGCATATTGCTGATGGAAAAAGGTGTAATTATTAAAGATATTGCCACCAGTTCATCTACCCTGAGCGAACTGGAAGAATATTTTGGCGTAGGGCAAATTGTATCGCCGGGTATTGCCATTGATAAAGAAGAGAACCACTAAATTTTGTTATGTACGCCATTAAAGAAGCAACCGTTGCCGATACCGATGCGATCATTAGCATCGCCAGCGAAACCTATTGGTCGGTTTATGAGCCTATACTCACCCGGGGGCAGATCACCTTCATGCTCGGCACTATTTACAGTGTGGAAACAATCTCCGGACAGATAGAAAACAATGCTCAATCGTTTCTCCTGTTGCTGGAGGATGAAGAGCCTGTTGCCTTTGCTGCTTATTCACCGCGGACGGAGAACCCGGAAGTATACAAGCTGCACAAACTATACTGCCTCCCCAAAACGCAGGGTAAAGGATATGGTAAGGTCCTGCTAAACGCCGTTGCCGGTAAAGTAAAAGAAGCAGGCAAAAACACCTTAGACCTCAACGTAAACCGCTATAACAACGCCAAAACCTTTTACGAAAAAATGGGCTTTGAAGTAATTTATGAAGAAGATATCCCCGTAGGCGAGTATTGGATGAATGATTTTGTAATGCGTAAGAATTTTTAGAGTTTCGATTCCGCCGCGTTTTCTCCACCTCGTCTTTGCGAGGAACGAAGCAATCTCTGAACTATGCATGAACGCTCTGCATTCGGCTACCTTCTATCGGGAGATTGCTTCGTGCCTCGCAATGACGCTGTTTTATAGCCATGCAAACGCCCTATTTAATCTCATTCTTAACCACTTCACCGCCTTTCATTACAAGGGTACATTTTCCAGCGTAGTGATATCTGCCGGCGGATCGTGCTTTAGGGGCTAAGCCGTAAACTCGGCCAGCGCCTTGTCTATCCGTTTCAATGTTTCCGCTTCGCCCAGCAAAGCGGCGATATCAAATACATGCGGGCCAAACTTGCCACCTACCAGCATAATGCGGAAGGGCAGCATTACATCGCCAAGTTTTAGTCCTTTTTCTTCGGCCAGGGCTTTAAAGCGGGTCTCCAGGTCGGCAGGCTCAAAGGTGTCCGAGTGGCTGAAGTTATCTTTCAGCTGATTGAAGAAATCCGTTTTAACGTCCGTCCATTTGGGTTTTACCGAATTGATATCATACTCCTTGGGACACTGGAAGAAGTATGATGCCTGCTGATAAAAATCAGTCAGCAATACACAGCGGTCCTTCACCACATCAATTATTTTCAGCAGGTAAGCTTCTTTATTAATGGTTACGCCTTTGGCGGTTAATACCTCGGCAACTTTTACCTTTAATTTTTCTGCGGGTGCATTTTTTATCCATTCGGCGTTATACCATTTGGCTTTTTCAAAATCGAATTTAGCGCCGGCCTTGCTGATGCGCTCAATAGAGAACTTTTCTATCAGCTCGTCCAGGGTAAATATTTCCTGCCCGGTGCCATCGTTCCAGCCCAGCATGGCCAGCAGGTTTAAAAACGCGCCGGGCAAGAAGCCCAGTTCGCGAAAACCCGGCGTATGTTCATCTGTTTTAGCGTCGTACCAGTTCATGGCATATACAGGGAAGCCAAGGCGTGCGCCATCGCGCTTGCTTAACTTACCGTGCCCATCGGGTTTCAATATTAAAGGCAAGTGTGCCCATTTTGGCATATCATCTTTCCAGCCTAAATACTCCCATAATAACAGGTGTACAGGTGCCGATGGCAGCCACTCCTCGCCGCGGAAAGCGTGCGAGATCTTCATCAGGTAATCATCCACCACCACGGCTAAGTGGTAGGTAGGCATCCCGTCGGCCTTTAACAACACTTTATCATCTACCAGGCCGGTCTCAAAGCTTACGTAGCCACGGATCATATCATGAAAGCTGATGGTTTCATTATCAGGCATTTTTATACGGATAACATGCGGCGTGCCATTATGTAACAAGGTTTCTACTTCCTGCAAAGACAGGGTAAGCGAGTTACGCAGGCCGCTGCGGTGCGTATGCCCGTATTGAAAATTGGGTACTTCCTTGCGTTTGGCGTCCAGTTCTTCGGGCGTATCAAAAGCATAATAGGCGTGCCCCTGCGATACCAGCCTTTCGGCATATTCGCGGTAAATTACCTTGCGCTCGCTTTGGCGGTACGGGGCATATTGCCCACCCACCGATGGACTTTCATCCGGAACAAGGCCGCACCAGGCCAGGCAATCCGCTATGTACTTTTCTGCGCCTTCCACGTAGCGGCTTTGGTCGGTATCTTCAATACGTAAAACAAAATCGCCACCATGTTTTTTGGCAAACAGGTAATTAAACAATACAGTACGCACACCACCCAAGTGTAAACCACCTGTAGGGCTTGGCGCAAAACGAACTCTTACTTTTTTCTCAGACATAGCTGGGCAAAGATAGGGTTTAGTACGAAACACGGAAAGATGGAAAGCTTTTTGAATTAACACATTACTTTGCGTTTACTTAGGGCTTATCAACACAATAAAAACATTTTGTGTAATTTGCCGCTTCTTCGGGCGTTACAGACTTCCGGATCACGGACTTATTAAATGAACCCATACCAACAAAAACGAACCTGGAAATATTCGCTGCTTGCTTTTGCCGTTGTTATTGCCAGCGGATCGCTGCTTTACACAAGCTACCTGGTAAAAAACATAGCCAAATCTGAACGTACCCGGGCACAGGTATGGGCCATGAGTATGCGGCAGATGCTGGCATCAGACGATAACGATTTCCTGAATTACGTTCTGGCTGTTCGGGACAGTTCTGTGGTGCCCTCTTTAGTGGTTAATTCCAAAGGCGAGTTCCAGCTTACGCGCGGTTTGGATTCAACCAAAACCTTTATTAAGCTGGAACCCGAAGAACTTAAAGCAAAGCACCAAAAATACGATCTGCAATACTTTAAAGACGAGCTGGAGTACATGAAAAGCCAACACGAACCTATTCAGCTTACCGTTTTAAAAGAACCGTGGTTTGTTTATTACAAAGATTCGCCACTGCTAACACAGCTGAAAATATTCCCTTATATCCAGCTATCGGTTATAGCCATATTTTTGATGGTGGCCTATACGGCGTTCAGTTCCTCGCGGAAATCTGAACAGGACCAGGTTTGGGTTGGATTGGCTAAAGAAACCGCGCACCAGCTGGGAACGCCCATATCATCCTTAATGGCCTGGATAGAACTGATCAAAGATAAATTTAACGCCGAGGACGACCCGCTGCTGGCCGAGATGGAAAACGACGTGAAGCGGCTGGAGATCGTGGCCGATCGTTTCTCCAAAATAGGTTCGGTTCCAAAACTGGAAACCCAGCCGGTTTATGATGTGGTGAAAGATTATGTAGATTATTTCAGGGTGCGGGTGAGTGATAAGATAAGTTTCGAACTCACCGGCAACCGACGCCTGTTGGCCGGGCTTAACGTCCCTTTGTTTGATTGGGTGCTGGAAAACCTGCTGAAAAACGCGGTAAATGCAATTGACAGTACAGGCAGCATTAAGGTGAATATCAGTGGTAGCCGAGCAAAAAAACAGGTTTACATCGATGTATCAGATACCGGCAAGGGAATCCCGCGCTCTAAGTTCGAAACGGTGTTTCAGCCGGGGTATACCACCCGCAAGCGCGGCTGGGGGCTGGGCTTATCGCTCACCAAGCGAATGATACACAATTACCACAACGGACAAATTTTTGTGCGCGACTCTGAGCTGGGCAAGGGCACAACATTCAGGATCGTATTAAAAAGTTTAAATGATGATAGCAAGGCCACAACCTAACCAATACCCGGAATTTGCCGGCACTTATGTAAACATGGTACCGGAGGGTGCCGATGTAATGCAGTTATTAGCCGGTTCTTTAACCAAGGCTTATGAGCTGTTCACTTCCCTGCCGGATGAGAAAGCACATTATGCTTATGCCGAGGGAAAATGGACCATTAAAGAAGTATTGGGGCACATGATAGATACCGAAAGGGTGTTTGGATTTCGTGCGTTTTGTATCTCGCGCGAGCCTGCCGTTTTGCCGGGCTTTGACCAGGATACATACGTAAACGGTACCGATTATAACAATCGCAGCCTGCAGGGACTTGCCGATGAATTTAGGGCAACCCGCCAATCTAACCTGTACGTGTTTAGGAATTTAACCGAAGCGCAGATAAATAACTGGGGCACATCAAACAGCACCCCCATCACCGTAAGGGCCTTAATTTATATGACGGCCGGGCACGAACTGCACCACCTGCGGATACTAAAGGAGAAGTATTTGTAACCCCAAAAAGGGGTAGCACGCGCTACCCCTTTTTGTTTGTAAAGTTTTTAAGGCTTATTCTTTATCGCTGTTGTAAAGCTCTTTTTTTTCGATGCGGTAAGACAGCACCAAACCTAAGCCGCCGAAAATAGCTATCAGGCCAAAGTAGATGGCTTCGTTTTCGTCGCGGGTGGCTGTGAATACGGTGCGGTCTAAAAGGAATGCTAAGAACAATCCTACACCGGCGCCGATAAGCAATAAACCCCATTTTAAGTTTTGATAAGGCGCAGGTTGTGCCTTGTAGTTGCGGGGATCCATGCCACGTTCAATCATTGCCATACGTTCGCGGTTTCTAACGTAAACAATTCCGAAGATCATTGCGAAAAGCCCAAGGGAAATTAATATTGGGACCAAAATTCCTTCCATAATACTATAAATTTAAATAAGTGTGTATTTTTTGTTTTCAAACCCACCACCACGGTGTATTTGTATGCTATGACCACACGTTTTTTAATGAGGTTACACCCCGCGGGAAAAATATTTCGGATGCCGGATTTTCGATTTCGGATTTAACCTTGCTTATATAATAATGCCTATCTTTATATGGTATAGTTAAATGGCGTTTATTTATGCAGCCGAATTTAACGAATTAATCAAATCCGAAATCGAAAATCCCAAATCCGAAATTAAGGTGTAACCTAACCTCAGGCCATGTAGTCAGAGAGGTTGTATAATATGCAAAACAAGCTTTCCGATATCGAACTGATAGAACAAACCCTGGCGGGGAACCAATCGGCCTATGCCGACCTGGTTAAACGACACCAGCGTTTTGTGTTTACCTTGGCTATGCGTTTTGCAAAAGGCCGCGAAGATGCGGAGGAGATAGCCCAGGATTGTTTTATAAAGGCGTATCGTTCCTTATCAAGCTTTCAGCAGCAAAGCAAGTTTAGTACCTGGCTGTACAGCATTGTATATACCACGGCCATGACCTTTCTGCGAAAAAAAAGGATAGATACCTCATCGATAGATGATGATGAAAGCTATATACAGATTGAGAATAAACCAAGCGCGTATGATACCAACAACATCGAAAACAAATCGAGGTCTTTTTACCTCAACCAGGCCATAGAACAACTATTGCCCGATGATGTAACCATCATTACGCTATTTTATAAAGGCGAGCAATCGCTCGAAGAAATTGCACAGGCCCTTGGTATGGAGGCCAACACCGTTAAGGTAAAACTATTTAGGGCGCGCCAGCGTTTAAAAGAAAGGCTGGAGCGTAATTTAAAACACGAAGTTAAAGAACTGATATGAACAGTATAGAAGAACAACTTTGGAACTACATTGATGGCTCCTGTACCCCTGCGGAACAGCAGGCCATTTCCCGGCTTATTGCGCAGGATGAAGCCTGGCACATAAAGTACAATGAGTTGCTAAAACTGAACCAGGAATTCAGCACCATGGAAATGGATGAACCTTCGATGGCATTTACCTATAATGTGATGGAAACCATCCGTACAGAAAACGCTATGAAGCCGCTTAAGGCCGCCATAAACAAGCGTATTATTTGGGGCATTGCCGCATTCTTTATTATAACCATAGCGGCCCTGGTGATCTTCGCGTTCAGCACGCTTAACTGGAGCGTGCCCTCCGGTAATGGCAGCTTGAACATCGACATAAAAATGCCGGAGCAATTAGATAGCAACCATGTAAAAAATTTCTTCTCGGGCGGCGTGTTAAAGGGCTTCCTGTTTTTTGATCTGGTGATGGGATTGTTCCTTTTGGACGCCTACCTGCGCAGAAAACAGGGTGCAAAACAACACTAATTGTGTACACCCGTGTACATTTTTCCTGACAAGATGTAAAACAGCTGTATCAATAGCACGCTATAAATCAGCAGTATATACAGTTTTAAGTAACAAATAAAATACGTTTAAACACCAAATAAGGTTTGGTATAGTATTTGTAAGATACAACACGGACCGGCTATCTGCCGGTTAATTGTGATAAGGTTTAGGTTGAAAGTCCCCCGGAGCAAGTCTGGGGGGCTTTTATTTTTTAAACACTTTTCATACTTTAATTTAACTCCCGGCGTTTATTGGCTTAATGAAACTGGCTTCCTTTTTATTGGTAATGATTATCGTATTGCTTTCCGCTGCGCCGGAACATCTGTACGCTTCTAAAAATCAATACAAAACAGCTTGCTGTGCGAAGGGAAGCACAACACCGACAAGCAGTCACGGGCAAAAAAAAGGTTGTGGAACAGAAGCATGCAGCAATTTATTGTTGTGTAGTAACTGCGGCTTTTTAGTAGGAAATGCCGTAAGCACTAAAGCCGATGTACCTACTTTAAAAAAGTTGGCCTTTGCTCCCTACACAACGCCTGGCATATCCGGTTTTTCGGTTTCATCCTGGAATCCCCCTAAGGCTTAATAGCATCCCCCAATACTATTCGCCCGTAAAAGCTACGGGAATTATTTACTATTAAGTCATTTTTAAATTATAATCATGAAAAAGATTCTTTTCATCACTACGTTGATGTTATTAACTATAAATACGTTTTCTTTCGCTAACACACCATGCTGCAACAGCAAAATGGACAAATGCACCAAATGTGCCAAAGGCTGCACAAAGCCTAATTGTTTAGAAACATGCGGCAAGGGGTGCAAATCATCTGGCGAGTGCAACAAAACATGTAAATAACGATAGGGCAAAGCCGGGTGATTGCCCGGCTTTGCTTTTCATTAAAAATTCATTTAACAATTATTACCTTAGTGCTAAATTTTACCGATCTGATGAAGAAACCGTTTTTATACCTCTTTGCCATCATGCTGGCGTGTTGTACCTCCGCCAGGTTGTTCGCGCAAGAAACACCCCGCATCCCCGAGGCCAGCTCTACCCAAACTATCATACAGGACTTTGGCCTGGGCAAAATAACCGTTACCTACTCCAGGCCAAATGTAAAAGGCCGTAAAATATTTGGCGGGATAAACCCATACGGCGAAGTTTGGCGCACCGGCGCAAACGCTGCAACCACTATCACCTTTAGCGAAAGCGTAGTTTTTGAAGGCGTAAAAGTTGCGGCCGGCACTTATGCGTTGTTCAGCATTCCGGGTGAAACAGAGTGGACCATCATCCTCAATAAAACAGCGAAACAATGGGGCGCTTATAGCTACAAGCAAGAGGACGACCTGTTGCGTGTTAAAGTAAAACCACGTTCGGTTGATGAGAAAAGAGAAACCTGCACCATGCAGTTTGCAAACTCCACCACAAAATCTACCGATTTTTATATTGTTTGGGACCACACTGCGGTGCCCATCCATATGCAAACCGATGATGACGCGCAGATAACTGCCAACATAGAAAAACTGATGCTGGGCGAGAAAGCAAACCGCCCTTACTTTAACGCCATGCAATATTTTTACGAGAACGATAAAGATTTGAACAAAGCCATGCAATGGGCTTTAGAGGCCGAGAAGATGGAGCCAAACGGCCCATGGTACAAACTATGGAAGGCCCGTATCCAGCTAAAAATGGGCGACAAGGCAAAAGCTATCGCCACCGCCCAGGAAGGCGTTAAGATTGCAAAAGCAACAAACGACGATGAGTACGTTAGGCTAAACGAAGCGGTTATATTGCAGGCAAAAAACTAAAAAGTTATTTTTTAAAGATCCTTCTAAGGAGGCGCGATAATTCGCGCCTTTTTTTGATTTTAGACAGCCTCAGCGGTGAGCTGTTGCGTGTCTGAAGTAGATTGCGCTTTCCGCTTCAGCACCCTGTCGCGCATTCTCAAAAAGGGCTTTTCTACCACTATATGCAGCAACACGGCGGCTGCTATTACCACAATAAAACAGATCAGCATGGTGATGTTGCTATTAGGGTCGAAGCCGTATAGGGCCAATAACCGCTGGGTTAAAGGCATCAGCCCCTTATGAGACAGGTAGAGGCTGTAAGATAAGGCAGCGATCTTTTCTGTTACCGCCCACTGGTACTTATACAAAATACTTGCCGGGTGCACAGCCGCCATCACCATTATACCATAACCAACAGCTACCGCCGGGAAACCAAATAGCGTGGCCTTTATATTGGTTTCGTTGCTATTCAGATAATATGCGCCAATTAGCACCAGCAGGCCCAGGGGCAAAAGCCAGTTTACCGCTTTGCCGATTTTGGCGAACCAAGCCGGGCGGTAATGATAAAAGGCCGATACGGCTATCCCAACCAGCAAGGGATCGAGCCGGTTATAGGTAGGGTAATAAATATAGGTGCGGAACAAGGCGCTAAACGCATCGGTATTGGTGTACGGCGCTATGATTTGCCAGCCACACCACCGTATAGCGAAGCCTCCTAAAAATATGGCGGCTAAAAGCAGCAGGCCCTTTTTTCCTGCTTTATAATAAGCCAGCGCCAGCAGCACCAATGGCAATACCAGGTAAAATTGCTCCTCCACACAAAGCGACCAGGAATGCGAGAATGTGCCTTCCACCCGGGTATCCATCCCAAAGTTTTTGGTGAACGTAAGAAAGCGCCACAGCGGCGACAATGCTTCCCGTTCATGGTAGGCCGGCACTAAAAAATAAACCGCCACAATAAACAGGTAGGCCGGCAAAATGCGGAACGACCGTTTAATAAAATATGTTTTTAAAGAGATAGTCCCCGTTTTAGATAGCTCGGCAAACAGGTGCGAGGAGATGAGGAAACCACTCAGAACAAAAAATAAGTCTACACCCGTCCAACCGAAGCCTCCAATTACAGGCACCCAATCCGGGTGGCCGAAAAGGCGGTAATGATAAATTAAAACGTAACAGATGGCAAAGGCACGCAAATGATCAAGCCCGTAAAGTTTTTTGGGGAATTGTACGGCGGGGGCTTGCATTGGTTAACTAATTGCGGCTTGTTTGGGCTTGATAAAGATATTTAAAATTGCTGCAATTAATATCACCATAAAACAACCAATTGGGTTTAGCCACAAATAAGCCACGGTGTTTTTATAACCCATATAGCAAATAATGGCCTCGGTAATTATGGCGGCTATAAATACCGGCGTGCCCTTTATGTTTTTTAAATAAAACGCTACCACAAATACCCCCAAAATTGTTCCATAGATATAGGAGCCAAGCTGATTAACAGCCTCCAGCAGGTTGCCAATTTTGCTGGCGTAAAGGGCCATACCAATACACACCAAGCCCCAAAATATAGTGGCCAGGCGTAATGCATTTACATAGCTTTTATCGGATGCGCCGGGGTTGATGATGCGCTTATAAAAATCAACCGCGGTGGTAGATGCCAGCGAATTGAGCCCGCTTGCGGTTGACCCCATCGACGCTAAAAATATCACCGCTATCAGCAAGCCAATTAATCCTTTTGGTAAATAGTGGGTAACAAAGGTGAGGAACACGTAGTTGGTATCATCCGTATTCGCCTTATCGTTGTTCTTTTTAATAACGGCGATGGCATCGGTACGGATCTTCCCGGCCTCCTTATTAAGGCTGCTTAGTTCTGTTTTTGCTTTGTTTATCTGCCCCGCATCATCACTATCCAATGCTTTGGCCAGGTTATCGGCTTTTACTTTTCGCTGCTCAAAGGTTTTGTTGTACTGCTCTTCTAACTGGTTAAACTGCGGGGCGTAGCTGCTTTGCTTTACCTGCTCCACCTCGTAATTGTTAAAGAAAACCGGCGGGCGGTTAAACTGATAAAAGCTAAACACCAGCACGCCAACCAGCAGTATCAAAAACTGCATCGGGATCTTTAGCATACCGTTCATAATAAGCCCAAGGCGGCTATGCTCTACCGAGCAACCGGTAAGGTAGCGCCCCACCTGGCTCTGGTCGGTACCAAAATAAGCCAGTTGTAAAAAGAAGCCGCCAATAATGCCGCTCCAAATGTTGTAGCGGCTACTCGGGTCGAATTTCCAGTCGATAACGTTCATCCGGCCCAGGTTACCCGCCATTTTTATTGATTTGATAAAACCCACGTCAGATGGCATCAGCATCACTACAAATAATCCGGCCAAAAACATCCCCGAGAAAATGATCGTCATCTGTAGTAACTGGGTGTAGGATACCGCCTTGCTTCCGCCATAAACGGTGTAAAACAATACCAGTCCACCAATAAATAAGGTTGTGTAGGTAATGTTGATATGAAGTATCCCCGATAGAATAATAGAGGGCGCATAAATGGTGATACCGGTTGATAAGCCGCGCTGAATCAAAAACAACATTGATGTAAGCGCGCGGGTCTTTAGATCGAACCTGGTTTCTAAAAACTCGTACGCGGTATAAACTTTAAGTTTATGAAAGATGGGGACGAAGGTAATGCACAGCACGATCATGGCCAGCGGCAGCCCGAAATAGAATTGCACAAAGCGCATCCCGTCGCTGTAAGCTTGCCCGGGGGCCGAAAGGAAGGTAATAGCGCTGGCCTGCGTGGCCATTACCGATAAACCCACATGGTACCAGGGTAACGAGCGGCTGCCCAGGTATTGCCCAATATCCTTATTGCTTCCGCTTTTAAAAACACCGTAAACAACGATGGCAAGCAGTGTGCAACCAAGAACTATCCAGTCGGTTAAGCTCATTCAAAAGAACGTGTAATGAGCCAGAAGATAAAAATCAAAAAAACCAGCCATACAAGCACAATGCCGTAAAACTGGTTCCAGTTTTGTATAAATGAAGGAAGGCTGCTATCAGACCTCTTCACGGCCTCTAACCAAAACCTTAATAAATAACCCTGCGGAAAGCAAGCCAAGTATAGCGCCTACAGGTATCCATATAAAGCCACGATTTACAATTGCGCCCACAAAAGCACCGGTAAGTAATGCAACCAGGTAAAATAGGTAATCAAAGTTTTTCTCTTCTTCGTGATGCGACATAGTGTTGATATTAATTATTCGATTGCAAATTTATATTATTAAACTGTTGATGCCTAATTCAATTATCAATTTTTATAAGTCCGGCTAAATAAAACAATGTGACAAAACCACTACTAAAACTATCGCAAGGGCATAATATTGCCCCGTTTTTAAATATTTGAACCTGTTCCGATGACCACAGTATTTGCTTCCATTCCTACTGTAATTAAGCCCGAAAACAATTTGTAACTACCTCTTTCGTTTTGCATCTTAGCATTCTCATTCTTAATTGATTTATGAACTTTAATAGAAACTTTTCTGTAACCTTAATAGCACTTGCAATTGCTACCACAAGTACCGTTGCACAGGTTAAAAGAAAACCCACTCCATCACCAAAAACAAAACCTGTTGCAGCTGCTTTGCAGCTACGCCCATCCCTGTTACCGACAGACCCAGGCGTGCTTATTGGTAAACTGCCAAATGGCCTTACCTATTACATACGCCATAACGAACAGCCTAAAAACCGCGCCGAGCTTTATCTTGTGGTAAAAACCGGCTCGATATTAGAAACTGATGCACAGCAAGGGTTGGCCCACTTTACCGAGCACATGGCCTTCAATGGCACGCGCGATTACCCAAAGAACGAACTGGTTAACTACCTGCAAAAATCGGGTGTAAAGTTTGGTGCCGATCTTAACGCGTACACCTCATTCGATGAAACCGTTTACCAACTGCCTTTACCTACCGATAGCGCCTCCGTATTCACCAACGGTTTTAATATTTTGGCTAACTGGGCAGGCTATGTAAGCTTTGATGCTTCCGAAATTGATAAAGAGCGTGGCGTTGTTTTAGAAGAGGCCCGCCTGCGTGGTAAAAACTCGCAGGAGCGCTTAAGCTTGCAAACATTGCCCGTGATCCTTAATAACTCTAAATATGCTTCGCGTCTGCCAATCGGGCAGGAGAGCGTGCTGAAAACATTTGACCAGGCAACCATCAAAAGCTTTTACCATGATTGGTACCGGCCCGATTTGCAGGCTATTATTGCCGTGGGCGATTTTGATGTAAAAGCTGTTGAAGAGATTATCAAAAATAAATTCGGGCTGTTAACCAACCCGGCAGGTGAAAAACCGCGTGCTGTTTTCACCGTGCCGCCAACACCGGGCACAGTAGTTAAAATTGCTACGGATAAGGAATTCCCTTACACTCTTGCACAAATTATTGTAAAACACCCACAGGCTACGGTTACCAACACAGCAACTTATATGCGCAGCCTCCGCATCAACCTGTTTAATTACATGATGAGCGAACGATTGAACGAACTGCTGCAAAAACCTGAGCCTCCGTACCTGTATGCAAGGGCGAGCTATGCGTCGTTAATTGCCAAGCAGGATGCCTTTTCTTCGGTAGTGATAGCCAAACCCGGCGACCTGGAAAACGCTGTAAAAACAATGGTTGCCGAAACCGAACGCGCCCGCAAATTTGGCTTTACCTTAACCGAACTGGAACGGGGTAAACAAGCTATTTTGGTACAGGTGCAAAACGCCTATAACGAGCGCGATAAAACCAACTCGGCAAATTTTGTGCGCGATTACAGCAAAAACTTTTTAACCGGCGAAGCCATCCCCGGGATTGAGTTTGAGTACAATTATATTGCAACCAACATCAACAAAATTGGCACTGCAGATATGAACGTTTTGGCTGGCCAGTTCATTAGCGATCAAAACCGTGTCATCATTATAGAAGGCCCGGAGAAAGACAAGGATAAACTCCCCAACGAAAAAACAATATTAGGCTGGATAAGCACCGCCGGTGCCGGCGTAACCGCTTACGTGGATAATGTTACCAGCCGCCCCCTGATGGAAAAAACGCCTCCGCGCGGTAAAATTGTAAGCGAAACAGCAGACGAGGCTATAGGTACTACCACATTGGTTTTAGAGAATGGCTTAAAGGCTATCTTAAAACCAACGAAGTTTAAGAACGATCAGATCATGATAAATGGTTACAGCTTTGGCGGCACCTCATTAGCCAGCGACCAGGATTTCACTTCGGCTAACTTGGCTGCCCCAATTATAGGCGGTAGCGGCATTGCCGATTTTAACCAGGGCCAGCTGGATAAAATGCTTGCCGGTAAAAACGTAAATGTAAACACCTACATAAGTGATATTACCCAAGGCATCAGCGCAAACACCACACCAAAAGATTTTGAAACGGCCATGCAGCTGATCCACCTTTACTTTACCCAGCCGCGTAAGGATGAGGATATCTGGAAAGGCAATATCAGCCAAACACGGTCTATCCTCACTAACCGCGGGCTCGATCCGGGAAGCGTTTACCAGGATACCATTTCTGCCGTGCTAAGCAACTATAATATGCGGTCGATGGTTACCACGCTGGCCAATTTAAACTCGGCCAACTTAGATAAGGCCTATAATTTTTACAAAGACAGGTTTTCCGATGCAAGTGGCTTTACCTTCACCTTTGTGGGTAACTTTGATATAGATGTTTTAAAACCATACATCGAATCGTACCTTGGTTCGCTTCCATCAACAAACAAAAAAGAAAAATATAAGGACCTGGGTATCCACCCGCCTGCGGGGCAGTTAACCAAAACTGTTTACAAGGGCCTTGACGACAAAGCCACCGTACAAATGGTATTTAGCGGTGCTTACGAGTACAACGAGACCAACAACATTCAGCTGGATGCATTGGAAGAGGTGATGAACATTAAGCTTACCGAGCGCCTGCGCGAACAGGAAAGCGGTGTTTATGCACCGGGTGTTAGGATTTCTTATGCCAAGATCCCATCGGGCAGGTACACGGCAACCATTTACTTCACCTGCGGCAGCGCCAACGTTGATAAACTGGTAGCTGCTACCATGGACGAAATAAGCAAACTGAAATTAAATGGCGCAACCCCGGCCGACATACAAAAATTTGTTGCCGAAGAGGCCCGCTCTACCCAGGTTCAGTTAAAGGAAAATGTGTTTTGGGCTGGCTACCTTGGCGGTGCGTCTCAAAACGGCGAAAACCCTGATGATATTTTAAAGCATGTGAGCAGCCTGGAGCAGATCACTGTGGAGAGCACCAAACAAACCGCTGCTAAATATTTAAACACCACCAACCTGGTGAAACTAATATTAATGCCGGAGAAGAAATAAACTCTGTTATTCATAAAACAAGCAAGGCCCGGCGATTAACCGGGCCTTGCTTGTTTTATGATGGTTAATGCTTAATGCATATTTAAATAAGTATCGGCTGCTGAGTTGGATTTATGCACCAATATCCCCACGCATTTACCATCTTCCTCAATCTCGAACGAGATACCTTTGGCTATATCAGAATAGGTTTTAATAGTTTGCCCTTTGGCCTTGTAGCTATTGCCTTCTTTAAGCGTGTAATACTTGCCAATATCTTTCATGTTATTGCCTGTACTGATATACTCAGCCGTTTTAAACCATGGCGAGGTCACCAGTATTTTTTTGATGCGGCTAACCGGCTCGTCCTTGCCGCCCATATGCCGGCGACTGAATATGCTGGTTTGGTAGCCGGTGGAGTCATGGTCGGCATACCAGGTGGCCAACTGGCTGCCCATAGCCGCGTCACCCGTATCCGGACGGCCAAGTAGCTGTACTACCGAATCGGCGCTACCCTCCAATTTAATGTGCCCTATGCTTTCACCCGGGCTGATCAATTGCTCAGCAGGAATGGCTTTTACCTCAGTGGTATCTGGTAGGTCAGGGGCATTGTTGCCCGCTGCATCGCTGCTTTTTTGCTTGCAAGCCACGGCTAACAGCATTGCAAAAAGTATCGTCAAATAAGTATAGCGCTTCATCCCTTTTAATCTTTTTGTTGAACCCTTTACTTATAACTATAAAACACGCCTTTTGTTAGAGGCATACTCAGCAAGAATCGGGTTCCCTCCTGATGGCAGCAGCGCTACATTTGCTTTATAAACATTGAAGTATGCATATTAAAAGCCAACCATCTATTTTGTACTTCGGCACGCCAGTAGTGCTTATCAGCACAAAAAACGAAAACTACACAGATAACCTTGCGCCCATGTCGTCCATTTTCTGGTTGGGTTGGCGTTGTATCATCGGCCTGGCGGCGGCCTCCAAAACAACACAAAACCTATTGCGTACAAGGCAGTGCGTATTAAACCTCCCATCGGTACACCAGGCAGGCGCGGTTAATTTGCTGGCCAAAACCACGGGCAGTAACCCGGTTCCCGCCGGCAAGGTGCAGAAGGGTTACCGATATCATCAGGATAAGTTTGAGCTTGCCGGGTTAACCAAACAAGCATCAGAAACCGTGCAGGCACCAAGAGTTAACGAATGCCCGGTGCAAATGGAGGCAGTGGTAGAAGTTGTACACGGACTTGCCGAACACGATGCTGATATGCGTGGGAAGATTCTAACTTTTGAACTGCTGATAAAACGCGTTTATCTTGATGAGTCGATATTATTGCATGGTCACCCAAACCGGGTGGACCCCAACAAATGGAAACCGCTTATTATGAGCTTTCAGCAGTTTTATGGGTTGGGCGGACAGGTTCATCCATCTACCCTTGCCGAAATACCCGAGCATTTGTATAACACGCCCGATAGAGAAAAGGCTCTCGATAGAAACTCGCTAAGGGAAATGGTATAAAATAAAAGCCCCCGGTACTTTGATAACAACGCAACTTATTCCAATTTGCGTTGTATAATAAGGGCATGGCAACAAAGGGGCAGCAGGTAATTCAGCAATGGTACAAGCAAAAGGCATGGAAGCAGTTCCCGTTTCAAAAAGAAATGGAGGAAGCCTATTTGTCGGGTTTTTCGGGTTTGCTGAACGCGCCTACAGGCAGCGGTAAAACCTTCGCCTTGTTCCTGCCCTTCCTGGCCGGTTTTATTAATAAGCACTCAGATACCTACACCACCAAAAGCAATAATGGCCTGCTGATGCTTTGGATAACACCCCTGAGGGCGCTCACCAACGATATCCGCAAAGCGATGCAGGAAACCTGCGACGAGATCGGTCTTCCCTGGCGCATCATGACGCGCACCGGGGATACTTCGGCAGCCGAAAAAGCTGCCCTGAAAAGAAAACTGCCCGAAGTGCTGCTTACCACGCCCGAGAGCCTGCATCTAATGCTCGCCCAAAAGGAATACCCCAAAGTATTCGCCGGCCTGCAGGTCCTGGTTTGCGACGAGTGGCATGAACTCCTTGGCACCAAACGCGGGGTACAGGTAGAACTGGGGTTGAGTAAGCTGAAAGCTTTAAGCGCAAAGCTAAAAGCGGAAGAGGGCCAATCTAACAACCATTCACCATTAAGAGTTTGGGGCATCTCCGCAACCATTGGCAACCTGGAACAGGCGGCCGAAGTGTTGCTTGGGAACGATTTTCCGCCGGAACAGATCCGCATGGTGCGGGCCAATATCAGTAAAAAGCTGGTGATAGAATCGGTAATACCCGAGAATATAGAGAATTACTCCTGGGCGGGGCACATCGGCGTAAAGCTGCTGCCACAGGTGATGAAGATAGTAGCCAAAAGCAAAACCACGCTGATATTTACCAACACCCGCTCGCAGGCGGAGATCTGGTACCATGCTATTATTGATAATTATCCCGAGTACGCCGGCATCATGGCTATGCATCATGGCTCGCTTGATAACGAGCTGCGCAACTGGGTGGAACAGGCCCTCCATGCCGAAGCGCTTAAGGTGGTGGTATGCACTTCCAGTCTGGACCTTGGGGTGGATTTTCGCCCGGTAGATACCGTCGTACAGGTAGGCAGCCCCAAAGGCGTTGCCCGTTTTATGCAGCGTGCGGGGCGAAGCGGGCATGCCCCCGGCGCTATTTCTAAGGCCTATTTTGTGCCTACGCACTCGCTGGAGCTGCTGGAAGGAGCCGCGCTAAAGCAAGCTATTAAAAACGGCGTGTTCGAAAGCCGCGACCCGATGCTGCTTACGATGGATGTGCTGATCCAATACATGGTTACGCTGGCGGTTTCGGAAGGTTTCAGAGCGGATGAATTGTATCGGGAGGTAAAATCAACCTTTGCTTTTGCCGACTTAAGGCGCGACGAGTTTAACCAGCTGCTGGATTTTATTACCAACGGAGGCAAAACTCTTGCCCAATACGATGAGTTTTTAAAGGTAGAAGTAGAGAATGGCTTATTTAAAGTGAATAACCGCCGGGTAGCTATGCGGCACAGGCTTAGCATCGGCACTATCACCAGCGAACTCAGCATCCGGGTAAAATGGCTCAGCGGCGGCAGCCTGGGTACGCTGGAAGAGGGCTTTATATCGAAACTAAAACCGGGCAATACGTTTTGGTTCGCGGGGCGCAGCCTGGAATTTATCAAGGTAAAGGAAATGACCGCCTACGTAAAAAAATCGACCAAAACCAAGGGCCTGATCCCAAGCTGGGCGGGCGGAAGGATGCCGCTTTCCTCACAGCTCTCGGCTGTTTTCCGCGACAAGCTGGACGAAGTGGCGCATGGCATAGAAGAAGATATCGAGGTGAAATCTTTAAAACCCCTGTTCGATCTGCAAAGTAAGCTCTCGCATCTGCCGCAAAGCCACGAGTTTCTAATAGAGTCCTTTAAATCGCGAGAGGGACACCACCTGCTTTTTTACCCCTTCGAAGGGCGCTTGGTCCACGAGGGGATGGCGAGTTTGCTGGCCTTCCGAATCTCCAAAATAAAGCCTGCCAGCTTCTCCATCGCCATGAATGATTATGGTTTTGAGTTACTTGCCGACGACGATATTCCCATTGAGCAAGCGCTGGAAGATGCCGATTTCTTCTCCATCAACAACCTGATAGAAGATATTCAAAACAGCCTCAATGCCAACGAAATGGCTCGCCGTCGCTTCCGGGATATCGCACATATTGGCGGGCTGGTGTTTACCGGCTATCCGGGGCAGCCCATGAAGAATAAGCATTTGCAGGCATCCACTTCATTGTTGTTCGAAGTATTTAACGAGTACGAACCGGATAATTTGTTGGTGAGGCAAGCTTATAACGAGGCTTTGGCTTTCCAACTGGAAGAGTTCCGCCTGCGGGCAGCATTGCAGCGCATCCAAACCCAAAGCATCGTTTTAAAAACCATTGAGCGCCCTACTCCATTCGCCTTCCCGATAATGGTGGATAGCCTTGGCCGCGAAAAATTAACCACCGAAACCATGGAAGAGCGCATAGCGAAAATGGCCCGCCGCTATGGGGCTGATGAAGATGATGTACCCGAACCGGCTCCACGCCCCCGCAAAGTGGGCATCACCCGAAAAAAGGGATTTTGATCAGCTATTCAGTAGCAGATCGGCCACTTCCTCGCCAACGAGGCTGCCCATAGCCACCCCCATGCCGTTGCAGCGTACAGCGCAGTAGATGTTTAGTTCCACCTGTTTTACAATAGGGCTGATGTCTTCACCAAAACCCATTATGCCACTCCACCAGTAATCAATTTCGGCGTTTTGCCCGGGCAGGATAACCTCGTTGAGATAGGTAATAAGGCTTTGCTTTACTGCATCGGTATGCCCAAACTCGCCTGTCTCTTCAGCCGCAAAATCGAGATTGCGCCCGCCGCCAAACAGTACCCGCCCATCAATATTGCGGAAGTAATAATACCCCTCGTTAAAATGATAGGTGCCCTGCAACTTTAAACCGGGGATAGGCTTGGTAACCAATACCTGCCCGCGGCCGGGGATAACCTTAAGTTCGGGGAATAACTGGCTGGCAAAAGCGTTGGTCGCCAATATTGCTTTAGCTGCTTTAAAAACGCCTTGCGATGTATCCAATTGGATATGGCCATCTTCCCGTGTGACCGAGGTTATTGCGCAATTGTTTAAAACGACAACATTCTGTTGGTAGCATTTATTAAGAAGGGTACGCATCATTTTACCGGTATGGATCTGCCCCTCAAAGGGGTTGTAGATCATCCGGCTTACCTTATCAAAGCCAAAACCTGCAATTTTTTCATTCGCTACTGAATAAATGTCATGCCCGCTAATAGCATTCTTTAGTAAATTATTGAGGTAGCCAATTTTCTCAATGCATTCGTCGGAGTGCGCTTGCTCGCCGTGCCTAAACAATTCGTAGCCGCCATGCTGCTGGTAGTCGATATTCTCATCGCCAAGGTTTTGCCGCAGGCGCTGCAAGCCCCGCCATTTGTAGTTTACTAACCGGGCAACTTCTTCTTCGGATGAGTGCTTTAGGGATGATAATTGCTCGGAAACTGTGCCGAAACAGGCAAATCCGGCGTTTTTTGTGCTTGCGCCGCTGGGCAGGAAGCCTCGTTCCAACACCAGCACTTTTAAATTAGGCTCACACGTTTTTAAATGCAATGCGGCGCTCAAACCCACAATGCCGCTACCGATGATAATCACATCGGCGTTATCGATAAACTCAGTGCGCTCCCAGTATGAAAAGTTTTGTTCCAAATTCAAATGTAAAATTAATATGGAATACTTTAGAGTTGCATTAACATAAGTTACTGCTGCCGAATAGTATCAAAAAATAAATTTTATATTTACCATAGAACAAACTAACCTATTCACATGACCAACTTAGCAAGCTTTAGTATCTTAAATGAAAAGGTAAATAAGATCGTCCAAGATGAAAAAATTGAGCCTAAAGGAATGGCCTTTATCAGACTATGTTTACAGATAATATTAAAATTAAATGGCGATGAAATAGAAGAAGCAATTACCGATGGGCCAATGGATGGAGAAATTGATGCGATATATATTGCGGATATGACGATACACATCTTAACTTTTAAATACACGGACAATTTCGAATTCACTAAAAAGAATTATCCTGAAAGCGAAATAGATCAGTTTGTTCTCACAGTTGAAAGCATTATCGCCGGTAATTTATTAAAAAGCACGGTAAATGACGCTGTTTGGGAAAAGTATGAAGAGATCAAAGAATTGATTTCAAAAGGCAGAATTGATTTCAAAATACACATAGCCTCCAATAAAGAAAAGCCCGTACCCCATGCGCAATTAAAACTTAATAATGCTATTGATAAATTCAAAACGGTTGAACCACCTATCTATTATGATCAAGAAGATTTAGTTTCTAAAATTCTTGAAAACAAGGTAAAACTGATCAATGGAAAACTCAGGTTTATAGATCGCCAGTATCTCGAAAAATCAAATGGAAACATTAAAACGCTTATTGGCGCGGTCTCAGCAAATGATTTAATTGACTTGATTAAAGATCCTGAAAATCATAATTTAATCAACGAAGATATATTTAATGAAAATGTCCGAGTATACAAACCGAAGCATAGAGTAAACAAGGCGATAATAGAATCGGCAAAATCAGAGTCTAATTATCAATTTTTTTATATGAATAATGGTATCACAATATTGTGTCAAGAAGCTGATTATCGCCCCAACACTCCCTCACCATTGGTAGAGCTTACAAATTTACAAATCATAAATGGGGGTCAAACCTCACATTCATTATTTGAAGTTTATAAAACCTCTAAAGACAAATTGGATATGGTTGAAATCCTCATAAGGATTTGTATTGCAAGGAAAAACGACCCTATTAGTGATATAATTAGTGAAACTTCTAATAGTCAAATTCCTGTTGGTAACAGAGACCTCCACTCTAACGACTTAATACAAAAGAAACTTGAAGAAGAGTTTTTAGTGTTAGGGTATCATTATGAACGAAAACCAAATCAGCATTTTGACAAACCTCATTCAACTGTCTTAAATAATGAATTGTTAGGACAACTATGTATTGCATATTTTTTAGATATGCCATCCGAAGCAAAAAACAGTAAATCGAGAGTCTTTAGCGATTTATACGACAAAATATTTGAAGAGAACATAATAAATGCCACTAAACTTCTAATGCTACAGAAAATTTACAAACCATTAATAGACCTGAAAAAAAGTATCCAAGCAAAAAAAAGAAGCAATACTTCGTTTAATGAAGAAGACGCATTTGTTTCGAGAGCTACATTTCACATTTTAAATGGTGTAAAAATAATTTACGAAAGCGACTTTAAAACAAACTACGAGGCCCTTGCTAGACCGAAGGAAAAGGAAATTATCAGGATAGCTGTCTTGAACGATAATTTAACATCTTATATCGAAAAGTCCATTAAGTTGATTGGTGAAGTGGTCAAAGACGAAAAATCTAAACAGGGCGACTCTTACAACCATGATAAGTTTTTTAAAGAAATATCTACAAATGGAATTATTAGGAATTACATCAGAGATAAAGTCATACTTTAGTTTAAATGCTATTAAAATAAAGTATTTATATCCTCAAACTAAAGCTCGGGGAAAGAATTATTTCGATTATGTAAGTGCTTAATTATATTAAGTTTGATAATCGGACGGAGGAAACACCTGAAAGATTCCTAATTATACCTGTACGGCGCTACCAAATAAAACTCCGGTATTTGTACGTTGAAGAGGGAATTATCTAAAAGGCGTTCCATTTGGTATTCACCTTTCATGCTGCCCATATCGGTTTTGAGGTTGCAGCCTGATACATATTCGTGCGAGGTGCCGGGTTCAATAATGGGTTGCTGGCCTACCACACCTTCGCCCTCTACTTCGCGTTTGGCACCATTAGAATCGAATATGTACCAATGGCGGCTTAGCAGGCGCACGGCATAATTGCTCATGTTCTCTATGTTCACCCGGTAGGCAAACATAAAGTGGTCGTTAGCCGGGTTAGAATATTCGGGCTGGTAAATTGTTTCAACTGAAACCTTAACACCTTCAGTTATGGTAGTAGCCATTGCTTGTTAATCTCTTTTAATTCAAATATATAGCATCCAAACAAATATTACGCCATTTCAAACGCATATTTTTTGTCAACCGCTGCTAAAATATCCATGATCTCTTCTACGGTGCCTGCAGTAACAAGTTTCATCCTAAACTCTTTAAAATCGGGCACGCCTTTAAAATAGTTGCTATAGTGGCGGCGCATCTCAAAAATACCGGTGCGCGGGCCTTTCCATTCCATACTTTTTTGCAGGTGGGTTTTGCAAACCTCTATACGCTCGGAAATGGTTGGCTTATCCAGATGCTCGCCGGTTTTAAAGTAGTGCTTTATCTCGCGGAAGATCCAGGGGTAACCAATGGCCGCGCGGCCGATCATCATTCCATCCACCTCAAACTGCATGCGCCATTCGGCTGCTTTCTCCGGCGAATCGATATCTCCGTTACCGAAGATGGGGATCTTAATACGCGGATTTTTTTTAATATCGTGTATCAGGCTCCAATCGGCAACGCCTTTGTACATTTGCGAACGGGTACGCCCGTGTATGGTCAGTGCCTTTATACCTACATCCTGCAGGCGTTCGGCTACTTCGTAAACATTTTTGGTATTATCGTCCCAGCCGAGGCGGGTTTTTACAGTCACGGGCAAATGCGTAGCGCCAACAACCGCTTTGGTCATGGCCACCATTTTATCAATATCCTGTAGCAAGCTTGCGCCTGCGCCGCGGCACGCAACCTGTTTAACGGGGCAGCCGTAGTTGATGTCCATCAGGTCGGGACCAGCAAGGGAGGCTATCTCGGTAGCTTCGCGCATATGGTCGATATCGCTGCCGAAGATCTGGATGCCTATGGGGCGCTCGTATTCAAATATATCCAGCTTCTGGCGGCTTTTGGCAGCATCACGGATCAATCCCTCCGAAGAAATAAACTCCGTGTACATCATATCCGCGCCATTTTGCTTGCACACGTAACGGAAAGGCGGATCGCTCACGTCTTCCATCGGTGCCAGCAGCAGCGGGAATTCCCCTAAATCAATATTTCCTATTTGTACCGACATGAATTATATTCGTGCAAATTTACGAAATTTAAGCTAAATGGTAAAACAGCCTGTAAATCAGCTATCGCCGGGCAGGCAGTTGCTTTATTTCCTCCTTCTTTTTGCCGGGATATTTATCGTTTGTAATGTTATTGGCGGCCTCTTGGCGGTCGGGATTTACGGGCGTGGCCTAATAGAAGATATTGGTGCCTTAAACTTCCGCAACCCGAATGTTGGACAGGCTTTGTACCTTTTGCAGATCATCGCCATGACTTTCCCCATTTTTATTTCGTCGGTAATATTCGCGCGGTTGGTGGTGAAAGAACCTAAGGATCTGATGGGCGTGGCAAAGCCTTTTCCATGGCAAACGCTGGTGGTTGTGTTTTTTATTATGATGCTATGCTTGCCGCTGATAGAATTATTGAGCCGCGTAAACCAGCATCTTAACTTGCCCGCCGCCCTTAAAGGCTTGGAAAAAATGATCCGCGAAAGCGAAGACCGCGCACAAAAACTTACCGAAGCTATTTTGAAAATGAACACCATCGGCGATATGTTTAAAAACCTGCTGCTTGTGGGTTTGCTAACCGCCATTGCCGAAGAGTTTATGTTTCGCGGGGTGTTGCAGCCTATTATGTACCGGTGGACAAAAAACCAGCATGTAGCTGTTTGGGTAACCGCCATCATTTTCAGCGCTTTCCATCTGGAGTTTTTTGGTTTTTTGCCGAGGGTGCTTTTAGGCGCCTTAATGGGGTATTTCGCTATATGGAGCGGCAGCATCTGGCCCGCAGTGTGGGCACACTTTATAAATAACGGTAGTGCCGTAATTGTAACATATTTGTATCAGCAGAAAAAAATTAAGATAAACCCCGACGACACGCACACATTTACTTACGGCGGCTATATATTTAGCGCGATAATTGTTATAATTTTGCTGTTAATTTACAAAAACATAACATCGGGCAAAAAGCGGGCTGTTAACATTAATGGAGAAGAACTGGGTTAAAATTTTTACATCAACCAATTTTTATCAATCAGAAATTGTTAAGCAAATGCTTACCGGCCACCACATTGATGCTGTTTTGCTTAACCGGCAGGCATCATCCCATCACGATTTTGGCGACATTGAGGTGTACATTCACCAGGAAAACTTTAGCACTGCCGTTGAAATAATGATATTGAACCAATTGAACTTATGAAGACACGCGCCATCACAGGCTTCTTTTTTATTATTGTAATGTTAGGCTCGGTATTACTCGGCCATTATCCCTTCGGAATATTTTACCTTGTACTAAGCTTGCTTTGCCTGCACGAGTTCTACGGGCTTAATATCAAAAGCGGCATACAACCCAACAGAGCGGCGGGGTTTATTAACGCGGTGCTTATTTATGGTGTTTTCGCGTTCATTACTTACCAGGATAGCCCATTATTGCACAAATTGTTGTTTTTGATAACCTTATCCATCAGCGCTGTTTTTATACAAGAGCTGTTTAAGCTGTCGGTTGCGCCGTTTACCAATATCGCTTACACGCTTGGCGGGCTGGTACTGGTTTGTTTACCATTTACATTTTTTCATGCGCTGGCGTATGTTAGGGGGGCTTTTAATTTCCATTTTCCTTTAGCTTTTTTGCTGATGCTTTGGTCTAATGATACCGGCGCGTATTTAGTGGGCCGTGCCTTCGGCCGTACCAAACTGTTTGAGCGCCACTCGCCCAAGAAAACCTGGGAAGGGTTTATCGGTGGGGTTTTAATAGCCGCTATAGTAGGCTTTATCATCAGCCTGTACTTTACCGATCTGCCCTGGAACCAATGGGTATCCATCGCCATCATTATCGGTTGTTTTGGCACCCTGGGCGATTTGGTGGAATCTATGTTTAAGCGGAGTATTAACATAAAAGACTCGGGTGGCATATTGCCGGGCCACGGCGGTTTGCTGGATAGGTTCGACGGTTTTTTAATTGCCGCGCCAATTGTGTACACATACCTGTACTTTGTTGTAAATGTTTAGTTTTGTAAGAATGTTTTTAACCAATATATAAGCTCATATGACTATCCATAAAGAAGGATATACCTCCATAGCCTTGTGCGTTTTGTTCATCGCTGTTGCGAATGCGCTGATCCAGTTTTATCTCCCCGATGCCAATACGCTGAAATGGGTGGTTTATATTCTGTCGGCCCTGTTGTTTTTTATCATCCTGCAATTCTTCCGCAGTCCTATACTGGCCATTAATGCCGAAGAAACCCAGGTGCTTTGCCCTGCCGACGGCAAGGTTGTAGTAATTGAAGAAACCGAAGAAACCGAATTTTTTAAAGATAAACGCCTCCAGATCTCGGTATTTATGTCGCCCATTAACGTGCACATTAACCGTAACCCTATCAGCGGCTTTGTAAAATACTTTAAATACCATCCAGGTAAATACCTGGTTGCCTGGCATCCAAAATCGTCGACCGAGAATGAACGCACCACTGTGGTGACCGAAAATAGTGAAGGCGTGGCAGTGTTGTTCCGCCAGATAGCAGGTGCTTTGGCCCGCCGCATTGTATGGTACGTAAAAGAAGGCGACCAGGTACAACAAGGGCACCAGTTTGGCTTTATTAAGTTTGGCTCGCGGGTGGATATCTTTTTACCGCTCAACTCTAAAATAAACGTTGCTATTAACGAGGTTGTTAAAGGTGGCCGCACCATATTGGCCGAACTGCCAACCGTAGGCACATTTGTAGACATTGACGATGTGCCCGATGAAGTAGAGATCCCGAACTTTACTGAGCCATCGTCAGCACCGCTACATAACGCTCATGGCAAACCTACCATGATTGTTGAACATGAAGATGTACCCAAAAAAGCAAAGAAAGGACCGCAGGCTAAAATCGCGCCTAAAGAGAAATTCGCGAAGGCGAAAAAATAGTGAGTGAAGAGTGGTTGCTTGCCTGATATAAAACAAAAAGGTTCGCGGCTTTACGCTTGCGAACCTTTTTGTTTTTATACTACTTGTTGAAATAAGAACCATTCACCACTCACTTAATCAACCCCTCACCAGCCTCAATACTGCCATAACCCAAGTTCCCAGCCTTTCAGGTTTAGCTTTTGCCGTTCGCCCTCGTAAAGCATATCAATGCCTTGGGTATAATCGCGAATGCGCTCATCCCGGTCGTTAGATTGCTTGATGATGTAACTGGTAAAGAGTCTTTTCATAAACACATCGTCAAAGCTTAAGCCGGTGGCATCGCTTCCCCGGTTTACAGCTTCCTTAGTGGCAAGTATGCTGCGCGCCTCGGGGAAATAGATCCAAAACGCGGGCTGATATTCGTTATTAGTCACACCTCCCGCCGTTTTAATTTTTATAAGCGGCGCAATGCCAATAATGCGCGGTTCAAAAATACCCCGCTGTTTATCGTACAGCCAATCTTCCTTCAGGCGAAACTTTACAATATCATCGGGGTTAAACTCTCCGGCAACAATTTTAGAGCCCGATTTCTCTCCAGTTTTTTTATCTATCACATCTACCACACTGCTATCGGCAAGCCTGCGGAGCGCTTCTGCTACGGTTAAGCGTTTGGAGAAAGCGTCTCCATTGGGGTCGTCTTTGGTAGAGGTTGGATCGTAGGCTACCAGGTCCCTTTTTTCCACCGCAGTAAGCAATACATCCATCAATCGCTGTTTGGGCGATGCAAGATATTGGTTCATCTTTTCGCGCAGGTCTATTTCGCGCCAAACGCGTTTTGCAAACACCACGTCGGCCTCGCGCGCATTGGCATAGGATGTAGGTTTTGTTGAGTTTGAAATATTGGTTTTGCGGTAATAACCATCCAACGGGCGAATAAAAGCAGGCTTTACAATGGTAAACCGACCTGGCTCGCAAGCGCTGGTGAGGTAGTCCTTCCCGTTGAAAGATTTATCGCTGGCCCAGGTGCCGTCAATCACAAACAGTGTGTTCAGCGAATCTACCGTGAAAGTACCCTTCATTTTTTTTAGGCAAAATTCGTATTTGCCGCTTTCGCAATCGCAACTTACGCCCTTGTACTCTTCCAGCATTACACTTTTGCCGTCAATAGTTCCCTGCAGGGCGAAAACAACCTTGTGGTTGTCTACTGTAGTAAAAGTGGAGGTGCCGTTGAGCGTTTTGCCGGTTTGCACCAGGTCTATCTCCAGCTTAAATTTTACGTCCCGGTTGTTCTGAGGCAGTTCGCCCTGCCACTTACCGGTTAAGTTTTGGCCCAGCGCAGTATTCCCTATCAAAAAAGCAGCTACAAAAAATAAGTATCTCATCAGCAAACCGGGTTGAAACAAAAAAAGCCTCTCTGCAGATGCAGAAAGGCCTTAATATACAAAAATGTAAATTAAACTCTTTTTGATTTGATACGGGCTGCTTTACCGGTAAGGGCACGCAGGTAGAACAATTTGGCGCGGCGTACTTTACCAACACTGTTCACTTCAATTTTATCGATGTTTGGAGAGTTGTAAGGAAATATACGCTCTACACCAATACCGTTAGAAACTTTACGCACGGTAAAAGTTTCGCTGTTGCCAACGCTATTGCGTTGTAGTACAACACCCTGGTAAAGTTGTATACGTTCTTTGTTACCTTCTCTGATTTTATAATACACGCTAACAGTGTCACCGGCTTTAAAAGCGGGAAATTGATTCTTAACTACTGATTGCTCTTCTACAAATTTTACTAAATCCATGATTTTTAGCTCTTAAAGCGACTTTTAACCCGTAAAAATCGGAGTGCAATAATAGGGATTTTATTTGAAATAAAAAAGTATGTTTTAAAAATTTCCACATTTTATGTTTTATGCACAAAATATGGGCGTCGAGCCCTCTAACTCTCTGACGATTAAACAGAAATTTGCAGAGCCACCAGGCGTTTCGAAAAAATGACCTCCAGGGGGCTCGCCGCTATTCCTCATTCTAACAGATCCGGCCGCCTTTGTTTGGTGCGTTCTATAGCTTGTTCAAAGCGCCATTGTTCCACTTTTGGGGTATCACCGCTTAAAAGGATATCCGGCACCTTGTGGCCGTTCCAATCGGCTGGGCGGGTATAAACAGGCGCGTCCAGCAGGTCGTTCTGGAAAGAATCTGAAAGGGCGGAGGTTTCATCAGACAACACACCTGGTATCAACCTTACTACAGCGTCTACCAGCACCGCTGCGGGCAGTTCTCCGCCGGAGAGCACATAGTCGCCTATAGAAATTTCGCGCGTCACAAAGATATCGCGGATGCGTTGGTCGATGCCTTTATAGTGCCCGCAAAGGATAATGATGTTGCCTTTGATAGATAACTGGTTGGCTATTTTCTGGTTGAGTGTTTCGCCATCGGGCGACATGAAGATCACTTCATCGTACTCCCGTTCAGACTTTAGTTTCTCAATACATGCCGCGAAGGGTGGTATCGTCATTACCATACCGCTGCCACCACCGTAAGGGTAATCGTCTACGCTTTTTTGTTTGCCGGTAGAATAATCGCGCAGGTTATGCACCACTATTTCGGCCACGCCTTTCTTTTGGGCACGCTGCAAAATAGAGTGAGCGAAAGGGCTTTCCAGCAAGCCCGGCAGTACGGAAATGATATCGAAACGCATAACACAAAGATAGTGATTTATGGATGTGCAGATGCTCGGATTTCAGATGTGCGAATGCGCTGCCATTTAAATAGCCGCCGCAGATATGTTTACCTCTGTGTTTTTAATGATGCCCGGTACCTCATGCAGTAAAACACCACCAAAAAAATGAGTTGCGTTGTTAATGTTCTGACTGCTCCATCTTAAGCTCCTGCATCCCTTCCTTACCCTCCATGCTGGTACACCGTCCACACATTGCCGGATGGATCGGCGAAACGGGCTATGATTACCGGCGAATCTTTATCAACAGGTTCAACAACGGTGCCCCCGGCAGCCACAATATCATTAAGCGTTTTTTGCGCATCATCTACCATGATAGATACGCGCATGCCCGATGTTTTTACCGGTTCGTCTACCTTAAACCACATGCCGCTAACGCTGCCTGTGCCATCGTCAAAGTTGGCGTTGCCCTGGTTATCGCTACGGATCTCCCAGCCGAATACCTTTTGGTAAAAGGCTATCGCCTGTTCTATATCGAGAGCCGGAATCTCTACATAGCATATTTTGCCATGTCCGAATATGGGTTCGTGGTTTGCCATTGGTTATGGGTTTATTAGTTTGTTGTTATTGGAAACAGTAAAGCCGCAGAGGCCGCACCCTCCAAAGGTATATAGTTCATTAAAAGACAGCATATTTGATTTTGCAAGCCCTGCTATGAATCGCCTCAATTTTGCCCTCTTTTACTAACCATCACACATCCTTACGTTGGAATTAGGGTTAACATAACTTAACACAATTTCGAAAAATATTTTTCAAGTAGGTGATAATCAATGTTCTAAAAAAATACAGGGTTAACACATTTTATCTATAATAGTGTCACCATAGATCCTAAATATTTTATTATAAACCCGTAAAGAAATGTAATAAACACTTTATTCCGATGGACTATTGCTCTCCAAAGGAGAGGGTTCTCTTTTATTTCTTGTCTCTTGCTTCTTTACTCTTGATTCTAACTCCCCGCCTTTATATCACCTGCTGTATTTGCCATTGATGGCCAAACGGATCGATGACAGTGCCCTGCCGGTAGCCATAATCATAATCCTGTACCGGTGAAGAAATTGTTGCGCCGGCTGCTTCCGCTTTTGCTACTACCGCATGCACATCATCTACAAATAAACCGATTAGAACGGTTGTGCCCCCTTTTGTATCCGGGCTTAAGCCCCCCGAGTGCCGCGTTTGCTCATGCAGATGAAACATGGCACTGCCAATTGTAAATTCCGAAACATGGATTGAACCGTCGTCGTTACCAAAGCGGCGCAACTCTACCGCGCCGAATGCTTGCTCATAAAAACTTACATCGGTTATCCCGTTAGGGATGAACAGTTCCGGAGCGAATCCTTTTGGCGCCTTCGGTGCTGATTCCTGATCAAAAACCTTGACATTCATTTTTTATAGATTAGTTAATCCTCTTCATCTAATGTAAATATTTCTTCTACGGGTTTGCCAAACACCCTGGCTATTTTTAAGGCCAGCACGGTGGATGGCACATAGCGGTTACTTTCGATGGTGTTGATGGTTTGCCGCGATACGCTGATCAGTTCGGCCAATTCGGCCTGGGTGATATTTTTGATGGCGCGCTCTACTCTTATATTGTTCTTCATCGCCTATACCTCTTCCTTTTTCAACAAGCGGTTAAGCTGCCATATCTTCCAGCGGAAGCGTACTATAAAAAACGCAAGCGGAACCCACATGTTTAAAAAGAGGATGTGCACGCGGTCGTTAGAAATTATCAACGTTAAAATTAGCAAGCCGTAATTAACATATATGGCCCATTGCAAGGAATCGAGACGGAGCTGCGAGATCTGCTCATCTTCAATATGCTCTTTAGAGAAGGCAACGAGGAATAATCCGATGGCCATAAACAGCGCCGTTGCTATAAAAAACAAATGGTCGGAAGTAAAAAAACCGGTGTCGCCAGGTGTGTAATGTTCGTCCACCAGCATCTTTTTGATGAGCAAGATGGGGATATGTACAAATACCAGCAGCCATCCCAGATACCGGGTCCAGTGTGGAAACAAATAGCGTGTTCTCATGATTTGTAAAGTTTAATTTACCAAATGTAAAGCATGCTTTACATTATTGCAAGTATTATTTTATAATTTAACACTTTCTCCCAGTATTGGTGTCCCCACCGTAGCTGTTCAGAAGATTCAAAACAGCCAGGTGCCGAATTTATTTCGGCAGCCACATGCAAAGTAGCTATGTGCAAGGCGGCTTAGCGTGTAGGTTACCTGTCCTGTGGGGTGCTGAAACAAGTTCAGCATGACGGTTATTTATCTTCCGAACAGGTGTAGTGTCCCCACCACCGCCTTCCAACGGGTGCAAAGATGGCTTCGGTGAGGACACCGAAGCGGGTTAAATGGTGATAAAACAAAAAAAGCGCCCTTGTGAGGCGCTTTCCTATAAAAGTTTGAATTAATGCTTAGCGGGTGCCGCCTGCTGGTTTTTTATTAACCACAGGGCGGGCATCGCGGTTTGCCAGTTCCCAGCCGGTGTAAAATGCCAGCTGCGCGCGTTTTGCCAGCAGTGGGAAGTTAATTTTACTTACTTCGTCACCTGGTTGGTGATAATCGGCATGTACGCCGTTAAAGTAAAATATAATTGGCACGCCGTAACGGGCAAAGTTATAATGATCGCTACGGTAGTAAAAACGGTTAGGGTCGTTAGGATCATCATACTTGTAATCCAGTTTCATTTTGGTGTAGGTATTGTTTGCATCCTCGCCAATTTTGTTCAGATCCGAGCTTAACATGTTAGAACCAATTGAGTAAACATAGTTAGCAGAATCGGGCTTGCCGATGTACTCTTCGCCAACACGACCGATCATATCAATGTTCAAATCGGCAATGGTATTAGCCAAAGGATAAACCGGATGATCGGTATAGTACTCAGAACCCAATAAACCTTTTTCTTCGCCAACATTACCCAGGAACAAAACGCTGCGGCGCGGGCCTTTACCGTCTTTTTTTGCTTTAGTAAATGCCTGGGCAATTTCCAGCATACCGGTGGTACCGCTGCCATCATCATCGGCACCGTTGTTTACTTTATCTTTAGCACCAGGGGTGGTTACTAAACCAATATGGTCGTAGTGGGCGGAGAAGATCAAAACTTCATCTTTCAGTTTCGGGTCGCTGCCGGGCATAAAGCCTAATACATCAACAGCCTTTACATCTTTTTGCTCGGTAGCATAAGTTATAGTTGCTATAGATTTAACTACTTGCGTTTGTGATGCTGTAGCTGCTGTTGTTTTCAGGTCTGCGTAGGTTTTGCCGGTAGGTTTAACTACAGCATCTGCCAGGGTAGTAGTAACGTTAAACACCGGTGCGGTTGAATTTAATTTTGCGCCACCGTCTTTTTTAATAGCTAACCTGCCGCCGCGGATGCTGCTGCCAAAACGTTTCAATATTGGGCCAAGCTCGCCATTGGCTGCAAAAATAGCCGCCGGGTTTTTTTCTTGTATGGCTTTTAATATGGCCTGGCGGCCGGCTGTCATCCTATAGCTGGTGTTTGCTGTTTTTCCCGCTTCCGGTTTGTCTTCATTTATCCACAGTACCACTTTACCGGTAATATCGGTTCCGGTTAATTCTGCTTCTGTGCCGTATCCAATAAAAACAATATCAGGAGAAACGATCCTCTTGTCAACAAACAAACCGTTCAGGAAAAAATCTTCGCCATTTGCGAATGCCTGCCCATTGATGTTGAAAGCGGTAACCTTTAGCGAAACCTCACTCAACGGTACATCAAAAAAGTACGAGCCATTTACGGGTGCTTGCAGCCCTAATTTTTTAAACTCACCGGCTATGTAGTTGGCGGCTTTTTCGGCACCCGGTTTGCCGGTTTCGCGGCCTTCAAACTCATCCGACGCTAAAATGCTTAAGTGCTTTTTAGCATCCTCGGCAGTAATTAACTTGCCGTACTTAACCGCAGTGGCATTTTGCTGTGCACATGCACTTGCGCCTATGGCCAGGGCGGTTAATAAAAGTGATACTTTCTTCATCTATTCTAATTTATCTATGGTTAATGTATTAGCAGCCTATTTTGCCAACGCGCCTCGCGTGGCGGCCGCCTTCAAATTCTTCGCTTAAAAATCGTTCTATTATGGCTTTTGCCTCGTCGATTGTAACGTGGCGGGCGGGGATGCACAGTACGTTGGCATCATTGTGGGTGCGGGCGGGGATGGCAACCTCTTCCTTCCAGCAAATAGCAGCGCGGATATTCTGGTGCTTGTTTGCCGTCATGGCTACGCCGTTGGCGCTGCCGCAAAGCAGGATACCGAAATCGAAACCGCCGCCTTCTACGGCTGATGCTACAGCGTGTGCAAAATCAGGGTAGTCTGCCGAATCGGCCGAATCGGTGCCGAAATCCTTAAACTCAATATCATTAAACATGCCCAAAATGGCTTGCTTATAGTCGAAGCCGGCATGGTCTGCACCAATGGCAATTTTTAACCCTGTTTTCATTATTCAAATGTATAATTTTTATACAAGGGCTTACGTAAATTTTTTGATAGGAAGGAAGGGAGGGGGAGTATCGAATTTCGAATTTTCAGGCCGAGGGTTTATTGGTTTCTCAATTTTAGTGGTGGCGGTGACAAAAGGGGAATGTCGAAATTCGAATTTTCAATTTCGAACTTGAAGGCTAAAGGTTTATTTAGAGCGGCGGCGGTGACAAAAAAGCCCTCTCTTTTTGAAAAGAGAGGGCAAAGCTTTTAATATTCCCGCTTAGTGGAGAGGCTTACAAATCCAATTCTGCTGCGCGTTTAAGTTTGCGTTTTTCAACCACGCCAGCTACCACAATACCCACTTCATATAAAACAAAGAGCGGGATACTCACAATGGTCATGGTCATCATATCGGGCGTTGGGGTAATAACGGCAGCTATCACCAAAATGGCAACTACTGCATACCGCCTGCCGCTACGCATAAATTGGGGTGTTAAAATACCGAGGCTGGATAGGATGTATACCAATATTGGTAGTTGAAACACGATGCCTGTGGCAAGGGTTAAGGTGGCTACCGATGACAGGTACGAATCTATATCGAAATAATTCTCAATTTTTTCGCTAACCTTAAACCCGGATAAAAAATTAATAGACTCCGGCGTTATCACATAATATCCAAACATTATGCCAAGGACAAACAGGAAGGTAGCATAAAACACAAAGCCCGTAGCCGCTTTACGTTCTTTCTCGTGCAGGGCCGGTTTTACAAACAACCATACCTCATACAATAAATAAGGGAAGCCCAGCATTACGCCAATTAACAAACACGAGTTTATTTGCAGGGTGAATTGCCCGGCCATCTCGGTATTTATCAGCTTGATATTTATTTTATCGATACAAAAGCCAGGCTTGCCTAACAGGTCGCCCAGTTTGCAAAGCATGCGGTAAGTCCAAAAATCGGTGCGGCTGGGGCCGAGGATAACGGTATCGAAAATAAAATCGTAAAAATAAAACGCGCCGATGGTGAAAACAACAATAGCAATAGCTGCGCGGATAAGGTGCCAGCGCAAAGCCTCCAAATGGTCAAAAAAAGACATTTCGGCTTCCATGGTTTGGCCTTTTTCTTTTATGGCCTTTATCAGTTTGTTATCGCTCATTGTTGTTTTAAATATCACTCCATTAACGCCGGAATGCTATTTACGTTATATGTTACCCGGAAAGTTTTTATTTATTAATATTCAAAGGTCTCCATAAACTTGGTAGTAAAATTACCCGCCCTAAAGTTGGGATCCTTAAGTAATTTTAAATGGAATGGGATGGTGGTTTTTATACCTTCTATAACAAACTCGCTTAGCGCGCGCTCCATGGTTGCCAATGCCTCATCGCGTGTTTGCGCCATGCATATTACTTTGGCTATCATCGAATCGTAGTTAGGCGGAATGGTATAGCCGCTGTACACATGCGTATCTACACGTACACCATGGCCTCCGGGAGAGTGGAAGTTGGTTATTTTACCCGGTGAAGGGCGGAAGTTGTTGGCAGGGTCTTCGGCGTTAATGCGGCACTCAATGGCGCACATGGTTGGCTCGTAGTTTTTACCCGAGATTGGGATACCTGCGGCAACTTTTATTTGTTCTTTTATCAGGTCGAAATTAATTACCTCTTCAGTAACCGGGTGTTCTACCTGTATCCGGGTGTTCATTTCCATAAAGTAGAAGTTGCGGTCTTTATCAACCAAAAACTCTACAGTACCGGCACCTTCGTATTTTACTGCCTTTGCACCTTTAATAGCAGCCTCGCCCATTTTTTTACGCAGTTTATCTGTCATAAAAGGAGATGGCGCTTCTTCCACCAATTTCTGGTGGCGGCGTTGGATAGAGCAGTCACGTTCAGATAAATGGCAAACTTTGCCGTACTGGTCGCCCACTACCTGTATCTCAATATGGCGTGGATCCTGTACGTATTTTTCCAGGTACAGGCCATCGTTACCAAAGGCTGCTCCTGATTCGGCACGTGCGCTATCCCAGGCATTTTCAAATTCTTCGTCTTTCCAAACAATACGCATACCACGGCCACCACCACCGGCGGTTGCTTTTAGTATAACCGGGTAGCCAATTTTATTGGCTATCACGATGCCTGTTTTAATATCGGAAAGTAAGCCTTCGGAACCCGGAACAATGGGAACACCGGCTTTTTTCATGGTTTCTTTAGCCGAAGCTTTATCGCCCATTCTGTTGATCTGATCGGCAGTGGCGCCGATAAATTTGATACCATATTCGGCACAAATAGCAGAGAACTTCGCGTTTTCCGACAAGAAACCATAGCCCGGATGGATAGCATCGGCATTGGTTAATTCGGCAGCAGAAATTATATTGGGGATATTGAGGTACGAATCGCGGCTTGCAGGGGGGCCAATACATACGGCCTCATCGGCAAAACGTACGTGGAGGCTATCCCTATCGGCAGTGGAATAAACCGCTATGGTTTTGATGCCCATTTCCTTACAGGTACGAATAATTCGCAGGGCAATCTCGCCACGGTTGGCTATTAATATTTTCTTAAACATAGTTTTGATGTGCAAATTATAGATGTGCAGATGTGCAGATGATGTTTACCAATGTGCATAATTTGCACATTCGCACATCTGCATATTTGCACATTTACTTAGGTTCAACCAAAAACAAAGGCTGGTCGTATTCTACCGGCGAAGCGTTATCAACCAATATTTTCACAATACGGCCCGATACTTCCGATTCTATTTCGTTAAAAAGCTTCATTGCCTCAATAATGCAAAGCACGCTGCCACTGCTTATCTCGTCGCCCACGTTTACAAACAGTGGTTTCTCCGGCGATGCCGAACGGTAGAACGTACCTATCATCGGCGATTTTATGGTGATGTAGTTGCTTGTATCGGCTACGGCTACAACCGGCTCAGGTGCTGGTGCAACCGGGGCGGGGGCCGCTGCTGCAACTGGTGCCGCAGGCAGGGCAGCATGATAAACTGCCGGTGCTGCCTCGTTGGTTTTGATCGTAATCTTGAAATCTTTTTGTTCGATGGAAACTTCGTTTACACCCGATTTGGAAACAAAGCGTATAAGATCCTGAATTTGTTTAATATCCATGTTGGAGGTAATTGGTTTTGGATAAGTTTATAAGCTAAGGTATACGTTAATGTGCAGATGTGCAATACACAAACATGCAAAATTAGCTCCCCGGCGTTTTATTATAAGTTAAGTAACATTAATTGTTGGGCAGATGTTTGATTGATCCGTGCAAATCATCATCTGCACATCTGAAATCCTCACATTTGCACATTTACGAGTTATAGGCCCATTTTAAATAGATAGAACCCCAGGTAAACCCACCGCCAAAAGCAGCCAGTATCAGGTTATCTCCTTTTTTAAATTTGCTTTCCCACTCCCATAAGCACAGTGGGATAGTCCCATTGGTGGTATTGCCGTAACGCTCTATATTGATGATAACCTTATCAGCGCTTATACCTGTACGGTTAGCGGTAGCATCAATAATACGCTTGTTTGCCTGGTGCGGCACCAGCCATGCAATATCATCGGCAGTAAGGCTGTTGCGTTCCATAACCTCGGCGGCAACATCGGCCATGTTAGTAACGGCGAATTTAAATACTGCCTGGCCTTCCTGGTATGCGTAGTGCTCTTTATTATCAACAGTTTCGTGCGACGCCGGGCGAACGGAGCCGCCGGCTTTTTGATAAAGGAGCTGCGCTCCCGAACCATCTGTCTTCAAAATAGAATCCATGATGCCCAAACCTTCATCATTAGGCTCAAGTAAGGCGCAACCGCAGCCATCGCCAAATATGATACAGGTAGCACGGTCTTCATAATTAATGATCGACGACATTTTATCGCCGCCCACAACTAACACTTTGGTATGCTTGCCACTCTCTATAAACTGTGCACCGGTAGCCAGTCCAAACAAAAAGCCCGAGCATGCTGCCTGAAGGTCATACCCCCATGCGTTCTTCGCGCCGATTTTATGAGCCAGTATGTTTGCGGTTGCGGGGAAGGTAAGGTCCGGCGTTACAGTACAAAAAATAATCAGGTCGATTTCCTCTGCGCTTATGCCGCGTTTTTTTAGCAGACCCTCAACAGCCGGTACGGCCATTTCAGATGTGCCCATTCCTTCGCCTTTCAATATTCTGCGTTCCTTGATACCGGTACGGCTCATTATCCACTCGTCGTTGGTTTCCACCATCGTTTCCAGTTCATGGTTGGTGAGGATATAATCGGGCACGTAACCATTTACTGCGGTAATAGCGGCATGGATCTTACTCATATTTTTTACTGAAAAGCCTGTTTAATTTTATCGATGAGGTTGGTCTCGATCATGTTTTTTGATAAAAGCACCATGTTTTTGATGGCTTCGGGGCTGGAGATACCATGGCCCACCACAACCGGTGCGTTTACCCCAAGGATAGGGCTGCCACCGTATTGCTCGTAATTAAAGCGGTCGAAAAACTCGTCTTTCAATCTTTTCTTTAAAGTGATAACGTAGAACGATTCGGCCAGCTTCAGGATCACATTGCCTGTGAAACCGTCGCAAACTACTACATCGTTGTTATCCTCAAATAGGTCGCGCCCCTCTATATTGCCCACAAAGTTAAACAACTTCGAATCGCGCATTAAAGGGTATGTGGCCTGGGCAAGCAAATTGCCTTTTTCTTCCTCCTCACCAATGTTCATCAGGGCGATGCGGGGATTTGGAATGTTGTAAACCGATTCGGCAAGCAGGCTGCCCAACACACCAAATTGTACAAGCACATCGGGCTTGCAATCGGCGTTGGCGCCTACATCCAAAATAATACCCAAACCGCCTTTAAGTTTGGGTACAATGGTTGTCATAGCCGGGCGTATAACACCAGGTATGGTTTTTACGCTAAACATAGCCCCTACCAGCATAGCACCGGTATTACCTGCAGATGAAAAAGCTTGTATGCTATTTTCCTTCAGCATTTTAAAGCCCACAGCAATGCTGGAATCGGGCTTTTGTACGATAGCCTTGGTAGGGTGTTCGCCCATGCTGATAACTTCGGTTGTGTGTACAAACTCAAAGTTATCGGGGCTGAAGTTGTTTTCCTGAAGAATAGTAACCGCGATATCTCTATCGCCAATAAGCACCAGTTTTTGGCCGGCAGAGAGCGTTTTACACGCTTCTATCGCTCCTAAAACGGCCGCCTTGGGGGCGTAATCGCCGCCCATTATATCTAAGCCAATCTTCATTTCAGAAAATTAACTTATACTGCTACTGCTTTCTCAATAAGAATTTTACCGTTGAAGTAAACGTTACCATCAACAGTGTAAGCACGGTGTGGCAAATGTACAGCGCCGGTAGTTTGGCAAGTAGTTAAGGTTGGCGCTAACGCTTTATCGTGCGTACGACGTTTATCTCTTCTCGATTTCGAAATTTTCCTTTTTGGATGTGGCATGATCCTGTTGTTTAATTTACTTTAATTTTTTCAGAGCGTCCCATCTTGGGTCTATTTTCTCTGTTTGTTCGTCATTTACCGATAGCTTATTCAAGCTTTCAAGCATTTCCTCGTCACACTGCTTTCCGTCGCCCTGGTTGCTGCATAATGCAACAAATGGCATGGCAACGGTAACATATTCATATATCAACCCGGCAATATCAATCTCGTGATCGTTCTTACCGAGGGTAATAATTTCATCATCCTCTCCCATTTCTTCTTCGCTGAAACGGGCTATCTGCTGCTCCTCAATAGCTATCGGCTGCTGATATTCCGACAGGCATTTATCACAGGTGGCCGTAACCGTTCCGGTGATATTAAAGTTAAGGATAAGCATGGTTTCCTGCTTTTCCAGCTCAACCTTGCAATGCAGGGTGGCCTTTTTTACCAGAGAATATTCAAACTCTTTAAAAAAATCCTCACCTATTTCATATTCAAAAAGGTGTTTACCCAGCTTTAAGCCGGTGAAAGGGATTGCGTATGTCCTTAGCGATTTCAATGAGCAACAATTAGCCCGCAAATGTAGGTAAAATTCCTAAAACTGGAAACTGTTTTTTTTAAATAGAAACGAGGTTATAAACATAGGCTTTGAGAAAACACGAAACGAAGATAAACAACAAAGCAAAAAGGCACAAAAAGGGGCAAAAAACGATGAATTTGACAACCAAAAATTCGGCTATCTAAAGCCTGCTTACAGCTTTGGCCATGATAGCACAACAACGCATTTTTTATTTATTTTAGCTTCAAATTTTTAATGATGAAAAGAACCCTACTCTTTCTTTCTGTGATTTTAACGTTAGCATCCTGCAGCGGCTGGAGCCCCGAATACAAGCAAACCGTAAAGGATACCATAACCAGCCGGCTTAAACTAAACCTGCCGGGCGCCGCAGGTACCAAACAGCAAAAAGCCCAACTTTGCGATTGCATGGTAAAAGTGTTTGAAAAAACGTACCCCGGCGAACTGCCCGCCACCGGCATCCCAAAAGACACGCTGAGGAAAGCATTTTACCATTGCTGCCCCTGGATACATAAAATATAATGGGTTCATAGTTCATAGGTGATGGTTCATAGCAGAAGCGCAACCACTCACCAATTATATCTTCAGTTTGATATTTATCCGCTGGAGCAGCCCGCTCAACCAAACAATTACCAGCGCGAACAGCAGCGAACGGATGAGTCCGCCGGTGCCCTGATCAAAGTATTGGGGATAGTTAAAATTGCTCATTTGATACATGGGGTAAAATAAATAGGGCAGCAGGTAGCAGGTAAATGTGTTGGTGCCTGCGGGTTCTATCACCTTAAACCAATGGTACTTTTTGCAGGTATCTACCACAAAAACAAATACGGCGTATACAATAAGGCTGATGCCGGTACAAATAAGCACCCAGGAAGGGGTATCGCGCATTTTGGAGATGCCGCCGCTAAAATATCTAACAATAAAGCCGAGGTTAAACAAAATAATAGCGATCAAAAACATAGCTACCCAAAGCATTTTCAGTTCGCCGTTCTGCGTAAGCCGTATGTAAAGCACCGAAACAAAAATGCCCGCCATGGTAAATGCCTGCATAGCGCCATTGCCCGATATCCATACGTAGCGTTGCACCGGTGCCAAAAAGTTGAGCAAGCCAAAATGGTAATCGATATTAAAAAACATAAAGAAAAGCCAGGCCGCTACCTGCACCCATAGCGCCCCATCAGAATAATGGTAAATGAACGCGCAAATAAGATACGACCAGCCAATTAACCCCAGGATACCCCACCAGGTTAAATGCAGCCATGCGTGCCCCGGGTCGGAGCTTTTGTAAACGGCGCAAACAGTTATCAACAGGGCCACTCCAAAACCCTGGCATAAATAGCGCTTAAGCTTAGATGTGGTTGTGCTGTAATCTAAAAAGATAAAAAAGAAACTAAAGGTGGCCAGGCTATCCCAAACAGGGCGTGGCAAAATAGCGTTCAACTCGTCGTAGGTTTCCATATTGGCATGGAAAAAACCAATAAATATGAGCGCGAATGAGCGCGTGATAATGCGCATCGGGATCTTTGCATCCTCCTTTTTTGAACGGTGCGCAAAAGCATACGGTATGGCCAGGCCTACAATAAATAAAAACGCGGGAAATATCGTATCGGCTAATCCTAATCCATCGGCATCTACAGCTGCATGTTTGAGCCATTCGGGCGTATTGGGTACGCCGTCAAGATCATTCACGAAGATCATCAGGAACATGGTAACCGCACGAAACGCATCAATTGACCTGATGCGGTTAATTAAATTACTCATTAAACAGGGAAATGTATTTTAGAGATAAATGTTTTAAGTAAACGGTAATTTGTTTAAAACAGTATCTCAAAAGTTGCCTTTAGTCCCTGTCGCGGCTTAGCTTACTAAATAAAAGTGGGTTTTCGTTTAACTCGGCAGTTTCGCGGCGGTGCTTGATAATGTGCAGAGCAGTGAACAGCGCCTCGCGGAAAGAGATCTCCGAAGCCATGTTTTTACCTGCGATATCATACGCGGTACCATGGTCGGGCGAGGTGCGTACAAAACTCAACCCTGCGGTGTAATTAACACCTGTTTCAAACGCTATCTGCTTAAAAGGGATCAGCCCCTGATCGTGATACATGGCCAGCACAGCATCAAACTGCAGGTACGTACCGTTGGCAAAAAAGCCATCGGCAGAGTATGGCCCAAAAGCCAAAACATCATGCGCACGGGCTTCTTCTATTGCCGGTATAATTACGTCTTTCTCTTCGGACCCTATCAGGCCGTTATCGCTGGCGTGGGGGTTAAGGCCCAGTACAGCGATCTTTGGTTTGCGGATCCAAAAATCATCGCGAAGGCTGCTGTGCATCAGCTTTAGTTTGGCAATAATTTTTTCGGTAGTAATGCTTTCCGAGATCTTTGATACCGGGATATGGCCGGTAACCACGCCAACGCGCAGGGTCTCGCTCACCAAAAACATCAGCGATTCATCCGCGTTATCGCGCGATTGCAAGTACTCGGTATGGCCCGGAAAGTTAAAGTCTTCGCTCTGGATATTGTCTTTATTAATAGGCGCGGTAACCAGGCCCTCTATCATGCCGCTCAGCAGATCATCTGTGGCGCGTTGCAGGGAGAGGTAAGCATATTTACCGCCATCTGCAGTAACCGTACCTGGTTCAATGCGTACGTCTTCTTCCCAGCAGTTGATCATGTTGGCGCGCTTTGCAATTGCTTGCGATGCATCGCCTATTACATTAAAATTCAACTCGCTGATCTGCGTGGCGCGACGGTGGAAGGATGCTACCTTAGTATGCCCGTAAATAATGGGGGTGCAGTAATCATATATTTTTGCATCGGCCAGGGTTTTGATGATTATCTCTAATCCAATACCGTTAACATCGCCAATACTTATGCCTATTTTAGGTTTATCGCTCATAGTTTTGTGATTACACCGATTATCTTTTGACGATCTACAGATTAATTAGATTTCACAGATTTTATCGCGAAACTATTAATAGGCAGAAAGGCTTAACCGGTTAATGTAATTGCTTTAAGCTTTGAGCCTTACGCTTCCTGCTTATTTGCAAATAAAAAGATTTTAAGTTTATAATTCCTTAATAAAGCGCAAATATGCCTTAATTTGCTTAAATATACTTGCATAATGACATTAGTAAGAGCAAAAAAACATTTAGGCCAACACTTTCTTACTGATAAAAATATAGCGCAAAAAATTGTGGAGAGCCTGCGCCCTGCTGATAAATACAAACAGGTGCTGGAGGTTGGCCCGGGCATGGGTATCCTGTCGGATTTTTTGTTGCAGAAGGCCGAATACGAGGTTTTTTTGATAGATATCGATACCGAATCGTACACGTTCCTTCAAAAGAAGTACCCGGCCTTAGGTGCTCATCTGATCAATGCCGATTTCCTGGAGCTGGATTTCCTGGCAATTTTTCAACCGCAAATGGCTGTGATTGGCAATTTCCCTTACAACATCTCCTCCCAAATACTTTTCAAAATTTTGGATAACCGCAAGCAGGTGGTGGAAGTGGTAGGTATGTTCCAGAAAGAAGTGGCCGAGCGCTGCGCCAGCAAACCGGGCAGTAAAGAATATGGTATCCTGAGTGTATTTCTGCAAGCTTATTATACGGTTGAATATTTATTCACGGTGAAAGCAGGCGTTTTTAACCCCCCGCCAAAGGTATTATCTGCCGTTATACGATTAACCCGCAACGAAACCGAAACCCTGGGTTGTGATGAAAAACTCTTTTGGCAGGTGGTGAAAGCCGGCTTTAATCAGCGCAGAAAAACCTTGCGAAACGCCCTATCGTCCCTTATCAACAAAGAAAAAATGACCGAAAATAAAACGCTCGACCTGAGAGCCGAGCGTTTAAGTGTGGAAGATTTTGTGAAGCTGACGAATGAGATAACGGCGAATAAAGCTTAGTAAACTTTAATCTCCACCGGCCCAACGATCCCTTGCGATTTCTTTACCGAATCGGCCATGCGTTTTACAAACAGGTAGTTTGCCGTGCCACCAATTACAGCGCCGACAACCGGTATCAAACGTTCTGCAGTACGTACGCCAAAGGCAAGCAATAACTTTTCGGCAACGCTTTCCATAACGGTTTTAGTCATGGCTACGCCGGCTTCTATTTTAAACGAGGCTGCTACCAGGCCCATAAATTCTTCGAAGGTGATCCTATAATTACCCCTGCTGTAGTACATAATGGCCATTGTAACCCTAAATTGCTGGGTAATGAGGTTCACAAAATCTACCGGCATACCTACTACCATGGTGATAATACCGCCGCTGCCGGATATGGCGCCGGAACCTGCCGCGAGGTAGGCGCATTGATTAATGAATTTATCCAGCCCCATTTTATCCACCCCTTTTTTGATGTTGAACTGGTCTATATGGTCAAAGATCTGTTTAAAGCCATCGTGCGATAGTTTTTCGGCGTACTGTTTTATATCTATGCGTGCTTGTTTAAATGGTAGTTTCATTTTTTGATGCGGCTTAAAGTATCCGCATATAAGTATGTGCTATTTACGTGCCAGTTTTAAAAAGGCGGCAGGTATGGCAGGGGATGCTTTTGTCTGAACTCGAATTAAACGAATTTTTAGAATTGAAAGAATTTGTGGTGATTGGTTTAAATTCGTTAGTTCCAAAAATTCGAGTTCAGACAAACACCGGCGAAATTTGTAATTTTGCCCGTTATAACATCAAAGCATTGAAAAACAACATCCTCATCGTTGACGATATCCACCCTATATTTATTGAACGTGCCAAAGTTGCGGGTTACAGCTGCGATTACCAGCCAACCATCAAAACCGATGAAGCCATCAGTATACTGAACCAGTACGATGGTTTGGTTATCCGTTCCAAGTTCCGGGTAGATAAGGCGGTGATAGACCAGGCACCAAAGCTGCGTTTCATTTGCCGCGCAGGGGCCGGGATGGATAATATAGATGAGGCTTACGCAATCGAACGCAACATCGCTCTTATTAACGCGCCAGAGGGAAACTCCGATGCGGTAGGCGAACATGCTATCGGCTTATTGCTATCGCTGATGAACAACATAAACATTGCCGATGCACAGATCCGCGCCGGCAGTTGGCAGCGAGAGGCAAACCGCGGGCACGAATTAAAGGGTAAAACCATTGGCATCATAGGTTATGGCAACATGGGGCAAAGCTTTGCACGCAAGCTGTCGGGTTTCCAGGTGGGTGTATTGGCCTATGATAAATACAAAACCGGCTTTAGCGATAAATACGCCCGCGAGGTAAGTATGGAGGAAATTGTAAAACACGCCGATGTGCTGAGCCTGCACATTCCGCTCACCCGCGAAACCAATGGCATGGTGGATGATGAGTTTTTGTTTCACTTTAAAAAGCCTATCTTTTTAATTAATACCGCCCGTGGTAAGGTTGTAAAAACAAGCGCCGTTTTAAACGCCATCAAACAAAATAAAATAATAGGTGCCGGGCTGGATGTGCTGGAAGTTGAAAAATTTCCAGCATTGGGAGAGCAAGCCTGGTTTGATGAGTTGCGCCTATCCGGTAAAGTTATCCTGAGCGCCCACGTTGCCGGTTGGACATTTGACAGCTACCGCAAAATAAGCGAAGTAATGGCGGCAAAGCTATTGGCGTTGCCGGTGAGTACTGAATAGAAAGTGGTGAGTAGTTTCTTGTCGGTGAAATCAAAAAAATCATTTTCAATCGTTGACCCCTCAAAACAAAAATTTGGATATTAAAACTTAATTATCTTATCTTCGTTTTACACTAAACAAGACTATGCAGGCCCGGCCGACGTAGTCTTGTTTGTTTTTAAGGCCACCACGCTCTTCTATTTTGTTAGAAATAGTAGGGCGGTTTTTTTTGGCGCTCAATGTAAATAATTTATTAAATACTGTACAATGGCAGATGTTTCTTACTACACCAAAGAAGGTTTAGAAAAATTAAAAGAAGAATTACAACGGTTAAAAACTACCGGCAGGTCTGATATATCAAAACAAATTGCCGAAGCCCGCGATAAAGGCGACCTGTCTGAAAACGCGGAATACGATGCCGCCAAAGAAGCACAGGGCTTGCACGAAGCCAAGATATCCCAGATGTCTGAAACGCTGGCAAATGCCCGTTTACTGGATGAGTCTAAACTGGATGCATCTAAGGTGCTGGCATTATCTATCGTAAAAATAAAGAACCTGAAGAACGGCGCTACCATGAGCTACCAGCTGGTATCTGAAAGCGAAGCGGATATGAAAACCGGTAAAATATCAGTAGCATCGCCAATTGCTAAGGGCCTTTTAGGCAAAAAAGTAGGCGAAACTATTGAGATAACCGTACCCGCAGGTAAAATTGAATTTGAGATACTGGAAGTATCCCGTTAGTTTTGAGTTAAGGGTTTTGAGTGGGCACTGGCCATTCAAAACTCAAAACTTTACACCCACAACCTACAACTACAAATGAACATCTTTTCAAGAATAATAGCAGGCGAAATACCAGCCCATAAGGTTGCCGAAACCGATGATTTTTTGGCGTTTTTAGATGTTAGTCCGCTGGCAGAAGGGCATGTGCTGGTTATCCCTAAAAAAGAAGTAGATTATATTTTTGATCTGGATGATATTACTTACAACGAGCTGCAGATCTTCACTAAAATTGTAGCCATTGGTGTAAAGAAAGCTATCCCTTGCAAAAAGGTAGGCGTAGCAGTTATCGGGCTGGAGGTACCTCATGCACACATCCACTTAATACCCATGAACCGTGTGGATGATATGAATTTTGCCCGCCCCAAATTATCGCCAAGCCAGGAAGAATTGGCTGCAACAGCGGAGAAGATCCGCGAGGCTTTGAAGGTGGTTACAAGCGAGGAGTAACATCTATCCGTCATGCCGTTATTTCGGCACCCCACGGGACAGGTGGTTAAGCAAATTCAAGACCTTGCATGTGGGGGGTTGAAACAAATCAACATGACGATAGGGGTTTGCTAATGCGCCCCTTAGATATCCATTATCTCTTTCTTCTTCTTACTCTTCAGCCGTTTAGGCACAAAATTTAGTATCTCGTTTTTGAGGGCCTCTATCATCCGCCGCTTTAAAAAGTTGCGGTGCATTACTATGCTTACTTCGCGGGCGGGCTCGGGGCTTTTAAAATAGCGTACTTTATCCAACTGCTTTTCGTTCAAATCGGCCAGAGCCAGTTCGGGGAGAATGGTGGCGCCGTTGTTCATATCCACCATGCGTTTCAGGGTTTCTACACTGCCGGTATTGTATTCAAAATGCTGGTAGCCTTTGGTGGCCTTGCGGCGCTGGCAAATGTTCAGCACTTGCTCCCGCATGCAGTGTCCTTCGTTCAACACCCAGATCTCTTCCATATCAATATCATCGGGTACAATGTTTTTCTTTTTGGAGAGTTTACTGTTTTTTGATACATAAGCCACAAAATTCTCGTAAAACACGGGCACCTCGGTAAGGCTGCTTTCATGCAGCGGGGTGGACAGTATGCCGCAATCCAGCGTGCTCATTTTTAATTGCTGGATGATTTGTTCGGTTGTTTGCTCCCAAACGATGAGCTTCACGCCGGGATATTTCTCCACAAAACCCTGTATGATCTTTGGCAGTATATATGGCGCAACGGTAGGAATAATGCCCACCCTCAACTCCCCGGAAAGCTCTTTTTGCCTGTCGCTGATGATCTCTTTTATTTTTTCGCTCTCGGCAAGCAGCACCCGCGCCTGGGCGATGATCTCGCTGCCAATCTCTGTAGGGATAACGGGTTGTTTGCTCCTGTCGAACAGTTTTACACCCAAGGTATCCTCCAGTTTTTGCACCTGCATACTTAGCGTAGGCTGGGTTACAAAGCATTTTTCGGCGGCGCCTACAAAGCTTCGGTAAGTATCAACGGCTATAATATATTCCAGTTGGGTGATGGTCATTGTTTGATAGATATAAACTATGCGAATATAAAAAACATTGTTTTATTCTATGGAGCTAAAAAGATTTGAGATGTTAGATATGAGATTTGAGATAAAATCCTCCAACAAAAACGCCGGCATTGCGCCGGCGCTCTATCTATTTGGTGATGATAAATATCTTATCTCACATCTAAAAACTATTCTACCGTAACCGATTTTGCCAAATTTCTTGGCTGATCTACATTACAGCCGCGGAGTACGGCTATGTGGTAAGCAAGCAACTGCAAAGGTATGGTAGCCAGCAGCGGCACAAAAGCTTCGCCGGTTTGGGGTATCTCTATCACATATTCGGCCATTTCTTTAACATCGGTATCCCCTTCGGATACGATGGCTATAACATGGCCGCCGCGCGCCTTTACTTCCTGTATATTACTTACTACCTTTTCGTACGACGAGTTTTGCGTGGCGATAAATATCACCGGCATATCGGCATCTATCAGGGCTATTGGGCCGTGTTTCATCTCGGCGGCCGGGTAGCCTTCGGCGTGAATGTAAGAGATCTCCTTAAGCTTTAAAGCGCCCTCCAGCGCAACCGGGAATGAACTGCCACGCCCAAGAAACAGGCAATTTGGCGAATCCTTAAAACGCTCGGCAATAAGTTTTACCTGGTCGTTGGTTTTTAGGGTGCGCGTAACCAAATCGGGTATCTCGTTCAGTTCGGTAAGATGTTCCACCAACTTACCCTGGGTAATGGTGCCTCTTTGCTGCGCTATGTAAAAGGCAATTAAAGTTAACACGGTAACCTGCGCGGTAAATGCCTTTGTAGACGCAACGCCTATTTCCGGCCCTGCGTGGGTATAAACCCCGGCATGGGTAAGCCTTGGTATGGAAGCGCCAACCACATTGCAAATACCAAATATAGTTGCACCTCTCTCTTTGGCCAACTCAATCGCGGCCATTGTATCAGCCGTTTCGCCTGATTGCGAAATGGCTATCACCAGGTCCTTTGAAGTGATAATGGGATTGCGGTACCTAAATTCCGATGCATATTCAACCTCTACCGGTACCCGGGCGTATTCCTCTATCAGATATTCGCCTACGAGGCCCGCGTGCCATGATGTACCGCAGGCAACGATAATGATGCGGTCGATATTCTTTAGCTTTTCCACATACTCTTTAATACCGCCCAACTGCACCAGCCCTTTGGTAGGGTAGATCCGGCCACGCAGGCAATCGCGGATGGACCGCGGCTGCTCGTAGATCTCCTTCATCATAAAGTGGTCATAGCCGCCTTTTTCAAGCATCTCCAGCTTTAATGAAAGTTCTTGTATGTATGGCGTTTGCACCGTATTGTCGATGTTCTTGATCAACAGATCATCCCGCTTAATGTAGGCGATCTCGTTATCATTTAGATAAATAACGTTTTTGGTGTACTCTACTATCGGCGTAGCGTCAGAAGCAATAAAGTACTCGCCTTTGCCAACGCCAATTACCATGGGACTGCCTTTACGGGCGGCTATCAGCTCATCGGGGCTATCGGCACTCATAATTACAATAGCGTATGCACCAACAACACGATTGAGCGCAAGGCGAACAGATTCCTGCAGATCAAGGCCGGTAGTTTTTTGGATATCCTCCACCAGGTGGATCAACACTTCGGTATCGGTGTCGCTTTTAAAGGTGTGCCCCTTAGCCGTCAGCGCCTCTTTAAGAACTACATAGTTCTCAATAATTCCGTTATGGATGATGGTAAGCTTGCGGTCGCCGGATGAGTGGGGGTGCGAATTACGGTCGCTTGGTGCGCCGTGCGTGGCCCAGCGGGTGTGGCCCATGCCTGCCGTAGCGGTAAGGGAGAGGCCTTTTACAAAGTTCTCCAGATCGCTAACCTTGCCGGCCTTTTTATAAACCTTAAGGCCTTTATCTGCCAGAGCTATACCGGCGCTGTCATAGCCGCGGTACTCCAGTCGGTGTAAACCTTTTATAATAATGGGATATGCATCCCGGTAACCTATATAGCCAACTATACCGCACATATATTAAAGTTTAGAGTATGGCTGCAAAAATAGCCTTAATGCAGCAAAATCAATGTTTGTTAAGTAATAAACATTGATTTTGCCGATAAGTTGCGCAGGGCTATTGATTTATCTTGGTGTAGATAATATTGAGCTTGATGCGGTTGGGAGAGTTTTTACCCGGCGTTATGGTACGCTCAGCATAGGTTGCTGTCGGGTTAATGTTGATCAACGTAGCAATCGTAGGGTCTACCGCCGCTATGTAAGTACCATAATCTACCGTTTTGCCTCTAATCAGATCCTGGATATAAGCGGTCACCAAAAAGTGGTATTCGCCGTTTGCCTTGTTGTAAAAACCACTAAAGAATGATGGGCCGTTAACCCCTCTCGGGTCACTGGTTGATGCGTCCTGTATTCTGATCCGCTGCTTGGCCAGATCGAGCTGGTACATGGTAAGCCTGCTTAATGCTGCATACGGCACAGTTGTACCCGGTGCCGGTTTAATAACCAATTCGGCGCGGTTAATAATTACATCGCCACCCACAGCTGCAAATGTGTTTTTAATATTGGGAAATTCAATTTTGGCACGTAAGCCGGCAAGGCCTTGCAAATAAATAAGCCCATCTGTTGATGTTTTATTTAAAGCGGCCTGTACTTTGGCGCTATAGGTGTGCTTAACTGACGCCATATGATTACCAGAGGCTATTGGCAATGAGATCTTAACCGTATCGGTGGTGGTGGATTCTGCTCTAAAATAAATATCTATCCTGGTAGAGTCCAGTGAAAACATGAGGTTGCCACCGGGGCCTGTAGTACCGGCTTTATCCAATGTTAAATAAATGCCCTTCACTGCATTTTGAAACGCCAATGTAGAAGAACGGTTGGTAGCAGGCGCATTGAAAAAATACGTGTTAAGAAAAGCCTGGCTAATTGGAATACGCACCTGCGGCGAAACCTTTCTGATCGTATCCGGCGCACCATCCACAATTTCTGTTATGCGAAGGGTGTCGTGCGAGCGGGCTGTAAAAGTTTTGGTGCCTAACAGTGCGGGGTTGTAATCCCATTGCCTGTTGTTATAATAAGTTGTACCAACATACTTCTCGTTCAGCTGGTGAACATCTATCTTAAATTTCGAAGTAAGCGAATCTCCGTAAAAACCGCTTGCCGCATAAGGCAGCACCAATACAGCCGAGTCTATGGTGATTGTGCCGGTGGGCAAGGTGTAAGCGGCACCGCCGGGTAAAGTAAGCTGTGCAGCAATATTAGATTCGGTTATGCCAAACTCAGGGTCCTTAAAATAAGAAAGCGGGGTTCTGAAAAGAGCCGAAGTAGCTACGGAATCTTCTAAAGTATTGGTTACGGTGATGTTAGTGTCGGCTAATAATGTACCGTTAAGCTGGTTGCCGGCATCAATACCTAAACCTATGCCGTCCTGGTTTTTACAGCTACTCAAAATAAAAAGACTTATTAACAGGGTTAATAAGCCTAATTTGTAAAATTTCATATATAGTTTTAAAGCTTATGCAACATGCACCAATTCGTCGCTGGTGATTTCGTCGTAAAAATTGTAATAATTTTCGTAATCTGCAGTGGAAACGTAATCCAATACCGATTTATTGCTGTTTTTAACATTATTTAACACATCTGCATTAATGTTCTCGCTGGCCAGTACAATGCCATCGCTGTATTGGATAGCACCGGCATACATGGCAGAATTGGTACCCTCTTTGTAAACTTCGGTATGCGCTTCTGTCATATCGCCCATAACGGCTTTACGTGCAAAATCGGCATCCATCTTCTCGGTAAACTCATTTTCGTAAATAGAGTAAACTACTTTTGAGTTTTTAAAGGTAGGGTCGTCTTTGTAAGTGGTTTTTAAATACGCAGGTACTAAAGCGCTCATCCAGCCGTGGCAATGGATAACATCAGGAGCCCAGCCTAATTTCTTAACCGTTTCTAACGCGCCTTTGCAAAAGAAGATCGTACGCTCGTCATTGTCGGCATAAAATTTACCGTCTTTATCTGCAAATACATGCTTACGCTGAAAGTACTCTTCGTTATCTAAAAAGTAAACCTGCATGCGCGCCGCCGGGATAGATGCAACTTTTATGATCAGCGGGTTATCATTATCGTTGATAATGATGTTCATCCCTGATAAACGAATAACTTCATGTAAACGGTTCCTGCGCTCGTTGATATTCCCGAAACGCGGCATTAAAATGCGGATCTCGTAGCCTTTTTCCTGCATTGCTTGCGGAAGCTGGCGTGTTATTTCGGCAATTTTTGTGAGTTCGAGGAAAGGAGACATTTCATGAGTTATGAACAAAAGCTTAGATTTACCCATCACTAAATCAGAATTTTAAAATGTAAGAAGTCAAAAAATTTGAGTCTGCAAATATAAGCATTATTATATCAACTGGCAACCAATAATGCAAGCCTATTTGGTAATTTTTAATCTATTGCCCACCTTTAGCAAATTTTTCCAGCCAATAATCCATTGAAGATATTCAGCACCCGAAGCGAAATTCAGCAATATTTAACCCGTTTAAATGGTAAAACTATTGGCTTTGTACCCACCATGGGCGCCTTGCACCGCGGCCACATTTCCTTAATAGAACAAGCCAAAGCCACCAACCATGTGGTTGTTTGCAGCATTTTTGTGAACCCTACACAGTTTAATGACCCGAAGGACCTACAGAATTATCCGCGCCCAATTGCCGCCGATATTAGTAAACTGGAAGCCGCAGGATGCGATATTTTGTTCAATCCGCCGGTATCAGAAATTTATGATGATAATGAGCATTGGCATTTAAATATAGGCCAACTGGAGTTTTTGCTGGAGGGAGAGTTTCGCCCGGGGCATTACCAGGGTGTAACGCAAGTGGTTTATAAACTCCTCGATATTGTGAAACCAACCACCCTGTATTTGGGGCAAAAGGATTACCAGCAGTTTATGGTAGTAAGTAGGATGGTGGAGATTTTAGACATTCCGGTAAAAATGGTGATGTGCCCCATAGAGCGCGAAGTTGATGGATTGGCTATGAGTTCGCGAAATATTCATTTAACTGCCGATGACCGGCAACATTCCCTCATCCTCTCTAAAACTTTAAACTGGCTTAAAACCAACTTTGATATTAAGAACATCTTTCAATTAGAACAGGATGCCATGGCCATGCTGCAAAGCGAACCCGGTGTTGACCCTGAGTATATTGAAATAGCCGATGGGAAAACACTGCTACCGGCCAACGAAAACTCAATCTCAATTGTGGCACTTACCGCGGCGCGGGTAGGCAAAACCCGCCTGATAGATAACGTGGTGATCAGGTAGTTAATGACTGATGACCATGTTTGTGACAGTCGGCAACATCTGCCATAATTACAGCACATAGCATCTGCAAACGATGACCTATTGGCAACTACCTGTGAACAAAAAAATACTCGTATCTTTGCACCGTCATTTTAAAGCCGCTGCTTCATTGCAATAAATAAGCGGTAGGATTATTGATAGGTGACATGTAATTATGATTATTGAGATTTTAAAATCGAAACTTCACCGTGTTAAGGTAACCCAGGCCGAACTGAATTACGTAGGCAGCATTACCATTGATGAAGACCTGATAGAGGCCGCCAATATTATCCCCAACGAAAAGGTACAGATAGTTAACAACAACAACGGTGCCCGCTTTGAAACATACGTAATAAAGGGCGAACGCGGTAGCGGTACTGTATGCCTTAACGGCGCAACCGCAAGGCTTGCCCAGGTAGGCGATATCATTATCATCATGAGCTATGCGTACATGGAGGCCGAAGAAGCCCGAAATTATGAGCCCATCCTTATTTTTCCAGACGCCAATAACAAATTAATTAAATAAATTAGCAGGGCCCAAACCCTGCTGATCAATGAAATTAGTTTTTTCTTTTCTCCTCGTTTTCGCGACACTCTTTGGTCGCGCCCAGCAAAATGTATACTTTCTTAAAAATAACGGCAAGTACGTAACCGCTAAGGATAGTGCCGACTTTATCCGGGTGGTAACCCTGCCGGATTCCGGCTCGGTGCTTTATAACGTTATTGAGTTTTACAAGAACGGGGTTAAAAAAACGATAGGGAAGTCCACCAAGATCGATCCGCCGAGGTATTTAGGCCAAGTTGTGCGTTTTTTTGAAAACGGCAAACGGGCAAGCCTCTACCAGCAATCGGACAAAGGAACCGTTGGCGCCGCTTACGAATTTTACCCAAACGGCACCGTATACCGAATTTTAAAATATCCCGACAGCGTAAAAACAGACAACATTTTTGCTGAAAATTATTTAATTACGGCTAATTCAGATTCGCTTGGCAACAAGCTTGTGGTGGATGGGCGGGGTTACTATAAAGGCTTCGACTCAAAATTTAAATATATAGACGAGGAGGGCCGTGTGAAGAATGGTTTACGCGACAGCATTTGGAACGGCACCGATAAAAACCTTAAGGTTACCTTTACCGAAACCTACAAAGAAGGCAATTTGATAGCGGGCGCTATGATAGACAGCGCGGGAGCCAAATTCACTTATGCGGGCACCAGGATGACGAGCCCCAAGTTTAACGGCGGAAACAGGGCTTTTGGCAACTACCTGGGCAAGAACATCATATACCCTGATCTTGAGCGAAAAAACGGAATATACGGCGTTGTTATTTTGCAGTTTGTTGTTGAAAAGGACGGCAGGGTTACCGACGTCAGGGTACAGAAATCTGTGAGCCCGGGGCTGGACAAAGAAGCCTCCCGGGTAATAAAAAACTCACCTTTGTGGATCCCCGGAACACGCTTTGGCAAGCCGATAAGGGTAACTTACGCTGTACCGATAAACTTTTTACTGCAGGACGGATAAATTACTTAGTTGGATCTGCTGTGATCCCAAGCACCACCCGCAAGCTGGCATCAAGGCTTATTTTGTTCCGCAACTGGTAAACCATTTTTATGCGCACGCTTTTTTCACGCACCAATTCGTCTAAAAAGTGGGTGTTATCAATATCCAATACAATGTTGTTGCCGCTGTTTGAGCCAATATCCGTACGCGAAGCAACCAGCACCTCACCATCTCCGTTGGCTTTTGCCATATATATTTTTGCCGATACCAGGTTGCCTATATTAAAATCGGAGGGGATGGTTGCAACCATTTTTGCCGATACAATATGCACATCGCTTACTTGTGCGCCATTGTTCCCATTTTTTGCAAAATTTTGGTCGAAGCTATTCCCTTGGCTTGTAGCCGTTAATGTTGTTCCTGTTGCAGATGATGCGGGTATAACCAGCGTGGCGGTATACGGAAAGCTTGATTTGATTATTGATTGCACAGTGCCGCAGCTTACAAAAAACAGCGCGGATGCTGCAAAAATAAATATGTGTTTTTTCATGATGGCCGGGGGTAGTTTAATATGTAATAGTACGTTATAATTTCAATTTAGTTTCGATATGTTAAATTGCAGCAAAAAAATATTTTGGAAACTACCGGCCTCATTCAAACTCTCAATAGTATTAGCATACTGTCGCCACAACTACAGGAGGCGTTGCGCGGATACCTGGTAGAGGAAACCGTTGCCCGTAAAAGCCTTATCCTAAAGGCCGGCAGCGTATCGCAACGCATTTATTTCATCAAAAAAGGGTTTGTTAGGGCTTACTATCACAAGGGAGAAAGTGAATATACCAGCTGGTTTATGCGCGAGGGTGATATTATTGTATCGGTTTACAGCTTTTTCTCGCGGAAGCCATCGTTTGAAAACATACAGGTGCTGGAAGATAGCGTGCTACAGTCCATCAACTGGGACCAGTTGCAATTGCTGTATAAGAACTTCCCGGAGCTTAACCTTACTGGCCGCCTCATTACCGAGCAATATTACATTAAAAGCGAAGAGCGGGCCATTAACCTGCAAACCCTAACCGCAACCCAGCGCTATGAAAGACTTTTATCTGCTTACCCTGGCATCCTCCAAAAAGCATCTTTAGGGCAAATTGCCAGCTATCTCAGTATCAAGCAGGAAACATTGAGCAGAATCCGCGCAAGGCACTAACCGATTTTGACTTTAGTCAAAACTTATAGGGGCAAAACGTAGCGAGATTTGGTAAAAGAACAAATCATTATGCTACTCATCATTTTAACCGCGTTCGCTATCTGTTTTGTGATAGAAAAAACCATCCCAGGATGGAAACTGCCGGAAGTACCCACCTGGGCCATCCGTGTATTGGCAATAAATTTTGCCCAATTGCTCATTGTAGTGTTGGCCGGCTACAGTTGGGAAAAATGGCTGTCGGGCTATTCGGCATTTCATTTATCCAATCACATGCCCGACTGGCTGGGTGGCGTTATCGCTTACTTTATTGCCACCTTCATTTTTTACTGGTGGCACAGGTGGCGCCACGAGAGCGATTTTTTGTGGACACGTTTCCACCAGATCCATCATAGCGCACAGCGTATAGAGGTGATCACCTCGTTTTACAAACACCCGCTGGAAATGTTCGTCAACTCGGTAATCGGCAGCCTATTGGTTTATACTTTATTAGGTTTAAACCCTGCAGCCGGTGCCATTTACACCTTATGCACGGCTTTGGGAGAGTTTTTTTACCACACCAATATAAAAACGCCCAAGTGGATAGGCTACATTTTTCAACGCCCGGAGATGCATCGCATCCATCACGAATATGAAAAACACACCAATAATTACGGCGATATTGTTTGGTGGGATATGCTTTTTGGCACCTATTCTAATCCAAAAGAGTTTACCACATCCTGCGGTTTTGATACTGAAAAAGAACTGCGCCTGGCCGAAATGCTAAAGTTTAAGGACGTGCATAAAGAATAATACACGCGCTTATTACGGGTGCGCCTGCCGGTTTTAATTGATTGCTTTACAGCACAATTTAACGCCTTGTTAAATGTACAAAACACACTAAATCATTAATTCTAAAAAAAAGCTTAAAATGTTTCAACAAAGCGTATCTTTGCACCCCGACACTGAGGTCGGGAATTTCGCCTTCAGTGCATAGGAAAAATCGTTATCATACTGATATACTTTGACTTCTTATCTTAGAACTTTTTAATTAAAAAAAGCCCTATGCCCAAAGATACCTCCATCAAATCCGTCCTGATCATCGGCTCTGGCCCTATTATTATTGGCCAGGCGTGCGAATTTGATTACGCCGGCTCGCAAGCTGCCCTTTCGCTAAAAGAAGAAGGCATTACCGTATCCATCATCAACAGCAACCCCGCCACCATCATGACGGATAAGGTTATTGGCGATCATGTTTACCTGTTGCCGCTTACCTGCGAGAGCATCGAGAAAATTCTTATCGAACAAAAAATTGATGCCGTACTGCCTACCATGGGCGGCCAAACCGCGCTTAACCTTTGTATTGAGGCTGACGAGCAAGGCATCTGGAAAAAATACGGTGTTAAAATTGTAGGTGTTGATATAGCCGCGATTGAAAAAACCGAGAACCGCGAAGCCTTCCGCCAGTTAATGGTTGATATTGGCGTTGGCGTTGCAACCTCAAAAATTGCCAACTCATTCCTCGAAGGTAAAGAAGCTGCGCAGGAAATTGGTTTCCCGCTGGTGATACGCCCAAGCTATACGCTGGGTGGTAAAGGTGCTGGCTTTGTACACAAAAAAGAAGAATTTGACGCCGCTTTAAGCCGCGGCCTGCAGGCTTCACCAACCCACGAGGTATTGGTGGAGCAAGCTGTTTTAGGCTGGAAAGAATACGAGCTGGAGCTATTGCGCGATGGTAACGACAATGTAATCATCATTTGCTCCATTGAGAACTTCGACCCTATGGGGATCCACACCGGCGACTCGATTACCGTGGCACCTGCCATGACATTGAGCGACCGCTGCTACCAATCGATGCGCAACCAAGCCATCAAAATGATGCGCGCCATTGGTAATTTCGCAGGTGGCTGTAACGTACAGTTCTCGGTAAACCCGGCCGATGAATCTATCATCGCCATCGAGATCAACCCGCGTGTATCGCGCTCGTCGGCATTAGCATCAAAAGCAACCGGTTACCCAATAGCTAAAATTGCTGCAAAGCTGGCCATTGGTTACAACCTGGATGAAATAGAGAACCAGATCACCAAAACAACCTCGGCATACTTTGAGCCAACGTTGGATTATGTTATTGTAAAGATCCCCCGCTGGAACTTTGATAAATTTAAAGGCGCTAACCGCGAGCTTGGTTTGACCATGAAATCGGTAGGCGAGGTAATGGGTATTGGCCGCAGCTTTATAGAAGCGCTACAGAAGGCTTGCCAGAGTTTGGAAATCGGTCGTGCCGGCTTAGGTGCCGACGGCCGCCAAAGCCGCAACCTCGAAGAAATTATGCACAGCCTGGAAAAACCAAGTTGGGACAGGCTTTTCCACATCTACGATGCCATGAGCCTGGGTGTACCGGTAGAGTCTATCCGCAAGGCAACTAAAATTGACCGCTGGTTCCTGAACCAGATACAGGAAGTGGTGAATATGGAGAACGAGCTTCGCCGCTATTCATTAAACAACATCCCCGAAGATTTCTTCTTCACGCTTAAACAAAAAGGATTCTCGGATACACAGATAGCCTACATTTTAGGCAACGTTACCGAAGAAGATGTTTACCAGCGCCGCAAAGCATTAAACATACGCCGCGTTTACAAAATGGTGGATACCTGCGCTGCTGAGTTTGCCGCCAAAACACCATACTACTACTCAACTTACGAGGGAGAGAACGAATCCATCGTATCAGATAAAAAGAAGATCATCGTATTAGGATCGGGCCCTAACCGTATTGGCCAGGGTATCGAATTTGATTACAGCTGTGTACATGGCTTGCTTGCCGCTAAAGAAAGCGGTTTCGAGGCTATTATGATCAACTGTAACCCGGAAACGGTTTCTACCGACTTTAACATGGCCGATAAGCTTTACTTTGAGCCGGTTTATTGGGAGCATGTTCGCGAGATCATCGAGCTGGAAAAACCACATGGTGTTATTGTACAGCTTGGCGGCCAAACCGCTTTAAAGATGGCCGAAAAACTGCACGAGCACGGCATCAAAATTATCGGCACTTCGTTCGATAATATGGACATCGCCGAAGATCGTGGCCGTTTTAGCGATTTGCTGAAAGAGCTTGGTATCCCTTACCCCAAATACGGCGTAGCAGAAAGTGCCGAAGAAGCATTGGTTGTAGCACACGAAGTGGGTTATCCGGTATTGGTGCGCCCAAGTTATGTATTAGGCGGCCAGGGCATGAGTATTGTAATAAACGATGAGGACCTGGAGAAAGCGGTAGTGAACCTGCTGAAAAACTTGCCGGGCAACCGCGTACTGATCGACCACTTCCTGGATCGTGCATCTGAAACAGAATCAGATTCTATCCACGACGGCGACGATGTACACATCATTGGTATGATGGAGCACATAGAGCCTGCGGGGATCCACTCGGGCGATTCATTTGCTGTATTGCCACCATTCGACCTGAGCGACAGCGTGATCAGCCAGATGGAAGAATACACCGAGAAAATTGCGCGCGCGCTTAACGTGCGTGGCTTACTCAACATCCAGTTTGCGGTGAAGAACGATACGGTATACGTGATAGAGGCCAACCCGCGCGCATCGCGCACAGTGCCTTTCATCGCCAAAGCTTATGATGTTCCTTATATCAACATTGCGGCTAAAGTGATGCTGGAAGTTAACAAACTGAAAGACTTCACCATAGAGCGCAAGCTATGGGGCTATGCCATCAAAGAGCCAATATTCTCTTTCGATAAATTCCCCGAAGTGAACAAAGAATTAGGCCCCGAAATGAAATCGACAGGTGAAGCGATCAGGTTTATCCCTAATCTGCAGGACCCGTATTTCAGGCATTTGTATAAAGAAAAATCAATGTACCTGAGTAAATAAATTTCACTCCACTTTTTGGAATTTGAATTTTTATAGGTTTATTGCAGCCGCAATTGCTGTTGTAAACAATGGTTTAATTTAGTTCGATCGTATTGAAACTTAACATAAAAAGCGCCACCCCTGGCCTTAATTTAAACAACTTCGACGCCGAAGATATTGGCGATGTATTGCTTAAGATAGAAAAATCGTTTGATATCGCCTTCGCGGATAACGATTTAAAAGAGGCAAAAACCTTTGGCGCGTTATGCGATGTAGTGGTAGCAAAGGTTAAACACGCGCAGGCAGATAGCTGCACTACGCAGCAGGCTTTTTACAAACTGCGTAGCGCCATCAACGCTAAAAACCCAACAGAAAAATACCTGGTAAAACCCCAAACCAAACTTTGCGAGCTGTTTCCCCGCGATAATCGTATTGAAGTGGTTGCAGATATTGAAGCGGAGATGGGTTTTCACATGAACCTGCTGCAGCCTAAACCCTGGGTAGTTTGGATGTTCGGACTGCTGCTTGTTGGGTCCGTCGCTTTATTTTGGATAAACAGCACCGTAGCTACCCTTGGTTTAATTGTTTCTATAGCCGGCTTAAGGCTTGCCGGCCGTTTTGGCAAAGAGCTTAAAGTAAAAACGATTGGCGATCTGGCTGAAAAGATAGCACGCGAACATTATTTGAAATGCCGTCGCGATGCCTCTACCGTAAACCGTGCAGAAATAGTGCAAAAAGTAAAAGAATTATTTGCAGAATCGTTCCATTTAGAACTGTCGGTTTTGACCAAGGAAGCGAAGTTTGCATAGGCAAGCAAAACGTTTTATAAAAAATAGCGATGGCTTTTCAACCCATCGCTATTTTTTTGCCCTGATACAGCTAAAACCCAATTGTCAAGCTATGTTTGTATAGGATGACAAACCCTATTCATCCACCATTAATCCCCTCACTTCAAAAGTTAATCGCTGCGTAGGCCTTACATTTATCTTATGCTGCCTGGCCCCCACCACCGTATCTCCTGCAAAGTACTGCATATCATCTGCTATAAATTGTTTCTGGGCAACACCTTCTATAATTACAATCCGCCCGCGCAAAGCTTTCGGGAGGTTGATCCCATAATTCTTAAAATGCGCGTTAATTATTTTACCCTTGCCGGCATCCATTTCAAACCAGCCGCCTTTTGATTTAGTTACCCGGATAACCCGGCCTACAATAGCGGTTGTTACGCGCGTTTTCTTCGCCATGGATGCTTCTATTTGCGAAGCGGCTGTTGGTGCAATATCTGTGGGTTTTATGCCGAACACCATACCATGCGGCAATGGAGGCGGCTTTTGCGATAAGCACTGTTGGCCGGCAAAAGCCATCAGCAAAAAAAATATGCCTTTCATTATCCGCATAGTGCTTTAACATTCGTTATCGTTGTAAGTTTGACGACTTAGCCAATGCAAGGTTTATTTTTCCACAGGCATTGCCGCACGTACGGCTATTTAGGATATTTGTAAATTGAAAGCGAAAGAACAAGAGAAGAGGACGTTACTGTCCCGGTACCAGTTTGAATTTATCGAAGCCGGTTGCGACGAGGCCGGTCGCGGCTGTCTTGCCGGCCCGGTGTTTGCCGCTGCTGTTATTTTGCCCGATGATTTCGATCACCATTTGCTAAACGACTCCAAGCAACTTAACGAAGAAGTACGCTATCAGCTCCGGATTGAGATAGAACAGAAAGCTATAGCGCACGCCGTTGCCTGGTGCGATAATTTCGAGATAGACGAGATCAACATCCTCAACGCTTCTTTTTTGGCCATGCACCGCGCTATCGCCAAACTGCACCTTACCCCGCAATTTTTAATTATCGATGGCAACCGCTTTAATAAATATGGCACTATGCCGCATGCCTGCATCATTGAAGGCGATGGTAAATACTTTAGCATTGCGGCGGCATCTATCCTCGCCAAAACCTACCGGGATGATTATATGAAGCAAATTGCTGCGGAGCATCCCGAGTATAACTGGCACAGCAATAAAGGCTATCCCACCATTAGCCACCGCAAAACCGTACTTGAACTGGGACATACGCCATATCATCGTAAAACTTTTAAAGTTACCAGCCCACAGCTTACTATTTTTTAGCTATTACTTTGCCAAACCGTACAAGGTTTGATAACTTTGAAAGAACCAATTATTACTCGCTTTGAGGATCCTGATCTTAACCCACCGTGTGCCATTTCCACAGAATGGAGGCTACCCTATTGTGGTAGGCAATACCATAAAAGGTTTGATCAATCACGGCCATGAAGTTTCGCTCATCAGCCTCAACGTGAAAAAGCATACCGACAAGATTCTGGAGCCCGACGAGCTGCTCCGAAAAATAACTTATACCGAGTATGATATTGATACCCGCATTTCGTGGATAGAGTTTGTGAGCAACATCTTCACTAAAAACTCTTATAATATTGATAAGTATTATGATGCCGGGTTTGAAAAGCTGCTGGTTCAAAACTTAAAGGATAACGAGTACGACATTATACAGCTGGAAGGGCTTTTTGTAGTTCCTTATCTCGCCGCTATCCGCAAAAGTTCAAAAACCCGCATCGTTTACCGTGCGCATAATATTGAGCACCAGGTATGGCGCAGGCTGGCGCAGCAAAAAGGCGACCCCATTAAGAAATGGTACCTCAACCTGCTTGCGCGCCGCGTAAAAACCTACGAACTGGAATTGCTGAACAAGTTTGACGGGATAGCCGTATTTACCGGTCAGGATAAAACTTCGATGCTGTCCTTCGGCACCAAAATCCCCATGCGGGTTTTGCCCATCGGTGTAGACCTGGCCATGTATAGCCCCGCCCCGGAGAAAACCGAGTGCCCCAGCCTGTTCTTTTTAGGCTCGCTGGATTGGCTCCCCAACCGAGAGGGTATAGAATGGTTCATGAATAACTTTCATAAAGATATTGTTGATGGCGAACTGAAGGTGAAATTCTACGTGGCCGGTAACAACATTCCCGAGGAATTTGACGAATACGAGGTGCCCGGAAAAGTGTTTATACAAGGCGAAGTAGATGATGCGCTGGAATTTATCAACAGCAAATCCATCATGATAGTGCCTTTACTTTCGGGTGGGGGTATGCGGGTTAAAATTGTAGAGGGGATGGCGATGCAAAAGTGTATCATATCTACCACCATCGGCGCGGAGGGAATCAACTTTATGCATGGCGAGAGCATTCTCATTGCCAATAATGCCGATGAGTTTTACAACGCCGTATTAAAATGCGTGCTGGATGAAGAATATTGCCGTACTATTGGGCAAAACGCGCGCAAATTAATGGAAGAGCAGCACGATATAAATAAGGTTACCGAAAGCCTGGTAGACTTTTACCGGTCCATCATCTAAACAGCGGGCAATTAAAGCTATTTTACTACTTTTGCCCCGATAACAATTAAGCATGAAAAACACTGCATTAACAGGAGTACACACCACACTCGGCGCTAAAATGGTACCCTTTGCGGGCTACAATATGCCGGTTCAATATACCGGCATCAATGCCGAACACGAAACCGTACGCAAGGGCGTTGGCGTGTTTGATGTAAGCCACATGGGCGAATTTATTTTGAAAGGCGAAAACGCGCTGGCCCTGATACAAAAGGTTACCAGTAACGATGCCTCCAAATTATATGATGGCAAGGTGCAATACTCCTGTCTGCCCAACGAAGACGGCGGCATTGTAGATGATCTGCTGGTTTACCGCATAGACGAGAAAACCTATATGTTGGTGGTGAACGCGTCTAACATCGAGAAAGACTGGAACTGGATCTCTAAATTCAATACCGACGGCGTAGAAATGAAAGATATCAGCGACCGCACCTCGCTCTTAGCCATCCAGGGGCCAAAAGCTGCCGAAGCGCTGCAAAGCCTAACGGATCTCGACCTGGCTTCGATGGAGTACTACACTTTCAAAAAAGGCACATTTGCCGGCATTAACAATGTAGTGGTTTCCGCAACGGGCTATACAGGCGCTGGCGGTTTCGAGATCTATTTTGATAACGAGCACGCCGAATTTATTTGGGATGCGGTATTTAAAGCCGGCGAACCATTTGGTATAAAACCTATAGGCCTGGCAGCGCGCGATACCCTGCGTTTGGAAATGGGCTTTTGTTTATACGGAAACGATATCGACGACACGACGTCCCCATTGGAAGCCGGCTTAGGCTGGGTAACCAAATTCAGCAAGGAGTTTACCAATTCTGATGCTTTGCAACAGCAAAAAGCAGCAGGGGTAAGCCAAAAGCTGGTTGGTTTTGAAATGATAGACCGCGGGATCCCCCGCCACGATTACGCCATTGTAGATGCCGACGGCAACAACATTGGCCGTGTAACATCGGGCACACAATCGCCGTCCCTGCAAAAAGCTATCGGCCTGGGCTACGTAAAAAATGAATTTGCCAAAGAAGGTTCGGAAATATTTATCAGCATCCGCGATAATAAAGTAAAAGCAAAGGTGGTTAAACCGCCGTTTTATAAATAACCTACATAGCTCAAGCCCCCTAACCCCCTGAAGGGGGAACTGAAGTTTAGCCCCCCGGCCCCCTAAAGGGGGAGTAAAAAAATATAAATGCAGTCTGCCGAAATCAATAATCAAAAGTTCCCCCTTCAGGGGGTTAGGGGGCTCGACGTTTGCCTTTCTCCCGCGCTTATCCCGCTTTATAAAGTAGAAGATTACATCGTAGTAGTGATCGATATCTTCCGCGCGACCTCTTCTATTTGCTATGGTATCCAGAATGGTGCAGAAGCAATTATCCCGGTATCGGAGGTGGAAGAATGCGCCGCTTACCGCGAAAAGAGTTTAGATTACCTGCTGGCTGCCGAACGCAATGGTGAAGTGGTTGGTGGCTTTGATTTTGGCAATTCGCCATTCTCCTACACGCCCGAAAAAGTATCGGGCAAAACGGTGGTGCTTACCACTACCAATGGTACACACGCCCTGCATTTATCCCGCAGCGCAAAACGTGTTGTTATTGGTTCGTTCCTCAACCTTACGGCGCTTTGCAACTGGCTAAAAATGCAAAACGAAAACATCCTGCTGGTTTGCGCCGGCTGGAAGAATAATTTTAATCTGGAGGATACGCTGTTTGCCGGGGCCATTATTGAGCAGCTAAAAACCAGCGGATACGTATTGGACGACCCCGCCATCGCCGCAAACGATCTTTTCCAGGTAGGGAAGGCCGATGTTGCCAAATATCTCGATAAAACCTCCCACGGCGAACGCATGAAAAAGCTGGGCATCGAAAAAGACATTGCCTTCTGCCTGCAGGTAGACCTCACTACCGCCATACCGGTTTTGGATGGCGATAGGTTGGTGAAATTGGTTTAAGCTATCTCTTGTTCTGTTAACTTTTTTGCTGTTTTTTGTTTCCAGGTTTTAATCACAAAATAGCCGGGGATTGACAATATCCATAAAGGCCACATAGATAAAAGCCCAATAAAGAATGACCCAAGAGCATTGGTCCCGTCTGATAACGCGGTAACAATTCGGTAAGCAAAAGTACGGACGTTGATCTTTACAGGAGGATCAACATAAAATGTAATATCAAGCGCACTATAAGCAACCTGCATACTCAGGTAATTCAAATTGCCCTGAGTCGATTCTATGTCAGTTCTTATCTCGGCGATTTTATTTTCTATTTCCAAAAGGTCTTTTATTTTAGTGCCCTTCTTTAACAATTCCAAATAGCGTGCTTCCAGCGCTTTTTTGTTTATGAGCTGTGCGTTCAAGTCGATGTACTCCGAAGTCGCATCCCGCATATGGATGTTTTTGGAATCGATGCGTTCTGCTGTTTCGGGTACCGAGCTTAAAAACCGTTCAAAATTATCAGCTGGTACCCTCACTTGCATAAAATATACTTTGCGGGTAGAATCCCCTTCGTCATTTTGCCTTTCCACCGCGATATATCCACCCAATTTAGCCAAAGAGTTATAAAGGGCGGTGCGTGTTTTAGAGATGTTCCGACATTCGAAATTCACCTGCCCTTCTTTTACTATTTTCTTACCGATATCTTTTGATTGTTCTTCTGTATTCCCTGTTGAGTTTACTGCCGGGGCAAGGGGGGCAGACACCGACATCGCCTTTTCCTCAACAGCCGGTGGCGGCAATACGATCTCTGATAGTTGGAGTTTTTCTGATGGGCCTTCGGTGTGGCAAGCTGTTAACATAGTTGACGCTAACAGGAAAATAGCAAATAACTTTTTCATAATAATGTGGTTTGGTTTACTTTCAAAACGAAAAAAACATTATTATATTGCGTTTATTTGAATTAAACAGAATATAATTCTGTTTAATTCAAATATGTAGATTTTTATATCGACTTATGCTACTTCAACTTCTCATTATTCCGATGCCTGTCGGCATCGCGGATACTCTTTTTTACCATGTTTTTCTCCAGTGCTTCGGTTAAATTAATACCGGTTTGGTTAGCCAGGCATATCAAAACAAAAAGCACATCCGCCATTTCATCGGCCAGGTTAACTTCCGTGTCCGACTTTTTATAGGATTGTTCGCCGTATTGCCTCGCCATTATACGGGCCACCTCGCCAACCTCCTCCATCAAAATAGCGGTGTTGGTCAGCTCGTTAAAATAGCGGATGCCGGTGGTTTTTATCCAGTTATCTACGGCTTGTTGAGCCTCGTCTATCGTCATAGCCATGGTTTAGTGGTTCTCTTTATCCTTCGTATCCATCACAATTGTCACCGGGCCATCGTTCAGCAGGTTTATCTTCATATCGGCACCAAAAATACCGGTGGCAATTCTTTTGCCGGTGAGGGTTTCCAGCACGGTTATCATTTTCTCATACATCGGGATGGCTTTATCAGGCCGTGCCGCTTTTATAAACGACGGTCGGTTACCTTTTTTAGTTTGAGCAAACAGGGTGAACTGCGATATCAGCAAAATGTCGCCACCAACATCAGCAAGGGCTTTATTCATCAGGCCATTCTCGTCCCCGAAAACACGCATACCCACTATTTTTTGCGCCAGCCATTGCAAATCTTCCTCCGTATCGGCATCTTCAATACCAACCAAAACTAAAAATCCCAAGCCAATCTGGCCGGTAATGTTGCCATCAACCGTGCAGCTTGCTTGTGTAACCCGTTGTAGTACTGCGCGCATATTTTAAATAGAATCAGAAGTCGAGATACAAGAATCAAGACTTATGTTTAATAATTATTTTATTCTTTGTCTTGTATCTTGGCTCTAATCTCTTGACTCTGTAACCTAAGCCCGCGTATCGTTCCCATTATAAATGCTCAGGTAACTATCATATCGAGATAATGCAATATCGCCTTCTTCAATAGCGGCAAGCACCGCGCAGCCAGGCTCGTTAATGTGCCGGCAGTTGTTAAAACGGCACTGGTTCATCAGCTCGCGCATTTCGGGAAAAAAGTGGCCAAGCTCCTGTTTTTCTATGTCGATAACACCCAATTCCCGAATGCCGGGGGTATCAATAATGTAGCCGCCCTGGGGCAGTTCAAACATTTCGGCAAAGGTGGTGGTGTGCATCCCTTTATCGCTCCAGTCGGATATCATGTGAGTGCGCAGGTCAAGGTCCGGCAGCAGGCGGTTAATCAAACTTGATTTACCCACACCCGAGTGTCCCGAGAACAAGGTAACCTTGTCTTTTAGCAACTCCTGAACGGTATCTATATGCGTTCCCTCCAATGCCGAAACCGAATAGCATTTGTAGCCGATGTTCTCGTAAACGGATTGATACTCCGCCAGTATTTCCAGTCCCTCATCGCTAAAAAGGTCGAGTTTATTAAATATTAAACAGGCGTTTATGCCGTATGCTTCGGCAGTCACCAGAAAGCGATCGATAAAGCCAAGCGAGGTGCGGGGCGATGCCAGCGTTACTATCAGCAGGGCCAGATCCAGGTTTGCGGCGATGATCTGCGCTTGTTTGGAAAGGTTGATGGATTTGCGGATGATATAGTTTTTGCGCTGTTGCAGGTTGGTTATTACACCGGTTTCCTGCTCGGGCTCCATCTCAAAATCTACCACGTCGCCAACCGCCAATGGGTTAGTAGTGGTGATACCCTTAGTACGGAATTTTCCTTTTATACGGCAATCTATAGTCTGGTCGCCGGTTTTCACCTGGTACCAGCTTCCGGTTGATTTTGTTACGAGCCCCTGCATACGGCCGCAATTTAGGAAAGATAAACAGGCAATTAAAAATAAAATCGCTTAGGCATTTGTTTATTAGAAAATAATCTACTTACTTTACCGACATTATATATGACAACTAACAACACCACAATTACAACTATTATTACCACCGGGATAAAACTTGGAGGAAGATAATCGTATGGTGTAAAACATAAAGACAAACCAAATGAAAGCCTTCCTCCGCAAAGAGGAAGGCTTTTTTATTTTTTATCGCAATAATGAAAGTACTAAAATTCGGAGGAACCTCTGTAGGGTCGGTAAGCAGCATCAAAACCCTGCTGGATATTTTAAAGGAAGAGAACAAAAACGGCAGCAAGCCGGTGGTTGTACTATCGGCCATGAGTGGCATTACCAACCTGCTTATATCCATGGCAGAGGGGGCAGCGGAGGGCAAAGAATTTACCGCCGAGCTGGCCGAATTGGAACGCCGTCACTTTGAGGTGGTAAAGGCGCTGTTGGATATCCAAAACCAAAACCCTGCCTATACCCGCCTAAAAATTCACTTTAACCAGTTAGAGGAATTATTACAAGGCGTACTTACCCTCAGGGAACTTACCGCCAAAACCCGCGATACTATCCTGAGCTATGGCGAACGCTGCTCGGCAATGATGATCAGCAAAATCGCTGCGCAACATTTCCCGGACGCGATGTTTGTGGATGCATCCGAATTGATAAAAACGGATAGTGCATTTGGCAATGCCCGCGTTAACCCGGAATTGACCGATCTGCTGATCCAAACTTTTTATAAAGACCACAGCGATAAACTGCTTATTGTAACCGGCTTTATTGCGGGCAACGACGCAGGGCAGATAACCACGCTTGGCCGTGGCGGCAGCGATTACACCGCAGCTATATTTGGATCGGCACTCAACGCGCAGGAAATTCAAATATGGACCGACGTAAACGGCATGATGACTGCCGACCCGCGGATGGTGAAAAAAGCGTTCTCCTTAGAGGAGCTTACTTACACCGAAGCGATGGAGCTTTCTTACTTCGGTGCCAAGGTGATATATCCGCCAACCATGATCCCGGCGTTTTTGAAAAAGATACCTATCGTGATCAAAAACACCTTCGAGCCGGAATTTGCAGGTACCGTTATCCGTCACGATTGCAAATCTTCCAGCCTTCCTATAAAAGGGATTTCGTCCATCAATAACATCAGTATCTTAAGCCTGGAAGGTAGTGGCATGGTAGGCAAGTCGGGCTTTAGCGGTCGTTTATTTTCGTTGCTGGCGAGGGAGCAGATCAATATCATATTGATCACCCAGTCGTCATCAGAACACAGCATCACCTTCGCTGTGCAGCCAAACGACGTGGAAAAAGCTAAATTTTTGATAGAGCAGGAATTTGAACTGGAGCTGCTGGCTAATAAACTTGAGCCGCTTGTTGTAGAAAAAGGGCAGGCAATATTGGCTATCGTTGGTGAAAACATGAAACAAACACCCGGCGTAAGCGGAAAATTATTCCACGCGCTTGGCCGTAACGGTATCAACGTAAGGGCGATAGCGCAGGGATCATCAGAGTATAATATCTCGGTGATCATTTCCGCGACCGACCTGGCAAAAGCCCTCAACGCGGTGCACGATGCCTTTTTTATCCAACTTACTAAAACGCTCCATGCATTTTGCCTGGGTACCGGCAACATCGGCAAAACCTTATTTAATCAATTGAATGCCCACCGCGATTTCCTTCAAAAAAATAACGGCATCCAGGTTAAAATAGCCGGTATCAGCAACACCCGTAAAATGGTGTTCAATGCTGACGGACTGCCTCTTGACAGCTGGGAGGATGAATTGGCGCAATCGCACCACGTGGCCGATCTGAAAACCTTTATCCACCACATGAAGGAGATGAACCTGCCCAACTGTGTTTTTATTGATAACACCGCCAACCCCGCCCCAATAGGTTTCTACGAAGAAGTTTTTAAATCGAACATTTCGGTTGTCACCTGCAATAAAATAGGGAACTCGGCAAGTTACAGTCAGTACAAAACCTTTAGGGACACTGCCCGCAGACACGGGGTTGACTTCTTTTACGAAACCAATGTGGGCGCCGGCCTACCCATCATTCGCACGTTGAAGGACCTGATGAGTAGTGGTGACAGGGTACAGCGCATCGAGGCTATCCTTTCGGGCACCATCTCTTTCATCTTTAATTATTTTAAAGGCGATGCCAACTTTCATGATGTGGTAAAAGAGGCGCAAGAAAAAGGCTACACCGAACCAGACCCGCGCGACGATCTAAGCGGTAAGGATTTTATGCGCAAAATGCTGATCCTGGCCCGCGATGCAGGTTACGAAATGGAAGCAGCCGATGTGCAGATAGACAACATTTTGCCGCAAACCTGCCTTGATGCACAAACTGTTGAAGATTTTTATGCCGCATTAAAAAGCGAAGATGCTTTCTTTGCAAACTTAAAAGACACAGCAGAAAGAGATAAAAAAGTGCTGCGCTACATAGGCAAGCTGGAAAACGGCAAGGCATCCATCACCCTGCAAATGGTTGATGAGAACCACCCTTTCTATATGCTTAGCGGCAGTGATAACATTATATCATTTACAACCGACAGGTACAAGGACCGCCCGCTGGTAGTAAAAGGCCCCGGCGCTGGTGCCGAAGTAACCGCCGCCGGTGTATTTGCAGACCTGATAAATGTGGGCGCGAATTAGAAACAAGAGTAAAGAATCAAGAGACAAGACAAAGAATTCTCCTCTCAATTCGACAGAGAGTTCTTATCGATAAATACAGTTATGAGTAACGATATTCAAGATTTAAAGCAACCGGCGGTAGCGCCAAAAAAGCAGCTGGATAGCATCCACGTTTTTGCGCCCGCTACTGTAGCCAATGTGGTTTGCGGTTTCGATGTGCTGGGCTTCGCCGTAAACGAGCCTGGCGACGAGGTAATTATGCGCCTGACGGGTAAACCCGGCATCACCATCAGCAAAATTACCGGCGACGATGGCCGCCTGCCGCTTAATCCGGCCAAAAACACCGTAAGCGTAAGCGTGCAGCATTACCTGCAAAGCGTAGGCCGCACCGATATTGGCTTAGATATAGAATTGCACAAAAAAATGCCCATCGGCAGCGGGTTGGGTTCCAGTTCGGCCAGTACGGTTGCGGGCTTATTCGCTATTAAAACCTTATTGGGCGATGATACCGACGCGGCTACGCTTTTACCTTTCGCGATGAAGGGTGAAGAAATGGCTTGCGGGCATGGCCATGCGGATAATGTTGCACCGGCTTTGCTGGGCGGCTTTGTGCTGATCCGCAGCTACGAACCTCTTGATGTGGTGCGCTTGCCGCACCCGGCGGGTTTATGGTGTGCCATCGTTTTCCCGGATGTGGATGTACCTACCCGCGAAGCCAGGCAGATCATCCGGAACAAGATCTTTATGAAGGATGCCGTTACCCAGTGGGGTAATATAGCTGGATTGGTAAGCGGGCTGTTTATGCAGGATATTGACCTGATAGGCCGCAGCATGAAGGATGTATTGGTAGAGCCGGTACGCAGTATGCTGATCCCCGATTTTTACATCATGCGCGAAATGGCCATGGAAATGGGCGCGGTAAGCTTCGGCATATCCGGTTCGGGCCCATCGGTTTTTGCTTTCACCCGGGATGAGGAAACCGCCAAACGTATCACGCAGAAATTACAAAAACATTTAACAAACATTAAAATAGGCTCTAACGGCTACGTATCAACCATCAATGATAAGGGGCCGAGGGTTTTAGGGTAATTATCTGAATCAGAATTTACAGGATTATTGAATTTACAGAATCCTATAAGTCGATACAGCGCCCTCACACATTTTGAAAATTTTAAAATTCTGTAAATTCTGATTCAGACAACCAAAATGAAATTCTACAGTACAAACAATACAGAACTACGAGTTGGCTTTAAAGAGGCCGTTTTTAACAGCATGCCACAGGATAAAGGGCTTTATATGCCCGTTGAGATCCCGCACCTCGGCGATAAATTTATCCACAACCTCGACCAATACACTTTACCCGAGATAGCCTACCACGTGGCTAAAAACCTTTTAGGCGACGATATCCCGGCTAACGACCTGAAGGCGCTTATTAAGGACGCCATTAACTTTTACGCTCCGGTTGTAAAGCTGGAAGAAAAGATAAACGTGCTGGAACTTTTCCATGGCCCATCGCTGGCTTTTAAAGATTTTGGCGCGCGCTTTATGAGCCGCATTATGAGCTATTTTTTAGAGGATGGCGAAAAACAATTGGATGTACTGGTAGCCACATCTGGCGATACCGGCGGTGCCGTTGCACTTGGCTTTTTAGGTGTACCGAACACCCGCGTTACCATCCTTTACCCTAAAGGTAAGGTAAGCGATATACAGGAACTACAGTTAACCACCAACGGGCAAAACATCCGTGCGCTGGAAATTGACGGCACATTCGACGATTGCCAGGCATTGGTTAAGCAAGCCTTTACCGATGCTGAACTGAACGCCAAATTCCGTTTAACATCTGCCAACTCTATTAATATAGCCCGGCTTATCCCGCAAACGTTCTACTACTTCAACGCTTATGCGCAGTTATTAAAGCGTGGTAACAGCAAGGTGGTTTTTGCCGTACCAAGTGGCAACTTTGGTAACATAGGTGCCGGATTATTGGCCTGGAAGATGGGCTTACCTGTTGAACAATTTATAGCGGCAACAAACGCGAACGATACCGTGCCCGAGTTTTTAAAAACCGGCGTTTATCAGCCAAAACCTTCTGTGGCTACCTTGTCTAATGCCATGGATGTAGGCAACCCAAGCAACTGGGTGCGTATTGCAGATCTGTTTAAGGAACACCCGGACCAATTAAACGCACTCATCACAGGCTATACCTACACCGATGAGGATACCTTAACCGCTATACAAGAGATATTCGATGCCTATAATTATGTCGCTTGTCCGCATACAGCTATTGCCTGGAAAGCCTTAAAAGCATATCAGCAGGAAAACAAGGCCGATGATACCACCGGGGTGTTTTTATCAACCGCGCATCCATGCAAATTCCCGGATGTATTTACGGAGCAGATAGCTCATGAGATAACCATACCCGAGCAGGTAAAGGAACTGGAAGAAAAAGACAGCAAAGCGGTAAGTTTAGGCACCGGGTTTGACGAATTTAAAGGATATTTGCTGGCAAATAGTTAAGCATGAGTATCATCAGGTGGGCTTTTATCTTTTGTGTTGTTGCCATATTGGGTATTGCAGGGTGTAAAAACAAGCGCCCTTTTGATAGGCGCGCATGGAACGATGGCGACGGCATCGACTTCCCTAAAAGGTATATGATGGTAGATGACCTGCTGGCTACACATAAATTAAAGGGGCTTACCTACAAACAGGTTATATTGCTGCTGAGATACCCCCAACGCAACAGCCATACCGACAGAAGTTTTTATTACGACATCACCCTTAAAATGAGCGGCATTGATACTGCTTATTTTAAAGGGTTATTGTTTAAGTTGAATGCAGATTCGGTGGTAACCGATGTGCAGATTTTTGAAAAGACAGCGAAAAAGAAAGAGAAAAAGTGATAAACACCATCATATTCGATCTTGGGGCAGTACTTATAGACTGGAACCCCGATTACATGTACCGCACTGTTTTTGCCGACGAACAGCAAATGCGCGATTTCCTCACCAACGTTACCACATCAGACTGGAACGAAGAACAGGATGCCGGGCGCTCATTACAGGAGGGTACCGATTGGCTCATTAATAAACACCCGCATCACGAAGAAAACATCCGCGCCTTTTACGGCCGTTGGATAGAGATGCTGGGCGATGCATTTGATGGCACCGTGGAGATATTTAAAGAATTGAAAGAAAGCGGTAAATACAAGATCTACGCGTTAACTAACTGGTCGGCAGAGACCTTTCCGATGGCGCAGCAAAAGTTTGAATTTTTGAACTGGTTTGATGGCATCGTGGTATCTGGTGCCGAAAAAATGCGCAAACCAGCGCCGGAGTTTTACCAGATCTTGCTCGACAGGTATAACGTAAACCGGCAAGAATCACTGTTTATCGACGATAACTACCGCAACATCCTCGCGGCAGAAAAGATGGGGATAAACTGTATCCACTTTACATCGGCAGAAAAATTGAGGGAAGAACTGGTAGCGAAGGAAATTATCTGAATCAGGATTTGCAGAATTTTAGAATGAACAGCATTTAAAGTCCGGGTATCCCTTTTTTATATTGAACAGCAAATGTATCTCCAATTCTGAAAATTCTTTAACTCGGTAAATTCTGATTCAGACAAACAGCAAAGCCCTGCAGGATAATCCCGCAGGGCTTTTGCTTATTTTAATTGTTGTTTTGGCTATTTATTGGTACCGAATGGCAGGTAAAACCCAAACGTAATATTACGCCCTGGGTTGTACACCCCAAAAGTTGGGTCCTCCTGGCTGTAACGGCCCGGCCTTAAACGGCTAAGGGCATCGTAGTAGCGTTTGTTGGTGAGGTTATTGCCCGATACATACACCTTAAGCGGCTGCGCGCCAATTTTAAACGTAGCGCCAATGCCTGCATTCAACAAAGTATATGCATCTGCCGGTGTTTCAAACGTGGCATCAACCCTGGTTTGCTTAAAAAAATTATCTATTCCGGCCGAAAGGTAAAAATCACTGATGCCTTTTACCTTCGGCTCAAAACGCAAAGTGTTATGTAGTACACCAGCCGGTATCAACGGCAAGGGTCTGTCGAACGATCTGTTTTGGGCGCGCGTGTAACTAAACGTGTTCTCGAAATGGAGGAACGATACCGGATGCAGGGTTAAGTTACCTTCAAACCCATACAGGTTGGCATTCACTTGCCCGTAACGGTAAGCATCGTAGCTGCGCGGCAGCCCGGTGCTCTCGTCGGTTACTGTAATTTGCTCGTTGTTGGTATTTGATGCGTAAATGTAATTGTGGATATAGTTCTCGTAAATACCAAAACTCCCCGTTACAAAACCCGAACCATACTCCAGCGTCGCATCTGCCTGGTAGCTGCGCTCAGGCGATAGGTTACCCGCGCCTATTTCGTAACGGTTGGTTCCCTCATGCACACCATTCGAGCCCAACTCTGCAGGGTTTGGCGCGCGGAAGGCAGTACCGGCATTTGCTTTAAAGCTCAATACATCGTTAAAGATGTGCGTATAGCCGAATGCGCCGCTTACGTTGGAAAATTTATTATCAAAGCCGGTAAAGATCTCATCGCCATCCACAAACTGCTGCTTGCCTTTGTTCTGGATGTAATCAAATCTCAACCCCGCGCTAAAGGTGTTGTTCTCCCAGGTTTTTTTTACGTAGCCGAATGCGCCGGTGCTGTATTCGTCATAAGCAGGCACTAATAGCTCAACGCCTTTGTTAACGCTATGCCCCAGGCTCGCGCTGATGCCGAAAACCGGGCGCCAGCCGTTAAAATCGTGCAGGTAATATTTAGCATCCAGCGAATAAGTATTCAAATCAAAAAACAATACCGGGGTTGGGTTATCCTCCAGCTCGCGTCGTTGGTTCTTTTGGAAACCAAGATCGAGCTTTAAAGAGTTGCTGCCCAATATAAAATTATTATTGAACGCTAATTTATAATGGCGGATATCCTGTTTCGGGTAATCCAGCGTACGGCTGGTTGAGTTGCTGTATAGGTTATCGCCGGGTTCCGCATCAAAAAAGCCGATGTTGTTTTTATAATAGGAGAAGTTTAAGTGCGAATATCCCCAGGCTTTGTTTACACCCAGCATCCCGTTAAAATCAGTTTGGTTAAAGCCGCTATTTTGAAAGTAGCCCGCAGGTGTGTTATACGAGTGGGCGTTTTGGTAAGTACCGCGGCCGCGCCAAACAAAGCCATTCTCATTACCGCTAAGCATCACTGAGGTGTTCACCAAGCCGCTATTGGTAGAGTAATTGCTTAACACCTCGCCCTTAATATTTCCTTCGGCAGGAGATGGCGGGTCAATCACATTAATAACACCACCCAGGGCATCAGAGCCATACATTAAAGACGCCGCACCGCGTAACACCTCCACACGCTCCGCCTGAAACTGGTCTATTTCGATGCCGTGCTCATCGCCAAATTGCTGACCCTGCTGCTTTACACCATCGCTCAGCGTAACAACACGGTTATAGCTTAACCCACGGATAACCGGTTTAGAAATAGCCTGGCTGGTGGTGATCTGGCTTACACCGGGCACCTGTCTGGATAAGGCATCAATTAAATTGGTTGATGCGCCCTGCAATTGTTCTTTGGTCACCACGCTGGCCGAAGTGCTGTTGCTTCTGCTGCTGGCGGTTATAGGGGTACCGGTAATAACCACCTCGTGCTGCTCCATTATACTTGCCTGCATGGCAAAAACCAATGGTGTTGGGGAGGAAAAATCTACTGTTTGTGTAATGGTTTTATAGCTGAGGTATTGTACCTGCACCACATATTTGCCGGTCGCCGGTACCGAGCGGAAAGTAAACTCGCCGTTGGCGTTTGTAGCCACAGAAACATGCAGATCGGGGATGCTTACAACGGCGCCGATAAGCGTTTCGTTGGTTTTAGCATCTACAACTTTACCCTTAATAATATTAACATCGGCAAACGCCGTAATTTGTATAAACAGGAACAGGAAACAACTAATGAGTTTTAGTTTCATAATAAATAATTAAAATTCGTGACAATACCACATCAAGTGGCGTTAAATAGAATGGCTTATTATGAAGCTATAGGAGGAGCACGCCCGGCAGCTAAAATGAGGGCTATGCTGGTAAAATCATACTGAGATGATTTAAAGGTATGCTTTGTGATAAACAAGGGAGCATGGTACTCAGCGCCGGCAGAAAGCTCCATGGCGTTGTGGTGCATGCTATCGCAGATCTCGCATTTCTCTTTTACAATGGTATGCGAAGATCTCTTACAATCGTGATTTGCTGAAGCATGAATGTTTTTTACCTGGTTGTGCTGATGGGCATACACCATATACTGGCCCGTAACAAAGCAAAGCAGCAACGCCCAGGAATAGATAATATGGTAAGTGCTTTTTTTCACAGCGATATGTAAGCTTTTAGCAATGTTGGTGCAAAGCTAATTAATAATCTGCCAACGCGACGGCTGGTTCGTAACAATATTGTTAATAGCGCGTAATCATTACATTTTTAAACAAGCCGGCGTACGTATATTTGCCCATATGAAACCTGCTGAGATCAATTTAAAATTTACCGCATTACAGTACCGTATAGCCGCCGACTTTGATAACGAAAAACCCGACATTAAAGTACTGTTGTTTTTAATTGGCGTACAGGAACTGGGGCAGGGCCCGCGTAAATTCAACAAAAGGCAAAAGGAGGAGCTGATGCATATTGCTAACTGCAAGCTGTTTAGCCAAATGGGCTTTTACGAACTGGAGGGGCAGGATCAGGACGGCTGGCCGCACTGGAAACTGGTGAAAACCATCCCCAATTATGCCATACTGGAACAGGAAATGCTTATTAAATCGCTAATTATTACTTATTTCGAAGAAAATGGGTATTAGTTGGAAAGGTTTTAAGGGTTAGAGAGGTTGTAAAGGTTGGAAGACTAACAAGAACGGCATATCTTTAAATCATCGGCTTCCCTTACAACTATTATAACATCTATAGCTCCCAGTAACCAATATGAAGAAACTGTTTACAATAACGCTGCTCCTGCTTACAGTTAGCATAGCCTTTGCCAAACCGCCAAAAAATCAGTACGTGCGCATCCGCACCAGCTATGGGGATTGCATTATTCGCCTGTATAACGAAACGCCGCTGCATCGCGATAATTTTATAAAGCTCACCAAAAAAGGCTTTTATAACGGCACCCTGTTCCATAGGGTGATACAGAATTTTATGATACAGGGGGGCGACCCGGATTCGCGCGATACCAGCAAAGCCAAGCCTGGTGCAGAATTGGGTAATGGCGATGTAAAGTATACCATCCCTGCCGAATTTAGGGATAGCCTTTTTCACAAACGTGGGGTGTTGGCCGCTGCGCGGGATGATAACCCGAAAAAGGCATCGAGCGGTTGCCAGTTTTACATTGTGGAGGGCAAGCGTTTTACGCCCGGCCGTTTAGATACGCTGGAGAATACCCGCCTCAAGGGCCGCAAGATCCCCGCATGGCAGCGCGATATTTATACCACCGTTGGCGGTGTGCCTCACCTCGACCAAAACTATACTGTTTACGGTGAAGTAGTAACCGGCCTTGACATGGTTGACCGCATTGCCGCTGTTAAAAAAGATGCACACGACCGCCCAACTACCAATGTGGATATGATAGTGGAATTGTTGAGCAAGCGCGAGTGTAAGCAATTAGATAAACTGTTGGAGTTAACGTCGAAATAACCACACTTAGAACTAATCCGAAATCGAAAATTCGAAATCCGAAATGAAAATAATCACTTACAACGTTAACGGCATTCGTTCTGCCATCAATAAAAACTGGCTGGCCTGGTTGCAGGCTACCGATGCCGATGTGGTTTGTTTACAAGAAATTAAAGCTACACCCGATGTTATCGCCGATCTGGGACTAATAGATGATTTGGGCTACCAGCATTTTTGGTTCCCTGCGGAGAAGAAAGGGTATAGTGGTACAGCCATTTTCAGCAAGATATTGCCAAACCATGTGGAGTACGGCTGCGGCATCCCTGATTTCGACAGGGAGGGGCGTTGCATCCGGGTCGATTTTGATGAGGTATCGGTCATGAGCGCGTATTTTCCGTCGGGCTCCAGTGGCGATGAACGGCAGATCTTTAAATACCGTTTCCTGGATGAGTTTGGCAAGTACCTCACCTTATTGAAAGTAGAACACCCTAAATTAGTTATCTGTGGCGATTACAATATATGCCACCGCGCCATCGACATCCATAACCCAAAATCAAACGCCAACTCATCCGGCTTTTTACCCGAGGAACGCGAATGGATGGAAAACTTTATTGAATCAGGCTTTGTGGATACCTTCAGGCATGTAAATAAAGAACCGCACAACTACACCTGGTGGAGTTTCCGCTCCGGTGCCCGCGGCAAGAATTTGGGCTGGCGGATTGATTACGCCATGGCGAGTAAAGAACTGGAGGGTAACATCAAACGGGCAGCCATATTACCGGAGGCAAAACACTCGGACCATTGCCCGGTGTTGCTGGAGCTGGAGTTTTGATGCGTTTTTACTGCAAGCGCGTGTCATTAGGGTTAACATAACTTAACATAATTCAAAAATAAATTTCATAAAGCATTCATAATAACCCAGTTATATTTTTATGGGGTTAACATAAAATGTGCTTTTTTTATGTCATCCCTCTTTAAAACGAACCCTTTTTTACTCTAAAATCACCGTATGCGCAATATTAATTATTTACTGTTAAGCTGCCTATTCTTTACCATATCTGGCTATGCTCAGCAACCCGGGGCAATCATCGATGTGCAGCATTATAAATTTGCCCTTTTGCTGAACGACGCCAACAATAACATAAAAGGCAATGCCGTCGTAACGCTTAAATTCATAAAATCGGCAAATGCCATTAGCCTCGACCTGATCAAAAAGAAAGCGACCGGCAAAGGGATGCTGGTTTCATCGGTAACTGAATTTGGCAAACCATTGCAATTTAAGCAGGACAGCACCTCGGTTATTATTAAAACAAATGCTAAGAAGGGCAGCCTGCACAGCTACACCGTCAAGTACAGCGGCATACCGGCTGATGGGCTTATCATTTCCACCAACAATTATAAACACCGCACTTTTTTTGGCGATAACTGGCCAAACCGCGCTCAAAACTGGCTGCCCTGCGCCGACCATCCTGCCGATAAAGCAGCCGTAGAGTTTATTGTTACCGCCCCTGCCCACTACAGCGTTGTTGCTAACGGACTAAAAGTGAAAGAACAAAATCTCCCCCGTAAATTAAAGCTTACCCACTGGCGTGAGAAGGCCCCCATCTCCACCAAAGTAATGGTGATTGGCGCTGCCGATTTTGCGATAGCCCATACCGGCGATGTTAACGGCATCCCGATTTATACTTACGTGTTCCCGGAGGATAAGGAAACCGGCTTTAAAAGCTATGCGGTAGCTAAAGATATCCTGCCTTTCTTCATAAAAAACGTGGGGCCGTTTGCTTATGAAAAGCTGGCCAACGTACAATCAAAAACCATATTTGGCGGTATGGAGAACGCCAGTTGCATCTTCTATTTCGAGGAATCGGTTAAAAGCCCCACGATAGAAGAATTGATGGCTCACGAGATCGCGCACCAATGGTTCGGCGACGCGGCAAGCGAAAAAAGCTGGCCTAACTTATGGCTCAGCGAAGGTTTTGCCACCTACATGACCAACCTCTACATCGAAAGCAAATATGGCCCGGAGAAACTTAAACAACGGTTACTTGCCGATACCGCAACGATATTCTCGTTAGAGAAAACACATCTCGCGCCCGTTGTTGATACCAACATCAATGGCGATTACATGAAGTTGCTCAATGCCAACAGCTACCAAAAAGGTGGCTGGGTGTTGCACATGCTGCGCCGTAAACTGGGCGACGAGCTGTTTTGGAAAGGTATACGAAGTTATTACGCCCAATACAAAGACAAAAACGCCAATACCAACGACCTATGCGCCATTATGGAAAAAGCCAGCGGAGTGGACTTAAAGCAGTTTTTTAAACAATGGTTATATACCGCCGGGCATCCCGTCTTAATGATTGAGAAATCGTTCGATAAAGCATCAAAAACGATAACCTTAAACATAACACAGAAACAGGATACGCTTTATGAATTCCCCTTAGAATTTACGATTGACGGACGAGCCGGAATAATCCGGGTGAATGAAAGGGAAATGACTATGAAGTTTTCCGCCAATTCCGGCAATCTGGTTTTCGACCCGAATGTTAATTTATTGGCGACTATTGAGGGATTATAGCTTGATCTTACTCAACTGCTCTTTTAAAATCGGCAGGTCGGATTTGACTGTGGTGTATATTGTTGATGCCGATACGCCAAAATATTCGTGAATTAACTTATTCCGCATCGCCTTCATCAATCGCCATTGCACATTGGGGTTAGCCGTTTTTACAGCCTCTGATATTTTTGTTGCTGCTTCACCTATAATTTCAAACCGACGGATAACCGCGTCCTGCATCATCATATCGGTAATGAAATCAAACTCTGTTTTCTCAGCAATATAGTTGTCGATAATTGTTATTGATTCGAGAATGTCTTCTATGTATACACTATCAGACCGGCTCATAAAATAGTAATAGCCGATTGAAGCACTTCATTCCGCATTGATGATTTGATAGCACCATACTCCACTAAATCGACTTTTCGATTTACTATTTGAGAGATTTCCTCCTCCAGAGAGAGTAACTTGAACATGGTAAATGTGGAGTCGCCTTCAATTAATAAGTCGATATCGCTGTTTGAATTGTGATTTCCTTTAGCAATTGACCCAAAAATTGCAGCGCGTTTAATGAGATAGCGCCTTAGCACAGGTAGAATAAGAAGCTTATATTTATCTATTTCCTGCATAATCAAAAGTAATACAATAACATCAAACAAAAAAGCCCCCTATCGGAGGCTTAGATAATATTCTGCTCCCCCTTTCACGGGGCAGGGGGGCTTTTTACGCTTTCACTCGTTCCACATAAGTACCGCTTGCGGTATCAACCTTTACTTTATCGCCAATGTTGATAAACAAGGGAACGCGGATCTCGGCGCCGGTTTCAACGGTTGCGTTTTTTTGCGCGCCGGTTGATGTATCGCCTTTTACTGCGGGTTCTGTATAAGTAATTTCGAGCTCGGCGGAACCGGGAATAGAGCCCATTATTGGTTCGTCGCTTTCAAAGGCAACAATTACGTTGGTACCTTCTTTCAGGAATTTAACTGCGCTGCCAAACAGCATTTTCGGCACGTTATGCTGGTCGTAGGTAGTAGTGTCCATTATCACAAGCGCGTCACCATCTTCGTATAAATATTGATAATCGCTGGTTTCCACGCGACGGATGTCCACCTCTTCATCCGTACGGAAACGATACTCCACCAACTTGCCCGACCTCACATTGCGCATCCGAGCCTGGTAAAACGCACGCAGGTTGCCCGGGGTGCGGTGTAAAAAATCTTCTACCTGTACCAACTCCCCGTTAAAACGCAGGATGTTGCCATTTTTTATTTCAGATGCCTTTGCCATGTCGATTTATAGTTGGGGCAAAAATAATTATCTGTCAGGAAAGAAGCAAATAGGTGGGTTGTAGAGACGAGATACTACGCGTCTTCTTTTGCACAGTAATGAATGCGTTGTAAAATGTTTATCCAGACGCGAAGTGTCGCGCCCCTACGATTTGTAATCGGCTATGCTCAACCGGTTCTTACAAAAGCTATATTCATGTTCCTGGTTACTGCAAATGATGGTAAGGCGGTTGGCGCTGTATCGCTCCACAAGGCTTAGGTACCAATCGATGCCCTGGCTATCCAGGTTGGAGGTGGGTTCGTCCAGCATCAGCATAGGCGTATCCGAACAAAAAGCCAGCGCGAGTTTCAACCGCTGTTTCATGCCCGAAGAAAAATATTTGATCAGTTTATTGGGGCTGCCGGGTAGGCTTAAAAGGTCTACTACAGATTGCCTGTCGAGGCCGGTTTTATAGCTTTTAAATTTAAAATGAAAATCGATGATCTCGTTAAGGCTGAACTCTTCTATCAACTCCAGATAAGGCGCTGCCAGGCTAAGGTAAGTAAAAGCGCTTTCGGCTTCTACAGCTTTACCCTCATAAGAATAAGTAAGCACCCCTGCAGACGGCGCTAAGCTACCATTCAATACCTGCAACAGGGTTGATTTCCCCGAGCCGTTGGAACCTAATATCGCGTAACTTTCTTTATTCCCGAAAGTATAGTCAACCCCCCTGAAGATCCATTCACGGTTAAAGCGGCGGCCGATATTTTGGAGGGTGATTTTCATTTTGGTTCGTGGTTGATAGTTGATAGTTCATGGTAAGCTTTTTCTTTTACTGCCATGAACCATCAACTATGAACCACCTGCTATTAGATACTTCCAAAACCCTTCATGATACCGCGCTGCGAGTTCTGCACAAAGTTGATGATCTCGTCGCGCTCCACGGTTGGGTTAAACTCCGCTTCTATGATGTCCAGGGCCTTGGTGATATTGTATTTTTTGAGGAAAATAATGCGGTAAATTTCCTGGATCTCGTTGATGGTAGTTGCCGAATATCCCCTGCGGCGTAAGCCTACCGAGTTGATGCCGATATAAGAAAGCGGCTCGCGCCCCGCCTTAGTGAATGGCGGTACATCTTTACGAACCAAAGAGCCCCCGGAGATCATGCTATGCGCGCCAATCTCTACAAACTGATGAACGGCAGACGTTCCGCCGATGAAAGCATAGTCGTAAACGTTAATGTGTCCCGCCAGTTGAACTGCGTTAGCGATGATCACATTATCACCAATAACGCAATCGTGCGCAACGTGTACGTAGGCCATCAGCAGGCAATTACTGCCAATGGTGGTGGTATTTTTATCAAGCGCTGTACCGCGGTTAAGGGTTACGCATTCGCGGATAACAGTGTTGTCGCCTACGGTAACCGTGCTGGGCTCGCCCTTATATTTCAAATCCTGTGGTGGTGCAGATACAACGGCACCCGGGAAAATACGGCAGTTTTTACCGATACGGGCGCCATCCATTATAACCGAGTTGGAACCTACCCAGGTGCCTTCGCCAATTTCCACATCCTTATGGATGGTAACAAAGGGTTCGATAACTACGTTATCGGCAATTTTGGCCTGGGGGTGTATGTACGCTAAAGGCTGTATCATGCTTCTATTTATATTTTACTATTTGTGCCATTAGCTCGGCCTCTACCACAATTTTTTCGCCAACCATGCCTATACCCTTCATCTGCGCAATGCCACGGCGGATAGGGGCAACCAGGTCGCAACGGAATATTAACGTATCGCCGGGCAATACCTTATCTTTAAACCTTGCATTTTCTATTTTCAGGAACAGCGTCAGCCAATTTTCCGGATCGGGAACAGTGTTCAGCACCAAAATACCGCCAGTTTGTGCCATGGCCTCTATCTGCAAAACGCCCGGCATTACCGGTGCACCAGGGAAGTGGCCGATAAAGAACGGCTCGTTCATGGTTACGGCTTTTAACCCTACTACGTGCGTTTTTGACAGTTCCAAAATCTTATCTATCAGCAGCATTGGCGGGCGATGCGGCAGAATGTTCATGATCTGTACCGTATCATATACCGGTTTCATGTTAGGGTCGTAAACCTTTATATGTTTGCGGCTGCGTTCTTTTTTAATGAGGGTTTTTATCTTTTTAGCAAAGGCAACGTTTGCCGCGTGGCCCGGCCTTGCAGCCATAATGTGCCCTTTAAGCGGAACACCAACCAACGCCAGGTCACCTATCATATCCAGCAGCTTGTGGCGTGCCGGCTCGTTCTGGTGGCGTAGTTCGATATTGTTCAGAATTCCCTGTGGGGCAACGCTGATATCTTTACGGTTAAATAATTTGGCTAAGTGGGCAAGTTCTTCTTCGTCCACTTCCTTATCAACCACAACAATGGCGTTGTTTAAGTCGCCGCCTTTGATCAGGTCGTGTTTCAGCAGGGCCTCTAACTCATGCAAAAAGCAAAAAGTACGGCTTGATGCTATTTCCTTTTTAAACTCGGCTATGGTAGATATTGTTGCATGCTGGCTGCCCAATACCTGCGAATTATAATCAACCATACAGGTGAACCTATAATCGGTATCTAAAGGCATGGCAACCATTTCTACCTTGCGGTCCGGCTCAGTATAGTGGATATTGTAAGGAATATGGTAATACTCGCGGTCGGCATCCTGCTCGGTAAAGCCGATAGCCTCAATAGCATCAATGAAATTTATCGAACTTCCATCCATTATCGGCATTTCGGGGCCGCTGATATCGATCAGTACGTTATCTATCTCTAAGCCGACCATGGCGGCAAGCACATGCTCTACTGTACTAACACTTGCGCCGTTTTGGGTAAGCGTAGTACCGCGCGATGTATCGGTTACGTTATCGCAGTCAGCCTCAATAATGGGCTGACCGGGCAGATCTACCCTGCGAAATTTGTAGCCGTGTTTCTCCGGCGCAGGGTTAAAGGTAAGCGTAACAAATTCGCCCGTGTGCAGGCCTGTACCCGAAACCGAAACGGGTTCTTTAATAGTTCTTTGTTTTACATTCATCTTAGTGGTTCATTGGCTCATTTGTTCAGTAGTTCATTGGTGGGTTTTTCATTAAGCTTTAAAGACTAATAAACCAATGAACGAGTGTACTATTGAACGTCCCTTAATTCTTTAATTATATTTTCTAATTCTAAAACTCGTCTTTCTAATTCGGGCAAACGGCTAACCACTACATTCGACCGCATATTGCTGCCATACGGCAAAGCCGGTGAGCCGGCCCATTTTTGCCCCTCTTGTTTTATTGGGCGACTAACGCCCGATTGCGCCTGCACCTGGGTACCCTTTGCTATGCTGATATGCCCCACTATACCCACCTGGCCACCAAGCATTACATTGTTTTCCAGTTTAGTGCTGCCGGCAATGCCGGTTTGGGCAGCAATAACGGTATTATCTCCTATTTCAACATTGTGTGCTATCTGCACCAGGTTATCCAGCTTGGCACCTTTATGTATTATGGTAGAGCCCATCGTTGCCCTGTCAATAGTGGTATTGGAGCCAATCTCCACATCATCCTCAATAATAACATTGCCTATTTGCGGTATTTTGCTGTAGGTGCCATCCGGCTTAGGCGCAAAACCGAAACCATCGCTACCAATCACCGCGCCCGAGTGGATAATAACATTATCCCCTATCACGCAATCAAAATAAACGGTAACACCTGGGAACAAGGTAACATTATCGCCAAGGGTAACATTATCTGCAATGTAGCAATTAGGATATACTTTACAGTTATTCCCCATTTTTACATCCTGGCTAATGTAGGCGAAAGCGCCAACGTAAACGTTTTCTCCTATTTTGGCCGAGGGATGAATAAAAGATGGCTGCTCGATGCCCGCTTTACGAAGTTTTAGGGTGTTGTATTGTTCCAGCAAAAGGGTGAAAGCACTGTAGGCATTCTCTACCCGTATCAGCGAGGCGCTTACCGGGCCGCTTAATTGCTGGTCGTTATTAACAATAACGATTGATGCATTTGTGGTATACAAATACTGCTCATACTTAGGGTTAGCTAAAAATGATAACGAACCGTTTTGCGCCTCCTCTATCTTAGAAAGCTGACTAACGGCCGCAAGCGGGTCGCCTTCAACCGTTCCGTTTAGCATAAAGGCTATGTCCTTAGCGGTAAATTGCATCCTGCAAATTTAGGTTTATTTTATGTTTTCTATAGTGCTGCAAAGCGTCCTTTTAAATTGAGGTAAACACAATGTTAAATCTGCCATCATTTCTGCCTGAATTATACCAACGCTTTGCTGTAGCAAAGTATGTATTTTTTCACTGTTTTTGTAAGGGCCTCCAGGTTACTGTTATCGCTTGCGAGCGCAATATCTGTTATCGCGCCATTCTTCATCAATATATGAATATTGCCATCGCCTTTGTTATAAGCATTGTTACGTATCGCATCGGTAAATACAAAATACGATGCCTCTTCCTCAGTAATATTATATAACTCTGCCGCTCTGCGTCTTAATTCTGCAATAAAATCTTCGTCCGGCCTTTCGGAGGTGATATCTACATGGAATAATTTACGCTCTATCAAGTTACTGCACAGGGTAGATAGAACAAAATCCTCGCTGTCTGCCCAAACCTTTACCGCAGCCATTACATCGGTATCGTCAAGCTTGGCAAAAACTTCCAGGTGATGGGGCTGGCTTTTAAAATCTTCTTCAGAGATCACCTTCTCCAAAAAATGGTTCAATGCCGGGGTGATGTTGAATTTATGCCCCTTTAAAGCCAGTTCGCGGCTGCGATTAAAGATCTTGCAAAGCAGTTGTTCGCCGGCTATTACGGTTTTGTGCAAGTACACCTGCCAGTACATCAGCCTGCGTGCTATCAGGAATTTCTCTATCGAATAAATGCCTTTTTCTTCTACCGTAATACTATCATCCTTCACGCTCAGCATTTTAATAATGCGGTCTGAACTGATGACGCCTTCGGATACGCCAGTGAAAAAACTATCCCGGTTAAGGTAATCCATCCGGTCCATATCCAACTGGCTGGATACCAGTTGATGCAGGAATTTTTTGTGGTAAGTGCCTTTAAAGATTGCGATGGCCAATGAAAGCTGTCCGTTGAATTGTTCATTCAGTTTATCCATTAGCAAAATGGAGATGTCTTCATGGTCTATACCTTCTATAATAGTATGTTCCAGGGCGTGTGAGAACGGCCCGTGCCCAATATCGTGTAATAAAATGGCAATGAGTAACCCTTCCTTTTCTTCGGCACTAATGGTGCAGCCTTTATTGCAAAGTGTTTCCATTGCAGTGCCCATTAAATGCATTGCACCTATAGCATGATGAAAGCGGGTGTGCAAAGCGCCAGGGTATACCAAGTGGGTCATTCCCAATTGTTTAATATACCTTAGCCGCTGAAAGTAGGGATGCTCGATGAGGTCGAACACCAGTTCGGATGGTATGCTGATAAACCCGTAAACCGGGTCGTTGATGATCTTCTTTTTGTTCAAAGTAGCTATATAGAATGCAAAAGTGTTGAATTATGACAAAACAAGCACCATGCTATTGTTAATATATGTTAAACCTTTGTATAATTTTACAACAAAATATGCTACCCCAGGGTTATAAGGGAGTAAAAATAAATTTATTATGCAGGATACCTCCATATTATGGGCCGACGACGAGATCGACTTGTTGAAACCGCACATAATGTTCTTAACAGAAAAAGGCTACAAAGTTACTACCGTAACCAACGGCCACGATGCTTTAGACGAATTTAAAAAACAATACTTCGATCTTGTTTTCCTTGACGAAAATATGCCCGGCTTAACCGGCCTGGAAACCTTACAGCAAATAAAAAACATCCGCAGCGATGTGCCTATTGTTCTGATCACTAAGAACGAGGAAGAATACCTGATGGAAGATGCCATCGGCTCCAAGATAGACGACTACCTGATAAAGCCTGTACACCCGAAGCAGATACAGCTTACCATAAAAAAACTTACCGAGAACAAGCGCCTGGTAACCGAGAAAACCACCATGGCCTACCAGATGGATTTCCGCACGCTTGGGATGACCCTGAACGATAACCTCAGCTTCCAGGAATGGGTGGATGTTTACAAAAAACTCATCTATTGGGAACTGGAACTGGAAACCCTGGAAGATGCCGGGATGCACGAGATCCTTACCCTGCAAAAGGCCGAGGCTAACGTACAGTTCTGCAAGTTTGTAGAACGCAACTACCTCGATTGGGTTAAAAATCCCGATACCGCGCCAACCTCATCGCCACAGTTATTTAAAAAGAAAGTGTTCCCTAAGCTGGATGGCAACGGGCCTGTTTTCTTCATATTGATAGATAATTTACGCTACGATCAGTTTAAGATCATCAACCCTATTATATCCGAGTACTTCCGTTTGGAAGAGGAGGACACTTATTTCAGCATCCTGCCAACCGCAACGCAGTACGCGCGTAACGCCATCTTCTCGGGCTTAATGCCTTTGGATATGGAAAAACGCTACCCGCAAATGTGGCAGAACGACGAGGATGAAGGTGGTAAAAACCTTTATGAGGCTGACTTTATTGCCGATCAGCTAAAGCGTTCATTACGCAGGGAGATCAAACACTCCTACCACAAAATATTAAACATTGATGAAGGCCGGGCGCTGAACGAATCGGTTAATAACCTGATGCAGAACGACCTGAACGTGGTGGTATACAACTTTGTGGATATGCTGAGCCACGCTCGCACCGATATGCAGATGATCCGCGAGCTGGCAAGTGACGACGCAGCTTATCGTTCGTTAACCCTGTCGTGGTTTGAACATTCGCCCTTGTTCGATCTTTTGAAGTTTTTAGCATCAAAACAAGTAAGGGTGATCATCACAACAGATCACGGTACCATCAAAGTAAAAAACCCAAGCAAGATCATCGGCGACCGTAACACCAATACCAACCTGCGTTATAAACAAGGTAAAAACCTGAATTATAATGCCAAGGAGGTTTTCCACATCCGCAACCCGCACGATGCCATGCTGCCAAAACTGCACGTAAGCAGCAGCTTTGTATTTGCCAAAGGCGACAGCTACTTTGTGTACCCTAATAATTACAATCACTTTGTGAATTTTTATAATGAGACCTTCCAGCACGGCGGTATCTCTTTAGAAGAAATGATCATCCCTATTGTAACTTACGGGCCGAAATAGGAAAAAAGAATTCCCCACGCGTCATTGCGAGGAACGAAGCAATCTCTGAACTTTGCATCAACAAATTGCATGTCGAGAGATTGCTTCGTTCCTCGCCATGACGCTTTTATATATAAATCCTCATGGATATCCACATCAACACACTTGAAGAATTAGCAGGTGCTGCACCAGACATATTGGAGTACGCCGGCAGCAATAAAATATTTTTGTTTTATGGCGATATGGGCGCGGGCAAAACCACCCTCATTAAGTCACTTTGTGCTGCGCTTGGCGTAACCGACGAAGTTACCAGTCCTACATTTTCTATTGTAAACGAGTATGCCGGCACCAATAGCCCTGTTTATCACTTCGATTTTTACCGGTTGAAAGAGCAGGGCGAAGCTTTGGATATGGGTTACGAGGAATATTTTTTCTCGGATAATTATTGCTTTATAGAGTGGCCAGAAAAAATTGCCGGGCTGATTCCGGATCAATACACCGGCATTCGCATAGCGGTATCAGAAGAAGGTATACGCCAAATAACTGTGGAAAACATTTGATGCTTAAACCCGTTGTTTTTCTTATCTTCAACATCCCGAAAATAAGAAAAAATGAGTTCAGGAAAATATAGCGGATTTTCTGATGTCGCCCGCCAGGCGATGATGCAGCCCCAGGAGTCGATGCTTGAGGTTAAAAGCAAGAAAAATAAACTTTATATCGGTATCCCCAAGGAGGTTTCCTTCCAGGAAAACCGTATTCCGCTTACGCCATTATCTGTTGCCTTGCTCGTAAATAACGGGCACGATGTGCTTTTAGAAAGCAACGCCGGCCAGGCGGCAAACTTCTCTGATAATAACTACAGCGAACAAGGCGCGCAAATAGTGTACGACACCAAGCGTATTTACGAAGCCGATATCATTATTAAAATTGCGCCGCCTACCATGGAAGAAATAGCCATGATGAAACCGGGGCAGTTGCTGATATCCGCGTTACAGGTATCTACCTTAAAAGCAGAATGTCTGCAGGCGCTGATGGCAAAAAAAATAACCGCCATTTGCTTTGAAAACATTGAGGATGAGGGTGGCACCCTAACCGTTGTGCGTGCCATGAGCGAAATCGTCGGCGCTACATCCATCCTTATCGCGGCAGAATATCTGAGTAATATTTTTGGTGGTAAAGGGTTAATGCTTGGTGGTATAACCGGCGTACCGCCAACCGAAATTGTGATACTTGGCGCAGGCACGGTTGGCGAATATGCCGCCCGTACAGCCATCTCATTGGGGGCCGAGGTGAAAGTATTCGACCCATCTATCTACAAACTGCGCCGCCTGCAAAACAACATTGGCAGCCGCGTATTTACCTCAGTTATACAATCTATTGTTTTAGAGAAAGCCATTACCACCTGTGACGTGGCTATAGGTGCTATGCGTGCCGATGACGGCCGCAGCCCCTGCCTCGTATCTGAAACAACGGTAAGCAAAATGAAACCAAATTCGGTAATTATAGATGTGAGCATCGACCAGGGCGGCTGCTTTGAAACCTCCGAAGTGACCAACCACACACACCCGGTGTTCAGAAAATACGACGTTATCCATTATTGTGTCCCAAACATTGCATCGCGGGTAGCGCGCACTGCCACCTATGCGCTCACTAATATTTTCGCGCCGATACTGCTGGACATAGGTGAACAAGGCGGTCTAAAGAACGTGATCTGGAAAAAATCGGGCATCCGCAACGCGGTTTATATTTACCAGGGGCACCTTACCAACAAGCACATGGGCGAGCGTTTTGGTATTCCCTGTAAGGATCTCGACTTACTGGTTGTATCTAATCACTAATTAATAGTGGGCCGCAGGGCTTACAAATTGCTGTGCCGGGCGGTCGTCTTCCTTGTATTTTTGAGGCAGGTCTGACTTATGATGGAGCATCCCGTAGTAGGAAATTTCCAGCTCGCGCTCGCCGGAATCCTTTACGGTTACCTTGAATATCATGTCGTAATCGTCCTCGTCAAGCGCTTCAAAGGGCATTTCGGCGCCAAAAGCACCTAATAAAGGCATTAGGGTGTTAGAATGACCGACTATTAGCACATTGCCGCCTTTAAAGTTTTTAAGGATGCTTGTTGCAAATGTTTTAAGGCTGTCGCCATACATAACCGGCGAAAGCTTGGCCTGGGCGGCAAGGGGGCGTGCTGTTTCGCCGGCACGCTTGTATTTGGTAACATATATGGCTTTTATTTTTTCGCGCTTTAAAAACTTGGCTAACGCTTCTGCACGCTTTTGCCCGTCGAAAGAAAGGTTGGGGTCATCCGCAGTTTTTACAGTCGCGGGCTCTTTTTCGCCATGCCTTACAAGCCAAATAGTTGTTTTCTGCGCAAAGGCATTATAATTGCTAAGGAACAAACAAACAAAGAGTACTTTTAATATTTTAGATTGTAGCAATATGTTTTTCATAGCGTGCTTAATAGGTTTACAAGTAAAGGTATTTACAAATATATTGATATGCGGTTTTTTGATAAAGAATATTTAAAGCACCTGTGGAAGGTTTTAGTGGCAACCTTTAGCGGCTTTGGCAGCGATAATGGCTTAAAACTAAGTGCCTCGTTAGCCTATTATACGGTATTTTCCCTCGCACCGTTACTTATTTTAGTAATATCTCTGGCAAGCCTGGTATTTGGCCACGATGCCGCTACCGACCGCCTCTATCCCCAAATACAACATTACGTTGGCGAAACTGCCGCTTTGCAGATACAGGACATGCTTAAGAGCCTGGAACTGAGCGGCAAAACAGGCACCGCGGTGGTTATAGCCGTAGTAACTTTGCTTGTAGGTGCAAGCAGTATTTTTTTAGAGATCCAGGATTCGCTTAACATGATATGGCGCGTAAAGGCTAAGCCTAAAAAAGGCTGGGTAAAAATGCTGCAGAACCGCTTTTTATCGTTTTCGCTTATTGTAAGCCTTGGCTTCTTACTAATGGCCTCGCTGGTAATCAATCTTCTGATGGAAGCATTAAAAGCACGTATAGAGGATTTTTTGCCTATAATCACGGGCAACCTTTTAAAGGTTGTAAACCTCGGCATTACACTTTTGGTTATTTCCACGCTATTTGCCATCATTTTCAAATTTCTGCCCGACGTTAAGATAAAGTGGAAAGATGTGCGATCAGGTGCCGTTTTTACGGCAATCCTTTTTATGATAGGGCAATACATCATCAGCTTATATATTCAATATATAGCGCCGGGCTCTGCTTACGGGGCGGCGGGCTCGCTCATTGTAATACTGGTGTGGATCTACTACACGGCGGCCATCCTATACATTGGTGCCGAGTTTACACAAGTTTATGCCGAAGCCATTGGCAGCCGTATTGAGCCCGCCGAATACGCGGTACATGTACAGCAAACCGAGGTAGAACGTACAGTGGCGCAACTCCCGGCGCAAAACCCCGAGATAAAGGGCAACCTGAAATGCGATGATAAGCCCGATAAAAAAAAGTAGGACACCTTTAACAACCCTCATTTGCATCGGCATAGCGTCAAAGTTCACGCGCTTTTCAATTTGTAAACAGGGTATTTACATTAGTAAATAATGGTGTACATTTAGCTACCAATTTTATCCGTTTGTTAGCTACTGTGCATATATTTAAAAGAAAGGCGTTTTGGCTTACCGCTATATTCTGTTGCCTTTATTTATTTTCTTCGGCGCAGTACTTTGCTGTGGATAGCAACCGTAAAAATGTTAGCATCCCTTTCCGCATTGTCCGCAATATGGTGGTCATTAAAATGCAAATAAATAATAAAGGCCCTTTTAATTTTGTGTTGGATACCGGCGTGGGGCTAATGATCATGACAGACCCCACCATGGTCGACTCTATAAACCTAACTCAGAAACGCGTCATCAAAATAACCGGGCTTGGCGAAGACGGCGATTACGAGGCGTATGTAACCCCTCCGTTAAAACTGGAGATCCCCGGGCTCTACAGCCTCGGTATCTCATCGGCAATATTAAAAAAAGATTACTTTAACCTTTCCAGCTATGTAGGGATGCCCATACACGGCCTAATAGGCTGGGATTTTTTCAACAGCCTGGCAGTAAAGATCAACTTCTCTGATAGCACCATGACCGTGTGCCGCCCCAACGACCTCACCGGGACTAAAAAGAGCCAGAAAATACCGATCACTATTGAGGATAAAAAGCCCTACCTGGAAACCATGATTGTTTTCCCCGACGGGCGCCGGGCGAAAAACAAACTGGTGATAGATCTCGGTGCCGGGCACCCCCTATCCCTGGAAAACCTGCAAAAAACTAATGGGCTCCCTAAGGCATACATCAGGGCAAGTCTTGGCGTGGCTTTAAACGGTCCCATCAGTGGCTTTATAAGCCGGGTAAGTGTAATTGAACTGGGCAAATACAAGGTAAAGAACGTAATTACCTCATTCCCGGATATTGCTTCCGAAGTTCGCAGCTATACCGTTGCCCGCGACGGGAACCTGGGCATCGGGATACTAAAAAAGTTCAATGTAATATTTGATTACAGTAACAACGCCCTATATCTTAAGCCGAACCAAACCTTCAGCGATCCGTTTGAACATGACATGAGCGGCATAGAATACTACTCGGCTGGCGAAAACCTGGACCACCTGGTAGTAAGCCGCGTTGAACCGAACTCCCCTGCAGACGAGATAGGCTTGCAAAGAAACGATGAGATCGTCTCGATCAATTTTAAGCCCGTATCCAAAATGAGTGTGGAAGAGGTAGACAATCTGCTGAAATCGAGAACCGACCGAAGCATATTGTTGGAAATATATCACGACAAACGGTACGACCGTGTAATACTAACCCTCCGCCGCCGCATTTAAAGCCAATTGTAACAAACCCATAGGCATTAGCGATTTTATATAATATTCCATATTTTTAGGCTTTGCTTTTTACTAATTATTTAAAATTTAACCATGAATAAATCTTTACGGGTAGGTGTTCGTCTGCGCGTAGCAATTATCACCCTTGCCATTGCAGCAAGCTCGTGCGCTACAAAAAAGGAAACCGCATCAACAGTAACCCTTAAAACCACCACTACGCCCGGCGGAACAACAGCCGCTACAGCAACTGTAGGCCCGGCAAAGAAAGAAGGGATCAAAAAATTTAGTGACCTGATTGGAAAAGTTAAAGCCGATAGTGGCCTGTTCCCAACATACAAAGTTGAGGGGAAGTATTACTTCGAGATCCCGGATAGCTTGCTAAGCCGCGAAATGCTGGTGGTTACCCGCTTTGTAAAAACACCAACCGGCTTAAAATCTTTTGGCCAGCAATACGGAGGCGAAGAAGTTAACAACCAGGTTTGGAAATGGGAGCGCCACGATAAGCAGGTGTTCATACGCGTGCCAAGCTACTCGGTACGTGCCGATAGCACAAGTGATATGTACCGCTCTGTTAAAAACTCTAACCTTGATGCGGTACTGGCCTCTTTCGATATCAAAGCCTACAATAAAGATACTACCGGCGTATTGGTTGATGTTACCGATATGTATAACGGCGATGTAGCTGCTATCAGCCTGCCCGATAATGTTAAGAAAGCCTACAAAGTTACCGCGATAGATAACACCCGGTCGTATATAGATACTATCAAAAGCTTCCCGATAAATGTGGAGGTGCGTACGCTGAAAACCTTCCGCGCGGCAGAATCACCAACCGATAACACTAATGCTGCTTTAACTTTCGAGCTGAACACGTCGATGATGCTGTTGCCAAAAACGCCCATGAAAGCGCGTTTGATGGATCCACGTGTTGGTTACTTTGGCCAAAGCCAAACAGACTACGGTACCGATGCGCAAAAAGCTGAGGCTACCTCATACATCCACCGTTGGAGGTTGGAGCCTAAAGACGAGGCAGCTTACGGCCGCGGAGAGTTGGTTGAGCCGAAAAAACAAATTGTTTACTACATCGACCCGGCTACACCAAAAAAATGGGTACCATACCTTATAGACGGCATTAACGATTGGAATAAAGCTTTCGAGGCTGCCGGCTTTAAAAACGCCATTGTAGGTAGAGTTGCACCAACCGCAAAAGAAGACCCCGAGTTTAGCACCGAGGATGCCCGTTACAGTGTATTGCGCTACTTTGCATCAGATGTACAGAACGCATACGGCCCGCACATCTCCGACCCACGCAGCGGCGAGATCCTGGAAAGCCACGTAGGCTGGTACCACAACGTAATGAGTTTATTGCGTAACTGGTTCTTTATACAGACTGCGGCAACAAACCCCAATGTGCGCAACCCGCAATTTACTGATGCGCAAATGGGCGAACTGATCCGCTTTGTGTCCTCGCACGAAATTGGCCACACACTGGGCCTCCCTCATAACTTCGGGTCCAGCTATGCCTACAAGGTAGATTCCCTGCGCTCTAAAACCTTCACCGCTACACACGGCACCGCTCCATCTATTATGGATTATGCCCGCTTTAACTACATTGCCCAACCAGGTGACGGCGTAACCCGCTTTTACCCGCAAATTGGCGAGTACGACCTTTGGGCTGTAAAATGGGGTTATAGCTATTTTAACGGGAACAAAACATCTAAGCAGGAAAAAGAAACGCTTGATGCCTGGACAAAAGCAAAAGCCGGTAACCCGCTTTATTATTACGGCCGCCAGGGTACCTCTATTGATCCCCGCCTGCAAAACGAGGATCTGGGAGACAACGCCATGAAGGCAAGTGCTTATGGTATAGCCAACCTGAAAAGAATATTGCCGAATATTGAAAAATGGACCTTCCAGAAAGGCGAAGAGTACGATGATGTGCAAACCCTTTACAACGAAGTTATTGGCCAGTACAACCGCTATATTGGGCATGTTACCATGAATATTGGTGGCATGAACGAGAACTTTAAAACCTACGACCAAACAGGCCCTGTTTATGGCTTTGTAAATAAAAGCCTACAGCACGATGCCGTTGTGTTTTTAAACCAGCAATTATTTAAAACGCCAACCTGGCTGATCAACACATCCGAGCTCAGCAAATTTGATAATGGTGTAGTTATAGGCCGCATTAAAGCAGTACAGGTAAATGCGATGGCAAATGTGTTAAACCCATCGCGCCTGGCCCGCATGTTTGATAACGAAGCGAAAAGCGGAGCACTCGCTTACAGCGTAAGCGAGTTGCTTACTGATTTGCGTGGCGGTGTATTCCCTGCCGGTAAACCAGATCAGTTTCAACGCAATTTACAGCGCGGTTATATCGAAAACTTAAAGATGTTCCTGAATACTGATGCCAGCCAGAGTTTCCCGGGCGCTACCAGCGTACAGTTAGCAAATTTTGGCTTAACACCTATCAACATCGCCTTGTCTGACATCAGGCCAATGGTACGTGCAGAGCTCAGCAAAATTAGCGCAGCCTTGCCAAAAGGTGGAGATGCCTTAACTACGGCACATTATGCAGACCTGCGTTTGCGTATAAAGGAAGCACTGTACCCAACGAAACCCGTTATTAACGTTATTGGCGGTACAGTGGGTGGCCGTTTAGCCGAGCCGGGGCAACAGGAAACAGAAATTAATTACTAATAGAGGTTACTGGCTAAGCCGGTAAAACAACTAAAAAATTAACCCCCTGCTATTTTAGCGGGGGTTTTATTTTTAGTTAAGAATATAAATAACGGAGCAATTATTATTTCAACTGGCTGATATTCTCAAAAAAAGCGGCCTGCAGATCGAGCAGCGACCTTACGCTTATCTTTTCCCCATACATATCAAAACATAGAAACTTCGCCTTAGCCATATCATCCCCTTTCGATTTTTCGAAAAAATTAAAGGTTTCAAAAAAGTAATGATTGGTGGTAACTTTATTCTTAAAGTTAGTTTGTGATGCATTGAGACTGAACCCAATAGCATCCATCCACGTGTGCACTTTAGCGTGGAGCGATTTTCTGATATTATCCATAGGTTAAAGATTTATAATGTTAAACGAAAACGAATAAGCAAAGGTTTTATTCTTTTTGGGTGTCGTTTTTTAACAATCGTTAACAAATTATGGGCAAAATCGCAGCGCGAAATTATTTGGTTTAGTAAGAAATATATTTTCTTTCCACGTTGAGTGAAACTTATTAACACACCGCCCGTACAAAGACAACTCAGCATAACCGAATATGAAACTAACCAATACTTTTTTTGCGATTTCGATAATTTGCTTAACTGCCCTTGGGGCTTGCAAAAAAACAATAACTCCCGGCCCTGCCGGTGCAGATGGCGCTACCGGGGCAACGGGTGCTACCGGCGCTACAGGATCAAGTGGCCCGCAAGGCCCACAGGGTGCAACCGGCGCTAACGGCGCAACGGGGGCAACAGGGCCCGCTGGTGCAACCGGCGCAACGGGGGCTGGCGTTGCCGGCCCAACAGGTGCTACGGGCGCTGCTGGCCCCGCAGGAGCGACCGGCCCAGCAGGAGCAACGGGCGCACAAGGCCCGGCGGGACCAACAGGCGCTACAGGTGCTACCGGCCCAACAGGGGCCACCGGCGCTACAGGCCCGCAAGGGCCGGCCGGGCAGAACGGAGCCGATGGCGCCACAGGCCCAACCGGAGCTACGGGTGCCGACGGCAGTGCCAATGTTTCCAGCATATTACTTACAAACAGATCTGTTGTTTTAACCGGTTTCACACAATTTAATGTGGCTGCAATTACGCAGGATGTTGTTGATAAAGGGTTGGTTTTGATGTTCTTCCGCATAACCGGCAGCAACAGCGGCTTTTTCGCTATGCCTTATGCCGAGGCTGGCCAAACACTGGCGCTTTCTTCGTATGGCGTAGGCTATGTAAGCGTAAAATCAAACTTTACAGCAAGCGGACTCGATTTTAGAGTGGTGATCATCCAGGGCACCTCGCTTACTACATTTGGTGCTGCTCACCCTAATATCAATCTCAGAAACTACAACGAGGTTGCTGGAGCGTTACATTTATCAAATTAATGCCACGCCCTGTATAAATTTTTGTACAGCTTATTCTAACTTCGGCCCCGCAATGCGGGGCTTTTTGTTTTTATATATGTAACAATCCTATTGTTTACCTGCTATAATCTGTAACAATGCTATGATTATTAAATATTTAAATTCCATAAAGTGAACATTTGCATAAAATATGTGTCGTACACATAATAATATCAATGCATGCCTTTAAATACATTATGAAATACCTTTTTTTACTCCTTACTATCCTAAGCCTGTCTGCGCTGCGATCCAACGCGCAGGGTAGCCGCCCGCTAAGCGGCACCATTATCGATTCAACTAAACTAACGCTGCCCGGCAGCAACGTTAAGATATCATCAGAGCAGGGCGATAGCCTGGCGAGCACAACAGATGTAAACGGCAAATTTTTGTTCCCTGCAATAAAAGGCACCAAAATCACCCTGACTATCTCATCAATCGGCTACCAGGGAATTATAAAGCATTATACCTTACCCGCCGATGGTAAAGCTGTCGTGTTGGACCCCATCGTCCTAAAATCGGAAACGAGGCAACTTGGGGTGGTAACCATTGTTGGCGTTAATCCTGTTGTTTTTAAAGAAGATACTGTTCAATACAGTGTTGCGGCCTATAAAGTGCGCGAGAATGCACCTATTGAAGAGGTGCTTAAAAAAATACCGGGGCTTGATGTAGCTAAAGATGGTACTGTTACCGCCCAAGGCAAACAGGTTACCAAGGTGCGTGTAAACGGAAAGGACTTTTTTGGCGGTGATGTTTTAAGCGCAACTAAAAACTTGCCTGCAGATGTTATTGAAAGCGTGCAGATAGTTGATGATTACGGCGATCAGGCCAACCTTACCGGCGTAAAAACCGGCGAACCCAATAAGGTGCTGAACTTTACCATCCGTAAGGATAAAAACTACGGCTATTTTGGGCAGGCAACCGCAGGCGATGGCTCTGACCTTTTGCCAAAAAACCCGGGGGTAACTAATGATAACCGCTACCTTGGCCTTTTAAACTTTTTCAAATTCAAAGGCGACCAGCAGGTATCTGTGTTAGGAAGCATCAACAATACCAATGTAAACACCTTTAGCTTTGGTACGCCCACTGGTGGCGCTGCTGGCGGCGGTGGTTTTGGCGGTGGAGGGGGCGGCGGTGGCCGTGGTAACGCTTTAAGGGGCGGGGCATCCGGTTCAACCGTAAACTCAAACGGTATAACCAACGCGCATTCTATCGGCTTAAACTTCAGGGACCAATGGGGCAAAACCCTATCAGTATATGGTAGCTATAGCTTTAACGATAACACCGTTTTCACAAATTCAACCACATTACAAACCAACGCGTCGGCAAATACCGTTAGCCAAAGCAATAGTTTAAGTAACGAAACCAATAACCCGGTTAACCACCGTTTCAACTTCAACCTGGAGTGGAAACCAGATACCGTAAACTATTTAAAGTTAACACCAACGTTTTCATACTCGGGCAGTGATGTTACCAGTTTCGATAATGTAAATTCTACCAGGGATGGCGTTATTGCGCAATCGTACACGGCAAATTCTATCAGCAATTCTTCGGCACCAAATTATGGCATAACCGGTTTATATAACCACCGTTTTAACAGTCGCGGCCGTAACTTAAGCATCGGGTTTAGTGGATCAACCAATAAAAACAACCAGTACGATAATCCTATTTATGCCTATGCGCCAGGCTCATTGCGTACCTCGCCCGAAAACCAGGTGATCTATACCGATAGCCGCACCAACGCATACGGTGCAAACCTATCATACCAGGAGCCACTGAGTAAACACTCGTTCCTGGAGGGTAATTACGCCTTTAACCATAGTTACACAAGCAGTAATAAAGAAACGGATACTTTATATACGCCCGGCGCGTACCATAATTACGAGCTTTGGAGCAATAATTACAATTACACCTTTACAACCAACCGTTTTGGTTTAAATTATAGGGTAGTGCAGGCAAAGTATAATTTTGTACTTGGTATAGGCGGCCAACCGGCAACACTGGAAGGCTTTAATGTAAAAACAAGCCAGTCGACCAAGGTAACTACCTTTAATGTGATCCCAACAGCACGGTTTGTGTACAATTTCTCACGGAGCCAAAACTTAAGCTTCCAGTACAACGGTACCAGCAACCAGCCGGCGTTTAACCAACTGCAGCCGGTGATAGATTTCTCAAACGCATCGTACCCGGTATTGGGTAACCCTAATTTAAGCCCGGAGTTTAACAACAGCCTGCAATTACGTTATGGTAACTTCAGTTTCCAAACGGGTAACATCTTCTTCGCAAATGTTGGCTATACGCAAACCGACAATAAAATTGTGAACGTTAATATCGTATATCCGCGACGTTTTACAGCTGCAGCCCTGGCTGCCGACCCAACTTTGAAAAACCTGGTAGGTTCTAACCTTATCAAGTATCAAAATGCAAGCGGATATTACCAGGTTAACGGTGGTTTGGTTTACTCCAAGCCATGGTCCGAACGTAAATACACCGTTATTTTTAACACAAACGTTGGTTACACCAACAATATCGGTTTTGCCGGTTCGGTCGATTCAAACAATGTAGCGTCGATCATCGATAAAAACATTGCCAAAACATTTACTTTATCTCCCGGGCTGCGCTTCAGGGTAAATATTACGGATGTGATAGATGCTGAGTTAAACTCCAGCTATTCGATTAACAAAACAGATAACTCTTTAAATACCGCGCTGTTTAACCAAAACACCAACATACGCACCCTTAACCTTGGCGCAAGCGGTAAAAATTATTTCTGGAAGGACTGGACTTTAAGCTACGATTACACTAAAACCTTCAACTACGGTTATTCAGAAGACCTGCAAATTAAAAACCCTAATATTTTAAACGCTTACGTAGAGCGCAGGTTTTTAAAAGACCACAGAGGTACCCTGCGTTTTGCAGCGTATGACTTATTTAACGAGAACACCGGTTTTTCAACCGTAACCACCGGGAGTACCGTTACACAAACTAACGTAAATAAACTGGGCCGTTACTTCCTGGTATCATTTACACTACGTTTGCAAAAATTCTCGGGCAAAGCACCGGCTGCAGACCCGGGCCGCGGCTTTAGAGGAGATGGCGGCGGCAGGCCTCCAGGAGGCGGCAGGCCAGACGGGCTAATGTAATAGCCAGGCATAGCATAAAGCAAAAGGCATCCGTTACAAAACGGATGCCTTTTGCTTTATGCGAAAAAATATGGTTTAGTTGCTTATCAGCACTGTGTTGATCACTCGCTCGAGTTCTTCCAGGTCGAATGGTTTGGCCAGGTACGTTTCCGCGCCGGCATGGTCGGCAAGGAGCTGGATATCGCTGTTGGCAGAGAAATATACCACGGGGATATGTTTTAGCTCGTCATCTTTTTTAAGCGTTTGGGTGGCCACAATACCGCCTGCATCGGGGATCCAGTTATCCATCAAAATAACATTGGGCAGAATACTTGCTACCTTTTCTGCAATATTATTACAATCGGTAAAAGTATGCACTTCCCAACCTTGCTCTTCTAAAATATAGCTACAGATAGACAAGATATCCTCGTCATCGTCGAAAATGATAATTTTTTTAGGCTGTTTATTCATCGGGGTGTAGAGGTGTGAAGCTATAAATAGTTTTTAAAAAAAGCAAATATTTTAATTATAACCAAAACTCGAATAATTCAAAATGAACACCCCTGCGCATATTGCTTTACCCAATTTGTTTATTCAAAACCGCTTTCAGTTTTTTTCCAAGCGGCCGTTCTATATAGACTGTTATAAGCCAGGCAAGTACAATTGCCCCGGGCACCGCAATCAAAAAGACAGCAACACAAAAAGGCATACCGTGTTTTGTCAACACGCCTATTGCCCCCACGAAAACGTAGGAGTGAATAAGGTACAATGCAAACGATATTTTCCCAAGGAAAAGGGCCGGTTTGGATACGATGAACTTCAGCCAGTCATTAATAAATAATGTAAAAAGTAAAAAATAGAATAATAGCATCGCTATATACTGGTACCAGCTAATGTGTTCATGTGCAGGGCCCGCGAACAAAAAGATAGAGCACTGAATAAAAATACAAAACAAAAGAAGGGTGTAGCCTTTAATCCGGCTAATGCTACCCGTGGCGAGTTTGTAAAATGTTATCCCCGAAAAAAACAGGGCGAAATGATTAAAAAGTGGAAAATATTTGGGGTTTATGTGAGGCCAATGCAGTATCAAACATAACCCGTTTAAAATAATAAAAACATTAACAAAGCAGCCAATGACGATAATGTGCTTTAACATCTTTGCCGAATAAAGGATAAGGATAACGATGTAGAAAAGCATTTCCACGATCATTGTCCAGTAGGGTATATCCAAATCCTTAATGCCCAAATAATATTGAAACATGGTGAGGTTAGCCAAATAATCTATTAACCCGGCATGGCTATCATGGGCTGCCCCAAAATGGATAAGCCTGAGTAATACCATCACACCAAAGGTTATGGAAACACAAACCCAATAAGTGGGGTAAAGGCGGCATATTCTGTTGATAACAAACTCGGTGCCCGATGCCACGTTGTTTATACTCATAAAAATAACGAAACCGCTAATGATAAAAAACAGATCGACGCCGGTAACGCCGAGGTTAAACCTCCACCAAACATCCTGCCCCAGCGTAAAATGATACAATACCACAAATATAGCTGCCATGCCGCGCAAGGCATCCAATTCGAGGTAGCGCTTAGGTGGTTGCATTACCCCGCCCAGCCTTCCCTGTCCAAACTGCGGAAATGGATGGCTTCGGCCAAATGCTCCAGCAGAACCTCATCGCTGCCGGCAAGGTCGGCAATGGTGCGAGACACTTTAAGGATCCGGTCATAAGCCCGGGCGGAAAGGCCAAGTTTCTCCATCGCCTTTTTGAGCAGCATTTGCCCTGCCTGGCTAATTTTGCAAATATCGCGTACCATTTGTGGGCTCATCTGTGCGTTGGCGTGCAGGTCTGGCTTGGAACCGAAGCGTTCTATTTGTCTGTCGCGGGCTTTGATCACACGTTCGCGGATGAATTCACTTTTTTCGGCAAGGCGGTCTGATGATAGTTCGGTAAAATTTACCGGCGTAACCTCTACATGCAGATCGATACGATCCAATAGGGGGCCGGAAATTTTGCTGAGGTATTTCTGTACCGTTCCCGGCGGGCAGATACATTCTTTCTCCGGATGGTTGTAATAACCACAAGGACATCCCTGTGAGAAGGCTTGTTTCATACCGCAAAGTACTCAAAAAGCCGAACATTCCGCAATATGCCGCCACTCCGTGCACCCTTGGAGAGCATATCCGAAAGGCGCGCATCGAGCGCGGGCTGTTGCAGAGGGAAATCTCCGCGCTGCTGAAAGTGTCGGAGGACAGCGTGACAGGCTGGGAAAACGGCAGAAGCGAGCCGCAGGTAAAGCACTATCCCCGCATTCTCGAGTTCCTTCGCTATTATCCGTTCGTGCACGAAACCGAGAGCCTCGCGGGGAAGCTCAGGCAAATCAGGTTCTGCCGTGGGCTGAGCGTCAAGCAGTGCGCGAGGCGCCTCGCCGTTTCCGAAGCCGCGGTGCAGAGATGGGAGTGCGACACCGTAATTTCGAACCCAGCGTACCGAAGGCTCATCCATTCGGAATGGACGAAGCTGCCGCCGCAGTTCATGCAACACCCCCTATAGCGGGGTGTTTTTTATTCTCATAAGACGTCGCCAGTTTAGACTTTTTATCGAGCCGTTGGTACAATTAACCCGCGAACGCTTCACGTTCAAACGTGAAATACCGCCCCTATCATTTTAAGCATCAATACTGGTATCGTATGACTGTGAGTTACGACGCGCGACCATTTCCAAACCGGTTACGGGTAACTCGTGAAAATGCGGGCTACACGCAAACGCAAGTTTCAAAGCTTTTGCGATATGCCAACTCGAACGCCCTCTGCCTGTGGGAGAGCGGCAGGGCAATGCCGAACGGCACCAACCTCTTGAAGCTGTGCCTCCTATACTATAAGACGCCGACCGAGCTCTATCCCGAATACGCCGAGCGGATTGAGCAGCGCTTCCTGCGCCGCAACACATCGTACTGACGGGTACGATAGACAAACCGACCACGGCGCAGCACCCGCGGACTTAACGCGCTGTTTCGCCGCGCCCGCATTTTCTTAAAAATCGCCACGAACGTTCGAACGTCCCAAAAAAAAACGAACGAACGAACGTAGCATTTTAACAGCTCATTCAACAGCAAATGGAATTCATAAGAAGCAACATCTACACGTCTAACGAAATCACCTTGGCACACACCCTCGCTGACGCGCTGGACGACCGCAAGTCGCTCGCGTTCTACCTCTCTTGCGCGAAGAAGTACCCCAAAGACTACCTACTCTCGACGCTCACCCACGTGGCAACCCTGCCCGATCATTCGGTAAGGACTACCAGGGCGCGCCTTTTCACCAACATCATTACCAAGTCAGTCTTCAACACCAATGATTACGTTCGGGATTAGCGTCGGCACCTCGCGTACCGGCATCTGCGTCCTGCAAGACGGAGCGCTGATTGAGAAGCGAATCCACGACTACCCCGGCATATGGTCGGACGACAAGCTTCACGCCATCTTGAAGCGCTACGCCCAATACCTGCACCGCTATCCGATCACTGACATCGTTATCAAGATACCTCCCTTGTCCCGGCATACCAACGCCATGCGGCGGCTCATACGGCGCATAGAGGCTCTGGCTAAGGAGCACTACTGCACTTTCGATTTGATAACCAAAACGGAAATCAAGGGCACGCTTACGCTCCGCACTACAGGGGAAATCATCAAGTATGCCAAGATGCTCTATCCCGAGCTTTCTGCTCGGTACCACAAGGGCGCGCGGAGCAACCACGTTTTCGACAAGAAGCTATACGAGGCCGTGCTTGCGGCGCACATATATCAGGAACGGCGAAAGCTGAAAAAACTGCGAAATATCACAACAGAATAGCACTATCAACAGGGCGCTCGCCCTGTTTTTATTTGAATATGATTAATATCGTAACAGCCGGGGCACACAGAATTACTTTGTATCTATTTTGGAGAAATTTTCGACAATTCGATCGTAGTATCCGAAAACATGATATTTTCACTCAAAGAAACGACATCACATTTATCGCCATTAATACCTACTCCTACATCATAGGTTGAAATTTTCGCGGGGGAGTGTTGCCCCCCAAACGACAGAAGCAGCCGAACATTCTTAAACGCGCCGTCCTTCTTGTCGAATATTATTGTAACCTCGTCCGTGTACTGCTGGGGAATCCCGAAGTGCAAGACGCTGGCAAAGCTACTATGCACCAATTCCGTACCGCCTTTTGTGTATGACGCCGGACCGAGGTGGGGAATTATTCCCCTTGACCGTGAGAAGAATCCGCCTACGCATTGCAATCGAAAGGATACGTTCAATTCGTTCTGAAATTCGCTGTTATTCACTATAAATACAGAAACGGGAAGGATTACCTTAGGCAAAAGGTCTCCTGAAATTGACTCGCGGGACTGGCCGAAGCTTAGCAGGCCTCCCAAGTCGGGAAACGACTGCTGTTTCATCAGGGCATCGACCAAATAATGGGGCGCAGGTACCGTTTGTCCATCGAGCCGGATATAATAGCGATAATCGAACTGGTGCGGCTTGCTTTTGCTCTCCTGAATCTCAAAGACATAAACATGCCGCTTCTCGCTCGACAATATTTTAACGGCGACGCCTGTAGGCAAAGGCGTAATTGCTGAACCTATGCGGTTCATGAGACTGTCTTTCCCCTTGCTTTGAGGGGCGGCACAAAGCTCCCCGTAAAACACGTCCTCAGAGTAGCCTTCTATCTTGGATGCTCTTGGCGCACCCCATATCAAAATGCCCCCGTTGGAATTAAGAAAGCTGCTAATGCCTCGAATAATTTTTTGCAAGCTATCGTCAAACGACAATCTGTCGGAATACGATTTGAATTCGATCGTGGCGTTTTCGGTTCTTGGTTCAGCAAAATAAGCCACAATGTCGTCGAAACTCAGCTTGTCGAGAGCCTGGCCAAAGTAGCTGCTTGAAAAATCCATGCAAGGATAGTTAAGGTTTATAATCAATTACAAGATACAGAAAAAAGAATATAAGGCGGCTCCTGTAAGCCATTACTTTCGTAAATCCGACCAATTATCAAGTCAAAATGATATTTTTAATTGCAGGCTCTATAATTCCCCTCATTTTATACATAGTCCCGCAGGTTCAATAAAAGCCATCCGCTGAAGCCACGTAGCGAGTCAAAATTATTTAGAAGGCGCAAATATAGAAACATTTAATAGATTGAAAAACAGGTGTTTTCACCTGTTTTTTTTCTCGAAACAATCAATTAGTTTTATAGCAAACCCTAAGCAATGACCAGCAAATCTAAAACACTTGTTTTTTAATACCAGAAACGTGTTAGCACTAACCCGTCAGTCCGATTATGAAGTCTTTTAAAGCTGCAGGGAGCGATTATATTATTTGACGCTATTTCTTAAAAAAATATCATCGGATGTTGATATTAAATATTCCAATAATTCATTACATTGCCATATAATATTTGAATGGCCGAACGCGGCTGTTCTGTCCTGAACCTTTACACAATTTATAGATGAATAAGAAGCACTTTCTCCTGTGTTTTATCTGCGCGCTGGTGTTGAATGCCAAACTTTTTGCGCAAAGTCCGGCCGATGTAAACCTGCTGACCGGCGGATTGAATGTAAACCTTCCTATTTATACGGTTGCCAAGGGTCAGGTAGCTATACCGGTGAACTTATCGTACAGCACCAACGGGATCAAGCCCAAGGAGGTGGAAGGCTCGGCGGGCATGAGCTGGAACGTTAGGGCTGGAGGGCAGATCAGCCGCGCCGTGCGCGGACTGCCGGATGACGTAACAAAGGACAATTCCTCGCTCGCCCGTGTCGGCTGGATGAACATCGCGCATTACAGCGGAGTATCGGGCTTTACCATTGCGAACACCAGCAACGTCTGTGCCGACGAAACCTCCGATATCAACTATATCAACTCAAACATTGTCACTTATAACAACGAGGATACCGAGCCGGACATCTTTTACGTGAACGCGCCGGGGCTTTCCTGCCAGCTGGTTTATGACCGGGTCAACACGCAGTTCCGCGTGATCAACTACCAGGACCTGAAGCTGACCTATACCACCATCGGCGGCTCGGGGAATAACGCCAGCCTGATCGCTTCCTTTGTCATCACCAACGACCATGGCATCAAGTACACTTTCGCCGCACCCGACAGCGTCGCCGAAAAAACGGTCACCAGCGGCACGCCCGCGTATTTTGGCCGCAGGCACCTGCTGTACCAGAACGGGATCAGCTACTACAGCGGGTGGAACCTGACCGGCATCACCGATCCGAACGGCAACGGCGTTGGGCTAAGCTATAACG
>NZ_JBDSZG010000019.1:0-40698 GCF_039925265.1 Mucilaginibacter sp.
GCAGGCGATAAAGGCACCGCCATTTCAATTTCGTGCGTAGCAAACTCGTGCCAGGCACCACGGTAGAGCCACATCCAGCAATCTTTCACCCAATCCTCGGTTTCCTTCAAACGCTGTAAAGCAGCAAGGATAATATTAAAGCAAACAATGTGCGTCCCGTTAGGGTCGGCAAAATCACCTGCGGCGAACACCTGCTGAGGTTTTACTTTTTTCAATAGTTCCATGGTCAACAGGATATCCTCTTCGCCAACGGCGTTCTTCTTGGTTTTACCCGTTTCGTAAAAAGGCAATGCCTGGAAATGGATATTACTGTCGGGTACTCCTGAGAACCGGGCACCCGAGATGGCTTCCGTTTTGCGGATAAAACCTTTCACGTTGCGGATCTCCTGCGTATCTATCTGGTTGGGCAGCTTGTTTTCGATAAAATGGCGCATTTCGCCGTATAATTTTTTCAGTTCAGCAGCATCCTCACCAACACTTTCCTTAAAGTCGATAGCGAACTCTACGTAACGTAATACGTCATCATCCCATACGGCGGTATTCCCCGAGGTTTGATAAGCCACATGTACGTCGTGCCCCTGGTCAACCAAACGGATAAACGTACCACCCATGGAGATCACATCATCATCCGGATGAGGAGAGAATACGATAGAACGCTTCCTTGCAGGCTCAGCACGTTCAGGCCTTTGGCTATCATCTGCCCCCGGTTTGCCACCCGGCCAACCGGTGATGGTATGCTGGATCTGGTTAAAGATGTCGATATTGATATTATACACAGGACCCTGCTCCACAGCCAGCTGCGCCATGCCATGGTTATTGTAATCCTCTTCGGTCAGTTTTAAGATGGGTTTGCCTACAGTACCCGATAACCAGATCACCGCTTTTTTGATCAAGGCATTTTCCCAAACACAATCTTTTACCAGCCATGGCGTATCAAAGCGCGTAAGGCCCGATGCGGCCCCTTCATCCAGTACAAACTCCACATGATCGCTAAGCTGCAGGAAAGTAGCAGGCACTTCACCAGAGATCTCACCTTCTACTGCTTTACGCACGATAGGCGCTTTCTTAGCGCTCCAGGCCATTAGGATAATTTCTCTTGCTTTAAAAATGGTACCCACCCCCATGGTGATAGCTTTGGCAGGCACATTTTGCTTACCCCCAAAATCGCGGGAAGCATCACGGCGGGTCAGGTCATCCAGCGTTACCAACCTGGTACCTGAGTTTGGCGCGGAGCCCGGCTCGTTAAAACCAATGTGGCCGGTACGGCCTATCCCTAATAATTGCAGGTCCAGTCCGCCCAGTTCCGATAACTGCCTTTCGTAATCCAAACAGAAAGCGGCAACGGCATCCTGGTCCAGAGTACCATCGGGGATATGTACTTTGTTTTTATCGATATCTACATGGTCGAAGAGGTTCTCATTCATGAAAGTGACATAGCTTTGCACAGCATCCGGTTTCATGGGATAATATTCATCCAGGTTAAAGGTGATGACATCGCGGAACGACAAACCTTCTTCCTTGTGCAAACGGATCAGTTCGGCATACACGCCAACGGGCGTAACACCGGTAGCCAAACCCAACACGGTTTGCTGCCCTGCTGCCTGTTTATCCTTAATGAGTTTTGCTATCCTTGCTGCTACTGCCAGCGATGCCGACTTCTGGTCCGCATAAACGCTCACCGGCAGCTTCTCGTAACGTGTCTCTTCCAGTAAATTTAATCTTGCCATAAAAATTGCTTAGGGTTGTATTGGTGTACAATGGGTTAAAACAAATATATAGGATATTTAGATACAGGGCATTTTAATTTACATTTGCTATGCTGCCTAAAACAGGTAAATTACACACATGCCGCCATTAAACCAAAACCTGCAGAAACTATTTGCCGCCGCCCAAAAAGAGGAAAGGTTGGGTATCGGACTCATGTCGGGCACGTCGCTGGATGGTTTGGATATTGCCCTGTGCAGTTTTAGTGGAAGCGGACTGCAAACCAAATTTAAGCTCATCAACTTCGCCACCATACCTTATGCCGAAGCCTTTAAAAAAGAGGTGCAGCAGGTCTTCGCCAAAAAGCAGGTGAGTTTGGAGCAAGTAACGTTGCTGAACGCCTACATAGGCACATTCCATGCCGAACTGATACTACAGGCGCTTGCCGAATGGCAGGTAAATGTAGCCGATGTTGATTTCATCGCCAGCCATGGGCAAACTATTTATCATGCGCCAAAACGCTTGCATCAGCAGGCAAATTATGGTAATGCCACCCTGCAAATAGGCGATGCCGACCATATTGCCATGAAGACCGGCATTTTAACCATCAGCGATTTTCGGCAGAAACATATTGCCGCGGGTGGCGAAGGGGCCCCGCTGGCTTTATATGGCGACGTGCTTTTAGGCAGCAAGGCCGGCGAGAACCGCATCCTGCTCAATATTGGTGGCATTGCCAACCTTACCTATTTACCTGCCGATGCCGATTACACCAAAGTAATGTGTACCGATATTGGCCCCGGCAATACATTGATAGATGCCGCCTGCCGCGCTTATTTTGATAAACCTTTTGATGAAGATTCGGCGATAGCCTACTCGGGTACCGTAGATGAAACCCTGCTGGATGCACTGCTGCACCACCCCTTTTTTAACGAAAACCTGCCAAAAACCACCGGCCCGGAATTGTTTAACCTTGATTTTGTTGCGGATGCCCAGCAAGCCAGCCGCACGCTCAACATAGCAAAGGCAGACCTGGTGGCCACGCTCAGCGCCTTTACCGCGCGCAGCATCGCAAGGTTTATCGCTTCCAATTTCGACACAACGGGCGCCAAAATATTTGTAAGCGGCGGCGGTGCCAGGAACCCCTTTGTTATGGAGTATATTAAGCGGGCATTGCCGGGTGCTTCCGTTTCGGAAACCAGCGAATTGGGTATAAACCCCGATGCAAAAGAGGCTATACTATTCGCCCTGCTCGGCAACGAAGCCCTTTGCGGCGAACCGATGACTATAGGCAATAACCCAAAAGTGCTTATGGGGAAGTTTAGTTTTCCGTTGTTAGGTTAACTCTTTACTGTCAAAAATTTAACCTATCTTTAAATGCATTATTTACGGTTTGATGAAGAAAATTTGCTACCTATCCCTTTTCCTTGTATTGTACTTGATCGGCTGCCAGAAGGACAATGTTGAAAACCTGCCCGATAAGCCGAACAAAACCGATACAATAGCCCAGGCTTTATCATTTAAGTTTATCGGTTTAAAACGAAAAGACAGGCGTCTTGTTGATATCAGCTGGACGGATGCAACTGGCAGCGGCGTAGACACAACCCTTAAATACAGCGTGAGTTTAAATGGCAAAGTAATTGCCGCCAACCTTAAAACAACCACATACACACTCACAGACATTTACGCCACAATTGCCTACCCGGGGCAAATCACCGCCACAAATAGCAAAGGCCTTTCGGTTAAAGTAAATTTCAATATCGACACAGAGAAAGGATTTATTTATAGCAACTCCGACGCGGAATACTTTAGTTGCTACACTGTAGATGGCCTTTTTGTATGGGAACAAAAAATCGGCTTAGGCTCATTTGCTGCAATATCTAATGATACATTGTTTGTTCAGGGGCATGTGCTCAACTATAATACGGCTGCAATTTACGCCCTCGATATAAAAACCGGGCAAATTGATTGGTTTAAGGATGCACGCCTGCCCTATTACCCCGATTTTCAGGATGTAATTTACGATCATGGTGTTGTTTATGAAGTAGGCAAAACAGAAATGTATGCTTTCGATTCACGAAATGGCCAACAACTGTGGCACTCCGCCAAATTCCATTTGGATAAACCCATCGCAGCCAACGGCGTGCTATATTGCTTGGATTATGATGTTGCAAACAACTACTACCTGCGCGCATATGATGGAAGATCGGGCATCGAAAAATGGCACTATAAAACAAGAGACGTTGTGTTGGGCCTGCCAATCGAAAGTAACGGCGCCATTTATATGATAGAGGGCCACCCAACCGGTAATTTTAGTTCGTTATGGGTGTCTGATATGTGTTCGTTTGACGCCAAAACGGGCGTTAAAAAGGTTATGTGCCGGCTACGCGGATCTCCAGGCTATGAGGGGCCGCAATCGCGCCCACTTGTTATTGGCAATAATGTATTTGTATCGCTATTAGGCGATACCGGCTCGGAGAATAACCTGTTTGCTATAGATAAGACTACCGAGAGAGTTATTTGGGAAGGATTTGCGGGCAACGGCTATCTAACCGGCGATGCGGCAAATTTGTTTGTATATTCGTTACCCTACGCTATCCACAAGATAGATATTAAGGCTGGTAAACCCATTTGGCAAAAAGACAATGTTCCGGAGTACATGGTGTTTTCACCTGAGAAGTTGTTGTTGCATAACGACATAGCTTCTCATTACGGCTCACTAACCCCTACGCCATTTAAAGTGTACAACAATCAAACAGGCAATTCAGAAATTACCAGCTTACCGGGCATAAAAATGGTAGGCCCTTTTACATTAATTTTAAATGGAAATGTTTATTACCTGCCGCAAAGCGGGATGCACAGGGGGCATAAATTGTAATGGTTTTCCTACCCTTCTCAAACTAAAAAACTTTTATCCCTATATTCGAACCAAATTTTTACACCCCATGGCATTATACAAATTCACCCTGTTGCTCCACTCCGGTTTCCGGTACATTGTAATGGTATTATTATTGCTGGCCGTTTTGCAAGCTTTTGCCGGCTGGCTTGGCCAAAAAGAATATACCGAAGGCAACCGCAAGCTTAACCTGTTTGCTTTAATATCGGCCCACACGCAGCTTTTAATAGGGCTGGTGCTGTATTTTGTCAGCCCCTTTGTGGTGTTTGCCAAAGAAACTATGCACGATGCACAAGCCCGTTACTGGACGGTAGAGCACATCAGCATGATGATCTTTGCTATTGTACTGATCACCATCGGGCACTCCAAATCCAAGAAAGAAACCCTGCCGGAAAGCAAGCACCGCACCATCGCCATTTTTTATACACTCGCTATAATAGTGATAGTTGTGGCCATTATGCAGAGCAAACGCGCCTTTTTTGGCATGAGTAATTAAAAAAAAGCAGAAAAAGTTTGCAATCTCAATTTTCTTTATAAATTTGCTCCCCGATCATGAAAAAAACTTTGAACAATATCTATTGGTGGCACCAAACTAAAATTTGGCAGCCGGATAGTTTTTGACATGCATTACTAATCAAATATAAACCTATATTGAAACCCGGCGACCCCAATTCGTCGGGTTTTTTCTTTTTACAAACTATTGAAAATGACAACTTTTAAAATAAATACTACACATAAAAAGCTGCTTGCAGATACCACCACGCCGGTTAGCATTTACCTGCGGCTACGGGATGTTTTCCCCAATTCGCTGCTGCTGGAAAGCTCGGATTACCACAGCCGCGAAAACAGCATGAGCTATATCTGCTGTATGCCCATCAGCGGTTTTGTGCTGGATAATGATGAGCTGAAAAAAAGCTTCCCGGATGGCAGTACAGAAGTGAGCGCACCCGGCACCTTTGAACTAACGGACGAGATCAACAGCTTTTTAAGCCGTTTTGAAACCGACGCGCAAAACACCAAAATAATTTCTAACGGCTTGTTCGGTTACTTTACCCACGAGGCTGTGGAGCATTTTGAAACTATTAAACTGAAGGAAACCGCCGATAACCCGCGCAAGATCCCGGTGATGCAGTACCACATCTATGGCTACATAATAGCGGTAGATCACTTTAAGAACGAACTCTACATTTTCCACAACCAGGTTGAGGGCCAGCCCGAAACCAACGGCCTGGAGAAATTGGAATACCTCATCAAAAATAAAAACTTCCCCGAGTACACTTTTGAGAGCAAGGAAGCGGAGCAATCCAACCTCACCAACGAGGAATTTATGGCGATAGTGGAGAAAATGAAAACGCACATCTACCGTGGTGATGTGTTCCAGATAGTACCGTCGCGTGCATTCTCCCGTAAGTTTTTGGGTGATGAATTTAACGTGTACCGCGCGCTGCGTTCTATCAACCCATCGCCGTATTTGTTTTATTTTGATTTTGGCGATTTCCGCATCTTCGGGTCATCACCCGAGGCGCAGATCACCATTAAAAACAACGTGGCAAGCATTTTCCCGATAGCCGGAACCTTTAAACGCAGCGGCGATGACGAGAAAGATGCCGAATTAGCTCGCCAGCTGGAGGCCGACCCCAAGGAATCTGCTGAGCACGTAATGCTGGTGGATCTGGCCCGCAACGACCTGAGTCGCCATTGCGACCAGGTAAGCGTAAAGGCTTTTAAAGAAGTGCAATATTACTCGCACCTCATCCACCTGGTATCGCATGTAAGCGGCAGGCTGAAACCGGGTGTATCGTCCTTTAAAATTGTAGCGGATACTTTCCCGGCGGGTACGCTGAGCGGCGCGCCAAAATACCGCGCCATGGAAATTATCGACGAGAACGAAAAAAGCAAACGCAGCTTTTACAGCGGCGCGATAGGTTATTTTGGTTTTAATGGCGATTTTAACCACGCCATCATGATCCGCTCATTTTTGAGCAAGAACAATACGCTGCATTACCAGGCAGGCGCTGGCATTGTAGCAGGCTCGGTTGCCGAAAGTGAGTTGAAAGAAGTAGATAATAAAATAGCCGCGCTAAGAAAAGCGGTAGAATTGGCTGAGAGCCTATAGGCGAGCCCCCTAACCCCCTGAAGGGGGAACAGGAGTTTATTAAATTATTAAGACTATCCCGATAAGGGATTTACGATATAAAATGACAAATAGCAATTCAAAAAGCTCCCCCTTCAGGGGGCTGGGGGGCAAAATCCTCATCATAGACAATTACGATTCGTTCACCTATAACCTGGTGCATTTGGTTAATGAACTTGGCCTGGAATGCGATGTTTGGAGGAACGACCAGTTTAAAATAGAGGACGTAGACGCCTACAGCCACATCATCCTTTCGCCGGGGCCGGGCATACCGTCCGAAGCAGGCTTGCTGCTGCCGGTAATTGAAAAGTACGCGCCAACAAAAAGTATTTTTGGTGTGTGCCTTGGTCAGCAGGCCATTGCCGAGGTTTTTGGCGGCAAGTTATACAACCTGCCACAGCCCATGCACGGCATAGCAACGCCCATAAAAGTAACCGACAATGGCGAGCAACTTTTTAAAGGCCTGCCCCAAAGCTTTAAGGTGGGCCGTTACCATAGCTGGGTGGTAGAAAAAGACCTGCCCGAAGTACTGACGGTTACCGCTATAGACGAAGCGGATGATTCCGTAATGGCGTTAAGGCATAAAGAGTACGATGTGCGCGGCGTACAGTTCCACCCCGAATCGGTACTGACCGAATACGGCAAGGAAATGATGGAGAATTGGTTAAAGGGATAAATAGTGAACTCAAGCCTACTGCCCGCCACCAGTCATTTCGATGAGCGGAGGGAGGGGAAAGAGCAGCCCGCGAAGAGAAAACGTAAACGCCAGGTTTGCAACCTTTGCATCAAGAGATGCAGGGCGTATAAGATTTCTCACTTTCGTTCGAAATGACAGGGGTTTATTTTAGATTTGAATTTAATGAACATACTCGATAAAATAGTCGCACATAAAAAAAGGGAAGTTGATCGCGATAAGCGCGAAACCACTTACATTGAACTGGAGGAATCTGAATATTTCCACCGGGAGACGTATTCTTTCCGTGATTTTTTATTGGCGCCGGAACGCACGGGCATCATCGCGGAGTTTAAACGTAAATCGCCATCAAAGGGGATCATTAACGATGAAGCACTGGTAAAAGAGGTAACCAAACAGTACGCTGATGCAGGTGCTTCGGCACTATCGGTACTCACCGACCGCAATTTCTTCGGCGGCCGTAAGCTGGATCTGAAACGTGCCCGCCGTGCCAATACCATCCCGGTGCTTCGTAAAGATTTTATGATAGACGAATACCAGGTAGTAGAAGCGAAAGCCCTGGGTGCCGATATCATTCTATTGATCGCGGCTATACTAACCCCGGCAGAGATAAAAAATTTGGCCGCCCTGGCCAAAAGCCTGGAGCTGAATGTGCTTTTAGAAGTGCATAACCTGGAAGAGCTGGAACGAAGCATAGATACCAACCTGGATGCCATTGGCGTAAACAACCGCAACCTGGCTGATTTTACCGTTTCGGTACAAAACTCTTACGATTTGGTGGATCATATCCCCAACGAGTTTTTAAAGATCTCCGAAAGCGCCATCAGCGATACACAAACGATAAAGGATCTGAAGAAAGTTGGCTTTCAGGGTTTCCTTATCGGCGAAAACTTTATGAAACAGGCAGACCCGGGTAAGGCGATGCAAGAGTTTGTGAAGGGGCTGTAATAACAATAATGAAGCAGATAATTGTAAAGTTCGTTGTTCCGCTTACCATCATTTCTTTTTCATTAATTACTATGCGATCAATCGCATTTGTAGATGACATTGGGTCGATTGATTTTATTGGATTTCCTTTTCTTTACACATGCAAAGGCTTTCACACATCAATGTCTCAGCAGCTCTTTTTATTGCCGTTGCTTGTAGATCTCGTAGTTTATTTGCTAATTTGGTTTGCCCTTTTTTTAATTCTTAACAAATTTGTGGATATCAATAAAGCACCACGATTTATACCACTTACTTTAATTTTATTGGCGACAGTTTTTTTTGCAATAAATATTCTGCTTGCGCACAATCCCGATAACATTTTTATTTTAAAAAGGGACTTTGAAATCAAGGTGGAACAGCGTGACTTTTATATAGTTCCTTGGTTTTAACAGCTTTAATTGTGCGATAATCTGCGAATGGTTTGTAATTAAGTTCGCTTTCCATATCTTTGTGCCATCATGTTAATGTAATACTCCATACCACACTTTCAATGAGCCGGGCCTTGATGGTTTTGCACGAAAGTCTTTGTTACAAACTTGCCTGTTTGTAACGCTCACCTTATTTAATGCTTCTTAATATTTATTAGAAGCGATATTATCAATAAAAAAACAATTTTGCGCTATGTGAACATAACCACCACCCCGTGAGTTATAATAAGGTAAATTACATATACCTTTATGGTTAAATGTTAATCGTTTTTTGAATGAAACAGAAATTTTATGATACTGCTGTGAAGCAGGAAAAAGTTGTGCTGGTGGGTGTAATAACACCTAACGAGACCGAAGCACGAGAAAAAGAATACTTAGAAGAATTGGAGTTTTTGGTTACCACAGCCGGTGGCCTCACGGTGCATACCTTTACCCAAAAACTACAGCGCCCGGAACGTTCCACCTTTGTGGGTACCGGTAAGCTGGAAGAAATAAAAGAATACGTTGTTGCCGAAGAGATAGACATTGTTGTTTTCGACGATGAGCTTACGCCATCGCAGCTGCGCAACATTGAGCGCGAACTGCAGGTGAAGATATTGGACCGAAGCAACCTCATCCTGGATATTTTTGCCGGTCGCGCCCAAACAGCGCAGGCTAAAACCCAGGTTGAACTTGCCCAGTTGCAATATTTACTGCCACGCCTTACCCGCTTATGGACGCACTTAGAGCGCCAAAAGGGAGGTATTGGTATGCGTGGCCCGGGTGAAAGCCAGATAGAGACCGACAGGCGTTTGATCCTAAATAAGATCTCCCTGTTAAAAGAGCGCCTTAAACTTATCGACCGCCAGAACGAAACCCAGCGCAAAAACCGCCAGCAATTGATCCGTGTGGCCTTGGTAGGTTATACCAACGTGGGTAAATCTACCATCATGAATATGCTGGCAAAATCTGATGTGTTTGCAGAGAATAAACTGTTTGCAACACTGGATACCACCGTGCGCAAGGTGGTGATAGAGAATGTGCCGTTCTTGCTATCAGATACGGTTGGGTTCATCCGCAAATTACCTCACCATTTGGTGGAGTGCTTTAAATCTACCCTGGATGAAGTGCGCGAGGCCGATATTTTGATCCATGTGGTGGATGTATCGCACCCTACTTTTGAAGACCAGATCCGCACGGTTAACGAAACATTGAAGGATTTGAAAGTGGTTGATAAAAAGACAATCACGGTATTCAACAAAATAGATGCTTTCAACCCCGCCGATCATAACATCGATATAAAGGACACGCCCCTAACCATGGATGATTTTAACCACAGCTGGATGGCCAAGAATAACGCCCCGGCCATATTCATCTCTGCCACCGAAAAAGAGAATGTGGAAGAGTTTAAAACGATGCTTTACGATGCTGTTAAGAAGATCCATACCGAGCGGTACCCGTACGATAATTTGCTGTATTAAGCCAGGCACGGGGTTGTAAGAAATATCGAACATCGAATGCTGAACGCCGAATGTCGAAGTAAAAGAACTTTGATAATCGGCGTTTATATTTTGCTCCCCCTTCATGGGGCCGGGGGGCTCTGCTCTTCCCAAATACTACACAACTGCAATATCGTTTCCACCGCTTTTTGCATATCCTGTACACTTACCCACTCTTGTTTCCCATGAAACGCGTGCTCTCCTGCAAAAATATTTGGCGTAGGCAAACCCATAAAAGATAACCGAGAGCCATCGGTACCGCCGCGGATGCTGCAAAGCTTGGGTTCCATACCGGCACGGCGAATGGCTTCCATGCCATAGTCGACAATTTGTGGATGCTGTGCCAGCACATTCTTCATGTTGCGGTACTGGGGTTTTACATCAAACGTGTAGGTGCTGTTTGGGAAGCTTTTCAATACTTCTTCGGTAATCTTCCGTATCGCGTCTGCGTGGTTTACCAGCAATTCTTCCTCAAAATCACGGATGATAAAATCAATGGTGGCGGTTTCTACATGGCCGGCTATATCCACGGGGTGTACAAAGCCCTGCATACCTTCGGTACCTTCCGGAGATAATTCATAGGGGAGGGCGGCAATGATCAGTCCCGCGATTTTGATGGCGCTTTCCATTTTGCCTTTAGCAAAGCCGGGGTGCGAACTAACCCCGTTAATGGTGAGCCTTGCACCATCTGCCGAAAAGGTTTCGTTCTCCATGTTCCCGGCGCTTTCGCCATCCATAGTATAGCAGGCAAAGGCACCTATCTTGTCAATATCGGCTTTATCAACCCCGCGCCCTATCTCTTCATCGGGCGTAAATAATATTTTGATGTCGCCATGTTTTATTTCCGGATGATTGATGAGTTGATAGCAGGCATCCATAATTTCGGCAACCCCAGCCTTGTTATCGGCACCCAAAAGGGTTGTGCCCGATGCCGTGATGATATCGTTACCAACCTGGTTCTTCAGGTCGGGGTGTTCGGCCATGCGTAATACCTGGGTATTATCGTCGGGCAAAACAATGTCGGCGCCGGTATAATTGCGGTGCACCAATGGTTTAACGTCCTTGCCGCTACAATCGGGCGCGGTATCCATGTGCGAGCAAAAGCAGATCACGGGCACATTTGCCTTATCGGTTTTGGCTGGTATGGTAGCATACACGTAGCCAAATTCGTCGATATGGGCATCGGCAAGGCCTATAGCTAACAGTTCTTTTACCAGCAGGCGGCCCAGGTCTTTTTGCTTTTCGGTTGACGGGCAGGTTGGCGATGCCGGGTCCGATTGTGTATCGATGGTTACGTAGCGCAAAAATCTTTCGGTAACGGTGAAACTTAGCGGTGTGTTAAAATCCATATAAAGCCTATATTAGTGAAAATTTTTTGTGAACGGTGCCGGGTACAAAATTGTAAATAATCTTAATTAATTATTTTGAAAAAATACATACTATTAGTTGCAGTTACGTTTGCTTCCTTTGCGGCCAAAGCCCAGGGCGGCTACAATTACAATTCTTTTGGTTTTGGAGTTGGCGCAAGCTATATACACCCACTTGCAGATCTGAAGAAGGGCTTTAGCGATTATGGCTACAATGCCAATTTTACGTATTACTATAACCCTTATGTGCCAATTGTTCTCGAATTTCAGATGGGTAAACTAAGGGGTGGGGGTAATTCCGTTGCCGAAGATAAGGACACCCGCCGGTTCGAAAACAATTATAAAGCCCTTATGCTGCATGTAAATTATCAGTTAGGGGATGCCATAGATTATTACCGCAGCGATTTTTTAAATCTCCTGAAGAATTTTTATCTGGGCATTGGTGTAGGGGCGATGTTCAATAATGTGAATGCCAACAGGTTTAGCCTGATAGACCCCAGCTACCAATTCCCCGGAAAGGAGAAAACGGTAAACCTTGTTGTGCCTTTGCGGTTTGGTTATGAGTTTAAGATATTTGATTACTACGGCGTGCCTAAGTTTGGTATCGATATTGGCTACCAGCATAATGTAACCTTTGGCGAAGGCCTGGATGGCTATGAGGACCCTACCTCTAAATTTAAAAATAACGCCCCCGACCAATACCGCCAGATAACCATCGGGTTTAAATATAACTTCGGTACGGAACATTCTTACGATAAATCTATAAAGGGGAATTGATTTGAATATTGAAGAACTACGCGATTATTGCCTTGCTTTGCCGGCTGTTGAAGAGGGCTTCCCCTTCGGGGAGGAGACTTTAGTGTTTAAAGTGGGCGGAAAAATATTTTTGTTAGCCGGTTTGCAGGACGGGCACCATTTTAATGCCAAGTGCGACCCGGAACGCGCCATAGAACTGCGGGAGCGTTATACCGAGGTTAAACCCGGTTATCACATGAATAAGGCCCACTGGAATACGGTATATATGAGCGGTACGCTCACCCGCAAGCAACTTTGCGAAATGATAGCTGATTCGTACCAACTGGTGCTAAAAAGTCTCCCAAAAAAGTTACAGGCAGAAATAGCCGACTCCAAATAATTAGTTGAACGCCTGGTTTATATTTGCTGTACCGATATGAAAAGATCCTTGTTTTTGCTGCTGCCCCTGTTTTGCTTTATACAGGCCCATGCCCAGCTCACCCCCTTCGAACTAAGCAAAAATAAAAATTACTCTGCCACCCATGCCGAGGTAATTGCCTATTATCAAAAGCTGGCGAAACAATACCCGCAGATGCGTACCATCAATTACGGGATGACAGATGTGGGCAAACCTTTAACGCTGGTGGTATTATCTAAGGACAAAGTATTCGACCCGGCGCTCATCAAAAAGCAAAACAAGTGTGTGCTGCTCATCAACAACGGAATCCACCCCGGTGAGCCGGAAGGGATTGATGCCAGTATGATGCTTACGCGCGATCTGCTAAAAAGCAGTAAGCTACCCAGTGATGTGGTGATCTGCATCATAGCCGTATATAACATTGATGGGAACATGAACCGGGGGCACTCGCGTGCTAACCAGAATGGCCCCGATGCATACGGTTTCCGCGGCAACTCCCGCAACCTGGATCTGAACCGCGATTTTATTAAAGCCGATAGCCGTAACGCGCTCGCCTTTGCGCAGATCCTGAACACCTGGCAGCCCGAAGTGCTGCTGGACAACCACGTAAGCGATGGTGCCGACTACCAGTACGTGATGACACTGATAGAAACCCAAAAAGATAAACAGAACCCGCTGCTGGCCGATTATACCGCTAAGGTAATGACCGCCGACCTGTATAAAGGCATGAAGAAAAGCGGTTTTGAGATGATCCCTTACGGCGCGGGCGAAAGCGGCCTGCCCGATAGCGGCATCGTAAGCTTTATGGAAACGCCAAGGTTTTCTACCGGCTTTGCCGCCCAGCATAATATGATCAGCTATATGACGGAGACGCACATGCTGAAGCCTTTCGATAAGCGCCTGTACGCAACTTATAGCTTTATGGAGCACCTAATAGCCATTTGCCAGCGCGATGCCAAAGTGATAGGCGATCTGCGTAAAAAAGTGGATGCCGAAGTAAGCAGGCAAAAAACGTTTAACCTTGCATGGACGCTCGACGAAACTAAGGTGGATACCATTACCTTTAAAGGCTATGAGGCCGGTTACAAAACCAGCGAAGTAAGCGGGCTAAAACGCCTGTTTTACGATCGTGATAAACCCTACGCCAAAACCATTAAATTCTTCAATACCTATAAAGCTTCCGCTACGGCCGATAAGCCTGTTGCCTACATTATTCCGCAAGCATGGGGCAAGGTTATCGATCTGTTTAAGCTGAACCGGGTTGCCATGCGTCAATTAGCGCATGACACCACGCTAAACCTGCAGATGTATTACATAGCCGATTATAAAACCGGCATGCGCCCTTACGAGGGGCATTATATCCACACCGGTGTAAAGCTAAACCCCGTGGATAGTAAAATTAAATTTTACGCCGGCGATTATGTGGTATATGTAAACCAGCCCATTAACCGTTACATTGTAGAAACGCTGGAGCCGCAGGGCGTGGATTCGTTCTTCGCCTGGAATTTTTTTGATTCGGTGCTGGGGCAAAAAGAATATTTTTCCGACTATGTTTTTGAGGATATTGCCGCCGACCTGCTAAAAAAAGACCCCGACCTGCGCAAAAAACTGGATAATGAAAAAGCGAAGGACCCTAAAATGGCAAACAGCGCCGCGGCCCAATTGAACTTTGTTTACCGCAATTCACCTTATTTCGAAAAAACATACCTGCGCTACCCGGTAGGCAGGCTGCTAACAGATACCAAACTCGACCTTAAATGATAGAATTCCTAACGCTGGCTCCCGTGGCCTCCTTTATATTTGTACTAACGCTGGGCACTTCGCTTTTGGCGTTCTCCAACCCAAATATCTATGCCAAATTTATCCTGAACCCATACGAGGTTTCGCGCGGGTACCGGGTGTATACTGTTATCACCAGTGGGTTGATCCATGCCGATTGGAACCACCTGTTCTTTAACATGCTGTCGTACTACTTTTTTGCGTTTGAGTTAGAAAAGATGCTGGGTCACTGGCAGTTTGGGGTATTGTACCTGGCAACCATGATACTGGCCGATCTGCCCTCCATCCAAAAACACAAGAACGATTCCTGGTATAATACTTTAGGGGCATCGGGCGCTATCAGCGCGGTAATATTCAGCTTTATTTTGTTTCAGCCACATGCCGAATTTCGTTTTATGTTTGCCATACCTATCACAGCCTATATTTTCGGCATTTTGTACCTGGTTTACTGCCATTTTGCATCCCGGTACGCGCGGAATAATATTAACCATGATGCCCACTTATTCGGGGCCTTAAGCGGCATCCTCATCACCATTATATTGCATCACGGTATCATCAACGAATTTATCGCGCAGTTTTAGCGCGGTAGTTCTATGGATGCGGCAGTTATCGGGCTGCCATCAGGGTTAAATAAAAAGCTCATGGGCTGATTTGGGTTTTTAATGATCTCCAGCAGCAGGAAGCCCCAGTTCTTCCAGAAGTTTTCCAGCACCTGGCCATAGGTTTTGTTCATCCATTCATCAAACAACGGCTTGCTGTTGAAGCCGCGCAGGGGCATGGCCTCTATAAAAATATCCTCGCCCAGCGGCATCACCTCGTATTCAGGCAGCCGATTAAACAGGTAGTTAGAATAAAACATCCGTCCGGAAAACTCTTCGAATTGAATGGGGTGCAGGGTTTCGTCTTTTATTTTGGTAAATAATTCGCGGTGATAGCTGCCATTGGCGCCGTTATCCTGCAAACACATCACCAAGCCGAAGTCTTTTATCCGCAGGGCAAAGGTTTGGGTGTTTATCTCGTCGCGGTAGCCAAACTCCTTTTCGTTATTATCCACCTTAAATAAAAACAGGCTGTAGGGTTTAAAATCCTCAAACTGTATGGGCAGGTTAATGCTCTGCAGCATCAAATGCAAATGGCTGAATTTATGAATGATGGATTGTGATATGTTGAACTCCTCGCCCTGCGTATGCTGCATTTTTATGCCGGCCTGCAATTCGTTAAAAATAATACCGTACATCAGCTTAGCCACCCAAAGGAAAAGCCGGTGCTCATCAAGTGCCTTTACGCCTTCGTAGCCCTTGGCAAATGCTTCGGCTACCTCAGTTTCCAGCGGCTCTAAATAGGTTTCGTTAATGACTGCCGAGCAAGGGATCTTCAGATCTTTGTACGTGGCGATGCTTTCATCAAGCAGTTTAAACGGCTGGTCCTGCAGGTTGTACAGGCTCATGAGCCAAGCTGGAAAAACCTGGATCTTTTCTTCGGTGCTGCTGAGGGGCTGGCCGGTTAAAAAGCATTTGGTGTTGCTGAAATTAAAGTTGCTGAAAGGGTGATAAATTTGTACCGCCATGGCCGCAAAGATAAGCAGCTTTTAGAAGTATTATTTTAGCTTTGAGTTTTATGTAGTAAAAATGACTTTACCTCTTTTAGGCCTCTCGGATAACGAACTCGAGATCTATAAACGCACGCAGTTTAATCTAAATAGTAACGTTTCCACAAAAGGCGAATGGGATGATAACAAACTCATTTTGGATAACTACAAAAGCATCCATCTGGAATATTTGAAAATGTTCCATGAGAGCAGCGACGAAGAAATAAAGCTTGAAGCGTTAAAGCGATTGATATTCATAAATTGGGAAGCCATTGTGGAGCCGGATTGGCTCACCGGAATAGACGACCTGGACGAGGCCGCGGTATTTGAATCTTACAGCATCCTGAACGACTATATGGAGCAAGGTAAGTTTGATCTGGAATTTACCTGGATGCTGAGCCACTACGCGGTTTGGGATTATGTTTTTCTGCCGTATGTGGAGAACAAACTATTTACCCTTAACCAGTTTGTAAAAACCATAGATATCTCCAAAAAGAAATTCCCAAAAGAACTCCCTGCCGGCGTGTTTGAAAACCGCGGGCAAATGGGTATTTACTGGGAGTTAATGATAAAAACAGAAGAATGAAGCTTACTTACCAGCAATTCGAATTAACCTTAAAGCATACGTTCACTATTGCCAAATTTTCGCGCACCAGCACGCCGGTTATGCTGCTGCAGATGGAGCACGAAGGCGTTATTGGCTATGGCGAGGCCTCTATGGTGCCCTACATGGGCGAGAGTTACGAAACCGCCAACGTCTTTTTAAGCAAGGTAGATGCAGGGCAATTTAAATACCCCTTTGATTTTGGCGCTATTATCAACTACCTGGATACCATAGCACCCGGTAACCCGGCTGTAAAGGCGGGTATAGATATTGCCCTGCACGATCTGGACGGTAAGCTGCAAGGCAAACCCTGCTGGGAACTGCTGGGCACTAACCCGGCAAAAATGCCCATCACCAGCTTTACCATTGGGATAGATACCAAAGAAGTGATTATTCAAAAGCTTAAGGAAGCCGCCGATTTTAAGATCATCAAGGTAAAGCTTGGCCGCGATAATGATAAAGAGATCATCCAAACTATCCGCTCGGTAACCAATGTGCCGCTTTTTGTGGATGCCAACCAAGGGTGGACAGACCGCAAGCAAAGCCTCGACCTGGTTTACTGGCTGAAAGAGCAGGGCGTTGTTTTAATAGAGCAACCCATGCTAAAAACCGATGTGGACAGCAATGCATGGCTTACCGAGCATAGTCCGCTGCCGCTAATTGGTGATGAAGCCGTGCAACGCCTGGCCGATGTGGAGAAAGCAAATGGCGTTTACCATGGCATCAACATCAAACTGATGAAATCTGCCGGGATGTACGAGGCCAAACAAATGCTGGATAAAGCACGCGAACTGGGACTAAAAGTGATGATAGGCTGCATGACCGAAACCAGCTGTGCCACCCTTGCCGCCGCATCACTTGCCCCGCAATGTGATTGGGCCGACCTGGATGGACCCTTCCTTACCAGCAACAATCCTTACCAATTGCCGCAGTTTACCGATGGTAAATGGGTGCTGAATAATGCGCCGGGATTGGGGATAGCGGTTTAAGGTCTATTTGGGCAAAAATTGAACTATAAATGGTTAAATATTAACTGTCATCAAAATAATAAAAAGACCTATTTTCATCCACCAATTTTTAATTCGCCCCATGAAAACAAGAATATTACTGCTGCTGGCTGCCATACCGTTCTTCGCCACGGCACAAGCGCAAACCAAAACCTACCACATCAAATCGCCGGATGGCAAAATTGATATGATCGTAAATGCGGGCGCAACCATTAACTGGTCGGTAAAATATCAGCAAGCGGATGTTATTATGCCCTCGAATGTGTCGCTGGTGCTCAACAATGGCTCCGTTTTGGGCCTCAATGCTGTAGTAAAAAGTGATAAGACGAGTGATAAGGACGAGTATTTTAATACGCCCATTTACAAGCGGGCAAAGGTGCATGATAACTACAACCAGCTCGTCCTAAAATTCAGTGGCGATTACGGCCTTATCTTTAGGGCCTATAACGATGGCGTAGCCTACCGCTTCACAACCGAATTTAAAGAAACCATCACCCTGAAAGACGAGGAAGCAAACTTTAATTTTGCTACCGATACCAAAGCCTACCTGCCCTTTGTAAATGATTACCGGGCAAAAGATAAATACAATACCTCCTATGAGGCGCATTACGATACGCTAAAGATCTCTACCCTTAAAAAAGATACGCTTGCCTTTTTGCCCGTGCTGGTAAACATAAACGACCAAATAAAAGCCGCCATTTTAGAGGCTGATATTGAAGATTACCCGGGTATGTACCTCATCGGCGGGAAAGGAAACAGCCTGCGTGGCACCTTTGCGCCTTACCCGCTGGAGCAGGCGGCCGGTGGTTATGCCGACATGAACTACGTGGTAAAACGCCGCGCCGAATACATGGCTAAAACCAGCGGCACCCGCCAATACCCATGGCGCGCGATAGTGATCAGTACCGAAGACAAGCAGTTGGCCGATAACGATATGGTGCAAAAACTGGCATCACCATCAAGGCTTACCGACCAAACCTGGATAAAGCCCGGCAAAGTTGCCTGGGACTGGTGGAACGACTGGAACATCACCGGTGTAGATTTTAAGGCGGGCATCAACGTGCCTACCTATAAGTATTATATCGACTTTGCCTCGGCCAAAAAACTGGAGTATATCATTATAGATGAAGGCTGGTCGAAAGATACCGATCTGAACCAGATCTCGCCGGATATCAATATCGAAGAACTGGTTGCTTACGCTAAAGAGAAAAACGTAGGCATCATTTTGTGGGCAAGCTGGTACGCCACCATGCAGCAAACCGATGCCGTTTTTGACAAGTACGAAAAAATGGGGATCAAGGGCTTTAAGATAGATTTTATAGACCGCGACGATCAGTTTGCTGTAAACTCGCTGTACGAAATTGCACAAAAGGCCGCCAACCACCATTTGCTGGTAGATTACCACGGAATGTACAAACCATCGGGCCTGCAGCGCACTTTCCCCAATATTTTAAACTTTGAAGGTGTAAAAGGCTTGGAAAACATGAAATGGGGCGTAAAAGACCAACCCGTTTATGATGTAAGCATCCCCTTCATCCGGATGTTGGCCGGGCCGATGGATTACACACCCGGCGGGATGCGCAACGCGTCGAAAGCCAGTTTCCGACCGGTTAACGGCAACCCTATGACACAGGGAACCCGCGCTCACCAACTGGCTATGTTCACCATATTTGAGGCACCGCTGCAAATGATGGCCGATAACCCAAGCGCTTACAAAAAAGAGCAGGAAAGCACAGATTATATCGCCTCTGTACCCACCACCTTCGACGAAACCGTTGCATTGGATGGTAAAGTCGGCGATTTTGTGAGTATCGCTCGTCGTAAAGGCAGCACCTGGTACGCCGGGGCTATGACCAACTGGGATGAGCGGAAAATTACGATAGACCTTTCCTTTTTAGGCGAAGGCAGCTATAAAGCTGTTTTGTTTAGCGATGGTGTAAATGCCAACCGCAATGGCGAAGATTACGTGCGCAAGGAAGTAACGCTTACCTCAAAAGATAAATTAACCGTAAAACTGGCATCCGGCGGTGGCTGGGCTGCGAAGTTTGAAAAGGTAAATTAAGACCATATAAGTTTTTCATTTAAACAAACGGGCAGAATGCGTAAAGCACTCTGCCCGTTTTGCTATCAACGCCCCGTCATTGCTGTAAGGGTTTAGTATTTCGGTAACAGAATCAGGTATTTATTTTTTGTTGTTTAGGGTGACCATGTCGATAGGTTTTTTGCCATTAATACCCTGGTGGGGTCTTTCCCAGTTATAATAAACGAGGTATTTAAGCAGTTCATCTTCGAGTTCCTCTAAACTATCAAAGTCTGTATCTTCAATCAGGTCATCTTTAAGTGTTCGCCAGAAGCGTTCCACCTTACCGTTTGTTTGCGGTCTGTAAGGCTGCATATAGCGGCGTTTGATGTCGGTTTCTATCAGCATCCGCTCAAAAGGGTGATTTCGTTTGTTTTGGCTGATGGCCGGTCCGAACTCGGGTCCATTATCAGCGATGATCTCCTCGAACTGGATGCCAAACTCCCGTTTAAGTGCCTGCATACAATGCAAAGCAGTGAACATGGTGGTTAACGCAGTAATGTCTTCCATTACCTGTGCCCAGGCCAGGCGGGAATGATCGTCCAATACGCAAAGCAGGTACAGTTTCCTGTTTTGCCCCCTGATCACGCTTTTACTCAGGTGATGACAGTCGATATGTCCTAACTGACCCATACGTTCTTTGATGATCTTTCGCTTTACCTCTTTATCAGCAACAGTTAAACGGTTCTTATTGTACCGCTTCAGGATGTTGTAAACTCCCGAAGGTGATGGTGTAAAGTTATTAGCTTTTCGCTTAAACTGATCGGCGATCTCGAACTTATTACAGCCTCGTTCCCGCAGGTGCAGCACCTGCTGCTCATCACCAGGGTCAGGGCGACGTGTATTGTATTTTGGCCCGCGCTTAGCCGGTAAAAGATCTAACTCATTCCCTGACTGCTTGAATCGATTATAGTACTTTAAAAAGCTTCGGGCATCGGTGTCATGTGCTGCATAGAAATCCTTCGCAAATCTAAACTGAGGGTGTTCGCCCCGTTTCACCTGCTCGTAATGGCCGATTAGAAAACGGTACTTATTCAGATAGTTCCGCTTTAGTGTAAGGTCGTTAGTGTTGATTCGCATAACTCTTAACTTTATTTGTATAAAGCTAATTCTGTTACCGAATTATCTAACCTTTACAATTGCGAGGCACGAAGCAATCTCCTGACTATATATGAACGCTTTGCAATCGCCGACTTGTCCTATCGGGGGAGATTGCTTCGTACCCCAGCAATGACGCTGCGAGAGAGGGTACACAAATCCCCTTAAAACAAAAAAAAGGAGCGCAATTTGCGCCCCTCTTTTATAAACACGTTCGATGTATGGTTATAGCTCTTCGTCGTGCTGGCTCATATCCAGACCAGCGAGTTCGTCGGCTTCAGATACACGCAACTTGCTTATCATATCAGTGATCTTCAACAACAGAAGAGAACCGAAGAAAGCAAATGCCGATACTGATACTAAAGCCACAAGATGTTTAACAAATAAAGCGGTTTCGCCGTATGCCAATCCATCTGCACCTAAGCTGTTAACGCTTTTGGTTGCAAAGATACCGGTCATCAACATACCAACCATACCACCAACACCATGGCAAGGGAAAACATCCAGCGTATCATCGATGTTTGTTTTCGAGCGCCATATAACTACTAAATTACTTACCACAGCGGCAACAATACCCACTATCAATGAGCTTGATACGGTGATGAAACCGGCAGCAGGGGTTACAGCAACCAAACCTACTACAGCACCAATACAAGCACCCATTGCAGATGGTTTTTTGCCTCTCAAAATATCAAAAAATATCCATGACATGGCAGCAGCTGCAGATGCAGTTGTTGTAGTCGCCAATGCAGTAGCAGCAAGCTCACCAGAACCTAATGCAGAACCCGCGTTGAAACCGAACCAGCCAAACCAAAGCAAACCTGTACCTAATATTACGTAGCTGATACGTGCTGGCGTGTGTGCCTCTTCTACAGCGTTACGTTTTTTAAGGTATAATGCCGATGCCAAAGCGGCCCAGCCAGCGCTCATGTGTACAACAGTACCACCTGCAAAATCTAACACGCCGTATTTAAAGAACAGGCCTTCCGGGTGCCAGGTTGCGTGTGCAAGCGGGATGTAAATAACTACAATGAACAGGGTGATGAAAATTAAATAAGAGTTAAAACGGATACGCTCTGCAAATGCGCCGGTAATTAACGCTGGTGTAATAACCGCGAACTTTAACTGGAACATTGCAAAAAGGATAACCGGAATTGTACCACCCAGCCAGGCAACGCCAAGTGTGTTTTGCATCATAAAGAATGATTTGGGGTTACCGATGATACCGTAGCCGCCAACATCCTCGCCAAATGCCATGCTGAAACCAAATACTACCCAGATGATAGTGATAAGGCCCATACAAACAAAACTCTGCAGCATGGTAGAAATAACGTTTTTCTTACGAACCATACCGCCGTAAAAGAAGGCCAGGCCCGGCGTCATTAATAATACAAGTGCGGTTGAGATAAGCAACCAGGCGATGTCGGCACCAACGTAAGTTGTTGCTGGTTTAGCGGCCGCTACGTTCCCGGGGAACATAAAGGCCAGAATAACTACAATGACAAGGATGCCAAATGGTACAATTTTTTTCATTTTGTTGTTGTGATAAGTGATTAAATTAAATAGTCGGGGAGCCCTGGTGGTGGGCGTTAAACAAAAAGTGGAAACAATAACGGCATATTATTCCTATGCTTTACAAACGGCCTGCTGTATGAAGAGGCTTTTTAGCGATGCTGGCTCAGGAATAATTGTAGTTTGTTGCTCCCTTTTTACCCTACCAAAAGGAATGATACGGAAACAGCATCAGTTTAGTTAACCGCTGTACGGTTTGATTATACTGATGGTAATCACTTGTCAGGAAAGAGAACCCTGAAGTTAAAATTGTAGAGGCCTCCTTTTGTATAGACTGGAAGCGAATCTTATGGGTTTGAAAACTGCCTGATCGGTTTTTTAAATAAAGGGCAGCACTAATGTGACGTTTCTCTTGATTGCGTCTGTAATTTGTAAGGGAATCAATAGAGGAGTTTTCTTTTTGTTCGAAAAACGGTAGGGATAATAGAAAAAGAGCCTCGCAGAGCAAGAATAAAGTTAAAATATGTTTATATTTTCTTAGAGGCATAATCTAAAAGTAGAATAATAAAATGAAAATGACAAAATAAATGACAAAAAATTGTTATTTTCTTACAAAGAAGAATTTTTAATGCAAATTTCACTAAAAAAACTACTAAAAAGATATATCATATTGTTAAAATGATACTGTAGCCTGTATTTATCAACAATATTAATAAAAAGGCTTGTTTTGAGATTTTTTTTTGATCGGAATTGTCAAAATAGTTTCAATTGAGTAGGTGTTCCCAAAGGTTTTATTTCTGCAATGTTAAAATTAGATACGGTAATGCCCAAGAGCCTGATCCGGCTGTTTTCTACATCGGTGGTGAGCAATAAGTTTTTGGCGGTATCTATAATGGTTGGCATATCGTCGAAGCAATCGGGGTGGGATTGGCTGCGCGTTATCTGCCGAAAATCGCTGTATTTTATTTTGAGGGTAAGGGTGCGGCCTTTAAGCTGGTATTTTAGCAAACGCTCGTTCACCAGTTTGGCTATCTTCTCCAGTTCGGTGTTCATTTCCTCAAGGGTGGTAAGGTCATAAGCAAAGGTATCCTCGGCCCCCATGGATTTTGTTTCGCGGTGGGGCTGCACTTCACGTTCATCAATTCCCCGCACGATATTATAATAGAAGGCGCCGGCTTTGCCAAAGTGCCGGGTGATCTGTTCCAAGCTAAGCTGTTTCAGGTCGGCGCCGGTAAAAAGGCCCAGCTTCTTCATTTTTTGGGCGGTAACCTTGCCTACGCCGTAAAATTTTTCAACCGGCAGGTTCTCTATAAAGCTTTCGATAGATGAGGGGCCTATAAAAGTTAGCCCGTCGGGCTTTTGCATGTCCGACGCGATCTTCGCCACGAATTTATTTACCGATACCCCCGCGGAGGCGGTAAGGTTCAGTTCCTCTTTGATGGCCTGCTTTATTTCTTTGGCAATATCAATGGCCGAGCCAATGTTCAGTTTATCTTGGGTAACATCAAGGTAAGCCTCATCAAGCGATAGAGGTTCTATCAGATCGGTATAGCGGCTAAAGATCTCGCGGATGTGCTGCGACGCCTCCTTATAAGCTGCAAACCGGGGCCTTACAAATATAGCATGGGGGCAAAGCTGCAATGCCCGTTTAGACGACATGGCCGAGCGGATGCCAAATTTGCGTGCCTCGTAACTGGCGGTAGCCACCACACCGCCGCGCCCCTCGGGCAGGCCGCCAACAACAAGCGGTTTACCCCGCAACTCGGGGTTGTCGCGCTGCTCTACCGACGCGTAGAAAGCATCCATATCAATATGGATAATTTTTCGCCGAGCTGGTGTTCGCTTTTCTTCCACTGTGATGTGCTAACAAATATTAAGCTATTTATTTAAATTATCTTTGTTAAACAACACGGTTTTTATAAAAAAATGTCGTCACACCACATCGTACGCGAAAAGCAGGAACCCGCTTTACTGGCCCTTGGCCTGGACACCTTTGATGCCGAACTTTTGGGCCAGCTGCTGGAATGGAGCCCAACGGTGATCACCACGCCCGCCACTGCCGAACAGATAAACGCCTACGGCATTAAAATAGACCTCATCATTTCCAATACTGTGGAAGCGGAGATGCAATCCGACGTAAAGTTGATAGCAGCAGGTGTGGGGAGCACGGTAGAAGCAGCCTTGAATTATTTAATTGACGCGGGCTATTCGGCCGTAAACATCGTTACCGATGAATTGAACCTGGATGAGTTTCTGTTTTATGCCGATAAAATAAACCTGGTGATATTTTGCCGGGATAAAAAGATCTTCCCGGTAACGTCGGGCTTTAGCAAATGGAAACCGGCAGGGGAGTGGGTTGAGCTGCTTTCTGTATCAACAGATGTAAAAACCGAAGGATTAACAGCCCTGGGCGAAAGTGTTTATAAAACCACCAGCGACGGCTTTTACACGCTACAATTTGATGAGCCTTTTTTGTTTGTAGCTGAGGAGATTTAGCAAGTATAATCCTCGCGGACTATAAAGTAATTCGTTACCATCCTATGGCGCAGGGTCCTCTATCGAGAGACCCTCCGGCGACGCCCGAGGGCAACGCCAAAACAGCTACAAAACAGCCCCTTAATTTTCTTTGAAAAATAATTAAACCCGAATTAAACCGTTGATAATTATCTTAGTCTATACAATACATCGGTTCAAACACCGGTCAATTAAAATCATTCAAAACAAAATGACATATAAAAAATTCCTTTCAGTGGCTTTCGGCGGACTATTGTTCCTGTCTTTAGCTTTACCGGCAGCTGCACAGCGCAGAGGCGGCGGTGGTGGTGGCGGCGGCTTTAGTCGCGGTGGTGGTGGTGGCGGTTCTTCCGGCGGTGGCATCAGCAGAGGCGGCGGTGGCGGCGGTTTCAGTCGTGGCGGTTCTTCTGGTGGAGGTGGCTTTAGCCGTCCGCAGGGGAGCGTTAGTCGCCCATCAGGCGGCGGCGGTTTCAGCAGGCCGAACAGCGTAGGTGTAGCGCCACAACGTGGTGGTGGCTATTCGCAGGGCGGCGGTTTTAGCCGTGGCCCGCGTACCAATTCTGTAGGCGGCTTCAGTCGCCCGCAGGGTAGTTTCAACCGTGGTGGTTTTGGCCGCCCGGGTGGTACTTCTGCATATCGTGGCGGCAATTATGGCCGTGGCACATCTGCATATCGTGGCGGCTCTTACGGCTATCGCGGCGGTACATACCGTGGTGGCGTTTATCGTGGCGGCACCTGGGGCCGTTCTTATGGCCCGCGTTATTTTAACCGGGGCTTTTATAACTACCGTGGTTACTACAACTCTTACTACAGGCCGCGTTTGGGCTTTAGCATAGGCGTGCTGCCATTTGGTTACTACCCGTTCTATTGGGGCGATTACCAATATTACTACAACGACGGGCTTTACTATCGGCAGTATGGCAGCCAATACACCGTGGTTGAACCACCTATAGGTGCAGCCGTAAATTCTTTGCCATCAGGTGCGGAAGCGATCACCATCAATGGTGAGCAGTACTACGAATCGAACGGGGTTTACTACCGTGCGGTAACAAAAGACGACGGTACCGTTGTGTATGAGGTTACCGGTAAAGATGGCGAACTGAATACCGGCGACGCCCAGGACGATCAATCGTACACATCGGCAGATGACGCGCCTTTACAAGTTGGCGACGTGGTTGACCAGTTACCGCAGGATAGCCGCAAAATAAAAGTGAACGGCGAAAAGCTATACGTAGCCCCTGATGGCACCTACTTCCAGGAAGCGCTTGACGAGGATAATAACAAAGTTTACAAAGTAGTAGGCCTGCCAACAGATGAGCAGCCTGCCGACGACCAAAAATAATTCTTAGTACTATGTTTTTTAAAGGGTGCGCCGGATTGCGGGGCACCCTTTTTTGTTTTAGTGAGTTAAATAATGAAGCAGCCAGATTAATGATCAATTATGCTCGCAGTTAGAGCGGCAGGAATATTTTTTACATCTGTTCCACTTTTGAATGTGGCACACTTATTTTTAAAACAATATTGACAATTAGTATTTTACTTTTTTTGTGAAACACTTTGGAACACCCCTGTTGTTTAAGTAACCTTTATAAAATTTTCATTATTAACTAGCTGAGACAGCGAAGAAAGCAGGCTTAAATGGATGCTGAATGCTTTTAAAAACGCAGGTGCAGCTAACTCCAATAAACGCATTATCAATTTTGGCAACAGCATAACCACCCGATAGAATTATGGAGCGCCACGGTTATTCAGCAAAAGATGGAATATACCATAATAACCCCATCGAAGCCGGATTTGTGGAATGGATTACGAATGGCTGCATAGTGGCGCAAGGAATTATTGCGGTGTGAAAGGGTTAGTTAAGGTTGAGGTAGAATGATTTTTGCTACTTGTCGCGCGTTGACCTTGCATGCGGGCCACAAGCCGGGGACGCTCGCGGCAGCGGGGGGTGTGCTACACTACCTCTTTTTTTCTGATAACTCAGGGTACAGTTCTAACAAGGTTGGTTTTACAATTTCAATTTTGGATATCGTAAACTTTTCGACGATCTGCCAAATTTGTTTGATGTTTTCGTCGTTAAACGGTAAATAATTGAGTTCATCAGTTTCATCTATAATTCTGCCGTCAGTTGTGCCCAAAGCCGCATATAAGTGCAATCCCTCGGCAAATTGATTACTCATTGTACTATCATGAGCGTTTACCTGAGCATGTGTTGAAAACACTAATCCAAAATTATCGTCCTCCAAAATTCGTGTCACTATCAATATTTCAAACGTAACCGAAAAACCGCTTTTATTCGGATAAGCGTCTTTAAAATAGCTGATTTTCAATTTTTCCAGCATTTCACTGGGTAATAAAAACAGAATTTGGTCTCCGATATTTTTATAAAGATTATAAACAGATTCTACAATTTCCATGCTATTCTAAAAATTATTTGTTCTTCGGTGGCTTTACTTCGGGTCTTTTTCTTCTCCCACCCGAGCTGAACGCACTATAATCTGCTGCTGCTTGCGTTCCCACTTCTGGGCCGTTTAAAAATAACCACATCGCAATAGCAAATCTAACAGGATTTTATTTAAGTCCCCCCGTTGCCGCAAGCGTCCCCAACTTGTGGCATTTGCAAGGTATTAACTATGCAATAACGAATTGTAAAAGCCAGCCGCAGCGCCTCAAAAAGCCCCTCAAGCCCCCTCTCCATTTTATTCTCCCCACCCTGTGCTATGTTTATTAACTTTGCTGCATGATTGATGTGGTATTAAAAAAGGGGAAAGAAAAAGCGGTGCTGCATAAGCACCCCTGGGTATTTTCCGGCGCGATAGATAAGGTTCAGTGCAAACCGGCAAATGGCGAAATTATCCGTTTGCTGAGCAGTCAGTCGGCTTTTTTGGCTTACGGTTTTTATAACGACCAATCGCGCGTAGCGGTACGTTTGCTGGAGTGGGAGGAGAGCATTGCGGTTGATGCCGAATGGTTCCGCCAGAAGGTGCGTACCTCGGTTGCCGGTCGCGCCCATATTTTGGCCGATGGCGATACGGATACCTGCAGGCTGATCTTCAGCGAATCCGACTACCTGCCTGGACTTATTGTAGATAAATACGCGGGTCACTTGGCCGTACAGGTGCTTACATCGGGCATGCAGAATGCCATGCCGGTTATTATAGAGGAGTTGAACGCGCTGCTTAGTCCGCTAAGTATATTTGATAAAAGTGATGCCACATCCCGGGCGCACGAAGGACTGGAAACTACCAACGCCCTGCTTGCCGGTACCGAACCGCCGGAGCTGGTAATGGTAAAGGAAAATGGCATTACCTACGGCATCAACATCGCCGAAGGGCAAAAATCTGGTTTCTATTGCGATCAGCGCTATAACCGCAAACTGCTGGCCTCCTATGCCAAAGGCAAAAAGGTGCTGGATTGCTTTAGCTATACGGGCGGCTTTACGCTGAACAGCCTGCGGGAAGGCGCGGCATCCGTAACCAGTGTAGACAGTTCTGCCCTGGCTATAGAAACCCTGACCGAAAACATCCGCCTTAACGGGTTTGAGACATCGGCACATAACGCCATCAAATCTGATGTGAACGCGCAGCTCCGCAAATTCCGCGAGGAGGGGGAGAAGTTTGATATCATTGTGCTCGATCCGCCAAAATACGCGCCATCGCGCTCCGCGCTGGATAGGGCCTCCCGTGCTTATAAAGATCTGAACCGCTTGGGCATGCAATTGCTCAACAGCGGCGGCCTGCTGGCCACGTACTCCTGCTCGGGTGCCATGGATATGGAAACCTTTAAACAGGTGCTGGCATGGGCCGCGCTGGATGCCGGCAAGCAGGTGCAGTTCATCTACCAGTTTCACCAGCCCGAAGATCACCCGGTACGGGCGTCGTTCCCGGAGGGTGAATATCTGAAAGGCTTACTTTGCCGGGTATGGTAATGAAAAGAAAAAGATTGTAATGCTGAACGCGGTGAAGCATCTGATCGCCGCTTTGCACGCCGCCGAATAGATGCTTCGCTGCCGCTTAGGATGACAGGTGATGGGCACTCCCAATCTCCGCGCATAAAAAAACACCGGGTAACTGAAGGCTTAACTTCGGTACCCGATGCTTTATTACAATGGCGTTTATGGGCGTGGTTGCCCGGTAAAAAAGCTACGTAAACGTTACTCCAAAGTGATTTGCCTTTTAATGCTTTCCTCTAAAGAAATAAACGTTTCGGTACGCTGAATGCCTTTTACGCTTTGGATCTGCTCATTTAATACCTCGCGCAAATGGTTGGTATCATGGCAAACTATCTTGGCGAAAATGCTCCAGCTGCCGGTAGTGTAATGCAGTTCTACTATCTCCGGCACCATTTTTAGCTGTTTTACAGCTTCGTTATACTGCGACCCCTTCTCCAGGAAGATCCCTAAAAAGGCAGTAACATCATACCCAAGCTTTTGCGGATTCACTTCAAGGCTCGCGCCTTTAATAACTCCCAGCTCCTCCAACTTTTTCATCCGTACGTGGATGGTTCCGCCAGAAACGATCAACTCTTTTGCGATCTCGGTGTATGGAGTGGTCGCATTTTTCATCAAAATCGATAAAATCTGTATATCCAGATTGTCAATTTCTAAATTTTGGGGTTTCCTGTGAGGCATATATTTTAATATCTATATTCAAATACAAGTTTAATTAAAATTAAGGTAAAAATAAAAATATTTTGTTGAAATATTTGCAAGGAATAGCAAAGTAATTTAAATTTGTATCAAGCAAATGAGAATTGCGAATTGTTCTTTAAAAAAATATTGTTGGGTGGTGAAATTTTTGGCAGACACACCTCCTTGTCCCGGTGGCGGAGAATATGGGAAACCCGACGCGGGCTAACCACTCTGTGAAGGTTCGATCCCTTCCCCAACAGCACGCTAAACGCAAGGTTTAGTTTTTATCCTGTAGGATGGTGAAATTTTTGGCAGACACACCTCCTTGTCGCGGTGGCGGAGAATATGGGAAACTCTTAGCAATAAGAATAACCACTCTGTGGAGGTTCGACCCCTTCTCCTACAGCTCTTCTCATAATTTAGGTTTATAATTGGTTAGTAAAAGCCCCTGCCCATCAGGGGCTTTACTTTTTTAAAAGTTTTTTTTTCGCCTATTACTTAAAAGGTTTCCTAATAGTTTATTAATGAGAGTGTTTGTTGAGCGTAACGCCCGGCTCTGTTTTGCCGTTAACAAAAAAATCCCGGCTATTGCTATCCGGGATCTATATTTGTATCGTTACTTTTGCTTAAAAGAATTTAAAGCCAACGCTCAAAGCCCATAAATTTTGGCGCTGACCAAAGTTTTGGTTTATTTTAGTAAGCCCGCCTTCGTAACGGAAATCGGCTGTAATATGCCCCACATCAATACCGGCACCCGCCTGGAAGCCTAATGTGCTTTTTTTGTAATCGCCAAAATCGGTGTAGGCGGAGTTTACCGCGCTGGAGAAATTGTCGTTCTTATCCAGCACATAGCTATAAACCGGGCCGGCCATTATCCTGAAGTTTAAATTATCGCCACCGAAACCTTTACCTATTAATAAAGGCAGGTTTAAAGTGGTAAATTTTACCTTTCCTTCGGTAGTTACCGTGTTGTTATTGGTTTGAAAATCGAATTTACCACCACTGCTGCCCAAATAAAGTTCGGGTTGTAGGTAAAGGCTGGAGCCAAAACGAGCGAATAGCCCTGCCTGGTAACCTGTGGTAGTCGACTCGCTTACATTATCGGTGTTGATCTTAGAGAAATTCACCCCGCCTTTAATCCCCAGCGAAAATTGCGCTTTGGCACTAAAGGCCGCCGCCGCGATGATTGCAATACTTAAAAATAGCTTTTTCATAGTTGTTTGTTTAATGGTGTGCCGCCTTTCGTAATAATTGAACGGAATGCCCGCACACCTTTGTCTGATTAATAATCGGTTTGATGTAGCTTACAGCTAAAAGTTTAACGCTAAGCCGCATATTAAACGTAAGTGGCGCTGTATTTTTTATATTTTTGTTGAAATAATTTGTTTTATGGCAGAGATAACGATCAGCAATAAAGATTGGGAACGTATAAAAATAAAGGTGCAGCGTAAATATAACCACCTTACAGATGAACAGTTGGCGTACATCGAAGGCCAGGAAGATAGCCTGATAACCCGTATTATGCAGCTGGTAAACCGCGACAGGAACTACGTAGTATTCACCCTGAAAAAAGCTTTGGTTAACATTGATAATAACCGTCTTTAAAATCAGTTAATTAGATAAAAGCAGTTTGCTTTTTGTAGCTTTATATTTCAACGGGTTTTAAAATGGGTACTGAGAAAAGGAAGAAGGTAAATTACAGGAAACCAGCTCTTTTTGCTGGCATATTTGTCGTGGCCATTGCGGCCTGGGGGTTTAACGACGACCTTTTTCAGATCACCAAAAACCTGGATGTTTTTGCCTCGGTATATAAGGAGGTAAACATTAACTATGTTGATGACATCAACTCTGCAAAGCTGGTTAAAACCGGTGTGGATGCCATGCTGGAAGGCCTGGACCCTTACACCGAATTTGTACCCGAATCTGAAATTGAAGATTATAAACTGCATTATGTAAGTACACAGTATGGCGGCATTGGAGCCAGCATTTTCCTTCGTGATAACAAAGTTTATATAGCCGATATTTTTACCGGTTTCCCGGCGCAAAAGGCAGATATACGCCAGGGCGATCAACTGGTGAAAATAAATGATATCGACCTCACTGCGAAAACCAACGATCAGGTAAGCCAATTACTAAAAGGCTCTAAAGGAGCTACCATACGCTTGTTAATTAAGCGTGGCAGCGAACCCGTTGTAGAAAAGAACTTGATACGTGACGAGATCAGGCAGCCTAATGTTGTTTACTCGGGCATGGTTGATGGCAATATGGGTTACATCAAGCTCAATAAATTCCTCGAAAACTCTGCCGATGAGGTAAGCACCGCGCTTGCTGCCATAAAAAAGAATAACCCCAACGGTATCATACTCGATCTTCGCTCCAACGGGGGAGGCATCTTACAGGAAGCTGTAAAAATTGTAAACCTGTTTGTTGCTAAGGATATTACCGTGGTATCGCAAAAGGGTAAAGTAAAAGAAAAGAATTTTACCTATAATACCGTGGCAACGCCTATGGAGCCAAATTTGCCATTGGTTGTATTAGTGAACAGCCGCTCGGCCTCGGCATCAGAAATTGTAGCGGGGGCTTTGCAGGACCTTGACCGCGCCATTATTATTGGCCAGCGCAGCTATGGTAAGGGATTGGTGCAGCAAACGTTTAACCTGCCTTACAACAGCCTTGTTAAAATTACCATTGCCAAGTACTTTGTACCATCGGGCCGATGTGTACAGGCTTTAGATTACGCGCACCGTAAAGATGATGGCAGCGTAATAAAGGTTGCCGATTCGTTGATGCATGAATTTAAAACAAAAAATGGCCGCTCGGTTTATGATGGCAGCGGTGTTTACCCCGATATTTTTGTAAAACAGGAGCGGTTTGCCAACATTACCCAAACACTGGTAAGCAAGCTGTTGATATTTGATTACGCCACCCAGTACCGCACAGCCCACCCGCAAATAGGCGACCCGCGCGCGTTTGTATTAAAAGACGCGGAGTACGCTGATTTTACAAAATACTTGGCGGGGAAAAACTATAGCTACAGCACTTTTTCTGAAAAGATCCTTGATCAGTTAAAAACCGAGACGACAAAAGAAAAGCAGTTCCCGGAGATACAGGCGGAGTACGATGTGCTGAAAGCTAAAATGGCCGCCAGCAAAAAGAACGATCTGCAGCTGCATAAAGAAGAAATAAAGCAGGTGCTGGAAAACGAGATAGCTTCCCGCTATTTTTATGAAAAGGGCCGCTATGAGGCAAACTTTAAGTACGACAAAGAATTAGCCCAGGCCGTAAGAACCATGCAGGATAAGATGCAGCTTGCGTCCATCCTGAAAGGTGAGGGCAGCTTTAAAGTAATCGGCAAGCCGGTATTGGCCATGGCCGCAAAGAATGACGATAAAGACGATAGTGAGGATTAGATTAGAAGCAAGACATAGGAGGCAAGAATCGAGAGCCGCCCTCTTCCGTTGCATACCTATTAATTCGCTATAAAATAGTTTTTTATCTTGTTTCCTGATTCTTACTGTCCCTTTTCGGCCCTTGTAACAACCCCGTTATAAAGCCTCCAATACCCGTTTCCGGTTAAACCAAGGTCTCTGTTTGCATGTCATACCTGCAAAACATACAAACATGAAAAAGATAATTTTAACAACCGCAATATTCCTTAGCGCCCTTTCATTCCAGGTTGCTAAGGCACAAATAAGTTTTAATATAAACATTGGCAGCCAGCCAGAGTGGGGGCCGGTGGGTTACGATCATGCAGATTATTACTACATGCCCGATATCGACAGCTACTACGATATCCCCGCCCATCAGTATGTATATTATGAGAACAATAACTGGGTACACAGGGCTTCGTTACCCGCCAGGTACAACAATTACAACGTGTACAATGGCTACAAAGTAGTAGTGAACGAACGTACCCCGTGGGTGCGTAACAATGTATACCGCGCTAAATACTCGGGCTACAGGGGCCGTACCAGCCAGCCGATGATCCGCGACAGCCGCGATAACAAATATCGTAACCATTGGGTAGCCGACCGCCGCGAGGTACGCGATGACCGTAAAGAACTGCGGAACGATCGTAAAGAGATCCGTAACGACAAAAAAGAGGTCCGCAAGGATATCAGGAAGTCTAACCACGATAACCGTAGCCACGGGCACTGATAGTTTTAACAGGTAATTTATACAGAAGGGCATTACGGAAACGTAATGCCCTTTTTGTTGTTAAATGGGTTTATTTATATTCCAATATCCCTTTTGCCAGCGATTTCCATTGCGGGAAAGATAAGCCTTCGCGCGCGGCAAGTGCAATAATGGTATTGCGCACGGTATCATAAAGATTGGTGCTGGTGTTTGGCGTTTCGTTACGGCCATGCACGGCAACGCTTACGTTGTTTTTATACCGCTCAACAATAAATGTACTGGTAGATCTATGGTCGTAAAAATGTGCTATAGATGCATCGTTATGATGTCTTGGATTGGCAATGGGCCTAACTGTCATGGTGAGGTATTCACTTTCCGCGTTTGCATCCTCCAACAGATCCATAGCCTCAATACGCACCCACTCTTTGCCATCGCCGGCTAAAGGCCCGGGGGCAGGGAGGTTAATATAGAAAAGATCTCCCTTTTCGGCCATTTTGTAAAGCTCCTTACCCTGTGCATCTGTAATAGCAAACCTGGCCGAGCCAAAGCCGCTGAACTGGTGCCACATGGAAATATCCTTCAGCCTATCCTTAGCCAGCAGGAATAAATGGTGCGCTTGCTCCAGCGTTGGGCAATCCACTATATGTATGGTGTCGGTTTTTTCGCCCTCTACCTGCTGCGGGATGTTTTCGTAAGCGTTTGGCATGTTTAAATGGGTTGTAGCAGTTAAACATAGATGCCATTAATTGTGTTTTAGTGCAGGTAAATAATATGTTAAAACATAAAAAAGGCGGCCTGTAAACAAGCCGCCTTTGCATATTTTAAAACGAGTTTCTGTTACCAGAAGAACGAGTAGAGCGCAACAATTATGCCGCCTATAATTAAAGCACCGGCAGTAAATGCGCGATTCGTTTTAAACATAGATGAATCTATCTCGAGGCCGTTTGCTTTTACGCCTTTAGCCGCGTCAATTTTTGAGATAACATACATGCCAGCAACACATAAAAGGAATACAAAACCCATTCTGTCAATAAAAGGAATTTCATACAAGTAAGTTACTTTGTCATCTTGTAAAGCTAATTTTGAGAAGCCAAAAGGTGACAGAAACTCCAAATTAGCAAAACGAGGCAATAACTTAAAGAATACCGAGAACGCAAAACCGCCGATAGTTGCAAATAAAGCCGCGTTCGAGGTCGCCTTTTTCCAGAAGAAGCCTAAAATAAACATGGCAAATATACCAGGCGATACAAAGCCTGTATACTCCTGGATGTACTGGAAGCCCTGCTTGCCTTCGCCCATCAGGCGCTCACCAATAACCAGCGACATGATCACGCCTAATGCCATGGCTACCACTACCGACCATTTACCTAACACTACCAGCTTTTTATCGGTTGCTTCCGGGTTGATAGCTTTTTTGTAAATATCCAATGTGAAAATGGTAGCTATACTGTTTGCTTTGCCCGCTAAAGAAGCTACAATAGCCGCTGTAAGTGCTGCAAATGATAAGCCTTTCAATCCGGTTGGCAATAAGTTTAAAAGCGATGGATAGGCTTTATTTACATCGGTAACGCCCGATGAACTCATCATCTCCTGATGGAACATGCCTTTTTGATAAAGCAGGTAAGCTGCGATACCCGGTAATACTACTATTATCGGCATTAATAATTTCAAGAAAGCCGCGAACAGGATACCAGCGCGTGCTGTTTTCAGGTTTGCACCCAAAGCGCGTTGGGTGATGTATTGGTTACAGCCCCAGTAGTTAAGATTCACTATCCACATACCGCCTATGAGTACCGATAAGCCTGGCAGATCCATATAGTTAGCGTTATCTTTCTTAAATATCATATGGAAGTGGTCGCTTGCTTCGCTGCGCATAATGTTAAGGCCGTTCCACATGCCGGTAGTACCCGATACTTCGCTGATCTTATTAAGCGCCAAATAGGTAGCAACTAAGCCACCCAATATCAAAACAAACACCTGGATAACGTCTGTATAGCCGATAACCTTCATGCCGCCCAAGGTGATGATAACCGCAAATACGGCAAGCAATGAGATACACAGGGTAACATCGAGTCCTGATATCCCCGATATAGCTAATGCGCCAAGGTAAAGGATAGACATTAGGTTAACAATGATGTAAAGTAACAGCCAGAAAATGGCCATTACCATGGCTACCGTGCCGTTATACCGCTGATGCAGGAACTGCGGCATGGTGAAGATCTTATTTTTAAGATAAATGGGAATAAAGAATACCGCTACGATAACAAGGGTTGCTGCTGCCATCCACTCGTAAGTAGAGATAGCCAATCCCATTTTAAAAGCCGAGCCGCTGGTGCCGATGAATTGCTCGGCAGAGATATTTGATGCGATTAGCGAAGCGCCGATAGCCCACCAGGTAAGCGACCCTTCAGCTAAAAAATAATCTTTTGAGGTGGCGTCCGCGTTGTGCTTGCGGCGGTATATCCAGTAACCATAGCTCGATACGATTACAAAGTAGATGAAAAAAACGATGTAATCGCCAGTGGAAAGGGTCTTCATTTATCTGCTCAGTTTAAATTATAGTGTTTTATTAATTGGCGGGCTAATAATACGCTATAAAATCGGTTAATCAAACTTTGAGATGGTGTTGTTACCAATTCCTATTAAACTTGCCGCTATGCTTTAATATTTTGCTAATAATTAAGAATGGACAGGCTTTGCTTCAATTTGCGCCAGGTGTTCGTCCAGCACTTCCTTCCAGCTTTGATACACTTCTTCAAAAGCTGCTGTATCGGCTGGTTTCGGTTCAACATAAGCTACCGCTTTGATATTGCTGAACGCTTCGGCTGCTGATGCGAAGATCTCCGCACCAATGCCGGCACCTATTGCCGCCCCAATGCTGCCATCGTTGTTATACAGTTCTACAGGCACCCCGGTAGCGTTTACAAAAGCTTCCGTAAAAACATCGCTCAGGAACATGTTTGAGCGGCCCGCGCGGATCACGGTAGGGTCCATGCCGTTCTCCCTCATAATATCCAACCCATAGCGGAAAGCACAAGCGATGCCTTCCTGTGCTGCGCGGTACACATGCGCCGGCGTATGCAGGTTCAGATCGATATGGTGAATATGGGCGCCAACCTGTTTATTGTTCAGCATCCGCTCGGCCCCGTTACCAAAAGGTAAAATTCTGAGTCCGTCGCTGCCCAGAGGAGCTGCGGCGGCCAGTGTATTTACCTCGCTGTAGCTCAGGGGAGCTGCAAAGGTATTTTTTACCCAGCGATACAGGCTGCCGGTACCGTTTATACAAAGCAAAACACCAAGGCGTTTACGTTCGTTGGTGTAATTCACATGGGCAAAAGTATTCACGCGCGATTGCGGGTCATAGGCCAATTGGTCGCTCACGCCGTAGATAACACCAGATGTGCCTGCCGTAGCAGCTACCTCGCCGGGTTTAAGTACGTTCAGGGATAGGGCGTTATTCGGTTGATCGCCCGCTTTATAGGTTACGGGGATGCCGGTATTCAGCTGCAGCGCGGCGGCAACATCTGTAGTTACGCGGCCGTGTGACGAAAACACGGGTTTAACAACGGGGAACAACCCATCGTTGAACCCAAAATACTCTATAATGTCTTTTGAGAGCCCATTGAACTGGAAATCGAAGAAGATCCCTTCGGACATAGCCGACGCCGATGTGGTGATCTCGCCGGTAAGTTTCATGGCTATGTAGTCGCCGGGCAGCATTATTTTATCTACCTGGTCGTAGATCTCCGGTTCGTTTTGTTTTACCCAGGCCAGTTTTGATGCCGTAAAGTTGCCGGGAGAATTGAGCATATGCGATAAACAGGTTTCGTGCCCGATATCTTCAAAGGCTTTATCGCCAATTTCTACCGCGCGGCTGTCGCACCAAATAATGCTGTTACGCAGTACATGATGGTCTTTATCCACCAAAACAAGCCCATGCATTTGGTAAGCTATCCCTATAGCGGCAATATCTTTTGGATTGTAGCCACCTTTTTTATGGCAAAGCGAAATAGCCTGCCCGGTTTGCTGCCACCACATATCCGGCGATTGTTCTGCCCAGCCCGTTTTTAACGCAATGATGGGCGATTCGTGTTCGGGATACTGCGCGGATGCGATAACCGACTGTGTTACAGAGTCAACAACACTTGCTTTTACAGACGAGGTACCAATATCAATGCCTAATAAGAGCATGTTATTTAACTTTAATATTAGCGGACAGGTAAAAATTGGGATAACTACACGAATTTAAATTATTTTTTGAATTTGAATGTATTTCGCTGTGAATTAGGCGATAAAACTTGTTATCAGATAATTTTTTAAAAAGGACTTGTGTAAAACAAAAAGAGGCGTATATTTGCAGTCCCAAACGGAGTGGTAGTTCAGCTGGTTAGAATGCCTGCCTGTCACGCAGGAGGTCGCGGGTTCGAGTCCCGTCAACCCCGCCATTTTTCTCTTCTCGCCGCGCGGCGCTGTGCCACAATTCGCCTCGCGGCGATTGCATTTTCGGGCAGTTTTCGCTCGATCCAGGCCGTGAGGTTAAAAAAGTTGACCCATCGGGTCGGCTCGATATACTGCCGGCCGGTTTCGCGATTTTCCTCACGGTGGTACCGTCAAGAAGGCGCCCGACGCGGGTCGGGCCCACCACAGGCAAGGGTGCGACATGGAATTCCTCGGCATCGCCCAAGACCAAAGCGCTCTCCCCACGACTTTGAAGTTCAACGGGGAGGACGAAGAGTTCATCGACGACCTCGATGAGGAAGAAGAAGACGACGATCTCGACCTCGACGAAGAGGACGACGACGAAGATGACGACGACGACGATGTCGACTTCGACGACGATGACGCGGAAGTGGAAACCGACGAAGAGTAGTCTCCACTCGGGCGAAACGCGCGAGCGTCCGCCAGCCGAACATCGGCGCGGGGAGAGTGCTCCCCGCGCCGTTGTCGTTCTGGAGCCGAGCAGGAAGGAGGAGAACCGATGACCCAGAAGCTTTCGACCAACCGCCCACCGCACACGGTCGACTTCGCGTATGGCGGACTCGATGAGAGCCTGACCAACCTCGAGCGGGCGCACGCGGTGATCCTGCCGGTGCCCTACGACGGCACCATGTCGTACATGAGCGGCGCCCGACTCGGGCCGCGCGCGATCATCACGGCGTCGCAGTCGATGGAGCTGTACGACGAGGAACTGGGCGCGTTCTACGAAGCCGGCATCCACACGCTCCCGGATCTCGAGGTGGTGGCGGATCCCAAGGCGATGGTCGACCGGGTCGCCGACGCGGTGACCTGGGGCCTCGACCAGGACAAGATGATGATCACGCTCGGCGGCGAGCACTCGATCACGTCGGGCCCGGTGCGCGCCTACGCCAAAAAGTACCCCAAGCTCTCAGTGCTCCAGTTCGACGCCCACGGCGACCTGAGGAACGAGTTCCACGGCACGCCCTACAGCCACGCCTGCGTCATGCGGCGCGTGCGCGAGATGGTGCCGGCCGTCCAGGTCGGCATCCGCTCGATCTCCGAGGAGGAGGCCGAGCTCATCGCCGAGAAGAAGTGGCCGGTGGTCAGCGCGCGGCGCACGCGCGCCATGAAGGGCAACTACGCGCCCATCGTCGACGCCCTCTCGGAGGACGTGTACATCACCGTCGACCTCGACTGCTTCGACCCGGCGACAGTTCCCGGCGTGGGCACGCCCGAGCCCGGCGGACTCGACTGGTACGAGCTGACCGACATCGTGGCCCAGGTCGCGCAGAAGAAGCGCATCGTCGGCTTCGACATCATGGAGCTGATGCCGCTTGGCGGGCAGATAAGGAGCGACTTCCTGGCGTCGCGCCTGCTCTATCGCATCTGGGGCTGGTCGCTGGTCTCCCAGGGCAAGCTCAAGCCGCCCGACCCGAACCGGCCGCTCTAGGCACGGCCGTGTCGACCCTCACCACGACCCACCCGGTATTGAGGCTCAAGAAGAACCAGGATCGCCGCGTGCGCGCGGGGCATCCGTGGATCTTCTCGAACGAGATCGACGCCGTCGAGGGCGAGCCGCCCGACGGCGCGATCGTCGACGTGGTGGATTCGCGCGGCGCCTATCTGGGCCGCGGCTATGTCAATCGCCACTCGCTGATCGCGGTGCGCCTCCTGACCCGGAGCCGCGACGAGATCGACGCCGCGTTCTTCCACAAGCGGATCGCTCGCGCGGCGGCCTACCGGGATGAGCTCTTTCCCGGCGCGAGCTCCTACCGCCTGATCTCGAGCGAGGGTGACTTCCTGCCCGGCCTGACGGTCGACCGCTTCAACGACGTGTTGTCGGTCCAGATCACGACGCTCGGCATGGAGCAGCGCAGGGACCTCGTCAAGGCGGCGCTGATCGAGCAGCTCGCGCCGCGCGCCATCGTTCTGCGCAACGACGTCGCGCTGCGAAAGCTCGCGGGCCTGCCGCTCGAGACGCTGGTCTGGCACGGCGCATACGAGCCGCCGGTCACGGTCGACGTCGAGGGCCTGTCCTATCACGTCGATCCCATGGGTGGCCAGAAGACCGGCTTCTTCCTCGACCAGCGCATCAACCGCCGCCTGCTGGCGGGCCGAGTCGCGGGCGCGCGCGTGCTCGACCTGTTTGCCTATTCCGGCGCGTGGGGCATCGAGGCGCTGCGCCACGGCGCCGAGAGCGTGCTGTTCGTCGACGGCTCCGAGCCCGCGCTCGCGATCGCGCGCGAAAACGCCGAGCTCAACGGCATGAGCGAACGCGCGCAGTTCCACGTCGAGGACGTGTTCGACGCGCTGCCGCGCATGGCCGGCGCGCGCGAGCGCTACGACGCGGTCGTGCTCGACCCGCCCGCGCTAGTCAAGAGCCGCGCTCGCATGGCCGAGGGCCTCAAGGGCTATCGCGAACTCAACCGCCGCGCCATGAGCCTCCTGCCCGA